>CAZYVI010000039.1:0-2274 GCA_964651245.1 uncultured Anaerolineales bacterium | reverse complement strand
AGGGGACGATCACGAACTGGTCGGTGGACATCACGTACCGCTAGGGGCACGGCCCCTGGGCGACCGCCCGACCTGGCCGAGGCCGGAGCGGAGCGGCCGCGACGAAGACGACCTCGACCGGCCCCCGCCGCATTCCGCGGCGGGGGCCGGTGTGCGTAGATCACGGCCCCGATTTGTTTAGGACAGCCGTATCCACGCCGCTCACTCGGCGTTAATAACGGCCGGACAGGGCCACGCCGGCGCCATGGCGTGGTTGAGCGTTGTTTGTTGGCGCGCGCCGACCTGGCGCGTCGCCGTTCGGCTTGCACCGGCCCGCGTGGGTCGGGCCGATGGCAAGCGGTGCGAGAAGGTCATTCGCGGCCTGTCGGTGGTCGCGGCAACGACATCAAGAGCGGAGCAGCGCAGTGAGTACGATCGAACGCACGATCCAGCGGGTGTGCCGGCCGGGTCTCCTGGCGACCCTCGGTCTCCTGACGGCATTCGTCGTCGCCACCGGCGGCCAGGGGGCCCCCGTGGCCGCGGCCGGGCCGGTTGGGCCGACGACGAACGTCGCCGGTGGCAACAACCAAGGCGCGGCGGCCCTCGACACCGGGCCTGCCGAGGCGGCGGCATCGTACGTCTACGCGCCCGACTCCGCCGACGCGGTCGCCGGCAAGGGCGTCACGATGGCCGTGCCGTTGGGCGAGCAGCGCCTGGCCCAGGCGAACTACCCATGGTGTCCGCTCGAGATGGAGGGTTCGGCGTTCCCGGCGCTGGCGCCGGGCCTCCACGTCATCGACACCGACGCGCTGACGATCGACGGCAAGGTCGTGCCCACCGCGTTCGTGAGCGGCGGCATGTCCATCTTCCCCTTCTCCACGATCACGATCCCCGCCGGCGTGACGCTGCACGGCGTCGGCAGCCGGCCGCTCGCGCTCCTGGCGCACGGCCCCATCGTCGTGAGCGGCACGATCGACGTGAACGGCGCCAACGCGACGCCGACGGCGCCGAGCTGCCAGGGCTTCACGCCCTCGCCGGGCGGCGCGGGCGGCGGCGCGGGCGGCCTCGGCGCGGCCAACCCCGGCCAGGGTGGGCCGGGCGGCGGGCCGGGCGGCGGTAGCGGCGGCATCCCGACGACGGGCGGCGGCGGCGGCGGCGGCTTCGGCGGCGCGGGCGGCACCGGCGGCGGCGGCGCGGCCGGCGGCGGGACGTATGGCGACCTTTCGGCCAACCTGCAGGGCGGCAGCGGCGGCGGCGGCGGCACCCGGACTTCGGGCTGCTCGGCGGCGTCCGGCGGCGGCGGCGGCGGCGGGCTGCTCCTTTCGAGCGCCACGACGATCACGATCGGGGCCGGCGGCGCCGTTCAGGCGAATGGCGGCAACGGCGCGCTCAGCGACACCGGCGCCAGCGGCGGCGGCAGCGGCGGCGGCATCACCCTCATCGGCCAGCAGGTGACGAACGGCGGCGCCATCAGCGCCAACGGCGGCACGGGCGGTGCGGGCGGCTGCTGCGGCGGCGGCGGCAGCGGCGGCGGCGGCCGGGTGCACATCTCGGCCTTCACGATCGCGGCCGGCACGATCGCGGCGACCGGCGGCGGTGTGTCCTCGGGGAACCCCGGCGGCGCTGCCGGCGCGGCCGGCGTCGTGACCCAGGACAACATGGGCATGCTCTACCGCTGCCGCAGCGACATCCGCATCGAGAAGTCCTGCTACGCCCGCCCCAGCGAGGGCTCGCCGACGCAGGACGCCGACGTGGTCATCGCCGGCCAGCAGTGGATCTGTGACATCACGATCTCGCACCGGTGGTTCGGGGGCGAGATCCTCAACGCCGCGCTCGGCGCCGACGCCGCCGGCACCGACGCCGACGGCCGCGACTCGACGCAGCAGCAGAACCTGCCCGGGACCTACCTCATCGACCTGAGCGTGCGCGACACGTTCCCGGCCGGCGCCCGCTACGTGGCGAACACCGTGAACGAGGTCGACCGCAACCTGGGCGCGCCGGCCGTCTGCACCGCGCCGGCGCTCAACGGCCCCGGCACGATCGACTGCACCGGCATCGACGTGCCCTACGGCGGCGAGGCCACGTTCCAGCTGGCGTTCACCACCCGGCCCGACTTCGTGGCCGCGAGCCCGATCGGCGAGCTGCCGATCAGCAACACCGCCTGCCTCGTGGGCGTCCTGCCGTTCGTCGACGTCGACGACCGCAACAACTGCGACACCGAGACCGACCTGGTGAAGGACCAGGCGGACCTGCGGATCAGCAAGTACATCGAGAGCACGCACGACCCGATCCGGG
>CAZYVI010000038.1:0-6942 GCA_964651245.1 uncultured Anaerolineales bacterium | reverse complement strand
TCCGCCGACGGATGGCCTTGCCGTTGCCGACGGGCAGTGGCGGCGATACGCTGCGTCGTCGTCGATGTCGAGCGTGACGCCGGGGTCGGGCACGTCCACGAGCCGGACCCAGCGATGGTGGGTGGCGACGATGGTGCGCGGCGGGCGATCCGGCGCGAGCGCTCGCAGCGCCGCCTGGTGCGCCGGCCCGAACAGCACCGGGTGTCCCCGCTGCCCCGCATACGACGGCGCGATGATCGCTTGACCGCGGTCGGCTAAGGGCAGCGCGCGGAACGCGGCCACGACGGCCGCCACCGAGGCCGCCGTGACGAGCGGCATGTCGGCCGGCTGGACGAGCAGGCCGACGGCATCCGCCCACGCGCCCGCCGCCCCTGCCCCCGGTCGCGTCCCGTCGGCCGCCTCGCGGTCGAGCGCACGGCGGCCGGTCGCCGCGCGGTCCGTCGCGTCGCCGGCGAGGGCCGCCAGCATTGCCAGGTCCGCCATCGCCGCCTGCAGCGACGGCGTGGGCCCGCCGCCGAGCCGCCGCGCGTCGACCGCGGTCCAACGCGCCCCCGCGGCGTCCGCCGCGGCCACGGCGGCCGCGTCGCCCGCTCGGACCGCGACGACGATGCGAGCGATGCCGGCCGCGCGGTAGGTGGCCAGCACCTGGCCCAGGATCGACGTGTCGCCCCACGGCAGCGCGAGCTTGGGCTTGCCCATGCGCGCGCTGCCGCCGGCGGCGAGTACGACCGCGGCGACGTCGCTTGCGCCCACGGGCCCGGTCACGGCGACGCCGCGCGCGCGACGGCGATGATCTGGGCGAGGATGCTCACGGCGATCTCGGCCGGCGTGCGCGCCCCGAGGTCGAGGCCGACCGGGCCGTGGATGCGATCCAGGTCGCGTTCCGCCCATCCGGCCGCTCGCAGCCGGTTGCGCCGCGCCGCCTGCGTCGTGCGCCCGCCCAGGGCGCCGATGTAGCCGGCCGGGCCGCGGAGCGCAGCCTCGAGGGCTGGGTCGTCGAGCTTGGGGTCGTGGCTCAGAACGACGATCGCGGCGGTCGCGTCGACATCGAGGGCCGCCACGGCCGTCGCCGGCGATGCGTGAACGAGGGCGTCCACGTCCGGGAAGCGCTCGGCGGTGGCGAACGCGCGGCGCGGGTCGACCACCACCACGCGCCGGCCGAGGACGCGCGCCAGCCGCGCCAGGACGACGGCGATCTCGCCGGCGCCGACGAGCACGAGGAGCGGCGGCGGCTCCAGCGCCCGCTCCGCATCGCGCCAGGCGTCCGGGGTGAGGCGCGCGATCGTCACCTCGAGCCGGCCGCCGCACGCCAGCCCGACGGACCAGGCCGTCTCGTCGGCCACGTCGAACGCCAGCCGGCGCGATGCGCCGCGTTCGGCCAGGAGCGCCCGCGCCGCCTCGACGACCGTGGCCTCGACGCAGCCGCCGCTGACCGAGCCGGCGAAGGCGCCGTCGGGCGCCACCGCCATCGCACTGCCCACCGGCAGTGGCGACGAGCCCCAGGTGCGCTCGACGGTCGCCAGCGCCACGGCGTCAGCCCCGGCCGCGAACCAGGCGTTCACGGCGGCTGTGACGTTGTGCACGCGCGCAGCCTTTCGGTAGGCGGCGGGGACCGTTGCCGCCGCCGTTGCCGCGGTCTATTATCGGCCGCACCCGGCGCGGGGTCACAGGTCCCGCCCGACGATCCGCCGGCGGGTCCTGCCACGGGTCGGAGGCACACCGGGTTCGGTCGTCGTTCGCCCGCGCATACAGGAGGCATCCATGGCGCGCCATGCGTTCACGCTCAACGGGCAGCCACGCGACGTCGAGGCGCCCGACGACATGCCCCTGCTGTGGGTGCTGCGCGACCTGCTGGGCCTGACCGGCGCCAAGTACGGCTGCGGCGAGGGCATCTGCGGCAGCTGCACCGTCCTCGTCGACGGCGCGGCGGTGCCCAGCTGCCAGCTGGGCATCGTCGAGGTGCGCGGCAGCGCCGTCACCACGATCGAAGGGCTCTCGCCCGACGGCAGCCACCCGCTGCAGCGGGCCTGGATCGTCGAGGACGTACCGCAGTGCGGCTACTGCCAGGCGGGTCAGATCATGGGCGCGGCCGCCCTGTTGGCGCGCACGCCCCGGCCCAGCGACGCCGACATCGACGCCGCCATGGCCGGCCACGTCTGCCGCTGCGGCACCTACGGCCGCATCCGCGCCGCCATCCACCGCGCCGCCGAGGAGGCCCGCGCATGACGAACCGCGCGCCCACCCTGTCGCGCCGCGCCGTCCTCAAGGGCGCCGCCGGCTTCCAGCTGGCGGCCGTCGTCGGCCCGTTGGATCAGATCGTCGGCTTCGTCGCCGGCCGGACGGACGATGCGGCGGCGCCGGACGGCGCCGCCCAGACCGGCGGTAGCCGCCTCAGCCCATGGGTGGCGATCGCCGCCGACGGCACGGTGACGATCACGGCCCACAAGGGCGACCTGGGCCAGGGGATCCGCACCACGCTGGCGATGATCATCGCCGAGGAACTCGACGCCGACTGGGACGCCGTGCGGGTGATCCAGGCGCCTGCCGACGCCGCCTATGGCAACCAAGGCGTCGCCGGCAGCGGCAGCACGATGGGCACGTTCAACAACGCCACCGGCGGCCTCCGCCCGGTCGGTGCCGCGGCGCGCCAGATGCTCGTCGAGGCGGCCGCCGCGCGCTGGGGGATCGCCCCGAGCCGCTGCCGCACCGAGCGCGGCGTCGTCATCGCCGACGACGGCCGCCGCCTCGGCTACGGCGAGCTGGCCGGCGATGCCGCCGGGCGCACGCCGCCGGCGCCGGGCGCCGTCCGCCTCAAGGCCGCCGCCGAGTACCGCATCGTCGGCCAGCCGAAGACGCGCGTCGACAACCCGGACGTCGTGACGGGCCGCGCCCAGTTCGCCCTCGACGTCGCCCGGCCGGGCACCCGTTACGCCGTGGTCCGCAAGTCACCCTTCGTGGGCGGCCGGGTGCGGCGCGTCGACGACGCCGCGGCGCGGGCGGTGCCCGGCGTGATCGACGTCGTCACCGTCGGCAACGGCGTCGCCGTCGTCGGCGAGCACACCTGGGCGGCGCTCCAGGGGCGCGAGGCCCTCGTCGTCGAGTGGGACGACCGCGGCAACGCCGGGCTCGACAGCGATCAGATCCTGGCGGCCAAGGCCGACGCCCTGCCCGACGCCCCGCCGATCACCGTCCCCGGCGCCCGCGTCGTCGCCTCGACGCTCGATCTGCCGTTCCTGGCCCACGCGACGATGGAGCCGATGACCTGCCTGGCCGAGGTCGACGGCGACCAGGTCCAGGTCTGGGTCGGCTCGCAGAATCCCGGCAGCGCGCGGCAGGCCGCGGCGCAAGCGGCCGGGGTGCCGGAGGCCAACGTCACGGTGCACGGGATGCTCATGGGCGGCGGCTTCGGCCGGCGCGGCGGCACGGAGTGGGTGCGCGAGGCGGTGACGCTCTCGAAGCGGGTCGGGGCGCCGGTCAAGCTGCTCTACCCGCGCGACGAGGACATGCGCACCGACAACTTCCGCCCCACCAGCCACCACCGCCTCCGCGGCGCCGTCGACGCCGGCGGCCGGATCGTCGCTTGGCAGCACCACCTGGCGTCGGGCGGCAGCGGCAACGGCCCCAACGCCAACCTGGCCAACCAGGCCCGGCCGGCCTACAACGTCCCCGGCGCCGACATCCAGGCCGTCGGCGTCAGCGACCCCGTCAGCGTCGGCGCCTGGCGCTCGGTATCGCACTCCCAGATCAACCCGGCCAACGAGGTCCTGATGGACATGCTGGCCGTGGCCGCCGGCCAGGATCCGGTGGCGTTCCGGCTGGCCCACCTCACGAACGCCCGGCTGCGCGGCGTGGTCGAGCTGGCGGCCGAGAAGGCCGGCTGGGGCGCCGCCCTGCCGCCGCGCGCCGGCCGCGGTATCGCCGCCTGCGCTGCCTGGGGCTCGTTCGTGGCCCAGGTCGTCGAGCTCGAGGTGGCGGTCGACGGGCGGATCCGCGTCCGCCGCGTCGTCGCCGCCGTCGACTGCGGCCAGGCGATCAACCCGCTCGGCGTCGCCGCCCAGATCGAGGGCGCTACGATCGACGGCCTGTCGACGGCGCTCAGCGCCGCGATCACCGTCCAGGGCGGCCGGATCCAGGAGCGCACCTTCGCCGACTACGTCTGGCTGCGCATGGCCGACGCGCCGCCCATCGAGGTGCACCTCGTCACCGGCCGCTCCAGCACCGCCGGCGGCCTCGGCGAGCTCGGCTACCCGGCCGTGCCGGCGGCCGTCGTCAACGCCGTCCACGCCGCCACCGGTGTGCGGGTGACGCGGCTGCCGATCGACCCGGCCGTCCTGGCCGTGCCCGGTGCGCCGACGCCCGCCCCGTCCACCGCCACGCCGGCGGTCCCGACGGCCGCGCCCACGGCGCCCCCGACCGCGCCGCCGGCCACGGCCACCCCGCGGCCGACACCCGAGACCGATCCGACGGTGCCCGGGCGCACGGCGTACCTGCCGTGGGGCGGGACGGGACGGCCCTGAGCCGGTAGCCCTCACAGCTTGACGCTTCTTCCGCCGCCAGAGTACACGAGGGTCGTGCTGGCGGCAGCAGTAGCGACGCGTTGGAGAGTGGAGGGAACCGGCGGATGGGCGCTCAGAGCGAGTAGCGTCAAGCTGTGAGGCCGGTAGCCCGTCGGCGGTGCGTGCGACGTCCGGACGTCCGGGCGATCGGCGCCGCTACGGCGACCCGGACGCCTCGCGCGCGCCGATCGCCGGCGGATCGGCGTAGCAGGCGCCGGCCAGGTCGCCGCGCGGGTCGCGGCCGTCGCCCAGGCGGCGGCCGGCGCGGGCGGCGGGGCTGGCGGCGTCGATCGCGCCGTCGGCGCCCAGCCGCGGGTCGCGGCCGACGACGGCGCCGGTCTCGCCCACCGGCAGCTGCGGCGCCGAGCGGGACGGGTCGTCGGCGGCGTACCACAGGTTGTGCGCGAAGCGGAACGTCTCGGGCGCCGTGGCGTCGCCGACGTTGACGGTGGTGCGCACGACGCCGGCGCGGAAGACGACGAGGTTGTTGGCGAAGACGCCGTCGCGGGCCGGCTCGAACGTGTAGCCGTTGCCGGTGCGGGTCTCCTGCAGGATCCGCAGCACCCAGCGCGTCGGATCGACGATCGTGTTGTGGGCCGCCAGGCAGCCGACGCAGCCCACGAACGCCACCGCCGCGTCGCTGCCCTCGATCCAGTTGGCCACGACGCGGACGTCGCGCGCCTCGGCGTTCGGCGCCGCCGGATCGAGCGGCGGGCGGAAGAAGGCGAAGCCGGTCGAGCCGCCCATGTTCACCGCGCGGCCGCCGGCGCGCACCATCCGGTTGGCCCGGACTTCGACGTCGGAGGTGCCGCCCTTGGCCTGCACGGCGTTGCCGGTGATGTCGGCGAAGTCGCTGCGGGCGATCACGGCGGCGTGGACGCCGACCATGTCGATGCCGCTGCCCGACCCGCCGCCGCCACAGCGCCGGAACACGCTGTCGCGCACCACCACGCCGCGGAGACCCGACAGCTTCAGGCAATCCTGGTTGCCGTTGCCGCCGATCTGCCGGATCGCGATGCGCTCGAAGACGAGGTCGTGGGCCGTCACCGCGGCGCCGATGTTGCCGCCGTCGTCGGCGTTGATCCCGTTGCCGCTGGCGCCCTCGACGACCAGGTCGTGGACGACCACGAAGCGCGCCCGCGTCAGGTGGAGGCCCTCGCTGGCGCCGGCGACGATCGGCGCCGCGGCCCAGGGCTCGCCGCCCCGGCCCGGCCCGGCGCCGGGCTGGCCGCCGATCCAGATCGGCGCGTCGGCGCGGCCGGCCAGGTCGTCGAGGTACGTCCCGCCGGCGTAGCGCCCCGGCCCGAGGCGGATCGCCGTCCCGGGCGCGGCCTCCCGCGCCGCGCGCCGCAGCGTCGCGAACGGCCGCTCGGCGCTGCCGTCGCCCGCGTCGTCGTGGCCGCCGACGGCCACGTGGACGATGCGCGCCGGCGCCTGGCCGTCGTGGAACGCCGGCACGTCGCCGCACCCGGCGGCCGCCGGCGCGGTCGGCGAGGGCGTCGGCGAGGGCGTGGCCGATGCCGTGGCCGGCGGACCGGCGCCGGCGGTGGCCGTCGACGCGGCCGACGGGACGGGCGTCGGCGTGGCCGCATCGACCGTGGCCGTCGCCTGCGACGTCGCGGACGCCGGCCGCGTCGCCGCGGCGGTCGGCAGCGTGCCCCAGCGGACCGCCCCGCGGATCGCGACCGGCAGCCGTACGACCGCCCAACCGATCTCCTGGGCCCGCGCCGGAGCGGCCGAGCGCGGCGGCGCGGCGAGGGCGGCGGCGATGGCGACGCCGGCGACGGTCGCGGCGGCCGCGGCGACGGCGCGTGTCGGGGAGGCGGGTTGCCGGTTCACGGTGCGCCTAGCCGCGCGGCGCGTCGGGTGCGGGCGGGGCGGCGGCGGGCGGCGGCGCGGAGGGCGACGGTGGCGTCTGCGGCGCCCGGGCGCGCAGGAGGCTGTCGTGCAGGGCCTGGACGATGGATGGCATCATGTCGCGGCTGATCGCCACCCGCACCTGCGGCACGATCTTGAGGCTGTCGGGCAGCTGGTCGGCGGTCGTCGGCGGCGTGACGACGCCGAACACGACGAAGAACTCGGGACCCATGTGCTGCACCAGGACCTGGTTGGCGTAGACCATCGGGATGTCCTCGCGGTCGTGCCATTCCAGCGGGATGCGGACCTGGAACTGGGGCGACTGGGCGGGTGGGGTCGGGTTGTCGGGCATGGGCGGCCTCGATGGGATGGGGGCCCGCGGGTGGCGCGGGATGCGGTGTGGGGATGGGGGGGGGTGATCGGGCGGGGGGGGGCGTGTGGGGGGAGGGGGGCAGGCGCGGGGGCCTGCCCCTACGGGGGGGCGCTGTGGATGGCGGGCGGGGGGGGGGGGTCGCCGGGTGCGGGCGCG
>CAZYVI010000037.1:0-12219 GCA_964651245.1 uncultured Anaerolineales bacterium | reverse complement strand
TCAGCGGACCCGCCGCCTGCGGCGGGCAGAAGCCCGGCTCGCCCCAGGTGACCAGCGCCGCCTTCGCGTTCTCGCAGCCCAGGTTCTGGACCTCGATGAAGCTCTCGCAGACGTCGTCCTGGCCCTGGAAGTTCAGGATCGGCAGGTGGACCTGCTTGCCGAGCTGATCGTTCGGGTGAACGGTCGGCGCGCACGGCAGGAGGGTGGGATCCTCCTCGGTGAACGTGAAGACCGCGTCACGCTCGTTGCAGCCGCCGTTGTTGTCGTTGTCGTGGAAGGTCGAGCGGCTGATGAGCAGGCCGCCGGCCACGGCGCCGAGGCCGCTGGGGAAGGCCAGGCTGACGGTGACGGTGTCGGTCCCGCCCGGGGGCACCGACATGTGGACCGAAGCGCCGCCCTCGAGGCCGCAGTTCGGCGCGGGCACCTGGGCCGGCACCGAGCCGCCGCCGCCGGTGCCCGACGCGATCGAGACGATCTGCACCGGGCCGCCGACGCCGATGACGTCGATGTAGAACTCATCGGCCGAGCCGAAGTTGTCCAGCGCGACAAGGCCGACGTTCGCGACCGTGATCGTGAGCGTCGCGCGGCCGGTCGTGCAGACCTGCTCCGGGTTGAGGAACGCCACCGGCAGCTCCTCGAACCACGGGTACGGCGGGCGGCACGTCGGCGCGCTCACGACGAGCGTGCCCGAGTGCTGGTTGTCGCTACCCGTGTTCGCCGGCCACCACTCGTTGACCTGGACGACGTACTCGCCGTCGACCAGACCCGTCGCGGAAGCGCGCGCGCCCTGGCCGCAGCTGTTGAACGCCGAGGCCTCCTGGTTGAGGCAGGTGTTGCCGGGGTTGAACGCCCCCGGCGCGCCACCGGCCGCCTGGTAGATGCGCACCTGGGTGTAGGTCGACGGGCCGGTGCAGGTGTCGGCCGTCACCGAGTGCGGGCCGCCACCGGCCAGCTGGAACGAGAACGCGGCATACGTCTTCTGGAAGAAGTTGCCGCTGTTGCACGTCCCGCTGTAGTCGTTGTAGTCGAACTGAGCGACACCCTGGTTGGTGGTGTACCCGAAGGTGGACGTCCCACCGCACGGGTCGTTCGACCCGATGATCTGGGCCGACGCATGGCTCGCCCGCCCGACCGCAAGGCCTGCAACCAGGCCAAGCGCTCCGACGAACAACCCGATGCGCCTCACGAGCGCTTCAGACACGGCACTGCCTCCTTGCGTGTCCTCGAACATGGCCAAGTCGGTCAGGGCATCGCTCGCAACGAGCGCCGCTTCAAGACGGAATGCCCGCACCCGGCGCGGCTGCCATTGGCCGCTACCGCAGTTCAATAACGTGAGCCGAGGATGAGAAGATACGGTCGGTGCGCATGAGTTTCTCCAGCCCCGCGACTCCGGCGGCCGTCCGACGGCGCCGAACGCGCCCGCCCCCCACGCAACGAGCCGGCGGCCCACCGTGTGGACCACCGGCTCGTATGGATCGCAGAGCGCGCGTCCTTCGTCCGCCCGCGACGACCGGCGGTCGCCCGCGAGCGGCCGCCGGACGGCGGCGCGGCGGCGTTAGCGCGGCCGCTGCGGCTGCACCGAGATCGGCGCGGCGCGGGTGCACTCGGCCCAGTGGCGGGCCATGACCTCGACGTCGAGGCCGTCGATGCGGCCGTCGCCGTTGTTGTCGAAGCGCGTGCAATCGCCGACGGCCTCGGCCTCGTAGCAGCCGGTGGCGCGCATGGCGTTGGCCCACAGCACGATGTCGAGCGGCGACAGCACCCCGTCGCGGTTCTGGTCGTAGAGCGCGGTATTGCAGACCGCGATGTCGATCGGCCGCGCCCCGATCTGGGCCGAGGCCGTGCCGGCCATGGCGCCGAACGCGAAGAGGGTCAAGGCCACAACTGCCGCACGCTTCATCCCAATGCCTCCTTGGGCTTAACAACGATGGACCGACCAGCCAGTGTCCTGCACGCCGGACCGCGGACGACGAGCGCACCGGGCCGTGGCGCATGGCTGGCGCCGCACCTGGGTGGTGCGCGCACGGCGATGATAACGCACCAGCGGTCGCGGCGGATACGGCGAGTTCGTCGTCGCCCGTTCGCCCCGGCCGCGTCGAAGTCGACGCCGCTGCGGCCGACCCATTATGATCGGCGTGGTCGCGCAGGCGCGGAAAGGACGGGTCCCCATGGTTTGCCCAGCCCCCCAGGCCCTCGAGCGTCGGCGGCGCAGGGCCGTTCTGGCGGTCGCGCTCGCCCTCGCGGGCGGTGGACCGCTGCTGGCCGGATGCCGGTCGGCGGCGCCGACGGACGCCGCGCCGCCGACGCCGCTGGCCGCCGGCGCGACCTCGCCCGCGACCCGCGCCGCGGCCGACGCGCCGGCGACGGCGCGGCCCTCGCCGCCCGCCACCCGCCTGCCCGGCCAGCAGCTGACGTACGAGGGTGTCCACATCCGCGTGCCCGATGCGCTGGCCGAGCGGGTGGTCCCGTCGTTCATCCCGGCCGCGCCCGAGGGCCGCTACCCGGTGGCCGGCCGCGTGCGCTTCGTGCTCGAGGGCTATCCGCTGGCCGGCCGGTCCGAGCCCGCCATCGTCGAGGTCTTCCACGGTCCGGCGGCCGACGACGCCCCCGAGGGCCTGCTGGAGCGCTATCGGCCGTTCTACGCCTTGATCGACGGCCAGACGATCCCGCCGGGGTTCGTCCCGATGATGCCCGAGGATCGGCGGCAGCAGTTCCAGGCGCGACCGACGTACCGCTCGTTGGCCTTCCAACCGGGCCGCGGCCTCCGCTTCCTCACCCAGTTCGGCGCCGCGTCGCGGCCGGTGAACAACGCCGAGCTGATGTACGTGTTCCAGGGCCTGTCGCCCGTCCAGGCGGCGTGGATCTCGATCACCGCGCCGGTCGCCGTCGACGATCCGCTGGTGGTCGCCGCCCCCGACGCCCCGACGCCGGCGGCCCTGGCGTCCGGCTACACGCCGTACATCCAGCGGACGATCCACCAGCTCGGCGTGCTGCCGGCCGACGCCTTCACGCCGTCGCTCGACTGGCTCGACGAGATGGCGGCGTCGATCGTCATCGACTGGGCGCCGCCGGAGTGGGCCCGCCCGCCGACCGCGCCGGCCGGAACGGCCTCCCCGTGAGGGGGGCGGTCGGCGCGCCGCGGCCACGTCGCGCCCGCGGCCGAGCTCAGCGCGTCTTGCCGGCCGCCACCAGGGCGCGGGCCCGCTCGAAGTAGGGCTCGGCAAGGTCGGCCCGGCCGGCCTCGCGCAGGATGTTGCCGATCGCGCGCTGGATGCTCGGCCAGTCGGGGTGGCGCGCCTCCCAGCGCGCCGCGTCGGCCAGCGCCGCGTCGAGATCGCCGGCCAGCGCCTTGCTCCGGATGCGGTCCTCGATCAGCCGGTGGGTCATCGTGAGCTCGAGCACCTCGAGCCGCCACGGGTCGAAGTAGCCCAGCGTCTCGTCGAGCTCGGCCGCGCGCGCCGCGGCTTCGCGGGCCTTGTCGCCCTGCTTCAGCTGGTTGTAGACCTGGGCCAGCGTGGCGTGGGTCCCTTTGTCGTCGTCGCGGATCGTCAGCACCGTGTTGAGCTCGACAAACGCCGCCTCCGGGTCGCCGAGGCTCAGCAGCGCCATCCCCAGCGCGCGATGGGCGCGCGCCGACGACGCGTGCGGGTAGACGGCGATCGCCTGCTCGAACGCGGCGCGGGCGTCGAGGAGCCGGCCGGCGTTCGTCAGGGCCTCGCCCAACAACAACCAGGTCGGCCCGTAGTCCGGCGCCAGCTCGGCCGCGCGCCGGTAGGCGGCCTCGACCTCCTCGATCGGGCGGCCGCTCGTGCCCAGCGCGGCGGCGAGGTAGTAGGCGCTCTTCGCGTCGGCCGGATCGAGCTCGACGGCCCGGCCGTACGCCTCGGCGGCGAACGGCCACATCGCGTGGGCGTCGAAGACCATGCCCAGGTGCCGCCACGCGGGCGCCGAGCGCGGGTCGCGCGCGACATCGGCGCGGGCGGCGTCGATCGCCGCCCGAACGTCGGGCTCCACCTCGGCGAGCTGGGCGGCCGGCGGGACCGGGATCGGCCAGCCCTGGGCGCCGCCCCGGCCGAGGTCGCCCAGCCAGCCGGCGCGCCAGGCCACGCCGGCCAGCAGCGCCACGGCGACGGCAGCGGCCGCCAGCGGCAGCCGCCAGCCAAGCTCGATCGTCCGGCCCGCGTCAGCGCCGGGGTTCGGCGCGTCCTCGCTCATGGCGCTCCTCCTTCACCGCGGCGCACGACCACGGCACAGTCCTGGCACGGCACGGCGAACGTCTCCTCCCCGCCGTCCGGCCAGCGGACGTCGATGGCCGTCGGCGGCGCGAGCCGGCCAAGGCCGAGGTGGACGATCGGCGCCTGGGCGCTGAAGTAGCTGACGCCGCTCTGGACCGTCCGTCGGCGCGCCCAGCCCTCGCCGCGCAGCGTGACCCGCGCCCCGAGGGCGTCGCGTCGCAGCGCCGGGTCCACCGCCCGCACCGCCAGCCAGCCGCCCACGCGCGGGGCGCGGTTCTCGAACAACCGCAGCGGGCTCTGGACGTTGGCGACGACGAGGTCGAGGTCGCCGTCGGCGTCGACGTCGGCGGCGACGAGGCCGCGCGACACCTCGACGGGCGCGCAGAAGCCGCAGCGGTCCGCGTCCAGCGCTTCGAACCCGGCCCGGCCGTCGTTGAGGAAGACCCCGTTCGGCTCGGCCAGGGCGTCCCACGGCGGCGGCGCGCTGGCGCCCTCGACGGGCGGCTGATCGCGCCGCACCCGGCCGTTGGCCACCGCCAGGTCGAGGTCACCGTCGAGGTCGACGTCGGCGGCGACGGCGCCGAAGCCGGTCCAGACGCGCCGCGCGGCGAAGCCGGCGGCGGCGCTGTCGTCGCGGAAGCCCAGGCCGGGGCCGAGGGCGCGGTAGAACGTGTTCTTCTCCTCGAACAAGTGGGTCATGAACAGATCCGTGCGTCCGTCGGCGTCGAGATCGTCGGCCACGAGGCCCATGCTGGCCTCGGGCTCGCCGGACAGGTTGACGGCCGCGCCCCACGTCGTGGCGGCGTCGACGAACGTGCCGTCGCGCTGGTTGTGCCACAGCGTGTTCGGGTCGCCGTCGTTCGCCACGTAGAGGTCGATCCAGCCATCGTCGTCGAGGTCGTCGGCCACGACGCCCAGCGCCGAGAACGCGACGGCGTCGATGCCGGCGGCGGCGGTGACGTCGCGGAAGCGCCCGCCGCCCTCGTTGTGGTAGAGGCGGCTCGGCTGATCGGGGAACGCCGACGGGCCGCAGAAGTCGGGCGCGCCGGCGGGGGTGGTGCAGCCCTTGTCCGGGTTGTAGCGCACGTACTGGCCGATGAAGAGGTCGAGCCAGCCGTCGCGGTCGTAGTCGAAGAACACCGCCGCGCTCGACCAGCCGGGGCTGTCGATGCCGCTGGCGGCGGTGGCGTCGACAAACGTGCCGTCGCCGCGGTTGGAGTAAAGGCGGTCGGGGCCGTAGTTCGTGACCAGGAGGTCCTCGTCGCCGTCGTTGTCGACGTCGCCGATCGCGACGCCCATCGAGAAGTAGGGGTCGCCGAGGCCGCTGGCGGCCGTGACGTCGGTGTAGCGCCCGTCCGCCTCGCGCCGCAGCAGGCGGTCGGTGTGGTTCGGATCGGGCGCCGTGTCCGGGAGCCGGTCGTTGCCGTTCGTGGCGTAGATGTCGAGGTCGCCGTCGCGGTCATAGTCGAAGACCGCCACGCCGCCGCCGTTGATCTCGGGCATGAGCATGCGGTCGCCGCGGGTGTGGTAGCGGAAGTCGATCCCGGCGTCCGCCGTGACGTCGACGAACCACGGACCGGCGCCGCCGCAGCCGGCGACCGCCGTCGCCAGCAGCGCCGCGCCCGCCAACGCGCCCCGGCGGCGCGCACCGGCGATCAACGGGCCCACGCGGGCCTGCCACGAACGCGTCAAGGGTCGCCTCCAACCCTGTCCCATCGTGCGGTTTGCGCCAATGCCCGTCCAGCGGCCCGGGCGTCGGCGGCGCAACGACCGCGTCGACCGGCCCGCGGCACGCGCGGCGGGGGAGGATAGCGGTGGAGGCGGCGGCATTGCAAGAGCGGTGCAGGACGGCGTCGCCGGCGGCGGCGCGCGGATGGGCGGGCGCGTTCTATCTATAATGTCGCCTCGCCGCCCCGCCGCCGCCCGCCGACCCGTGATCGAGGAACCGATGTCCGTGCGCTCCATCTCGCCCGCCCTGGTGGGCGGCCTGGTCGCCGCGCTCGCCGCCGCCGGCTGCCGGCCCGGCGGTCCGCCGGCCGCCGTCGCGCCCGCGGCGACCGCCACCTTGCCCGGCCCGGTGTTCGACGCCGGGGCGCTGGCGACGCTCGAGGCGATCCGCGGCATCCCCGACTTCCCGCACCTCTGCGCCGAGGACACCCGCGACGCGCTGGCGGCGCTGGCGGCCGACTTCCCGCGCGAGCCGCTCGTCGTCTCCGCCGCCCGCGAGATCATGCCGCGCTGCCGCGACTACGCCACGCTGGCCGAGCTCTTGGAGGAGATCCCCGAGGCCGAGCGCACCGACGCCGATCGCGTCGAGCTGGCCCAGCTCTACAGCCGCAACCTCAGCCGCTTCGCCGACGCCGAGGCGATCATCGCCCCGGTGATCGAGCGCAATCCGACCGACCTGCACGCCGTGAGCATCTACGCCGCGGCGCTGTACTACCAAGGCCGGTTCAAAGAGGCGGCGCCGCTCGTCGACGCCCTGTGGGAGCAGATGGTGAACGAACAGAACGTCGACATCCTGACGATCCGCGCCGACGCGTTCATCGACGCCGGGCAGGTGGACCGCGCCATCCGCATCCTCGACCAGGTGCTCGGCTGGAACCCGCAGCACGGCTTCGCCCTGAACACGATGCGCAAGGCCCGCGTCCGGGCCGGCGACGACGCGGGCGCCGAGGCGGTTGCCGCCACCCGCGAGGCGCTCGACGAGGCGTCCGCCGCCAAGCAGCGGGTGATGACCGAGATCCAGCGCCGCTTCCAGGACCTGGTCGCGGCGTTCGACGCCCACAACTACGACGAGGCGGCCGCCATCGCCCTCGAGCTCATCGAGAAGGCGCCCGACGAGGCGAGCCGCTCCGAGCTCTACCAGTCGTTGGGCAACATCCGCCACATGCAGGGCCGGGACGAGGAGGCGCTGGCCGCCCGCGACGAGGCCACCCGCCTCCAGAAGCTGGCCGACGCCACGCGCACCGCGGCGCCCGCGGCCGCGGGCACGGCGGTGGCCCCGTGACGCGCGGCCCGCGCCTGGCGCCGCCGGCCGCGGCCCTGGTGGTGGCGGCGCTCGTGGCGGGCTGCGGCGGCGCGCCGACGGCGCCGGCCGCGCCCGCGCCCAGCGGTCCCGCCGCGCCCAGCGCGTCGGCCGCCGCATCCGACGGCGGCGCGCCGACCACCGCTCTGCGGTTCGAGGATGCGACCGCCGCGGCCGGCGTCGCCTTCCGCCACCTGGCCAGCTACACGGCGGCCAAGCACATGCCCGAGATCATGGGCGGCGGCGTCATCGTCGCCGACTTCAACCGCGACGGGGCGCCCGACATCGTGGCCACGAACAGCGGCGCGATCGAGGCGGCGGAGCGGCCGGCGGACGCGGCCAACGCGTTGTTCCTCAACGACGGCCGCGGCCGCTTCACCGACGCCACGCGCGCCTGGGGGCTGCCGAGCACCGGCTACGGCATGGGCGGCACGGCCGGCGACCTCGACGGCGACGGCTGGACCGACCTGGTGCTCACCGGCTACGGCGCGGCCACGGCGCTGCTGCGCAACACCGGCACCTCGTTCGAGCCGCTGCCCGACAACGGCGGCATCCCGCTCGACGACGGCTGGACCACCAGCGCCGGCCTGTTCGACGCCGACCGCGACGGCGACCTCGACCTGTTCCTGGCCCGCTACGTCACCTACGATCCGGCCAACGCCGCGCCGTGCGCCGCCAACGACGTCCAGGTCTACTGCACGCCGCACCTGTTCGACAGCCAGCCCGACCAGCTCTGGCGCAACGACGGCACGGGCCGCTTCGCGGACGCCACCGCCGACGCGGGCATCGTCGACGAGCGCGGCAAGAGCATCTCGCTGTCCATCGCCGACATCGAGGGCGACGGCGACGGCGACGTCTACGTGGCCAACGACATCACGCCCAACCAGCTCTGGCGCAACGACGGCGCCGGCCGCTTCGACGACATCGCCACCCGGGCCGGCGTGGCGCTGGGACGCGACGGGCGGGCCGAGGCCGGCATGGGCAGCGACCTGTCGGACATCGACGGCGACGGCCGGCTCGACATCGTCGTGGCCAACTTCAGCGGCGAGCCGTCGTCGCTGTACCGGCAGTCGGACGACCTCATCTTCGACGAGATCTCCGACCGCAGCGGCGTCGGCCCGGCGTCGCGGCTCCGCCTCAAGTGGGGCACGGCGTTCTTCGACCCCGACAACGACGGCGACGAGGACTTCATGGTCGTCGCCGGCCACATCTACGACAACGCGCCCGAGGTCGACCGCTCGTTGACCTTCGGCCAGACGAACCTGATCTTCGAGCACCTCGGCGACGACTCGTTCCGCGAGGTCGCCGTCGGCGCCGGTCCGGCCCTGGCCGACGCCCAGGTCAGCCGCGGCCTGGCGGTGGCCGACCTCGACTCCGACGGCGGCGTCGACTTCGTCGTCGGCAACAACGGCGGCACGCTGCAGATCGGCCGCAACGTCACGCCCGGCCGCGGGTCCTGGGTCGGGCTGTGGGTCGAGGGCCGCGGCGGCAACCGCACCGCCGTCGGCGCCCGGATCACCGCCAAGGTCGGCGACCGGACGCTGCTCCGCGAGATCAAGGGCGCCGACAGCTACGCGTCGCTGTCCGACCGCCGCCTCGTGCTGGGTCTGGGGGACGCGACGGGCGCCGACGTGACGATCCGGTGGCCGGACGGCGAGACGTCGGCGATCGGCTCGCTGGCGGCAGGGACGTGGACCCACGTGGTGCAGGGCGCCGCGCCGGCGCCGTTCACACCCGGGGCCGCGGTCATCGCGCCGTAGCGTTTCGAGCCGAGCCACACGGCCGCGGGGACTCGCGGCACACGACCGTCGGGCGTCGGGCGCGGTGAGACCGGCCATCGCGCCGCCGCGGTTCGCGACGCCGGGCGCCGTCCGTCAGCGCGTGAGGCCCTGCGCGGCGAGGCGGTCGGCGGCCTCGAAGTACCGCCGCGCGTCGGCGCTGCGGCCGAGGCGGGTGTAGATGTCGCCGACGAGGACCTTGATGCTGGGCCAGTCGGGGTGGCGCTGCTCCCACTCCAGGGCCGCGGCGAGCGCGCCGGCGGCGTCGCCGGCGGCCAACTGGGCGTCGATGCGCTGCCGGATCTGGCTGCCCAGCGCCGAGCGCGCCAGCATGGCGTCGCGCAACGGGTCGAAGTCGCCCATCGACTCGCCCAAGGTCTGGGTCAGGCGCTCGGCCTCGGCGGCCGCGGCCGCGGCCTTCGCCGTCTCGCCGCGCCGCTGGTAGGCCTGCGCCAGGGACGCCACGGTCACCCGGTCGTCGCCGCGCACCCGGACCACGGCCTCGAGCTCGGCGACCGCCGCGTCGACGTCGCCGGCGTTGAGCAGCACCTGGCCGAGGGCCCGCCGGGCGAGCGCGGCCCGCTCGGGCGGACCATAGGCGGCGATGGCGGCGCGGAAGGCCTCGACGGCGTCGGCGGTGCGGCCGTTGGCGGCGTAGACGTCGGCGAGGCGCAGCCAAGTCGGGGCGTACCCAGGGTCGAGCGCGATGGCGCGGCGATAGGCGCGTTCGGTGGTGGCGTCGGTGGGCCGGACGACGGCCATGACGTTGGCCAGGTAGTAGGCGGCAGCCGCGTCGCGCGGCGCCAACCAGGCGGCGTGCCGATAGGCCGCCTCGGCCGGCGCCCACAGCGCGTGGGCGTCGAAGACCATGCCGAGCTCGCGCCACGCGTCGGGCGACGACGGGTCGGCCTCGACGCCGGCGCGGGCGTCGGCGATCGCGAGCTGGACGTCGGGGTCGAGGGCCTCGAACGCGGCGGGGGGCACGTTCGGCACCGCCCACCACGGCGCCACGATCGCCGCGGCGCGGCCCGAGCGCAGGCCCAGCGCCAGCGCCAGCCCCGCCACCAGCACGACCGCCACGGCGGCGCCGCCGACGAGGGCGCCGCGGCCCACGACGATCGTGCGCTCGCCGCGCGCCGCGACCGGCTGCGGCGCGGGCGTGCGCTTGGCCGAAGGGCGCGGCTGGGGGCCGCGGCGGGCCATCAGCGCGCCGCCCCGGCGCCGCGGCGCAGCTCGACACGGCAGTCGACGCATGTCGCGGCGAACGACTCGGCCGCGCCGTCCGGCCAGCGCACGTCGATGCCGTCGACGGCGGCCGTCTCGCCCAGCCCGAAGTGCAGGCGCGGGTCGCTGGCGCTGGCGTAGCTGGCGTTGGCGCGCACCGTGCGGGTCCAGGCGCGGCCGCCGGCGCGCACCGTCACCCGGGCGCCCAGCGCGTCGCGGCGCAGCACCGGGTCGACCGCCCGCACCGACAGCCAGCGGCCGCGGCGCGGCGACCGGTTGTCGAGCACCTGTGCCGGCCCGTTGGCCTGGACGACGACGAGGTCCTCGTCGCCGTCGGCGTCGAGATCGCCGCTGGCGACGCCGCGCGATACCTCGGCCAGGGCGCACGGCGGGCAGGCGGCAGCGTCGAGCAGCGCGAACGCGCCCGGCGCCTCCTGGCGGTAGACGTGGTTCGGCTCGGCCAGCACATCCCAGGGCGCCGGCGGCCGGGCGCCGGCGAGCGGGGGGAGGTCGGAGTTCACCCGCCCGTTGGCCACGAACAGGTCGAGGTCGCCGTCGAGCTCGAGGTCGACGGCCGCCGTGCCGAAGCCGGTGAACGGCAGGCTCGGCGCCGCCAGCCCCGCTTCGGCGCTGGCGTCCACAAAGCCGCGGCCGGCGCCGAGGTTGCGGTAGAGCGTGTTCTTCTCGCGGCTGAGGTGGGTGACGAACAGGTCGACGAGCCCGTCGCCGCTGAGATCATCAGCCACGACGCCCATGCCGGCTTCGGGATCGCCGCGGGCGTTGACGGCGGCGCCCAGGCGCGTCGCCGCGTCGCGGAACGTGCCGTCGCGTTGGTTGAGCCACATCAGGTTGGGGTCGGCGTCGTTGGCCACATACAGATCGGGCCAACCGTCGTCGTCGAAGTCGTCGACGACGACGCCCATCGCCGAGTAGGCGGCCCCGGCGATGCCGGCGGCCTGGCTGACGTCGGTGAAGGTGCCGTCGCCGTCGTTGCGGTACAGGATGTCGGCGCGGTCGTTGAAGCTCTCGGGTCCGCACCACTCGGGCGCGCCCGCCGGGGTGCGGCACGGGCGCTGGTGCTCGTAGAGCAGGTACTCGCCCACATAGAGGTCGAGCCAGCCATCGCGGTCGAAGTCCAGGAACGCCGCCCCCACCGACCAGTCGCGCTCGTCGATGCCGCTCGCGGCGGTGGCGTCGGCGAACGTCCCGTCGCCGTTGTTGCGGTAGAGGCGGTCGGGGCCGTAGTTCGTGACGTAGAGGTCGACGTCGCCGTCGTTGTCGACGTCGCCGGCGGCCACGCCCATCGAGAAGAGCCCGTCGCCCACGCCGGCGGCGACGGTGACGTCGGTATAGCGGCCGTCCGCCTCGCGCCGCAGCAGGCGGTCGGTGCGGCCGGGGTCCGGCTCGAAGGTCGGCAGGGCGTCGTTGCCGTTGGCGAAGTAGAGGTCGAGGTCGCCGTCGTTGTCGTAGTCGAACACGGCGACGCCGCCGCCCATGATCTCGGGCATGTGGCGCTCCGGGCGCTGCCCGGTGTCGTACACCACCGCGACGCCATGCTCGGCGGCGACGTCGACGAGCCACGGCGCGGGCGCCGCGCAGCCGGCCGCCACCGCGATCGCCGCGAGCCCGACCGCCGCTGCGCGCCCCGCCTGCCGTCGCCGACGCTCGAGCGTCGCATCCGCCACGCCGCACCTCCCCCTTGCCGCACCGTCCGCGGCCGGAACGACAGCCGCCCCCGGGTCACCCCGGGGGCGGCTGCTCAGCCGTTCACCGTCGGCCAGCGCCGCAGCGCCGACCGCATCGACTCCGGATTACCGGAGGTCGAGCGTCACCGGACCGGTCGACTGCGGCGGGTTCGTGTCGCAGACGTTGCCGGCCATGAGCTTGTAGTCGCCCGGGCCCGGCGGCAGGTCGAAGGCGAACACGTCGCCGCGACCGCCCAGGTTGAACAGCG
>CAZYVI010000036.1:0-12653 GCA_964651245.1 uncultured Anaerolineales bacterium | reverse complement strand
ACCTTGGCCAAGCGCGGCAGGTGGAACCCCTGCCATTTCCCCGCGCTTGTTCGGCCGGACCTTGGCCAAGCGCGGCAGGTGGAACCCCTGCCATTTCCCCGCGCTTGTTCGGCTGGACCTTGGCGAAATGCGGCAGGTGGAACCCCTGCCATTTCCCCGCGCTCGTTCGGCTGGGCTTTGGCCTGACGCTCCAACCTTCGCAAGGACCGCGCACCTCGGCCTCGTAACCGCACCTCATATGCGGGGGGTCCAGGGGGGCGCAGCGCCCCCTGGCCGCGGGTGCAGGGGGGCCGGTGCCCCCCTGCGAAACTGCACGAACCCACCCAGCCCCGCCTCCCTCATCCCGGCCCGGCGGCCCTGCACCCCACCCCACCCCGCCCCCGCCCCAACCCCTACCCCCCCTCCAACTCCGCCACCGCCTCCTCCCACTCCGCCATCCGCCCCCCCACCTCCGCCTCCGCCGCCGCCAGCGCCACGGTCGCCTCGCGCAGCCCCTCGACGTCGCCGGCCTCGCTGGCGCGTTGGATCGCCTCGGTGTGCTGCGCCACGCGCGCTTCGGCCGAGGCGATCGCGTCCTCGAGGGCCGCCACGCGCTCGGCCAGGCGACGCAGTTCGTTCTTGCTGCGCGGCGGCGGCCCGACCGCGGCCGCACGGCGCACGCCGTCGACCAGCGCCGCGTCGCGGTCCTCGCCCACCGACGCCCCTGCCGGCCCGCCGCGCGCCGGCGCGGGCGCCGGCGGACCCGCCGCCCGCGAGCCGGCACGGCCGTCGCGGGCCGGCGCGACCGCGCCGGACTGGCGCGCCTGCCAATCGGCGTAGCCGCCATCGTGAACCGTCAGCCGGCCCTCGCCCACCCACCACAGCATCGTCGCCAGGCGGTCGACCAGGTAGCGGTCGTGGGTCACCAGCAGCACTGTGCCCTGGAAGCCGCGGACGACCTCCTCGAGCACCTCCTGGGCCTGGATGTCGAGGTGGTTCGTCGGCTCGTCGAGGACCAGCAGGTTGGCCCCACCCAGCGCCAGCACCGCCAGCGCCAGCCGCCCCCGCTCGCCGCCCGACAGCGCCGCCACCCGCTTGAAGACATCGTCCTCGCGGAACAGGAAGCCGGCCAGGTAGTTGCGCGCCTCGCCTGGCGAGAACCGCGACCGCCCCAGCAGCGTGTCGAGCACCGTGGCGCCGTCGTCGAGGTCGTCGCGCGCCTGGGCGAAGTAGCCCACGGCCACGTTCTCGCCCAGCCGCGCCGAGCCCGCCAGCGGCGGCAGTTGCCCCAGGACCGTCCGCAGCAGCGTCGTCTTGCCGCTGCCGTTGGGGCCGAGCACGGCGACGCGCCCGCCCCGCCGTAGCTCGAGGTCCGGCACCGCCACCAAGGGCGCGCCCGGGTAACCCACCGTCAACCCGTGCGTGCGCAGGACGATGTCGGGCCCCCGCGGACCCGGCTTGGGGGCCAGGTGGATGCGCTCCAGCGCCCCCGACGGCTCGCGCAGCTGCGCCACCCGCATCGCCACGTGGTCGACGTTCATCGAGGCGCGCGCCATGTCGAGCTCGCCCGTGGCCCGCGCCCAGCCCTTGCCCTCGATCGCCGCCGCCGCCTCGATGCCGCCGGCGTGAATCGCCTCGACCTCGCGTCCCAGCCGCCGCAGCCGGCCGACGGCCTGGGCCGTGTTCTGGCTGTCGATGAAGCGCTTGATGTAGTCGAGCTCCTTCTCGAAGCGCTCCTTGACCGCCTTGTACTGCTTGCGCCGCAGCGCCCAGCGCGCCTCGCGCTGCTGGACGTAGGCGCTGTAGTTGCCACGGTAGCTCTCGAGGCCGCCGCGACCCAGCTCCCAGATCTGGTTCACGACGCGGTCGAGGAAGAACCGGTCGTGGCTGACGACGATGACGGCGCCCGGCCAGCCGGCCAGCGTCCCCTCGAGCCACTCGATGGCCGCGATGTCGAGGTGGTTCGTCGGCTCGTCGAGGATCAGCAGGTCGGGCGCCTCGAGCAGCAGGCGCGCCAGCAGGGCCCGCGTCTTCTGGCCGCCCGAGAGCTGCGCCAGCGGCTGGCGCCAGACGGCCTCCGGGAAGCCCAGGCCCAGCAGCACGTGCCGGATCCGCGTCGGGTAGCTGTAGCCGCCGGCGTGCTCGAACGCGGCCTGCAGCCGGCCGTAGCGCTCGACCCGCGCCGCGTCGGCGGCGGCGTCGGCGCTCGGCGTGGCCATGGCGTGTTCGAGCGCCGCCAGCTCGGCCTCGTCGGCGCGCAGCGACGCGAACGGCGCCAGCATCTCGTCGTAGAGGACGCCCTCGCGGTCGCCGAAGGCGGCCATCGCCTCCTGCTTCAGGTAGCCCAGGCGCGCCCCCTTGGCGAGCGCCAGGCTGCCGGCGCTCGGCGCGACCTCGCCGGCCAGGATCAGCAGCAGCGTCGTCTTGCCGATGCCGTTGGGCCCGACGAGCCCGATGCGGGCGCCGTGGGGCACCTGGACGCCGACGCCGGCGAACAGGTCGTCGGCGCCGAAGCGCATGGCGAGGCCGGAGGCGGAGAGCAGCGACATCGGCGCCAATGGTACACATGCGGCGGCGGCGCACGGCGGGGCGCGCGGCCTGGCACGCGGCTTGCTGCCGCCCCGGCCGCCCCACGCCCGAACAGGAGCTGCCCGTGTCCCTCGCCTCCCCCGCCCCGGCCGGCGCGCGGTCCGACGGACGCCGCCGCTACCACCCCACCGACTTCGGCGACCGGCCGTGGCAGGCCCTGGTGGCCTTCGCCGAGCGCCATGCCGACGCGTTCCAGTGCGCCGTTCCGTACCGGGTCGTGCGGCAGTCGATCGACGGCGCCGCGCTGCGGCCGGCGACGGTCGCGGTGCTGCGGCCGTCGCTCCTCGACCGCTACGCGACGCTGCTGCGCTGGGGCGAGGTGATCGAGGTCCCGGTCGAGGTGCTGACGTTCCGCTACGACCCGGCAGTGCGCCGCTTCGTGGCCGGCAGCGCCCGGCTGACGGACTGGAGTTGGGCGAAGCGGATGCCCGAGGACCCGACGTTCCTGGTGCGCGGCGAGCCGCTGGTGGCCAGCGACAGCCGCACCGGCCGCGTGGCGGTCTTCGCCAGCCCCAACGAGCACGACGAGCTGACGCAGCGCCTCGGCGTCCGCCTCGTCGAGCCGCTGGGAGCGGTCTGCGAGCCCTGGCCGACGCCGTAGCGCGGGCGCGCGATGCCGCCTAGGGCGCGAGCGGCGCGCCGACGGGGGCGCCGGGGCGCCGGACGGCGGCGGCTACAATGTCGACGTGCACCGACCGCATCGCCCCGCGACCCTGCCGCTGCGCCGACGAACCCTCGCCGGCGCGCTCGCCGTGCTGGCGGCGCTGGCGGGCGGCGTCGCGCGTCCGGGCTGGCCGACGCGGTCGGCGGCGCCGGCGCCGGCGTCGATCGGCGACATCCTCGAGGGCGACGCGCCGTGGCCGGTGGGGGCGCCGGACGCGCTGCCGACGGCGGCCGTCGAGCGTCGCGCCGAGGCGGCCGCGGCGGATGCGCTGCCGCAGCCCGAGGGCTACGCGCTGGGGTTCGACCACTACGCCACGCCGGCCCAGATCGTCGACTTCCTGCGCCAGCTCGAGGGCGACTACCCCGACCTGGTCGAGCTGACGACGATCGGCACGTCGTGGGAGGGCCGGCCGATCGTGGCGGTGCGGGTGACGAACGAGCGGCTGCCGCAGCCGGTGGCCGACCGGCCGGCGATGGTCGTCGACGGCCAGCACCATGCCCGCGAGCTCGTCAGCGCCGCGGTGCCGCTCCACACGATCTGGACGCTGCTGGCGGGCTACGGGCGCGACCCCGTGTCGACGTACCTCGTGGACAGCCGCGTCTTCTACGCCGTGCCCAGCGTCAACGTGGACGGCAACCACCGCGCGCTCGTCGACGACCAGGCCTGGCGCAAGACGGCCAACCCCACGTGCTGCGACGACGACGGCGACGGGGCGGTGGACGAAGACGGGACGCTGGGCTTCGGCTACGGCGCGTTCGGCGTCGACCGCTGGACGTTCGACGACGACTGGGCGGCGGCGCACCCCGACAACCCGTTCGTCGACGACTGGCGCGCCCATGTGGTCGGCCGACCGGAGCTCGGCCTGGGGCGGTTCCGCGGGGCGTTCGGCGGCCCGGCCCGGGCGCTGCCGTGGGTCGACGCCGATGGCGACGGGGCCTACGAGGAGGACGCGATCGGCGGCGTCGACGCCAACCGCAACTACGACGTGCTCTGGGAGCGCGGCGACGGCCGCGTCGACAGCGAGATCTACCACGGGCCCTCGGCGTTCTCAGAACCCGAGACGCGGGCGATGCGCGACTTCCTGACGGGCATCGACCGGCTGGCCGTGGCGGTGTCGTACCACTCCGGCATCGACCTGATCCTCCACCCCTGGGGCTACTCGACGAGCGCCCCGCTGCCCGACGCGGCGACGTACGAGCTGCTGGGCGCCAAGGGCAGCGCGCTGACCGAGGTCCACGGCTACCCGGGCTCGCCGCACGTCTGGACGGCGCGCGGCCTCTACAGCGCCTACGGCAGCACGCTCGACTGGGTCTACCGCGAGCGCGGGGCGTTCGCGTTCGCGCCCGAGGTCTACGGCGGCGACGACACGCTGTTCATCGAGCGCATCGGCGCCAGCGGCGCCTTCACCGTGGCCAGCAGCATCGGGGCGGCGTTCAACCCGCCGCCCGACCGGCTGCTGCCGGCGCTCGACCGCTGGACGCGGTTCGCGACCTACCTGCTGGCGGCCACGCCGAACGTCGAGCTGCTTGGCGCCGCCCGCGACGGCGCCGACGTCGTGCTGACGATCGGCAACGACGGCGTGCTGCCCGTCGACGTCGCCGTCGCGGTCCACGGCGGGACCGCCGGCGATGGGTCGCCGCTGTTCGCGCGGTCGACGCCGGTCCGCCTATCGGCCGACCAGGCGGCGGTCCGCGTCCCGCTGGCCGCACTGGCCGGTCACGACGCGGTGACGCTCACGCTGCGCGCCCGCCTCGTCGTTGGCACCGCGCCGCACGACGTCGAGGTCGCGCGCTGGCGGCTGGCGATCGACGACCGCGACGGCGTGCGCGTCACCGACGGCCGCGTGGCGCCGTTCCGCGACCTGGGCGCGCCCTTCGGCGGCTGGTGGGCCGACGCGCGCTTCCACGGCCGCGACTACACCTGCCGTCCCGGCGCCCCCGCCTGCCCGCCCCGCCTCGAGATCACGCCGCCGCCGTCCCCCACGGCCGGCCCGACCCAGTCGCCCGCCCCACCGTCCACCCCCGCCTGGCCCTCGCCCGCCCCGCGCCCCACCCGCACGCCGTGGTCGCCCGACGCGCCGCCGTGGCTGCCCGCCGGCACACGGACGCCGCGGCCGACCGCGACGGCGTCGCCGGGGGCGACGGGCACGGCGCGGGCGGCGGGGCAGACGATCTACCTGCCGGTGGGCTGGGCGGGGGAGTAGACTGCCGCCCAGCCGAACGCTCGACGGGTACGCCGCGTGGACGTCGAGCCGACGCGCGTAGGCGTGCGATCGGATCGCCTGTCACCCAGGAGGTGCACGATGTGGATGGTCGCCATCGGTGTCGCGTTCGTCATCGTCGTCGTGATCGCCGTCGTGGCGAGCAGCCGGGGCGAGGAGGGGGGGGACGACGGGATGGGTGAGTGAGGTGGAGTGAGCGCCGGTGACCTCCGCACGTCGAGCCCGGCGAGTTCGACCCGCCAACTCTCCGTTCCAGTCAGTCAGCGTGGCGCGGCGTGACTCGTTCCCGTACTTCATTTTCTATCGCCACCGGGTTGACCGCACGTGCCGGACGCGTGTTCAATCGCGGCTCAGTTCCGCGCCGCCCTGTATCCTGCAGCCTGCGCGTCGGCCTCTGTTGCGAAGCACTCTTCGGGCTGAGTGGAGTCGTAGCTCCGACCACCGGGAACGTGGTAGATCCACTCCTCTCGACCTTGATTCCCCTTCACTGGAAGACCCGCAGGACACGCCCTTCCCTGTGGAGCACCGCGTCGCGGACCCTCAGCGGCAGGGGGCGGTGCCTGGGGTTGCCCAACCAGCGGCTGGATCTGAGACGGCGACGCAGGTGTCGGGTCCTGCCCAACTGGCTGCTGCACGTCAGTCGTCGGCGCACTCGCCTGAGGCACGACCGTCGGCACCTCCGTCACGGCCGGCGGCTCCGCCGTGTCTGTCGCTGGCACTTCGAACGGCGTCGGCCGCGGCGTGCGAGTAGGCCTAGGCAGCGCCGAAGGCTTCGGCGTAGACGAAGGTGCCGGAGTCGCCGTCGGAACCGGCTCGATCAGCCCCAGTCCGCTCGCCACGGCAGTACACATCCAGCAGGCGCCGCACGGGATCAGCAGCGCCAGCGCGATGCCCATCCGACCCTTCCGCCACAGCTCGCGGTACGCTGCCCAGGCGCGGGCGGTAGCGGCGCGGATGCGTGTGATGTCGGAGGCGGGGGGCATGGCAGGGCTCCTGTTGATCTCAATTCGACGGTGGTACTACAGTCCCGCACTACTCACAGACCTCCAGCGAAACGTCGTCGACATAGATGGCGGCGGGAGCGCCATCATCCCAGCTCGACCAGTACAGGGTGAGGCACTTTCGCATCGAGTCGGCAACGACACCGCGGCGCATCCAGTACGTTGCATCTACTTCGCGATATCGCCATTGATTGGCGTCGCGCCGGCCCATCTTCACGAAGCTCACATATGTGGGCACCGTGCCGATGCGCGTTTCAGCTCCGCGACGATCACAAGACATGAACAGTTCACTGAGTTTGTCGCTTTCGAAGCTCTCAGGCTGGGAAGTCTGGTAGTACCACCAGTAGCTTAGGCGCGCAGCTATGATTTGCGGCCCAGGCGCACCGGGATCGGCGTAGCGGATGAATGGGCTGCCGTTTACGTACACGGCCTCTGCATCTCGCCCAGCCGCCGCAGGAAAGACTGCGGCTCGACGGCCCGCCATCACTACATCTGTTTGGACAAAAGGCTGGATTGTGGTCGGACGGAAATGGGCTCCGGGGATGAAGTAGTCGTCATCGTCTACGACCTGCCACGGCTCTCCGGCCTCACCCTCTTCGAATCCCCCGTTCCGAACAAGCTGTCGAGTGTCTCGACCACGGCACGCGCCGGCCCACCAGTGAGTGGGAGCCGCAGGCGTTGGCTCCACGCTTACTACTGGCAGATACACTCGGTGCCGCATGTCTTGCGCCCGGGTACGTGCGGATTCGGTGACGGCGAAGATCAAGAATACTGCGGCAATTACCAGCACGCGGCGCACGGCGTAGTCCTCGAGTCTCGCACGGAAACGATGCCACCCATGAATGGTGATGCAGGGCCAGCGCGTGTACTACAGCCTGATAGCGCGCGGCACGAACGCAGCGGCGCGTGCGACCCAAGGTCGTACGATGGGCGCATTGCGCGGGCGTTGTCGGTGCCTGGACTGGTGAACGCCGTTGGTCCTGCCTTGGTACAAAGCTACTCCCCGATCGCCCGCACAACCGTCGCGACCGGATCCAACCGCGCAACCGCCGACAAGAAGATCGTCTTGTACCGGAAGTACGTCCAACCGCTCCCCCGCTGCTCGCTGTCCTCGATGGTGACGTACCAGCAGTAGCGCTCGTCCATCTTGAAGCCTTGGGGGGGCGAGCTGATGAAGATCTTGTTGACGTGGCCCAGCGAGCTCGAGCGGTGGCTGCCGGGCGGGAAGCGCTCCTGGGCGTCCGTGCAGGTCTTGTAGAGCGACCAACGGTAGTTCTCGGTCGGGACCTCGTCGCGCGTCTCCCAACGGTAGTCGTGCGGCAGGCTGTAGTGGATGTCGTTCTCGGGCCACTTCAGCTCGAGGTCGCGCAGCTCGACGGTGCCGAGGTCGATGTCCGCGCCGGCGGCCAGCGCGTCGGGGGTGATGCTGCGCGAGTACCAGCGGCCCAGGGCCTCGTAGTCGAAGAGGATCGTCGTCTCGTCGTTGATCCACCAGACCTGGTAGACCTGATCGTCTTGCAGCGGCGGCGGCGACTCGAAGGCGTAGGCGCCGTCCTCGCCGATCACGGCGTTGGCCACCTTGCGCCAGGCGCCGGTGCTGCCGGAGCGGACGCGCAGCTCGATCTGCGGCAGGCTGTCGGCGCCGTAGCCCGGCGGCAGCGGCTGGCCGCGCTTGACGTAGCGGCCGCGAATCGTGCCCATCGGCTTGGCCGACGTCGGCGATGGCAGCGCCGTCGGCTCCACCGTCGGCTCGTCGGTCGGCGGGACGTCGGTCGGCGTGGCCGAGGCGGCCGGCGGCGCCGTCGGCGGCGGCGCGGTCGGGGCCGCCGGCGCGGCCGGCAGGTCGGCGCGCTCGGCGCCGCGCCAGACGAACGGGAGGTGAACCCGCGGATCGTTCGGATCGGTCTGGGCGCGCGACGCGGGCGCGGGCGCAACGCGGGCGAAGCCGGTGACGCCCAGCGGGCGCAGCGCGTCGAAGCCCGGGATGAACCACAGCATCCACTGGTCGTGGCTCTGGCCCCAGCTGCCGCGCGGCCCGTCGACGTGGACGTACCAGAAGTACTTGTGCTCGATCCCGATGCCGATCTGCTTGATGAACTGCGGGTAGTCGTTCATCTGGTAGGCACCGGTCCGCCCCACCGACGGCGACTTGAACGACTTGTCGGTGTCGCGGTGATGCAGCCCGTCGCCGAAGCAGTCGCAGATCGCCCAGCGGTAGCTGCCCACCTCGTGCTCGCGCGGATCCCAGGTGAACGTCCACGGCAGCCCTTGGTAGCCCGTCCCGTTGCTCGGGCCGGTCAGCTCGATCGGCTCGAGCTCGATGTCCTCGATCGTCACCTCGGCGCCGGGCGTGTAGCGCGCCGGCGTGATCGCCTCGCTGTACCAAGAGCCGAGCCACTCGCGCAGCCCGAAGAGATCGTCGAAGGTCTCGTTGCGCCAATGGACCACGTAGGTCTGGTTGTCGGCCAGCGCCGGCGGGTTCTGGAAGCGGTAGCGCCCCTCCTCGCCCACGACCGCGGTGCGGCCGACACGCTCGCAGGCCCGGCGGCCCTCGGTGCACTTGAGGAGGAACAGCCCCGGCCCGAAGCCGTCGCCCAGCCCCTCGGGCGCCGGCTGGCCGCGCAGCAGCAGCCGGCCGCCGATGAACCCGTCGCCGGCCGGCGTCGGCGTCGTCGACGGCTCGGGCGTGAACGTCGGCGGCGCCGTCGGCGGCGCGTCGAGGGTCGGCGTCGCCGTCGGCGGGCGGACGGTCGGCACCACCGGCGCCGGCGGCAGGTCGCCGCGCTGGACGGTGCGCCAGACCAGGGGCAGGAAGACGATCCCTTCGAGCTCGCCCTGGGCGTGGGCCGTCGGCGGCGTCGGGGCGCCGGCGGCGGCCAGCGCGACGGCCACGGCCACGGCCACCGCCCCGGCCGCGGCGGCGCGACGGCGGGCCGACGGCGGCGGTGTGGCGGCGCGGCGAACGGACATCGACATGCGGCGCATCGGTCCCCCCCGTGGCACATCCCACCCGGCGCGCGGCGGGCGCGCCGGACCTTGACCGCGGCCGCCCAGGCAGCGGACGGCCGGGGGCAGCGTAGCATAGGGAGGGGGGTGGGACAAGGGAGGTGTCGACGGGCCTATGATATAGGGTCAAGCGACGGCCGACGGCGACGACCGTCCGCCCCATCGACCTGACGAGGAGGTCTGCGGCATGAGCTATCGCATCTCCGATTCGAGCGGACGAACGGTAGGCTACGCCACCAGCCAGGGCGCCGAGGCCATGGGCATCGTCCTTGCGCTTGGCCTGGCCATCGTGCTGCTCCCCGTCGTGCTTGTCGTGATCGGCGTCATGACGTACTGGTCGTGGGCGACCGCGATCGTCCCGATCACGCCCTTCCCCAACCTCAACGGCATCGTGGTGACGCTGGTGCTCGTCGCGCTCGTCGCCGGGTCCGTGGTGTCGGTGGACTGGGTCGTTCGGGCGACGTATCGGCGCCGCCTAGCGTTCTTGGCCGCGAGCGGGCTCCGCGGCGCCTACAGCATGTTCGCGCAAGCCGCGCTCGGCTTCGTGGCGGCCACGATTCCGCTGCTCGCGTTGCGGTGGCTGTTCGCGTCGGGGTCCGCCAGCCACGGCTTGTGGCCGTGGTCGGGCGACGCGTTCCCTGCCAGCGTGATCGATCCCTACCTCGCGTCCCTTGCTGGCGCCGTCGGCAGCCTGGTCGTGTGGCGCTGGAACCAAGGGAACGGCTCTCTCTGGAGCCACCCCGGACAGTCGGCCGTAGTGGGGTTCGTCGCACCGTGGGTGGGCATGAACGTCGTCCGCTTGCTGGGCGTACCCGGAGCGGCCGAGCTCACCGGCGAGGTTCTGCTCAAGTGGAACGTGATCGGCACACTCGTCGGCGGCTTCCTCTTCGGCTTCTTCCTGATGCCGCTGACGCGATACGCCGATCAACGCTGGCCGTCGGAGTAGCTTGCGGCGGCGCTCGGCTCGACCGCGCTGGGCGGCGGCCTCGCGACGCCTCCGCTATCCCGCCGTCCGCCCCCACACCCACCCCACCCCCACCCCCCACGCCACCGTCTCGCCCACGCGCCGCGCCACCGCGACCTTGAAGCGGGCGACGTCGTCGGGCGACAGCGAGGCGTCGAGGGCTTGGCGGTAGGGGCCGGCGGCGTCGTCAAACCAGCGGGCGACGAGGGCGGCGGTCAGCGGCAGCGTGGCCGGGGCGACGGTGGTCTCGGACGCGACGTCGGCCAGGCCGGCGGCGCGCCAGGCGTCGGCCAGGGCGGCGGCGTCGCCGTGGCGGGCGGTCAGGTCGGCCACCAGGTGGGCCTCGGCGGCCGCGATCCGGGCCCGCAGGCCGTCGTCGAGGCGCGCGTCGTCGTCGCGCACGAGCGACGACGGCAGCGGCGACGCGGCCGGCGCCGGCTCGGCCAGGGCGAGGCGGCCACCGGGCGCCAGCAGCGGCGCCAGGGCGGCGGCCACGGCCGGCCAGCGCGCCGGCGCCACGGCGGCGAAGGCGTCGCGGCCGACAAGGGCGTCGAATTGCAGCGCCGCGTCGCCATGGGCCGCCACGGCGTCGGCGACGGCGTCGAGCGGCGCCACGATGACCGTCGGCGCCCAGACGCCGCCGAGGCGCGCTGCCATCGTCGCGATCGCCTCGGCCGCGGCGTCGTCGGCGCAGACCGTCCATACGCCGCCCTCGGGGCAGCGGCGCAGCGCCTCCCAGGTTAGCAGGCCGGTGCCGGCCGCCAGGTCGAGGACGCGATCGTGCCGGCCCAGGCGCGCCGCTTCGGCCAGCCGATCGCGGACGGCCGCCAGCCGCTCGCCGGCGCCGCCGGTGGCGCGCTCGAGCCAGCGGTCGCGGTCGGGCGCGCCGGCGGCCAGCGGCCCGGTCCACGACCGCGTCTGCCGCACCGCCGCCTCGCCGTCGATCATCGCCGCCAGCTGGGCCTCGCGCCGGCGCGTCACCTCGCCCCGGATCACCGCCTCGTGGCCGTGGTCGCTGGGCTGATAGAAGATCCGGCCCTGGAGGCCGGCCGGCAGGTACTGCTGCGCCACCCAGCCGTCGCGCCAGCTGTGCGGGTAGAGGTAGCCCTTGCCGTCGCCGAACGCCGCCGCGTCGCGGTTGCCGTCGCGCAGGTGCGGCGGCACGTCCTCGGCCCGCTCGCGCTCGACCACGGCCAGCGCGTCGAAGAAGCCGAGCGTCGTGTTGCTCTTGGCGGCCGTGGCCACCGCCAGCGTGGCCAGCGCCAGGTGGAAGCGCCCCTCGGGCAAGCCGACCCACTCGAACGCGCTGGCGCAGGCCGCCACCGTGCTCACCACCCCCGGATCGGCCATCCCGACGTCCTCGCCGGCCAGGATGAACAGCCGGCGCAGGATGAAGCGCGGATCCTCGCCGGCGTAGACCATCCGCGCCAGCCAGTAGAGCGCGGCGTCGGGGTCGCTGCCGCGGCAGGCCTTGATGAACGCGCTGATCGTGTCGAAGTGGGCGTCGCCCTGCTTGTCGTAGAGCACCGCCCGGCGCTGGATCGACTCCTCGGCCACCGCCAAGTCGACGCGAATCCGCCCCTCGGCGTCGGGCGGCGTCGTCTCGACGGCCAGCTCGAGGGCGTTGAGCAGCGCCCGGGCGTCGCCGTTGGCGACCCCGACGAGGTGGTCGAGGGCGTCGTCGTCGAGCACGACGTCGAGCCCGCCGTAGCCTTCGGCGCGGTCGGCCAGGGCGTGGCGGACGACGGCGCGGAGGTCGTCGTCGGTCAGCGGCTCGAGCCGGAAGATGCGGCTGCGGCTCACCAGGGCCTTGTTGACCTCGAAGAACGGGTTCTCGGTGGTCGCGCCGACGAGTGTGATCAGGCCGCTCTCGACGTGCGGCAGCAGCGCGTCCTGCTGGGCCTTGTTGAAGCGGTGGACCTCGTCGACGAACAGGATCGTGCGCTGGCCGAACAGCCCGGCGCGGCGCTTCTCGGCCTCGGCGACGGCGGCGCGGATGTCGGCCACGCCGGCCAGGACGGCGTTGATCGCGATGAAGTGGGCCTCGGTGGTCCGGGCGATGATCCGCGCCAGCGTCGTCTTGCCGGTGCCGGGTGGGCCCCAGAACAGCACGCTCGAGAGCTGGTCGGCCTGGATCGCCCGCCGCAGCAGCCGCCCCGGCCCGACGATGGCGTCCTGGCCGAAGAAGTCGTCGAGGGTGCGCGGCCGCATCCGGTCGGCCAGCGGCGG
>CAZYVI010000035.1:0-14950 GCA_964651245.1 uncultured Anaerolineales bacterium | reverse complement strand
CCTGGCCGAAGAAGTCGTCGAGGGTGCGCGGCCGCATCCGGTCGGCCAGCGGCGGACGGGGCGGCGCCGTCATCGGCGGCAGGGCGAAGGGAGCGGGCGGCGGCGGGCGGCCGGCCGGCTCGGCGTCACCGGCCGTGCGCGACGTCGAGGACGATCCGCACCGGCGCCTCGAGGACGGTGATCCGGTAGCCGGCCGGGTGGGCCAGCCGGACGCGGAACGCCAGCACGGCGTCGTCGGACACCCGCCGCGGCTGGACGCTGTCGACGATCGGGCTGTCGACCGCCTGCGCCGCCACCTCGGCCGGCTTGTCGACGGCCGAGACGTCGGCCAGCGTCAGGTCGATCGTCGCCGTGCCCTCGACGTCGCGCCGCAGGAGCGCCGTCCAGCGCGGCGCGCCCTCGGCCTCGGCCATCGCCCAGACGATGCGGGTAAAGCCATCGTGGCGGCCGGTCCGGACGTCGTCGAGGTGGTAGGTGCCGCCGACGGCGCCGCCCTCGAGCCGCTTGTCGAGCAGCGCCCCGGCGTCCGGCAGATCGGCGTCCGGCGTGAGGGTCGCCGTCCCAGCGTCCACGGCCGGCGTGGCCGCGTCGCCGACCGCGGCCGTCGGCGTGGGCGCGCCCGCGGACGGCGCGGCGGGGGTGGCGCTCGGCCGCGGCGACGGCGCCGCGGTGGCGGTGGCCGGCGCGGCCGTCGGGCTGGGCGCGGGCGTCGGCGTCGGGGTGGCGCGGCGGCAGCCGGCCGCGACGGCCAGCGCGGCCAGCGCGGCGGCGACGGCGGGCGCGCGGCGGGCCGGGGCGGCTAGTACCAGGCGAACGCCTCCCAGCCCAGGAAGTTCGTCAGCTGGACGACCGACAGCGGCCACAGGATCGACAGCCGGATCGCCTCGCCCCAGAACGCCGGGTTGGCGGCGTCCTCGAGCGAGTACTGGTGGATGCCGTTGTTCGTGATGTAGAGGGTCAGCGTGATGACGGCGCCGACGATGAGGTAGAGCACGAAGCCGCTCATGAGCGCCGTGTAGGCGTCCTCGTGGCCCAGGATGCCCATGCTGAACAGCGTGAAGCCCAGCGCGAAGACCCCCACAAAGCCCAGCGGCCAGATCTTGTCGGGTGCGCTGATGCCGGTGCGCGCGGGGCTGCCCCAGTAGAGGATGAAGATGCTGGCGAAGATCAGGATCAGCCCGACGAGCGCTCGATCGCGGTAGCCCACCGCCGTCCCTCCCGGTGCTCGGCGCCCCGCCCGCGGGGCGCGGGGCGCGCTGTCGGCGCGGCACGGCCGGAGGATAGCACAGGGGGGCGGCCGGCTCGGCGGCAGTCCGGCGCGACGGCCCGCGTGCGCCGCCGGACGGTGTGCCGACGGAAAGCGGATCGAGAGATGACGTATCGTTACGGGCATGGCCTGCCCGGCCCGGGAGGGCGCACGCGGCGCACGATCCTCGCCACCGGGCGCTTGCGAACCCCGCGAGGTGCAGCGATGCCAACACGTCGGCTCGGCGTCCCCTTCCGGCGCCTCGGTTCGCGTCGCGCGATCCTGGTCGTGGGTGCGGCGGCGGTCGTGGTCGTCGAGTCCGCCCGCCCGGAGGCCGTCGTGGCGCAAGCGAACGCCCCTGAGGCGAGCATCCGCGTGTACGACGACGGGTGGCGCTACCGGGCCGGCGACGAGGTCGCCTGGGCCGCTCCCGGCTTCGACGACAGCGACTGGGACCGGGTCGGCACGAACGAACCGTGGCGACTCCACGGTGCTCCCGCCGAGCGCCTGGGCTGGTATCGCAAGCATGTCCGCGTCGCCCCGGACCAGGCCCTCGCCGTGGGCCTGCTGCGCGCCTACGACGCGGCCGAGCTCTTCGTGGATGGCGAGCTCGTGGCCGCCAGCGGCCGCCCCGAAGCCGGCGACCCTGGGCCGATCGTGCCGTTCGCCGGGCCGGTGCCCGCGGCCGCGGTCGCCGACGGGGAGATCGTCGTGGCCGTGCGCGTGTGGGGCGGCCTGAACCGCCGCGAGAACGGGCGGATGTCCAGCCTGCTCCTCGGACCGCCCGCGGCCATGCGGTACGACCTGCTGGCGCGACGGCACGCCGCCTGGACGGCCCCGGCAGGCATCCCGCAGATCTTCCTCGGCCTGCTCTTGACGGGCCTCGGCCTGGTGCACGGCCTGATCTTCCTGCGTCGACGCGCGCCGGAGGAGGGTCTCTTCGCGCTGGCGATGCTCGTCCTCGGCCCGCTCACGACGTGGCAGGCGGCGCAGCGGATCGGGATGGTCGACGCCTCGTGGTTCTACGCCCGCTTCTCGGTGCTGCTGCGGGCGTCGGGCTACGCCACGCTCGTCGCTTTCGGCAGTGCGCTCCTCGACGGGCGGCATCGGCGCCTGGGGCGGTGGACCGTGATCGTCCTGCTCGCGGCCGGGCTGTCCAGCACCGCCCACCTGGGCAGCCCGTGGTGGCGCGTCGTGCCGGCGGCCTACGGCCTCGCGGCACTGGCGGGCATCGTCCTGCTGGCGGAAGGCATACGTCGGCGCATCGGCGGCGCCCGGCTCATGCTCCTGGGCTTCCTACCCATCGTGGCATGGGGGCTCGGCGACTCCGTCCACAACCTCTTCGGCCTGCCGCCCGTGTACGACAGCGTGCGGCCCTGGCTCGGCCAGGCGTCGACCGGGGCAGTCGCGCTGTCGTTCTCGGCCATGCTGGCCCTGCGCTTCGCAGACAACCTCGACCAGCTCGATCGCACCTACCAGGCCGCGCGCCGCTTCGTGCCCGGCGCCTTTCTGAGCCTGCTCGGCCGCGAGACCATCACCGACGTGCAGCGGGGCGACAGCGCGGCGCTGGAGAGCAGCGTGATGTTCTGCGACATCCGCGGCTTCACGACGCTGTCCGAACGGCGCAGCCCCGACGAGATCTTCGCGTTCATCAACCGCTTCCTCGCGGCCATGGAGCCCTGCGTGCACGATCGCGGCGGCACGATCGGCCAGTATCTCGGCGACGGGTTCCTGGCGCTCTTCCCGCTCGGTGCGTCCGACCCGCTCGGTGCCGCCGTCGCCATGCAGGCCGCGCTGGCGGATCTCCAAGGCGACCTCATGCGTCCCGGCGAGCCGCCGCTGCGCATCGGCGTCGGCGTGCACGCCGGCACTGTGATCCTGGGCACGCTCGGCGGCGAGCAGCGGCTCGACGCCAACGTGGTGGCGGATGCGGTGAACACCGCGGCGCGCGTCGAGGGCCTGTCGACGCCGTATGGCGCGCCGGTGCTCGTGTCGGAGGTCGTGCTGGACGGTGCCGACACCGCGCCGTGGGCGCTGCAGGAGATCGACACCGTGGTGGTGAAGGGGCGGAGCCAGCCGCTGCGCATCTTCGAGCTCCTCGACGGCGAGCCGGACGTCGCGATCAGGGCGCGCAAGACGGCGGAAGCGCCGGCCTACGCCGCCGCCCTGGCCGCCTTCCGCCGCGGCGAGATCGAGCAGGCCGCGCAGGCGTTCGCCGCGCTGAAGGCACGGCCCGCGGCGTGCGCGCTCTTCCTCGCCCGGTGCAAGGCGGTGGCGCAGGCCGATCTGCCCGCGACCTGGGACGGGGTGATGCGCTGGGAGGCGAAGTAGCGGGCTCGGGCCGACGCCTGCTTGCCGCCCGCGCCCGCCGCCGCCTATCATGCCGCCGCCACCCACGCCCCACGAACAGGGGCGTCCCATGCACCGATCCGACGTTCGCCCGCCGGCCGACGACCGCTCATCGCGCCCGGCTGCGCTCCCGGCCGCGCCGCCCGCCGCGCCCCACGACGCCGACGTGCCGTACCTGGTCGCGCTGACCGCCGTCGACGGCGTCGGCCCGCGGCGGCTGCGCGACCTGGCGACGGCGTTCGGCGGCGCGGCGGCGGCCTGGCGGGCCGAGCCGGCGGCGCTGGCCCGGGTCGTGCCGGCGGAGGTGGCGGCGGCGATCGCCGCGGCCCAACGGACGCGTTCGCCCGAAGCGGCCATGGCGGCCGTGGCGGCCTGCGGCGCGCAGGTCGTCGTGCTGGGCGACGCCGACTACCCGCCGCTGCTGGCCGAGACCGCCACGCCGCCCTACGTCCTGTTCGTGCGCGGCGACGCCGCGGCGCTGCGCGCGCCGGCGGTGGCGGTGGTGGGCACGCGGGCCGCCACGGCCTACGGGCGCGAGGCCACGTGGCGCATCGTGGCGCCGCTGGCGCGCCAGGGCGTGGCCGTGGTGTCGGGCCTGGCGCTGGGGATCGACGCCGCGGCCCACGAGGCGGCGCTCGAGGCGGGCGGGACGACGGTGGCCGTGGTGGCCGGCGGCATCGACGGCGTCTACCCGCCGCGCCACGCCGCGCTGCACGCGCGGATCGTCGCCGCGGGCTGCGTCGTCAGCGAGTACGCGCCGGGCGTCGCGCCGACCGCCGGCCGCTTCCCGGCCCGCAACCGGGTCATCGCCGGCCTGGCGCTGGCCACCGTCGTCGTCGAGGCCGGTGACCAGAGCGGCGCGCTGATCACCGCCGGCTGCGCCGCCGACGAGGGCCGCGACGTCCTGGCCGTGCCGGGGCCGATCACCGGCGCGGCGTCGCGCGGCACCCACCGGCTCATCGCCGCCGGCGCCGCGCTGGCCACATCGGCCGACGACGTCCTGGCCGTGCTCGACCTCGACCGCCGCGCCGCCGACGCCGACGCCCGCGCCGGCCTGCCCGACGACCCGGCCGAGGCGCGCCTGGCGGCCACGCTGTCGGCGGTGCCGGCGGCCGCCGACGAGCTCGGGCGGCGCACCGGCCTCGACGCCGCCACCGTCGGGCGAGCGCTGGCGATGCTCGAGCTCAAGGGGCGGGCGCGCTCGGGCGGCGGGCGCTGGACGGCGGCATAATGCGGGCGTCACCGGGGCGCGGTCCGCCGCGCGCACCTCCAGGGAGCGACGATGCAACCGCCTGCCGACGCCCGGACCGACGGCCTCTGGGCCGTGATCGTGGCCGGGGGCAGCGGCACCCGGCTCTGGCCGTACTCGCGCCGCCTCCGGCCCAAGCAGCTGCTGCCGCTGCTGGGCGAGCGCTCGATGCTGCAGACCACCGTCGACCGGCTGGCCGGCCGTGTGGTGCCCGAGCGCGTCGTGGTGGTGACGAACGCCGAGTACGCCGCCGAGGTGCGGCGCCAGCTGCCGCAGGTGCCGCCGGAGCAGGTGATCGGCGAGCCGGCGGCGCTCGGCAACGCCGCGGCGATCGCGCTGGGCGTCGGCGTCGTGCGCGCCCACGACCCGGCCGGCACGATGGCCGTCCTCACCGCCGACCACGACATCGCGCCCGTCACCGCCTTCCACGCGGCGCTCGACCGCGCCGTCGCCGCGGCGGCCCGCGGCCGGCTCGTCACGTTCGGCATCCGGCCGACGGAGCCCCACACCGGCTACGGTTATGTCGAGATCGGCCCGCCGCTCGACCCCGGCGCGGCCGACGTCGACGCCGCCCGCCACGTGGTCCGCTTCGTCGAGAAGCCCGATCCGGCGACGGCCGAGCGCTATGTCCGCGCCGGCACCCACCTCTGGAACAGCGGCATGTTCGTCTGGCGCCAGGCCGACATCGCCGCGGCCTACGCCGCCCTGCTGCCCGGGCTGGCCGGCACGATCGACGCCGTCGCCGCGGTCGTCGCGGGCGCCGGCGACCTGCCCGCGGCGCTGCCTCACCTCTGGTCGCGCGTCACCGAGCGCACGACGATCGACTACGGCATCCTCGAGCGCAGCGCCGACGTCGCCTGCGTCCCGGCCGCGTTCGCCTGGCGCGACATCGGCGCCTGGCCGCAGCTGGCCGACGCCCTGCCGACCGACGACGACGGCAACGCCGTCCGCGGCCGCCACGTCGGGCTCGACAGCCGCGGCTGCCTGATCTTCGCGCCCGGCGCCGTCCGCGTGGCCACGATCGGCCTCCACGACGTCGTTGTCGTCGCCCTCGACGACATCGTGCTCGTCTGCCCGCGGGACCGGGCGCAGGACGTCAAGCCGCTGGCCGAAGCGGCGCGCGCGGCCGGCTGGGCGGATCTGCTGTGAGGTCGGCGCGGCTGCTACAATGCCGACCGATGCCCCACGCCACGCCCGCCGCGCCCGGCGCGCCCGCCGCCGGCGGCGCCGACGACCTGCCGGCGCCCCTGGCCCGCACGCTCGCCGCCTACCTGCGCTACCTGCAGGGCGTGCGCAACGCGTCGCCCTACACCGTCCGCAACTACGGCCGCGAGATCGACGCCGCGCTCCGCTGGCTCGTCGCCGCGGGCGCGCGCGGCTGGTCCGACATCGACCGGCCGCGGCTGCGGGCGATGCTGGCCGACCCGGCCGTCGCCGCCCTGGCCCCGGGCTCGATCGCCCGCCGCGTCAGCGAGCTGCGCGCGTTCGGCCGCTACCTGGTGCGCGAGCACGGGCTGTCGGTCGATCCCTTCGCCGGGCTGCGCGCGCCGCGGCAGGCGCAGCGGCTGCCGCGGGTGCTGAGCGTCGAGGAGGTCGTGGCGCTGCTCGACGGACCCGATCCGGCCACGCCGGCGGGCCTGCGCGACCGGGCCGTCCTCGAGACGCTCTACGGCGGCGGGCTCCGCATCGCCGAGCTTGTCGGACTCGACCTCGACGCCGTCGACGTCGCCCAGCGTCAGATGCGGGTGTTCGGCAAGGGCAGCCGCGAGCGCATGGCCCTCCTCGGCGCGCCGTGGGCGGCGGCCATGGCGCGCTACCTGGCGGCCGGCCGGCCCGCGCTGGCGGCGGCCGCGGCGCGGCCGACGGCGGCCGTGTTCCTGAACCGCAGTGGCGGCCGGTTCGGGCCGCGCAGCGTCCAGCGGCTCGTCGAGGCCGCCGGCCAGGCGATCGGCCGCGACGGCGTGACGCCGCACGTCCTGCGCCACAGCTTCGCCACCCACCTGCTGGACGGCGGCGCCGACATGCGCACCGTCCAGGAGCTGCTGGGGCACCGCAACCTCCAGACGACCCAGATCTACACCCACGTCAGCCAGGCCCAGGTCCGCGACGCCTACCTGGCGGCGCACCCGCGCGCCACCGCGCCGCGCCGCCGCCCGGCGGTGGCGGCGCCCCGCTAGAGGGATGCCCGTGTCCGAAGAACACCCGTCGGGCGACCGCCTGGCCCAGCTGCGCGCCGACCTGGCCGGCCTCGGCCTCGACGCCCTGGTGGTGATGAGCCACCCGAACCGCGCCTACCTGACCGGCTTCGGCGGCTCGGCGGGCACGCTGCTGGTCCTGCCCGATCGGGCGCAGCTGTTCGTGGACAGCCGCTACTACGAGCGCGCGCCGCGCGAGGCGCCGGCCTGCGAGGCCGTCCGCGCCGGCTACGCCCAGATCGAGGGCGTGGCCCAGGCGATGGCCGACGCCCGCCTCACCCGCGTCGGCTTCGAGGCCGACCACGTGACGGTGAGCCGCCTCGACGATCTGCGCACCAAGGCGCCCGACCTCGACTGGGCGCCGACCCAGGGGCTCGTCGAGCGGCAGCGGGCCCGCAAGTCGGCGGCCGAGCTGGCGGCGATCCGGCGGGCGGCGGCGCTGACCGACGCCGGGATGGCCCACGCGATGGCCGCCGCCCGGCCGGGCATGACGGAGCGCGAGCTGGCGTGGGCCATCGAGGTCTTCCTGCGAGAGCACGGCGCCACGGGGCTGGCGTTCGACACGATCGTCGGCGCCGGCGAGCATGGCGCCTCGCCGCACCACGAGACCTCGGACCGCGTCCTGCGCGCCGGCGAGCCGATCGTCATCGACATGGGCGCGCGCTGGGGCGGCTTCGCGGCCGACCTGACGCGCACCTTCAGCCTCGGCCCGGCCGACGACCCGGACTACGAGCGGGTGTGGTCGCTGGTGCAGGCGGCCAACCACCTCGGCGTCGCCGCGCTCCGCCCCGGCGCCAAGGGCCGCGATGTGGATGCCCTCGTCCGCGACTTCATCCGCGACGCCGGGCACGGCGACCACTTCGGCCACGGTCTGGGGCACGGCGTCGGCCTCGACATCCACGAGCACCCGCGCCTGAGCCCCACCGCGGGCGACGCGGTGCTGGCGGCGGGCAACGTCGTCACGATCGAACCCGGGGTCTACCTGCCCGACCGCTTCGGGGTGCGGATCGAGGACTTGGTGGTCGTGACGGACGACGGCGCCGAGGTGCTCTCGGCGGCGCCGTCGATCCCGAGCGTCGCCGCCCGCTAGCCGCCGGCTGGACGACGCGCAGCATGGCACGGGAGGACGAGATGGACGACGGGACGATCGAGCACGCGCGCCCAGGCGGCTACGATGACGAGGGCGACGACCCGGCGCCGAGCGGGCGCGCCCGGCTGGCGCTGCCGGCGGGCTGGCTGGCGCCGTTCGGCATCGGCATCGTCCTGGGCTGGATCGTCCTGGGCTGGTGGCTCTGGCCGGTGACCTGGACCGACGCGCTGCCCGCCGACCTCACCCCCGCCGACCGCGCCACGTACGTCCGGCTGGTGGCCGATGCGTATGTCCGCCGCCCCGACGTCGCCACGGCCGCCGAGCGACTGGCGTCGTTCCCGGCGCCGACGCTGGCCGCCGTCCTCGACGCCCAGGCGGCGCGGACGGACGACCTCGAGGCGGCCGAGAATGCCCGCCAGCTCGCCCGGGCGCTGGCGACGGCCCGCGTCGTGGCGCCGGCCACGCCGGCCGCGGCGGCGGTCGTCGGCGAGGTCGTCGCGTCCACGGCGCCGGCGGCCGTCTCGCGCCGCGACCAGCCGGCGTTCTGGCTCATCCTGTTCGGCCTGGCGGCGTTGGCGGCGCTGGCGGTGGCGGGCCTCCGCCGCGCCGGCGGCGACGCCGGCCGTGCCCGGGCGTTGGCGCGACGCCGCGCCCGGCTGGACGCCCGCGGCCGCGGCGCCGGCGACGACGCGATCCTCGACGCCGCCCGCGACGCGGCCGGCGCCAGCCGCCTCGACCCGGCCGCGCCGGCCGACGCCGGGTCGGCGCCGGGCGACATCGCGCCGACCGACGACGCGCGCTGGGCCGAGCCGCGCGGCGGCGCGGCGGCGGGCGAGCCGCCGCGGGCGCCGGGCGCGACCCGCGCCCTCGAGGTGCCGCGGCGCGCGCCACAGCGCACCGGGCGCCTCGGCCTGCCCGAGCTGCCGCCCGACGACAGCGCGGCCCTGCCGCTGCCGCGCGCGCCGTGGCAGCGGGCCGGCGAAGCGGGGCTGGGCCCCGGCAAGCTCGACTTCGGCGCCACCGCCGCCGTGCTCTACGACGGTTCCGACGAGCACTTCTACCAGACCTGGCTGGTGTTCGACGACCGCCAGGGCCTCTCCGCCAGCATCAACATCCGCGCCCGGCGCGTCGGCAGCCTGGCCACGCTCGACGTCTGGCTCTACGACCGCGACGTGACCGACGAGGCGGCCAGCCCGATCAAGGTGGCCGTCCTGTCGCAGGCGGCCAGCCAGGAGGCGCACGTCCGCGCCCTGCTGCGCGACCGCCAGCTGCTGCCGGCCGTCCCGGGCGCCCACACCGTGCTCGAGGTCGGCGAGCTCTCTCTCGAGGTGACCGTCAGCGACGTCGCCCCGCCGCCCGAGGCCGGCAGCCTCAAGCTCGACCGCGTCCGGCTGGCGCTCACCCCCTACCGCTACCCGCAGCACCCGCCCGCCGACGACCTCGCCGCCCAGCCCCGCCCGCCGCTGCCGTTCCGACGCGACGACGGGCGGTAGGCGGGCGGTTCGCGATCGGGCGTCGTTCGTCGCCGGTAGAACAGCGCGTGGCCGCGCGTCACCGCGGTGACCACGTAGCGGGCGCGGTGGGCGGCGGCGTTGGCGTTGTGCACCGCAAAGAGCCGCAGGACGTACGTCGGCGGCGTCTCGTCCAAGAACGCGGGGTAGGGCGAACCGGCGGGCAGGGACGGCTCGGGGCGCTTCGGGCGCCCGTGTCGGTCGTCGGACGGGCATGCCGCTGGCGATGCCGGGGTCGAACCGGGTCGTCAGACCGAGGTCGCCAGCACCGCATCCACGGCGTCGAGCCCCACCGCCGGCAGCGGCCGCTCGCTGCCGCCCATCCCCAGCACCAAGCGCGCCGGGCCGGCCGCGACGGCGCCGATGACCGCCGCCACCGCGCCGCCGGCGGCCAGGCGGGCCACGGCGGCGTGGGCCGCGGCGGGCGCGGCGGTAAAGAGCAGCGCGCCGGCCGACTGCAGGTCGAGCGGGTTGAGGCCGAGGACGTCGCACAGCCGGGCGGTGGCCGCGTGCAGCGGCACGGCGCCGGCGTCGAGGCGGACGGTGGCCGATGACGCCTCGGCCAACCGCAAGGCGGCGCGCGCCAGGCCGCCCTCGCCGAGGGCGACGAGGGCTCCGGCGGGGGCGGCGGGAGCGGCGACGTCGTGGCCGATGACCTCGCCGCCGGCCGATGGCGCCGCCGCGCCGCCATCGCCGGCCGACGGCCGCGGCGCGTCGTCGGCGGCGGTCGATGGGGCGCGTGCGCCGCCGTCGCCGGCCCAGAGCGCCAGCGCGTCGTCGACGCGGACGGCGATGGCCGCCACGTCCCAGCCGTCGTCCACCCCGGCGTCGTCCGCCCAGCGGCGCAGCCCGACGACATCGGCCGGCGGCAGCCGGGCGCCGAGCCACGGCCCGCACGCCAGCCCCAGCGCCGCCGCCCCCGCCTGGCCGATGGCGCCGACGAGCGCGACGGCGTCGCCCGGCCGGGCCGCCGGGCGCGTCCGGCCGGGCGGCAGCGCGACGGCGGCGGCGCGGCGGCGCAGGGCGCGGGCGGCGGGCAGCGCCGCCGGGTCGACGGCCGGGTGGCGCGGGCCGCGCGGCGGCCCGGCCGGCGACGGGTCGGCGGGGCGAAGCGGGGCAGGCATGGCCGGCATCGTAGGCAGTCGGGGCCGGCGCGGCAAGGGCACCGCCGGCGCCCATGGCGGTATAATCGCGCTCTCATCCCGGCCGGCTACGGTGGGGACGCTGGATTTCACGGATCCGACCGGCGCGCGGTGCGATGCCCGCGCGCCGCTCGCTGTGCCTTCGAGGAGGACGGACGATGAAGCTTTCGCGCGGGGTGCTGGGGGCGATGGTGGCGCTGTCGCTGGCGGCGTGCGGCCCGAAGGCCGACGACGGCGCGGCCGCGCCGGGTGGCGGCGCCACGACGAACGATGCCGCGCCGGCCGCCGGCGACGCCGCGGGCGGAGCGGCGGCGGGCGACGCGGCGGCGGGCGACGCGGCGGCGGGCGACGCGGCCGCCGACGATGCCGCGGCTGGCAGCCCAACCGAGGCGGTGGGGCAGATCGCCAGCGGCACGGCGGAGCGCCCGACCGCTGCGCCGGAGCCGACGCGGCCGGTTCAGCAGGGCGACATGCGCCTGATCACCCGCGAGGACCTCGTCAAGGCCGCCACGGTGCCGCTCTACGAGCTCCCGCCGGCCGGCGAGGACGACGAGTACGTCTACCACTGGGTCGTGGCGCGCCCCGGCGAGACCGACCCGATGCTGCCGCTGGCCCGCGTCTTGGTCAGCCAGGGCGCCGCCGGTTCGTTCGTCATCTCCCAGTGGGCGGCCAAGGACGGCGCGATGCCGGCCGAGGAGGGCGAGGTGTCCGACGTCACCGTCGGCGGCGCGCCGGCCAAGCTCTACGTCCTGGGCGAGCGCCATGTCGTCATCTGGGACAAGGGCGAGACGCGGCTGCGGATGCAGTCGACGAACGTCGACCAGGCGCGGCTGCTCGAGGCCGCCGCGGCGCTGGTGCCGCTGGCGCCGTAACGGACGCCCAGCGGGCGCCGCTGCCGCGCGGGCGCGGCGCCCGCTGTTCGCTGCGGATCGCCCGCCGCTGACCGATCGCCGCCGACCGCGGGCGTCGCCCGATCCGGGTCGACCGTCCGACGTCCGACGTCAGCCGTAGGCCGACATCAGGACCTGGACGGCGTTGAACGTCGCGTGGATCGCGATCGCGGCGGTGGTGCCGGCGCGGATGCGGACCGTGCCCAGGATCAGGCCGACGACGAAGATCTGGACCAGGGCCGGCGAGACGGTGTACTGGGTGTGCACCGCCGCGAACAGCAGCGACGTGACGACGAGCCCGAGCCGCGGCTGCGCGGCGCCCCGGAACAGCAGCTCCTCGCCGATCCCGGGCGCCAGGCCGATCGTCAGGGCGGCGGCGATGCCGCCCTTGGCGATGAGCGGGCCGAAGAGCTGGTCGGACAGCTTGCCGAGCGCGGCCGCACCCTCGGGGTCGAGCCACGTCCAGAGCTGGTCGGTGGCCACGGCCATGGCCAGCGCCGCCAGCGAGGCGCCCAGCCACCACCGCCACGGCACGGTGCGCGTCAGGCCGAGGCGCTCGGCGACGGCGCGGCCGTCGCGCGCGACGAGCCAGCCGACGCCCAAGACGCTGAGGACCACGAAGCCCAGGTTCTGCATCCAGACGCCGGTCAGACCGCTGCGGGCGGTCATCCGGCCCATCTGCTCGAGGCCCTCCGGGTCGGCCATCATCGCCGGCAACGACAGGGCCACCGCGGCGCTGAACCACAGCGCCACCAGGACGAGGTCGAGCGCCACGAGGTGGACGAGCCGCTGGGGGTCGATCGGCAGCAGCCGAGCGACGAGGCGCCGGACGGCCGGGACGGCGAACAGCAGGCTCAGCGCGCCCAGGAGCATCGTGGCGTCGCCGAGCCAGAGCAGGAAGCGCGTGTCGGGCAGCGCCACGCCGATGTCGTCCGGCGGCAGCATGGACGGCAGGAGCGACGTCAGCGCCAACATCGCCCCGAGGGCGATCGTCGCCAGGCCGGCGAGGGCCAGCAGGGCGATGAGCCATGGCCGGAGCCAGCCGGCCTCGTCGCCGTCGGCGGCGTAGGCCAGCAGGAAGACCAGCCCGGGGCTGGCGACGAGCAGGAACAGGCCGATCTGCTCGATCCAGAACGGCAGGCTCGGGACGTCGGTCACGGTGGTCTCCTGGCGGGTGGGGCGGCGGGGCACACCGGCGCGGGCCGCGGCCCGGTCCGGCGCGGGCGCGCCCGCGCGGGTCAGAACAGCGTCGTCTGGCCGGCCTTGGGCGGCGGCTGGATGCCGAGGTGGCGGTAGGCGTGCTCGGTGGCGACGCGGCCGCGCGGCGTCCGGTCGAGGAAGCCGAGCTGGAGGAGATAGGGCTCGACGACGTCCTCGATCGTGTCGGCCTCCTCGCCGAGGCTGGCGGCGATCGTCTCGAGGCCGACCGGGCCGCCGCCGAACTTCAGGATCATCGCCTCGAGGACGCGGCGGTCGAGGTCGTCGAGGCCCAGCGCGTCGATCTCCATGAGCCGCATCGCCTCGTCGGCCACGGCGTCCTCGATGGCGCCGGCGGCGCGAACCTCGGCGTAGTCGCGCACCCGCCGCAGCAGCCGCAGCGCCACGCGCGGCGTGCCGCGGGCGCGGCCGGCGATCAGGGCGGCGCCGGGGGGCGAGATCGGGATGCGCAGCACCTCGGCGCCGCGGCGCACGATGAGCTCCATGGCCGCCGCATCGTAGAAGTCGAGCCGATAGACGGCGCCGAAGCGGTCGCGCAGCGGCGCGGCCAGCATCGCCGGGCGGGTGGTGGCGCCGACGATCGTGAACGGCGGCAGGCTGAGCCGGATGCTGCGCGCGCTCGGGCCCTTGCCGACGATGATGTCCAGGGCGAAGTCCTCCATCGCGGAGTAGAGGACCTCCTCGACGTCGCGCCGCAGGCGGTGGATCTCGTCGATGAACAGCACGTCGCCCTGGCCGAGGTTCGTCAGGATCGCCGCCAGGTCGCCGGCGCGCTCGATGGCCGGCCCGGCGGTCGTCTTGATCTTGACGCCCATCTCGTGGGCCAGGATGTTGGCCAGCGTCGTCTTGCCCAGCCCGGGCGGACCGTAGAACAGGACGTGGTCCAGCGGCTCGGCGCGCGCCTGGGCCGCTTCGATGAGGATGGCCAGGTTTTGGCGGAGGCGGTCCTGGCCGATGTACTCCGCCAGGCGCCGCGGGCGCAGCGACGGCTCGGCGAGGTCCTCGGGCAACCGCTCGGGGGTCACGGCCCGGCCGCGCTCGATCGTCATGGGCTCGCCGCGGCGGTTCGTAGCACAAACGTTCCCATGGCGGCATTATATCACACGCCTTCGGCGCGTCGGACGGGATCGGCGGCGTGGGGAGGGCGGCAGCGTGGGGAGGCGGAGAGGGGCGGCGGCGTGGTGAGGGCGGCGTGGGGAGGCGAAGAGGGTCGGCGGCGTCGATGTCGTCGGCGGCCGTGTCGGCGCGGGTTGGCGCGCCAGCGGCCTCGCGCCGCGGTTGACAGCCTGGCGACCGGCGTGAACACTCACGCTGCGTGCGACGACGAGGAGGAGCCACGTGGCGGGCACGATGGTGAGTGGTCATCCGCTGGTCCGGGCGATGGTGACGCGGCTGCGCTCGGCGTCGACCGAGCCGGCGGCGTTCCGGGGCCTGGTGGCGCGGCTGACGGGCCTCCTGGTGCACGAGGCGCTGGCCGACGTCGCCGTCGTCGAGGCCGAGGTGCGCACGCCGCTGGCGCCGGCGCCGGGCGTCGCGCTGGCGGCGCCGCTCGTGTTCGTGCCGATCCTGCGGGCCGGCCTCGGCATGGCCGACGGCGCCCTGGCAGTCTGGCCCGAGGCCGAGGTGCGGCACCTGGGCCTCTACCGCGACGAGGCGACGCTGACCCCGGTGGTCTATTACGACCGCGCCTCGTCGCACCCGCTCGCCGACGCCACCGTCGTCATCCTCGACCCGATGCTGGCCACCGGCGGCAGCGCCGCGGCGGCCGTCGACGTCCTGCGGCAGCGCGGCGGCGCCCGCGACATCCGGTTCGTGGGCCTGATCGGCGCCCCCGAGGGTGTCGCCGCCCTGTCTGCCGCCCACCCCGCCGTCCCGATCACGCTGGCCGCCCTCGACACCCGCCTCACCGGCCCCGGCGACCCCTGGCCGCCCGGCTACATCCTCCCCGGCCTGGGCGACGCCGGCGACCGCCAATTCGCCACGGATGCGCCCGCAACCGGCGACGCCCCCCCCCCGACCGCCATCCACATCCCCCCCCCGTAGGGGCAGGCCCCCGCGCC
>CAZYVI010000034.1:0-15484 GCA_964651245.1 uncultured Anaerolineales bacterium | reverse complement strand
TTCACGTGGGGCTTGTTGCGCACGAACGTTGCCTTGCCCATCGCTCTTCCCTCCTCGCTGACAGCGATCGCTCGGACTAGGCCTTGGCGCGCTCGGCGGCCAGGGCCTGGCTGATCTTCTCCGGCACCCGCTCGTAGCGGGCGAACTCCATCGTGAACGTACCGCGGCCCTGGGTCATCGACCGCAGGTCCGAGGCGTAGCCGAACATCTCGCCGAGCGGCACGAACGCGCGGATGCTCGTCACGCCGCCGGCGCGGGGCTCCATGGCATCGATCTGGCCGCGGCGGCTGTTGAGGTCACCCATGCAATCGCCGGTGTACTCCTCGGGCGCCACGACCTCGACCTTCATGACCGGCTCGAGCAGGATCGAACGACCCTTCTGGAGCGCCTCCTTGATCGCCAGGCTGGCCGCCACCTTGAACGCCGCCTCGCTGGAGTCGACGTCGTGGTACGAGCCGTCCTTGAGGGCGACGTGCACATCGACGACCGGGAAGCCCGACAGCAGGCCGCTCTTGAGCGCCTCGCGGCTGCCGGCCTCGATCGGGGCGATGAACTCGCGCGGGATCGTCCCGCCGACGATCGCGTTCTCGAACGTGATGCCGCCGCCCGCCTCGTTGGGCCGCATGTCGATGATCACGTGACCGTACTGGCCGCGACCACCCGTCTGGCGCACGAACCGACCCTCGACGTTCGACACCGGCTGCGAGATCGTCTCGCGGTAGGCCACCTGCGGCCGCCCGACGCCCGCCTGGACCCGGAACTCGCGGCGCATGCGGTCGACGATGACCTCGAGGTGGAGCTCGCCCATCCCGTAGATCAGGGTCTGGCCGGTCTCGGGGTCATTGCGGACCTGGAACGTCGGGTCCTCCTCGGCCAGCCGCGCCAGCGCTTCGATCATCTTGTCGTTGTCGGCCTTCGTCTTCGGCTCGATGGCGACGTGGATGACCGGGTCCGGGAAGGCGATCGGCTCGAGCAGGATCGGCTGGTCCGGGTCGCACAGCGTATCGCCGGTCGTCATGTCCTTCGGGCCGATGATCGCGGCGATGTCGCCGGCGGCGACGCTCTTGATCTCCTCGCGCGAGTTCGCGTGCATCAGGACGAGGCGGCCGAGGCGCTCGGTCTTGCCGCGCGACACGTTGAGGATCTTGTCGCCGGTGTTGACGGCGCCGCTGTACACCCGGATGAAGGCCAGCTTGCCGACGAACGGGTCGGTGACGATCTTGAACGCCAGGGCGCAGAATGGCTCCGACCGCTCCGGCTGCCGGACCAGCTCGACGCCCTCGCTCGGCTCGGTGCCGGTCACCGGCGGTACGTCGAGCGGGCTCGGCAAGTAGTCGATCACGGCGTCGAGCAGCGGCTGGACGCCCTTGTTGCGCAGCGCCGTGCCGCACAGGACGGGCACGACGGCGCCGGCGAGCGTGGCGCGGCGGATCGCCCGCTTGAGGGTCGGCGCGTCGGGCTGCTTGCCGTCGAGGAACAGCATCATGAGCTCGTCGTCGAACTCGGCCACGCCCTCGACCAGCGCCTCGCGCTGCGCCTCGGCGGCGCTGGCGAGACCCGCCTCGACCGGACCGATCTCCGGCTTGGCGCCGAGGTCGTCCTCGCTCCAGGTCCACTGGCGCATCTCGACGAGATCGACGAGCCCGCGGTAGTCGGCCTCGCTGCCGATCGGCATCTGGATGCGCACCGGGCGCGCGCCGAGACGATCGATGATCATCTGGACGGTGCGGTCCATGTCGGCGCCGGTGCGGTCCATCTTGTTCACGAAGCAGATGCGCGGAACCGCGTACTTGTCGGCCTGCCGCCACACCGTCTCCGACTGCGGTTCGACGCCCGCCACGGCGTCGAACACGACGACGCCGCCGTCGAGCACGCGCAGGCTGCGCTGAACCTCGACGGTAAAGTCGATGTGGCCCGGCGTGTCGATCAGGTTGATGCGGTGACCGTCCCACTCAGCCGTCGTCGCGGCCGCGGTGATCGTGATCCCGCGCTCGCGTTCTTGGGCCATCCAGTCCATCGTCGCCGTACCCTCGTGCACCTCGCCGATCTTGTAGGTCCGGCCGGTGTAGTAGAGGATGCGCTCCGACGTCGTCGTCTTGCCCGCATCGATGTGCGCGATGATCCCGATGTTGCGGGTTCGCGACAGGTTGTCTTCAGCCATCGCTCAAACTCCCCAAGCGCACCGCACCCGCGGCGCGCCCCGAATGTCGTCTGAAACCGCCCACTACCAGCGATAGTGCGCGAATGCCTTGTTCGCATCGGCCATGCGGTGCGTGTCTTCGCGCTTGCGCACCGTGGCGCCCTGGCCGTTCGCCGCGTCCATCAACTCGCCGGCGAGCTTGTTGGACATGCCCTTGCCGCTGCGGTTGCGCGACACGCCGATCAGCCAGCGCATGCCCAGCGCCACGCGGCGGTCGGGGCGCACCTCGACCGGCACCTGGTACGTCGAGCCACCGACACGCCGCGGCTTGACCTCCACCAGGGGCATGACGTTCCGCATCGCCTGCTCGAAGACCTCGACCCCAGGCCGCTTCAACCGCTGCTCGATCGTGTCGAACGCGTCGTAGAGGATGCGCTCGGCCACCGACTTCTTGCCGCCGACCATGAGACGGTTGATGAACGCGCCGACGAGCCGGTTGTTGTACCGGACATCGGGCGGCGTCTCCCGTCGCGGCGGTCGCGTGCGTCGAGGCATGTTTCGTCGTCTCCTTCTCACCGCCCCGCCATCGGGGCTTCACCGGTCCGGTCCACACCCGTCACCCAGATCGATCGTCGGACAAAAAGAGATCCCGAGTTTGGGTCGCTGCCAGCCCCGACCGGGGCCGAGCGACGCTCGGGATCTGACGCGGATGCACCCTCTGGTCGAGAGGGCCACACCGGTTTGGGACGCTCCAGACAGCACCCCACCTGGTGTGGTGATGGACTCACCACAACGAACGTAGACGCTACTTCTTGGCCTTCGGGCGCTTCGCCCCGTACTTCGACCGCCCGCGGCGCCGCTTGTCGACGCCGTTGGCATCCAGCGCCCCGCGCACGATGTGGTATCGCACGCCGGGCAGATCCTTCACGCGTCCGCCCCGGATCAGGACGGTCGAGTGCTCCTGCAGGTTGTGGCCCTCGCCCGGGATGTACGCCGTGACCTCCATCCCATTGGAGAGGCGCACGCGGGCCACCTTTCGCAGGGCCGAGTTCGGCTTCTTGGGCGTCTGCGTCCGGACCACGGTGCAAACCCCGCGCTTCTGCGGCGCGCCGCCGGTGTCGCCGAGGCGACGGCGGAACGTGTTGAAGGTGAACCGCAGCGCGGGCGCCTTCGTCTTCTTGATCTGCTTGGCCCGACCCTTGCGGATCAGCTGGTTGATCGTCGGCACAGGTGTCTCCGGTCCATCAGGCGATGCCGTTCGCAGGCACGAAGGAATAGGATAGAACCCCGAACGATCGCGGTCAAGTCCTAGCGCATCGCGGTGCGCTCCGCGCGGTCAGTCGTCGCTCAAGTCGGTCGCACGCCGGCTCGGCGGCAGGCGCAGCCCGAGGCCGAGCCGCGGCCCGCGGTCGTCCTCGTGGTCGCGGCCGAGCGAGATCTCGTCGCCCTCGGCGTCGAGCACCTTGACCGACAACCCGAGGCTCTGGAGCTCCTTGACCAAGACGCGGAAGCTCTCCGGCGCGCCGGGATCCTGGATCTCCTCGCCCTTGACGATGGCCTCGTACGTCTTGACGCGGCCGTTCACGTCGTCGGACTTGATCGTCAGCATCTCCTGGAGGGTGTGCGCCGCGCCATAGGCCTCGAGCGCCCAGACCTCCATCTCGCCGAAGCGCTGGCCGCCGAACTGGGCCTTGCCGCCCAGGGGCTGCTGCGTGACGAGGGAGTACGGTCCCGTCGACCGCGCGTGGACCTTGTCCTCCACCAGGTGGGCGAGCTTCATCATGTAGATGACGCCCACCGTCACCGCCTCGTCGTACGCCTCGCCCGACTTGCCGTCGTACAGTCGCTGCTTGCCGGCGATCGGCAGCGGCAGCCGCAGCCGCGACGCCACGGCGCGCGCCTCGGCCAGCAGCGCCTCACCGCTCCGCTTGGCGAGACCCGACGGCGGCGCCTCGTCCCGCTCGGCCAGGACGCGGGTGACCCACAGCCGCAGGCAGGCGTCGATCGCGGCCATGTTGGCGGCCTCGCGGAGCTCACCCTGCTCGGCGTCCTCCTCGAACCGCAGCATGGACGCCGGGTCGTAGCCCTCGCTCACGAGCCACTGGCCCAGCGCGGCGCGGCGGGCGTAGCCCGTGTCGGTCCAGAGCCGCTCGCGATCGACGCCGGGGATCCACCCCTCGAGGAACAGCCCCCGCACCTCGCCGTCGTCGGCGAACGATGCCGCGGCCAGGCCCTCGGCCTCGAGCCAGGCGAAGGCCCGGTCGGTCACCTCGCGCCACGCCGTGTCGATGAGCCAGGCGCGGGCCAGCTCGGCGGCGATATCGCTCTCCCGCGCGCCGTCGAAGACCGAGGTCATCACCCGGAAGCCGAGGCGGTCCGCCGCCCAGCCCAGGTGGGTCTCGAGGATCTGGCCGATGTTCATCCGGCCGGGCACCCCGAGCGGGTTCAGGAGGATCTCGATCGGGGTGCCGTCCTCGAGGTACGGCATGTCCTCGATCGGCACGACCTGGCTGATCACGCCCTTGTTGCCGTGCCGACCGGCCATCTTGTCGCCCTCGTTCACCTTGCGGCGCTGGGCGACGCTGACGCGCACGAGGCGCTCGACGCCGGCCGAGAGCTCGATGGCGTCGTCGCGGTCGAACGTGCGGATGTTGACCACCTTGCCGCGCTCGCCGTGCGGCAAGCGGAGGCTCGAGTCCTTCACCTCGCGCGCCTTCTCGCCGAAGATCGCCCGCAGGAGCTTCTCCTCGGGCGTGAGGTCGGTCTCGCCCTTGGGCGTGATCTTGCCGACGAGGATGTCGCCGGGCTGCACCTCGGCGCCCACGCGGATGACGCCCTCGTCGTCGAGGTCCTTGAGGGCCTCGTCGCCGACGTTGGGGATGTCGCGCGTGATCTCCTCGGGGCCGAGCTTGGTGTCGCGCGCCTCGACCTCGTGCTTCTCGATGTGGATCGAGGTGAACTTGTCCTGGCGGACGACGCCCTCGCTGATCAGGATCGCGTCCTCGTAGTTGCCGCCCTCCCAGCTCAAGAACGCCACGCGGACGTTCTGCCCGAGCGCGAGCTCGCCGTTCTCGGTCGACGACGAGTCGGCCAGGACGTCGCCCGCCTGCACCAGGTCGCCCTGGTGCACGATCGGACGCTGGTCGATCGTCGTCGACGCGTTGGAGCGCATGAACTTCGTCAGGTTGTAGACCCGGATGCCGCCGTCGATCTCGCGCACCAGCATCCGGTCGCCGGTCACGCTGATCACCTCGCCGGCGGCCTCGGCGATCACGACGTGGCCGCTGTTCACGGCCACCGGGCCCTCCATGCCCGTCCCGACCAGGGGCGCCTCGGGCTTCACGAGCGGCACGCCCTGGCGGAGCATGTTCGAGCCCATCAGCGCCCGGTTCGCGTCGTCGTGCTCCAGGAACGGGATCAGCGCCGCGCTGACGCTGACGATCTGCTTGGGGTCGACGTCCATGTAGTCGACGTTCTCGGGTCGGCGCAGCAGGAAGCGGTCCTCGCGCCGCACCGTCACCTGACCCTCGACGAACTCGTTGTGCTCGTTGAGCGGGCTATTGGCCTGGGCCACCGAGTAGTGGTCCTCGACGTCGGCCGTGAGGTACTCGACGTCGTCGGTGACGAACGGCGCCACCGGCACCTCGTCCGTCAGGCCGAGCGCGGCGATCTTGGCGGCGAGCGCGGCGTCGACCCGCGCGCCCGCGGCGCCGACCACCTTGCCGCCGGTCCCCGCGACGTCCTCGCGCAGGGCGCGGCCGACGAGCGCCTCCACCGTCGCCGGGACGGTGCTGCGGACGCGACGGTAGGGGGTCTCGATGAACCCGTAGTCGTTCACCCGGGCGTAGGTGCTGAGGCTGCCGATCAGGCCGATGTTCGGGCCCTCGGGCGTCTCGATCGGGCAGATGCGGCCGTAGTGCGAGTGGTGGACGTCGCGGACATCGAAGCCGGCGCGCTCGCGGCGCAAGCCCCCGGGACCCAGCGCCGAGAGGCGCCGCTTGTGGGTCAGCTCGCCGAGCGGGTTCGTCTGCTCCATGAACTGCGACAGCTGCGACCCGCCGAAGAACTCGCGCGTCGCGGCCACCACGGGGCGGATGTTGATCAGCCCCAGCGGCGTCACCTGGTCGGGGTCGCGGGTGCTCATCCGCTCGCGCACCACGCGCTCCATGCGCAGCAGCCCGACCCGCAGCTGGTTCTGGATCAGCTCGCCCACCGTCTTCACGCGGCGGTTGCCGAGGTGATCGATGTCGTCGGGGTGCTCCCGCTCGTTGTTGATCTCGATCATGTGGCCGACGACGGCCCGCAGGTCGTCGCGGGTCAGCGTCAGGGGGCGTGGCTCCTCGAGCGGGACGGCCCGCACCTGGCCGGGCCGCAGATGGAGCTTGCGGTCCAGCTTGTAGCGCCCGACGCGGCCCAGGTCGTAGCGGCGCTCGTTGAACAGCATGCCCGACAGGAACGTGCGGGCGTTCTCCAGGGTGGGCGGGTCCCCCGGCCGCAGCTTGCGGAAGATGTCGAGGAGGGCGTCCTCCTCGTCCGTCGTCGGGTCCTTCTCGAGCGTCGTCGCGATGAACGGGTGGTCCTCGGCGTCGTCGATGGCGCCGAACAGCCCGAGCAGCGACTCGTTGTCGCCGAAGCCGACCGCCCGCAGCAGCGTCGTGACCGGGAACTTGCGCTTGCGGTCGATCTTGACGCTCACGACGTCGCGCTTCGAGGTCTCGAACTCGAGCCAGGCGCCGCGGTTGGGGATCAGCTTCGCCGAGGCGAGCGAGCGGCCCGTGGTGAGGTCCTTCTCGGCGCTGAAGTAGACGCCGGGCGACCGGATGAGCTGGCTGACGACGACGCGCTCGGCGCCGTTGATGACGAAGGTGCCGTTGTCGGTCATCATGGGGAAGTCGCCCATGAAGACCTCTTGCTCCTGGATCTCGCCCGTCGACCGGTTGATCAGCCGCACCGTCACCCACAGCGGCGCGCTGAAGGTCATGTCCATCTCGCGGCAGTCGGCGACGCCGAACTTCGGCTCGTCGAAGCGGTGGCCCACGAAGTGCAGCTCGAGGTTCTTGTTGAAGCTGACGATCGGCGAGATCTCGTGGAAGAGCTCGGTCAGGCCGTGCTGGCGGAACCAGTCGAACGAGTCCACCTGCACCAGGATGAGCGCCGGCGGCGCCAGGTGGTTGCGGATCCGGGCGTACTGCCGCCGCACCGGATGCGGCGCCGCGCTGCCCTCACCGACCACCGGCGCGACGTGCGCCAACGAGATTCCCACCGCCTGAGTCGAACCGTCCGCGCGCTTCTTCGCCATGGATTGCGTCGCTCCTTGGATCGCCGTTCCGGGCCGACCGGCACGACCGAACGCCTGCCGGCCCCGCTGCAACCGGAGTAATATACGCAGCGCCGACGCGCCTGTCAAACGGCACCGGCGGCGGCGCGCGCGGCGCGGGCGCGGCGCGGCGTGGTATACTGCGCCGCACAGCCTACCCCCCGCGGTGACCGCATCGGCGACGCCCAGCGCACCTGCCCTCCGGGGCGTGCGGCGCGCTTCGCCGGCCGCGCGGGCGACCGCCCGCCGGGTCATCACGCCCTCCCGAAGGAACAACCTACGCGTGGAACCTCTGAATCGCCCGTTCGCCGGACAGGACGTGGCGGTGTTCATCGACTTCGAGAACATCTACATCTCGGTCCGCAACCGCTACGACGCCAGCCCCAACTTCGAGTCGATCATGGACCTGTCGCAGCGGTACGGCCGCGTGACGATCGCGCGCGCCTACGCCGACTGGTATCGCTACCCGCGGGTCACGAACGCGCTCTACGCCAACGCCATCGAGCCGATGTACGTCCCCACGTACCACTATGACCGTGACGAGGGGCGGACGGGGCGCGCCATCAAGAACAGCGTCGACATGCACCTGTGCATCGACATGATGAAGACGCTGCACGCCTTCGGCAACATCGGCACCTACGTGCTCGTCACCGGCGACCGGGACTTCATCCCGCTGATCAACGCCATCCGGCAGCAGGGCAAGCGCACCGTCGTGATCGGCGTGGCGCAGGCCACCGCCAGCCACCTGGCCCAGTCGGCCGACGAGTTCCTGTTCTACAGCCAGGTCGACGAGGACATCGTGACCGCCGCCGAGAAAGTGGAGCGCGACCCGTACGACGTCCTCGTCGAGGCGGTGCGCCTGGCGCGGGAGCGCGGCCACGTCTCGACGCTGGCGACGCTGAAGCTGCTGATGCTCGAGTTGATGCCAGGCTTCGACGAGACGAAGACGAAGGACCGCCGCGGCCGGTTGGTCGGGAGCTTCAAGGACTTCGTCCGCGAGGCCGAACGGCGCAAGCTGGTCCAGATCTTCTCGAGCGGCTCGGTGAACGAGGTCCTGCTCCCGGGCGAGGATCCCTACACCGTCAGCCAGTTCGCGCCCGACATGCCCGCCGCCGCCGACGCCGTCACCGAGGAGGACGTCGACGACGCCGAGCTGGACGCCGCCAAGCTCACCACCAAGGACTGGGCCGTGTTCGAGGAGGCCCTGCGGCAGTTCAACGAGCCGGTGCTGTTCATCCAGATCTACGACGCGCTGCGCGGGCTGCGCAACAAGGAGATCATCGACCTGTCCAACCAGGACATCAAGGCGATGATCAAGATTGCAATCAACGAGGGCCTGCTGACCCGCTCGACGCGCGGCCCGCACGCGTACTACCAGATCGAGGCGACGAAGCCGTTCACGCCGAAAGTCAAGGCCTGAGGCGCGTCCGGGACGGAGCCCACGGCACGCGACGTGCTGCGCCCGCCCGTCCGCCCATCGGGCGGCGCGACCGCGAGACAGGAGGCACCCGCATGACGCCGCTGATCGATCATCGACCCGTTGCCCGCGCGTCGCGGACCGCGCGCCTACGGCTGGCGGCGCTGTCGGCCGTTGCCGCCGCGACCGCGTTGGCGGCCGTGGCGGCGCCGCCCGGCCAGGCGCGGCTGCTCAAGCCCGTCCCGCACGAGTGCCGACCGGCCGTATCGCCCTGCACCCGCGTCGCCAACGCGTTCATCCGCGCCGACGTGAACCCGCTCGGCGCGTTCTCGCTCGGGACGACGGGCGGCGACCCCAGCACGCCGCTCGACGACGACAAGGGGCTGCTGTACGGGTTCGTCCCCGGCGGCGCGTCGAACACCGGCTCGAGCTATGTGACGGTTCGAATCCAGGGCCCGGCCGGCATCGACGACTTCTACGCCCGCTCGGCGGCGGACGACGTGGTCGAGCAGGTGGAGGATGCCCGGACGGTCCGGACCGTCTGGCGGCGCCGCGCGCCGTACCGCGTCACGGTGACCCACACGCTACAAGCGGTGCGCAACCCGTACAGCGGCCGCGACGACCTCCTCGACATGGCCTGGGACATCCGCAACGACGACGCCGTCGACCTCGAGATCGGCCTCCGCTCGCTGCTCGACGTGCAGATCGCCGGGAACGACGGGGCACCGTACTTCATCCCGGGCGTCGGCACCCAGACCCTGGAGCGGCGCTTCAGCGGCGATCAAGTGCCCCCGTTTTGGATCGCGTTCGAGGCGCGCGACTTCGACCCGAGCCGGCTGCGCAGCTTCGGGCTGCTGCGCGGTGACGAGGTCACGACCCCCGACGAGCTCGTGTTGGCCAACTGGCGCCGCATCCAGGAGCAGCCGTTCACCTACGACGTCGACCCGACGCGGGTGATCACCGGCGACAGCGCCGTGGCGCTGTACTGGTCGCCGCGACCGGTGCCCGCGCGCGCCGCGCTGCGGCTCAACGCCCGCTACGGCGAGGCCGCGAACCAGGGCGGGCGCGCGTTCGTCACGGCGCCGCTGCAGGCCGAGTGCGGCACGACGTTCAGCGCCGCGCTCTTCGTCTCGAACTTTGACCTCGCCCCGCTCAACGCCGGCGTGGCGACCCTGGCGCTGCCGCCGGGCGTCGCGGTCGCCCCGGGGCAGGCGGCCAGCCAGCCCCTCGGCGACATCCCCTCGGGTGAGACGCGTTCGGTCGTGTGGCAGCTCGACGTGGCCCCCGGCACGGTCGGTCCTCGCCGGCTGGTGGCGACGGCGGTGTTCGCGGGCGGCCAACGGTTCGACGCCGAGGCGAACGTGACGGTGCAGTGCGCCGCGCCGCCGACGGCGCCGCCGCCGCCCACCCCGACGGCGCCGCCGGCCGCGACCGCCACGCCCGGCGGCGCCGAGCCGGGCGTCTGCGACTGGATCATCGGGCGCGTGCCGCAGGTCGCGATCGACACCGCCCTGGCCGACCCGTCGCGGGTCTACGGCTGGAACATGCCGCAGAACCCCAACCGGGCGGTCTCGCCGTTCAATCCGCTGCGGCGCTGGCTGAGCCTGGGCCATCGCGGCGTGCCCTACCACCCCGTGAACAACACCCTGGTCTTCAAGGCGGGCTGCCCGTGACGCGCCCACGCCGTCGACGCCCGTGACCCACATCAAGCTCACCGGCGTGACGCGGCCCGAGGATGCGGCGGCCGCGGCGGCGCTCGGCGTCGACAGCATTGCCTGCGTGTTCAGCGCCCGCAGTCCGCGCTACGTCACCTCGACCACCGCGTGGGCGATCCGGCGCACGCTGCCGCCGAGCACGCGCTTCGTCGGTGTGTTCGTCGACACGCCGGCGCCCATCGTGCAGCGCCTGGTCGACCAGTGCCAGCTCGACGCCGCGCAGCTGTTCGGCCACGAGCCGCGGGCCGACGTGGACGCGATCGTGCCCTACGGCTTCAAGGCCGTGACCGTCCGCACCGCTGCCGACCTCGACGCCGCCGTCAAGGCCTACGGCCGCCGCGGGCGGGATCCCCTCTGGCCGACGCTGGCGGTCCACCTGGTGGGCGACGTGCGGGCCGACTGGAATCTGGCCGCGGGCGTCGCCGACCGCTACCCGGTGCTGCTGGCCAGCGAGGCGCTGACCGATCGCCAGATCCCCGGGGCGATGCACGCGGCGGCGCCGTGGGGTCTCGACCTGTGGGAGTCGGTGGAGCAATCGCCCGGCGTCCTGGACCACGCGCGGCTGGCGGACGCCGTCGCCGCGATTCGCGCCCACGACGCCCAGGGCGTGCGCGCCGAGGGCAGCCAACGGCGCCGTTGACGGGCCTGCGACCGGCGCGCGCGGCCCATGCGGCGAGGGGCGACTACAGCAGCGCCAGCGCGGCGAACAGCAGCGGCAGGTAGATCACCGACGCCTTCAGGACCTTGCGCGCGGCGGCGCCCGAGCGATCGCGGGCGAAGCGCAGCGTGGTGGCCAGGAACGACAGCCCGAGCGCGGTGGCGACAAGCCCGTAGGCCGGCCCCAGGCCGCCCGTCGTGAGCGGCAACAGGCTCGCCGCGATCAGCGCCACGGTCGAGGCCACCGTCTGGCGGGCCGCAAACACCTCGCCCGCCGGCCCCGGGGGCAGGATCCGGAACCCGGCGCGCGCGTAGTCGGCGCGGTACATCCAGGCGATGGCGAGGAAATGCGGCAGCTGCCAGACGAAGACGATGGCAAACAACGTCCAACCGTCGAGGTCGAGGCGGCCGCGCGCGACCGCCCAGCCCATGAGCACCGGCAGCGCGCCGGGCACGGCGCCGACGAGCGTCGCCAGGGGCGTCCGGGCCTTGAGCGGGGTGTACACGCCGACATAGCTGACGATCCCGCCGACGGCGGCCCAGGCCGCCAGGGGCTCGATCGCCCACAACACCGTCACCCCGGCCACCGCCAGCAGCCCGCCGAACAGGCCGGCCGCCCACGGCGCCACCCGACCGCCCGGGATGGGGCGCGCGGCGGTCCGGCGCATCAGGGCGTCGCGACGCCACTCGGCTACCTGGTTGAGGGCGCTCGAACCGCACAACGCCAGCAGGCTGCCGACGAGCAACCCCGTCAGCCGGCGCGGATCGTGGTCGCCCTCGGCCGCGATCGCGTAGGAGAGGCCGACCACCGCCAGCCCGAGGCCGGCCAGCCGCGGACGCACCAGCGCCTTGAGGTCTGTCCACACGGTCGCCGACGCGTCCGGCGCCACGGCCGTCAGCGGCAGCGCGTCGGCGCGGGCGTCCGCGGGATCGAGGGCGAGGCCGTCGCTGGTTGGGGGCACGTGCCGCTCCTGGCGCGCCGGCGCCCGGCGGCGCAAGGCGACGTCGGCAGTATACCGCGGCGCGCGGCGCGGCGGACGTGCCGGGACCGCCAGAACGCCGCGCGACGGGGCGCGGCTTGACAGCTGACCGGGATTGGCAAAGATAGACCGTCCGATCACGGCGGGCGACCTTTGTCAGTCGTTCGTCCGCTTCCAGTCAAGGAAGCGTCGGCTTCGGTTCGGTACACTGGCGCGCTGGGGTTGCGCGCGCCGTCGGCGGGGCGGGGGATGCGGCGGCGCCCGAGGCGGCACGGCGCAGTCCGCGGACCGGCGGCGGCGCCAGGGCCGGTGATCACGTCAATTGCACGGAGGAGGAGAGCAGCGGATGGCCTTGACGCAGTCGGCCCTCGGGGTCCGGATCGCGGCGCTCGCGTCGATGGCGGGACTCGCGCTCAGCTTGGGTGGTTGCGAGTCGATCGGCGACCTGTTCGGGGGGGACGGCGAGCCCACGGTGGTCGAGCCGCCGTCGGTCTACGCGCCGTGCCTCGAAAGCTACGGTTCGGACGTGTCGTCCGTGGTCTCGACCGCTGACGGCAGCCGCGACTTCTTCCTCTCGGCCGAGAAGCCGGCCAACGTCGAGAACGACGCCTGGAGCTCGTCGAGCCGGGCGGTGTACGAGTACGACGTCCAGGCCCAGCGTCGGCGTCCGATTGCGTCGACGTGGGACTCGGAGGTGATGATCGAGCCCTACGCCACGCTCGACCCGCTGCGGCCGACGCCGGCCCGGCCGTTCCGCATCGCCGAGAAGATGGAGCAGATCCAGGTCAGCGCCGATGGCCAGCAACTCGTCATCGGGGTGTCGCGCCGAAACCTGACCGGCGGCATGGCGCGGCTCTACCACGGCGCGGTGCCGGCCGCCACGACGCAGTCGACGCTCCACCCGGGCGAGGGGGGCGGCCTGGCCGTCGTGCCGATCAACGACGACCTGAACCAAGAGGCGATCCAGTCGTTCAGCGTCGCGCCGGACGGCCGCAAGGTCGGCGCGATCGTCGGCGACTTGAGCGAGCTGCGGGTGTACGACCTCGAGAGCGGCACCCTCTACGTCTACAACCTGGGCGAGGAGAACGCGATCACCGTCGGCAACGAGCTGCCGACGCCGCAGCTCTCGATCGCCGTCGATCGCGTCCCGGCCATCACGGTGAACGGCGCCCAGCTCATCTGGTCGCCCGACAGCGCCCGGCTGGCCTACGCCACCCCGCTGGGGATCGGCGGCTGGACGGTGCAGATCCTGGACTACACCACCGGCACGCCGACGCTGGTCCACACGTTCGAGAACACGACGCAACCGCAGATCACCTGGGCGGGCGACGGCCAGTCGGTGTACGTGATCACCACGGCCACGACGGCCACGGAGATCTTTGGCGACACGACGATCCAGCGCCTGACGGCCGCCAAGGACGGCAAGCCGATCGGCGGGGTCGGCCTGATCAAGCGCCAGTCCAACTGGAAGACGGTGCCCTCGTTCGTGACGCTGGTGGGTGACAACACCCTGCTCTTCACGTGGGAGGGCCACCTCTTCCGCTTCACGATCAAGGAAGGCGACCTCGGCAAGGCCACGTTCGTGCCGGTGACGGAGCGCTATCCGCGCCAGGTGCGGGTGCTGGCGCTGCCGGTCTTCGGCAGCGCGGCCGCCGATCGCGCCGTGTTCGCGATCCACGACCCGGCGTTCGGCAACCGCGTCGGCGTCTTCAGCCACCTGACCGCCGAGCGCTGCCCGGTGCCGACCGCCGACGAGTGATCGGCCGGCGCCCGCGGATTCTTGACCGCCGGTGCCGGTGCGCCTAGCATTGATCTTTGCCCATTTCCGGCTGCGCACGTGGCCGAGCGCAAGGAACGCACGCAATGTACGCCATCGTTCAGCACGGCGGTCACCAGTACCGCCTCGAACCGGGACAGACGGTCGAGATCGAGCGGGTCGCGGCTGCCGCCGGCGAGCCCTTCACCTTCGACCACGTGCTGTTCGTCGCCGGCGATGCGCCGCAGGTGGGGTCGCCGACCGTGCCCGGCGCGTCGGTCACCGCCACCGTGATCGGCGAGGTCAAGGGCGACAAGGTCGTCGTCCAGCGCTACAAGCCCAAGAACCGCTACAAGGTGCGGACGGGCCATCGGCAGCGCTACACCCGACTCAAGGTCGAGTCGATCCGCGTCTAGGGAGGCACGAACATGGCCCACAAAAAGGGCGGCGGGTCGAGCAAGAACCTGCGCGACTCCGGACCCCAGTACCGCGGCGTGAAGCGCTTCGACGGCGAGCAGGTCGTGGCCGGGAACATCCTGGTCCGGCAGTGCGGAACCCGCATCTACCCCGGCACGAACGTCGGCATGGGGCGCGACTACACCCTGTTCGCCGTCGCCGACGGGTTCGTGAAGTTCGAGCCGCGGCCGCGCGGACGGAAGGCCGTGAGCGTCCACGCGACGCATCCGAACCGTCCGGGCGCCGTCGTGACCGAGCCTGCCCGGAGCGAACGATGAAGGCCGACATCCACCCGCAGTGGTTCCCCGAAGCGCAGTTCGTCTGTCGATCCTGCAACACCGTCTACGTGGTCGGGGCGGCGGTCGCGTCGCTCAACACCGAGATCTGCGCCAACTGTCATCCGTTCTTCACCGGTGAGCAGCGCATCGTCGACACCGCGGGCCAGGTGGAGCGGTTCATGCGCCGGCTCGAGGTCGGCCAGAGCCAGCGGCAGCAGCAGGCGCGCCGCGTCGAGGACGCCGCGGCGCGCGAGGCCGCCGAGCGCGAGGCCAAGCGGCGGCGGCGCGGCCTGACGCCGCTCGCGGCGGAAGGCGCGGGCGAGGCGGAACCGGCCGGCGAGGCCTGATCCACACCATACCGCCGGCGCAACGCCGCGCGCGTGGTCGTGCACGTGCTACGCCCCAGGCCGGGTTCGCCCGCCTGGGGCGTTGTCGTGCCGCCGGGCGGCGGTGGGCGTCGCCCCGATCGATGCGAGGAGGTCCGCGATGGTGCTGAGCGACGGTGAGATCATCGAGCGCGTGCGGGACGAGGGCATGATCGAGCCGTTCATCGACCACCTGGTCGGCGAGGGCGTGGTGTCGTACGGGCTGTCGAGCTACGGGTACGACTTCCGGGTCGCCGACGAGTTCAAGGTGTTCTCGAACGTCAAGTACACCGCCATCGATCCCAAGAACTTCAACCCGGACGCGTTCGTCGACATCGTGACGCCGGGCGTCTGCATCATCCCGCCCAACTCGTTCGCGCTGGCGCGCACCGTCGAGTACTTC
>CAZYVI010000033.1:0-17715 GCA_964651245.1 uncultured Anaerolineales bacterium | reverse complement strand
ATCGTGCCCGGTCGGGCCGTTCTTGTTCAAGCCGCTACAGACTGCGGCGGGCGGTTTCGGGAACTACTGAGACTGTAGAGCAATAGGGAGAGACGTACATTGAAACTGCACGGCAGAAGCGGCCAGTCCGTCGCGCAGCGCCGCGGCAGCTCAGGCGGCGCGGTAATGCTCGCGCTCGCACTGATCCCACTCAGCTTCGCATTGGTGCTTGCCCTAAGGCGCGCCCCCGACTCCTCTTCCCATAGCGGCCGCCCGCTGGGGCAGACTCACAGCGTCACCCTTTACAACGACACAGAGCTTGATGGTACCTTCCAATGGTTTGTCTTCGGCGACTACGACAATACCATCACCTCGATCGGGCCGATCGCCGCCGGCGGCTCTGCCAGCGTGGACGTTCCTATCAACGTCGACTCAAGCTACGTCTTCTACATGGACGCTCAGACGAGTGCTGGTACGGGCTACTTGAACTCAAGCGTGACGGAAGACCGGCTCGACGATCTCGGTTACCGCTTCCGGTTCATACAGGACGACATGAGCATTGCGGCCGTGGATCCTGAGGACTGGCCCACTCCTCAGTTCACGCCAACGCCCTGGGACGTCACTGCGGAACCCACATCGACAGACGAGCCAGCGGTCCCGTAGCTATTCATTGTACCGTTTAGAGTATGATCGGGGCCGCATTCGTCGCTCACCGGACCGCTTGCTATGTGCAGCGGGGCTCCGGAGCGATTGTGTGTCAGCCGGTCCCACTGCTCATCGGTCAACTCATGTCGGCTCATGCCGACACTCTATCGCCCTCTGCCCGTCGTTGTGAAATGAACTCTCAACCTTGTCCACGGCTGCGCTACGCCCGCGGCACCCGCGGCCCGCGCACCAGCCGCGCGCCGCTCACGATGCCGAGGCCGGCGATGAGAACGACCAACAGTGCCTGGGGGCTCCGCGCCAGGTGCCCCAGCGCCGCGACGGGGTCGTCCGCCATCGCCGCTCCGCCGAGGACCGCGGCCAGCGGCAGCAGGCCCCCGATGACGAGCGTCCACCCAAAGCGGTTCGGCCGGTCGGCGTGATAGAGCGGCGGAATGCGGCCCCCGGTCCAGTAGCCCGCGTCGTACTGGTGCGTCTGCCACTCGATGAAGCGCTCCACCTCCGGCGGGTGCTGCGGCGCGGGGTCGGGGGATTGCGACGGGGTTGACATGGTGAGGCCTCCAGTCGACCAGGCGGTTGGCGGCCGGACGGCGCCGGCGCGCTGGGGCGCTGCAGCGACGAGGCGGCGGCCACCCGTTTCGTCACCGCGCGCCCGGTGCCGATCTACGCATGGCGGAGGAGGAGGGATTCGAACCCCCGTGCCCTTGCGGGCCATCCGCTTTCAAGGCGGCGCCGTTTGGCCTCTCCGGCACTCCTCCGCGGCGACAGCCGCGCCCAGTATACGCGCGCGGCTGTCGCCCGCCCGCGAACGATCAGACGTCGCGCGTGACCTTGTAGCCCGGCACCGTCAGCACCATCCCGGCCCGCAGCACCGGCGGCCAGGTCATGCCGTTCGCCTCGGCCAGCCGCCGGGCGTTGCGCGCCACGTCGCTGTCGCCGTAGGCGCGCCGCGCCACCGCGAACATCCCCTCGCCCTGCAGCACCTTGATGGCCGGGAAGACGGCGGTCGTCGGCACCGGCGTCGGTTCAGGCTCGGGCTCGACCGGGCCGGGCTGGTTGCGGGTCGGCACCACGGCGCTCGTCGTGATCTCGGCCAGGTCGGCGATCGCCTGGCGCAGCGGCTGGTTGGGCCAGATCACGTTCGTCGGGTGGCTCTCGTCGGAGTTCCAGATGAACCACGTCACGCCCAGCACCTTGCCGTCGGCGGCGCAGGCCTCGAGCAGGGCGCGCATGGCCGCCAGCGTCTTCGTGGCGCGTGACGGGTCGTTGTGGGCGAACGTGCCGCTCTCGCTGACCAGGAGCGGCTTCGTCGGGTACTGGGCGCGCACGCCGCCGGGATCGGGCGGGCGGCCGGGCTGGACGGTGTCGCGCCAGCCCTTGGGGCGGAAGTCGCGCAGCATGTGCCAGAAGGCGTCGCTGCCGCCGGGCAGCGTCTTGTCGCCCTGGGCGCCCCACTCCATGTGGCCGTAGGGGTGGGTGGCCATGATCTCGACGCGCTGGATGCAGTCGCGGATCGCGGGCACCTGGTACTCGCTGTCGGGGACGTCGGGCTGGGCGTCGTGCCCGGCCGCCAGCGCGCCGAAGCACGACAGCGCCTTGCGGCCGGGGATGAGCCGGTCGACCTCGTTCCAGAAGTCGAGCTGCCACTTGCCCATGCGGTCGTACTCGGCCGCGGTGGTGGCCAAGTACGGCTCGAGGTTCTGCTCGTTGCAGGCCGAGACGCAGACCAGCGGGTCTTCCCAGAGGTTGGCGGTCTGGGCGCCGTTCTTCCACTTCGAGAGCATCCGCACGGCGTGCTCGGCCCAGACCTTGGGGTCCACCGCCCGCCAGTTGGGGTGGAACATCCGGATGTGGATCAGCCGCTCCGGCGCGGCCGGGATGCCCTGCGGCGGCCAGCCCCAGCGCAGCTTGTTGTACCAATAGGCGTTTTCCTGGTCGCCCCACTGCTGGGCCAGCGGGTCGTGCTCGAACATCAGGTGGTGGAGGATCGTGACGGCGCCGCGGCCCTTGGCCGCCTTGAGCATCAGCTCGATGTCCCAGTGGCGGTGATTCGAAACGTGCATCCCGTTGACGGCGCGCATAGGCTTACGGTCTCCTGGCGTGGCGGCCGCGGTCGGCGCGCGAGGCAGCGGACGGCGGCGCGGGGCGCGGCCGATCATACACCACGGAGGCGGCCCTGGACATCGCGACCTTGCAGGCCGAGATCGAGGCCACGTACGGCGCGCGCGACCGCGCCCGCGGCGCAGACGCGGCGTTTCTGTGGTTCGTCGAGGAGGTCGGCGAGCTGGCCGAGGCGATCCGGCGCGGGACGCCCGACGAGCGAGACCTGGAGTTCGGCGACGTGCTGGCGTGGCTGGCGACGCTGGCCAGCCTCCACGGCGTCGACCTCGACCGCGCCGCCGCGCGCTACGCCGACGGCTGCCCGAAGTGCGGCGGCCGGCCGTGCGGCTGCGCCTAGCGGCGCCGCCCGGCGCCGCGCCCGCCGTGTACAATCTGCCTCTGCCCGCTCCCCAGGACGACCGACCATGCACAGCGCCGAGATCCGCCAGCGTTACCTCGACTACTTCGCCGCCCGCGGCCACACGATCGTGCCGTCGAGCTCGCTCGTGCCCGACGACCCGACGCTGCTGTTCGCCAACTCCGGGATGGTCCAGTTCAAGGACGCCTTCCTGGGGCTCGAGGCGCGGCCCTATGACCGCGCGACGACGAGCCAGAAGTGCATGCGGGTGAGCGGCAAGCACAACGACCTCGAGAACGTCGGCCCCAGCGCCCGCCACCACACGTTCTTCGAGATGCTCGGCAACTTCAGCTTCGGGTCGTACTTCAAGGACGAGGCGATCCGCTACGCCTGGGACTTCGTCACCGCCGAGCTGGGGATCGACCCCGAGCGCCTGGTGGCCACGGTCCACGCCGACGACGCCGAGTCGTGGACGATCTGGCGCGACAGCATCGGGCTGCCCGAGCGGCGCGTGGCGAAGCTGGGTGACAAGGACAACTTCTGGATGATGGCCGACGTCGGTCCGTGCGGCTACAACAGCGAGATCAACTACGACTTCGGCCCGGCCTACTCGACGCGCGGCAACACCGCGCCCGACAGCCCGTTCGACCCCGAGGACGGCCGCTGGGTCGAGATCTGGAACCTGGTGTTCATGCAGTTCGACCAGCAGCGCGACGGGCGCCGGCTGCCGCTGCCCAAGACCGGCGTCGACACCGGCATGGGGCTCGAGCGCACGAGCGCCGTGCTGCAGGGTGTCTACGCCAACTACGACACCGATCTCTTCACACCGATCATGGACGCCGTCCAGGCCCGGCTGGGCCACGACGACGCGGCGCGCGCGGCCCACCAGGTGGGCTACCGCGTCCTTGCCGATCACGGCCGGGCGATGGCGTTCCTCATCGCCGACGGCGTCCTGCCCGGCAACGACGGCCGCGCCTACGTCCTGCGGCTCATCATGCGCCGGGCGATGCGCTTCGGGCGCGGCCTGGGCTTCGACGGCCCGTTCCTGGGCCACGTCGTCGAGGCCGTTGGGCGGGTGATGGGCACTGCCTACCCCGAGCTCACCGCGCGCCACGACTGGATCGCCGAGGTCGTGGCCGAGGAGGAGGCGCGCTTCGCCCGCACCCTCGAGAGCGGCCTCGGGCTGCTCGACGAGCGGATCGCCGTCGTGAAGAGCGCCGGCGGCCGGGCCCTGCCCGGCGCCGACGTGTTCCAGCTCTACGACACGTTCGGTTTCCCGCCCGACCTGACCCGCATCGTGGCCGAAGAGCACGGGCTGGGGATCGACCAGGCCGGCTTCGATGCGGCGATGGCCGAGCAGCGCGCCCGGGCGCGCGCCGGCGCGGCCTTCACCGCCGGCGACCGCGCCGAGCGCTACCGGGCGCTGGGCGCAGCGGAGACGTTCTTCGCCGGCTACCACGCGACGACGGCCGAGGCGCGCGTCGTCGCCCTGTTCGTCGACGGCCAGCGCGCCGCGCGCGCCCGCGCCGGCGACGAGATCGAGGTCGTGCTCGACGCGACGCCGTTCTACGCCGAGAGCGGCGGGCAGGTCGGCGACGCCGGCCGCCTGGAGGGGCCGCGCGGCGTGGTCGAAGTGGCCGACACGGTGCGCCCGGTGCGGGGCGTCACGGCCCACCTGGGCCGGCTGAGCGAGGGTGAGCTGGCCGAGGGCGACGCCGTGGTGGCGGTGGTCGACCGGGCCCGGCGCGACGACATCCGGCGCAACCACACCGCCACCCACCTGCTGCACCACGCGCTGCAGACGGTCCTGGGCGACCACGCTCAGCAGCGCGGCTCGCTGGTGGCGCCGGATCGTCTCCGCTTCGACTTCGCCCACCTCAAGGCGCTCACGCCGGCCGAGCTCGAGGCGATCGAGGCCGACGTCAACGCCCGCATCCGCGACGACGCGGCCGTCGCCGCCGCCGAGATGGCGATGGCCGAGGCGCGCGAGCGCGGCGCGACGATGCTCTTCGGCGAGAAGTACGGCGACGTCGTGCGCGTCGTCGAGGTCGAGGGCGTGAGCCGCGAGCTGTGCGGCGGGACGCACGTGGCGCGCACCGGCGAGATCGGGTCGTTCATGGTGACCGCCGAGCAGTCGGTGGGCTCGGGCCTGCGGCGCATCGAAGCCGTGACCGGCCGCGCGGCCGAGGCGGCGGCCCGCGCCCACGCCCGCCGGCTGGCGGCGCTGGCCGAGCGGCTCGGCGCGCCGACGACCGACCTGATCGAGGCCAAGCTCGACGACCTCGTCGCCCGCAGCCGCGAGCTGGCGCGCGAGCTGGCCGCCGCCCGCGCCGCCGACGCGGCGGCCGACGCGGCCGCGCTCGCCGGCGCCGCGGTGGACGCCGGCGGCGTGGCCGTGGTGGCGGCCCGTGTCGACGTCGACGACGTCGAGGCGCTGCGGGCGCGGCTCGAGGCGGTGCGGGCGCAGCTGGCCAGCGGCGTCGTCGTCCTCGGGGCCGTCCTCGACGGCAACCCGCGCGTCGTGGCCGGCGTCAGCGACGACCTGGTGGCGGCCGGACTCCACGCCGGCCAGCTCGTCAAGGCGCTGGCCGAGCGGCTGGGCGGCGGCGGCGGCGGGCGGGCGAACCAGGCCGAGGCCGGCGGCCGCGACGCCGCCGGCCTCGACGCAGCGCTGTCCGCGGTGGCCGACTGGGTGCGCGCCGCGCGCGCGCCGGCGTGATGCCCGCCACGGCGGCGACGGTCGGGCCACGGTCGTACGAGGCGGTCGCGGCGCCGTGACCGAGCCATTCGGCCGCACCCTGGCCGTCGACTACGGCGGGCGCCGCGTCGGGGTGGCCGTCGGCGACGCCCTGGGCCTCACGGCGCGGCCGCTGACCACGATCGACCGCCGCGCCACGCCCGACGTCGTGGCCGAGCTGGCGGCGATCGCGCGGCGCGAGGACGTGGCGCGGGTGCTGGTGGGGATCCCGCGCCTGGCCAGCGGCGACGAGGGCGCGGTGGCCGGCCCGGCGCGGGCGCTGGCGCGCGCGCTGGCCGACGCGCTCGCGCCCGTGGACGTGATCGAGGTGGACGAGGGCGACACGAGCCGCGAGGCGGCCCAGCGGCTGGCGAGCGTCCGCCGCCCGCGCCGCCGCAGCGACGGCCGCCCGGCCGACCGCGGCGCGCTCGACGCGGCGGCGGCGGCGGTGCTGCTGGAGGGCTGGTTGGCCGAGCAGCGCGCGGCGGCGACGGGGTCACCGGGGCGGTGACCGAGCACGCGGGGAGCGACGGCGAGATGGACCAAGCGGCGACGCGCGACGAGGCAACGAGGACCGCGGCGGCCGGGCGCGACCGCGCCGGCGGACCCGAGGCCGGCGGCGACGGGGGTGACGGGCCGTTCCTCGCGGGCGGTGACGACGTGGGGCACGCCGACGGGCGCGCGGTCCGGCGCCGCAGGGGTGGCTGCTGGCTCGGCGCCGTCGTCGTCGGCGTCGGCGCGCTCGCGACGGCGGCGGCGGTTGGCCTCGCGCTGCGCGCGGGCGGCGACGCGCTGCTGCGCGGTCCCGTCGGGCGACTCTACCTCTCGCTGGTCGAGAGCGAGCTGGCGGCGCCGGGGGGCGATCCGGGAGAGGTGGCGTTCACGGTCGAGCCGGGCGAGCCGGTGCGCGACATCGCCGCCCGGCTGGCGGCGATCGGCCTGGTGCGCGACGCCGATGCGTTCGTGGCCTTGGCCCAGGTGTCGGGCGCCGACCGGCGGATCCAGGCCGGGTCGCACGCGCTCTCGGCGGCGATGACGGCGGCCGAGGTCCTCGATGCGCTGGCCGTGGCGCGCGCGGCCGAAGTCCAGGTGACGCTGCCCGAGGGCTGGCGGGCCGAGGAGGTGGCCGACGCGCTGGCCACGGCCGGGGTCGTCGACCGCGAGGCGTTCCTCGCCCTCGTCGCGGCGCCCGACGACACGGTCGAGGTGCCGCCGGTCGTCGCGGCGCGGGGCGTGCCGTCGCTGGAGGGCTACCTCTACCCCGACACCTACCGCTTCGCGCCCGCGAGCGGCGCACCGGCGGCGCTGCGCAAGCTGCTGGCGACGTTCGCGGCGCGCGTGGGCGCTGATCTGGACGCCCGGGCCCGCGCCGTGGGCCTGGCGAGCGGCCACGAAGCGGTCATCTTGGCCTCGATCGTCCAGCGCGAGGGCGTGCGTGCCGCCGAGCTGCCGCAGATCGCCCGCGTCTACCTCAACCGCCTCGCCGCGCCGCCCTACATCCTCAACGCCGACCCGACGCTCCAGTACGCCCTGGGCTTCCAGAGCGACCCGCCGCCCGGCACGTGGTGGAAGCGGCCGCTGTACGACGTCGACAAGCAGGTCGACTCGCCCTACAACAGCTACCAGCGCGGCGGCCTGCCGCCCGGCCCGATCGCCAGCCCCGGCCTGGCCGCCGTCGAGGCCGTCCTGACCCCCGCCGACGGCCCCTGGATGTACTTCGTGGCCAGCCCTGCCTGCGACGGCACGCACGTCTTCGCCGAGACGTACGACGAGCACCTGTCGAACGTGGCCGCCTACGTCGAATCGGGGTGCGGAGGGCGGTAGACGAGAGGGAACCCGCGGCGGGCTGGAGGCCGGCGCGCGGTCGCTGCGCGCACGCCGCGCGATCGCGCAGGGCGGGCGGCCGCGCGGCGACGTCACCCGAGTGATCCGTCTCCGCCGTCGCCGCCATCGCCGCCGCGCAGGAGCGCGTGCACGCCCACGGCCGCCAGCGCCCCGGCGATGGGGCCCGCCCAGTAGATCCAGTGGTCGGTCCAATGACCTTCGACGAGCGCCGGGCCGAACGACCGGGCCGGGTTCATCGACGCGCCGGTCAGCGCGCCGCCGACGAGGGCATCGACGGCGACGACGGCGCCGATCGCGAGCGGCGCCAGGGCGCCGTCGGCGCGGGCCTCGACGGCGGTGGCCACGATGACGAACATCAGGGCGAACGTCAGGACGAACTCGACGCCGAGGCCGCCCGCCGTACCAATGCTCGACGCCGTGACGCCGAGCGAGCGGGGGCCGAGCTCGGTGCGCACCGCGGCGAGCACGAGCGACGCGGCCGTCGCGCCGGCGAGCTGCGCGCCGACGTAGGACGGCACGTGGCGCGCGGCGATGCGGCCGCTCGACCACAGCGCCAGCGTCACCGCCGGGTTGAGGTGGGCGCCCGACAGGTGGCGGGTCGCCTGGACCATGGCCGCGACGACGAGGCCGAACGCCAGCGCGATGCCCAGCGGCCCGATCGCGCCGCTCAGGTGGTCGTCGACCAGGATCGCGCCGGTGCCGATGAACACCAGGTAGAACGTGCCGATCGCCTCGGCCGCGGCACGGCGGACGATCATGCTGCGTCTCCCGGCGCGGCGTCGGCGGCGCCGGCGGGGGCGCCCACGTCGAGCGACGCGAGCAGGCGGCGGACGCGGCGCTCGATGTCGTCGCGGATGGCGCGCACGGCGTCGAGGTCGGCGTCCGCCGGGTCGGCGACGCTCCAGTCCTCGTAGCGCTTGCCGGGGAACACCGGGCAGGCGTCGCCGCAGCCCATCGTCACCACCACATCGGCGGCGCGGACGATCTCGTCCGTCCAGGGCTTGGGGAATTGGGTCGCCAGGTCGATGCCGCGCTCGGCCATGGCCGCCGTCGCGCGCGCGTTCACTTCGCCGCCTGGGTCCGATCCGCCGGACATCACCTTGACGCGGCCGCGGGCGAGGTGGTCCAGCCAGGCGGCCGCCATCTGCGAGCGGCCGGCGTTGTGGACGCAGAGGAATAGCACCACCGGCACGTCGGCGCGCAGCTGCCCGCTGGCGCGCGCCAGCGACCACAGCCGGTCGTGGGCGAAGCGCTCGGCGAAGAGCGGCAGGAACGCAGTCACCTTGGCCCGGGCGCGGATCTCGTCGAACGACTCCGCCAGGTAGCGCTCGATCGTCGGCCGCTCGAAGATGCCAGCGAAGGCGGCTGCGAGCGCGCTCAGGGCGCCGCGCAGCAGCGGCTGGAACTCGAGCGGCAGGTCGTCGATGCGGGCCGGGTGGGCGGTGGCGACGGACGGCGCAGCGCCGAGCGGTTCCATGTTCACTCCTCCTCGAGCGGGTACGTTCGGTGGCCGTACAGCACGGTGACTACGGGCGCGCGGCGTCGTCGTCGCCCGGCGAACGCCGCCGGGCAATGACCGCGGCCAGTCGCGTGATGCGCGCATCGAGGGCCGCGAAGACCGCCTCGAACGCCGCCAACTCACCGCGGGCGATCGGGTCGGGCAGCGACCAGTGCAGCCGGCGGGCTGCGGCGAGCGGCGGATCGCCCTCCCAGGCCACGTCGCAGACGCTGACGACGAGCGTGGGACCGGCGCCCGATACGGCCTCGTAGCCCTGGGGAACGTGGGAGCGCAGGTCGACGCCGAAGCGGGCGGCCGCCTCGACCGCCCAGGGATGGACCGCGCCGCGCGGCGCGGCGCCCGCCGACGTCGCCGGCACGTCCGACCGTGCCGCCCACAGCGCGGCGGCAAACGGCGAGCGGGCGGCGTTGTGGCGACAGACGAAGACGACGCGCGCCGCCTCGATCGGCGCCGGGACATCGGCGACGCCGCGGGGCACCGCCGGCCCGAGGGCGACATAACGGCGGCGCGCGTCGGCGTCCGAGCGCCGCCGCGCCACCAGCCCGGCGCCCGCCAGGACGTCGAGGTGGTGGGCCAAGAGGTTCGAGCCGATCCCCATCGCCGCCGCCAGATCCGACGGCGTACGATCGGTCAGGGCGAGGTGCTCGACGATCGCCAGACGCACGGGCTCGCCCAGGGCAGCGAACGCAGCGGCGCGGCGGATGGTGTCTTGCTCAACATGCATTGAGGCAATGATGATGGAGGAATCGGGTGCGGTCAAGCTCGCCGCGCCGTCCTGCGTTCCATCGAGCGCGCCGTCGTGCGATCCGCCACCCGCCTCGACTCACATCTCCGCCGCCCCCACCAGCCCCGCGTCGTCGCCGAGCGTGCCCACGACGACGCCGCCCTCGCGCCACGCGTCCGACATCGCGTGGGCCGCGACGGTCGCCATGACGACGGCTTGCAGGTCGTCCCACGCGGCCATGACGCCGCCGCCCAAGACGACGATCGCGGGGTCGAAGGCGTTGACGGCCGAGGCGAGGCCCAGCCCGAGCCGGCGCGCGGTGTGGGCGACGATGCGCTGCGCCGGCGCATTGCCGGCGCGGGCCGCCGCGAAGACGTCGGCCGCGTCGGGCGCCGACCGGCCCGGCCCGGGCGGCACGCCCGCCGCCGCTGCGTCGCGGGCGATGGCCGTGCCGCTCGCGAGCGCCTCGAGGCAGCCGGCGTGGCCGGCGCCGCAGCGGGGGGCGTCGGGGCGGCCGTCGACGATGAGGTGGCCGAGCTCGGCGGCGCCGCCCGAGGCGCCCAGGTACGGGCGGCCGCCGATCACGACGCCGCCGCCGATGCCGGTGCTGATCGTCAGGTAGAGCACGGGGTCGAAGCCGCGCCCGGCGCCCCGGCGGGCCTCGCCCAGCGCGGCTGCCGCCGCGTCGTTGACGAGTTGCACCGGGCGGGCGAGAGCGGCGCTTAGCGCCGGGCCGAGGGCGAAGCCGCGCAGCGCGACCAGGTTGGGGGTGGCGCCGATCCGGCCGGCCGCGGCGTCGAGCGGACCCGGTACGGCGACGACGACGCGCGGATCGATGGCGATCGGCCGGTCGGCGTCCAGCGCGGAAAGCCGTGTCTCGAGGCCGGCCCGCGCGGCCCCGCTCACCGCCCGCACCGCCTCGCACACCGCCGCGACGATGTGCTCGGCGGAGCGGTGCGGGGTGGGGCGGCGGGCGTGTGATAGTATCGTCGCGCCCTCCGCGACCGCCGCCGCGCGCAGCTGCGTGCCGCCGAGGTCGACGCTGATCCGCACCTCGCCCGGTGAACCATGCATGACTCCAGCATGCTCCGGCAGTGGTCCCAGATCAAGGCGCAGTTCGCCGACTGCCTGGTGCTGTTCCGGCTGGGCGACTTTTACGAGGCCTTCCACGACGACGCCGAGCGCTTCGCCGCCATCTGCGACGTCACGCTGACCAGCCGGCCCGTCCGCAAGGACCAGCGCATTCCCATGGCCGGCGTGCCGTACCACGCCGTCGACAGCTACATCGCCCAGCTGGTGCGCGCCGGCGTCAAGGTGGCGCTCGTCGAGCAGCAGGGTAGCGAGGCGTCCGACAAGCGCTCGCGCATGGGCCGGGTGGTCGAGGTCGCGGACGGCGCGGACGGGACGATCGACGCGACCGCACGCGGCGGCGCGGGCGCTGCGGCAGGCGCCCCGTCGGCGCGCGCGAACGCGGCGCCATCGCCGGCGACCCGCGCCGCCGCCGCGCCCGCCCGCGCCAAGCTCATGGCCCGCGAGGTCGTGCGCATCGTCACCCCCGGCACCCTCATCGAGGGCGAGCTGCTGGACGCGCGGCAGCCGAACCACCTGGCGGCGCTTGTGGCGGCCCCGCGCGGCGGCGTCGGGCTGGCACACCTCGACATCTCGACCGGCGCGTTCGCCACGACCGACTTCACCGGCGACGACGCGCTGCGGCTGGCGCTCGACGAGCTGGTGCGGCTGCGGCCGGCCGAGCTCGTCGTGCCCGAGCCGCAGTCCGACGCCGACGACGCCCTCGTCGCGCGGCTGCGCGCCGGCCTGGCGCTGGCCGGGCTGGCGACGGTGGTCCATGGCCACGCCCACTGGGCGTTCGAGGCGGCCAACGCGCGGCGGGTGCTGCGAGAGCACTTCGGCGCCGCGTCCTTGCGCGCCTACGGCTGCGAGGACCGCCCGCTCGCCGCGGCGGCCGCCGGCGCGGCGCTGAACTACGCCGCCCTGGCCCAGCGCGGCCGGCTGGCGCAGGTCACCGGGCTGGCGACGTACGCCACCGCCGACTTTATGGTCCTCGACGCCGCGACCCGGCGCAACCTCGAGATCGGCGTCACGCTGCGCGGCGAGACGCGCTCCGGGACGCTGCTGTCGGTGGTCGACGGCACCCGCACCGCCGCCGGCGCCCGAACGCTGGCGCAGTGGCTGGCGCGGCCGCTGCTGGATCGCGCCCGCATCGCCGCGCGCCATGACGCCGTCGCGGCGCTGGTGGCCGACGCCGCCGCGCGGCGCGCGCTGGGCGCGGCGCTCTCGGGCGCGCCGGACCTCGAGCGCCTGACGAACCGCGCCGTCGCCGGCTACAGCGCGCCGCGCGAGCTCCTGGCCTTGGCGCGCGCGGTGCGCGCGGTGGGGGCGGTCGCGGCCGCGGTGGACGCGGCGGGCGGCGACGCGGCGGCGGCGCTGGGCGGGCGGTGCCGACAGGATGTGGCGGCGGTGGCGGAGCGCATCGCCGCCACGCTCGTCGACGAGCCGCCGGCGGTGGCCGGGGCGGGCGCGCTGATCCGGCCGGGGGCGGCGCCGGCGCTCGATGCGGTGCACGAGGGCATCGCCGGCGCGCGGGCGTGGATCGACGGCCTCGAGGCGCGGGAGCGGGCGCGCACGGGCTTGAAGAAGCTCAAGGTGGGCAGCAACAAGGTCTTCGGCACCTACATCGAGCTGCCGCGGGCCCTGGCCGACGCGGCGCCGGCCGACTACGAGCGGCGCCAGACGTTGGCCGACGTCGAACGCTACGTGACGCCTGAGCTGCGCGCGCGCGAGGCCGAGGTGCTGGGCGCCGAGGAGCAGATCCGCGCCCTGGAGCGCGCCGTGTACCGCGACCTGGTGGCCTCGGTGGCGGCGGCGGCGCCGTTGCTGCTGGCGGCGGCGCGCGAGCTGGGTGAGATCGACTGCCTGCTGGGCCTGGCCGACGTGGCGAGCGCGCACGACTACGTCCGGCCGGTGCTCGACGACAGCCGTTCGCTCGAGCTGCGCGCGGCGCGCCACCCGGTGGTCGAGCGGCGCGGCGGCGAGGCGCCGTTCGTGCCCAACGACGTGGTGCTCGGCGAGGGCGGGATGATGCTGCTCACGGGGCCGAACATGGCCGGCAAGAGCACGATCGGGCGGTCGGCGGCCTTGATCGCGGTGCTGGCGCAGGCAGGCAGCTTCGTGCCGGCCGCCGCGGCGCGGCTGGGGCTGGTCGACCGGATCTTCACCCGCATCGGCGCCCAGGACGAGCTGGCGGCGGGCCAGAGCACGTTCATGGTCGAGATGGTCGAGACGGCCAACCTGCTCCACCACGCGACGCCGCGCAGCCTGATCGTCCTCGACGAGCTGGGCCGCGGCACGAGCACCTACGACGGCATCGCGATCGCCTGGGCGGTGCTCGAGCAGCTGCACGACGATGCGCGCCTGGGCGCGCGCACGCTGTTCGCGACGCACTACCACGAGCTGACGGCGCTGGCCGGGCGGCTGCCGCGGCTGCGCAACGCCAGCATGGCGGTGGCGGAGGCCGACGGGAAGGTGGTGTTCCTGCACCGGCTGGTCGAGGGCGCGGCGGATCGCTCCTACGGCGTCCATGTGGCCGAGCTGGCCGGTCTGCCGGCGGCGGTGGTGCGGCGGGCCTGGGCGCTGTTGGCCGAGTTCGAGGCGGGCGGGGCGGTGCCGCTCCAGGCGGCGGCGATGCGCGGGGTGCCGCCGCACGCGGCGGCGCAACTGGCGCTGTTCGCACCGGCGCCCGAGCCGACGCCGTCGCCGGTTCTGGCGGTGCTGCGGGCGCTCGACCCCGACACGCTGAGCCCGCGCGAGGCGCTGGCGGCGCTCTACGAGCTGCGGCGGCTGGCGGAGGACGGGTAACGGGGCGCGGGCCGGACGTGGCCGGTGGCCGCTGCGATGGCTGTACTACAATCGGCCGCGGCCACGGCGACTGCGGCGGCCCCTGCGACCACGACGACCGCCCACGGCGGCGGCCACCCACCCCACGCGAAGGCCCTGACGATGATCGTGATCCTCTTGGGCGCGCCCGGTTCCGGCAAGGGCACGCAGTCCGAGCGCCTGGTCGCGGCGCTCGACCTGGTCCATGTGAGCTCCGGCGACCTGTTCCGCGACCACCTGGGCCGCGGCACCGAGCTGGGCCAGCTGGCGCGGCAGTACATGGACGCGGGCGCGCTGGTGCCCGACGAGGTGACGATTGGGATGATCGCCGACCGCCTGGCGCGGCCCGACATCCAGTCCCAGGGCCGGGTGCTCTTCGACGGCTTCCCGCGCACGGTGGCCCAAGCCGAGGCGCTCGATGCGCTCCTGGCCGAGACGGGGCTGGGGGCGGTGCGGACGGCGGTGTTCATCGACGTGCCGGAGGCGGAGGTGGTGGCGCGGATGGCCGGCCGCGGCCGCTCCGACGACAACCCCGACGCGATCCGCACGCGCCTGGCGGCGTTCCGGCGCGACACCGAGCCGGTGATCGCCCACTACCGCGTCCAGGGCAAGCTGGCGACGATCGAGGGGCTAGGTACGGTGGATGACGTGTTCGCGCGGGTCCGGCAGGCGCTGGACGACGGCGACGCGAGCTGACGGCTGCGCGGCAATGGTCGATCGGCGGCGAGTCGGCACCGGCGCTCGCGCGGTTCAGGCAAGGCACAACGAAAGCGCGGGGGGCATCGTGTGCCCCCCGCGCTTGTTGGAGATGGCCGGAATCGAACCGGCGTCCGAAAAGTTCGACGACGGATATACCACGTGCGTCTCCAGGTCACCTGTATCTCGTACGGACCAACCTCACCTGGCGGAGCGCCCGGGCCGTACCAGCCGATGGTCTTTCGCCGCCCTTATCGGCATGGGGACGACGGCACGTCGACTGCATGATACCCGACGCCGGCACATCGACGAGATGCCGGGCGGGCATCGCCGCTTTAGGCGGCGAGAGCGAGCTTGGGCTCGGCTTCTGTGTTGTGGCCCTGTTTAACGAGCTTGAGCCAAGCTCGGCACGCAATCCGCCGCCAGCCCTCCCCGTCGAATCCATAACATCCCCGGGGGCGCCTGTGCGGCGTGGGGGAAGGATAGCGGGGGGAGGGGGTGGGGGCAACTCAGGCCACGCTCGGGGCGTCGGAAGGCGACGGTGTGACGAGCGACCGGGGACGGGGGAGAGAAGGGGCAGTGTGATGGTGCCATCAGGCGCCGCCGCCGGGGTCGGTCGTCGCTGAACCGCCGAGGCCGAGGCGCGCGAGGCGCCGGTCGAGGAAGGCTTCGTCATGCCAGTGGCGTGGTGGCCGGTCCGGGCGTAGATCAATCGACAGGTGGTCGCCGATGCCGCCGTGCCAGACGGCGCGCTGAAGGCAGCGGCTGCCGGCCTGAACGCGGCTCAGGCGACGCTCGATGGGTACGACGCGGTCGCCGATCGAGACGAGGTGGACCGTGGCCCAGCCGAGGATCAGCAGCAAGGCGTCGAGGCGCCGCGGGTCGAGCAGGCGGTTGGACTCGAGGCGGAAGCCGGCGGTCTTGTCGTCGCGAAAGGCATGCTCGATGGCGATCTGGGAGAGGTAGTCGAGCGGCGTGCGCGCCGACGGCGGTTGACTGCAGGCGATGAACAAGGGATCGCTGCGCGGCGCGGCAGGCCATGCCAACAGGAAGTGGAGCGGGCACTCGACACGTCCGCTGAGCAATGCATCGTGGATGGCGGCGAGCCCGCGAGGGGTGGCGCTGACCTCGCGGAGCGTGTAGATCGGCGTCGTGGCGTCGGATGCCCAGCGGAAGCCCGTGCTGCGCTTGGCGCGCAGGAGGAAGTCCCAGCCGTGCCGATGGCACCACGTCACAAGCCGGCCGCAGAGGAAGCCGCGATCTGCCACGAGGGTTGGGCAGCATCCGCTCGGCAGGAGGTTGGCCACGCAGTCCAAGAGGGGCTCCAGCGACGAGAATGCGATCGTGGCTCCGCCAACCTCGTGGATGCGCCACGCGAGGGGGATCGCATGGCGACGATAGCGCAGGGCGATCCGCACGAACCACAGTCTTCCCGAGAGGCTGGTGGTATCAGCGATGACGAACGCGTGGCGCTTGTGCCACGCGGCCAGATGCGGCTCCAGCAAGCGCATGTAGACGCCGCTGGGCCAGTAGACGCCGTCCAGGAGCCGGATCATCCGGCGCAAACGGGACGCGGCGTTCGCGGCACCGGGGAACGCCAAGGCGATGCGCGGCAGCGACGCGGAGTGAGAGAGCATCGCGCCGGCAACAGCCCACGCCAGCGACTCCTGGAGCCGCTTGTCCATTACCGGCCGCGCCCCCTGCAGCTCGGCGGCGACGACATCGTGGATCATCCGCGCCGCGCCACCTCCGGAGGGGTCGGTTGCATCAGTCAACATGGCAGCTATCATTTCCCGTGTGTTTAGTCAACTGTTTGTTGAGGCCGTGCGGCTCACAGGTTGACGCTTCTTCCGCCGACAGAGTACACGACTGTTGTGCTGGCGGCAGCAGCAGCGGCGCGTTGGAGAGTGGAGGGAACCGGCGATGGGCGCTTGGAGCGAGAAGCGTCAACCTGTGAGGCTATGACCCGTACTATCAGGAGTCTCGTTGGGAGGTCATCACAAAAGACGGGACACACTATGAGTTCGGTGGCCGTGACAACACCAAGCTGACGGCTGAGCACGATTGCATGCCTGTCAATCAAGACGACTATAGCGCCGTGCAATTCATGATTAACGGCGGCCCGGAAGTGGATACCAATGTACTGCCAGCACGATGGTTTGTAACCAAGATCACCGATGTTCACGGAAACGTGATTCGTTTCCGTTATCGAAAAGAAAGCTTCAGCGATCCGTACAACCAGGGAGAACAATATCCAAGAGAAGGGCAATACGATGCCGCCGTCACACTCGCCGAAATAACCTGGGGCGGATCGGATGTCTCGCAACATCGCGCCAAGGTTGTGGTTGTCCCCCAGTCGTATCCGCGACGAGACAACATCCTGTCGATCAACAAAGCGGTGGACAAGAAAGCAACACCAAATCCCAGCCCAGCCACAACACTCACACCGCAGGATACAGCCACGCCGAAACCGACATCAACCCCTGACTGGGAACACTGGCGCTTCGGTACGCAATTGGAAGCCGAAAACCCGCCGGGCTATATGAGTGGATATCTCATTGATCGCATCGAGGTCAAGATCAAGCAGAATGTGTACTCAGAAGCGGGTGGAACTCCAACGCCGGCATGGGCAACGCTTCGCACCTACAATCTCGAATACAACTACCATACGAAGAGCGCAGGAGGCTTCTCGTATGATCGCGCCTTGCTAGACAAGGTGACACTATCCGACGGGGACATACCGCAAACACCACCCGCGCCGAGCGCGACGCCGACCGGCACACTCACTCCCGCCACGGCACTGCCAAGCACAAGTACACCCGCCCCGACGGCAAAGCAATCGCTACCGGCGTATGATCTCGATTATCACGTTGCCAGTAGCTCAATCAACTGGTTACCGCTCAAGAGCTTTGACAATGGGTATGGCGCGAAGGTCGAGTACACGTTCACGGCACCAACACCAGTGACATGCTGGAACCCATACGAGCGCAAACTGCGCGAGCACCGGCGCATACCGGTGCGCCTGCGCCAAGTGTATGACAACGCAACGCCCGTATCAAGCCACACGTATGCGTACGAAGGCGGACGATGTTCAGAGAAGTTTTCCGAGGATGTAGAAGGAGCGAATGGGTACTGGTACGAGTTCCTAGTACATGACCACTATGACTTCGCTGGGTAAAAGCGGTCGAACTTGGACCTGG
>CAZYVI010000032.1:0-26031 GCA_964651245.1 uncultured Anaerolineales bacterium | reverse complement strand
AGATCACCGTCATCACCCGCAAGGCCTATGGCGGCGCCTACGACGTGATGAGCTCCAAACACCTGCGCGGCGACATCAACTACGCCTGGCCGACGGCCGAAATCGCCGTCATGGGGCCCGAGGGCGCCGTGAACATCATCTTCCGCCGCGAGCTGGCCGAGGCCGCCGACCCGGTGGCGCGCAAGGCCGAGCTCGTGGCCGACTATCGGGCCAAGTTCGCCAACCCCTACGTCGCCGCCAGCTGGGGCTACATCGACGACATCATCGAGCCGCGCGAGACGCGTCAGCGCCTGATCAGCGCCCTCGAGATGCTCCAGAACAAGCGCGACACGAACCCGCCGAAGAAGCACGGGAACATCCCGCTGTAGCGGACGCCGCGTCCTCCGCCGCTACGGCAGCCACCCCGCCGCGCCCATCGCCCGCTCCCACTCGCGCAGCGCCGCGCGCGCCGCGGCGTGGCCCGGCATGATGCGCTCGACGGTGTCCCAGAAGCGGGGCGAGTGGTTGGGCACCGCCAGGTGCGCGATCTCGTGGGCCACGACATAGGACAGCGCGACCGCCGGCGCCTGCGCCAGCCGCCAATGGACCCGCACGACGCCGCCCGGCGCGCACGAGCCCCAGCGCCGCCGCGCCGAGGTCAGCCGCACGTCGGCGGCGGAGCGGCCCAGGCGGGCGCCGTAGTGGTCGGACCACCGGCGGGCGTCGGCGAGCGTGGCTTCGCCGAGCCAGGCGGCGAGCGCCGTGCGGACGGCGGGCTCGAGGGCCGCCGCGTCGCCGCTGCGGCCGAGGGCCACGGTGATCCGCCGGCGCGGGACGTCGTGGTCGATCGCGGCGGCCCAGTCGTCGGCCGGCGCGATCGCCAGGTGGTGCGGCTCGCCGCGCCACCAGACGAGCGCGCCGTCGACGCAGGCGGCCGCAGGCGGCGCGGCGGCGGCGGCGGCGGCGCGGTCGGCGACCTCGCGCACCGCCCGGCGCAGCCACTCGGCCTTGGCGGCCACGAACGCGTGGGCGCTGCGCGGACCGTGCAGCGGCGCGCCGGCGGGGACGACGACCTCGACGCCCGCGGGGCGCACGATGATCCGCATCCGGCGGGCGCGGTCGCTGACGCGCAGCGTCCAGTCGATCCGGTCGGGTCCGACGACGAGGGTGGGCATGGGCGCTCGGGGGCAGGTGGGATCGGGACGGGTGGGGAACGGTAGCGCCGCGGCGGGGCGGGCGCCAAGCGGCGCCGCTCGACGGCGGCGGCGACCTGGGCCACCATGGGGCGACCAGCGGCGGCGTCGCCGAGCGACGCCCGACCGCGGCGCGTCCGGCGCCCGGCGTCGGGGCCGCCCGAATCGACGAATCGACCGTCATCGACCCTAGTCGACCGCCATCGTCCGCCGCTGTCCGTCGCCTACGGCAACGCAAGGTGTGCCGCATGCCCCTCCCGCCCGACGCCACGATCCTCATCACCGGCGGCTCGTCCGGCATCGGCGCCGCCGCCGCCGTCCAGCTGGCCGCCGCGGGCGCGCGGGTGCTGCTGGCCGGCCGCGACCGCGCCCGCGGCGACGCCGTGGCGGCCGACATCGGCCGCGCCGGCGGGCGGGCCGAGTTCCTGGCCACCGAGCTGCTGTCGCTCGTCGAGATCGACCGCCTGGCCGACGCCGTCGCCGCGCGGACCGAGCGGTTGGACGCCGTGATCCACAGCGCCGGCGGCGTCTTCCGGCTGCGCCACAACAGCGCCGACGGCATCGAGGCGACGTTCGCGCTCCATGTCGTCGCCCCGTTCGCGCTGTCCCATGCGCTGCGGCCGCTGCTGGCGCGCGGCGGCGGCCGCGTCGTCCACGCCGTGGCCGGCGTGCCCGACCGCGCGACGCTCGTCGTCGACGAGTTGGCCGACCCGCCGCGGCACACGCTCTGGTCAAGCTACGTCCGGGCCAACCTGGCGCTGCTCATGGTCACCGCCGAGATGAGCGGGCGCTGGGCGGGCGACGGCATCGGCGCCGTCGCGGTCCACCCGGGCAGCGTGCCGTCCACCCGCCTCGGCCGCACCGTCCAGGGCACGACGTGGTCGCTCTACCGCTTCGTGACCCGGCTGACGTTCGCCGCCGACCGGCCGGCGACGGCCGCGGCGCGCTACGTCAGGGCGCTGGGACCCGACGTGCCGAGCGGCGCCTGGCTCAAGGGCGATCGCCTGGCCCGGCTGCCGATGCAGGCCCGCGACCCGGCCGTGCGGGCGGCGCTCTGGGATCGACTGGTCGCGCTGACCGCGCGCTGACGGGCCGCAGCGCCACGACTGGGCCGCGCGCGCCGCAGCCGACGGCGGCCGCGCGACCGCGGTAGGCGCGGCGCGAAGCCGGCGCGCGAACCGAGGCCAGCGGCAGACCTGGACGCGCCAGCGGCGGCCCGATATCCTCGCCGGCACCGACCCGACCGGACGAGGGGCGAACATGTCGCGGATCCAGGTGCGCCGCGCCGCGCGGCACGCGCTGCGGGCGCCGTGCCTGGCCGGCGGCGCGGCGGCCGTCGGGCGCGGGCTGGCGACGGCGGATGCAGGTTAGCCGTCGAGCGGCGCGGGCGGCGCGGATCGTCGTCGTCGGCGTCGGCGTCGCAGCGGCCCTCGCGGCCTGCGCGCCGCGCCGCGCCGACCGCCGCACGCCCGCGCCGTCGCCGCCCGTGCTGTCGCCGCTCGCCGCGCCGCCGACGCCGTCGACGCCTCCGCCGGCCGCCGGGCGGCCGGGCGTTACCGTCGCCGACACGTCGCCGAACGCGTTCTCCCTTCCGCTGCCCGGCTTGTCGAGCGACGAGCGCCGGGCGTTCGCCATCGGCAACGCGTTCTTCCACGATCCGTGGGTGACGGCGCCGTCGTCGACGAGCGGCCGCGACGGGCTCGGGCCGACGTTCAACGCCACCAGCTGCGCCGGCTGCCACGTCAGGGACGGCCGCGCCGCGCCGCCGTCGCCTGGCGACCCCGACCGGATCGGGCTGCTCGTCCGGCTGAGCGTCGTCGACGCCGCCGGCCGGCACGGGCCGCACCCGGCGTACGGCGACCAGCTCCAGGACCGCGCCATCCGCGGCGTGCCGCCGGAGGGCGACGTCGTCGTCGGCTGGCAGGCGGTCGCGGGTGCCTACGCGGACGGCACGCCCTACAACCTGTGGCAGCCGCGCGTCTCGTTCGCCCACCTGGCGTTCGGGCCGATCGGGAACGCGGGCGATGCCGCGACCGTTGGCGGGGCACACGGCCGTTCGCCGCGGCTGGCGATCTCGCCGCGCATCGCGCCGGCCGTGTTCGGGCTCGGCCTGCTCGAGGCCGTGCCGGAGGCCGACATCGTCGGCCGCGCCGACCCCGACGACGCGGACGGTGACGGCATCTCGGGGCGGCCCAACTGGGTCGTCGACGATGACGGGCGGCGGCTCGGGCGCTTCGGCTGGAAGGCCGGCCAGGCCACGATCGAGGACCAGACGGTGGCCGCGTTCCTCGCCGACATCGGCATCACCTCGGCGCCGCAGCCCGTTGAGAACTGCCCCGCCGCCCAGGTGGCCTGCGCCGCGGCTCCGACCGGCGGCTCGCCCGAGCTCGACGTCGACCGGCTCGCGCGCATCGTCCACTACAGCCGGACCCTGGCCGTCCCGTCCGCCCGCGGCGCCACGAGCCCGACGGTGGCGGCCGGTGCGGCGCTGTTCGCGGCGGCGCGCTGCGACGCGTGCCACGTCCCCCGGCTGCGCACCGGCCCGCGCGCCGCCGTGGCCGTCGACGCCTTGGCTGACCAGGCGATCGCCCCGTACACGGACCTCCTGCTGCACGACATGGGCGCAGGGCTCGCCGACGATCGCCCGGAGCACGACGCGACGGGCGTGGAGTGGCGCACGCCGCCGCTGTGGGGCGTCGGCCTGATCCCGACGGTGAACGGCCACGACCGGCTGCTCCACGACGGGCGGGCGCGGGGGATCGCGGAGGCGATCCTGTGGCACGGGGGGGAGGCGGAGGGGGCGAAGGAGCGGTTTCGGGCGATGACGCGGTCCGAGCGGGACGCGCTGGTGGCGTACGTGGCGTCGCGGTGAGGGCGGCGAACACGACCCTACCGCCTGCATCGTCGGCCGATGCGGACCCGAACGGCGCGCGGATCGGGCGGGCAACGTCGCCGCGGCGACGCGGCGACGGCCCGGCGTCGGCTACACTGGGCCTGCGGTGCCATGGGCGCCGCGGGCCGGCCGATGCACCGTGCGCCGCCGCGCCATCGAGGATCCGGAGTCGTCCGCCATGCGCGCCCCGCTCATCCGATTGCGCTGCCCGACCGGCGACGCCATCCGCGCCTGGCTGGCGGCCCAGCCCGACGACCCCCCGCCCTACCCGGCCGCCGGCGCCACCCGCGCCGCGGTCGGCGGCCGGCTGGCCGGCGTGCCGGCGGGCTGGAACGTCGACCATCACCGCGTCCGTCTCGGCGACGGGCCGGCCGTCTACGCCGCCGCCCGCGCCGCGCTGTGGGCGTTCGAGCCGCTCGACATCGGCTGGGTCCGGCCGGTGACGACGACGGCGATGCCCGTGGTCGGGGCGCGCGGCGCGATGATCGTCGCGGTCTTCGGCACCGTCTGGGTCAACGCCTGGCGGATCGTCTACGTCGACGACGACGTCGCCCTGCCGGACGGCGGGCGGCGGACGGCCTTCGGCTACGGCACGATGGCCGCCCACGCCGAGCGCGGTGAGGAGCGCTTCGCCGTCGAGCTCGCCGCCGACGGCGCCGTCTGGTATGACATCGCGGCGTTCTCGCGGCCGCACCACCCCGCCGCGCGCCTCGGCGGTCCGGTGACGCGCTGGCTGCAACGCCGCTTCGCCCCGGCGTCGGCGGCGCGGCTGCGCGCGACGTTGGGTCGGAGCCCGGCATGACGGGCCGGGCGACGCGACGGACGGCAGGCCGAATGCCGGGCGACGCCGCGGTGTGGTGGGCGGGGGCCTACGGCGCGCGGGCGGTGCTGTGGCGCGGCGCCTGGGCCGGGCTGCCGCTCGTCGCGTCGCACACCGCGTTCGACATACCGCGCGGCGACACGCTCTCGACCTGGTTGACGGCGCTGCTGGCGGCGGGCATGGCGCTGGTGGTGACGCTGGCGCTCCCGCTGGCGGTGGCGGGCGCCGACGTCGAGGGCGCGGGCGAGGTGCGTTGGACGGCGACGATCGTCATGCTGCCGGCGGTCGTCGTCGCGCTCTCGGCGCTGTGGCGCCTTGGCCTGCCGCCGGCGTGGTCGACCGTGGCGATCCGCGTCGGCTACGCCGTGCTCGTCGCCGTCGTGGCGTCGTCGGCCATCGCCGGGCACTGGGCGGACAGCGCGGACCGGACGACGTCCGCGCCGCACGGCGCTCGCTCCATCGTCGGCGCCGCGCGTGCGCCTGGCGCGCTGCTGCCGTGGGTGATGCGCGGCGCGCTCGCGCTCTGGCTGGCGGCGGCTGTCTGGGCGGTGATCGATCGCAGCGGCTGGGCGCCGCTGGGCTTCGCGCCGCCGATCGTCCGGCTGACGGCGATCCACTTCCACGTCGCCGGCGTCGTCGTGCCGGTGATCGCCGCCGCCGTAGCCCGCGCCTACCCGTCGCGCCTGGCCGACGCGGCGGCCGTGCTCGCCCTGGCCGGCGTGCCGGCAACGGCCGCCGGCATCACCGCCGTCCAGCTCGGCGCGCCGCCGACCGTCGAGGCCGTGCTGGCGCTGCCGATGATCGCCGGCGCGCTCCTCGTCGCCGCCGTCCACCTGGCGGTGGCGAGCGGCTCCGCGGGCGCGACGGCCCCGGCCGTCGTCCGCGCGCTGCGGGCGGCCGTCGGCGTGACGCTGCTGGCCACGATCGGCCTGGCGGCCGCCTACGCCGCGCGCGCGGCCGGGCTGTGGGCGCCGACCATCCCGGCGATGGTGCGCTGGCACGGGGTGGGCAACATCGTCGGCGTCGGGCTGTGCGGTCTCGTCGCCTGCTGGCTCGATCCCGCGACGCGGCCGGCTCTCGAGCGGGCGCCTTCGGACGCGCTGTCGCGAGCGGCGCCCACCGGCTCGGCCGACCGACCGCCGGCGGCCTAGTCCCGCACCTCCGCCGCGCGCTCGGCCCCCGCAGCGCCCGCCGCCTCCGCCAGCCCGGCCGGCAGCGGCGCGGCGTAGGCCACCACGAGCCGCCGGGTCGGGCGCGTCAAGGCCACGTAGAGGTCGTTGACCCCGCGCGGCGGCGCAGCGGCGATGGCGGACGGCGCGACGACGACGGCGACGTCCACCTCGAGGCCCTTGCTGTGGCGCGGGTCGAGGACCGCCACCGGCGCGTCGATCGCATCGGCGCCGTGGCCCACGGCGTCGGGCGGCAGCGCGGCCGCCAGGCGCGCCGCCAACGGCTCGGCCGCGAACGGGCCGGCCGACGGGGCGATCACCGCCATCCGGCCGCCGCCCAGCGCGGCGTGCTCCGCGCGCACCACGTCGACGAGCGCCGCCAGGGCGTCGTCGGCACCCGGGGCGCCGGCGCCCGCGGCGTCGACCGGGCCGCGCTCGTCGGCTGCGCCGAGCCGGACGAACGCCGGCGGCTCGCCCGGGCGCACCGACGTCGGCGGCGAGACGGCGATGCCCGCGGCGCGCACGACGGCCGCGGCGACGTCCATCACCGCGGCCGGGGTGCGGTAGTTCATCGTCAGCTCGGCCAGCCGCCAGCGGTCGGCGGCGTAGGGCGCCACGACGTCGGCCCAGGCGTCGGCGCCGGCGGCCGAGCCGGTCTGGGCGATGTCACCTACGAGCGTCATCGAGCGCGACGGGCAGCGGCGCACGATCAGCCGCCAGGCCATCGGCGACAGCTCCTGGGCCTCGTCGACGACGACGTGGCCGAACGCCCAGCCGCGGTCGTGGCCGGCCCGCTCGGCGACCGTCCGGTCGTCGCCGCGCTCGCCGAAGCGCTCGGCCAGCGCCTCGGCCGACACCAGCGCCGCGGCGTAGCCGCCCGTCAGCTGCAGCGCGTTGCGGGCGTACTCGACGTCGGCGGCCCGCTGCGCCGCGGCCTGGCGGGCGGCGGCGCGCACGGCCGACTCGTCGACGCCGAGCAGCTCGGCCGCCTCGTCCAGCAGCGGGACGTCGGCGACCGTCCAGCGGTCGGCGTCGGCCGGGTCGCGCCACAGCCCGCGGCGCTCGGCGGCCGCGAGGTCGCGGCCGGCCTGCTCCAAGAGGTCGGCGTCCGTCAGCAGCGCGCCGACGACGTCCTGGGCTGCGAGCGGCGGCCACGCCTGGCGGACGGCCTCGCGCACGTCTTCGCTGGTCAGCAGGTCGTCGAGCAGGTCGGCGCGGGCCTCGGCGTCGATCCGCTCGCCGGGGGCCAGCGGACCCGCCAGCAGGCCGACGAGGTGGTCGTAGAGATGGCGGACGAAGACCGGACGCGCGGCGTTGTGGGGCGCGCCGCTGTCGCGCGCCCGGCGGCGCGCGGCGCGGAATGCCTCGGGCGCGACGGCGATCGTCGTGCCGTGGACCACCAGCTCGAGCGTCGCGTCCGGCACCCGCTGGTGGCGGCGGATGGCGCGCCGCAGGACCTCGACCATCCGCAGGTCGCCCTTGACGCGGGCGACGTCCGGCGCGTCGTCGCGCTCGGTCCTGACGCCCGGGAACAGCGTCCCCGGCGTGCGCATCACCACCCCGGTCTCGCCCAGCGACGGCAGGACGCGCTCGATGTAGCGCAGGAAGACCGGGCTGGGGCCGACCACCAGGACGCCGCTGTGGGCCAGCTTGTCGCGGTGGGTGTAGAGCAGGTAGGCCGTGCGGTGCAGGGCGACGACCGTCTTGCCGGTGCCCGGCCCGCCTTGGACCACGAGCACGCCGCGGCGGTCGGCGCGGATGATGCGGTCCTGCTCGGCCTGGATCGTGGCCACGATGTCGCCCATCCGCCCGGTGCGCGGCGCCTGGACGGCCGCCATGAGCGCGCCTTCGCCCACCAGATGGCGCCGCTCGCCGGCGTCGATCGCCGCCAGGTCGAGCACCTCGTCCTCGACGGCCACGATGCGCCGGCCGTGGGTCGTGAGGTGGCGACGGCGCACGACGTCGCCCGGTACGGCAGCGGTGGCCTGGTAGAACGCGGCCGCCGCCGGCGCGCGCCAATCGACGAGCAGCGGTTCGTTGTCTTCGTCGGCCAGCCCGATGCGGCCGATGTAGTGCCGGCTGCCGTCGCGCAGGTCGATCCGCCCGAAGCACAGCCGGTCGTCGACGCGCTCGAGCGACGCCAGCTGGCGCTCGTCGTGGGTGATGCGGGCGTCGCGCTCGGCGAGCGCGGTCGGGCTGTCGCCGGTCTCGGCCCGCAGCGCGATCGCCCGCCGGGTGCGGATCGCCTCGCGCAGTGCGTCGAGGCGCGCGTACATCGCGTCGAGGGCGCGCTGCTCGAGCGCGATCTCGGTCGTGATGTCGCCGGCGTCGGGCAACGGATCGCTCACCAGGGCTCCTGGGGTCGGCCGCGCCGGGGCGCGGTGCGGCGCGACAGCGTAGGTGCGGGTCGGGGGGGTGTCAAGCCGATCGCCGCACCCTTCGGCCACGCTCGTGCGTCCCGTTCCGTGCGCCCAAGGTTGACGCTGCCGCGCCGAGCGCCGCGCCGAGCGCCGCGCCCAGCGCCGCGTCGGAGCGCCGGCGCCACCAGGCGACCGGCGGGCCGGCGATGGCCGCGCGCCAGCCGGGCTCCGGCTCCCCGCCGCTTCATCGCGCCACCGAGGAGGACCTGTCGATGCGCCCATCCCCCCGTCCCCACGCCTCCGCCGCCATCGCCGCGTTGGCGCTGGCCGCCGCCGGCGCCGCGCTGGTCGCCGGCCCGCGGGCGTCCGGCGACCGCTCCGCGCCGCGGTCAGCGGCCGGCGTCGCCGGCGTCGTCACCGCGACCGCCACGGTCACCGCCACCACCGCGCCGATCACGGCCACGCCGGCGATCACGATGACGCCGCCGATCACGGCCACGGCGGCGGCCACCGCGACGCCGCCGATCACCGCGACGCCGGCCGTCACCGCGACACCCGTGGTCACCCCGACGCTGGTGGTCACCGCGACGCCGACCCTGGGCGCCACGCCGACCGTCACCGCCACGGCCACGGTGACGGCGACGCCCGGCGTCACGCCCACGCCGACGGTGGCCGCGACCGTCCCGGTGACGTCGCCCACCGCGACGGCCACGGCCAGCGGCCCGGTCACGCCAACGGCCACGCCGGACGGGCCGGACACGCCGACGCCGTCCCCCACGGCACCCTCCGCTGCGACGCCGTCGGCCACGGCCACCGCCACGTCCGCCGCGACGGGCACCGCCACTGCCACCGAGCCGCCCGACGACACGCCCGAGCCGACCGCCACCGCCGGTTTCCGCACCGGACTGCCGTTCGCGGCCAACGCGCCCGAAGGCGAGGGTGAAGAGGTGGCCACCGGAGTCCAGATCCAGAACCTGGACCCGGTCCAACCCGCCGCCATCGAGGTCGACCTCGTCGACGAGACGGGCCGCGTCCAGCATCGGGTGTCGGAGACGGCGGCGCCGGGTGCGGCGCCCAACCTCTACCTGCCGACGTTCGGCGCCCGTCACGGCCTCCCGGCCGGCCTCTACAGCCTGGTCGTGCGCAGCACCGGCCCGGTCGGGGCGATCGTCCGGACGGACTGGCGCTCGACGGGCGGGGCCGCGATCTACACCGACGCCGAGGCGGCGACGCGCCTGGCGGTGCCGCTCTTCGAGCGCCGGCGCGGCGGCCGCTCGTCGCTGCTCAGCGTCCAGAGCGTCGGCGGCGTCACGGCCACCGTCGCCCTGACGATCTACGCCGGCGCCGCGCCGACGCCGCTGGCGCGGCTCGGCTTCGACGTCGCGCCGTTTGGCGCCCGCCATCTGTTCGCCGCCCAGGAGCTGGCGCTCCAGCCCTTCGGCGCCTTCGAGGGCTGGGCCCGGCTCGACGCCAGCGGCCCGATCGCCGTCGCGGCCCACAGCCTGTCGGGCCGACGCGCCGACGGCCCGCGGGTGGCGTTCGCCGACGCCGCCGTGGCGGACGCGGCCGCGGCGAGCGACCTCGTCGTGCCGTTGTTCCGCAGCGCCCAGCGCGTCTTCGGCGGGCGCCAGTCGCTGTCGACGCGGATCAGCGTCGCGAACCCGTCCGACGTGCCGGCCACCGTCGCGCTCACCTTCCGCGGCAGCGCGCACCCCGATGCCCCGGCCGCCTGCCGGGGCGGAACGTTCGGCCAGCCGTCGATCGTCCTGCCGCCGGGTGGTCGGCACGTCTTCGACCAGGCCCCCGGCGGCGGCCACGACGTGCCGGCCGGCTGCTTCGGCACGGCGCGGCTCCAGACCGGCGGCCCGGCGGAGCGGATCGCCGCCACCGTCCTCGACGAGACGGACGGTGGCCGGCTGTTGTCGGCCTACGGGGCCGTGCCGGTGCGGGCCGCCAGCAGCCGCGTCTACCTGCCGCTGTTCCGCCGCGCCTTCGCCGGCCTGACGACCGGCGTCCAGGTCATGAACCTGGGCGCCGGCGACGCCACCGTCCGGATCGACTTCACCGCCACCGACGAGCGGACGAACGACAGCCGGCCGATCCTCTGCGGCACGAACTGCATCCAGGTCGTCCCCAGCGGCGGTGCGGCCACCTGGTGGCCCGGCAGCCTGCCCGAGGTCCCCGACGGCACGTTCGGCAGCGCCGTCGTCCGCGCCGACCAACCGATCGTCGTCCTCGTCAACGACTACCCGCTGACCGACGGGCGCGACCCGGCGACCTACCTCGGGATCGCCGGCCGCTAGCGGGCCGAGCGCGGTCGCCGGGCTGGCGCGCCCGGCGACCGCGCCGACGGCGGGTCAGGGCCGCATGGCCCACGGCAGGAAGGCCCGCCCCGCCGCCGGGCCGTCCTCGGACGGTCGGGCGGTCGGGGTCGCCGCCGGGGCGGAGGCGGTCGGGAGCGGCGGACCAGCCGTCGCGGTGGCCGGCGGCGTCGGCGCGCCGTCGGGCGGGGGCGGCATCACGATCTTCACGTGGAACGCGTCGGACGCGCCGGCGGCGGTGGCGCGCGCGCCCGGACGGCCGGCGAGGCCGCCGCCGTCGGGGAAGGTGTCGGGGCCGCTCGTCGTGTCGCCGACGACGTGCAGCGCGCCGTCGGGGCCGAAGTCGACCCAGAAGGTCTCGTCCCACTCGCTGCCGCCGATGTAGCCCGACAGCACCACGTTGGCGCCGACGTCGGGCGCGGTCGGGTCGGCGGCGAGCAACGTCACGAAGCCGTCGCCCTTGTTGATCTCGGTGCTGTTGAGCGTGAGGTCGGGACCGACGGCGACCGGAAACGTCGTCGCGTCGGACTCGGTGTAGCCGAAGACCGCCAGCCGGCCGTGGGCGTCGACCTTGGCGCCCATGCCGGCATCGCCGTTCACGCCGCCGATGTAGCCGAGGTAGGCGAAGGCGCGGCCGTCAGGGGTGAGCTTGCCGGCCATGGCGTCGGAGTTGCCGTTGAACGTGAGGTCGGGCCCGCCCACCGGCTCCAGCGTGTCCTCGGTCGAGTCGGTCCAGGCCGCGAAGTAGGCGGCGCCGACGGCGTCGACGTCCATGCCGAACGCCAGGTCCTCCTTGGCCCCGCCGAAGAACGTGGCGTAGTCGAAGCCCTTGCCGTCGGCGCGCACCTTGGTGATCCAGGCGTCCCAGGCGCCGGCGAAGGTCTGATCGGCGCCGGGGATCGCGCCGAAGCCGCCGCCGTTGGGGAACGTGGTCTCGGTCGACTGCGTCTGGCCGCTGATGTAGGCCGCGCCGGCGGCGTCGACGGCGATGTGGCCGCTCGAGACGTAGTTGTCGCCGTTGCGCTCGTAGATGTAGCAGTCGTGCCGGTTGCCGCCGATGTAGCCCGAGTACACGATGTTGTCGAGCACGGCGGGCTTCGTCGGGTCGAGGGCGAGCTTCGTGACGAAGGAGTCGGTCATCCCGTTGCCGGTCAGGTCGGGTCCGATCTTGGCCGGGAACGACAGCGCCGACGAGCCGGTCATGCCGGTGACGTAGACGTGGCCGGCGGCGTCGATCGCCACGCCCTCTGCCATCTCGAAGCTGCTGCCGCCGATCACGCCGCAGAAGGCGAGGTCGCGGCCCGTCGGGTCGACGGCGCACACCCAGGCGTCCTGGACGCCGTTGTGGGTCAGGTCCGGCCCGCCCTTGCTCGGCCGGCTGTCGTCCAGGCTGCCCGTCCCGCCGACGAACACGGCGTTGCCGGCGCGGTCGACGGCCACGTCGAACGCCGTGTCGTAGCCGTCGCCGCCGAGGATCGCCACGTAGTCGATCGCCGACCCGTCGGGCCGGATCTTGACGACGTAGCCGTCGATGTCGGTCTCGCTCTCGGCAAACGTGTGGCCGGTGAGGTAGGCGGCGCCGTCGGGGCCGACGTCGAGCCCGAGCCCGCGGTCGTCGCCCGGGAAGCCGAAGAAACCGGCCTGGACGATCGCGCCCACCGCCGGCGCGTCGGCGGCCGCATCGGCGCGGTCGACCCACCGACCGACCGCGGCAGTACCGTCGACCGACCGATCCACCGCGGCATCGCCGTCGACGGTCGGATCGATCGCCGCGCCACCCTCGACCGCCCACGGCCGGTCGCCGCCCTGCCAGCGGGCGATCGCCGCGCGGCCGTCGCCGGCCAGCGCCGCCAGGCCGCGCGCGGCGGTGGGGCACGCGCCGTCGCAGCGGACGCGCAGCGCCGCCACCACTGCGTCGGCCCCCGGCGCGGCCTCGACGCGCAGCGCCAGCCCGTCGCCCTGGGGCGCCAGGACGACGTCGACGCCCGGCCACGCGTCGGGGTAGCGGACGGCCGCAAACGTCGGCAGGCCGGTCTGCCAGTGCGGCTGCGTCCCCTTGAACAAGCTGACGATGCCCGCCTGGCGGCCCTCACCCCGCGGCCGCGCCGCGGCGGCCCCGACGAGGTCGACCTCGACGCGGCGCCACATGGGCGCCGGGGGCGGCGCGGCCAGCAGCCCGCCGGCGGCGTCGAACGCGATCGGCAGGCCGTCGAGCCGGGGGCCGGTCGGCGGCCGCGCCGCCGACTCGACCGAGGCGATCGTCAGGCCGCCCGGGTGGAAGTCGATGCGGGCGTCACGCCCGAACGCCGTCAGGACTGGCGCGCCCGGCGCGCCGTCGCGGGCGAACACGAGCGGCGGCAGCGCCGCGACCGCCGCCTTCGGCGAAGTCGCCGGGAGAGCCGCCGCACCGGCGCGGCCGGCTGTCGACGGGCGCGGGAAGGCCAGCAGGCACGCGGCCGCGGCGACCGCGACGGCGATGGACGACGTGGGACGCGGGCGGGGGTATCGCATCGTAGTTCCTCCTGGCCGATTCACGCGGCGACTCGCGGGCCGTCGCCGATCTCGCCACAGCGTACGGCCGGGCGCGACGGCGTGGGGTAGGGATTTCCCCCACGGGCGGACCCTACCTTCGCCCCCACCTTCACGGCCCGGGGCTACGCAGCGGGTAGGCCGACTCCGGTGGCGGTGTTAGAATGGCTTGCGGTCTCTCGTCCTTTGCGCTGCCCGTCATCGCTGCTCAGTGGGACATTGCACGATGCACCACGAACCGCCCGCCGACCGGACCGGCGCCGCCGCAGCCCCGCCGCCTGCGGTCGCTTCACAAGCGGGCCGCCGCGCGCAGCAAACGACCCTCGCCGTCGCCGCCGCCGTCGTTGCGCTCGCCGCGGCCGGCGCCTGGGCCTGGCGGGTCGACGCCCTCGTCGCCTCGACCGCGCCCTCGATCGCGCCGCCCGAGCTGCCCGGCTGGGCGGCGGGCTGGTTCTACGCGCCGGGGCTGGGGTTCATGGCGCTCTCGTCCGACGACCACTACGGCGAGCCCGTTCTCGGCCGCGATGCGGCGGGCCGAGCGGTGTTCGCCGCGCAGGCGGTCTACCCGGCGTGGCGACCGCCGGCCGATGCGTCCTCAGCGTCGCCATCGGGGCGTGACGACACCTCCCGGCCCAACGACGCGGACGTCGGGCACGCCTACGACATCGAGGTCCTCGCGCCCGGGACCGTCACGGTCACCGTCCGCGGCGGCGACGGTGCGGTAGTGGGGAGCCACGTCTACGTCGAAGGCGCGAAGTTGCTCAGCCCGCTGCTGCTGCGTCGCGACGGGGGACCGGTCGAGATTCGCGCCGTCACGGACGCCTCCGAAGGCGTCGACCGCCCCGACGCCGCCGTCGACGTCGTCGCCAGGCAAACGTTGCGCTCGGTCGCCGACGGCACCGCGATCCAGGCGCGTACGGTCGAGGCCCAGGCGGACCACGGCGGCGTGCGGATGGCGGTGTCGCGGCTGGCAGCCTGGCCCGACGGCATCGCGCTCGAGCTGCGCGGCACGACAGCGCGGCCGCGTGACCGCGTCTTCGTTTCGGCGGCGCCGTTCGAGGCCCAGGGCGAGCCCGCGGACGCGCTGCCGGCGCCGGGCGTTCGGCTGCGCGATGACCGCGGGCGCACCTATCCGCTGGTTTCGGCCGAAGCGTTCCGCGCGGTCGACAGGTTGCTGAGGTGGCTGGACTGGGACGACGACCGCCTGCCGTTCGACCCCGCGCCGCCCGAAGCGCCGATCGGGCTGCCGGCGACGCTCCGGTTCGGGCCGATCGCCGCCGACGCGGCGTCGCTGGTGCTCGAGGTCGACGACGCGTTCGTGGTCGGCAGCGAACAGCCCGTCACGGGCTTCTTCGGCGACCTGCCATGGGCGCGGCTGACCCGGGCGTGGGGCGACGTCGTGACGATGCCGCTGCCGCCGCGGACCGACCAGGCGGCATGGCGCGAGCGCGATCCCGGCGCCATGCGCAACGTGAAAGCCGGCGTGCCGCACGTGCTGCCGGCATCGGTTCCGATCGCGCCGGGCGGCGCGCGGGCCGTCGTCGAGTCGATCACGACGGACGGCGACGTCCTCACGCTCGCCGTGCGCCCGACCGAAGGCGGCTTCGGCCGGCTGCTCGACGTCATGGTCCGGGAAGTGCGGTCCGACGGCGCCAGGCGGTACGAACGCTGCGACTCGGCGTCGTCCTACGGTGGTACGTACGCCAAGGCCGGCGGGCGGGTGGTGATCCCGTCGCCGACGTTCACCGTCCAGACGTCGCTCGACGATCCCACCGTCGAGCGGACGCGGATCTGCTTCGAGCACCCGCTCGTGTTCGTCGACGGCCGCTGGACGCTGCCCCTGCCGGCCGCGACGGTGCTTGCCGACCAGCGCGCGAACGGGACGGGGGTCGCCGCAACACCCTGAGCGGTCGGGCTCGAACGCTACGCGCCCCGCCGCCGTACCTTGCCCCGCCCCCGCCGCGTCGCTAGACTCCCCGGCCGGCCCGGTCGCCTGCGCGCGGCCGCCCGACGGGAGTGGACGCGTCCATGCAGAAGGTCCTCATCGCCAACCGCGGCGAGATCGCCGTGCGGATCATCCGCGCCGCCCAGGAGCTCGGCTACCCGACGGTCGCCGTGTTCAGCGAGGTGGACCGCGCCGCGCTCCACGTCCGGCTGGCCGACGAGGCCTACCCGATCGGCCCGGCGCCCGCGGCCGAGAGCTACTTGCGCGGCGATCGCATCCTGGACGTGGCGCGGCGCGCCGGGGCGACGATGGTCCACCCGGGCTACGGCTTCCTGGCCGAGAACGAGGCCTTCGCCCGCGCCGTCGGCGACGCCGGGCTGCGCTTTGTGGGGCCGCCGCCGGGCGCCATCTACGCCATGGGCGACAAGGTCCGGTCCCGCCAGGCGATGATCGCCGCCGGCGTACCGGTCGTGCCGGGCACGTCGGAGGGCCTCAGCGACGCCGAGGTGCTGGCCCAGGCGCCGGGCATCGGCTTCCCGGTCCTCATCAAGGCGTCGGCCGGCGGCGGCGGCAAGGGGATGCGCCGCGTCGACCGGGCCGAGGACCTGCCCGACGCCCTGGCCGCCGCCCGCCGCGAGTCGCAGAAGGCCTTTGGCGACGACACCGTGTACCTCGAAAGGCTCGTCGAGGGCGCCCGGCACGTCGAGATCCAGGTGCTCGGCGACCAGCACGGCCACGTGATCCACCTGGGCGAGCGCGAGTGCTCGATGCAGCGCCGGCACCAGAAGGTGCTCGAGGAGTGCCCGTCGCCGGCCGTGACGCCCGAGCTGCGCGAGCGGATGGGCGCGGCGGCGGTGGCGGCGGCCAAGGCGGTCGGCTACTTCAGCGCCGGGACGTGCGAGTTCCTGCTGGACGGCAACGGGCGCGACTTCTACTTCCTGGAGATGAACACCCGACTCCAGGTCGAGCACCCGGTGACCGAGGTCGTGACCGGCGTCGACCTCGTCAAGCACATGCTGCGCATCGCGCTGGGCCGCAAGCTGCGGCTGCGGCAGGACCAGGTGGAGTGGGTCGGGCACGCCATCGAGTGCCGGATCAACGCCGAGGACCCGTTCCACCAGTTCCTGCCATCGACCGGGCGGGTGACATCGCTCCAGGAGCCCAGCGGCCCGGGCGTGCGCGTCGACAGCGCGCTCTACGAGGGCTATGACGTCTCGCTGTACTACGACCCGATGGTCGCCAAGCTCATCGTCCGCGGCCAGAACCGGCCCGACGCGATCCTCCGGATGCGACGGGCGCTGGCCGAGTACCGCATCGCCGGCATCCGGACGACGATCCCGCTCCACCAGCGGCTCATGGACATGACCCAGTTCATCAGCGGCGCCTACGACACCGGCTACCTGGAGCAGCACTTCCGGATGAGCCACATCGAGGGCCGCGACCTCGACCGCGTGGCGGCGATCACGGCCACGCTGCTGGCCCACCAGCACCGCTCCGACGCGATCAACCGCCTGGCGCCCGAGCGCGACAACGAGTGGAAGCGCTTCGGCCGGCGCAGCGGGATGCGGGCGGCGCTGCCATGAAGTACAAAGCCTCCGTCGACAGCCGCGACTTCACGCTCGACATCGACCGCCCCGGCGAGATCGTCGTCGACGGCGTCACCGTGGCGGCCGACCTGGTGTCGATCGACGGGCTGCACCTCTACTCGCTCCTCGTCGACGGGGTGTCGTACGACCTCCACGTCGAGCGCCGCGAGGGCCTCTACACCGTCATCGTCGAGGGCGACCGCTACACCGTCGACGTCGGCGACGCGCACCTCAAAGAGCTCATCGCGATGAGCCGCCGGACGCACGAGGAGCACGGCGGGGCGGTGATCAAGGCGCCGATGCCCGGGCTCGTCGTCAAGGTCCTCGTGGCGCCCGGCGACGAAGTGAAGGCCGACCAGCCGGTGGCGATCCTGGAAGCGATGAAGATGGAGAACGAGCTGCGCTGCCCGGCGGCTGGCGTCGTGCGGCAGCTGAACATCGCCGCCGGCCAGACGGTGAACATGGACGATGTCCTGATCGTCGTCACGCCGCCGGAGGACGCCGGTCCGGCGACGCCGTGACCGCCCCGGCCGGCTTCGACCACTGGCAGGTCGTGTTCGACGGCGGCAGCCTCGGCAACCCCGGCCGCGGCTACGGTTCGTACCGGCTGCGGCCCCCGGGCGGCGCGTGGGAGCCGGCCGTGCGGCTCGAGTACCCGGGCCGGACGACGAACAACGAGGCCGAGTACCAGACGCTGACCGCCGCCCTGGCCCGCCTGGCCGAGCGCGCCGCCGACCCGCGCCGGGTCGCCGTCGAGGTATTCGGCGACAGCCAGCTCGTGTTGAAGCAGCTCGAGGGCGCCTGGAAGGTCCGCACCGCCAGCCTGTTGCCGTTCCGCGACGCCGCCGCCGCCGAGCTGAAGCGCTTCGGCGCCGTCAAGCTCGTCTGGCAGCGGCGCGACAAGTCGGTGGCGCTGCTGGGGCATTGACGGCGGCCTCGGCCGGCCGACCCGCGGCCCAGGCGGGTCCTCGCGTCGGCCGGCCGGCGTCGTCCCGCCCGTGCAACGCCCGGCCGGACGGCTGCGTAGACCCTCCCGATTCGATGCCGCCGCGGCGCCCGTCGCCCGCGATGCCCGCGTCGTCCCGACCCACCGCCGCTTCGCGGCCTGTTTGGAGCGTGCCATGTCGACCCAACCCTACCTCTCCGGCGATGTCCGCAACCCCGGCACCGCCGCCGTCCTGTCGCTCCTCATCCCGGGCGTCGGCCAGTTCTACGCCGGCCACTTCTGGTGGGGCATCTTCTGGCTGATCGTCACGCCGGGCTTCTGGATCGGCACCGCCGGCTTCTTCGGCTGGCCCTTCCACATCCTCTCGGCCTGGCAGGCGCACCGCCAGGCGGAGCGGCGCAACCGGCGTTAGCGGCGGCGGCGCGCCGGGGCGGCGCCGCGCGCGCCCGCCCCGTGCGCCGCGGCGCGGCCGTGGTACAGTAGCGGCCATGACCGCGCCCCACCGCGACGACCGCGCCGACGCCACCGACCCGCCCGCCCTCGCCGCCTGGCGCCGCGACGTCCTCGGCCCCTTCGTCGCCAAGACCGGCCTGCGGCGCGCTGCGTTCGCCACCGACAGCGGCCTGCCGCTGGGCGACGTCGACACCGCGGCCGACGTGGCGGACCTCGACGAGGCGCGCGATCTCGGCCTGCCGGGGGCCTACCCGTTCACCCGCGGCATCTACCCCACGATGTACCGCGGCCGGCTGTGGACGATGCGCCAGTACGCCGGCTTCGCCTCGGCGGCCGAGTCGAACGCCCGCTACCGCTACCTGCTCGACCACGGCCAGACCGGGCTGTCGGTCGCGTTCGACCTGCCGACGCAGATCGGCTACGACCCCGACCACCCGATGGCCGCGGGCGAGGTCGGCAAGGTCGGGGTCTCGATCGCCAGCCTGGCCGACATGGAGGTCCTGTTCGACCGGATCCCGCTCGACCGCGTCAGCACCTCGATGACGATCAACGCCACGGCGTCCGTGCTGCTGGCGCTCTACATCGCGGTGGGCCGGCAGCAGGGCGTGCCGCTCGCGGCGCTCAAGGGGACCGTCCAGAACGACATCCTCAAGGAATATGTCGCCCGCGGCACCTACATCTACCCGCCGGGGCCGAGCCTGCGTCTCATCACCGACATGTTCCGGTTCTGCGCCGACGCCATGCCCGGCTGGAACCCGATCAGCATCTCCGGTTACCACATCCGCGAGGCCGGCGCCACGGCGCCGCAGGAGATCGCGTTCACGCTGGCCCACGGCATCGCCTATGTGCAGGCCGCCGTGGCGCGCGGCCTGCAGGTGGATGCGTTCATGCCGCAGCTGTCGTTCTTCTTCGTCGCCCAGAACAACCTCCTCGAGGAGGTCGCCAAGTTCCGCGCCGCGCGCCGCCTCTGGGCCCGCATCGCCCGCGACCGCTTCGGGGCGCGCGACCCGCGCAGCCAGATGCTCCGCTTCCACACCCAGACCGCCGGCGTCGCCTTGACCGCCCAGCAGCCGACGAACAACGTCGTCCGGGTGGCGATCCAGGCGCTGGCGGCCGTCCTGGGGGGCACCCAGAGCCTCCACACGAACTCGATGGACGAGGCGCTGGGGCTGCCGACGGAGGAGGCGGTCAAGGTCGCGCTGCGGACGCAGCAGATCGTGGCCCACGAGTCCGGCGTGGCCGACGTCGTCGATGCGCTGGCCGGCAGCTACGCCGTCGAGCGGCTGACCGACGCCGTCGAGGCCGAGGCCGAAGCGCTCATCGCCCGCATCGACGGCTTCGGCGGTGCCCTGGCGGCGATCGAGACCGGCTGGACGGCCGCCCAGATCGCCGACAGCGCCTACCGGATGCAGCGCGCCGTCGAGACCGGCGAGCGGGTCATCGTCGGCGTCAACCGCTTCGTCGACGACGCCGAGGTCGCGCCGCCCGTCCTGCGGATCGACGAGGCCCTCGGCGCCCAGCGCGCCGCCGACGTCGCGGCCGTCCGGGCGCGCCGCGACGCCGACCGCGCCCGCGCCGCGCTCGCCGCCCTGGCGGCGGCCGCCGCCGGCGACGCCAACCTCATGCCGCCGATCCTCGACGCGGTCGAGGCCTACGCCACGCTCGGTGAGATCTGCGACGTGCTCCGGACCGCGTTCGGCGAGCACCGGCCGAACGACGCGCTCTAGGCGGACGTGCCACCGGCGCCGCCGCCGTCGACCCCGCGATCGACGACGCCCCCGCCACCGCCCAGCCACGGCCGCCGCCGTGGCCCGACCCGGGAGGGCCCGCCATGACCGAGCCGACCGCGCCCGCCCCGCTGCGGATCCACCACGTGGCCGTCGTCGTGCCCGACGCCGCCGCCGCGCTGTCGTTCTGGCGCGACGCGCTCGGCCTGACCGTGGGCGGCGTGCACGACGAGCCGGCGCAGGGCGTAGCGGTGACGTTCCTGCCGGTGGGCGAGGGCGCGGTCGAGCTCGTCGAGCCCAGCGGCGGCGACTCGGGCATTGCCCGCTTCCTGGCCAGCCGCGGCCCGGGCCTGCACCACGTCTGCCTCGAGGTCGACGACCTCGACGCCGCCGTCGCCCGGCTGCGCGGCCACGGGGTCCGGCTGACGAGCGACGCGCCGCTGACGAACGCCAGCGGCCGGCGGATGATCTTCGTCCACCCGGCCGCCACCGGCGGCGTGCTCGTCGAGCTCTACGACCGGCCGCCCGCCGGCGGCGACCCGCACGGCCACGGCGCGGGCGGCTGACGGTGTCCGTCGCCGGCGGGCCGCGGGTTAAGGGGTCGCATGGAACCGATGGCCGCCGCGCCGTGTCTCCGTCGCCAGCCATGAACGCCGTCGACGTTCCGTACCGCGCGCCGCCCACCGCGCCGCGCCGCGCGCAGTCCGCCGCCCGCCTCGCGGTCGCGCTGGCCGCGCTGGCGTCGGCCGCGGCGCTGCGGGCCGGGCCGTCGGCGACGCCGCCCGCCGGCCGGGCCGCCGCCGCCGGGCCCGGGCTGGCCGGCTTCACGAACTTCGAGACCGAGCCGGTGCGGCCGCTGGCGCTGGCGCCGGACGGCCGGCACCTCTACGCCCTCAACACCGCCGACGACCGCCTCGAGGTCTTCGCCGTCGGCCCGGACGGCGGTCTGACGTCGCAGGCCGAGGTCGTCGTCGGGCTGCGGCCGGTGGCCTTGGCGCTGCGCGGCCACGAGGTCTGGATCGTCAACCATCTCTCGGACGCCGTCAGCGTCGTCGACGTCGCCGACCCGGCCGCGCCGCGCGTCGTCCGGACGCACGCCGTGGGCGACGAGCCGCGCGACATCGTCGTCGCCGGGCCGAACGGCGACCGGGTGTTCGTCAGCGCCGCCTGGCGCGGCGAGCCGACGACGCCGGGCGCGGGCCGGGCGGGCGTCTGGGTCTTCGACGCCAACGCGCCGGCCGCGCCGCCGGTCGTCGTGCGGCTCTTCGGGCAGAAGCCGCGCGCTTTGGCCGCCAGCCCCGACGGGCGCCGCGTCTACGCCGCGATCTTCCTCTCCGGCAACGGCACCACCGTCGTCCACGAGACGACCGTGGCCGCCCGCGGGCTGCCGCTGCCGACGGCGATCTCGGTCACCGTGGCCGCCACGCCGCCCGCCACCGGCCTGATCGTCCGCCAGAGCGGCGGGCGCTGGGTCGACGACGTCGGCGGCGACTGGACCGACGCCGTGCCGTTCCGGTTGCCCGACCGCGATGTCTTCGCCCTCGACGCGGCCGCCGCGACGCCGCGGGTCGTCGAGAGCTGGTCGGCCGTCGGCACGGCGCTGTTCCACCTGGCCGTCCACCCGACGAGCGGCGAGGTCTGGGTGACCAACAGCGACGCCCGCAACCACGTCCGCTTCGAGCCGCTGCTGCGTGGCCAGGCCTGGACGCACCGCGTCACCCGCCTCAACCCCCGCGTCTCGCCGGTCGTCGTCGACCTCAACGCGCACATCGACCGCCGCGCGTCGCCGGGCACGGACGACGAGCGGCGGCGCAGCCTGGCGCAGCCGCTCGACCTCGTCTTCGCGCCCGACGGCCAGACGGCCTACGTGGCCGCCTTCCAGTCGGCCCAGGTCGGCGTGCTCGACCGCGCCGGCAACGTCGTCGACCGCATCCCGGTCGGCTTCGGGCCGGGCGGGCTCGCCCTCGACGCGGCCGGCGCGCGGCTGTTCGTCCTCAACCACTTTTCCGCCTCGATCAGCACCGTCGACCTCGCCGCGCGCGCCGTGGTGGCGACGACGCCGCTGGCCTACGACCCAACCCCCGAGGTCGTGCGCGCCGGCCGCCCGCTGTTCTACGACGCCGCGCGCACCAGCGGCCACGGTGACATGGCGTGCTCGAGCTGCCACGTCTTCGGCGACGTCGATGGCCTGGCCTGGGACCTGGGCGACCCGACGGGCGTCGTCGAGTCGATGCCGTTCGGGCTGACGCATCCCGACGCCCGCCTCAAGCCGCGCAACTTCAAGTTCCACCCGATGAAGGGGGCGATGGTCACGCAGTCGTTCCGCGGCCTGGCCGGCGCCGGGCCGATGCACTGGCGCGCCGACCGCTTCGGCGACGGCGCCCGGCCGACCGACGACCGCGCCAGCTTCCTGAAGTTCCGGCCCGCCTTCGAGACCCTCAACGGCCTGGCCGCGCCGATCGACGCCGCCGAGATGGGCGCACTGGCCGACTTCGTGCTCACGATCCGCTACCCGCCCAACCCGTACCAGCGCCTCGACCGCGGCCTGACGCCCGAGCAGCAGGCCGGCGCCAACCTGTTCAGCGGCAGCCACAAGGTCGACAGCGGCCTGACGAACTGCGCCGGCTGTCACACGCTGCCGCTGGGGACGAACCAGCGCGTGAACTTCGAGGGCAACCGCACCAGCCAGGACCTGAAGGCGCCCCACCTGCGCAACCTCTACGACAAGGTCGGGCGCTTCGACGTGCCGGGCGAGCAGGTGAGCGGCTTCGGCTTCACCCATGACGGCGCCGTCGGCACGCTCGACGCATTCCTGGCGGGCGACGTCTTCGCCTTCCCGGGCGACGACGAAGGGGCCCGGTCCGCCCGGCGGGCCGAGGTCGCCGCCTACCTGATGGCGTTCGACACCGGCATGGCGCCGGCGGTCGGGGCCGTGTTCGCGGCGACGGGGCCGTACGTGCCGGGCGCCGACAGCCGTCTCGACACCGTCCTCGTCCGCGCCGCGGCCGGCGACTGCGATCTCGTGGCGCACGGCCGGCGCGACGGCCGCGCCCAGGGGTGGCTCGGCTGGCAGGGACGATGGTACGCCGACCGCGCCGGCGCCCCGCCGACGACCCTCGAAGCGCTGACCGCCGATGCGGCGGCGCAGCCGCTCACCCTGCGGTGCGTCCCGCCGGGCGACGGCGTGCGCAGCGCGGTCGACCGCGACATCGACGGCTGGCTCGACGGCGACGAGCTGGCCGCCGGCGCCTCGCCGCGCGACGCCGCCGCGCACCCGCCCGGCGCCGCGCCAGCCGTACCGTGGCCGCCGCCCGCCGCGCCGACGCCGTCCGCCGGCGGTTCGGCGACCCCGACCGCGGTTCCGCACACCGCGACCGCCACCGGCGGCCCGTCGCCCGGCGCAGCGACGCGCACGCCGACGGCCACCGGCAGCGCGACGCCGGGGCCGGCAACGCCGACGCCAGGGGCGGCGACGCGCTCGACGCTCTACCTGCCGCGGCTCGCCCGCCACGACGCCGAGGTGGCGCCGTGAGCGCCGTCGGACGGGCCGGTTGCGCGCGGCGGCGCGTTGCGCCATCCTTCACGGGTCCCCGTCCTGTGCCGGGGGGCCCAGCCAAGCAGGGGTTCGCGCCGGAGCCGCGGTGTGCGGCGTCGGCTGGAGACGGGTCGCGGCGCCCGGATCACCGCGACATGCCATCAAGGAGGCACCCAATGCGCTGGACACGTCTGTCCGTGCTCGCGCTGGTCGCCGCCGGGGTCGTCGCATCGGCGGCGCCGGCGGAGGCGCGCGGGTTCCGGACCCACCGCCAACTCGACGCCCGGGTCGAGGTCTGCGGCGCGAAGTGCGCACCCGTCGCCATCGGCGACTTCAACGGCGACGGCGTGGACGACGCCGTCTTCCAGGAGAACCGCGGTGACGAGCGCCGCCTGCTCCTGGTCCACGGACCCTTCGGCGATGGCTCCGCCGTGGCCAGCGACATCGGCGTCGTCGCCGGCCGGACGCTCGTGGCGGTCGATGTCGCCGACATGAACGGCGACGGGCAGGACGAGCTGATCGTCGCCGGCGCCAGCTCCAACCGGCGCACGCAAGCCGTCGCCGTCCTCGACTTCGACCTCATGACGAACGCCGCCGGCGCGCTCGAGCCGGCGCTGTTCGTCGGCCTCGACCGAGCGCCCTACGTCTGGACGCGCACCGTCGAGGCCGAGTCCGTCGACACGGGCGGCGAGCCCGGGCTGGCGGTGCGCGCCGCCGACATGGACGGCGACGGCACGCTCGACCTCGTGCTCGGCGTCGACCCACCGACCACGTCGAACACGAGCCGCACGCGCAACGCGGCCGGCCAGGTCGATGGCGGCGCCGCGACGAGCGAGATCGTCGTGCAGCGGGTCCCGCCGGGGTTCTTCGACCTCGTGGCGCGGCCGGGCGAGGGATCCACCGCGATCCGCTGGCCCCTCAAGCGGCTCGAGGCGGCGGGACCGCCGACCCGCATCCACGGGTTGGGTCGCTGCACGGGCGGCGCCGGCCTTGCCGGCGTCGGCGACATCACCGGCGACGGCGCGAACGACCTGGTCGTCCGCCGCTGCGAAGGCGCTGGCCTGCCGGATCGGCTGAGCGCGGTCGTCGGCCGCGCGTCGTGGCCGGGCGAGATCGAGATCGACGGTGCGATCCGGCCCGACACGCCGCCGGTCGCGCCCGGCCCGCCGGGCCGGCCGGTGAGCCCGCCCAGTCCGCCGCCCGGCGGCGGCTACATCCAGACCGATCCGCGCGGCCCGGGTCGCAACATGTTCGACGCCGTGCCGCTGTTCTTCCTCGAGGACTTGAACGGCGACGGCGTGCGCGACATCGGCTTCGGCATGGCCGACAAGGTCCACATCTGGCTCGGCGGCCCCGGGGTCGCGGCCCAGCTCCTCGACGATCGCTCGGACCGGATCTTCTTGGGTGCCGGCGTCGGCGGGGCGATGACGAGCCGCAGCTGGCGCACGGCCGACCTCGACGGCGACGGCGACCGCGACCTGGCGCTGACGCGCCTGGTGGCGGAGATGGCACCGCACGCCAACGGCGCCGTGCGGCCGCTGGGCGGCGACCCCGCCACCGGTACGTCGTCCGAGCCGATCCACATCTTCGCCCGCGACCGCGCCGCCGACGACGTCATCGACGTCACGTCCGACCGGCCGGACGAGCTGCTCAACGACCCGCGCTTCACGCTCTGGGCGTTCGGCGACTTCAACGGCGACGGCCACGACGACGTCATGCTCGGTTCCCCGGCCGCGTCGCCGGAGTCGGTGTATCCGATCCTCTACGGACCGTTCCTCCAGCGCTGATCCGCGCCCACCGGGCGAACACGCCCTAGACGGGCGCCCGATCGGGCGCCGCGCGAACCCACCGGCCCCCCGCCCTCGCGGCGGGGGGCCGGTTTCGTTGCGCCCGCCGCCGCCGCGCTCCGCCGCTGCCGGCGGCCGCTGGACGCGCCCGCACACGGCTTGACGTTGCGTTGACGATCCCCTCACGGCGACCTGACGGCCGATCCGTAGGCTGCCTCCCGACGCGGACGACGCACCTTTGCGACGACGCCACGGAGGCGGGGACGATGTTCGAGGGCAACTAGATCACCCACCCATGACGGCAACCGAGGACCCACACGACGCATCCGCCAGATCGCTGGCTCGCTCCATCAGGAGACCCGTGATGATGACGACCGACACCCCTTGGCACGAGAGCTTCATGGTCCGCCTCTGGGCGGAGCCGGACGGCGAGCAGCTCGTGCTGCGCGGCAGCGCCCACAACGTCCAGACCGGGCGCACGGTCTACTTCACCAGCCTCGATCTGCCGGTCGGTCTGATCCGCGACGCGGCCGAGCGCCTCAAGGGCGCCGCCGAGCGGGTGCTGTCATGAACCGCCTTGCACCGTCGCCGGCCGCGGCTGCGGCCGGTGACGCGGGTTCGCACGTTCGCCACGTGCGCGACACGGGCCTCGACGGCCCGGGCGCGCCGTCCACCGGCCTGGCCGCTTCGGCCATCGCCGCCTCGTCCGCTGCGGTCGATCGCGCATCGCAGCCCATCTCACTGTCGGAGGTCGAGATGAACATCTGGGGAGTCAAGGAGCAGGGGCG
>CAZYVI010000031.1:0-26484 GCA_964651245.1 uncultured Anaerolineales bacterium | reverse complement strand
CCGCCGCGGCCATCGCCACGCCGGCCACCACACCCACACCTGCCGTCATCACGACGAGCTTCTTCATTCCGAAACCTCCAACATGGTTGTTGTCGTTGCGCATCCGGCCCAAACACGGGGGGAATCCCATTTCCGGCCCGAGCGACGCGGTGAGGATAGGGGCGCGGGGCGGGCCGAGCCATACGCCAAGGGTGGAGTCGGAGGCGGTGCGGCATACGACTTTGGTCGTAGTTGCCCCTGTTCGAGGCCGATCGGTGCCGATCGACGCCTTCGCCGTGGCGTGCATCACCGTCCGGCGTCCGCCCACGGGAAGAACCGCTGCGCGACCCACGGCCGCCACGACACGTTGGAGCGGTTCACGACGAACGGCGCCAGCAGCGGTTCGAGCGGCGCCTCGGCCGGCAGCGCGATGCCGGCGAAGATCGCCGCGTCGTGGCCGCCGGTCTCGCTCGCGTCCAGGACGACGGCGACGACGGGTTGGTCGCTGACGAGCTCGGCTGAGCCGTAGCTGTTCGCGGGCATCATCGTCTGGAGCGCGTTCGACGGTTGGAACACGTGGCCGCCGCCGGCGGGGATGGTGACCGTGCAGGCACTGCCGCACGATGGGATCGAGACGCCGTTCTGGTCGCGGACGCGGAACTCGACGCGCGCCGGCCCGGCGCCGACGTTCTGGACCGCCGTCGCGGCCATGAACTTGAGCGGCGTGTGCGCCCAACGCACCAGGACGAGCGCCACGCGATCGGCGCCGGCCGTGGCCGGCAGGGCGGTGTAGGCGGCGACCGCCGCCCGGTCGTCGATCTCGTCGACGGCGACGGCGGCGATCGGGCCGGCGGCGGTGATCGTGGCGGCCGCCGCGCAGTTGGGCGGCACGGCGCCGGGCGCGCGCGGGTCGAAGCGGCGCATCGCATGCGCCGGGAGCGCGTGAGGGCCGTCGGTGTAGGTGCGGCCCGCGCATGCGCCGGCCGTGCCGGTGTAGCGCACCGTCACCTGCGTGGCGCCGTCGCCCGGATTCGTCACCCAAAGGTACGTCACCGACTCCGTGCGTTGAGGCGGCGTCGTGCGGCGCACCAGCGGAGCATACAGCGTCGGCGCCAGGTCGGCCGCCGGCATCCCTTCATAGGCATAGGCGGCCTTCTGGGTCGCCACGACGTCGGCGAGGCCGACGGCGGCGATCGGGGTGGTCGAGCGCAAGCGCGCCCAGCCGGCGAAGCCGATGCCCGGCGGGTTCGACAGGTGGAGCGGCAGGATTGTCGGCCCGTGCGGCGGCAGCGTCAGCTGGTCGCGACGCGCGAGGGTGCCGTCGGCGGTCCAGAGCGTCAGGTCAACCGCCGCCTCGGCGTCGGCGCCGTTCATGACCGCGATCGCGCCGTCGTGATGGCGCCAGCGCTGTAGGTACAACGGCAGCACGACATCGGTGGCCGGCCGCAACGCGTTGTAGACCATGGCGGCGGACGACCCGAGCCACTCATTCCGCACGACGGCATCGGTCGGACGGTCGGCGGCGATACGAACACCGTAGACGTCCGGCGCCAACTCTGGGATGCTCGGAGAGTAGAAGTTCATCGCGCTGCCGGCGGGCACGGTCCCGTGCCAGGCGCCGATCTGGATGCCAGGCGCAGCATCGTGGCGGCGGTACTCGGCAACCACGGTGGCCGCGTCGGTCAGGTCCAGGTTCTGGACCTGGATGCCGGAGCTCGCTTGGCCGTCGACCCGCGCCGGCGGCGCGGCGCGGGCGGCGCGATCGGCGCCGGCGGCGAGGGCCGCCAGCAGGGCGAGGACGGCGAGGATGGCGGGCAGGACGGCGCGGCGCATGGTCGGCGCTCCTCGGGGTCGGCGACGGTGTCGCGTTCGGCGCGCGGCCGGTCGGCGAGGGGTTGCCGACGGCCGTCGCCTTCATGACACCGGCCGCCCGGGGAGGGCGACGCCGCGATCAGCCCTCGCCGGCCAGGAACGGGTAGCCGAAGTGCCGCGGCGGGTCGAAGGTCTCCTTGATCGACCGCGCCGAAGCCCAGCGGGTCAGGTTGAGGGCCGACCCGGCCTTGTCGTTCGTGCCCGATGCCCGCGCCCCGCCGAACGGCTGCTGGCCGACGACGGCGCCGGTGGGCTTGTCGTTGACGTAGAAGTTGCCGGCGGCGTCGACGAGGGCCCGGGTGGCCTGGTCGATGGCATGCCGGTCGTCGGCGAAGATGCTGCCGGTGAGGGCGTACGGACCGGTCCGGTCGACGAGCTCCAGCGTCTCGGCAAAGCGGGCCTCGGGGTAGACGTGGGCGGTCAGGACCGGACCGAACAGCTCCTCGCACATCGTCCGGTAGCCCGGGTCGTCAACGCGCAGCACCGTCGGCTCGACGAACCAGCCGTCGCGGTCGCTGCTGCCGCCGCCGGCGACGACCTCGACGCCGTCGCGCCGGGCCTGGGCGATGGCATCGGTGAGGTTCGTCCAGCTCTTGCGGTCAATGACGGCGTTGACGAAGTTCGAGAAGTCCTCGACCGGCCCCATCTTGACCTCGGCCAGCTGCGCCGCCACGCGCTCGCGCACCCGCGGCCAGAGCGAGTCGGGGATGTAGGCGCGCGAGGCGGCTGAGCACTTCTGACCCTGGTACTCGAACGCGCCGCGCACGATCGCCGTCGCCAGCGCGTCGACGTCGGCCGAGGCGTGGGCGACGATGAAGTCCTTGCCGCCGGTCTCGCCGACGATCCGTGGGTAGGTCCGGTAGCGCTCGATGCCGCCGCCGATCGTGCGCCACATCGCCTGGAACGTGGCCGTCGAGCCGGTGAAGTGCAGCCCGGCCAGGTCGGGCGACGCCAGCACCGGGTCGCCGATCGCCGCCCCGTCGCCGGGCACGAAGTTGATGACGCCCGGCGGCAGGCCGGCCGCCTCGAGCAGCTTCATCGTCCAATACGCCGAGAGCACGCTCGTCGAAGCCGGCTTCCAGACCACCGTGCAGCCCATGAGCGCCGGCGCCGTCGGCAGGTTGGCGCCGATCGACGTGAAGTTAAACGGCGTCACCGCGAAGACGAAGCCCTCGAGGCCGCGGTACTCGAGCCGGTTCCACATGCCCGGCGACGAGATCGGCTGCTGGCCGTAGAGGTCGGCCATGAAGTGGGTGTTGAAGCGCCAGAAGTCGATCGTCTCGCACGCCGAGTCGATCTCGGCCTGGAACGGGTTCTTGCTCTGGCCGAGCATCGTCGCGGCGTTGAGGACCTGGCGCCACGGCCCGGTCAGCAGCGTCGCCGCCCGCAGGAATACGGCCGCCCGCTCGGTCCACGGCAGCGCCGCCCAGTCGCGCCGCGCCGCCAGCGCCGCCTCGACCGCCGCCCGCGCCTCGGCCGCCCCGCCCTTGTGGTAGGCGCCGAGCCGGGCGCTGTGGTCGTGCGGCGCCTTGACGTCCCCGGTCTGCCCGGTCCGGATCTCGCGGCCGCCGATGATCACCGGAATGTCGACCGGCTGGGCGCGCATCGCGGCCAGCTTGGCCTGGAGCGTCGCCCGCTCGGCGGTGCCAGGGGCGTAGGACAGCACGGGCTCGTTGACCGGCGACGGGACGTGGGGGCGGGCGTTTGACATCGGAGACCTCGCGGCGGCGGGACGGAGCGGGTGGCCCGCGCCGATCGGCCGGCGGGCGGGGCGAGGATAGCACAGCGGCGCCCGCGTCAGGCGGGGCGGCGCCGGCACCGCGTCGATGGGCGCCCCACCCCGTCGGGCGCACGCCGACCCGCCGCCCGGCCTGGCCTGGACTGGCCATCCGGCCGGACCGTCGCCGCGCCGGGCGTGCTAGCGTGGGCGTGAACCCGCTGCCGATCGGAGGCTCGCCATGCCCCGTGTGTCGCGTTCCGCCGCCGTCCTCGTGGGCACCCTTGCCCTCGCTGCCGCCGCCGCCACCGCCGACGCCGCCGAGCCGCGCGCCGGCGGCGCCCCGAGCGCCGGCGCGCGGCTCGCAGCCGCCGCGCCGGCGCAGGCCGTGGCCGCCCAGTTCTCGTACCAGGGCCGGCTGACGGACGCTGCCGGGCAGCCCATGACCGGCAGCCGCGACCTGACGATCCAGTTCTGGGACGACGCCGCAGCCGGCAGCCAGGTCGGCGCCGACGTAGTGCTGCCTGGCACGCCGCTCGTCGACGGCGTCTTCAGCGTCACCCTCGACGCCCCGGCCGACGTCGTCGACGGCCGAGCGCTCTGGCTTCGCGTCGCCGTCGACGGAGCGTGGCTGGCGCCGCGGCAGCCCGTCCTGGCGGTTCCCTATGCGCTGTCGCTCCGGCCGGGCGCCCGGGTGGCGGCGGCGGCGGACAGCGCGCTGGTGACGGCCGACAACGCCGGCGCCGGCAGCGGCCTCGCCGGCAGCAGCAGCGGCGGCGTCGGCCTCCACGGCGTCAGCCAGCTGGACTACGGCGTCTTCGGCCAGACCAGCGGCGGCTTCGCGGCCGGCGTCGGCGGCCAGGGGCCGACGGGGGTCTTCGGCCGCGGCGGCGTCGTCGGCGTGGCCGGCTACAGCGAGGCGGGCGAGAGCGGCGTCCTGGGCACCGGCGCGGCGAGCGGGGCGGAGGGCGTGCGCGGCCTCGCCACCGGCCTCGACGGGACGGGTGTCGAAGGGACGGCCGAGTTCGGGACCGGGGTGCGCGGCAGCGGCGAGATCGGCGTGCGGGCCGAGGGCTCGGTCGGGCCCGGCCTCGTCGCCAGCGGTTCGGTCGGCCTGTCGGCCAGCAGCATGGTGGGCGACGGCGTGTTCGCCAGCAGCGCCGGCTCGGGGATGAGCGCCGCGGTGCACGGGATCGGGCAGGGCGAGGCCTACGGCGGTCGGTTCAGCAGCAGCGAGAGCGTCGGGCTCTGGGTCAGCGGCGCCGAGGGCATCCACGCCGAGGACAGCTCGGGCACCGCCCACGCCGTCCACGGCGTGGCCACGACGTCGGACGCCATCCTAGGCGAGAGCACCGACGGCGCCGGCGTCGTCGGCGAGAGCACGACCTCGAACGCCGTGATCGCCGCCGGCGGCGGCAGCGGGCCGGAGAAGGCGTCGCTGCGCGCGATCAGCACCCACAGCGCATCGGGCATGGCGGCCTACTTCACGAACGACAGCACCTACGGCAACACCCACCTCCACAACAGCGGCAGCGGCGAGGTGCTGGTCCTGCAGGGCAACGGCGGCCGCTTCCTCCGCGCCGTCGACCAGAGCTGGGACGCCAAATTCCGCCTCGAGGGCAACGGTCAGGCCTACGCCGACGGAGCCTGGAACGCCGGCGGCGCCGACTTCGCCGAGCGCCTGCCGGCCGTCGACGGCCTGTCGCCGGGCGACGTGCTGGCGATCGGCCCCGACGGGCGGCTCGTGCGATCGGCGCGGGCGTACGCGCCGGCGGTCGCCGGCGTCTACTCCACCGACCCGGGCTTCGTGGGCGGGCTCGGCGCCGATGGGGCGCCGGGCGGGACGGTGCCGCTGGCGGTCGTCGGCGTCGTGCCGGTCAAGGCATCGGCGGAAAACGGGCCGATTCGGCCCGGCGACCTCCTGGTCAGCGCCGCGACGGCGGGCCATGCCATGCGCGCCGGCGCCGATCCGCCGCAAGGAACGGTTCTGGGGAAGGCGCTCGGCAGCTTGTCCGAAGGCACCGGCCTGGTGCGCATGCTGGCCACGCTGCAATAGACCACGACGACGGAGGAGCACGCCATGACCGCGCGGACGCCGGGCGCACCCCGTGACCGCGGGCTTCGGCGCCTGCCGTGGGCCGTCGCCGCGGCCCTCGCGCTGCCGGCGATCGCAGCGACCGCGGCGGCGGGCGACGCCCCTCTCGCGGCGGCCGTCATCGGCGCCGGCGGCGGGGCGATTTCGGGCGGCGGGGCGCGGATCGTCGGCACGCTCGGCCAACCGGTGATCGGGCGCTCGCGCGGCGCGGCGGGATCGACGGTGAGCAGCGGCTTCTGGGCGAGCGGCCCACACGACCGGCGGACGCCGACGGCGACGGGCGAGGCCACCGCGACGCCGACCTCGTCGAGCGGAGCGACGCCGACACCGACGGCCACCGCGACGCTCGAACGGCGGTGGGTGGTGACGACGACCGACGACCTGGACGATGGCCGCTGCGATGCCGCCCACTGCTCGCTGCGGGAGGCGCTGAACGCCGCCAACGACCGGCTGGGCGACGACGTGATCGCCTTCGCCATCCCGCCCGGCGACGCGGGCTGCGCGGCCGGCGGCCCGTGCACGATCCGCCCGGCGCTGCCCCTGCCCGGCGTGACCGACCGCGGCACGACGATCGACGGCTACACCCAGCCCGGCGCCCAGCCGAACGCGGCGCCGGTGGGCCAGGCGCTGAACGGCGTCGTGGCGATCGTGCTCGACGGCGCGCTGCTGCCGGAGTGCTGCCCGGCGGGGGTCGAGATCCGGGGCGACGAGGCCACGGTGCGCGGCCTCGTGATCCAGCGCTTCCGCGTCGGCATCCGCCTGCTCGGCGGGCGGGGAAGCCGCGTCGAGGGCAACTACATCGGCACGGATGCGCGCGGCCTGGCGGCGCTCGGCAACCGCTGCGGCGGCGTCACGATCGAGCGCGTCGGCGACGACACGCCCCGCGAGCATGCGATCGGGGGGCCGTCGGCCGCCGCGCGGAACCTGCTGTCGGGCAACGGCTGCGTCGGCCTCGAGGTGGGCGGCGCGATCGGCACGCACGTCCAAGGCAACGTGGTCGGCGCCGATGCGAGCGGCGGGCGCGCGCTACCCAACGCCTACGGCGGCATCCGCCTCTTCGGCGGCGCGACCGGCAGCCGGATCGGCGGCGAGGGCGGGGGCGAGCCGAACGTCATCGCGTTCCACGAGCTCTACGGCGTCGAGGTCAACGGCAGCTTCGGGGCGACGGACGGCAACACGCTGACCGCCAATCGCATCCACTCGAACGGCGGGCCGGGCATCGCGCTCGTGGGCGGCGGCAACCGCGGCCTGGCCGCGCCGGCGATCGCGGCCGCCACGCGGACGGTGGCGCAGGGCACCGCGTGCGCGCGGTGCACGGTCGAGGTCTTCTCCGACGCGGCCGACGAGGGCGAGCGGTTCGAGGGCCGAGTGCAGGCGGACGCCGCCGGCGCGTGGCAACTGACGTCACCCACCGGTTTCACCGGACCGTTCCTGACCGCCACGGCCACGAACGCCACCGGCGACACGTCGTCGTTCGCGCCGCCGGTGGCGATCGCGGGCGGCGGCGCGACGGCCACGGCGATGGCCACGGCGACGGCGCGGCCGACCGCGACACCGTCCCTCCGGCCGACGGCGACGGGCGGTCCGTCGTCCACGGCCACCCCGCCGCCGACGGCGACGGTGGGCGGGTGGAGCCGGGTGTGGCTGCCCCTCGTGTCGCGGTCCGATCCGCGCGGTGGCGTGGCGGTCGCCCAACCCCCCTTCCAGGCGCGCTGAACCGGCCGCGACGGCTCCGTCGCCTCGCTCGCATGCGGCGGTTGCTGCCCCGAGGGGGGCGCGGCGCGGTGGCCCAACGATGGCCTAACGACGGCCCAACCCCGTAGCGGCGGCGCGGGGGCGCGCCGTATGCTCGCCGTCGTGTCGCCACCGTGACAGCGGCGATCTCGGCCGGTGGTCGGCACGCCATGCCGCGGATCGCCCCCCCCCTGGACCGATGCGGTCCCCGAACCCCGATGGGAGTTGAACTCATGCGTATGTTGCGATCGACTTGGACCAAGGCGCTTCTCGCCGCCGGCATGCTCGCGCTGGCGGCCGCCACGGGCGGCCACGGCGTGAGCGCCGCGCGCGGCGGCCTGGGCGTCTGCCCCGAAGGCTGGCGCCTGGCCACGCCGCCGGAGAACCCGGTGCTGCTCTGCCTGCCCGACACGCTCGCGATCGATCGCGGCGACAGCAGCGCCCCGCCGCCCGCCCAGTGCCCCGAGGGCTGGCTGCCGGCGACGCCGCCGCTCAACCCGGTCCTGGGCTGCCTGCCGGGCACCGTCGTGCGGCCGTCGGTGCCGAAGCGAACCGCGAAGGCGACGGACGGCACCTGTCCCCAGGGCTTCCGGCCGGCCACGTCGCCGCTGAGCCCGGTGCTGGGCTGCCTGCCGGACAGCTTCTACATCCCGCCCACCGACGGGGACGCCGCGGCGATCCCGCCGGGTGGTTGCCCCACCGGCTGGCGGCAGGTGACGCCGCCCCTCAACCCCCTGCTCGTCTGCCTGCCGGGCAGCCTGACGTCCGAACCGCCGAGCAGGCCGGCCGGCGGGCGCTAGCGACGGTCCCGGGCGGCGGAGCCGGCTGCACGCCGGCTCCGCCGTCAGCCGGGTCCACCCGGGCCGTGGCGCACCCGCACCAAGCGCATGCCGAAGCCATGGAAGCGGGTATCCGGCGGCAGACCGCTGCGCTCGAAGACCGTCACGTGGCTCGCGTCATCCAGGTAGCTGCCGCCGCGCTGGACGCGGCAGACCGTCGGCGGGGCGTCGAGACGCTCGCGGCCGTCGTCGGCCGAATAGGGGTACGCGTACGCGCACGCCTCGCCGTCGGGTCCCCACAACGATACCGTCCACTCCGCCACGTCGCCGCACATCATCTCGGCCCCACAGCGGGCTCGCCCGCGCGGCATCACGCCCAGCGGCGCCGCGCGCCGCAACCGACCCTCCGACGTGTTGCAGGTGGTCGCGTCGAAGACGTCACCCCACGGATAGGCCCGGTTGTCGCCCCCGCGCGCCGCGGCCTCCCACTCGATCTCGGTGGGCAGCCGGAACTCCGCGCCGGACTGAGCGCCCAGCCAACGGGCATAGGCGCAGGCCTCGTACCAGCTGATCCCGCTCACCGGCTGCCCGGGGGCGCTGTGGAGCGCTTGCCCCTGCGTGTAGGGCGCGCGGTGGGTCCGGCGCGGATAGCGTGCGACCAGGTGCGCCTCGAGCTGCGCGTCGTCCATGGCCAGCCGCCGTCGCCACATCGCCACCTGCTCGGAACGCATGCCCATCTGAATGTAGCGGCTGATCATGTCCGGATCGCGGCGCATCCTCGCCACCCAGTCCCGCACCCAGCGCCGGCTACCTTCGGCGGCCAAGGCGCCGTTGCGCCACTGCCGGGCGTCGGCGGTCTCCCACCACCGGTCGTCGTCGTAGCCGCCGCCCGCCATGAAGAGGGACCACTCCGCGTTCGTCACCGGGAAGCGGCCGATGTCGAACCCGGACAGGCGCACGACGTGTTGCGGGGACGCGGCCGACGACGGGTCTCCATCCGACCCGATCACGTAGTCGCCTCCCGGCACCGTGACCAAGGGCGGCCACAGGAACGATCCGGCCGGGCCGTCGCGACGCTCGAAGCGCGGGTCGCCCAGCACGCCGAGCGTCAGGCCCGCCTCGATCCGCGCCCGCAGATCGACGGCGTCGTCGCCGGCCAGCGCGACCAACCGGTTGCGCAGCGTGGCGCGCAACGGCCCGGACAGCCGTTCGGCCACCTCGGGCTGGGCCGCGGCGCGCCCGGCGAGGGATGGGTGCGCCGCCGCGATCGCGGTCACGAACGCATCGGGCGCCGGGCTCATCGAGGCCGCCAGCAGCACGACCTCCTCCCATCCGCTGGCGGGCAGCGGAGGCAACGGCTCGGACGCCTCGAGCTCGGCCATGACCTCGGCCAACGACGGCGAAACCGTCGCCGCACCGACGTCGACCCGGCTGCGGATCACGGCCTCGTCGACGTCGACGGCCAGCCGCCGCGCCGCGAAGTACTCCTGCAGCAGGTGGTGGAAGAACGACACCTCTTCGCCGCCGTGGCGCTCGTCCAGGATGGCCAGCGCCTCGCCGGCACGCAGGATCTCCTCAGCGGCCGGGTGGTCGATCACACCGAGGGCGTCGTCGAACGAGATGCCCAGCGCAACGCCGCCGGCCTCGGCGGTCCGCCCGTGCATGCCGAAGGCGAGCCGGGTGAGGCCCGGCACCAGCGCGCCCCGATCGGGCAGCGACCACGGCGAGGCCCACGGCGGGCCCGCTCCAATCCGACGGTAGTCGCGCTCGTCGAGGAGGGGGCCGGGCCGGAACAGCGGATGGTCCCGCTCGACCTCCCGGATGATCGCGCGCCGGACGAAGCGGGTGAAGAGCGTGGCGCGATCGGTCAGGACGTCGCTGGACGACGAGGCATCGTCGATCAGGAGCGACAACAGATAGGGGTTGCGGACCACATCGAGCTTCGCCGTTTCCCGCAGCCTCTGCCAGATCGTCTCGGCGCGGTGGGGCGCCAGGCGTTCGATGAAGCGCTGCACCTGGTCGTCGGTCATCGGCTCGACGCGAATCTGCGCCACGGGCTGCTCCGGCGACGACAGGGGTACCCCGTAGTCGAGGCTTCGGCAGGCGAACACGATCCGCACACCGGCGTGGTCTTGGGCGATGTCGCGCACGAACCGCCGCCACGCCACGATCGTCGCCCGGTACTCGTCGAACCCCGCGTGCGGCATCTCGTTGAGGCCGTCGAGCAGCAGGACGATCGGTCGCTCACCGATCAGCTGGGCCAAGGCCGGCAGCTCGGGATAGCGGCGGGCCCACAGCCCGTTCAGCCACGCCAGGGGCGTCCGCGGCTCCGCGCTCGCCCCATCCACACCGTAGCGGTCCAGCGACACCAGGAACGGCACCGCCGTCGCGCCGTCGCGCAGACCGGCCGCCGCCAGGTCGTACTCCAAGCGCCGCAGGAGCGTGCTCTTGCCGCTGCCCGGCGGGCCGAGCAGCACGAGCGCCGGATCCGGCACGGACTCGAGGACGTCGGCCAGGTCGCCGTACGCCGCGTCGCGCGGCGGACCGCGGTCGGCCCCGTCGTCGTCCCGTTCGACGCGCAGCAGCAGGTCGACGAACCGCTCGTCGACCCGAAACGGTGGCTTCAACCAGGCCGCGATCCGCGACAGCCGATAGGCGTTGAGGTCGAGTGGCCGGTCGACGGCCGATCGATCCGCGCCCGGCGCGCTCGCCGGTGCGTCCGGGGCGCGGCCCGACGGCGACTGCACGTCGGGCGCCGCACCGTCCGGTCGGTCGACCAGGCGGCGGCGCGCGTCCCGATCGCGCTCGCCCAGCGCCTGGGCGAGCCGCCGGTGCGCGGCCGCCAACCGGCGGCCGAGCGTGCGGCGCGGCATCCTGACGTGCGCCGCGATCTCACCGACCGTGAGCTGGGCCACGTCCAGGTAGCGGTGGAACAGCGCGCTCCAGACCTCGAGCTCGGCGCTACCGGCGGCGAAGTCGGCCACCAGACGGTCGACGGGGCTGGTCTCGGCGGCGGTGGTGACCCGGGCGGCGCGCCGGGCCATCTCGAGATGACCGTCCACGAGCTCGTGGATGAGCACGCCCAGCGCCCACGCCCGGCCGGTGTCGCCAAGCGGCACCGCCTCGCGGGCGATGACGTCCCGGACCGCCTCGAGCGATGTGAGCGGGTTGCCGAGGAGCGGCTGGTCGTAGCGCAACGCCACCAGCGCCCGACGGACCTCGTCGACGTCCGGGATCACGTTCGGCGCACTCGCCCAATCGGTCATCGACGCCCTCGCTGGCGCCGCCTGCCGCTGCCGGCGGCATCGCGATGCGCCCGGCGGCAGAGCGGGTTCGCGGACAGCAGCCCCGCCCGATCAGGATACTCACGCCGGACGCCGCGGTCGACACGGTCCGCCCGGCCGGCGACGGTATACTGACGCCCCCGTCCCATGTCCGCGCGGCGCGCCGCCGCGGGCCGCGCCGTCCCGGGGGCTGTCTATGCCCAGCACGATCATCGAGCCGTTCCGGATCAAGTCCGTCGAGCCGATCCGCCGCACGACGCGCGCCGAGCGCGAGGCATACCTGGCCGCGGCCGAGTGGAACCTGTTCCAGGTGCCGGCCGACGCCGTCCTCATCGACCTCCTGACCGACAGCGGCACCGGGGCGATGAGCGTCCAGCAGTGGGCTGGCATGATGGTCGGCGACGAGAGCTACGCCGGCAGCCGCAGCTGGCCGGTGTTCCGCGACGCGGTGCGCGACATCTTCGGCTACCGCCACGTCATCCCGACCCACCAGGGCCGGGCGGCCGAGCGGATCCTGTTCGCCGTCATGTGCAAGCCCGGCGACCTCGTCCCGAACAACACCCACTTCGACACGACGCGCGCCAACGTCGAGTTCGTCGGCGCCCGGGCCGTCGACCTGCCGTGCGCCGAGGCGGCCGACCCGGCGGCGGCGCACCCGTTCAAGGGCAACATGGACGTCGCGGCGCTCGACCGGCTGCTGGGCGAGAACCGCGGGCGCGTGCCGCTCGTCATGCTGACCGTCACAAACAATTCGGGCGGCGGCCAGCCGGTGAGCCTGGCCAACGCCCGGGCGGTCCACGAGACGTGCCGCCGCCACGGCGTGCCGCTGTACTTCGACGCCTGCCGGTTCGCCGAGAACGCCTGGTTCATCAAGCAGCGCGAGCCGGGCTATGCCGACCACGCCCCGATCGACATCGCCCGGGCGATGATGGCGCTGGGCGACGGCTGCACGATGAGCGCCAAGAAGGATGGGATGGCGAACATCGGTGGCTTCCTCTGCACGAACGACGACCTGCTGGCGCGGCAGGAAGAGAACCTCCTCATCCTGACCGAGGGCTACCCGACGTACGGCGGCCTGGCCGGCCGCGACCTCGAGGCGATCGCGGTCGGGCTGCACGAAGCGCTCGACGAGGACTACCTGGCCTACCGCGCCGCCAGCGTCGCCTACCTGGGCGACCACGTCGCCCGCGCCGGCGTCCCGATCGTCCAGCCGCCCGGCGGCCACGCCGTCTACCTCGACGCCCGCGCCTTCCTGCCCCAGCTGACGCCGGCCGAGCTGCCAGGTGTGGCGCTGGCCAACGCGCTCTACCTGGCCGGCGGCATCCGCGCCGTCGAGATCGGCACGCTGATGTTCGCCGACGCGGCCCGGATGGAGCTGGTGCGGCTGGCGGTGCCGCGGCGGGTCTACACCCAGAGCCACATCGACTACGTCGTCGAGACGATCCTCGAGGTCTTCGCCGCGCGCGAGGCGATCGGCGGCCTGCGCATCGTCGAAGCGGCGCCGTTCCTGCGCCACTTCACAGCGCGGCTGGCCCCGCTGGCGGGCGCATGACGGCGCCCCCGACGCGCGCCGTCCGCGCCTGGCTCTGGACCGTCGCCGCCCTCATCGCCGCCATGGTCGTCGTCGGCGGCTTCGTCCGGCTCTCGCGGGCCGGGCTGTCGATCGTCGAGTGGGACGCGGTCACCGGCGTCGTGCCGCCGCTGAGCGAAGCGGCATGGCAGGACGCGTTCGCGCAGTACCAGCAGACCCCCGAGGGACGGACGGTGAACGCCGCGATGACGATCGACGGCTACCGCCGGATCTACCTCATCGAGTGGTTCCATCGGCTCCTGGCGCGGTTGGCCGGCCTGGCCGTGCTCGTCCCGCTGCTCGTCTTCCTGGCCCGCCGGACGATCCCATGGCGGGCCAGCCTGCCCTACTGGGCGGTCGTCGTCGGCTTCGGCCTGCAGGGCTTGCTCGGTTGGCTCATGGTCGCCAGCGGCCTGGTCGACCGGCCCAGCGTCAGCCACTTCCGCCTGACGGCCCACCTCCTGGCGGCGCTGGCGCTGCTGGCGTTCACGCTCTGGCTGGCGATGGCCGGGAGGTCCGTCGTCGCGGCCGCGGCGCACGCCGCGCCGTCGGCGCGTCGGCTGCGCTGGCTCGGCCGTGGGCTGGCGATCGTCGTCACCTTGCAGATCGCCTGGGGCGGGCTGGTGGCGGGGCTCAAGGCCGGCCATGCGTCCGACACCTGGCCGCGCATGTTTGACCAGCTCGTGCCCGACGGGCTGCTCTCGGCCGGACCGACGTGGTGGCACAGCCTGGTCGAGGTCCCCCTCGGCGTGCACTTCGTCCATCGCTGGCTGGCCTGGGTGGTGCTGGCGGCGGCCCTGGCGCTGGCGGTCGCGGCGCGTCGGGCGGGCACGGCGCCGGTGGCGCGGCCGGCGGCGGCGCTCGCGGCGCTCGTGGCGGTGCAGATCGGCCTCGGCGTGGCGGTCGTCGTCCAGCGGGTGCCGTTGCCGCTGGCGCTGTTGCACCAAGCAACCGGGGTGGCGGTCTTCGCGCTGACGGTCATCGTCGTGCACCAGCTGCGGACGTCCGCGACGCTCGGCGGCCCGTGATCGTCATCGTCGGCGGCGGTGTCATCGGCCTGGCCGTGGGCTGGGCGCTGCAGCGCCGCGGGCTGGCGACAACGGTCGTCGAGCGCGATCGGGCCGGCCGGGCGGCATCGTGGGCGGCGGCCGGCATGCTGCCGCCGCACGCCGAGGTCGAGCCGGCCGAGGAGCGGCTGTTGCCGCTGCTGCTCGCGGGCAAGGCGCTCTGGCCAGCCTACGCCGCGGCGCTGACGGCGGCAACCGGGATCGACGTCGGCTACCGCACCGACGGCGCGCTGATGGTCGCGCTCGACCGCGACGACGCGGCGCAGCTGAAGTTCCGCCATGACCTGCAGCGGCGGCACGGCCTGGCCGTCGAGTGGCTGTCGGGCGCCGAGGCGCGGCGGCTCGAGCCCTACCTCGCGCGCGGCGTGACAGCGGCGGTGTTCAGCCCGGACGACCACTGGGTCGACAACCGGGCGGTCGTCGAGGCGCTGGTGGCGGCCTATCGAGCGGCGGGCGGCGTGCTGCACGAGCATACCGACGTCGTGGGCCTGCGCCTCGACGGAGGGCGGGTCGTCGGCGTCGACGTCGTGGCGCGCGGCGGCGGGGACGAGGGTCGCGCCGACGTCGCGGCCCTAGCGGCCGAGGCGGTCGTCGTCGCCGCCGGGGCGTGGTCGCGCAACCTGCCGGGCCTGCCGGACATCGCCCGGCCGCCGGTTCGGCCGCTCAAGGGCCAGATGCTGGCGCTCCAGATGGACGTCGCCGCGCCGATCGTCGGCCGGATGATCTGGGCGCCCGACGCCTACCTGGTGCCCCGCGACGACGGCCGGCTGCTCGTCGGCGCCAGCGTCGAGGAGCAGGGCTTCGACACCGCGGTGACGGCGGGCGCCGTCCGCGCCCTGCTCGACGGCGCCTGGGAGGCCGTGCCCGGCGTCGACGAGCTGCCGCTCGTCGAGACCTGGGCCGGCCTGCGGCCGACGAGCCGCGACGACGCACCGATCATCGGCCCGACCGCCGTCGACGGGCTGTGGCTGGCCACCGGGCACCACCGCAACGGCGTGCTGCTGGCGCCGATCACGGGCGAGATCGTGGCCGAGGGGCTGGCGACGGGCGTCGTGCCGGCGGAGTGGCGGGGGTTCGGGGTGGCGCGGTTCGGGTAGGTGACGCGCGACGCTCGGCTGCGTTGGTCGGCGAACCCGCCCGCGGACTAGAGCGCCAGCCGGAATCCGACGCTGAAGTTGCGGCCGTCCGGATAGAAGACGTATCGGGTGGTGGCGGCGGCGTCGTCGAGGCTGTGATACCAGCCGCCGCCGCGGGCGACGCGGTTGACCTCGGCGCCGGCATGGCCGTTCTCGCGGCCATCGCCCGGCACGTAGGGGTAGCCGAACTCGGCCTGGCTCTGCTGCGGTCCGAAGAGGCTGGCGGTCCACTCCCAGACATTGCCGGTCATGTCGACCAGGCCTTCGGGCGTGTCGCCCGCCGGGAAGACGCCGATGGGCGCGGTCTGGCGGAGGTGCGCCTCGACGGTGTTGCACGCCAGCGGCGTCGCCGCGTCGCCGAAGGCGTAACGGCGGCCCTCGGGTCCGCGCGCGGCGGCCTCCCACTCGGCCTCGGTCGGCAGGCGGAACGGCAGGCCGGTCTGCGCCGCCAGCCAGTTGGCGTAGGCGCGCGCCTCGAACCAGCAGATCCCGACGACCGGCTGCAGCGGGGCGTTGAAGAGGGCGTCGGACCAGAATCGTGGCGCACTGTGCCGGCCGCCGGGCAGCATGGCCTTGAGGTGCGCCTCGAACACCGGTTCGTCCATGGCCAGCCGATCGGTCCACATGCGGTAAGCCTCGTCGTCGAGGATGCCGGCCGCGTGGCGGCGCCCGAGCAGGCCGGGGTCGGCCAGGTAGCGCTGCCGGTGGAATCGGCCGGCGTTCCGCAACCCCTCGGCCGTGCCGACGCCCTCTTGCCAGGCGAGCGCCGCCGCGGTGTCCCACCAGCGCCGATCGTCGTAGCCGCCGGCGGCCATGAACGCCGCCCACTCGGCGTTCGTCACCGCAAAGGTGCCCAGCGAGAACGATCCCAGGGCGACCCGGTGCCGCGGCGCCTCGTCGCTGTCGCCGTCGTCGCGGCCCAGGACATAGGAGCCGGCGGCGATCGCGGTCATCGGCGGTATGAGGTGGGCGCCGTCTGGGCCCGTGCGGCGCTCGAAGCGCGGATCGCCGAGCTGTCCCAAGGCGCGCGCCGCGTCGATCCGGGCCCGCAGGTCGGCATCCGGCGCCCGGCTGCGCGTCACGAGCGCCTTGGCCAGCCGGTCGAGCACATCGTCGGACACGGTCACGTCCGGCTGGGCCACGCACCAACCGGCCAGCGCCAAGTTGCCGGCCATGACGGCCTCGACGAACGCGTCGGGCGCCTCCGTCATCGCCGCGCCCATCAACGTGGTCTGCTCCCAGCCCGACGTCGGCAGGGGCGGCAGCGGGTCGGCCGGCGCGATCATGCCCTTCACCTCGTCGAGCGAGGGGCGGACCTCGTCGGCCCGCCACGGCGTGCGCACGAGGTCGGCCACGGCGTCGGGCTGGGCCGACAACCGCTGGGCGGCGAAGTACTCCTGGACGAGCTGGTGGATGTAGAGGATCTCGTCGCTGACGGTGTCCTCGTCGAGCACCGACAGCGCCAGGCCGGCCTTGACGATGTCGGCGTCGCGCTCGTCGTCGAGGACGTCGAGGGCCGCCTCGTAGTCCATGCGCAGGTGGGTGCCCTTGCCCTCGGCCCCCTCGGTCTGCATCGTGTAGGCCAGGTCGAAGAGCTTGGGGATGAGCAGCCCGTTGTCGGGCAGCTCCCAGTCGGTGCGCCAGGCCCAGCGCGCCAGCCGCCGGCAGTCGCGCGCCGACAGCAGCCCGCCGGGGCTGAAGAGTGGGTTGTCGCGCTCGAGCTCGCGCCGCAGCGCCTGGCGGACGAAGCCCGTGAAGAGCGCGGCGCGGCCCCGCGGGATCGCGCCGCGGTCGGCCACCTGCTCGACGAGCAGCTTCAGGAAGTACGGCGATCGGACGAGGTCGAGCTGCGGCCGGCCGGCGAGACCGTCCCAGATGTTCGCCCAGGACGCCGGGCTGTAGAGCCGCAGGAACTGCCGCACCTGGGCGTCCGACATCGGTTCGATGCGCACTTGCGACACCCGCAGCTCCGGTGTTGACAGCGGCGCGCTGTAGTCGAGGCTGCGACAGGTGAACACGATCCGCGTCCCGGGCGCGCGCAGCACCACTTCCTGCACGAACGCCTTCCAGAGCCGGATCGCGGCATGGAACTCGACCTCCCCCGCGACCGGCATCTCGTTGAGGGCGTCGAGCAGGAAGACGACCCGGCCCGACTCCAGCCACGTCTCGAGAGCCGGCAGGTCGGGGTAGCGCGCCGCCCAGTTCGACGACAACCACTCCAACGGCGTCGGCGCCGGCTCGTTCGGGCGGGCGGGCTTGAAGTGGTTGAGCTCCATGTAGAACGTGATCGGGTCGTCGGGCCGCTCGCCGCGCAGCGCCGCCAGCGCGAGGTCGAGCTCGAGACGCCGCAGCAGCGTGCTCTTGCCGCTGCCCGGCGGCCCGAGGACCACGAGGGCCGGGTCGTCGACACCCTGCACCAAGGCGCCGAGATCGTCGTAGCGTTCGTCCCGGGCGCTCCAGCGGCCGGTCGTCGTCTCCTCGCCCTGGTCGATGAGCAGCGCCAGTTCGACGAACCGTCCGTCGAGGCGGAACTGCGGCTGGGACCATGCCGCCACCCGTCCCAGGCGGTAGGCGGTCAGGTCGCCGGGACGGTGTCGGGCCACGTCGCGCAAGGCGTCGGGGGTCAGCGCCACGGTGCGCGCCTCGTCGCGGACGGCGTCCAGCAGCGCGAGCATCGCCTCGGGCAGCGGACGCTCGGCGGCCGCCTCGTCGACGAGGATGCGGTCGCGGGCGCTCAGCTGGCCCGCGGTGCGCAGCGGCTCGGTGACGACCGGGCGACCGTCGACGATCGCCTCGAACACGTGCTCGGCGTGGGTGAGGTCCTTGAGGCGGTGCTCGCCGCGATCGACGATCGAGACGCCCGAGGGCAACAGGTCGCGGAGCAGCTGCTGCGTGACGAGCGAGAGGAGGATCTGACCGCCGTGGCCGGCCGCTTCGAGGCGGGCCACGCGGTTGATGACCGGTCCGTAATAGTCGTGGCCCCGCTCGTTGGCCGAGCCGGTGTGCAGCGCCATGCGCACGCGGATGGACGGGAACGCGGCACCGAACGCCGACCAGTCCTCGTCGTCCAGCGCCAGCTGGCCCGCGACGGCGGCGGCGAGCGCGTCGCCGGCGCGCGCGAAGGCGGCGCAGAAGGCATCGCCGACGGTCTTGAACACGGTACCGCCGTGGCCTTCGACGGCGGCATGGAGCAGGTCATCGTGCCGCGCAAGCGCCGCGGTCATGGCCGGTGCGTGCCGCTCCCACATCCGGGTGCTGCCCTCGATGTCGGAGAACAGGAACGTCACGGTTCCGGTCGGCAGCGGCCGGCGCGGCGGGCGCACATGCGTCGACTGCGGCAGTCGATCCCAGAGCGATGGCGGCGGGTCGGTGTGTTCCATGACGGTCGATATCGGCCTCGTGTGCCGGAGGCGCATCGGTCGGGCCCGGCGCGACGACGTCGAATGATGGGCATGGCGACATGGCCGGTCAATGAACCGCGACCTTGCAACGCCGCGGTCCCCGACCTCTGGCGACAGCCGATGCGGCCGGATATAATCGGCGGCGCTGCCCAACCGAATCGACCGTCGACGCCCCCGCCCAAGGAGCCTGCCCCATGATCCGTCCGTCGCGATCGACCGTCTTGCCGCTCGCTGCCGCGCTGGTGACGACCATCGTCTTGACGACCCACGTCGCCCGGGCGGCAGACACCATCATCGCCAGCAACGCTGCCTTGATCGGCAGCCCCGCGGGCGCCTTCACGTCGTATCAGGCGCCCGCGGTGGCGCTGTCGGCGTGCACGGAGTACACGCTGCGCCTCAACTACGACATCTCCGGCGGGGCGCCCGCCGAGAACGTCGTCGGGTTCCAGGTCTGGAACAACGAGGGCGACGTGATGCTGACGAGCAGCCCATTCGGCGATCAGATCGCGTTCGGCTCGCCGCCGCGCACCTATCTCCAGAGCGTCCGTCGGGCGGACAACCCGGCGATCGAGGAGGTCCGGTTCAAGACGTCGTGCACCGACAGCACGCCGGACTACCTGTTCCGGGTGTTCAACTACCAGAACGGCGCGCCGCTGCACTACACGCTGAGCCTGCCGGGCGGCGAGGAGCTCTAGGCGGATCGGCACGGGATCGTCCGAGCACAGGCGCCGGGACGTGCACCCGGCGCCTTTCCAATCGTCGCAGCGCCGCGGAGTCGATCCATTCGCCGCCCGCGCCGTCGTCGCGCTCCTCGCCATCGGCCTCAGCTCGTCGGCGTCGGGGCGCCCCGACGTCGCGAGCGCGGCGGCGCCTCGTCCCGCGCGGGCCGCACAGTCGGCCGTCGAGACGGTGCGCGCCTGCGTGCAGCGCGAGATGGCGTCGGGCGGCGTGATCGGCGCGGCCGTCGCCGTGGCGCACGACGGCCGGGTCGTCATGGCCGAGGGCTTCGGGCGCAAGCACCGGGATCGCCCGGACGCCGTCGACGCCGCGACGCAGTTCCGGATCGGGTCGACGACGAAGATGCTCACCGCGGCCGGCGTGCTGCGCCTCGTCGATCGCGGCCTCGTCGACCTCGACGCGCCGTTGTCGCGCTATGTGCCGGAGGTGCGCTTCGCCGAGCCGGGCTTCGAGGATCGGGTCACGATCAGAGATCTGCTCCAGCACACGAGCGGGTTGCCGGACAACTCGGCGACGCAGGAGTCAGACCTCTACGGCAAGCCCGACCCGGCGGCGATGGGCCGCTGGGTGCTCGGGCAGGGAGCGACGATCCCGCACAACCCGCCAGGGCGGTTCTGGAACTACTCGAGCGCCAACTACATCTTCCTGGGCCACGTCATCGAACGCGTCAGCGGCCTGGGATTCCCGGAATACATGCAGCGCGAGGTCTTCACGCCGGCCGGGATGCGGGACACGACGTTCGTCGCCGGCGAAGCCGAAGCGCGCGGGAACTTCGCGTTCGGTCACTGGAACGACATCTTCAACGGCGGCCTGGCGATCTGGCGGCCGAGCGACCAGGACAATTGGGCGCGCCACCCCACCGGCTACGCCCACAGCACGGCCAGCGACCTCGTCCGCTGGGCGACGGTGCTCATTGACGGCGGCGGCGACGTGCTGACGCCGGCGTCGGCCCGCCTGATGACGTCGCCGCTCGTGGCGATGGAGTCGCCCGAAGGCGAGTCCTACGGCTTCGGCGTCATCTCGCAGTCCTACCGGAGCGTCGCGTTGAAGCGGCATCCCGGCAGCGCGTGGGGCTGGATGGCGACGCTCGACTGGGTGCCTGAACGGCGCTTCGCGGTGGCGACGCTGACGAACGGCTTCGGCGCGCTCTACGGCTCCGCGACCTGTGCGATCGACGCCTTCCTCGCCCCTGCGCCCTCGACGACGCCCCGCCCGAGCTGCCCGCAGCAGCCCGACGAATGGCCGGCGCTGGTCGGGCGGTACGAGGGCCGCACGAATGTCGGGACGCCGTGGGCGTGGGATGTCGCGATCGTCGACGGCGTGCCGACGACGACCGTCACCCGCTCCGACGGCCGGCGCGTCCGCACCGCGATGACCCAGGACTGTGGCCTGGCGTACACGAGCGGGCCGCGCAGCTTCCGCGCCGATACCGACGGCAACGGCAGCGTCGACCAGGTGGTGACGTTCTTCCACGATCCGGTCGAGCCGGGCGTGGTCTGGATCCGCAACCGCTTCTTCGTCCTGCGGCGCGGGTCGCCGGCGGCCACCGCGACGGCGACGGCGACGGTACCGACATCGCCGGCGCCGGGACCGACCGCGACGGTGGAGGCGACGAAAGGGGCACCGGGATCGCGCCTCCTGCTGCCGCTCGCGATCCGTCGCACCGACGGCTGACGCCGGCCTTTCCGCCATCGGCTCGCTTCGACGTGCGGAGGGTGGAACAATGACGGCAACGCGGTCCGTCGCGTCGCCGTCGCGGAGCCGAAGCCTTGCCCCCCCTCCCCACCGGCACCGTCACCTTCCTCTTCACCGACATCGCCGGCAGCACCGCCCTGTGGGAGCGCGACCGCGAGGCGATGCAGTCGGCCCTCGCCCAGCACGACGCCCTCCTGCGCGCCGCGATCGAGTCCCGCGGCGGCCACGTGTTCAAGACTGTCGGCGACGCCTTCTGCGCCGCCTTCGCCCGCGCCCAGGACGCGGTCGAGGCCACGGTCGAGGCGCAGCGGTCGCTGTCGGCCGCCGACTGGTCGATGCTCGGCGACGCCGCCCCGCTGCGCGCGCGCATGGGCCTGCACACGGGCGAGGCGGACGAGCGCGGCGGCGACTACTTCGGCCGGCGGTGAACCGGGTCGCCCGCCTGGAGGCCGCCGGACATGGCGGCCAGGTGCTCGTGTCGCTGGCGACCCAACAGATCGTCCGCGACCGCCTCCCCGACGGCTGCGCGCTCCGCGACTGGGGCGAGCACCGCCTCAAGGACCTGCGCCACACCGAGCACATCTTCCAGCTCGAAGGCCCCGGCCTCCCCGACGTCGCCACGCCCCCGACGACGGCCGAGGCGCTGCACCCGCGCGACCGGGTGCGCGTGGTCGAGGCCGATGACCTCGCGTCGACCGACGGACGCGCAGCTGTCGATCCGACCGCTCCGACGTCGCGCGACGCCGGCGGCGTCTGGGCCCGCCTCGAAGCGACGATGCGCAGCGAGTCCGCCGACGCGGTCACGCTCACGACCACCGAGGCCGCCGACCTCGCGCGCCACAAGCCCGCCGACTGGCGCGAGTGGCGCCTGGGCCGCATCGCCGAGTGGTCGCAGCCGCGCTACCGCCTCGACGGCCGCTTCGTCGCCCTGACGCTGCTCGTCGACCAGGGCGAGGAGTCGACGAGCGGGCGCTGGGCGGCCACGGAGGAGCGCTACGACGACCTCGGCGCGCTCCTCGCGAGCGTCGGCGACCCCGCGATCGTCGTCCTCGGCCCACCGGGCGGCGGCAAGTCGACGCTGCTGCGGCGCTTGGAGCTGGACACGGCGATCGCCGGGCTGCGCGGGGAGGCGGACGGCGAGCGGGTGACGTTCTTCCTGTCGCTGAACACCTACGCCCCGGCGCGCCCCGGCGACCCGCCGCCCGCCCCTGGCGAGTGGTTGTCGGCCCAATGGTCCGCCCGCAACCCCGCCCTCCCGCCGCTGGACGACCTCCTGGCCGAGGGCCGTGTCACGCTCCTGCTCGACGCGCTGAACGAGATGCCGTCGGCGAGCGACCGCGACTTCCGCGAGCGCGTCCAGCTATGGAAGGCGTGGCTGCAGCAGCTCGTCGCCACCCGATCCGGCAACCGCGTCATCTTCAGTTGTCGATCGCTCGACTACAGCCAACCGCTGTCGACGCCCGACCTGCGCGTACCGCAGGTGCGCATCGAACCGCTCTCCGACGACCAAGTGCGCGACTTCCTCACCCTGTACAGTCCTGGCCGCTGGCGCGAGATCTGGGCGGCGCTGGACGGCAGTCCGCAGCTCGAAGTGCTGCGCTCACCGTACTTCCTGGCGCTGCTCGTCGAGCAGGTGGATGCCACAGGCGAGCTGCCGGCGGGGCGGGCGGCGCTGTTCACGGGGTTCGTGCGGCAGGCGCTGCGGCGGGAGGTGGAGCGGGGGAACGCGCTGTTCGAGCCGGGCGAGCTTCTGGAGAGCCGCGACCTGAAGCGCCTGGCGGCCTGGAAGTGGCAGACGCCGTACGACCTGCCGGATCGCGGCGTCCTGATCCCCAAGCTGTCGACCCTCGCACACGCGATGCAGCAGGTGCGCGACGACGGCGGAGGCTCTCAGGTGCGGATCGACTACGACGACGCGTTGGCGGTGCTGGACTGCGGTGCCGACGAAGCGGTGGTGCAGGCGGGCGAGGCGCTGGCGGTGTTGGATGAGGACCAGGCCGCCGAAGAGCTGATGTACATCCACCAGCTGGTGCAGGAGTACTTCGCGGCGCGGCAGCTGGCGATCGCACCCGACCCGGAGTTGGTTCGCGTGGAGTGGCGGGCGGCGCTGATCCGCCCGACGGTGGACGAGGTGATCGACTCGCTGGACCCGGCGGACCCGCTGCCGCCGCTGCCGGGGACGGGCTGGGAGGAGACGACGCTCCTGGCGGCGGCGATGGCGGATGACCCGGCGGCGTTCGTGCGGGGCGTGATGGCGACCAACCTGGCGCTGGCGGGGCGGGCGGCGGCGCAACCGGAGCTGCGGCCGCGGCTGCCGGAGGCGCTGCTGGACGAGCTGCGGTGGGCGCTGGTGCACCGGAGCCGCGACGTAGAAGCGGACTTGCGGGAGCGGATCGCGTGCGGGTACGCGGTGGGGGACCTCGGGGATTCGCGGTTCGAGCGGCGGGAGGGGCCGTACGGGGCGTACCTGATGCCGCCGCTTGTCGCGATCTCAGGCGGGGTGTACCCGATCGGGGGCGACGATCCGATCGAGTGGACGTCCCTCGGGGAACTCTTGTCGAATTCTGCACACGTACCACGCCACACGGTGACGCTGGCGCCGTTTCTGATCGGGCAGTTTTCCGTCACGAATGCAGAGTGGGCGTGCTTCATGGATGCGGGCGGTTATGACGACGAGAGATGGTGGGACACGCCGGACGGGCGACGCTGGCGGCGGGGCGAGATGGCGAACGAATCGGCGAAATCCTCCGGCCTTTATTGGCGCGCGCGGTTTCTCGCGGAGTCGGCGTTGTTGGAGCAAATGGTGGCAGAGGGACGCATGGCCGGTTCGGAGTCGGCCGAACGGTGGCGCGGTTGGATGGTACTCGACGATGAGAGCTTCGAGGCCACATTGCAGCAGTTCTGTCGGGCAAGGCGAGAAACGGAGCCGCGTTTCTGGCGGGACGGACGGTACAACCACCCATCGCAGCCGGTGGTGGGGGTGTGCTGGTACGAGGCGCGGGCGTATTGCGCGTGGCTGGCGGCGCAGACGGGGCAGGCGGTGCGGCTGCCGACGGAGGTGGAGTGGGAGGCGGCTGCTGGCGGGCGGGACGGCCGTAGGTATCCGTGGGGGGAGGACTGGAATCGGCTGCGGGCGAACACGTACGAGACGCGGGTAAAGCGGACGAGCCCGGTTGGCGCATTCGCGGAGGGTGATACGCCTGAGGGCGTCGCGGATCTTGCGGGCAACATCATCGAGTGGACGACGAGCCTGTTCGGGGAAGTGAGCAACTCAGAGGACGTTGAGTACCGCTATCCATACGTTGGAACTGATGGGCGTGAGGATGCAGAGGCGGGGCAGAGCAATTGCCGTGTCATGCGGGGCGGCGGGTGGAACGCACCCTCGGCGATCGTTCGCGTCGTCTTCCGCGGCCTTGTTCGCCCCGACGCTGCGCAGAACCCCAGCGGCTTTCGGGTGCTTGTTGCAGCGCCGCCCAAAGAGTCTTAACGTGTATTCATGTAAAGGAGTCGCCCTGAGACGCAAGTGGAGCGGATCGAGCTGCAGGCCCGGCGGCCCAACGTGCATTCCGGTTTCTGTGGCCCCGATTCCGCAGTATGATTGGGCTGTCAGGGCTCGCGCGTTACGCGAGGGCGAGCCGAAGTGCAGGGACGGAACGATGACCGAGCTGACACTCCAACTGCCGGATGAGCTTGCCGAGCGCATCGGTCGCAGCGGGCGCTGGGCGCCGGCGATCCTCGGCCTCGGCCTCGACGGCTATGGCACGCGTGCCGCAGCGGTGGCCAATGTGATCTTCGCCTTCCTCTCGACGAACCCGTCCGCGTCAGCCGTGCTCGACTATCACGTCTCCGAGGCTGCGCAGGACCGGCTGCACGCCTGCTCGCGCTCAACGCGGCCGGTATCCGGAGCAGGATGGCCGCATGCTGCGCGTCATCTTTAGCTCCCGCGCGGATCCTCCTCGCGTCGTCACGGTGTTCTTCGATCGAAGGAAGGCAAGCTCATGAGGCTCAAGGTGGATGAAGCCGATGCGCTGTACCTTTCGTTGAGCGATTCCCCGGCCAGCCGGTCAGAGGAAGTCTCGCCCGGCATCATCGTCGACTACGATGAGCAGGACCGCGTGGTTGGCTTCGAGATGTTGTACCTCTCCAAGCGTGCGCCTGAACACAATCTGCGCAGCTTGCTCTTCGAATCGGTGCCCCTCGCTAGCTGAAGCCAACGGCCGGAAAGGCGATCGGTCGCATCCAGACTCGCCCGCCAAGTCCCGCGGCGATCGATAGCCCCGTGGACATGCGGCGATGACCATGCCCCTCCCCACCGGCACCGTCACCTTCCTCTTCACCGACATCGCCGGCTCCACCGCCCTGTGGGAGCGCGACGCCGACGCGATGGCCTCCGCCCTCGAGCGTCACGATGGCCTGCTGCGGGCCGCGATCGAGGACGCGGGGGGTCATGTCTTCAAGACGATGGGCGACGCCTTTTGTGCCGCCTTCGCCTCCGCCCATGACGCCCTGACCGCCACGCTCAGCGCCCAGCGTGCCCTTGCCACCGCTGACTGGTCCATCCTCGGCGACGCCGCCCCGCTCCGCGTGCGCATGGGTCTGCATACCGGCAACGCCACGCAGCGCGGCGGCGACTACTTCGGCCCGAGCGTCAACCGGGTCGCCCGCATCGAGGCGGCCGGGCATGGCGGGCAGGTCCTGCTGTCCGGCGCCACGTGCGCCCTCGTGCGCGACGCTCTCCCCGACGGGTGCGACCTCCGGGACTGGGGCGAGCATCGCCTGAGGGATCTCCGGCACTCCGAGCACCTCTACCAGCTCGAAGGTCCTGGTCTGGCAGACGTCCCCACGCCTCCGTTGACCGCCGAGGCCCTCCGCCCACGCGACCGCGTGCACGTCGTCGACACCGCCAGCGACACCGCGCCCGCCGGCGCTGCGGCTCGCGTGGCCGCGCGCGGGGGACCGCGCGATGCCGGAGGCCTGTGGGCCCGGCTGGAGACGACGCTGCGCGGCGACGGTACCGAGTCGATCACCCTCACGACCGCCGAGGCAACCGACCTCGCGGGCCACAAGCCCGCCGACTGGCGCGAGTGGCGCCTGGGGCGCGTAGCGGAATGGAGCCAGCCGCGCTATCGCCTCGACGGCTGCTTCGTCGGCTTGACGCTCCTCGTCGACCAGGGCGAGCAGTCCACGAACGGGCGATGGCAGGCCAAGGAGGAGCGGTACGACGACCTCGGGGCGCTTCTCGAGGCCGTCGATGACCCCGCGATCGTCGTCCTCGGCCCTCCCGGCGGCGGGAAGTCGACGCTCCTGCGCCACCTCGAGCTCGACACCGCCATCGCCGGCCTGCGCGGCGAGGCGCCGGGCGTGTCAAGAACGGCCGCGCAAGTCCCCAGAACAACGGGTTAAGATGTCCCCTGATC
>CAZYVI010000030.1:0-27637 GCA_964651245.1 uncultured Anaerolineales bacterium | reverse complement strand
CTGCACGAACCCACCCAGCCCCGCCTCCCTCATCCCGGCCCGGCGGCCCTGCACCTCTTCTGCACCCCGCCGTCCCTTCGCCTCAGCCCCAGACTCCGTCCGAGCCCCAGCCTCAGCCTCAGCCCCAGCCTCAGCCCCAGCCCACGGCCCACGGCCCACGTCCCCTAAAACACCCGCTTCACCACCCCCAACACCCCCTGCTTCCAAGGCACCCGATGGCTCACCCCGCTCGCCCCCGCGAAGCTCGCCAGGTTGTCGAGGTACCACTGGTAGTTGCGCAACAGCGCATCCCGGTTCGAGTACTTGGGCCGCCACCCCAACACCCGCTCCGCCTTCTCGATGGACACAAACGAGTCCTTCGCCGCCGTCTCGTAGACCCACTTGTACAGCGGCGACACCCCCAGCCGCTCCAGCACCCGCAGCGTCCAGATCGCCGGCGCCGCCGGAAGCCCCACGATCCGCTTGCCGAACCCCGCCGCATCCAGCACCGCCTGGTAGTCCTCGCGCATCGTCCCGAACTCCTTGGCCCCGATGTTGAACACATCGTCGACCACGCCGTCGGGCAGCGTACAGCACAGCCAGATCGCGTCGCAGAGGTCCTCCACGTCCAGAAGCTGGTAGCGGTTCGACCCGTCGCCCAGCAGCGGGAAGCCGTGCCCATCCTTCGCCCAGTCGTAGAGCAGCGCGAACACCCCCAGCCGCTCCGGCCCCACGAACGACTTGGGCCGGATGATCGGCACCACCAGCCCCTTGGCCCGGTAGTCGGCGCAGAGCTGCTCGGCGATCACCTTCGACTCGCCGTACGGCCCGACCCCGTGCAGCGTGTCGTCCTCGCGCAGCGGGTGGTGGTCCGGGATGCCGTAGACCGCCGTCGATGAGATGTGCACCACCCGCCGCACCCCGTGCGCCAGCGCGCTGTCGAGCACATTGCGTAGCCCGTCGATGTCCGTCGTGTAGATGTCCTGCGGCGTGTACAGCGGCAGCGCCGCCGCCGTGTGGACCACCACGTCGACCCCCGCCATCACCGCGTCGACCGTCGAACGGTGGCGGATGTCGCCCGTGACCGCCGTGATCTGGCGGCGCTCCGGGTAATCGAAGTCGGCGATGTCCAGCGACACCACGCGCCGGTCGCGCGCCAGCAGCTGCCGGACCATGTTGATGCCCAGGAACCCCGCGCCCCCCGTCACGAGCACGGTGCGCGGCTCCCACGGCGAACCTCCCGCGTCCTTCGCGGCCACGGCAACCCTCCTCCGCTGTTGCGACCCGGGCCGGATTCTAGCGTGACCGCCGCCTCTCGCCGTGCACCGCGTCGCTCACCCCGCCGCCAATTGCGCCAGGTCGAGCTCGCCCAACCACCCCGCCACCGCCAGCGTCGGCAGCTCGCCCAGGCGCGTCGCCAGGTCGTGGCGGGCCACGAGGCGCTCCCAGCGGCGCACCACCGCCCAGAGCCGCCGAAAACCGTCGTCCATCGTCGGCACGCCCAGGTCCGGCACGAACGCCACCACGTCGACCGTCCGTGGCTCGTCCCACAGCCGCAGCACCCGGCCCGCCCGCTGCGTCAGCTCGACCGGCGTCCAGGCCAGGTCGTAGCTGACCACCGTCGCCGCGTCCTGGAGGTTGACGCCGATCCCCCAGGCGTCGCTCGCCACCAGCACGTCCACGCCGCCACCGCTGCGGCGCGGCCGGACGCCGTTCGCCACCGGCGCGAACGCGGCCACCAGCGCCCGGACCTCGGCCTCCGGGCGCTGCCGGGCGCGCGCCGGCATCCCTGGCAGCGGCCCGTCGCCGCTGCCGCGAACGGTGCAGCCCACGCGCAGGCGCGGCCGCAGCGCCGCCAGCGACGTCGCCAGGTAGCAGGCTGTCGGCAGGCGCTCGACGAACACGACCACCTTGCCGCCCTCGGCGCAGCGCCGGTCGAGCAGCGCCAGAAGCGCGGCCAGCTTGGGGTCGTCGGCGGGCGTCACGGCGCGCAGCGCGGCCAGCACGTCGCCGAGCGCCGCCGCCCGCGCCTCCGGCGGCTGGCGAAAGCGCACCCGGTCGAAGCCGCCCGGCCCGGGCGTGGCGATCGTCCGCGCCACGCAGTCGGCCAGGGCCCACGGCGAGCTGGTCAGCGACAGCCGGACGAGGCGGTCGAGCCCTGCCTGCGCCCCGGCGGTGGCGAACACGCCGTCGTCGAGCGCCGCCGCCACCGCCGCGCCCGCCACCACCGGCGTGTCGACGCGGTGCAGCGCCAGGCGCGGGAAGTAGCGCCGCCGCAAGCCCAGCCGAACGAAGGTGCCGTCGCCGTCGTCGTCGCGCTCGCCGTAGCGCCGCGCCACGCCCGGCGTCGTCAGGACGGTGATCACCGGCAGCCGGGCGATGTCGTCGGCGGCGTAGACGCGCCAGGCCCGGGCGCCGGGCAGGTCGTCGAGGAGGGCGCGGTTCGGGGCGGTGTGCGGCAGCAGCGCCAGCTGCGCGTTGAGGTTGGCCAGCTCGCGCGCCACCGGGGTGGCGGTCATGAGCAGCACCGGCGCGCCGCTCGACGCCACGGCCGGCACGAGCCGCGCGAACGCCCGCCGCGCCGCCGCCGCCGTCCCCCCCGTCCGCAGCAGGTGGCACTCGTCGATGACGAGCAGCGTCCGCCGCGAGAGCGCCGCCAGGTCCGCGACGAGCGCGCCGGCGGCGGCGCTGCGCTCGGGGTCGGCGTCGAGGGCGGCGTGGTTGAAGACGCGGTGCGGCAGCCGCGCCGCGTCGAGGTGCGCCGACCATTCGAGGCGCACCGCGTTGGGCGCGATGACGAGCGCACGATCGATCCGCCCCTCGCGCCGCAGCCGGCGGGCGACCTCGGTGGCGATGACGGTCTTGCCGAGGCCGGTCGAGGCCAGCAGCAGCGCGCCGCGGTGGCGTCCCAACTGGCCCAGCAGGCGCGCCACGGCGTCCTGCTGGTAGCCCATCGGGTAGCGGTAGTCCGGCCGCGGCAGCGGGACGGGGGTTGGGGCGTAGCGGTCGAGCGGCGGGTCGGCGTCGGCGGTGGGCGGCGCGGCGGTCATCGCCGCGCCGGACGGGCCGGGCGGAGCGGGCCGGTCGGGCGGGCGGGACGGTCAGGCTTCGGCGTCGTCCTCGCCGCCTTCGTCGTCCTCCCACTCCTCGTCTTCATCGTCGTCCCAGCCCTCGTCCTCTTCGTCGTCGTCCCAGTCCTCGTCGTCTTCGTCCCAGTCCTCGAGCTCCTCGTCGTCCCAGTCCTCGTCCTCGTCCTCTTCGTCGTCGTCCGCGCCGCCGTCACCCGGGGGCGGTTCGTCGCGGACAGGCGGGGCGGACGGGCGGGGCGCGCGGCCCGCAGGCGGCGCGTCGGTGGGCGGCGGGGCGGCGAACGCGGGGAACAGGCTCGCGGCCATGGCGGACGACCTCCTCGGACGGCGCGGCGGCGCGGGCGGTTCGCGGGCAGGCCCGTGCGGGCGAGAGGATAGGAGGGCAGCGCGCCGCCTGTCAAGACCCTGCCACGGCCGTCGGACCGGTGTCCATAGGCTATACTCGTCGCCGCCGCGGCGGTCCGCCGACCGGTCCGCGTTCACGACGATTCGTCGCGATGACGAACCCCACGGGAGCCCTGCCATGGACACCGCCAGCGATAACGGCGCCGAGCCGCGTATCTACCTTTCGTACGCCGACAACACCCCCGAGCACAGCGTGCTGTTCATCCACGGCTACCCGCTGTCGAGCCTGATCTGGGCGCCGCAGCTCGAGGAGCTGGCCGGCGTCGCCTACGGCGTGGCGCCCGACCTGCGCGGCTTCGGCGAGTCGGGCACCCCAGGCGGCGACGTCACGATGGCCGACTACGCCGACGACTGCATCGCGCTCCTCGACGAGCTGGGCCTCGAGGACCCGGTTGTCGTCTGCGGCCTGTCGATGGGCGGCTATGTGGCGCTCGAGCTCCAGCGGCGCTACCCGGACCGCGTCTCCGCGCTGATCCTGGCCTCCACCAAGGCCGGCGCCGACAGCGACGAGGCCAAGGCCGGGCGCGACAAGGCGGCCCAGACGGCGCGCGACGAGGGCGTCGAGGCCATCGCGGCCACGATGCTGCCCAAGATGTTGGCCGCCGCCACCTACGCCGAGAAGCCCGAGCTGGTGGCCGACGTCCACGAGATCCTGCGCTCGGCCAGCGTCGACGGCGTCGTCGGCGCGCTGGGCGCGATGCGCGACCGGGTCGACTCGACGCCGCTCCTGGCCCGGATCGGCGTGCCGACGCTGGTCCTCCATGGCCGCGACGATACGCTCATGCCGCCCGCCGAGGCCGAGCGGCTGGCGGCCGGTATCCCCGGCGCCAAGCTGACGGTGATCCCGGACGCCGGGCACCTCGTCAACCTCGAGCAGCACGAAGCGTTCAACGATGCGATCATTGAGTTCCTGTTGACGTTGGAGTGAGCACGGTCCGCGGCGGGCGCTCGAACGACCGAGTGCCCGCCGCGGCGCCGACCACGGGCGCGGGGGGCGTGATGGCCGAGCCGACCGACGCGACCCAGATCCCGAGCGAGCGACCGAGCGACGACCGCGGGCCGCACCCGGCGCCCGCGCCCGCCGCCGAGGTGCCGGCGCTGCCGCGCCCGCCGCGCGGCTTCGTCGTGATCTCGACCGAGCGGATCGAGCGCATCTGGCTCGTCGTGCTCGTCCTGGTGGTCGCCTACGCCTTCTACCAAATCGTCGACATCTTCCTGGTGCCGATCGTCGTCGCCGCGGTGTTCGCCAGCCTGGCGTACCCGATGCACCGCGAGTGGCTGCGGATCACCCGCGGCCGCGCCGGCATCGCCGCGCTGCTGTCGACCCTGGCCGTGATCGTCCTGGCCATCATCCCGATCTACCTCGTCGCCGTCCTGATCGCCAACGAGGCCGCCTCGCTGTTCCAGGGCGCCGAGAGCGGTTTGGTGACCTTCATCGACCGCGCGTCGCGCTGGATCGAGCAGGTCGTGCGCGGCGGCGAGGCGAGCCCGCTCGGGCGGCTGCCGGGCTTCGGCTGGCTGCGCGACCTGCCGCTCGACCAGGTGGATTGGGGAGCGCGCATCCAGTCGCTGCTGGCCGGCGCCGGCGGCCTGGCCGCCACGGTCATCAACCGCACCGGCACGAGCGCCCTTCAGCTGGTCCTCAACCTGATCATCGCGCTGTTCACGATGTTCTACTTCTTCCGCGACGGCGACCGCATCGTCCAGCAGGTCATGTACCTCAGCCCGCTCGACAAGCGCTACGAGCGCATGTTCGTCGATCGGCTCATCTCGGTGGCGCGGGCGACGCTGCGCGGCTCGTTCATCGTCGGCCTGGTCCAGGGCTCGCTCGGCTCGCTGACGCTATGGGCCGTCGGCGCGCCGGCGCCGGTGCTGTGGGGCGTCGTCATGGTCTTCCTGGCGCTGTTCCCGATGTTGGGCACGTGGCTCATCCTCTACCCGCACGCGATCGTGCTGTACTCGCAAGGCAAGATCCTTGAGGGCACGATCGTCGTGTTCATGACCGCGGTTGTGATCACGAACCTGGACAACCTGATCCGGCCGCGGCTCGTCGGCCGCCGGGCGCGGATGCACGACCTGCTGGTGTTCTTCTCGACGCTGGGCGGCATCGCCGTCTACGGCATGTTCGGCTTCATCGTCGGGCCGATCATCGCCGCGCTGCTCATGGCGCTGCTCGAGATCTACGCGCTCGAGTTCAAGCACCAGCTCGACTTCTCGCACGCGCAGGACGAAGCCGGCGCGCCGGCGGCGGCGTCCGCCGCCACCGACGACCTCACGGCGCCGCCGCCGCCCACGCCATCGAGCGCCTGAACGCCTCGAGCGACGGCCCGAGGACGCCCCACTGCCAGCGCCGCACGCTGGGCGCGTCGGCGTCGTCGAGCGCCGTCAGCTCGGCCGTCGGCTGCAGCGCGAGCTGCTCGAGGTGGGCGATCGGCCAGATGATGCCGGGATCGAGCGCCAGGTGCTCGGCCTCCTCTTTGCGCCACGCCTTGAGGGCCAGCAGCCGATCGCGGGCGGCCGGCGTCCAGGGGTTGGCGCCGGTCCGCCGCGGCCACGCCACCGGCGGCGCCAGCCGGCCGCGGGCGATCGCCGCCCGCAGCCGCTCGCGCGCCGCGCCCCGCGACGCCAACCCGAGGCCGGCGATGCGCTCGATCCGCTCGTCGGGTCGGCTGGCCAGCGTCAACAGGGCGTCGTTGGACAGGATGTGGTGCGGCGGCCGGCCCAGGCGCATCGCCTCGGCCTCGCGGAACACGACGAGCTCGCGCAGCACGGCCCGGCCGACGGCGGTCAGCTCGCGCGCGCCGCGCACGCGCCAGAACGCATCGGCCGGCGGCAGCGGCGGCTCGTGGCGGGCGGCCTCGGCGCGGCGGCACTCCTCGTCGAACCACGCCTGGCGGCCCAGCGCCGCCAGCCGGTCGAGGAGGGCGTCGGCCAGCGCCAGGAGGTGGACGACGTCGCCGGCGGCGTAGTCCAGCGCGTCGTCCGGCAGCGGCCGCCGCGACCAGTCGAAGCGCTGCAGCCGCTTGGGCTTGGGCAGGTCGACGCCCAGCACCTCGGCCAGCACGTTGCCGAGGCCCAGCTGGGTGCTGCCGGTCAGTTGCGCCGCGATCGCGGTGTCGACGAGGCCGGCGATGTGGAAGGTGAAGTCGCGGTCGAGGGCGCGCACGTCGTAGCTGGACGAGTGGATGACGATCGGCACGGCCGGGTCAGCGAGCGCGTCGCCCAGGGCGTCGAGCTCGGGGAGCGCCAGCGGATCGAACAGGAAGACGGCGCCGTCCGGCAGCGCCACCTGGAGGAGCGCCGTGCGCTCGGGATAGCGGTGGAAGCCGTCGGCCTCGAGGTCCAGGGCCAGCCGTGCGGCCGCCCGCAGCGCCGGCCGCGCCGCCGACCACGCCGCCGGCGTGTCCACGAGCGCGGCCGGCCGCGCGTCGGTCATGCCGCGCGCTCGCCGGCGAGCAGGCCGCGCGCCGCCAGCGCCCGGCGCAGGGCGTCGATGCCGGTGAAGCGCACCGCGTGCAGGCCCGCCGCCTCCGCGGCGACGGTGTTGCGCCCCTTGTCGTCGATGAACAGGACCGCCTCCGGGGCGACGCCGAGCGCCTCGGCCGCGCCCAGATAGGCGTCGCGGTCCGGCTTGCGGCGGCCGACGCGGTGCGAAAAGCAGACGGCGTCGAAGCGGTCGGCAAAGCCGGCCAGGGCGTCGTCGTGGTCGGCGCAGCTGTTGGACAGGATGCCCAGCCGCAGCCCCGGCTCGCTGGCGCGCAGCTCGGCGACGAGCGCGAACATGGCCGGGTCGGGCCGCGCCCACCACGCCGTCCGCAGCACCGCCGCCAGCGCGTCGAGCCGGGCATCGTCGACCGGGCGGCCGAGGGACTCGAGGACGATGCGCCAATAGGCCGGTCCGTCGAGCGCGCCGATCGAGTACCGTTCCCACGCCGGGTAGAGCGCGCCGCTGGCGCGGGCTGCATCGACCGCGTCGAGGGTCAGGCCGGGCCAGAGCGACGCGAAGCCGCGGTCGAGCGCGTCCGGGTCGGGGTGGACCAGGACGCCCTCGACGTCGAACAGGACGGCGCCCGGGCGGGACGGGTCGGACATCATCCACTCCGCGTGCAGTCGGGCGCGGGAGTATACGCCCCCGCGGCGGCGGTCCACAATGCACGCATGGCGGGGTGCGCGGCTCGGGCTCGCAGCACCCCACGCGCCACCTGTGCGCCGCGCGCCGCGCTGTCGCGCGGCCGTCGCGAGGGCGGCGCGGCGGCCGTCGACGATGCGGTGCCGCGGCGGTATCGTGGCTGCCATGCCCCGCCGTCCGCCCGTCCCGCTCCCGCGCACCGCGCCGCCCCTGCCCGGCGCAGCGCGCCGCGCGCCGTCGGCCGCCGCCGGCGCGCTGCGCGTGCGCGACCTCGACGGCGGCGACCGGCCGCGCGAGCGCTTGGCCCGCGTGGGCGCCGGCGCGCTCGGCTCGGCGGAGCTGGTCGCCATCGTCGTCGGCAGCGGGGGCCCAGGCCGCAGCGCGCTGCAGACCGCCCAGGCGCTCGTCGCCCGCTTCGGCGTCGACGGCCTGGCCCGCGCGTCGATCGCCGATCTCTGCGCCGTGCCGGGCTGCGGTCCGGCGACGGCGGTGCAGCTGCACGCCGCGCTCGAGCTCGGCCGGCGGTCGTGCGCTCCGCCGGCCGACGCGCCGCTGCGCATCGCCGCCGCCGCCGACGTCGCCCGCCTCCTGACGCCCACTCTGGCGCCGCTCGACCAGGAGCACCTGCACGTCGTCCTGCTGACGACCCGCCACGACGTCGTGGCCGTCCACGAGGTCTACAAGGGCACGGTCAGCCAGAGCCAGGTCCGCCCGGCCGAGGTCTTCCGCGAGGCGATCCGGCGCAACGCGCCGGCCGTCGTCGTGGCCCACAACCACCCCTCCGGCGACCCCACGCCCAGCCACGACGACATCGCCCTCACCCGCCAGCTCGTCGAGGCCGGCCGACTGCTCGACGTCCGGCTCGTCGACCACGTCGTGATCGCCCGGCGCGGCTGGTTCAGCCTGCGCGAGCACGGCCTGGGCTTCGACCGCGCCTAGCCCCGGCCGCCGATCGACCCGCGGCCGGGCCGGGGCGCCATCGGCTATAATCGCCGCGTGACCGCGCCGCGCCTGTTCGATGCCTACTTGACCGGCCAGGGCGCCGGCGCCGCCGGCGAGCCGGGGGCGGAGGTCGTCGCCGACCGCGCCGCTCCGACGCCCGCGCCCGACGATGCCCACGGCCTGCCGCCGGCGCCGCCGCGCGCCGACGACAGCCCGTCGCTGCGGGCGGCGCAGACCGGTCGGCAGGTGCGCGGGCCGTTCCTCGCCTTCTGGACGAACTTCGGCCCGACCCTCTGCGGCGAGCCGTTGACCGACGAGGTCCTCATCGATGGGCGACGGGCGCAGGTGTTCGAGCGGGTCGTGCTCGAGGAGATCGCACCCGACCGCGTCGTGCCGATGAACATCGGCGCCCAGTGGCTGCAGGCGGCCGCCGAGGGCCGCGACGGGCGCGGCGGCCCGCCGTCGGAGGCGATCGTGATCGCCGACCGCACGGCCGAGTTGGCCGCGGCGGCCGACGACGGTGCGCCGCCGGCGCCGGGCAGCCTGGCGCGCTACCCACGCCGCACGCTGTCGGATATCCGCTTCATCGTCCTCCACCACACCGGCGGCCCGCCCGACCTCGGCCCGGCCGCGATCGCGCGCGCCCACCGTCAATCGTTCGGCTGGCCCGGGATCGGCTACCACTTCGTCGTCGACGCCGACGGCGGCGTGCACCAGACCCAAGACCTGACGGTCGTCAGCCATCACGCCCGCCAGTTCAACGCCGCGTCCGTCGGCGTAGCGCTGTGCGGCGACTTCGACGACGCCTCGCCGCCGGCGGGCCAGCTGGACCGCGCCGCGGCGCTGGTGGCCCACCTCGTCGACCGGCTCGGGTTGCCGCTCGACGCCGTGCGCGGCCACGGCGAGTTGGTGCCCACGTCGTGCCCCGGCGCGTCGTTCGCCGACGGGTGGCGCGATGCCTTCCTCGACGCCGTCGCCCACTACGCCGGCCGCGCGCCGCGCCGGGCCGAGGCGCGCGCGATCGTGCCCGACGACGCCGTCGCGCTGTGATCGAGCTCCAGCCGCCGCTGCCGCGCACCGCGTTCCGGGTTCGGCTGCCGGTCTTCGAGGGACCGCTCGACGTGCTGCTGACGCTCGTCCAGCGCGCCCAGCTCGAGATCACCGTCGTCGCGCTCGCCCAGGTCACCGACGCCTTCCTGCGGCATGTGGCGCACCTGGCGACGATCGACCCGGCCGAGATCGGCGAGTTCTGCGAGGTGGCGGCGACGCTCATGGTGATCAAGAGCCGAGCCTTGCTGCCGGCCGACCGGACCGCCGCCGATGCCGAAGACGCCGACGCCGCCGAGCTCGTCGAGCGCCTCCAGGTCTACCGCCGCTTGCGGCAGGCCGCCGAGTCGCTGGGCGCCCGCGAGGCCGCCGGTCTGCGCGCCTACCCGCGCGCGGTGCCGCCGACCGACGGCGCGTCCGCGCCGCCCGCCGCGCCGCCGCCGGACGCGACCGCCGACGCGCTGGCCGCCGCCTTCCGCTCCGCCATGGCCGAGGCGCGGGCGATGGCCGGCGCGGCGCGGCCGGCCGCCGGACCGGCCCCGCGGCCCCACCCGGTGCGCCTGGCCGACCGGTTCGTGGCGCTGCGCGAGGCGCTGCTCTCGCGGCGCCGGCTGACGTTCCGCGAGGCCGTCCTCGAGGGCTGCCCGCCCGACGTCAGCCCGCGCGAGTTCGTCATCGTCAGCTTCCTGGCGCTGCTCGAGATGCTCCGTCGCTGGGCGGTCGCCGTGCGCCAAGCGGAGCTGTTCGGCGACATCGTGATCGAGGCGCGCGCCGGCCTGGCCGATGTGCCGGTGCCCGGCGAGCGCGCGCTCCTGGACTAGCGGAGGGATCGTCATGGACCTCGTGAGCCGCACCCACATTGCCGCCGAACCGGCGCGCGTCTGGGCCACCGTCGTCGACCTGCGCCACCTCGTCGACGACGTGCCCGGCGTGGTCGCGGTCGCGCCGCCCGACTTTGCGGCCGTGGCTGGCCAGCGCGTGACCGTCACCGTCGCCGCTGCGGGCCGCCAGCTGGCGGTGCCGGCGACGCTGACCGTCGTGGCGCCGCCGGCCGAGCTCGTCGTCGACGCCGAGCTGCCCGAGCCGGTCGGCGCGCCCGCCACCGCCACCCTTTCGCTCGCGCCCGCCGGCGGCGGCACCGACGTGACGCTCGCGGTGGCGATCCGGCTCGGCATGCTCAAGGCGATGGCGGCCAAGGCAATGCTCGGCAGCCGCGGCCAGGAGGCGCTCGACGAGGCCTTGGCGCAGCTCAAGCGGCGGGTCGAGGGCGCGTGATCGACCGGCACGGCGCACGGCACGCGGCCGTGGCCCCGCTGGCGGCGCGCCCCCAGGCGCGGCGCGCGTCGGTGGCGGCGACGACGGCGCGGGCTGCGCTCGCCGCCGCGGCGCTCGCGCTCGCCGGGTGGTCCGCCTGGGCCGGCGGGCCGTCGGCGCCGGCGGCGCCCGGCGCGGCGCGGGCGGTGGCGGCGCCGCGGCCGTACCGCCTGCCGTTCGACGCGCCGTCCAGCATGGCCACCTGGACGATCAGCCAGCCCTACGGCAACACCGTCTACGCCTTCTTCGAGCGGCACCAGATCTATCGCAGCGGCCAGGGCCTCCACATGGGCCTCGACTTCGCCTGCGCCTGCGGCACGCCGGTGCTGGCGATCGCCGACGGCGTCGTGCTCAGCGTCGACGGGCCGGGCGGAGCGCCGCCGCACAACCTCATGATCGACCATGGCGACGGCTACGTCAGCTTCTACGGTCACCTGCTCGAGACCCCGGCCCTGGCGCCCGGCCAGGCGGTGACGCGCGGCCAGCCGGTGGCGCTGTCGGGCGACATGTACGGCACCTGCTACAGCTCGCCCCACCTCCACCTCGAGATCCGCGACCGGTCGCTGCAGCGCCTGTTCAACCCGGTCGAGTTCATCGACGCCGACTGGCACAGCCTGCTGCTGTACGGCAGCGGGCCACAGGCCTTCGAGCGCGACCTGGCCGACCCGCGCCGCTGGCAGTCGTTGGACGACCAGCCGCCGATCGAGCTCGGCGGCGGCCTGCTCAACGACTTCGCCCAGCCGTATCCGAGCGGCGACGGCTGACGCGGGGCTTGGCCGTGCGACGAACGCCCTTCGCGCTGACGGTGGGTGCGATGTGCGCCGCCGGCGCGCTCCTCATCGCGCGGCAGAGCCGGCCCGACCTCGTCGACGGCTTCGTCGACGCGGTGTGGCGGGCTGGCGGCGCGTCCGCCGGCGGCGCCGGCCGGCCGGCCGAGCGCGCGCCGGTCACGCCGTTGTCGACGCCCGCGCGCGCCGACGGCACGTCGGGCGCCGGGCCGGCGCCGAGCCCCCACCCGCGGGCGGTCGTGGCGGGGCGGATGGCGGCGGCCCCGGCCAGCGTGAACCGGCCGCTGTTCCCGCTCCAGCCGCGCCAGATCGTGGCCGACGGCTGCTGCGGCGGGGCGTGGTGGTCCGGCGATTCGCTGGCGCTCCACTTCATCGACCGGCCGCCCGGCAGCGCCTCGACCGCGATCTACGCGGCCGCGGTCTGGCCGCCCGGCGGCGCGCCGACCGTCCTCGATACGACCGTCGCGCTGGCCAGCGGCGCCGAGCGCTACGTGATCCGCCCGGCCGGCGACGTCAGCATCGTGCGCGACGTCACCGACGGCAGCGAGTGGCCGCTGCCCACCGGCGGGCGGCCGGTGCGCCTCACACCGGACGGCACGCGGGCGGTGTGGTGGGACAGCTGGGGCGGCCGCGCCGACGTCGACAACCTGGTGCGGATCTACGGCGCCGACGTCCGCGGCGCCGACGTGCGCGAGCTGACGGCGCTGTTTGGCGCCACCGTGCCCGCCTGCATGCCCGACAGCCCGAAGTGCCTCGTCATCGGCCGCCCCGTGCAGGACCAGCCGCTGTTCGTCCTCAGCCTCCTCGACACCGTCACCGGGCTGACGATCGAGCTCGCCCGCGGCTCGTTCCTGTCCGACGCGGCGCTCTCGCCCGACGGGCGCTGGGTGGCGTTCACGCTGTCGCTGAACCGCGAGCGGCCGGAGCGCAACGGCGTCTTCTTGGCGCCGACGTTCATCGAGTCCATCGGCCGCATCCGCAAGCTCGACTTCGAGGGCGCCTACCGCTGGCGGGCGCCCAACCGCCTGGTCTACGTCCCGATGCAGCCCGAGGCCGGCATGCACGTGGTCTGGGAGACCGACGCCGACAGCGGCCAGGTGCGGCGGATGATCGGCCCCGAGGCCCAGATTCGGATCGCCAACAACGACTGGTCGATCTCGCCCGACGGCGCGACGATGGCGTGGCGCGACGAGCGCGGGCGGGGGCTCTGGGCGGTGGACCTGCCGTAGACGGCGCCGCGCGGTTCGAGCCCGCGGCGCGCCGGGCGGCCTACGCCCACCGCACCACGACGTCGCCCAGCCGCCCGTCGTCGAACGTCACGTCGAGCATCGCCACGCCCGGCCGCGTCGCCGCCGACCGCACGGCGGCCAGGATGTGGCCGTCGGCGGGTGGCGTCGGCAAGGCCGCCACCTGCGCCGCGTCGAACCAGGCCGGCTCCCCTTTGCGCCCGTCGCCGCCGAACTCCGTCGCCGCCGCCTCGACGCGCACGCAGAACATCAGCCACGCCTCGCCGGCGGCCGCGTCGTGCTCGGCGACGACGGCGGCCAGGCGCGGGTCGTGCCCCACCAGGCCGGTCTCCTCGGCCAGCTCGCGCAGCGCGCCGTCCACCGGGGTCTCGCCGGGCTCGAGCTTGCCGCCCGGCGGCGACCACAGCCCCGCGTTGGGCGGCTTCCGCCGCCGCACCAGGCACAGCCGGCCGTCGGGGGCAAACGCGTAGACAAGCGTCGTCAGGTGGCGTCGCCACGGCCCGGCGGACGCGGCGGCGGCCGCAGCTTCGGTGCCCACGACGCCATGATACCGTCCCGCCGGACCGCTCGGCCAGGCCCACCGACCGGTTCGGCGACGGCGGCGCCATTGTCCCCGGCGCCGCCTTCATGGTAGCCTTGCCTCCATGACCGGTTCCGACACACCCCCTGCGCTGTTCGACCTGCCGCCGGCCGCCGCTCCCCGCGACGTGCCCGCGGCGCGCGCGGGGGACGCCGAGGGCGGCCCCGATCCCGCGGTCGACCACCGCATCGACGTCGTGGGCCACGGCGCGGCCCAGCAGGCTATGGCGCGGCTGGCGCGCGGCGGTCAGGCCGGGCAGCCGGTCCTCCTCGTCGGCGCGCCGGGCGTCGGCAAGCGGACGCTGGCGCGCCGGTTCGCCCAGACGCTGCTGTGCACTGCGGACGCCGAGGCGCGGCCGTGCGGCGGCTGCCGCGCCTGCCGCCTGGTGGCGGCCGACAGCCATCCCGACGTCGTCGCGACGCCGGCGCCGCTGCGGATCGACGCGGCGCGGGCGTTCATGGCCGGGCTGTCACTGTCGCCGCTGGAGGGTCGGGTCCGGGTGGGCATCGTGCCGCAGATCGACGACGCGACGATCGGCGCCGCCAACAGCCTGCTCAAGACGCTCGAGGAACCGCCGCGGCAGACCGCCCTGGTGTTGACGGCCTGCCGCGAGGCCGACGTGCTGCCGACGATCCGCTCGCGCTGCCGCCGGATCGACCTCCACCCGGTCGCCGCGGCCGAGTTGGCCGACGCGCTGGTGTCCCGCTGGGCAGCCGCGCCCGACGCGGCCGCGCTGCTGGCCCGCCTCGGCGGCGGCGCGCCGGGCCGGGCGCTGGCCTACCTGGCCGACGCCGCCGCCCTCGACGACCGCCGCGACTGGCTCGACCGCCTGTTCGCGCTGCTGGCGGCCGACCGCGCCGAGCGGCTGTCCGCCAGCGCCCAGCTCGCCCGGCTGCGCGACGCGCTCGCCACCGGCATCGGCCTGTGGTGCGGGGCGTTCCGCGACGTGCTGCTCGTCCAGCACGGCCTCGCCGACCATGTCACCCACCGCGACCGCCAGGCCGACCTCGAGCGCCTGGCCGGTGCGCTCAGCCCGGCGGACGCCGTCCACGGCGCGCGGGCCGCCGAACGCGCGCTCGGCCAGTTGGCCGCGCACGCCAACCCACAGCTGGTGCTCGACGTCCTGACGCTGGCCTTGCCCGCCACGCCCCGCTGACGTCGGTTGCGCGCCGCTGGCGCACGAGGTTGACCGCCATGACCGACCACGATCCGGACCCCACCGCTCCGCTGTCCGCGCCGCCCGACGGCGCGTTCCCGTCCGCCCCTGTCGCCGACGACCCGGAGGCCGCGGACGCGCGCGCCGCGCACGACGTCGACGGCGACGCGTTGGAGAGCGACGCGCCACCGCCGCGGCCGCGCGCGTCGCGGCGCGTGGCCCGCGAGCACATCTGCGGCATCCGCTTTCGCCGGGCGGGCAAGGTCTACTGGTTCGATGCCTCGGCGTGCCCGGACGTCGCCGCCGGAGCGCAGGTGATCGTCGACACCGTTCGCGGACGCGAGATCGGTCGGGTGGTCATCGCCCCCGGACAGGTCACCGATGCCAACGTGGGGGAGCTGACGGCCGTCCAGCGCGCCGCCACCGACGCCGACCTGGCGAGCCAGGCCGAGCTGCGGTTGCGGGAGCCGGCCGCGCTGTCCGAAGCGCGGTCCCAGATTCGGCGCGAGAACCTGCCGATGAACGCCGTGCTGGCCGAGTACAGCTACGACGGCAGCCGGCTGACGGTCTACTTCACCAGCGACGAGATGCGGGTCGACTTCCGCGACCTGGTGCGCGACCTCGCCCGCAGCCTCAAGACGCGGGTGACGCTGCGCCAGATCGGGCCGCGCGACCAGGCCAAGTTGGTCGGCGGCATCGACCGCTGCGGCCGCGAGCTGTGCTGCACGAGCTGGATGCCGGAGTTCCAGCCGATCTCGATCCGCATGGCCAAGAACCAGGGCCTGCCGTTGAACCCCAGCGAGATCAGCGGCGTCTGCGGCAAGCTGCTGTGCTGCCTGGCGTTCGAGGACGACCAGTACCGCGACATGCGCCGCGGCCTGCCCAAGGTCGGCGCCAAGCTCACGAGCGCCGTCGGCAAGGGCAAGGTGATCGACGTCAACGTCATCACGCGCAAGATCACGATCGTCTGGGAGACCGGCTCGCGCGTCGAGGTCGATGCCGAGGCGTTCGCGGAGCAGCAGGACCGCCTGATGAAGGCCTTCGGCGCCGGCGGCGAGGTTCCGCCCGAGTTCCTGCCGCCGGAGGCCCGCCCGGCGGTGATACCCGAGTCCGGCCCGCGGCGCGTCTACATGCAGCGCGATGCCGAGGGCGGATCCGCCGACGCGTGGGAGGACGAGGAGGTCGACCGGCCCCGGCCGGCCCCGTCACGCGGCGCGCCCGCCACGGGCGCGCCGTCCGCGCCACGGCCGGCCGAAGGGTCCCGCCGACCCGAGCGGGGCGGTGGGCAGCGCGAGCGTGGTCCGGCCGAGCGCGGCCCGGCGCCGCGCCCGCAGACGCGATCCCAGCCGCCGCGCGAGCGCGACGGCGGCCCGCGCCCGCCCGGCGTCGGCGACCCGGTGCGACCGCGGCGCCGGCGACGCGGCGGCCGCGGCGGTGGGGGCGGAGGCGCGGGCGGAGGCGCGGCGGGCGCCGGATCGAACGGCTAGTCCAGCGGCGCGACGCCCCCTGCGACCCCGCGGCGCACGACCGCAAACAAGGCCGCCCCGCGTCGGGGGCGGCCTTGTCGCGTTCGCACGGCGATCGGTCGCGGCGCGGCTAGTCCAGGGTCTCGCCTGCGGTGTGGGCGCCGTTCGTGTTCACCGGGATCGGGGCCGCGCCGGCGTGGCGCTGTTCGATCGTGAACCGCAGCGCGGTGCGCTCCTGGCCGTTGATGTCGACCTCGACGAAGTGCGGGATGCAGGCAATGTCGATCTCGTCGCCCTCGAGGTAGCCCCGGGCGATGGCGATGGCCTTCACGGCTTGGTTGACCGCGCTGGCGCCGATCGCCTGGACGTCGGCCTTGCCGTGATCGCGCATCACGCCGGCGATCGCACCGGCGACGGCGGTGGTGAGTGAGTTGGCCGAAACCTTGATCATGTCCGTCATGTCGTACGACCTCGTGATGGTGCGGGCGCCCAGCGATGCGCGCGGCGATCCCCCCTCAGGTCGCCACGAACCTTCCGCAAACGATAGCACGGCTGTGGGTGTGCGACGGCCCCTACTTGGCGTAGTCGACGGCCCGCATCTCGCGGATCACCGTGACCTTCACCTGCCCGGGATACTCCAGCGTGTCCTCGACCTTGCGGGCGATGTCGCGCGCCAGCTCGGTCGCCGCGAGGTCGTCGACCTCCTCGGGACGCACCAGGATGCGGATCTCCCGCCCGGCCTGGATGGCGTAGGTCTCCTGCACCCCGGCGAAGCCCTGGGCGATGTTCTCGAGCGACTTGATGCGCTTGATGTAGAGCTCGAGCGACTCACGGCGTGCGCCGGGACGGGCGCCGCTGATGGCGTCGGCCGCCTCGACCAGGACCGCCTCGAGCGTCTCCTGCTCCATCTCGTGGTGGTGGGCGCCGATGGCGTTGACGACGGGTCGCGGCATGCCGTACTTCGCGGCCAGGTCGGCCCCGATGAGCGCGTGCGGGCCCTCGACCTCGTGGGTGAGGCCCTTGCCGATGTCGTGCAGCAGGCCGCCGGTGCGCGCCAGCTGGACGTCGGCGCCGACCTCGGCCGCCAGCATCGCCGCCAGGTGGGCGACCTCGATGGAGTGGTTGAGGACGTTCTGGCCGTAGCTGGTCCGGAACTTCAGGCGGCCGAGGTAGCGCGCCAGCTCCTTGTGCAGGCGCGGCACGCCGGCCTCGAACGCCGCCTCCTCGCCGATCTGCACCAGCTGCTTGTCGAGGTCTTCACGCGTCTTGCGCACGATCTGCTCGATGCGCGCCGGGTGGATCCGGCCGTCGACGATCAGGGCGTCGATCGAGCGCCGGGCGACCTCGCGCCGCACCGGGTCCATGCTCGACAGCGTGACGGCCTCGGGCGTGTCATCGACGATGACGTCGACGCCGGTGGCCTGTTCGAAGGCGCGGATGTTGCGGCCCTGGCGGCCGATGATGCGGCCCTTGAGCTCGTCGGACGGCAGGACGACCGTGCTGCTCACGACATCGTTGACGACATCCGACGCCATGCGCTGGATGCAGGTGATGATGATGTCGCGGGCGCGCTCCTCGCCCTCTTCCCGCGCCGCCTGCTCGATGTCGCGGATGATCCGCGCCACGTCGTTGCGGGCGCTCTCGGCCACCTTGGCGAGCAACTCCTGGCGCGCCTCGTCACGGCTCAGCTGCGCGATGCGCGCCAACTCCTGGTCGCGCTCCGCTTCGAGCTCCTGCAGGCGCTGCGCGCGCTGCTCGAGCTGCTTGTCCTTGTCGTCTAGGTTCCGGGCGCGGTTCTCGACCTGGTCTACGCGGTGATCCAGCTTCTCGCGACGCTGGTTGAGCTGCTCGACCTCTTGGTCCAGCTCTCGCCGCCGGCGGCTGATCTCTTTGTCGGTCTGATTGCGGAGCTCCAGCGCTTCGTCTTTGGCCGCGAGCAAGATCTCGCGAGACTTGCCCTCGGCCTCGATGAGGATCTCCGAGGAGGCTTGCTGCGCGGCGACCATTCGGCCGGCCGCTGCCGCACGGTACCCGAGATAACCGACAACCGCTCCGATGACCAGGCCCAGCCCGCCCAAGAGGAAGGGTAGGGCGTCGGACATGTTCGGGGGCGTTCCCTTCATTAGGATCGACGCGATGCGACGATCCGCGGACAGCCGCGGATGATACCACAGCCGACAACCCTGACGCCAATACCCCATAGACGCTGGGGGTCCGGCTAGTCCTCGTCGCCGTTCGCCTCCCCGTCACGATGGTGGTCGTCGTCGTGCCGGTACCGGGGCGGCTCGTCGTCGTCGGGGTCGCCAGCGGCGGCCGCGCCGCCGCCGGCGGCGGCCCAGGCGACGTCGAGCGCGCGTCGGATGGCGCCGTAGGCGAAGCCACGGCGGCTGAGGAAGCTCCCCAGCCGGCGCTGGAACGCGGCGCGGTCGAGGTGCGCGTGTCGCGGCGCCTGGGCCAGCGCAACCGCAAGGGCGCCGTCGTCGTCGTCGACGGCGCCGGTGACGGCAGCGATGATCTCCGGCGCGACGCCGCGCGTGGCCAGCTCGTGGCGCAGCATCGGCCGGCCGCGCGGCCGGTGGGCGGCGCGGTTGTCGACCCACCACCGGGCGAACGCCTCGTCGTCGAGGTAGCCCAGCTCGACGAGCCGCTGCTCGACCCGCGCCGCCACGTCGGGCGGGACGTCCTTGCCGTGGAGGTAGCGCGTCAGCTCGAGCCGGCTGCGCGGCCGCGACGCCAGCCAGCCGAACGAGCGGTCGAGGGCAACCCGGTAGGCGTCCTCGGCCCGCAGCGCGGCGATCTCGGCGTCGCTGAGGTCTTGGTCGACCCGCAGCCGAACCGCCAGGTCGACGTTCAGGCTGAACGCGTACTCGTCGGCCAGGTAGACGTTGACGCGATCGGTACGGCGGCGCTGGAGCTGGAGGTGGGTGACGCGCGGCATGGGTCGCTGGCGGCGTGGCGCGGTCGGCGCCTGCAGGCGGCCGCGCCAACGCCGAGCGGACGGCCGGGCGGCACGCGGCGCGCCGCCCGACCGTCCGCTCGGCGTCTCAGTCCGCGAAGGCCCCGGCCATCGACGCCTGCTCGGCGTCGAGCGGGGCGGCGGCCTTGCCGCGGCCGCGGGCCTTGGGCTCGCCGGCGGGCGGGGCCGCGTGCATGGCGGCCGGCTGGCCGCGCGGCGGCAGGCCGAGGGCGAGGCGGACCTTGTTCTCGATGTCGAGGAGCATGGCGGGGTTGTTGGCCAGGTTCTCCTTGACGTTCTCGCGGCCCTGGCCGATGCGCTCGTCGCCGTAGACGTAGAACGAGCCGCGCTTCTCGACGATCTCGTGGTTGACGGCCATGTCGAGCACGTCGCCGGCGCGCGAGATGCCCTCCATGTACATGATGTCGAACTCGGCCTCGCGGAACGGCGCGGCCACCTTGTTCTTCTTAACCCGCACCCGGGTGCGATTGCCGACGACGTCGCCGCCGGTCTTGACCGAGTCGACACGCCGGACGTCGAGCCGGACGCTGGCGTAGAACTTCAGCGCCATGCCGCCGGTGGTCGTCTCGGGGCTGCCGAACATGACGCCGATCTTCTGGCGCAGCTGGTTCGTGAAGATCACCACCGTGTTCGACTTGCTGATGGCGGCGGTCAGCTTGCGCAGCGCCTGGCTCATCAAGCGCGCCTGGAGTCCGACGTGCGAGTCGCCCATGTCGCCTTCGATCTCGGCCTTGGGCACGAGCGCGGCGACGGAGTCGACGACGATCACGTCGAGCGCGCCGGAGCGGACGAGGGCCTCGGTGATGTCGAGGGCCTGCTCGCCCGTGTCGGGCTGGCTGATCAGCAGCCGCTCGATGTCGACGCCGCACTTCGCGGCGTACGACGGGTCGAGGGCGTGCTCGACGTCGATGAACGCGGCCAGGCCGCCGGCTTGCTGGGCCTCGGCGATGATGTGCTGGCAGATCGTCGTCTTGCCCGACGACTCGGGGCCGTAGATCTCGACGATCCGGCCGCGCGGAACGCCGCCGACGCCGAGCGCCGCGTCGAGGGCGAGCGAGCCGGTCGGGATGACCTCGATCGCCTGGCCGACACTGTCGCCGAGGGTCATGATCGAGCCGTCGCCGTGGCGGCGCTTGATGAGGTTCAGCGCGGTCTCGAGGGCCTTGTCGCGGTCGCTGTCCGCCATGATGTCCCATGCCTCCTGTTTGACGTGGGTGTACTGCCGACTGACGAAATGGAACATGCCAACCGTGTGGACATTTGTTCTAGGGCGATTATACGGGTCGCGGGCGCGGCGTCAAGGCCTTTGGCAAGAACCTGCCAGCCGGGACGGGGCGATGTCGCCTTCCTGCCTCGTCCGGCGCGCTCACCCGCCGCCGACGACGAAGACGTCGCCCGCGGGCGCGTAGCGGCTCTCGAACACGTCGCGGCGCGGGCCGTCGGGACCGTCGACGATGCGTTCGACCGTCACCCGCGCCCCCTCGCGCGCCCAGCCGACCTGCCCGCGCGCGCCCGGGGGCACGCCGGCGGCGCGGACCTCGATCGGCGCTGCCGGCGGCGTCAGATCGGCGATGACCGGCCGCCCGAGGCGCACGGCGCGCGGCGCGCCGGCGCCGTAGAGCGCCATCGTGACCGCGGCGCGCGCGTCGTCGAGGCGGGCCAGCACGAGCAGCGGTGCGCCGGTGTCGTTCGTGAAGCGCAGGTCGCGCGACGGCGGCGCCACGGTGGCGTCGAGGCCGACCGGCGGCTCGATCCAGCCGAGGCGGGTCGGATGGGCGTGGCGCTCGACGATCGGCAGACCGGCGTGCAGCGCCAGCCGGAACAGGGTCGTCGCCGCCTGGCTGATGCCGCCGCCCAGCCCGTCCGCCGCGTCGGCGAGCGGCGGGAGGAACAGCATCTGGTAGCCGCCCTCGGGACCGATCGGGCCGAGGGCGTCGTTGAGGCTGAACGTCGCGCCCGGCTCGATCGCCAGGCCATCGATCCGCGCCGCCGCCAGGCCGAGGTTCGTGCGCATGCCGTCGGGCAGGCCGGCGGTGCTCGTGGCGGCCTCGACGAGGAGCGTGGCCGAGGCGAGCGACGTCAGGGCGGCGTCGAGCGAGATCGGCGGCACCTCGGTGACGGCCACCTCGTTCGTGCGGCCGTCCGAGTAGGCCGCCTCGACGAGGCGCTCGATCGTGCCCGGGATGTCGAGCTGGTAGCCCAGGCGGGCCGGCGCGCGCAGGACGACGCGCGAGTTCTCGACGGCGAAGCGCGCCGGCGACGCCTCGACCGCCACGACCGGCGCCAGCGGCTCCAGCCAGGCGGTCACGGCCGCGGCGTCGAACACGATCGTCGGCACCTCGTCGCCGGCGTCGTTGCGGCGGCCTTCGACGCGCGCCCAGCGGGCCAGGTCGTCGACGCTGGCGGTCCAGCTCTCGCCGCCGCGCCAGCGCAGCGTCACCGGCGCCGAGGTGATCAGCTTGTAGGCCTCGGTGACGGACGACAGGTCGAAGACGCGCGGCAGCGTCGGCGTCGAGACCAACGCGACGACGCGCTCGCCGCGACCGGCGGCGGCCGCCAGCGCGTCGAGGCTGGCCTCGAGGTCGAGCGAGCGTCCGGGCACGGCGCCGCGCTCCTGCAGCTGGCCGTCCGGCCCGAGCGCGAGCGCGGCGGCCTGGGGGGCGATGGCGAACGACTCCGACAGCGCCTCGAGCGCGCGGCGCGCCTGCGCGGCGTCGAAGGCGGCGATCGGCAGCACGACGCCGTCGCCGAAGCGGGCGTTCCAGACCGCGCGGCGCCGGGCCAGCCAGCCGCCCTCGCGGCCCACCGCGTACGCCCGCTCGGCCAGCGCCACGACGTCGGCGGCCAGGCCGAGCTCGGCCGCCGATCGCTCGAACGACCGCTCGGCGGCGTCGTCGAGCAGCGTGACCGTGGTCGCGGCCGCGGGCGCGACGGCCTCGAGCGCCGCCACCGCCTCGCCGACCGTCAGCCCGCCCAGCTCGACGCGCCCGGCCCCGACGCCGGCCGTCACCCCGCCGACGATCCGCTCGGCCGGCGGCGTGAGCTGCGCGGCGGCGATCAAGCCGGCGCCGACGAGGCCGAGCCCGACCGCCAGCGCGATCCAGCGGCCGCCGGGGCGCGGGCCGTCGGCGGCCGGCGCGCGGCGGGGGCGGTGGCTGGTGGGTAGTACGGACATCGCGGGCTCCTGGGGGGCGGGCCGTCCATGGGCGGACCGCTGCGCAATCGTAGCGCACGGCGGCGCGTCGCTCGCCGGCCGCCCGGCCCGCCGTCAGCGCGCCGCCGACGCCCGCAAGCGCCGGAATGCGACCTTGCCGACCTCGGTCAGCGCGGCGTAGCCGCCGACGATGGCGACGATGGCGGCCACGAGCCGCAGCGGCGGCGCGGTCAGACCGAGCGCCGGCAGCGCCGACGACCGGAACAGCGCCGCCGCGACGGCCAGCGTGACGACGGCGGCGGCGACGAGCGCCAGGCTCGGGCGGCTGCGCCAGCTCGGACCGTAGCGGCGCAGCAAGAAGATGACCACCAACTCCGTGAGCAGCGACTCGATGAACCAGCCCGAGCGGAACAAGACCGTGTCGGCGCGGACGATCCACAACAGCAGCGCGAAGGTGGCGTAGTCGGCCAGGCTCGAGATCGTGCCAAAGAAGTACATCGCCCCGGCGATGTGGTCGACGTCCCAGCGCGTCGGGCGCGCCAGGTCCGCCTCGGCCACGCGGTCGGTGGCGATGGCCAGCATCGGCAGGTCGCTGATCAAGTTCAGCAGCAGCACCTGGACCGGCAGCAGCGGGATGAACGGCAGCAGCAGCGCCGCTCCGGCCACGGTGAGCATGTTGCCGAAGTTCGAGCTGATCGTGGCCAGCAGGTAGGTCCGGGTGTTGACGAACGTGCGCCGGCCCTCGCGGATGCCGTTGGCCACGACGCCGAGGTCGCGCTCGAGCAGGATCACGCTGGCCGCCTCGCGCGCGACGTCGGTGGCGGTGTCGAACGAGATCCCGACGTCGGCGGCGCGCAGCGACGGGGCGTCGTTCACGCCGTCGCCCATGTAGGCCACGGTGTGGCCGCGGGCGCGCAGGGCGTCGATGATGCGCAGCTTCTGCGCCGGCGTCACCCGCGCGAAGACGCCGGCCGACTCGGCCCGCCGCGCCAATTGGTCGTCGTCGAGGCGGTCGACGGCCTCGCCGGTCACGGTGTCGGGCACGGCGAGCCCGATCTCCGCCGCCACGTGGCCGGCCACCGCCGCCGTGTCGCCGGTGACCACGATCGTGCGGACGCCGAGGCCCGCCAGCGCGCGGAGCGCCGCAGCGGCCGTCGGCTTCGGGGCGTCGCCGATGCGCACCGCGCCGACGAAGGCCAGGTCGCGCTCGCTGTCGGGTCCGTAGTCCGGCTGGGCGGGCACGTCGCGCACCGCGACCGCGATCCCCTGGTCGCCCGCGGCCTCGAGGCCGGCCAGCCGCGCGGCCAGCGCCGACCGCGCCGCATCGTCGAGCGGTCGCGGCGCTTCGCCCGCGGGACCCGCGATGTGGCTGCAGGCGCCGAGGACCTCGGCCAGCGCGCCCTTGACGATCAGCTGCCGCGCGCCGCCCGGCCGCTCGACCACGACCGCCATCCGCCGGCGCGCGAAGTCGAAGGCGATCGTGTGCCGGACGATCGGCCGGACGGGATCGCCCGGCGCCGCTTCGCCGGGCGGCGCCGGCGCGTCGAGCAGCGCTTGGTCGACGGGGTTCAGGCCGCGGCCGTCGGGACTGGCCGCGGTGCAGAGGCGGGCCAGCACGAGCGGTGCCGGGTCGGGTTGGCCGTCGGGCCCGTCGGACCCGGTGACGCGCGGCTGGCCCTCGGTCAGCGTGCCGGTCTTGTCGGTGCAGAGCACGTCGGCGTTGCCGAGGTCCTCGATCGCCGCCAACCGCTTGACGAGGACGCGCCGCCGGCTCATCGCCAGCGCGCCGTGGGCCAGGTTGACGGTGACGACCACGGGCAGCAGCTCGGGCGCGATGCCCACGGCCAGCGCCAGCGCGAACAGCAGCGCGCCGGCCCAGTCGCCGCGCAGCGCCCCGAGGGCGACGAACACGAGCACCGTCAGCCCGAGCGTGACCTGCAAGAGGAACCGGCCGAAACGGTCGATGCCCGCCTCGAAGCTCGTCGGCCCGCGCGGCGCGGTCAGCAGCGCCGCCGTCCGCCCGAGCTCGGTCGCGGCGCCGGTGGCGACGACGACGCCGGCGGCCCGGCCGCGCACGACGGCCGTGCCGTGGTAGGCCAGGTTCGTCCGGTCCTGCGGCAGCGGGCACGGTCCGTCCAGGGCGGCGACGCCCATGGCCACCGGGCGCGACTCGCAGGTCAGCGTCGAGGCGTCGATCTCGAGGTCGTCGGCCTCGACAAGCCGCAGGTCGGCCGGCACGACCGCGCCCAGCGCCAGCTCGACGACGTCGCCCGGCACCAGCGTCCGGGCGTCGACGCGGCGGGCGACCCCGTCGCGCCGTACCGTCGCCCGGCGCACGAGCCGCTCGCCCAAGGCGCGCACCGCCCGCTCGCTGCGGTACTCCTGGGCGAAGGCGAGCAGCCCGCCAAGGCCGATCATGGCGACGATGATCGACGTCTGGACGTGCTCGCCGAGGGCGAACGAGATGCCGCTGGCGGCCACGAGCAGCAGGACCAGCGGGCTGGCGAACTGGCGCGCCAGCAGCCGCCCGGCCGAGAGGGGCCGCTCGGCGGGCAACACGTTGGCGCCGTGGCGCGCCAGCCGCGCCGTGGCCTCGGCCGAGGTCAGCCCTCGCCCGGAGGTCGCCCACATCGACAGCACGGCGTCGGCGGGAAGCGTCCAGTACGGCGTCGCATCGGGCGCGGCGGCGGGCGACCGGTCACGGGCGGGCGAATGTCGGTCCACGGAGCCCTCGGCAGCGACGCGGCGCGGCCATCTCGGCGCCCGCGCCTGGGCATGATAGGTCGGCCGCAGGCGCGGTCAACGCGGCGCCCGCGCCGGCCAGCCGCCGGTTGACCCTTGCGATCGGCCCGCGATACCATTCCGCGCCTCGCGCGGCCCCGATCGGTGGGCCATCGGCCAAGGACCGCCCGCCCATGGACTTCGACCTCACCGAGCCGCAGCGCATGATCCGCGATCTGGCGCGCGACTTTGCCCAAGGCGAGATCGCGCCCCTCGCGGCGCGGATCGACGAGACCGGCGAGTTCCCGATGGCCACCGTCCGCAAGATGGGCGAGCTCGGCCTGATGGGCCTGACGGCCGCCGAGGCGTACGGCGGCGTCGGCGCCGACGCCGTGAGCTACGTCCTGGCCATGATCGAGGTCAGCCGGGCTTGCGCCAGCCACGGCGTCATCATGAGTGTCCAGAACTCGCTCGTGAACTACGGCATCGAGAAGTTCGGCACCGAGGCCCAGCGGCAGGCTTGGCTGCAGCCGCTGGCGTCGGGCGCGAAGATCGGCGCCTATAGCCTGACCGAGCCGCAGTCGGGCTCCGACGCGGGCAACATGAAGACGACGGCCGTCCGCGACGGCGACCACTACGTGGTGAACGGCCGCAAGAGCTGGGTCACGAGCGGGCCGGTGGCCGACACCGTGCTGCTGTTCTGCACCCTCGATCCCAAGGGCGGCCACGGCCAGACGATGTGCCTGCTCGTCGACACGACGCTGGCCGGTTTCAGCCGCGGCAAGACCGAGCCCAAGCTCGGCATCCGCGCCAGCGCCACCTGCGAGCTGACCTTCGACGACTGCCGGGTGCCGGTCGAGGCGCGGCTGGGCGACGAGGGCGGCGGCTTCAAGATCGCGATGACGATCCTCGACAAGGGCCGCATTGGGATCGCGTCGCAGGCCATCGGCATCGCCCAGGCGGCGCACGCCCTGGCGCTGCAGTACGCCAAGGACCGCGCCGCGTTCGGCAAACCGATCGCCGAGCACCAGGCGATCCAGTTCATGCTGGCCGACATGCACAGCCGGATCGAGGCCGCCAAGCTGCTGACGCTGCGGGCGGCGGCGATGAAGGACGCCGGCCAGAAGCACTCGCTCGAGGCCTCCATGGCCAAGCTGTACGCGTCCGAGACGGCGCAGTTCGTGACGGATCGGGCGATCCAGATCCACGGCGGCATGGGCTACTCCAAGGAGTGCGCCGCCGAGCGGCACTTCCGCGACGCCCGCATCACGACGATCTACGAGGGCACCAGCGAGATCCAGCGCCTCGTGATCGCCCGCGAGCTGCTGCGCCGGGCCCAGGCCCAGTAGCGGTGGCACGGCGATGACGACGAGCGATCACGGCGCCACGGCGGCGCACCGGCCGAGCCCGCCCGACGACGGCGGCGACGCGCTGCGGACGCTGCGCGAGCGCCGCGCGGCGGCCCGCTCGGGCGGCGGCCAGGCGCGCATCGACAAGCAGCACGAGGCCGGCAAGCTCACGGCGCGCGAGCGGCTCGACCTGCTGCTCGACGAGAACAGCTTCCACGAGCTCGGGATGTTCGTCACCCACCGCGCCACCGACTTCGGCCTCGACAAGCAGAAGTACCTCGGCGACGGCGTGGTCACCGGCTACGGCACCGTGAACGGCCGGCTTGTCTATGTCTACAGCCAGGACTTCACGGTGATGGGCGGCTCGCTGGGGCGGGCGCACGCCGACAAGATCGTGGCGCTGCAGGACATGGCGCTCAAGAACGGGGCGCCGCTCATCGGCCTCAACGACTCGGGCGGGGCGCGCATCCAGGAGGGCGTCGTCAGCCTCGGCGGCTACGCCGACATCTTCCTGCGCAACGTCCAGGCGTCGGGGGTCGTGCCGCAGTTGAGCTGCATCATGGGCCCGTGCGCCGGCGGCGCGGTCTACTCGCCAGCGATCACCGACTTCGTGATCATGGTCAAGGACACCAGCTACATGTTCGTCACCGGGCCCGAGGTCGTGAAGACGGTGACGCACGAGGACGTGACGTTCGAGGAGCTCGGCGGCGCCGGCGTCCACAACCGCAAGAGCGGCGTGGCCCACTTCGCCGCCGACAGCGAGGGCGAGGCGCTGGCGATCCTCCGCCAGTTGCTGGGCTACCTGCCCCAGAACAACATGGTCGACCCGCCGCTCGGCGCCACCCAGGACGACCCGTTGCGCCAGGACCCGGCCCTGGACACGATCGTGCCGCCGGCGCCGGAGCTGCCCTACGACATGCGCGAGGTCATCCGCCGCGTCGTCGACGACGGCCAGTTCCTCGAGGTCCACGCCACGTTCGCGCCGAACATCCTGGTCGGCTTCGCGCGGCTCAACGGCCGGACGGTGGGGATCGTGGCGCAGCAGCCCAAGATCCTGGCCGGCGTCCTCGACAACGACGCCTCGGTGAAGGCGGCGCGGTTCGTCCGCTTCTGCGACTGCTTCAACATCGCGCTGGTGACGTTCGAGGATGTGCCGGGCTTCATGCCGGGCACCGTCCAGGAACACGGCGGCATCATCCGCAACGGCGCCAAGCTGCTCTACGCCTACGCCGAGGCGACGGTGCCGAAGATCACCGTCATCACCCGCAAGGCCTATGGCGGCGCCTACGACGTG
>CAZYVI010000029.1:0-29032 GCA_964651245.1 uncultured Anaerolineales bacterium | reverse complement strand
CTGCCCGCCGCTGGCGATCGCCGCCAGCGCGTCGGCCACCACGGGATGTCGGCGCACCGGCTCGAGGAGGCCGGCCAAGGAGTAGTCGGGCATGGGGAGGCGGGTCCAGATCCGTCAGCGGTCGCGCCGCAGGCCAAGCACGCAAGCCTAGCACGCAGCAGCGGGGGCACCAACCGGCGCGGGCCGGAGCGGGCATGGCATGCCGCGTGCTGTGCCCGCCCCAGCGGCCGCCGCGGCGCTGCGGCGGCCCAACCGCACCGAGGAGGCGCGCCGTGAACGCTCCACGCTGGATCCTTCGCACCGGCATCGTCGCCGTGGCCGTCGGGCTCGCGCTGACGGCGGCCCAACTGCGGCGCCCGTCGAACCCGCCGCGCGTCGTGACGGTGGCGGTGGCGCAGCGGGCCATCGCTCCCTACACGATCGTGACGAGCGACATGTTGGCCGCCGGCCCGACCTTGGCCGAAGCCGAAGCGCGCGCCCGCGGCGCGTTCCCGCTCGAGGCCGCCGGCGGCCTGATGACGACCGAGCGCCTGGCCCCCGGCGACCTGATCACGACGGCGCGGGCGCTGCCGGCGGCCGATGTCCGCTTCATCGAGGACCTGCGGCTCGAGGTGGTGTCGTTCGCGGCCGGCGTCGACCGGCTCGTCGGCGGACGGGTGCGGGCGGGCCATCGCATCCACATCTACGGCACCGGCCGCGACGACCGCAACCGCACCGTCACCGAGCTCGTGGAGCGGGCCGCGCTCGTCGTGCAGGTCAACGCCGCCGGCCAGGCGGTGTCCGATGCGTTCGAAGCCCCCGATCTGCGCACGGGCGAGGTGCGCCGCGCCAGCGGCGTGCGCGAGCGCAGCGTCACGATGGTGACGGTCGCGCTCGCCCCGCCCCGCGTCCTGCACTTGATCGACGCGCTGTCGGCGCGCAAACTGGAGCCCTGGGTGACGCTGGCGGCGGCGGGGGCGTTCGCGCCGCCGCCGCCGGAGGCGGCCACGCCCGAGCCGGTACGCCTGCCGCCCGAGGGTGTCGAGTTTGCGCCAACAGTGGTCACGACGCCGTTCGCCACCCTCTCGACGCTGGGCGGTGGCGGCGCGGCCGCGCCGGCGCCGTAGCCGTCTTGCCGAACGGATCGCGACGGACGGCGTCGCCCGCGGGCGGCGCCGTCCGCTGCGTCACCCTGGCGGCGCGGTGAACGTCGTAGGTTGTGCGTCGCGACGCGGATCGCCGCTTGACGCCGCCGCGCGGGAGCGCTAAATTAACGCAGTCATAACCGGACCCCCCAAGGACGAAGTTGTATGACCCTCCGTCACTGGTTGGCCATCGGCGTGGTCGCGCCGTGGATGGCGGCCGGCTGTCTCGCCCCGCCCCGGGCCGAGTCGTCGTCCGGCGCCGATCGTGACCGGCAGCGCTCGGCGATGGAGCACACCGTCGCCGCCAAGGTGTCGTTCGCGGGCGAGCGCGGCGCGGACGATCGCTCGGAACCGCCGCCGGCTGGGCCCGGCGACCGCGGCGCGTCCGCGCCGGCCGACGATGGGTTCGTGCCGATGCAGCCCTGGGCCGGCGACGCCGCGCCCGAGGGCGAGCGCGCCGACGACGCGATCACGACGGACGGCCGGCCTGACGACGATTCGCGCGCCGCGCCACCGCGCGGTGCCGACCGCGACGAGCGACTGGCGGACGCGCCGTCGGCGCCGTCGGCGCCGTGGTGGCGCCGGGCCAAGAGGGCCGGCAGCGCCTGGGTGCCGCCCATGCTGGCGCGGGCATCGGCCACGCCGCTACCCTCCGCCACGCCGTTGCCGTCGGCGACGCCGTGGCCGACCGCCACGATCCCGCCGACGCCGACCGTCGACGTGATCGCCGCGGCGGGGCGGCCGGTGCGGCTGGAGATCCCGGCCATCGGCGTCGACGCCTCCGTCGAGCATGTCGGGTTGACGGCCGAGCGGGCGATGGACGTGCCGAAGGACTGGATGAACGTGGCCTGGTACCAGAACGGGCCGCTGCCCGGCGCGGTCGGCAACGCCGTCATCGCCGGTCACCTGGACTCGAGCACGGGTGCGCCGGCGGTGTTCTGGATGCTGAACCGGCTGGCGCCGGGCGATGAGGTGGCGGTGACGTTCGACAGCGGCGCGCGCTTCACGTTCGTCGTGCAGGAGCTGGTCGAGTACGACCACGACGCCGAGGGCGAGGTGATCGACACCGTCTTCGGCGACGCGCTGACACCCAACCTGAACCTCGTCACCTGCCAGGGCGTCTGGGACTACGGCAACGGCACGTACGACAAGCGGCTCGTCGTCTTCACCGCGCTGGCGCCGGAGCTGACGGTGCACGCGGCCGGCGGGCCGGTCCGCGACTGAGTCGGGCGCGCCGCGCACCGCGGCGCACGGCGCGCGAACGCGCCACGCACCGGACCGCGCGCGAGTCCAGTGACCCTCCCGTCCACGCGCCGTTCGATCACCGAACGCCCTCGCCTGCGACCGACGTCGCGGTCGAGGGCGTTCGCGCTTCCGGCGAGAGGTAGGCCGAGTGGATCGCCGGCGGCGACGGTGCGGTGCGCGTCGGGGGTGGGTCCGGCGGGCGACGCGCCGCCTGGACATGCCTGACAACGCCGACGCGACGATCGACCCCGCGGTGGCGCCGGCCCAGCGGCCGCTGCTCGTCGGCCGGGCGGCCGCGGCTGTGTCGGCGGTTGAGACGCGCTTTGGGTCTAGTGACCGGCGTCCACGGTCGTCGCGGCGCTCGTCGCGCCGAGCACGGCCGCGGCGTCCTTGGCGACCCGCACGAACGCGCCGGGCAGCAGGCCGATGGCGAGCGTCATCACCAGGCATGCCCAGATGACGAACGACACGGACGGCGCGACGCGAATCGCGGCCGCGGTGTCGGGCGCCGGCCGGAAGAACATCGCCCGGACGACGCGGAAGTAGTAGACGGCCGCGATCACCCCCGTCAGCACGCCGACGACGGCCAGCATCGTGTGGTTGCTCGTCACCGCCGCACCGAACACTGCGAACTTGCCGACGAACCCGGCCAGCGGCGGAATGCCGACGAGCGACAGGAAGAACACCACCATGGGCACCGCGAGCATCGGCGCCCGGCGCATCAGGCCGTCGAAGGCATCGATGTGGCTGTCGTTCGTGACGTGGTCGACGGCGATGATGCAGGCGAACAGGCCGACGTTCGTGAACAGGTAGGCCAGGACGTAGAGCAGCACGGCGCCGAGCGCCGTGAGGTCGCCCATCGACCGCCCGCCGAAGGCCGCCACGCCCACCAACATGTAGCCGGCCTGGGCGATCGAGGAGTAGGCCATCAGCCGCTTGACGTCGGTCTGGCCAAGGGCCGCCAGGTTGCCGACGACCATCGTGACGCCGGCGAGGGCGCCGATCAGGCCCACCCACTGCGCCGACACCAGGGGCGCGTCGAACGCGCCGACGAACAGCCGCAGCAACACCGCGATGCCCGCCGCCTTGGGACCGACGGACAGGAAGCTCGTCACCGGCGTCGGCGCGCCCTCGTAGGCGTCGGGCGCCCACTGGTGGAACGGCACGAGGGCGATCTTGAAGCCGAGGCCCGCCAACACCATGAGCAGCGCCGGGACGATCAGGCTCGCCATTCCCTTGACCAGAAGGTTGTCGGGCGAGCGGACCGCATCGGCGATGACCGGCAGCGCGGTCGAGCCGCTGATGCCGTAGAGGTAGGTCATGCCGAAGATCATGACGGCGCTCGTGATCGAACCGTAGAAGAAGTACTTCAGGCCGGCCTCGCTGGAGCGATCCGTCTGGCGCAGGAAACCGGTGAGCACGTAGCTCGTGATGGACAGGAACTCGATCGCGACGAGGATGAGGATGAGGTCGTTGGCGCCGGCCATGAGGTTCATCGCCATGGCGCACAGCAGCAGGAACGCGCCGAACTCGCCCTTGAACGGCGTCCGACCGCGCATGAACGTCAGCCCGGACAGCCACACCAAGCCTGTCGCCAGCAGGCTCGTGAGGCGGAAGAAGTGGGTGAACGCATCGCTGGCGAACGCGCCGGGGCGGACGAGGGCGCCGTCGGCGTGCACGGCGAACAGCCCGCCCTCAGGCGGTACGGCCGGGCCCATCCACAGCCACAAGGTCGCCGCGATCGCGGCCGCCAGGGTCACCATGCCCACCGTGGTCTGTCCGCGCTCGCGCCCGTTGGCGACGATGTCGACCACGAGCAGCACGGCGGCGCCGATGACGAGGATCAGCTCTGGGGCGAAGTGCAATAGGGAGGCACCAAGCTGTGACACGGACGGCTCCAGGGTGGGGAGCGCAGCGCGCTCTCCGACGTGTGGCTACGGGGCGGTCGACTCGGCGCCCGCCGCATCGGCCGTCGCCGGGGCGTTGAGAACGGTGTCCATCGTCGTCACCAGGCTGGCCGACGCCGGGTGGATGTAGTCGAGGATCCACTTCGGGTAGAGGCCGTACAGCAGCATGTAGGCGACGAGCGGGACGAGCATGAGCACCTCGCCGCGCTTGAGGTCCGGCGTGCCGATCCAGGTCTCGTTCTGCGACCCGAGCAGCAGCATCTGAATGACCTTCCACAGGATGAACGCCGCCGTGAACACGATGCCCAGGACCGACAGGCCGGTCAGCACCAGGAACGCCACGTTGCCGTTGAGGGCGACACCGAACGCGCCGTTGAAGACGAGGAACTCGGCGACGAAGCCGGCCAAGCTCGGCAGCCCCAGCGACGCGAACGCAGCCACGATCAGGAACGTCCCGTAGCGCGGCACCGTCCGCCAGAGGCCGCCGCCGAGCTTGCGGAAGTCGCGCTCGTGCGTGCGCGTGTCGTAGATCATGCCGACGAGGAGGAACAGGGCGCCGGTGATGATGCCGTGGGCGAACATCTGCAGCACGGCCCCGTCGATGCCGGCCTGCCGGGCCTGGAGTACGTTCGCGGCGGTCTGGGCGTCGGGATCGGCACCCGAGGACACCGCCACCACCGAGGCCGTCAGGCCGAGCAGCACGTAGCCCATGTGGTTGACCGACGAGTAGGCGATGAGCTTCTTGAAGTCCCACTGCGCCATGGCCACCAGGGCGCCGTAGACGATGGAAGTAAAGGCGAGGAAGCCGATCGGGATCGCCAGGGCCTGGAACGCGCCGGGGAACATCGGCATGACCACGCGCACCAGGCCGTATGTGCCCAGCTTGAGCAGCACGCCGGCCAGAATCACCGACCCGGCCGTCGGCGCCTCGACGTGCGCGTCGGGCAGCCAGGTGTGGAACGGGAAGCTCGGCATCTTGATGAGCATGGCCACCAGGAAGCCGACGAAGGCGAGCATGGCCGCGGTGCCGGTGGGCGCGGACAGGAACGGGATCGGCGCCGCCGGGCTGACGAACTGCGACACCATGTCGCCGCGGACCAGGCTGAAGCTCTCGGTGTTGTAGACGACGCTGATCAGCGCGAGCAGCATCAGCACGCTGCCCGCCAGGGTGTAGAGGAAGAACTTGATCGCCGCGTACTCGCGCCGCGGGCCGCCCCAGATGCCGATCAGGAAGTACATCGGCACGAGGCCGATCTCGAAGAACACGTAGAACATGAACAGGTCGAGCGAGACGAACACGCCGAACATGCCGGTCTGCAGCAGCAGGAAGAGCGCGAAGTACTCCTTGACCCGCGACTCGATCACGCCCGCGCTGTACCACAGGCTGATCGTCGTGAGCAGACCGGTCAAGAAGATCAGCGGGACGCTGAAGCCGTCGACGCCGACGTGGTAGTGGATGCCGTAGCGATCGCCGAGGCTGATCCAGGGCGCGAACTGCTCGAACTGGAAGCCCTTGGCCGACTTGTCGAACGTCGCCCAAAGGTACGCCGACAGCGCCAGGGGCAGCAAGCTCCAGTAGATGGCGGCCTGCTTGATGGCCCGGTCGTCCCGCAAGAGCATGACGATGGCCATGCCCACCAGCGGGAGGAACGTGATCAGGGTCAGAAGGTTGCTGTCGAGCGACATGGGCGACGATTCCTCCTCGGATGCTGCGCCGCGGCGCGGACGATCTCGCGGTGGGCGGACTACAGCACGTTCATGGCCAGAAAGACGAGCACCCCGACGAACGCGAGCAACAGGTACTGCTGGACCCGCCCAGTCTGCAGCCAGCGCAGCCAGCGCGACAGCTCGCCGTTCACCATCGCCAACAGCGTCACGGTGCCGTCGACGATCCGGCTGTCGATCCAGCCGTTCACCCGCGAGGCGCGGCTGCCGAGCCAGCTGGCGCCGTTCACCGCGCCGTCCACGGCCCGCCGGTCGAGCCAGGCGTTGAGCTTGGCGAGGGCGACCGAGCCCCGGATCAGCGTCGCGTCATAGATCTCGTCGATGTAGTACTTGTGGTGCAGCAGCCGGTAGAGCGGGGCGCCGATCACGCTGGCCAGCGGGTCGCGCGCCCGCGCAGCGGCCGGCTGGCGGCCGTAGAGCGCGTAGCCCAGGCCCCAGCCCGTCGCCGCGGCGCCGATCGACGCCAGCGCGGGCAGGGCGTTGAAGGCGTGCGACTCGAACGCGCCGCCCGACTGCAGGTAGCCCATGAAGTGGTGGAACGGGTTGCCGCCCAGCAGCGGGCCGAGCACAGGGAAGCCCGCGGGCACGCCCACCAGGCCGAGCCCGATCGCGAACAGCGACAGCACCACCAGCGGGTACACCATCGCCGGCGCGCTCTCCGGCGCGTGCGCGGCGCCGTCGCTGGCCGGCGGGCCCGCGAACACCATGAACACCTGGCGCGCCATGTAGAAGGCCGTCACGAACGCCGCCGTCGTCCCGAGCACCCAGACGACGAGGGCGATCGTGTGCCCATGGCTCATCTTGGCGAAGGCCTCGGCCAGGATCTCGTCCTTGCTCCAGAAGCCGCTGAACACCGGCACGCCCGTCAACGCCAGGGTTCCGGCGAGGAACGTGGCGTAGGTCAGCGGCATCCGGCGGGCCAAGCCGCCCATGTTGCGCATGTCCTGCGGGTCGTGCGGGTCGAGGGGGGCCACGCCGGCGATCGCCGCGGCGGCCGGCGCGCCATGGCTCGGCGCGTGCCCGTCCGCGTCGTGGTGCATGCCGTGCTCGACGCCGTGGATGACCGAGCCGCTGCCGAGGAACAGCAGCGCCTTGAAGAAGGCGTGGGTCAGGAGATGGAACACGGCCGCGACGTAGGCGCCGATGCCCAGCGCCATGACCATGTACCCCAGCTGGCTGATCGTCGAAAAGGCCAGGACGCGCTTGATGTCGTACTGCGCCATGCCGATCGTCGCCGCCAGCAACGCCGTGAGGGCGCCGACGGCGGCCACGGCGTACATCGCGCCGCTGATCTGGTCGGGATGGTCGACGTTCGCCGAGGCGAACACCGGGTACAGCCGGGCGACCAGGAACACGCCGGCCGAGACCATCGTGGCGGCGTGGATCATCGCCGACACCGGCGTCGGGCCCTCCATGGCGTCGGGCAGCCAGACGTGCAGCGGGAACTGCGCGCTCTTGCCGATCGACCCGCCGAACAGGCACAGTGCGACGAGCGCCGCCACCGAGACGCCGCCCAGCGGGATGTGGACCGCGTGGCCCAGCATGCCGCCCAGCCAGCCATCGATCGTCCCGAGCTGCTGCAGCCGAGCCAGCGTGGCCGGGCGCATCAAGGCGTCGTAGTCGGTGGTGCCGACAAAGGCGAAGAGCATCAAGATGCCGACGAACAGGCCCATGTCGCCGATGCGCGTCGTCATGAACGCCTTCTTGGCCGCCTCGGCCGCCGACGCCTTGAAGTTCCAGAAGCCGATGAGCAGGAACGAGCACAGGCCCATGATCTCCCAGAACAGAAGCGCCTGCACCAGGTTGCTGGCGAGCACGAAGCCGAACATGCCGGTGGCGAACAGCGACACGTAGGCGAAGAAGCGCGCATAGCGGGCCCGGCCCAGCGCACCGTCGACGGCGCCCGTCACCGGGTCGCGGTAGCGGTCGAACTCGCCGCCCATGTAGCTCGAGGCGTAGATGAAGATCATCAGGCACGCGATGCCGACCATCGCCGCCGTCGCCGCCCCCAGCGGGTCCACCTGAAAGCCGAATTGCAGGTGGCCGGTGCCGAGCGGAAGCCAGTCGAGCCGGTGGCTCATCGCTGGCGCGCGGCTCAGCTCGTCGGCGTGCGCGCCGAGGGTGGCCACGAACAGCGCGACGGCGTAGGCGGCGCTGGCGGCGACGCCGGCGATCGCGGTCCACGCCGAGGCGCGCCCGCCGCGCCCCGTCCAGATCTGGAGCAGGATGACGACGAACGCCAGCGCCGTGAACAGCGGCACCAGCCAGGCATTGGCAGCGAGCGTGGCGAGATCCAACATCCGATCCTCTCACGAGGGCGTGCGCCACCGCCGATCCGGCGGCGCCAGCAGGGAAGAGCAGGGCGATGCCTAGCCGTGCATCGCGCTGAAGTCCTCGAGCAGCACCGACTGGCGCCGCCGATAGATCGAGATGATGAGCGCCAAGCCCACCGCCGCCTCGGCCGCCGCCAGCGCGATCACCATGATCGCGAACACCTGGCCGTCCATCCGGGCCAGGCCGGCGCTCGGCGCCGCCTCGGTGTAGCGCCAGAACGCCACGGCGTTGATGTTGGCCGCGTTCAGCATGAGCTCGATGCCCATGAGGGCGCCCACGGCGTTGCGGCGCGCCAGCGCGCCGAAGACGCCGATGCCGAACAGCGTCGCCGCGACGATCAGGTACCACCACAGCGGGATCTGCGGCGTCATGCCCCCCTCCTCAGGCGCGGTCCGTAGCCGGCCGCGTCAATCGCGTGCGATCACGATGGCGCCGATGAGCGCCACCAGAAGCACCAAGGAAATCACCTCGAACGCCAGCAGGTGCTCGCTCATGAGCGCCTGCCCCAGGCGAACGATGTTGTCGTCCTGCTTGACGTCGCTCTCGGCGTCGACCGTTGACGTCGACGTCGTGTCGCTCACCGCGGCGGTGGCGCCGCCCGCGTCGGACGCGCCGGCCGCGTCGTGGGCCACCGTCGCCGCGGCCGGCGCACCGTCGCCCCACGTCAGCGGCCAGTCGGCGCGGTAGGCCAACATGCCCAGCGACGTCACGATGCTGCTGGCGATGAGGAACGCCAGGTACGCCTGCCGGTTGTTGGCGCGCTCGTGCTGCATGACGTTGTGCGTCAGCATGATCGCGAACAGGATCAGCACGCTGATCGCGCCGACGTAGATGAGCACCTGCGTGGCGGCCAGGAAGTCCGCGCCGAGGAGGGCGTACAGCCCGGCCACGCCCAGGAACGAGAGCACGAGCCACAGCGCCGCCACGAACACGTTGCGGGCGGCGATGACGCCCGCGGCGCCGCCGATCGTCACCGCGGCCATCGCGCCGAACGCGATCATCTCGGTCATGCGGCCCCTCCGCGCAGCGCGGCGCCGGCGGCTCGGGCGGCCGGGCGGTCAAACGTGATCTGCCGGGCCGCGTCGCGCCGCCGCCACTGCGCGATCAGCCAGACGAGCAGCGCGATCATCACGACGTTCGCCGCCGTGAACGCGCCCAGCACCACCCACGGCGGCCGGCCGGCGACGATCTTGGCCAGGAGGCCCGTCACCATCAGGTTCACCAGGCTGATCGGCACCAGCACCTTCCAGGCGAACGCCATGAGCTGGTCGACGCGCAGTCGCGGCAGCGTGCCGCGCAGCCACATGAAGACGAAGACCAGGATCACCGTCTTGGCCGACATCGACAGCCAGCCCGGCACGCCGGCCATGAACGCGAACGGCGGTTGCCAGCCGCCCAAGAACAACAGCGCGCCGACGGCCGACGCCGAGATCGTCACGAAATAGAGCGCCAGGTAGAACAGGCCGAACTTGATCCCGGCGTACTCGGTGTGGTAGCCGGCGATGATCTCACTCTCAGCTTCCGGGATGTCGAACGGCGTGCGCTCGATCTCGGCGGTGGTGGCGAGCAAGAAGATGACGAAGCCGACCGGCTGCAGCAGGATGAACCAGACGCCGGGGAAGGCGTCGCCGATCGGGCCCTGGCTCACCACCAGGCCGTTCATCGACAGCGTTCCCGCCAGCAAGATGACGCCGACGATCGACAGCACCTGCGGGATCTCGTACGAGACGACCTGAGCCACGGCGCGCATCGCCCCCAGCAGGGCGTACTTGTTGCGCGAGCCCCAGCCGGCCATGAAGATCGGCATCACCGCGGTGGAGCCGACGGCGAAGAAGAACAGCGCCCCCACCGACAGGTCGGCGGCGATGAGGTTGCGGTCGAGGGCCACGACGGCGAAGCCGATGATGGCGGGCGGGACCACCAGGATGGCGCCGAGGTTGTACACCCACTTGTGGGCGACCGTCGGGGTGATGTCCTCTTTCGTCAGCATCTTGATCATGTCGGCGAACGGCTGCGCCAGCCCGAACAGCCCGACCCGGTTCGGACCGAGGCGGTCCTGCATCCGACCGATCACCTTGCGCTCGGCCCAGGTGGTGTACAGCATGCCGATCTGAACGATCAGGATGATCACCGTGGCCTTCAGCACCGCCGACAGAACGACGGCCAGCGCCGACGGCGACGTGGCCGCGTCGGCCGCAACGCCGGTCAGCAGCCCGGTGAGCCATTGGCTGAGCGTCGTCGACTCAGCGAGGGGCAGCGCATGGGGCATGGCGGTGCTCCAGGGTGCGAACGAGCCGTGTCCGGCCTAGATCCACTCCAGGGCGCCCTTGCGCCACGCGTAGACCAAGCCGATGCCGAGGATGAGCAAGAAGACGATCATCTCGAACAACGCGAGCAGCGGCAGCGCGTTGTACGCCACGGCCCACGGATAGAGGAATACCGTCTCGACGTCGAACAGGACGAAGATCAGGGCGTAGAGGTAGTACTGGACCTTGAACTGCACCCAGGCGTCGCCGACCGTTTCGAGGCCGCACTCGTAGGTGGACTGCTTGATCGCGCCGGGGCGCTTGGGCGCCAGGATCATCGCCGCCAGGATGCCCAGGATCGGGATCGTCAACGCGATGACCGAGAAGATGGCCACGAAGGCCCAGTTTTCCCCCACCGCCCGCTCCTCCTCGCGCACGCCCCGCCCCCTGGCGGCCGGCAGCGCGGGATCATAAACCACATGCCGGGGCGATGCAACGATTCCGCGCCGCCGGCGACGCGGCCGGCCGCCGGCCCCGTGTGATACCCTCGGGCGGATGACGGCTGTCCTGCTGCCCGCCGACGCGATCGCCGACGACCGCTGGGACGCGTTCGTCGCCGGCCACGCGCGCGGCCACTTCCTGCAGTCGGCGGCGTGGGGGCGGTTGCGCGCCGCCCAGGGTTGGCAGGTCGTCCGCACCGCGCTACGCGACGAGCGCGGCGCGCTCGTCGCCGGGGCCCAGGCCCTCGTGCGCCGTCGCCTCGGGGGCGCGGTCGCGTACGTGCCGCGCGGGCCGGTCGTCGAGCCCGGGTCGGACGCCTGGCCGGCACTGCTGGCGGCGCTCCGCGCCCGACACCGGCCGTCGACCGTCGCGCTGCGCCTCGAGCCGCACTGGACGGACGACGCGGCCGGGCGGGCAGGCCTCGACCGCGCCGGCCTGCGCGTCGCCGAGCCGCTCCAGCCGCCCAGCACGCTCGTCCTCGACCTGACCCGCGGGCCAGAGGCGCTCTTGGCGGCGATGAAACCGAAGTGGCGCTACAACATCGGCCTCGCCGCGCGCAGCGGCGTCGAGGTCGGGCGCGGCGGCGACGGCGATCTCGACGCCTTCGAGACCCTGCTGAGCGCCACCGCGCGGCGCCACGGCCTGGGCGCGCGGCCGGCCGGCTACCACGCGGCGGTCGCCGCCGCGCTCGGCCCGGCGGCGCGCCTGTTCGTCGCCCGGGCCGCCGGCGAGGTGCTTGCGGCCGCGCTCGTCGTGCACCACGGGCGGACGGCCACCTACCTCTATGGCGCGTCGAGCGAGGCGCAGCGGCAGCGGATGCCCAGCCACGCCGTGCAGTGGGCGGCGATCACCGACGCCGCGGCCGCCGGCCTGGCGGCCTACGACTTCTGGGGCGTCCCCGATGCCGTCGGCCGTGCCTGGGCCGCCGGCGGCGATCCCGACGCCGTGCCGCCCGGCGAGGGCGGGCTGTGGGGCGTCTGGCGGTTCAAACGCGGCTTCGGCGGCGCCGTGTGGCGGGCCGTCGGCGCCGCGGACGACGTCTACGCGCCGCTGCGCTACGCCGCCGGCGCCTGGCTGGAGCGGCGGCGGGCGGGCCATGGTTGAGCGGGCGGGTCCGCGGCGGATCGACGATGCCCGGACGTGGGACGCGCTGCTGCTGGCGCTGGGGTCGGGCGCCGCCGGCGCCCCGACGCCGCACCTGCTGCAGGCGTGGGCGTGGGGCGACCTCAAGGCCCGCTGGGGCTGGCGCGTCGAGCGCTGGGCGTGGGGCGCGCCGGGCGCCGAGTGGGCGGCCGCGCAGCTGCTCCATCGCCGCGTCGGTCGCCTGCCGATCGTGCTCGGCTACGTCCCCAAGGGGCCGCTGGTCGCCGCGGCGCCGGGCCTGTCCGCGGCCGGCGCCTGGACGGTCGTTCTGCGCGATCTGGCGGCGCTCGCGGCCGCGGCCGGGGTCGTGTCGCTGAAGATCGACAGCGACGTCGACGCCGGCCGCGACGACGTGCGCGGCGCCTGGCGGTCGCTCGGCTGGCGGCCGTCGCCCGACCCGATCCAGTTCCCGAACACGATGCGCTCCGCGCTGCCGCCGGCCGCCGGCGGCGACGTGACCGCGGCGCTGCTGGCGGGCTACAAGGAGAAGACGCGCTACAACGTCCGGCTCGCCGAGCGCCGCGGCGTCGTCGTCCGCCGGGCCGGCGCGGGGCCGGCGGCGGCGGACGACCGGGCCGCCTTCTTCGACCTGTACGCAGCGACGGCCCGCCGCCAAGGCTTCGGACTGCGCGCGCGCGACTACTACCTGGACGTCTGGACGACCTACCTGGCCGCCGGCGACGGGGCGCTGCTGCTGGCCGAGCGCGACGGCCGGGCGCTGGCCGGCGCGTTCGCGGTTCGCTTCGGACCGACGGCGTGGTACCTCACCGGCGCCTCGTCCGACGCCGGCCGGTCCGACATGGCGCCGCACGCCGCGCTGCACGCCGCCCTGTGCTGGGCGGCGGGCGAGGGCTGCGCGGTGTTCGACTGGTGGGGCGGCCCGACCGACCCCGACGACCCGGCCGACCCGCTGGCCGGGGTGGCGCGGTTCAAGGCGGGCTTCGGAGCGGTGCTCGCACCCCAGCTGGGCGCCTACGACCTGGCGGTGGCCCCGTGGCGGTCGCGCGGGCTGGCCATCGCCGCGGCGCTGCGGCGTCGCTGGCTGCGCCGATGACGGCGCGGCGGCGCCGAAAGTTGCCGCCGACGGCTCGTTATCGTAAACTTACCGGCGCCGCTGGGCGTGCGTCGCCTCTCCAAGCCTCGGCCGCCGAGCCGCCCGGAAGCCGCCTCGACCACATCCTTCCAGGGGACGCCGCCATGTCCGATGCCGTCGCGCCGAGCACCGACTACACCGCTGCGTCGATCCAGGTCCTCGAAGGGCTGGAGGCCGTGCGGCGCCGGCCCGGCATGTACGTCGGCGGCACCGACCTCAAGGCGCTGCACCACATGGTGTTCGAGGTCGTCGACAACGCCGTCGACGAGGCGATGGCCGGCGAGTGCGACCGGATCGACGTGACGGTCCGCGCCGACGGGGCGGTGAGCGTGCGCGACAACGGGCGGGGCATCCCGGTCGAGGTTCACCCGGCGACCGGGCGCAGCACGCTCGAGACGGTGATGACCAAACTGCACGCCGGCGGCAAGTTCGGCGGCGGCGGCTACAAGGTGTCCGGGGGCCTGCACGGTGTCGGGGTCTCGGCGGTGAACGCGCTGTCGGCGTGGCTCGAGGTCGAGGTCTACCGCGACGGCCATGCCTGGCGGCAGCGCTTCGAGCGCGGCGTGCCCGTCGGCGACGTCGAGCGCCTCCGGCCGCTGGGCGACGGGGACGAGCGGGGCACGCGGGTCACCTACCTGTCGGATGCGACGATCTTCGAGGACAACGAGGTCCGCTACGACGCGCTGCGCCAGCGGCTGCGCGAGATGGCCTTCCTGACCCGCGGCCTCGCGGTGCGGCTGCGCGACGAGCGCCAGTCGCCGCCGCTGGAGACGACGTTCTGCTTCGAGGGCGGCGTGCGGAGCTTCGTGCAGTACCTGAACCGCGAGCGCGTCACGCTGCACCCGGCCGTCCATGTGGAGCGCGAGGTCGACGGCACCCAGGTCGAGGTTGCGTGGCAGTACACCGACGCGTTCGTCGAGAACACGTACTCGTTTGCCAACACGATCGTCACCCCCGACGGCGGCGTCCACCTCACCGGCTTCCGCGCCGCCCTGACGCGGGTCATCAACGACTACGCCCGCAAGGCGGCGCTCGTCAAGGACGGCGATGCCAGCTTCTCGGGCGACGACACGCGCGAGGGCATCACGGCGATCATCAGCGTCAAGGTGCCCGATCCGCAGTTCGAGAGTCAGACGAAGGTCAAGCTCCTCAACGCCGACGTCCGGCAGCACGTCGAGAACGCCGTCGGCGACGCGTTTGCGGCCTGGCTGGCCGAGAACCCACGCGAGGGGCGGGTGATCGTGGAGAAGTGCCTGACGGCGGCCCGCGCCCGCTCGGCGGCCCGCCAGGCGCGCGACCTCGTCATCCGCAAGAGCGCGCTCGAGAGCTCGGCGCTGCCCGGCAAGCTGGCCGACTGCGTGACCCGCAAGCCCGAGGAGGCCGAGGTCTATATCGTCGAGGGCGACAGCGCCGGCGGCACGGCCAAGCAAGGCCGCGATCGCCACTTCCAGGCGATCCTGCCGCTGCGCGGCAAGATCCTCAACGTCGAGAAGGCGCGACTCGACAAGATCCTCCACAACAACGAGATCCGGGCGCTCGTGCAGGCGCTGGGGATCGGGATCGGCGACGATGTGGACCTCACCCACTTGCGCTACGGGCGGGTGATCATCATGACCGACGCCGATGTCGACGGCAGCCACATTCGCACCCTGCTGCTGACGTTCTTCTACCGCTACATGCCGCAGCTCATCGAGGCCGGGCACCTGCACGTCGCCCAGCCGCCGCTCTACCTGGTCAAGGCCGGCAAGTCCAAGGAATACGCCTACTCCGAGGGCCAGAAGGAGGCGCTCATCGCCGCCGCCGAGCGCGCCAACGTCACCGTCCAGCGCTACAAGGGCCTGGGCGAGATGAACGCCAGCCAGCTCTGGGAGACGACGATGGACCCGGCGCACCGCCGGCTGCTCCAGGTGTCGGTGGCCGACGCCGCGGCCGCCGATCTGACGTTCGAGATGCTCATGGGCACCGAGGTGTCACCGCGGCGGCGGTTCATCCTGACCCACGCTTCGGCGGTGCGCAACCTCGACATCTAGGCCCAGCGCGCCCGACACGCCGCGCACCACGAATTCGTCGAACCGGGCCACGATCTCGGGCTCGTCGGACAGGACGACGATCCCCGCGGGCCCGGGGTCGGCGAGCGTCGGCACGTCGACGGTCGTGACCGTCGTCTCGTTCACGACGAGCGACAGGCGGCCGCCGCGCCGGACCACGCGCAGGTCGTTGCGCTCGCCGGCGCCGGTGCGGATCGCGCTCGATGTCGCCGGAGCCGCCAGCTCCGTCCAGCCCGCGCCATCGGTGCGCTCGATCGCGTAGCGCCCGTCCGTCGTGATCTCGACGAGGGTCAGCGCGTCGCGGTTTCGCTCGCCCAGGGCCACGCCGATCCGCCCGAACGGACGGCTGAGGAACCGGCTCGTGACCTCGATCGCGCAGTCGGCGCAGCTGAAGCGCGGGGCGAAGGCGGCGACGTAGATGCCCGCGGTGTGGACGGCCACCTCGTACGCGCCGTCGACATAGCGGGCGCGGACGTCGGCGTCGTCGGCCACGAGCCAGCCGCTGGCAGGGTCGCTGAAGTCGTCGCGATAGAGCACCGCGGGGCCGGAGGGCGGGGTGGACGTCGGCGCGGCGGTCGCGGTCGGCGCCGGCGGCTCCGCGGTCGGGCGAGCGCCCGTCCAGCGCGTCACGAGCAGGTCGTCGAAGCGGACGCGGGCCGTGCCGATCTCGGGCCCGCCGACCGCCAGGCCGACGACGCCCGGCTCGTCGAGCGACGGATCGACCGTGTCGAAGACGAGGTCGCCGTTGGCGAAGCCGCGCGCCCGCGCGCCGTCGCGTTCGAGGCGCAGCCGCAGCGGCGCCAGGGCGTTCGTGAAACCGGGCCAGGTCGAGACCGGGACGAGCAGGCGCACCGCCTCGCCGTTCACCTGCACCAACGCCTGGCGGCCGTCCGGGAACCACCACCAGTAGAAGCCGCCGGTGGCGGGCCCGAACGCCAGCCCGCTTAGCGCGATCGCGCCGGAGTCGCGCTGCATCGTCCACTCCACCGCGCCGTCGCCCGTGAACACCCCGGGTGCGTGGGCCACGGCGACCTCGTCGGGCTGCGCCGCCAGCTCGAGCATGCCGTCGACGTAGGACACCGTGCCGCCGGCGAACTTGTAGCGGCGCCAACCGCTGTTCGCGTCGCCGAAGTCGTCCCAGAAGACGAGCGCCTCGCCAGGGGGCACGGCGGTGGCGCGCAGCGGAGGCGGGGTCGGCGAGGCGGTGGCCGTCGGCGGCCGGAACGTGGGCTCGGGCGTGCTCGAGGCGGTCGGGACGAACGGCGCGGCCGGCGCCGTGGCGCGCGCCGTGTCGGCGTCGATGCCCCGCAGCGCCCACGGCAGGTAGGCGACGCGGCGCGACGGCGGCCGCCACGCGACCTGGACGACGAACGCGTCGACCGCCCCGTGCGGGGCATCGGGCAGGCCGGGGACCCGACCGCGCCCGTCCCCGTCCGGGAACGTCGCCGCGCCCGAGGCGGTGTCGCCGACGATCGCGACGTCGCCGTGGGCGTCGACGTCGAGCCAGTAGGCGGCGTCGGCCTCGTCGCCGCCGATCACGCCCAGGAAGTCCCAGTTGTGGCGCGGGTCGGGGTGGGACACGTCGAACTTCATCCGGCCGACCAGCGCGTCGAACTCCGCGACGTCCTCGGAGTCGCCCTGCGGGCCGTTGTGCGTCAGGTCGGGTCCGCCGACGAACGGGAACGTCGCCTCCGTCGACTCGGTGAAGCCCGTGAGGTAGAGCGCCCCGTCCGGGCCGAGCGCGACCGCCTGGCCGCTGTCGTCGTCGTCGCCGCCGAAGTAGCCGCAGAAGGCGAGCCGGCGGCCGTCGGGCGTCACCTTCGCCACGAAGCCGTCGTAGCGGCCGTTGTACGTCAGGTCGGGGCCGACGGTCGCCGGGAACGTGTCGGGCGCCGACAGCGTGTTGCCGGTGACGTACGCCGCGCCGGTGGCGTCGATCGCCATACCCTTGCCGTCGTCGTCGAGCGCGCCGCCGATGTAACCGGCGTACGCCAGCCCGCTGCCGTCGGCCCGGATCTTGGCCACGTAGGCGTCCCAGCCGCCGTTGTAGGTCGTGTCGAAGCTGGGCAGGTCGCCGAAGCCGTCGCCGTCGGGGAACGTGGCCTCGGTCGAACTCGTCTGGCCGCTCAGGTACAGGTTGCCATCCGCGTCGAGCGCGATGTGACCGGAGCTGTAGGATTCGTCGATGACGGACACGTCGTGCCCGGACCCGCCGACGAAGCCCGACCAGACCAGGTTGTCCTCGACGCGCGCCGCGAACGGCTCGGCTGCGATCTGGGTGACGAAGGCGTCCCAGCCGCCGTTCTGGGTGACGTCGGGGCCGATGACGACCGGAAAGGTGTGCTCGGTGGACTCGGCCGGGCCGTGCACGAACGCGTGACCGGCCGCGTCGACGACGATGCCCTCGCCGAAGTCGATGCCGGCGCCGCCCAGGAACCCGGCGTAGACGATGTCGGCGCCGTCCGGTGTCAGCTTGGCGACGAACGCGTCGGCCGCGCCACCGTTGTAGGTGACGTCGGGCCCGCGCCACACCGGGAACGACGCCTCGCTGGCCGTCGTCGCGCCGGTGAGGTACGGGAAGCCGGCGGCGTCGACGTCGATGTCGAACGCCGCGGTCTTCGCCTCGGCGTCGAAGACCGACAAGCTGAGGAGACGTTGGCCGTCCGCGCTCACCTTGGCCGCGAACGCGTCCGGCCCGAGCTCGCCCACGATCCACATCGCACCGGCGTCGTCGATCTCGATGCCCAGGCCGCGGTCACCGCCCGCGCTGCCGATGAAGCCGGCGCTGACCACCAGCGCGGGATCGACGACGAGGGGCAGCGCCGGGTCGTACGCGCCGACGTCGAAGCCGTAGCGCCATCCGCCGTCCGGCGCCTGACCGGCCACGGCGTACGCCACCGGCACGGCGCGCCGGAGGCCGTCGACGATCTGGAACGCTTCCGGCGCCGGATCGACGATCCGGCCGCCGGGCGCGTCGACGACGAGCCGCCCGGCGTCGTCGCGCCGCAGCCCGGTCGCGCCGTGCCAGGACAGCGCGATCGCCCGCGGATCGGCCCCCGGCGCGACGACGAAGGCGTGCTTGAGGGTGTCGGGCCCGGTCTCGAACGCCACGTCGACGCCGGGCCACACCGCGTGGTAGGTCAGCTGTTCGTAGAGCGGGATGCGGGTCTGCCAGGCGGGCCGCGGGCCGGCGAAGCGGTTCAGGATGCCGCCGGTCGGCGCCGACGCCACGGGCGTTGTGGGGCGGCCGCCGCCGGCGAACCGCCAGCCGAGGGCGGACACCGTGCCGCGGGCCGCGTTGCCGGTGGACGACCCGTCCGCCAGCGCGGCCAACAGGTCGGGCGGCGGCGGCGCCGCCAGCTCCGCCCGGCACAGCCCGTCGCCGGGCATCGCGCCGCACCGCTCGACGACCGCGGCCGCACGGCTGCGGCGCAACGAAAAGCCGTCGGGCTCGAACAGCACGGCCGTCCCGTCACCCTGGACGACGTGGCTGGCGCGTTCCGGCGCCTGGCCCCGGTTCGGCATGATCGGGATCGGCCAGCCGGCGCGGGCGAGCGGCGCGCCGCTCGGGCCGCCGACGGCCCCTCCGCGGCTCGTCGGGACCGGCGGTCGCGACCGGCCCGCGCGGGCCGGCGCCGGCGTCGCGGCGGCGAGGGCGGTGGCCGTCGCGGCGAGGGCGGCGAGGGCGGCGAGGGCGCGCAGGGGGCGGGGAGACATGGCTCGCTTCCTCTCGGTTGGCACGGCCGGCGCGGCGCAGCCGGGCGGGCTCGGGCGACCGACCGCGCGCCGTGGCGCACCGGCCGCCAGCGGCTAGGCGCCGCCGCCCACCTGCACGCCCCCGTCGATCAGCCGCCGTAGGTCGCACAGGGTCCGATGGACGAGGCTCTTGATGGCGCTCTCGGTGCGGTCGAGACGGGCGGCGATCTCGGCGTTCGACAGCCCGTCGTAGAACTTGAGCTGGACGAGGCGCCGGCGCTCGGCCGACAGCCGCCGCACGGCGTCGCGCACCCGCTGCACGGCCAGCAGTTGCTGGGCGAGAGCGTCGTCCACGACGCCGTGCGGGTCGGGCACGTCGACGTCGTGCAGGCAGATCGCCGGCGGGTGCTCGTCGCGCAGCCAGTTGGCGCACACGTTGTGGGCGATGCGGTACAGCCAGGCCGTAATCGGCGCGCCGCGGTCGACATAGGCGCCGAGGCCGGCGAACGCCTGCAGGAACGTGCGGGCCGTCAGGTCCTCGGCCGTCGAGCGGTTGCCGACCCGGCGGTAGACGTAGGCGTAGATGCGCTGGGCATGGCGCCCGTAGAGCTCGCCGAACGCGGCGGCATCGGCACGGGCGCGGGCGACGAGCGAGGCGTCGCTCGCCGAGCCGCCGGAATCGGTGGTCTGCACGGTCTGCACAGTCTAGGTCCGCCGCCGGACAGCGTCAATCCGGCGCCCGCCAGCCCGCGCCGCCGGCGCTGCGGCGGCCGGCGTGCGCCAACGCGCGGCACTTGGTGTACACTCAGGGCTGTTGTGTCGTCCGTCGGAGGCTCGTATGACGAAACCGCTCGCCGACTTCTTCCTGGCCCATGCGTCGAACCCGCGCTACTGGCGCAGCTTCATGGGCGGCGAGGGCCGGGCCAGCATGGCGTACCGGTGGCAGCCGTCGGCCAACCTGTACGAGGTCGACGAGGGCGTCGTGGTGCGCATGGACGCCGCCGGCCTGCGCGAGGGCGACTTCCGGGTGCGCCTGGCGAACGGGCGCATCGTCGTCGACGGGCAGCGGCACGAGCGTCCGCCGCGCGCGATCCGCGCCTGCCATCAGGTCGAGATCGCGTCGGGCCACTTTCGCGCCGAGATCGCGCTGCCGTGGCCCGTCGAGTCGGACAACCTTCGGGTCGACTACGCGGACGGCATGATCGAGATCTTCGTCCCCCGCCGCAGTGACCCCGCGGGCGACCGCTAGCGACGCGCCGGCGCCCAAGCGCCGGTCCGCGCGCACGCTGGCCACCGCCGGAGGCGACGCGCGCCGCCTGCCGACGCGCGCCGGCGACGACGACGACGAGGCGGCGCCCAAGGTCCCCGACATCCTGCCCATCCTGCCGCTGCGCAACGTCGTCGTGTTCCCGATGGCGTTCCAGCCGGTGGCGGTCGGACAGCCGCGGTCGGTCCGCCTGGCCGAGGACGTCTCGGTCGGCGACCGGGTCGTCGGCTTGGTGCTCACGACGGATCCCGACGTGGCCGAGCCCGGGCCGGAGGGGCTGCACGTCGTCGGCACGGCGGCCCACGTGCACCGGATGGTCAAGGGATCCGAGGGCAACGTCGGCCTGTTCGTGCAGGGGATCGAGCGCTTCCGCATCGACGGCTGGGAGGCCACCGAGCCGTACCTCAAGGCGCGCGTGACGCTGATCCCCGACCCCGCCGACGACTCGGTGGCCGCCGAGGCGCTGCGGCGCAGCACCGTCGAGATGTTCCAGCGGCTCATCGAGCTCGTCCCGCAGCTGCCGGAGGAGCTCGGCGAGGCGCTCGAGCGCATCGACGACGCGCGCGCGCTCTCGTACTTCGTGGCGTCGAACACGCGCATGGACGCCGCCGAGTCCCAGAAGATCCTGGCGATGGAGACCGTGCAAGAGCGGCTCCGGGCGCTCATGGTGATCCTCGGCCGCGAGCTCGAGGTGCTCGAGCTCGGCCGCAAGATCCAGTCCGAGGCGCGCGGCGAGATGGAGAAGATGCAGCGCGAGTTCTTCTTGCGCCAGCAGCTGCGCGCCATCAAGAAGGAGCTGGGCGAGGAGGAGGGCGAGGCGGAGCTCGAGGCGCTCAAGGCGCGCATCCAGGCCAGCGGCATGCCGGCCGAGGCGGAGAAGGAGGCGTTGCGCGAGCTCCAGCGCCTCGAAAGCCTGCCGGAGGCCGCCGCCGAGTACGGCGTCATCCGCACCTACCTCGACTGGATGGTCGGCCTGCCGTGGCAGGTGACCTCGACCGACAACCTCGACATCGCCCACGCCCGCCGCGTGCTCGACGAGGACCACTACGACCTCGACGATGTCAAGCAGCGCATCCTCGAGGTGCTGGCGGTCCAGAAGCTGCGCAGCGAGCGCGCCCGCGCCGATGGCGGTGGGCCGGAGGCGGGGGCCCAGTCCGACGACGTCGCCGGGGCCATCCTGTGCCTCGCCGGGCCGCCCGGCGTCGGCAAGACGAGCCTGGGCCGGTCGATCGCCCGCGCCCTGGGGCGCCAGTTTGTCCGGATGAGCCTGGGCGGGCTGCGCGACGAGGCCGAGATCCGCGGCCACCGGCGCACCTACGTGGGCGCGATGCCGGGGCGGATCGTGCAGGGGATCAAGCGGGCCGGGACCCGCAACCCGGTCTTCATCCTGGACGAGATCGACAAGGTGGGCGCCAGCTTCCGCGGCGACCCGGAGAGCGCCCTGCTCGAGGTCCTGGACCCGGCGCAGAACGCCGAGTTCCGCGACCTCTACCTCGACGTTCCGTTCGACCTGTCCGACGTGCTGTTCATCGCCACCGCCAACGAGTTGTCGCAGATCTCCGGTCCGCTGCGCGACCGCCTCGAGATCATCCAGCTGTCGGGCTACACCGAGGCCGACAAGCTGCACATCGCCCGCGACTACCTGATCCCGCGCCAGCTGGCCGAGGCCGGCCTGCGGCCCGACGAGCTGACGCTCACCGACGCCGCGCTGCGACAGCTCGTGCGCCACTACACGCGCGAGGCCGGCGTCCGCAACCTCGAGCGCGAGATCGGCAAGGTGGCCCGCAGGGTGGCGGTCCGCGTCGCGTCGACAGCGGCCGCCGACGGCGGCGACCCGGTGGCGCCCACCGTCGTCGACGCCGGCGACCTGGTGGCCTATCTGCGGGCGCCACGCTTCTTCGACGAAGTCGCCGAGCGCACCAGCGTGGCGGGGGTGGCCACCGGTCTGGCCTACACGCCGTTCGGCGGCGACGTCCTGTTCGTCGAGGCCAGCGCGGCGCCCGGGGCCAAGGGCTTCACGCTGACCGGTCAGCTCGGCGACGTGATGCGCGAGAGCGCCCAGGCGGCGCTGAGCTACGTCCGCGCCCACGGCGCGGCGCTGGGCCTCGGCGACGACTACTTCGCCAGCCACGACGTCCACGTCCACGTCCCGGCCGGCGCCACGCCCAAGGACGGTCCGAGCGCCGGCGTGACGATGGCCACGGCGTTGGCGTCGCTCCTCAGCGGCCGGCCGGTGCGGTCCGACGTGGCGATGACCGGCGAGATCACGCTGCGCGGCAAGGTGCTGCCCGTGGGCGGCATCAAGGAGAAGGTGCTGGCGGCCCACCGCGCCGGCATCCGCACCGTCATCCTGCCGCGCCGCAACGAGCCGGACCTCGACGAGGTGCCCGTCGACGCCGCCCGCGAGCTCAGCTTCGTCTTTGCCGATACGATCGACGACGTCTGGCTCCACGCCCTAGAGGCGCCGCCCGGCTGAGCCGCGGACGGCGGCGGGCGCCGTCGGTCGGGCGCGTCAGTCGGTGCGCATCGCCGGGAAGAGCACGACCTCGCGGATGTTGGCGGTGCCGGTCAGGACCATGACCAGCCGGTCGACGCCGATGCCGAGCCCCCCGGTCGGCGGCATGCCGTGCATGAGCGCCTCGACGAAGTCCTCGTCGATCGGCGGTTGCTCGTCGTCGCCGGCGGCGCGCTGCCGGGCCATCTCCTCGAACCGCTCGCGCTGCTCGAGCGGGTCGTTGAGCTCCGAGAAGCTGTTGCCCAGCTCGAAGCCCGCCACGATGGGCTCGAACCGCTCCGCCCAGCGCGGGTCGTCGGGCATCCGCTTCGCCAGCGGGCTCAGCGCGACCGGGTGGTTCATGAGGAACGTCGGCTGCACGCACGCCGGCTCGACATAATCGCTGACCAGCTCGTCGACCGTCTTGGCCCAGGTCGGCTGGCTGGCGACGGCGAGCGAACGCTCGTCGATCGCCTGGCGCAGGGCCGGCAGGGTGTCCACCACGCCGACGTCGATGCCGGTGGTGTCGAGGATGGCGTCGCGCACCGTCCAGCGCCGCCACGGCGGTCGGAGGTCGAGCCGCGTGCCGTCGGGCAGGTGCGCTTCGGGGGCGCCGTTCACCTCCACGGCGATGGCCGCCACCATCTCTTCGACGAGGCGCATCACGTCGTGGTAGTCGGCGTACGCCCAGTAGCACTCCATCATCGTGAACTCGGGCATGTGGGTGCGGTCGATGCCCTCGTTGCGGAAGTCCTTGCAGATCTCGTAGACCCGCTCGAGCCCGCCCACGAGGCACCGCTTGAGGTAGAGCTCGTCGGCGATGCGCAGGTACATCCGCTGGTCGAGGGCGTGGTAATGGGTCTCGAACGGCCGCGCCGCCCCGCCGCCGTAGATCGGCTGCAGCGTCGGCGTCTCGACCTCGAGGAAGCCGCGTCCGTCGAGGAAGTTGCGCATCGCCCGCACGATGAGCGAGCGCCGCACGAACCGCTCGCGGACGTCGGCGTTGGCCAGGAGGTCGAGGTAGCGCTGGCGCAGCCGGGTCTCGACGTCGGTCAGGCCGTGCCACTTCTCGGGCAGCGGCCGCAAGCTCTTGGCCAACATCGTCCATCGGTCGACGGCCAGGCTGACCTCGCCGGCCCGGGTCCGGAACACGGTGCCCTCGGCCTGGACGAAGTCGCCGGGATCGAACCGGTCGGCGGCCTGCTGGAACGCCGCCTCGCCCATCCGATCGCGGCGCAAGTGGAGCTGCAGCGAGCCGGCCTGGTCCTGGAGGTGGACGAACATCGAGCCGCCCATCCGGCGGATCGCCCCCACCAGGCGGCCGCACAGGAACACGTCGGCCGGACCCTCGGCCTGGCCGGCGGACTCCAGCGCCGTGAACGCGGCCCGCGCCTCCGCCGTCGTGTGGCTCCGCCGGGCGCGGGGCGGATAGGGGTCGAGGCCGTCGGCGCGCAGGGCGGCCAGCCGCTCGAGGCGCGCCGCCAACAGCTGGGCCATGCCCCCGACGGCGTCGTCGGCATCGCCCGCGATCGGTTCGTCGTGCGGGTGCGCGGTCACGGCGACCTCCTGGGAACTTGAACGGGGGCGGACCCATCGGCCGCCCCCGCGTGCTGCACGGCGCTGGGCCGTCGGGGCGTCCTACGAAACGCGGACCACGGCGAACGTCAACGACCCGCCGTCGGGCGTCGTGATCTTGGCCTTGTCGCCGACCCGCTTGCCGAGCAGCGCGCGGCCGAGCGGCGACTGGTTGCTGATCAGGCCCTTCGTCGGATCCGCTTCGGCGGAGCCCACCAGCCGGAACTCCTCGCGCTCGCCGTCGCCGCCGACCTCCTCGACCACCAGCGTGCTGCCGAGGGCGATGACGCCCTGGCCGCCGCTGCCCTCGATGATCGCGGCGTGCTTCAACAGGTCTTCGAGCTCGGCGATGCGGCCCTCGACGAACGCCTGCTTCTCCTTGGCCTCGTCGTAGCCGGCGTTCTCGCTGATGTCGCCCGCCTCCTTGGCCTCGCGGATCATCTCCGCGATCTCGCCACGGCGGACCTCCTTGAGATGGCGCAGCTCCTCGACCAGCCGGGCGTGGCCTTCGGGCGTGATGTACTGAGGCTCGGTGACCATGCTTCACTCCTGTGCGTGGTCCGTCGGGCGGGGCGTGGGGGGACGCCCGGCCGCGATCCAGAAAAAACCAGGACCGCGACCTAGATCGCGGTCCACCCTCGTGCGGCGTATCGTTGGATCGACGATCCTAGCACGGTGGCGCGCGCCCTGACAAACGCCTGACCGCATCCGGCGCGCGCAGGCGGCGGGCCGGCGCCCGCTAGTAGCGCTCCCGCTCGCGGGCGAGGGCCGCCTCGTCGAACGGGTCGCGTCCGGCGCGCAACGCGTCGAGGAACTCGCCATACGGCCGCGCGAACCGATCGTCGGTGATGCCGGCTTCACGCCAGACGCTGATCGCCGCGTCGAGGTCGGCGATCGCCCCCTCCCGCTCGCCAGCCAGCGCGCGGGCCAGGCCACGGTGCGCCAGGGCATGGCTGCCGTTCGACGGGTCGACGAGGGACACGGCCTGATCGCAATACCGCAGCGCCGCGGCCGGATCGCCGAACAGCGCCCCGTACAGGCAGCGGTCGTCGTTGGCGGCGAAGGACGTCGGGAAGTGCGCCACGGCGTCGTCGAGCGTCCGGTTGTGGCCTTCGATGTCGCCGACGTTCCGCTGGGCGGCCGCCTTCAGCAGGTAGAACGCCGCGTTGACGTCGGGGTGGTCGGCCACCAGTCGCTCGGCGACGGCCAGGCCGGGCTCGAACGCGTTCGCCGACACCAGCGCGGCGCCGATCGCATAGCGCCCCATCGGCTGGCGCGCCGCCACGACGCCGGCGACGACCAGCCCGCAGGCGCCCAGGGCCAGGCAGCCGAAGGCGCCGCGCGTGAAGCGGCGCCAGCAGCCGGGTCGGGCCGGGTCGAGGAGGGCGGGCAGGCTCGGCATTCGCCTAGTGTAACCCAGCCGCGCCCGACTACGGGCCGGTGCGCAGCAGCCGCGGCAGCCACAGGCGCACGGTGGCCGCGGGAGCGGCGGTCGGCGTGGCCTCGCCCCGGGGCGTCGCCGAGGCGGTGGGCGGCGTCGATGCCGCACCCGTCGGGGTGGCGGGCGGCCGGGTCGGGAACGGCGTGGCGGTCGGTGCGTTGGGATCGCTGAACACCGGCACGATGCTGCCGACCTCGACCGACACCGACTCGCCGCTGGCGGGGGCCGGCGCCGGGCGCCCGCCCATGAGCGTGGGCCGATGGATCGCCACGGCGCCGAACGTCGCCGCCCGGCCCTGCGGGCTGCGCAAGACCACGGTGCCGCGGAAGCCGGCCGGCAGCCGGAACCCCTGGGCGGGCGCGTCACTGCCGCCGCCGGGGGCGCGCAGCGGTCGACCGAGGTCGAGGTAGCCCGTCGTGGCCCCGGCGCGCACGCCGACGCCGGCGATCACGAGCGCGCCGTCCTCGTCGTAGATGTCGGCGGCGGCCGCGTTCTCGACCCGGGTCTCGCCAATGAGCGTCACGGCGATCGTCGTCGTGCGGCGGTCCGGGCCGAACTGGTGCATCACGCCCGGCACGACGGTCACGGTGCGCGCCTCGCCGCGCGGTCGCTGCGTGGCGCCGCCGACCTGGCGCCCCGACGGCCGCGACAGCAGCAGCGGCAGGCTCATGCCCGCGACCGCCTCGACGCCCTCGTCGCCCCGCAGGATCACGACCCCGGCGATGGGGGGGGCCGTCGCCAGCGACAGGTTCTTGCTCTCGACGCGCAGCGACAGGTAGCGCGGACCCTGCCGCTCCGGCGGCACGTCGGCGCCGCCCAGCGGCGGCACCTCGCCGGCGATCGCCGCCAGGTCGTAGCGCTTCGTGCCCCCGGCGCAAATGCCGTCGCTGTCGCCGTGGAACCGCAGCAGGTTGCCGTTGGCGTCCCACATGTTGATGTCGATCTGGGCGGTGGCCGTCGGGTGCAGGTTGGACACCCAGAGCTCGGACCGCTCGTTGGCCAGGCCGGCCATCGCCACCGGGAAGGCCAGACGGCCGGCGTGGTTCTCGGTCTCGCGCGGACCCAGCGACGGGTACGCCGCCCAGCCGTCGCCGTCCTGCCACGCCACGCTGCCCACCGTCTCCTCGGCGGCCGAGGCCCAGACCGCGCGTACGCCGGCCGGCGCCCCGCCGGCCGCCACCGGCCCGACGGCGAGTGGCGCCAGCTCGAACGTGGCCGTGCGCGGCGGGGTGCACGCCGGCGGCGCGACGGTGCCCCCGATGCGGGCGTCGACGCGGGCGCAGGCGCCGTCGACGTTGGCGATCGCCACCTGGGCGCCGCTGGCCGGCGCGTACGGAAGCGCCTGCGACAGCGCGCCGCGCCGACCTGCGCCGCCCGGCGCCGCCTTGAAGGCCGTCGACAGCCCGGTCGTCGCCACCGGCGCCAGGCCGATGACGTTGTCGCCCGCCGACGCCCGTCCGGTGACGGCGACCGGCTGGCCCGGGCCCGCCAGCCAGACGGCCTGCTCCCAGGCCGCAACCGTCGCCGACCCCGCGGCGAGGTCGGCGAGGCGGCCGCAGCCGTCGACTGAGGCCGGGGCAAGGCTGTAGACCAGGAGCTGGGCGTCGCCGGCGACCGGAAGGTCGATGTGGACGGTCTGTCGGACGGCCAGGGCACGCACGCAGCGGACGGCCAACGCCGTGGGCGCGGTCGTGGCGCAGCCGGCGCGGCCGCCGGTCGGCAGCGCGACGACCGCGAGGTCGGTCGGACCGTAGCCCGTGTTGGCGACGCTGAGCGAGACCGTCGATCCGCCCGCTCCGCCGAGCACGGGCACGTACCAGCGCGTTGCGTGGCGATCGAGGTACGGCCCGAAGTCGATCGCCGGCGGTCGCTGCTGGGCCCACGCCGGCCGGGCGCCGAGCGCGGCGGCCACGGCGAGGCCCGTCGCGGCGATGAGCACGGTGCGGCGGATCGCGGCGGCGCCGAAGTAGCGTGACGGGCAGACCATCGGACACCTCCAAGCACGTGGAAACGGCTGCGGGACTCAACGCGCGGGCGACGCCGGACGTTCGATCACCGACCGGTAGATCCGCTGGAGGCCGTCGAGCGTGAGGAGCGGGTCGAAGGCGTCGATCGTGCCGCAGGCGGCGACGACGGCCGGCGCCGCGCTGGACTCGCCGGTGGCGATGACCGGCGCCGCGCCGATCGCCTGGCGGAGCCGCGCCACGAGCCCGTCGATCATCGCCGCCTGGCCCAGGACGAGCCCCGCCTGCAGCGCGCGCGCCGTGCTGTCGCCGATCGCCGACGGCGGTGCGACGAGCGGAACCCGGGCCAGCTGGGCCGTCCGCCGCGCCAGCACGTCGGCCGAGACGTCGATGCCCGGCGCCAGGACCGCGCCGATGTAGGCGCCGGCGGCGTCGACGACGTCGATCGACAGCGCGGTCGACAGGTCGACGATGAGCACCGGCGCCCCGCAGCGCGCCCGCGCCGCGACGGCGTTGGCGATGCGGTCGGCGCCGACCTCGTGCGGTTGGGCGGTGCGGATCGTCAGGCCGCAGCGCGTGCCGGGTCCGACGATCACCGGCGCGCGCCCCACGAGGCGCGTGCTGGCATCGGCCACCGCGCCGCTCTGCGCCGGCACGACGCAGCCGACGACGGCCCCGTGCAGGGCGTGCGGCGTGACCCGGGCGTCGGCCAGAAAGCGGGCCAGCAGGATCTCGAGCTCGTCGCCGGTGCGGCGCGCGTCGGTGCCGAACTGGGCCCGCACGGCCGGGACGTCGTTGCGCCAGACGGCAACGCTGGTGACGAGGTTCCCGACGTCGATCGCGAGGACCCCGTCGCCGGGACCGGCCTGGCGCACGTCCGGCCGCCGGATCGCGGACCCGGTCAGCGCAGCGCGCCGTCGCCGCCGAGGATGCGCGGCAACACGATGCCATGCTGGCGGTCGTACTTGCCCCGCCGGTCCTTGTAGCTCGTCAGGCACGCTCGGCTGCCGCGCAGGAAGAGCACTTGTCCGATGCCCTCGTTGGCGTAGATCTTGGCCGGCAGCGGCGTCGTGTTCGAGATCTCGAGCGTGGCGTGGCCTTCCCAGCCCGGTTCGAACGGCGTCACGTTGAGGATGATGCCGCAGCGGGCATAGGTGCTCTTGCCGAGGCAGACCGTGATGACGTCGCGCGGGATGCGGAAGTACTCGACGGTGCGCGCCAGCGCGAAC
>CAZYVI010000028.1:0-29908 GCA_964651245.1 uncultured Anaerolineales bacterium | reverse complement strand
AGCGCTTCAGCGGCGATCGGGACCTGGGTCCGTTCGGCGCCACCCACATGGGCCTGATCTACGTCAACCCGGAGGGCCCGAACGCGAGCGGCGACTTCCTGGCCGCCGCCAAGGACATCCGCACCACGTTCGGCCGCATGGCGATGAACGACGAGGAGACGGTCGCCCTGATCGCCGGTGGCCACACCTTCGGCAAGTGCCACGGCGCCGCCCCGGAAGCCCACAAGGGCCCGGATCCGGAGGCCGCGCCGCTGGAGGCGCAGGGTCTGGGCTGGTCGAGCAACTTCGGCACGGGCCGCGGCGCCGACACGATCTCGAGCGGCCTCGAGGTCACCTGGACGAAGACGCCCGCGCTCTGGAGCAACAGCTTCCTCGAGATCCTGTACCAGTACGAGTGGGAGCTGACCCAGTCGCCCGCCGGCGCCAAGCAGTGGGTGGCCAAGGACGCGCCGGAGGTCATCCCCGACGCGCACATCCCCGGCAAGTTCCACAAGCCCACGATGCTGACCACCGACCTGACGCTGCGCTTCGATCCGGAGTTCGGCGCGATCTCGCGCCGGTTCCTCGACGACCCGCAGTCCTTCGCCGACGCCTTCGCGCGCGCCTGGTTCAAGCTGACGCACCGCGACATGGGTCCGCGCGTCCGCTATCTGGGGCCGGAGGTCCCGAAGGAAGAGCTCCTCTGGCAGGACCCGATCCCGGCGGTCGATCACGCCCTGATCGACGAGGGCGATATCGCCGTGCTCAAGCGCACGGTGCTGACCTCGGGCCTGACGGTCTCGCAGCTCGTCTCGACGGCCTGGGCGTCGGCCTCGACCTTCCGCGGCTCCGACAAGCGCGGCGGCGCCAACGGCGCGCGCATCCGCCTCGCGCCGCAGAAGGACTGGCAGGTCAACCGGCCGGCCGAGCTGGCGAAGGTCTTGACCGTCCTGGAGGGCATCCAGGCGTCCTTCAACGCCTCGGCCGCCGGCGGCAAGAGGGTGTCGCTGGCCGACCTGATCGTGCTGGCCGGTTGCGCCGCGGTCGAGCAGGCGGCGCAGATGGCCGGCGTCGCGGTGACGGTGCCCTTCGCGCCGGGGCGCATGGACGCGCGGCAGGACCAGACGGACGTCGAGTCGTTCGCGGCGCTCGAGCCGATCGCCGACGGCTTCCGCAACTACCAGCGGGGGAAGATCGCGGTCACGGCCGAGCAGCTGCTGATCGACCGGGCGCAGCTCCTGACGCTCACCGCGCCCGAGATGACGGTTCTCGTCGGCGGCCTGCGCATGTTGGGGGCCAACGTCGGCGGCGCCAAGCACGGGGTGTTCACGTCCAGGCCGGAGACGCTCACGAACGACTTCTTCGTGCACCTGCTCGACATGGGCACGCAGTGGCAGCCGGTCTCGCCGGACGCCGACGTGTTCGAGGGTCGCGACCGCGCCACCGGCGAGCTCAAGTGGACCGGCACGCGCGTCGACCTCGTCTTCGGCTCCAACTCCCAGCTCCGGGCGCTGGCCGAGGTCTATGCCAGCGCCGATGCGCGGGAGAAGTTCGTCTGGGACTTCGTGGCGGCGTGGAACAAGGTGATGAACCTCGACCGCTTCGATCTGGCGTGATCGCGGGACGGGCGCCGGCGCTGCCGCGGGCGCTCGCTCGCGAACGCGATCCCCTACCTCGGTCCGCCGTGAATCCTCCCGCCGCGCACGTGCCCCATGAGAGTGCTAGAGATCACCGAATGGCCAAGTACCTCATCTCCTTCCCCAGCGCCGCGATGGTCCTGCCCGAGGACGAGTGGCAGGCGGCGGGCCGCGACGCGCGTGCTGTGATCGCCGCGGCGAAGGCCGCCGGCGTCTACGTCTTCGCCGGCGGCATCGACGAGACCGTGACGCCCGCGCTCGTCTCGGCCGACGGCACGGTTGCCGAGGGCGGCTACCCCTGGGCGCCTCCGCTGGACGGAGGCTTCACGGTGCTCGAACTGCCCTCGCGCGACGAGGCCGTCGCATGGGCCGCGCGCATCGCGAACGCCTGCCGCTGTGCCCAAGAGCTGCGCGTATTCCAGTTCGATCCGGAGTCCTGAGAGGCCGCTGATGCGCGTGCGTGCCGGTGCGAACCGAGGTCGTCCCGCTGCGGCTCGATGGCGCGCATCGTCCGAACTGCACGACCCGCCCACGGACGGGCGCGCCCTGATCCCCCACGGCACGATCTCGAGCGCCGCCAGCCGGTTCGTCACCACGTCCAGCCACGGCTCGCCCGTCACCCACCAGACGAGCGACCCGCGGTACGCGTCGAACAGGAAGCGCCCGGCGTGGTCGGGGTCGACGCGGTGACCGCCCCCGCCGTCGTCATCGCTGGCAGCGGCCCGACCGGGATGATGCTGGCCGGTGAGCTCGCCCTCGCCGGGGTCGAGGTCGTGATCGTCGAGCGGGAAGCGAGCCGGGACGTCGGCGGCTCGCGCGCCGGCGGGCTGTACGCCCGGACCCTCGAGGTGCTCGATCAGCGAGGCATCGCCGATCGCTTCCTGGACGAGGGGCGGGCGATGCAGGTCCAGGGCTACGCCTACATCCCGCTGGACATCAGCGACTTCCCGACCCGGTTCAACCACGGGCTGGCGCTCTGGCAGAGCGACTTCGAGCGCATCCTCGCCGGTTGGATCGACGAGCTCGGCGTGCCTGTCCGGCGGGGGCATGCGGTGACCGGGTTCCGCCAGGACCAGGAGGGCGTCGACGTCGAGATGGAGGACGGATCGACGCTGCGCTGCGCCTATCTCGTCGGCTGCGACGGCGGGCGGAGCACCGTTCGCAAGGCCGCGGGCATCGAGTTCGCGGGCTTCGACCCGACGATCAGCTTCATGATCGCCGAGGTGGCGATGACGGAGGGTCCGCCGGTCGGCGTGCGCCGCGAGGGTGGTGGCATCGGGCCGGTGAACCCGCAGCAGGGCGGCGGCCCGTACCGCGTCGTCCTCAAGGAGCCGCAGGTCGATCGCACCGCAGAGCCCACGCTGGACGATCTGCGCGCGGCCCTCGTCGCGGCGTACGGCTCCGACTTCGGGGCGCACGACCCGCGGTGGATCTCCCGCTTCACCGACGCCACGCGCCAGGCGGTGTCCTATCGCTCCGGGCGCGTCCTGCTGGCCGGCGACGCCGCCCACATCCACTCCCCGCACGGTGGCCAGGGCCTCAACACCGGCGTTCAGGACGCCGTCAACCTCGGGTGGAAGCTCGCCCAGGTCGTCCGCGGGCAATCGCCCGATGTGCTCTTGGACACATTCCACGCCGAGCGGCACCCGGTGGCCGCCCGGGTGCTGCAGAACACGATGGCGCAGGTCGCGCTGACCACGCCCGACGAGCGGCATGACGCCCTGCGGGCGCAGTTCGCCGAGCTGCTTGCGCTGGACGAGCCGCGCCGGCGGATCGCAGCGATGCTCACCGGCCTGGACATCCACTACGACCTCGGCGCGGGCCACCCGCTGCTCGGCCGGCGCATGCCGGACGTCGACCTTCGCACCGCCGCCGGCCCCAGCCGCATCTACACGCTCCTGCGCGAGGCTCGCCCGCTGCTCGTGGACTTCGGCGCGGCGGCCCGCGGCATCATCGCCCCGTGGGAGGACCGCGTCCGCTATGTGGAGGGCGCGTGCGACGGGCCCTGGGTCATTCCCGTCCTCGGCGAAGTCCCGGCGCCCTCGGCGGTCCTGGTCCGCCCCGACGGGCACGTTGCCTGGGTCGGCACGGCGACCGACGCTACGCTCCTCGCCGCGCTGCGGACGTGGTTCGGCGAACCCGGCATGGGCGCGGCGCACGCCTGACGCACCGGGCGTCACCGGCCGCGGCGCCCGCGGTCATCGTCCGCCGCGCGGGCCGCGCGCCTCCGCGGCGACGGCTCTCCTCCGCCGTTGGCATCCGAACCGCCCACGAAGGCCAGGCATCGTCGTGGCCGAAGACAGGGCCCCAACCCACCGCTGCGATCGTCGAGGCCACATCCCGCAGCCGCTCGATGGCAGTTCGCCGGCCCGCCCCCCCTCGCTAGCCCCCCCGCCCAACCCGCGCTACGATACCCGCTCCCCCTGGCACGGGGGCCACGCCGGCCACCCGCCCCCCTTCGGCCGCGCTCGCCGTCCGACGCCGGACGCGCGAGGCGTGCCGAACACCGGTCGCCGCGGCGCCCGCCTGCCCACCCGCCCTGAGAGAAGCGTTCGATCGTGAGCACCGGCCTAGCGCCCGACGCCGCCGCGGCCCTGGTCCCACCCGACGCCACCCACGCCGCCGACGCGGCCCTCGTCGCCGCGCTGCGCCGCGGGGACGAGGCGGCGTTCGCGTCGCTGGTGCACCAGCTGCACCCGTCGATGGTGCGGCTGGCCCAGCTCTTCGTGCGCGACCGCGCCACGGCCGAGGAGGTCGTCCAGGAGGCGTGGCTCGGCGTGCTGCAAGGGCTCGACGCGTTCGAGGGCCGGAGCGCGCTGCGCACCTGGATCTTCCGCATCGTGGCCAACAAGGCCCGCACCCGCGGCCGGCGCGAGGCGCGCAGCGTCCCCTTCTCCGCCTTGGCGCCGGACGACGGCGACGACGACGACGGCGGCGAGCTCGAGCGGTTCATCGGGCCCGGCGGCGGCTCGCCGGTCGGCTTCTGGCAATCGCCGCCCGAACCCTGGACAGACGCCGAGGGACGGGTGCTGGCCGACGAGACGGCCCAGGTCGTGGCCGACGCCATCGCCGCGCTGCCCGAGCGACAGCGGTTGGTCATCACGCTGCGCGACGTCGAGGGCTGGGAGGCGGAAGAGGTTTGTAACGCCCTCGAGGTCACCGCGACGAATCAGCGCGTGTTGCTACACCGCGCCCGCATCGCGGTCCGCCACGCGCTGGACGCGTACTTGTCCGCCGACCAGGGATCTCCAGGAATGCATCCGTGATCGAGCCGTCGCCCGAAGCGCACATGCCGGACCGCCCCGGCGCCACCCCGTCCGAAGCGCCGGCCGCGTCCGCGCCGCGCATGACATGCGAGCGGCTCGTCGCCGCCATCACCGAGTATCTCGAGGGCGCGATGGCGCCGGAAGACCAGTCCCGGCTCGAGATGCACCTCTCGTTCTGCCCGCCGTGCCAGGTATACCTCGACCAGATGAAGGTGACGATCGAGGCCACCGGCCGGCTGCGCGCCAGCGACGTCACGGCCGAGGCCGAGGCCGTGCTCATGGCCCTGTTCCACGCCTGGGCCGCCGGCGACTGACCGCCCCGCGGCGCCGGCGCCACCCCGACGCCGGCCGCCCCTACCCCGCGAGAGTAGCCGCGCCCGCATGCGCTCCCCCCGTTGGCCGTCGAGCCGGGCTTGGAAGTGGCTCATCCCGGGCATGCAGGTCAAGCGTTGGCTGGCCCTGCTGCTATCGGGCGTGACGGCGCTGGCGCTCGGCATCGCCTACACCCTCATCGACGTCTACCGGGGCGTCGAGGCCGGCGGCGACGTGCAGACCGCCGTCTCGATCGCCACCCTGCAGTTCCTGCCGCAAGCCGTGCGCGCCGGCCTGTTTCTCGTCGCCGGCATGGCGATGACGCTGGGCGGCCTCGTCGGCCTGAACCGGTCGCTGCTCAACGCCGTCGCCCCCGAGGGCGCGCCGGCGCTCGTCGACGTCGTCGACCGGCGGCGGCGCCGGCGGTCCGATCCCAAGGTGGTGGCGATCGGTGGCGGAACGGGGCTCTCGACCCTGTTGCGCGGCCTCAAGCAACACACCGACCAGATCACGGCCATCGTCACCGTCGCCGACGACGGCGGGTCGAGCGGACGGCTGCGGCAGAGCCTCGGCGTCCATCCGCCGGGCGACTTCCGGCAGTGCATCGCCGCCCTGGCGAACACCGAGCCGCTCATGCAGCGCCTGTTTGAGTACCGCTTCGGCGACGGCACCGAGCTCGGCGGCCATGCCTTCGGCAACCTGTTCATCGTCGCCATGACCAGCATCACCGGCAGCTTCGAGAGCGCGCTGCGGGCGTCGAGCCGGGTGTTGGCGGTGCGGGGGCGGATCGTGCCGTCGACGCTGACGCACGTCACGCTGTACGCCGAGCTGGCCGACGACCGCGTCCTCGCCGGCGAGTCGCGCCTGCCCCACGGCGAGGCGCCGATCCGCCGCGTCTTCCTGGCGCCGGAGGCGCCGGCGGCATTCCCCGAGGCCGTGTCCGCCATCCTCGACGCCGACCTGGTCATCCTCGGCCCCGGCAGCCTCTACACCAGCGTCCTCCCCAACCTCCTGGTGCCCGACATCGCCGCCGCCCTCGACGCCACGCGCGCCACCGTCGTCTACGTAGCCAATGTCGCCACCCAGCCCGGCGAGACCGACGGCTACAGCCTACAAGATCATGTCGACGCCCTCCGGCGCCATCTGGTGCGGCCGGTGATCGACGTCGTCGTCGCCAACGACAACCTGGCGCCGCTGGCGCGCAGCCCCCAGCTGCCGCTCGTCCAACCGGTCTTGGGGGGCGGTCGCGGCGGCCCGGCGCCCGCGCTCGTCACCGCCGACCTCGTCAGCGACGCCCAGCCCACGCGCCACGACCCCGACCGCCTGGCGAGCGCCATCGCGCGCCTGCTGCGCGACGGCGGGCGCCGGTCGGCCGAGGAGCCGGAGTCGTCGCGGACGCCCTGATCGGCGTGGGACGTTCGTGTAACACGCCGATCCTATCCTGGCGCCGTGCCCCTGTCCCGGGGCCGCCGTCGGACCGAGCCGCTGTGCTCGCCGCCGCCAGGAGCCGGTCGAGATGTCCGATTCTCAGGGTCGCCATGCCCCGCCCCGTCCCTCGAACGACCCGCCGACGCCGTCCGACCCGTCGCCGCGCTGCCTGAGCCCGCGCCAACGGCTCGTCGTGCTGGCGCTGTGCGATGGCCTCGACCGCGGTGACGTCGCCCGCCGCATCCGCCGCAGCCGCAGCACCTGCGACAAGGCGATCTCCAGCATCTACCGCGCGACCGGCTTCGGGACGGCCCACCAGGTCGTGGCCTGGGCGTTCCGCGTCGGCCTCGCGCCGCGGCCCGCCCCGCGCGACGTCGAGGCCCGGCGATGACGATCGACGCCATCACCCCGCGCGCGCTGCGGGCCGCCCTGCGGCAGCTGGCCGTCGAGCAGGCGCCGGCCGACAGCCCGCTGGCCGAGCTGGCGATCGTCTCGCGGGCGCTCGAGCGGCTCGGCGGACCGCCGAGCCGCGCCGGCCGGCACTGGGCCCTCGGCCACCTCCTGAGCGAGACGATCGAAGCCGAGCTGGACCGCCGGCGCGGACGCGCGGCCGCGTCCGGGGCCGGCGCGCCGGCCGGCGCGGCCGACGGCCGCGCGGCGGCGCCGGCGTCGGCCCTGGCCAAGCTCCGCCTCGACTTCGCCCGCGACGATGCGACGCTCGAGGGCTGGAGCACGGTCTACCACCTGTTCCTGCGCCCCGACCTCGGCCTCTCGACGAGCGGCCTGGCGGCTGTGGTCGGCGGCCGGCACACCCGCACCGTGCAGCGCCGGATGGGGCTCGGCCTGGCGCACCTTGCCCAGCAGCTGCGCGCGCTCGAGGCGGGCGCAGTGGCCGAGGCGCGCCGGCTCGCCCTCGTGGCGCGGCTGCCGACGGCGGCCGGCGGGCGGTTGCACGGCGCCGAATCGGTGCGCCGCGCCATCGAGCGCTGGCTCGACGAGCCCGACGGGCCGGCCGTGCTCGTGGTGACCGGCCCGCCCGGCAGCGGCAAGTCGACCGTCGTCGCGGCCGCGATCCGGCCGCGGGCCGAGGGCCTTGGCGCGGCCAGGCTGGCCTGGCTGGGCCCATCCGACCGCCGCCCGCCGGCCCCGACCGCGCCGACCGCCGTCGCCGCACCGCCCCGTCCCCGGGTCGTCGCGCTGCGCGACGGCGGGCCGTCGGCGTCGGGTGCCCGCACGGACGCCGACGAACGGGGCTGGGGCGCGGCCTGGCCGGACCGCTCGGCTGCGCCGCGCCGGCCGGGCCGGGCGGCCGCGGCCGCCCGCGCCGTGGCCGAGGCCTGCACCGCGCTGGGCGGCCGCGGCGCCCTCGTCGTGGTCGACGGCGTCGACGACGGGCGCGAGATGGGGACGATCGCCCGCCGGTTCGGCCGGCTGGCGGCCGGGCCACGGCTGATCGTCACCAGCCGCCTGGGCTGGAGCGCCTTCGCGTCGGCCACCGTGCTGCCGATGCCGCCGCTCGACCGCGCCGCCGCGACGGCCCTGGTGCGCCACGAGGGCCGCCGCCGTGGCCTGCACGGGGTGGCCGCGGCCGCCGACCACGCCCTCGCCGCCGTGATCGACGCCACGGCCGGCCACCCGGCGGCGCTGCTCCTGGCCGTGAGCGAGCTCCGCGCCGAGGCGCCCGAGGTGGTTGCCGCGCGCTTCCGCACGGGCGTGGGCCGGCCCGGACGGCTCTACGAGCGGATGTGGTCGGCCGCCTGGCGCGCCGCGCCCGAGACCGTGCGCTGCGCCGTGGCGGCCGCCGCCCAGGCCCAAGCGGGCGGCCGAGCCGACCTCGCCGCGGTGGCCGCCGCCGCCGGGCGCCCGGCCGACGACGTGGCGCTGGCCGTCGCCGCGGCGGCCGACCTGGGGCTGGTCGCGGCCGTGGACGATGCCGGGGGCGTGCAGCTGCCGGTGTTCCTGTCCCGATGGCTCGCCAGGCTCGCCGCGGGCTGAGGACGGACGGCGGCCGGTCCGCCGCGGCCGGGCGCGCCGCACCGCGCCGCCGGCACGCGCGGCGGCGGAGTGGTCGCGCCCGGCGCGCTCAGCGGGGCTCGGACGGCGGCAGCGCGCGCGTCGGCGGCGGCGGGAACTCGGGGCGCGTCGGCTGCAGCGCCGCCAGCCGGGCCTGGGCCTCGTCGATCGCCCGCGCGAGCTGCGGATCGCGGCCGGCGGCGTCGTCGTGCGGCGGCAGCTCGACCACGATGTCGGGTACGGCGCCGTGGTTCTCGAGCCCCCAGCCGACGTCGCTGAACCAGAAGCTGTACTCGGGCTGCGTCGTCGTCCCGCCGTCGGAGAGCGTCGCGCGCGGGTAGATGCCGACGACGCCGCCCCAGGTGCGGGTGCCGACGAGCGGCCCGAGGCCCATGAGCTTGAAGGCGTGGCTGAACATGTCGCCGTCGGAGCCGGCCAGCTCGTTGCACAGCGCCACGATCGGCCCGGCCACGGACTCGAGCGGATAGGGGATCGGATCGCCCCAGCGCCGGACGTCGTAGCCGATGCGGCGGCGGGCCAGCTTTTCCAGCAGCAGCGACGAGACATGGCCGCCGCGGTTGTAGCGCACGTCGACGATCAGGCCCGGACGGTCGGCCTCGGCCAGGAAGCCGCGGTGGAACTCGGCGTAGCCGGCGGGGCCCATGTCGGGCACATGGACGTAGCCGATCTGGCCGTCGCTGGCGGCATGGACCGCGGCGCGGTTGCCCTCGACCCAGCCGCGGTAGCGCAACGCCGTCTCGTCGCGCAGCGTCCGGACGGTGACGGCGCGCAGGGCCGGGCCGTCGTCCGCGGGGGCAGCGTCGGCGTCGCGGTCACCGACCGCCGAAGCCACCGCCGGGCCCGGGGCGATCTCGAGCAGCACGTCGACGCCGGCGCGGTGGACGAGCGCCGCGCCCGGGCTGCGGCCGGCGCCGAGCGGCTGGCCGTCGATCGACAGCAGCCGGTCGCCGGGGCGGACGCCGACGCCGGGTCGCGCCAGCGGCGAGCTTGCGCCGGCGTCCCACGCGTCGCCCGGCACGATCGCGGTCACGACCCAGCCGCGGCCGGACGGGTCGGGCGCGAAGTCGGCGCCCAGGAAGCCGCGCGGGAAGTCGGGGCCGGCGCGGTAGTCGCCGCCGTACTCGTAGGCGTGGGACGTGCCCAGCTCGCCCTGCATCTCCCACATCAGGTCGGAGAACTCGGCGCGGCTGGCGATGCGCTCGAGCAGCGGGGCGTAGCGCTCGTAGACGTGCTGCCAGTCGATGCCGGCCATGTCGGCCGTCCAGAAGTGGTCGCGCTGCAGCCGCCAGGCCTCGCGGAACATCTGCGCCCACTCGGCGCTGGGGTCGACCGCGACGCGGATGCGGTCGAGGTCGAGCCAGCCCGTCCGGCGACCCGGGCCGCCCTCGGCCGGCGGCTTCACGCCCGCCTTCACCACCCGCAGCCGGCGCTCGACGCGGTAGATCATCGTCTTGCCGTCGCGGGCGACGTCGAACGCCTGGACGCCGTCGGCCAGCACCTCGCTCTTGCGCTCGCCGAAGTCCCAGACGACGAGCTGGCCGCCGGCCGGCCGGTCCGGATCGGACGCGCCGGGGATGCCCAGCGAGGTGAACAGCACCTTGCCCTCGAGGCCGCGCACCTGACCGTACGTCCCCTCGGGCACCGGGAAGGCGACGATCCGATCGGCGATGCCGTCGAGGTCGATGCGCAGCGGCGGCGGACCGCCGGGCGGACGGTCGGTATCGTCGGGGGCGGGGTCGGTCGCGGCGACGCCCCGGCCCTCGTCGCTGGCCGCGGCCGCGTCGCCGGCGGCGTCGGCCTCTCCAGCGGCGGCTGGCGGGTCGCCGGCGGGCGGCCGGCCGGCGGGCGGCCGGCCGCCCTTGTCGCCGTCGCCGTCGTCCCCCGGCGCGCCGTCGCGCGGCGCCGACCCGGGCGGCGGCGGCATCGGCTGGAACGGCGAGTCGACGTCGGCGCGCAGCGTGAGCAGGTAGGGCCGCATGCCGCGCGGGAAGCCGAGGTCGAAGTGCAGCCGGTCGTACACCGGCGTGAAGTCGCGGTACGACAGGAAGTAGAGGTACTTGCCGCCGGGATCCCAGGCCGGGCCGAGGTCGCGCAGCACCGGCCGCGTCACGGGGTGGGTCTCGCCGCTGGCGACCTCGGCCAGCTTGATGACCGAGGTCTGGGCCGAGTCCGGGAAGGCGTAGGCCAGCCAGCGTCCGTCCGGCGACCACGCCAGGCCGGTGATCCGCTCGGCCGGGCTCCGGTCGAGGCGCCGCAATGTGCCGGAGGCGAGGTCGACCAGCACGAGCTCGAGCCGGTGGTTCGCCACGGCCGCCCAATCGCCCGCCGGCGACAGCGCCAGCTCGACCGGGCGGCCGAGGTCGAGGGCGTCGAACCGCCGCGGCGGCACGCTGCCGTCGACGGTGTGGAGGACCAGCGTGTCCTCGCCGCCGGCGTCGCTGACGACGGCCAGCCGGGCGCCGTCCGGCAGCCACGTCGCCAGACGCGTCCGGGCCGGCTCGTCGGCCAGGCCACGGACCGCCCCCTCGTGGTTGCCCAGGACGAACGTCTGGCCGCGGGCCGTCACCGCCACGCTGTGGCCCTTGGGGTGAAGCGCCCAGCCCTGGAGATAGCGGCCCGGGCTGGCGAATCGGCGCTGGTGCTGCACCCGCGCCCCGGCCCAGACGACGTCGATGCGCTGCGGGCGGGCGTCGCGCGGGTCCGGCGCGTCGGGGGTGAGGCGCCAGAGGTCGGCGCCGGCGCTGTAGACGATCGTCCGGCCGTCGCTGGCCGGCCAGCGGACGTAGTAGTCCGCGTGGTCGGTGTGACGGGCCAGATCGGCGCCGTCAACGGTGCAGCTGTAGAGGTTGCCGATCCCCTCGTGGTCGCTGACGAACCAGATCCGATCGCCGAACCACAGCGGCCGGGCGACGTTGCCGTCGAGGGCGATGAGCCGCCGCCACTGGCCGTCACCCGCGCTGTCGATCCAGAGATCGCCCGTCTGGCCGCCGCGGTAGCGCTTCCAGCGCGCGATGTCGAGGGCGTGGCGACACAGGACCGCGGCCTGACCGGCGGCGGTCGCCGGGCCGAACGACAGGCTGGCCAGCGCGCCGAACGGCAGCGGCGCGGCCGGCCCGCCCGCCGCCGGCACCACGTGGGCGATCATCCGGCTGCCGAACGGCTGGCCGGCGTTGGCGGTGCAGACGATGCCGTCGCCGTCGGGCGTCCAGCCCAGGACCCGGACGTCGCCGCCGAAGAACGTGAGGCGCTCGACGGGGCCGCCGTGGGCCGGCATCCGGTAGACCTCGGGCCCGCCCTCCTCGCGCCCGACGAACGCCACCCAGCGGCCGTCCGGCGAGAGCGCCGGCTCGGTCGACATGGCGTGGCCGGCCGTGAGGCGCTGCGCCCGGCCGCCGCCGAGGTCGACGCGCCAGAGGTCGTCCTCGGACGTGAAGACGACGGCCTCGCCGCGCACGGTGGGGTGGCGGTAATAGCCCTGCTCGGCCATGCGCGCCTCGCGCCTCGGGCCGGCGACGCGGTGCGCCGGCCGGCGAACGGGCGCCCATTGTATCAGTTGTATCATCCGCCGGCTGGCCGCCCGGGACGCCATTTCGCGGCGCGTCGGGGCCGCGCTACTGTTGGACCTTCGCCCCTCCGGCTGCCTGCGACGAGGTGGACCATGACGCGAGCGGAAGCCGCCGCCCGGCGGCGCGCGAGCTGCGGGCCGGCACGCCGGTCCTGGCTTCGCGCGGCCACCGCGGCCACCGCCGCCGTGGCGCTCGCCGTGCTCGCCGCCGCCGGCGCGGGCCACGGCGCTGGGGTGCGCGCGGCGGACGGCGTCGCCTACCGCCTCGTCGACACCTGGACCGACCGCCCCTGGACGCCCGCCGCCGGACGCTACGGCAGCATCGCCGACGTCAGCTCGGCGCCCGACGGCACGGTGTACGTCCTCGACAACCGCTCGATCGGCGGCCGGCCGGCCATGCTCCACGTCCTGCAACCGGATGGGACGCCGATCCGGTGGCTGCCGCTGCCCGACGAGCCCGACGCCGGCAAGCCGCCGGTGCCCTACCGCCTCGACGTCGGCGCCGACGGGCAGATCTACGTCCTGTCGATGAGCATGCGCGACGTCAACGGCCGGATCGTCTACCTCGTCGACCGCCTCGACCGCGGCGGCGCGCTGCTGGCGCGCACCCGGCTGCCGCTCCAGCCGCCGCGGGGCTACGCCGACATCGCCGTCCGCGGCGACGGGCGGGTCTACCTGACCCGCCTCGGCGCGACGCAGTGGTGCTACGAGCCGGGTGCGCCGCCGCCGCGCAACCTGCCCGGCGAGGTGCCGACCTATGCCATCGACGTCCTGGAGCCTTGGGGCGCCGTGTCCAGCCTGACGCCGCCGGAGCTGGCGGTGCCGCTGAGCCTCGACGTCGACGCCGACGGCACGGTGGTCGTCGTCAACCACGTGATCCCGCGCTGCTCGCCCGGCGGCGGGCCGGGCGACCCGGGCGACCCGCCGCTGCCGTCGCGGGTCGACGCCGGGCCGTGGTGGGACCGGGCGATGGCCGCCGGCGCGGACGCGACCGCCGACGATCGCGCGCCCGCTGCGCCGTCGAGGGCGCAGCAGGCGGCCGAGCCCGTGGCCGGGCTCCTCGTCCTCGGCGGCGACCACCGCGTCCGCGGCGCGATCCCGTGGTCGAACGCCGAGGACGTCGCCGTCGGTCCGGCCGGGCGGTTCGTGAGCCGCAACAGCGAGATCTTCGCCCTGCGACCCGGCCCCGAGGCCGGTGGGCTCGGCGCGGTCGAGGACGAGCCGCTCTACGCCGGGCCGACCGACCGGGTCTATGCCCAGTTGTTCCTGGGCCACCGCGTCCTGTCGCTCGACGTCCCGTTCGGCGGCCGAGCGGTGATGGCGGCGATGAACCACTGCAGCTTCCAGGGGACGCTCCGCTTCGACACACCGACGGCGCGGCCCGCCGCGCCCCACCTCGTCGGCGCGCTCGACGGGCCCGAGCTCGAGGGGCCGGCCTACCCGGTCCGGATCGCCGCCGCCGACACGCTGCGGGTGCTGCTGGGGCGGATGAACATCCTCGGCACGCGCCCCGCCCAGAGCTACCACGCCATCGAGGTCGACGCCGAGAACCAGACGGCGCAGCGCTGGACCGCCGACGGTCGGCTGACGGACCAGATCGGCCTCTGCAGCGGCGCCGAATCGTGGCTCGTCCGCGACGTGGCGGCCGACGGCGTCGACAGCTACGCCGTCGATCCCAGCTTCCTCCAGCGGCGCCCCGACGCGCTGCTGCCGGCGTGGTCGTACTGGGGCGGCGACCTCGACGGCGTCGGCGAGCCGTTCTTCACCGCCGTCGGCGCCGACGGCGGGCGCGCCGCCGCGCTCGACGTCGGCCGCGGGCTGGTCCACGTCGTCGGCCGCGACGGCGTGGCGGAGGCCGTCTGGCCGGCGGCGACGGGCGGCCGCGCGGTGCCGGTCGACCTTGCGCTGCGCGGGCCGCGGGTCTACCTCGCCGACGCCGCCCGGGGCCGCATCACGGTCCGCGACCTGGCCGGCGCCGAGCTCGGCGCGTTCGACACCCACGACGGCGCCGCCGCGGTGGCGGTCGACACCGCCGGCGACGTCTATGTCCTCGGGCGCGGCGGCTGGGCCTACCGCTATCGCCCCGACGGCGCCCTGGTGGCGGCGTGGCCGATGCCGGTCCGCGACCGCACGCCGCTCGACATCGCCGTCGACGACGCCGGGCGCGTCTTCGTCAACTACGTCCGCCTCGGCGTCGCGGGCGACGGCCGCTGGGGCCAGGGCGTCCGGGTCCACGAGGGCGGCGTGTGGGTGTTCGCGCCCGTCCGGGCGCCGGCCGCCCCGCCGCCACCGGCCGACGCCTGCCTGGGCGTGCCCGACAAGGTCGCCAGCCCGGGGCGGATCCCGCTCGGCGACACGGTCCAGGTCACGCTGACCGTCGTCGGCCGCTGCCCAGGGCGCGGCCGGGCGGCCGACCTCCTGTTCGTGTTCGACACGTCGCGCTCGATGGGCTTCGAGAGCGGGCTCGACCGCGCCAAGGAGGCGGCGCTGTCGATCCTCGGCACGCTCGACCCCCGCCGCGTCCGGGTCGGGCTGGCCACGTTCGACGATGCGCCGACGCTCGTCGCCCCGCTCACGGACGACGTCGCGGCGGTGCGGACAGCCGTGGCGGGCCTCCGGGCGCGCGGCGACACCCAGCTGGCCGGGGCGCTGGCGGCGGCCCGCCTCCAGCTGGGCGACACGCCGACGCCGGACCGCCAGCGCATCGTCGTCCTGTTCACCGACGGCGTCGTCAAGGACGCCGACATCCTCGGCCTGATCCAGGCCGGCGAGGACCTGCGGGCGGCCGACATCGCCCTCCACGCGTTCGTCTTCCCGACCTGGGAGCTCCAGACCGAGCACCTCGAGGTGTTGGCGCGCCTCGTCCAGTTCCCGGGCACGCTGCTGCACGTCGACGCCGACGCGCGCGAGGTGCAGCGGGTGGCGGCCGACCTCGTCGGCTACCGCCCCGAGGCGGTGGCGTTCCGCGACCTGACCGTCATCGACCGCATCCCGGCCAACATGCGCTACGTCGACCGCTCCGCCTCCCCGGCGGCCGACTACGACGCCGCGGCCCACACGCTGACGTGGCGCGGCATCCGCAACCAGCCCGCCGGCGAGACGCTGCGGCTGCGCTACACGCTGCGGCCGCTCGAAGTGGGCACCTGGCCGACGAACATCGACGCCCGGGCGCCCTACACCGACGCCCTCGGCACCGCCGGCGAGCTCGTCTTCCCGATCCCGTCCGTCGAGGTGTTCCGGCCGCTGCGCAAGCTCTACCTGCCGCTCGCGGCGCGCGCCGGCTGCCTGGCCCGCGCCCGCCCGGTCGACGTGGCCCTCGTCCTCGACGCCTCGAGCAGCATGGAGGAGCCGCGCGCCGCCGGCGGGGGCACCAAGCTCGACGCCGCGCGGGACGCCGCCGAGTCGTTCGTCCGCCGCATCGACCCGGCCGTCGACCGGGCCTCGATCATCGCCTTCCACCACAGCGGCCGCCGCCTGGTGCCGCTGACGGGTGACGTCGATCGCCTCGTCCTCGGGCTGGCGGCGATCGACTCCGCCGAGGGGACGCGGATCGACCTGGGCCTGGCCGAGGCGGTCGGCGCCCTCGAGGGCCGCCGGCCGGGCGCGCTGGCGGCGGTCATCCTCCTCACCGACGGGCTCCAGACCCACCCGCCGGGCAACGACGCCGTTCTGGCCGAGGCCGCGCGTCTCAAGGCGGCCGGCGCCGTCGTCTATACGGTCGGCCTCGGCGCGACGACCGACGCGGCGCTCTTGGGCGCCGTGGCGTCGTCGCCCGACCGCAGCTTCAACTCGCCCAGCGACGCCGAGCTGGCCGCCATCTACGACGCGATCCTGGCCCGGCTGGTGTGCGACCAGGCCGGCGCCGCCGCGCCGTGACGGCCCTGACCCACCTCTGGAGGTGCCCGATGCGCCCGTCCCCACCGCGCCCGCTGCTGCGATCGGCCGCCGCCGCCGCCCTGCTCGCTGTCGCGCTCGGCCCGGCGCGCGCCGAGGTCGCCGCGGCGCCGCTGGGCCAGCCGGGGGACGGGTCGAACGGCCAGGGGGCCACCTACCGCCTCGTCGACACCTGGCAGGACCGGCCGTGGCAGCTGACGCCGGGCCGCTACGGCCGCACCGCCGACATCAGCTCGGCCCCCGACGGCACGACCTACATCCTCGACAACCGCGACACCGCCGCCCGGCCCGGCGCGATTCACGTCCTCGACCGCGGCGGCGCCGCCCTGGCCGCGTTCACGGTGCCGGTGCCGGACGAGAACGGCATCGTCGACACGCAGTGGCGGCCGCAGCGGCTCGACGTCGGCCGCGACGGCACGATCCACGTCCTGGAGTTCTACAACAGCCCCCGCCGCGTCGGCGACGTGCTGTTCTGGGTCTACCGGGTGACGCGCCTCGACCCCGGCGGCGAGCCGCTGGGCCAGTTCGAGGTCCTGCTCGAGCCACCGCGCCACTTCGTCGACCTCGCCGTGGCCGACGACGGGCGGATCTACGTCAGCCGCGCCGGCCAGAACCCGTGGTGCTACGACCCGGGCCAGGAGCCCGACCTCAGCAACCGCCCCGGCGAGCCGACGAGCTACGCCATCGACGTCTACGACCCCTCGGGCGCGCTGCTGGCGCAGCTGACGCCGCCCGAGATCAAGGTGCCGACGATGCTCGACGTCGGCCGCGACGGGCGGATCTGGGTGTTGTCCCGCATCCCGCCACCGTGCGGCAACGGCCCCAGCGACCCGGGCGCCCCGACGGCGACGCCACGGCCGTCGCTGGCCGGCGCGGCGGGCGCCGGCCGCGCCGCGCCCGCCCACGCGCTTCAGGCGCCGGCGCCGGGGCGGCCGGTGGACGGCATCGTCGTGCTGCGGCCCGACCACAGCGTCGAAGAGGGCATCCCCGGCCCCGGCAACGACGAGATCGCGGTCGGTCCGGCCGGGGTGTTCGTGTCGCGCAACGTCGACATCTACCGGGTCCACGACGTCGAGCCGCCCAAGGGCGGTCCGCGCTGGATCGACAGCACGCCGCTGTTCACCGGACCGACGGACCACGTCTACGCCGGCTTCCTGCGCCGCATCCTGTTCAACCTCGACGTGCCCGACGACGGCCGGCTGCTGGCCAGCATGAACCACTGCTACTTCCAGGGGCTGGTGAGCTTCGACGACCTCGCCGTCACGCCGCTCGCGGCGCGCCTCGACGGCGGCTACGACGCACCCGAGCTCGAGGGTCCGGCCTACCCGATCCGGGTCGCGGCGGCCGAGGACGTCGCGGTGCTGCTGGGTCGGATGCTCATCGGCGGCTCGCGGCAGACCGGCGCGCTGAGCTACCGCCTCACGAACTGGACGACCGACGGCCAGACCGTCCAGCGCTGGTCGCCCGCCGGCCAGCTCGGCTCCCAGCTCGGCTTGTGCCCCGACGCCGACATCTGGTTCGGCTCCGACGCCTGGGTGACGCGCGACATCGCCGTCGACGGCGACACGGTCTACACGATCGACCCCGAGTTGCTCCAACAGCGGCCCGACGACCACTGGCCGAGCTGGACCTACTGGCCGGGCGGGCTGCTCGTCGACACCCCGGACCAGGCGTCGTTCCTGGGCGCCGTAACCGCCGACGGCGGCTTGGTGGCGACGCTCGACCTCGGCGCCAACAGCGTCGTCCTCGTCGACGCCACCGGCGCGCTCGTCCGCAGCTGGTCGGTCGACGCCGGCGGTGACATCGCGCTGCCGATCGACGTCGCGCTGGCGGGGGATCGGCTCTACATCGCCGACCAGCTGCGCAGCCGCATCTACGTCCGCGACCTCGACGGCCGCGCCGTGGCCGACTGGCCGCTGCACGACGGCCCGCGCGCGATCGCCGCCGCGCCGGGCGGCGACGTCGTCGTCCTCGGGCGGGGCGGCTGGGGCCACCACTACGCGCCCGACGGCCGGCTCGTCGCCAGCTGGCCGCTGCCGGACGCGGCCGTCGAAGCGCGCGACATCGCCGTCGGCGACGATGGCCGGGTCTACGTGAACTTCGTCCGGCTCGGCGCGACCCAGGAGTTCGGCTGGGACAGCCAGACGCCGATCGAGGCCGCCGGCGTTTGGGTCTTCGCGCGCACCGCGGCACCGGTGTCGCCGCCGCCGCCGCCCCGGGCCTGCGTGCCGAGCCGCGACAAGACCGCCGCGCCGCGCCGCATCCCGCTCGGCGACACCGTCGAGGTGACGTTGACCGTCGACGGCTGGTGTCCCGGCCGGTACGCCAAGGCCGACATCGTCGTGGTGTTCGACACCTCGCGCTCGATGACGTTCCAGGACTCGTTCGGCCAGGGCAAGGCGGCGGCGCTGGCGATGCTGGCCGAGCTCGACGGCGCCGGAACGCGCGTCGGGCTGGTGACCTTCGACAGCGGCCCGACCCTCCTATCGCCGCTCACCACCGACGTCGCCGCGATCCGCGCCCGCATCGCGGCGCTCAGCGCCAACGGCGACACCCAGCTGGCCGGCGCCCTCGACGCCGCCCGGTTCGCCTTCGACACCGCCGACCCGCCGCCCGCGCCCGACGCACGCAAGATCGTCGTCATCGTCACCGACGGGATCATCAAGGACGACCCGCTGCCGGTCGCCGCCGTCGCCGCCCTCGACGCCGCCGGCGTGGCGATCCACGCCCTCGTCTTCCCGTCGTGGGACTTCAACAACACCCACCGCGACAACCTCGACGTCGTCGTCGGCAACGCCGCGGGCGACAAGCCCGGGCGGGTGCACCTCAACCCCACCGAGAGCCAGGTCGAGGCCATCGTCCGCAACCTCACCGGCTACACGCCCGAGGACGGGCTGTTCGACGCGATCCAGGTCGTCGACCTCGTGCCGACCAACATGGTGTTCGTGTCGGGGTCGGCGGTGCCGTCGGCCAGCTACGACGCCGCCCGCCGCGCCCTGACGTGGTCGTTCGGCGCCACGCCGGCGGCCACGACGCTGCGGATGCGCTACCGGCTTCGCCCGCTCGAGGTCGGCACCTGGCCGACGAACGTCCGCGCCGACGCCGCCTACCGCGACGCACTGGGCCATGACGGCGCGATCGTCTTCCCGGTGCCCGAAGTCGAGGTCTTCGGCCTCGATCACCGCGTCTACCTGCCGCTGGCGCTGCGCACCGGCTGCCTCATCAAGCGCCGCCCGCTCGACGTCGTCCTCGTCCTCGACGCCTCGTCGAGCATGACCGAACCGAGCGCCACCGGCGCCGGCACCAAGCTCGACGCGGCGCGTGCGGCGGCGCAGCGGTTCGTCCAGCTCGTCGACGCCGACGACCGCGTGGCGGTCGTGAGCTTCCACGCCAGCGCCACCCGCCACACCGGCCTGACGAGCGATCCGGCGGCGCTGGCGGCCGCCCTCGACGGCATCACCTCGGCGGTGGGCACCCGGATCGACCTCGGCCTCGTCGAGGCGGCGGCGGCGCTCGAGGCGGCGCGGCCCACGGCCCTGCCGGTCGTGATCGTCCTGACCGACGGCCTCCAGAACGACCCGCCCGGCAACGCCCCGGTGCTGGCCGCGGCAGCCCGGCTCAAGGCGGGCGAGGCGATCGTCTTCGCGATCGGCCTGGGTGCGACGATCGACCGCACGCTGCTCGAGACCGTCGCCTCGACCCCCGACCGCTTCTACCCGTCGCCCACCGACCAGGACTTGGCGGCGATTTACGCCGACATCCAGAGCCGGCTGGCCTGCGATGGGCAGTGACCGGGGGGACCGGCACACCGGCCGCCGCGGTTCCCGCGACCGGTGATACAATCGCCCGCGCCGCCCCCCGCCCGTGACGACCGAGGCTCGACGATGGACGCGCTCTCCCGAATCGTGGCCGCCCTCGACGGCGCCGTCGAACTCCGCCCCGCCGCGCCGCCGGCCGAGATCGACCGCGTCGCCGACGCCGACGGCCTGCGCGCCCGCGTCGGCGCCCTGGCCAGCGCGTCGGCGTTCGGCGATGCCCCGACGCAGGCCGCGGCGCGCTGGCTGCTGTGGGAGCTGGGCCAGGCGCTCGGCGTCCGGCCGGCCTCGATCCACGACCTCTACATGGCCCGCGGCCGCGGCGAGACGGCCACGAACTGGACGGTGCCGGCGATCAACGTCCGCGCCATGGCCTTCGACTGCGGTCGGGCGATCTTCCGCGCCGCCCGCGCCCGCGACGTCGGCACCGTGATCTTCGAGATCGCCCGCTCCGAGATCGGCTACACCGGCCAGCGCCCGGCCGAGTACATCGCCAGCCTCCTGGCGGCGGCGATCCAGGAGGGCTTCACCGGCCCGCTGTTCGTCCAGGGCGACCACTTCCAGATCAGCGCCGGGCGCTACGCCGCCGACCCCGAGGCCGAGCTCGGCGCCGTGCGCGATCTCACCCGCGAGGCGATCGCCGCCGGCTTCTACAACATCGACGTCGACACCAGCACGCTCGTCGACCTCGACCTGCCGACGCACGCCGAGCAGCAGCGCCGCAACGCCGGGCTGTGCGCCGAGCTGACGCGGGTGATCCGCGAGGCGTCGCCGCCGGGGATCACGGTCTCGGTGGGCGGCGAGATCGGCGAGGTCGGCGGCCACAATTCGACCGCCGACGAGCTCCATGCCTTCATGGCCGAGTACCGCGCGGCGCTGGCCGACGCCGGGGCCGGGATCTCGAAGATCAGCATCCAGACCGGCACATCGCACGGCGGCGTCGTCCTGCCCGACGGCACGCTGGCCCAGGTCGCCGTCGATTTCGGCTGCCTGACCGAGTTGTCGCGCCTGGCCCGCGAGCGCTACGGGCTGGCTGGCGCCGTCCAGCACGGCGCCAGCACGCTGCCCGACACCGCCTTCAGCAAGTTCGCCGAGGCCGGCGCGTGCGAGGTCCACCTGGCGACGAACTTCCAGAACATGCTCTTCGACCGCCTGCCGGCGGCGCTGCGCGACGAGATCTACGACTGGCTGAGGGCCAACAAGGCCGACCAGCGCAAGGCCGGCCAGACCGACGAGCAGTTCCTCTACAACAACCGCAAGCACGCCCTGGGCCCGTTCAAGCAGGCGCTCTGGACGATGGACGATGGCGCGCGCGCCGCCATCCGCGACGCCTGGGAGGCGCAGTTCGGCCTGCTGTTCGAGCGGCTCAACGTCGTCCGGACGCGCAACCTGGCCGCCGTCTGCCTGCCCGATCCGCAGCACCGCCCGCTGCCGACCGGCGCAGCGGCGGCCGCCGCCGGCGCGCCCGCCAAGACCGAGGACACGAGCGATCTGGCCGACTGACGGCCCGATCGCCCGTCTGCCGCCGGCCATGCTTCGTCCGACGCCCCTCCGTCCGCCCGCGGCGCGACGGCTCGACCCGGCCGCCGGGATCGTCGTCGTCTTCGGCGTCGCCGCCCTGGCCATCGTCGGCTGCCGCGCACCCGGGGGTCCAGCCGACGACGGCCGGGTCGGCGGCGCGACGTCGGCTGGCGCCGTCGCGCCGGCGGACGGCGTGTCCGTCCCGACTGCGCCGAGCACCGCGGCGACCGCCGCCGACGTGTCGGCCGACGGCAGCGCCGCGGCGCCGACGCGCGCGGTCGCGCCGAAGGATCTCGCGCCGCCGACGCTCGCCGACCTCGGCGTCGCCGACGGCCTCGGCTTCGACGGCGTGGCGCTGGCGTCGATCGACGACCCCGCCGGGCGGCCGCTCTGGGCGGCCTACACGACCGGCGCGCGCAGCTTCGACCCCGACCAGCCGCATGTGCTCGCGGTGATCGAGCCCGACGGCGGCGACGACGGGACGTGGCGGATCGTGGCCCGCGTCGAGCTCGGCGCCGCTGCGCCGGGCGGCGGCGCCACGCCCGATCCCGACGCGTACTTCGGCCCCGACTACCTGAGCGGCGGCAGCGTCGCCCAGGTCGAGGTCGAGCCCGGGCACATCTGGCTCGGCGTCGATGGCGGCATCGGCGCCCACGGCGGCTCGTTCGCGCTGTGGTCGTTCGACGGATCGGCGCTGACCCTCCAGGCGCACGCCACGAACAGCACGCCGGGCGGCGGCCGCGTCGAGGACCTCGACGGCGACGGGGTCGGCGAGGTCCTCATCGACCAGACCGACGCCTACGTCTTCTGCTACGCCTGCGGTGTGCGCGAGGCGCACGTGGATGTCCGGGTCTGGGACGGACAGCGCCTCGTCGGCCTCCCGCCGCCCGACGCGCCGACCCGCGCCGGCGACGGCGCCGCGCTGGAGGGGGCGGCCGACGTGGCGACGACCGACCCGCCGGCGCGCGCGGCCGTCGAGGCGGCGCGGGCGGCCGCGCGGGCCGGCCTCTGGGCGGCGGCCGTCGCGGCCATCGACGACGCGGCGCGGCGCGCGCCGGACGACGCGGGCATCCGCCGCCTGGCGCTGGCGATCCGCGCCAACGCCGACGCCCGGCGGCGTCTCGCCACCGCCGACGGCGGCGCGCCCTACCCGCTGCTCCACCGCCTGTTCTACGGCGACTGGCTCGGCGCCGTGGCGCCGTGCCGCGACATGCCGCCGCCGCGCCTCTTCGCCGCCGACTCGCCGCTCGTGGCCGGCACCCCGGCCGAGGGCTGGGTGACCGACCTGGCCACGCGGATCGCCGCCGCCGCCGGCGGCGTGATCGAGCCGGACGGCGGCGCGCTGCCGCCGCCGCCCTACCTCGCCGACGACCCCGCCGCGCTCGCCGCCGCCGCCCGCTTCCTGCGCGGCTGGTCGGCCTGGCTGGCCGCCCCCGGCAGCGCCGCCGCCCGCGCCGACATCGCCGCCGCCGCGGCGCTGGCGCCCGACGACCCGCTCTACGCCGCCAGCGCCGCCTGGATCGCCGGCCAGCCCTGAGGCGGCGGCGCGGCTCGATTCGGACCGCGATCGGACCGCACGCCGCCCGCGGCCGCGATCGACGGCGCCGCCGTTGGCTATAATGCCGGCGCCCCACCCGCCCACCGCGCCCCCGCCTGCCGCCGCGCCGCGGCCCTGCTGCCGGCGCCCGGCCCGCGAGCCCGCATGAACGTCGTCTGCCTCGGACTGTCCCACCAGAGCGCCCCCGTGGCCGTGCGCGAGCGCGTCGCGCTCGACGCCGACGGCGGCGCCGCGCTGCTGCGCGCCCTCGTCGAGGGGCCCGGCGCAGCGGCCGTCGAGGCGGTGGCGCTGTCGACGTGCAACCGCACCGAGGTCTACCTGGCCGGCGGCGACGCCGCCGCGCTGCGGCCGGCGGCGCTGGCGGCGCTGGCCGACGTCACCGGCGTCGCGGCCGCCGACATCGAGACCCATCTCTACGACCACGCCGGCCCGGCCGCGGTGCGGCACCTGCTGTCCGTCGCCGCCGGCCTCGACAGCATGATCCTCGGCGAGGCGCAGATCCTGGGTCAGGTCCGGACGGCCGCCGCCGCGGCGCGGGCCACCGGCACGCTCGACACCGTCTTGGGCCAGCTGTTCCGGTCCGCCGTGCGCGCCGGGCGGCGGGCGCGGGTCGAGACCGAGATCAACGCCCGCGCCGCCAGCATCCCGTCGGCCGCCGTCGAGGTCGCCGGCCGCGCCCTGGCCGAGCTGCAGGCCGAACGCCCACCGGCCGGCCCGCGCGTTGTCGTCGTCATCGGCGCCGGCAAGATGGCCGTCCTGGCGGCCACGGCGTTCGGCAAGGACGGCGGCACCCACATCGTCGTCACGAACCGCGACTACCGGCGGGCGATGGCGCTGGCCCGGCAGTGGCAGGGCTGCGCCGTGACGTTCGACCAGCTCGGCGACGCCGTCGGCCGCGCCGACATCGTGATCGCCTCCACCAGCGCACCGCACGCCGTTCTGACGCGCGACGACGTCGCCGCCGCCATGGCCTGCCGGCCCGACCGGCCGCTCGTCATCGTCGACATCGCCGTGCCGCGCGATGTCGAGCCCGCGGCGCGCGACGTGCCCAACGTCCGGCTGCTCGACGTCGACGACCTCGCCGGCACCGTCGCCACGAACCTGGCGGAGCGAGCCGCGGCCGTGCCGCGGGTGCGCGCGATCGTCGAGGACGAGGCGGCGCGGTTCGAGCGCTGGCTGGCGGCCGCCGACGTCACGCCGACGATCGCGGCGCTGCGCCAATGGGCCGACGAGGTCCGCGGCGCCGAGCTGGCCCGCGCCCTGCGCCGGCTCGAGGCGCTGGGGCCCCGCGAGCGCGAGGCCGTCCAGGCGCTGTCCGTCGCGCTCGTCGGCAAGCTGCTGCACGCGCCGGTGGCGCGGCTCAAGGCCGGCGCCGGCTCGGCCGAGGCGACGCGCCTGGCGCTGGCGCTGCGGGCGCTGTTCGGCCTGGCGGCGCCCGACGAGGCCGACGAGGACGGCGCGGACCCGACGCCCGCGCCCCCGCTCGCCGCCTGGCTCCCCGCCGCGGCCACCCTCTCCCTCGACGCCCAGCCGGGATCCGACGCCCGCTCCGATGCGCGACCGCCTCGTCCTCGCGACGCGCGGTAGCGCCCTCGCCCGGGCCCAGGCGCAGCACGTCGCCGACGCGCTGGAGGCGGCGTGGCCGGGCCTGGCGGTCGAGCTGTCGATCGTGCGCACCCGCGGCGACGACGTGACGGACCGCGGCGTGGCCGACATCGGCCAGGGCGTTTTCGTGCGCGAGGTGCAGCAAGCGGTGCTCGACGGCCGCGCCGACGTCGCCGTCCACTCCTACAAGGACCTGCCGACCGCGGCGACCGACGGCCTGCGCATCGCCGCCGTGCCCGAGCGGGCCGACGCCCGCGACTGCCTGGTGAGCGCCGGCGGACGGGCGCTGGCCTACATGCCCGCCGGCGCGCGCATCGGCACCGGCAGCACGCGGCGCCGGGCGCAGCTGCTGCGGCGCAACCGCTCGCTGGCCGTCGAGCCGCTGCGCGGCAACGTCGACCGCCGCCTCGCCCGCGTCGACGCCGGCGAGCTCGATGGCGTCGTCGTCGCCGCTGCGGGTCTGCGGCGGCTCGGCCTCGCCGACCGGATCACCGAGGCGTTCGACACCGACGTCATGGTGCCGGCGCCGGCGCAGGGCGCGCTGGCGCTCGAGGTGCGCGCCGACGACCTCGCCGCCGGCGAGGCGGTCGGCGCGCTGCACGACCCGTGGTCGGGCGATGCCGTCACCGCCGAGCGCCGCTGCCTGGCGCTGCTCGGCGGCGGCTGCCATGCCCCGATCGGCATCCACGCCGTCACCGACGGCGAGACGATCGCCCTGGTCGGCATCGTCTGCCGGCCCGACGGCACGGCGGCGGCCAAGCTGCGCTGGCGCGCGCCGTCGCGCGACGCCGCCGAGGCCGGCGCGATCCTGGCCGACCTGCTCATGGCCAGCGGCGCCGGCGCGATCCTGGCCGACGCCGAGCGCGGCCACCCGCGGTGAGGCGCCTGCCGTGAGTCGTCCGCTGGCGCGCCGCCCGCTCGCTGGCCGCCGCGTCGTCGTCACCCGCCCCGCCGGCGGCGCCGACCCGGTGGCGCGGCGGCTGCGGGCGCTGGGCGCGTCGGTGCTCGCGGCGCCGGCGATCGCCTTCGAGGCCGCCGGCCCAGCCGCCGCGGCCGCGCTCGACGCGCGCCTGGCCGGGCTGGACGACGGCGACTGGGTGGCCTTCGCCAGCGCCACGGCGGTGCGCGCCGTCGCCGGCCGGCCGGCGCTGGCGCGCGCGGCCGCGGCCGGGGCGCGGATCGCCGCCGTCGGCGCCGCCACCGCGGCGGCGTGCCGCGCGGCCGGCCTCGACGTCGCCGTGACCGCCGCCGACGGGACGGCCCGCGGCCTGGCGGCGGCGATGGTCGGGGCCGGGTCGGTTGCGCCAGGGCCGGCGCGCGGCAGCGCGTCGCGCACGGCGCGGCCGCCCCGCGCCATCCTGCCCGGCGCCGACATCGCCCGCGCCGAGCTGGCCGACGGGCTGCGGGCCGCCGGCTGGGCGGTCGAGCCGGTCGTGGTCTACCGCACCGTGCCGCGGCCGCCGGCGCCGGCCGTCGTCCATGCCCTCGCCGTCGGTGTCGACGCCGTCGTGTTCGCGTCGCCCAGCGCCGCCCGCGCCCTTTTCGGCGGGCTGGACGCCGCGGCCCGCGCCGGCTTGGCGCGGGCGGCGGTCGTCTGCATCGGTCCGACGACGGCCGCCGCGGTCGCCGCGGCCGGCCTGAGGGTGGCGGCGGTGGCCGCCGAGCGGTCGGCGGCCGCGCTCGCCGACGCCGTCGTCACGGCCGTCCGCACCCAGGTCGAAGGAGCTTGCCCATGAGCCGTTCCGAACCGCTGGCCGCCGCCGTGGCCGACGCCCTCGTCGAGCGTCCGCGGCGGCTCCGGCGCCTGACCGGCTTGCGCCGGCTGGTCCGCGAGACCGTCGTGACCCCGGCCGACTTCGTCGCCCCGCTGTTCGTCGTCCACGGCCGGGACGTCGAGCGCGGCATCGAGGCGATGCCCGGCCAGGCCCAGCGCTCGATCGACCGGCTGCCGGAGGCCGTCGACGCCGTCGTCGCCGCCGGGGTGCCGGCGGTGCTCGTGTTCGGGCTGCCGGCGGCCAAGGATCCCGTCGGCCGCGAGAACTTCGCCGCCGACGGCATCGTCCCGCAGGCGGTGCGGGCGATCAAGGCGCGCGCGCCCGAGCTCGTCGTGATGACCGACGTCTGCCTGTGCGAGTACACGGACCACGGCCACTGCGGCGTCCTGGGCGTCGACGCCCACGGCCACGGTCCCGTCGTCGACAACGACGCCACGCTCGACGTGCTGGGGCGCGTGGCCGTCGCCCACGCCGCGGCCGGCGCCGACGTCGTCGCGCCGAGCGGCATGGTGGACGGCATGGTCGCCGCCCTGCGCACCGCGCTCGACGACCACGGGCACACCGACGTCGCCCTGCTGTCCTACGCCGCCAAGTACGCGTCGGCCTTCTACGGGCCGTTCCGCGAGGCGGCCGACAGCGCGCCGCAGTTCGGCGACCGCCGCGGCTACCAGATGGACCCGGCCAACCGGCGCGAGGCGCTGCGCGAGATGGCGCTCGACGTCGACCAGGGCGCCGACATCGTCATGGTCAAGCCGGCGCTGCCCTACCTCGACGTCGTCGCCGCCGCGCGCGAGGCGTTCGACGTGCCGCTGGCGGCCTACAACGTCTCGGGCGAGTACGCCATGGTCAAGGCGGCAGCGGCGCGCGGCTGGCTCGACGAGCGGGCCAGCGCGCTCGAGTGCCTGACCGCCATCAAGCGCGCCGGGGCCGACATGATCGTCACCTACTGGGCGGTCGAGGCGGCCGCCTGGCTGGCCGAGGGCTGAGCCGATGTCGAGCGATCGCTTCCTCCGCGCCTGCCGCCGCGCGCCGGTCGACACGACGCCCATCTGGCTGATGCGCCAGGCCGGCCGCTACATGCCCGCCTACCGCGCCCTGCGCGAGCGCCACGACATCCTCGACCTGATCCGCGACCCGGCGCTGGCGGTCGAGGTCACGCTGCAGCCGATGGCCGCCTTCGACCTCGACGCCGCCATCGTCTTCGCCGACATCCTGACGTTGCTGCCGGGCATGGGCCTCGAGCTCTCGTTCGTCCGCGGCGAGGGGCCGATCATCCACAACCCGCCGCGCACCCGTGCCGCCATCGACGCCCTGACCGACGTGCCGATCGCCGAGAGCGTCGGCTTCACGCTCAAGGCGATCCGGCTGGCGCGCCAGGCGCTCGACGGGCGGCGGCCGCTCATCGGCTTCTCGGGCGCACCGTTCACGCTGGCGTGCTACGCCCTCGAGGGCGGCGCCTCGCGGCACTACGCCACGGCCAAGGGGCTGATGTTCGCCGACCCGCCCGCCTGGGACGCGCTCATGGGCCGGCTGGCCGACCGCGTCGGCCGCTACCTGCTGGCCCAGGCCGAGGCCGGCGCCCAGGCGCTGCAGCTGTTCGACAGCTGGGCGGGCGCGCTGGCGCCGGCCGACTACCGCGCGCACGCCCTGCCGTACACCCGCCGCGCGATCGACATCGCCCGCGCCGCCGGCGTGCCGATCCTCCACTTCGGCACCGGCACGACCGGCCTGCTGCCCGACATCGCCACCGCCGGCGCCGACGTCGTCTCGGTCGACACCGGCATCGACCTCGACCGGGCGTGGGCGCTCGTCGGCGACCACGCCGTCCAGGGCAACCTCGACCCCGTCGCGCTCCTGGGCGGCTGGGACGCCGTCCGGCCCCGCGCCGACGACGTCCTGGCCCGGGCCGGCGGACGTCCTGGGCACATCTTCAACCTCGGCCACGGCGTGCTGCCGCAGACCGACCCCGACGTCGTGCGCCGGCTCGTCGACCACGTCCATGCCGCCGGCCGGATCGACGGGCGCGGGTGGTGAGCGGCGGTCCGACGCGGTGAGCGGCGACGACGCCCCGCGGCTCGTCGTCTGCGGCGGCGGCATCACCGGCCTGGCGGCGGCCTGGCACGCCCGGCGGCTGGCCGCGGCGGCCGGCACGCCGTTGTCCGTCACGGTGCTCGAGGCCGGCGACCGGCCCGGCGGCAAGGTGCACACCATGCGCGACGGCGGCTGGGTGATCGAGGCCGCCCCCGACAGCTTCCTGGTCGGCAAGCCGTTCGCCCGCGACCTGGCGGTGGCGCTCGGCCTCGGCGCGGCCCTCGAGTCGCCGCTGCCCGGCGGTCGGCGCGTCTATGTCTTGTCCGGCGGGCGGCTGGTCCCGCTGCCGGCCGGCTTCCGGCTGGCGGCGCCGGTCGACCTGGGCGCATTCCTGCGGACGCCCCTGCTGTCGTGGCGCGGCAAGCTGCGCGCCGCGCTCGACCTCGTCCGCCCCGCCCGCCGCGCCGCCGGCGACGAGAGCATGGCGGCGTTCGTGACGCGCCGGATGGGCCGCGAGGTCCTCGATCGCCTGGCCGAGCCGCTCATGGCCGGCATCTACGTCGGCGACCCGGCGCGCCTGAGCATCGACGCCACCTTCCCGCAGCTCGCGGCGCTCGAGCGCGCGCACGGCAGCCTGATCCGCGGCCTGCGCCGCTCGGCGCGGGCGGGGCCGACCGGCGCCGGCGCGCCCGCCGCCTTCGCCAGCCTCGCCGGCGGCGTCGGCACCCTCGTCGACGCCCTGGCCACCGACCTCGGCCCGGTCGTCCGCACCGGCGCGCCCGTCGCCCGCATCGGCCGCGCGGCGGACGAGGGCGCGGCCGGCGGCGGCGTGGCCAGCGGGGCCTCGACGGCTGGCGGCCCCTACCACGTCGTGCTCGAGGACGGCCGCTCGCTGGCGGCCGACGCCGTGGTCGTCGCGACGCCGGGACCGGCGACGGCGCGGCTGCTGGCCGACGTGGCGCCGGACGCGGCGCGGATCGCGGCGGCGCTGCGGCACCTCTCGTCGGCCACGGTCTCGCTGGGCTACCGCCGCGCCGACGTGGCGCACCCCCTCGACGGCCTCGGCGTTGTCGCGCCGCGCGGCGCGGCGGTCGGCTGGCGGGCGTGCTCGTGGAGCTCGTCGAAGTGGCCGGCGCGGGCGCCGGACGGGCACGTCCTGGTGCGGCTGTTCTACGGCGGCGAAGGCCGCGAGGCCGACGCCGAGCGCGACGAAGCGGCGCTGATCGCGCAGGCGACGGCCGACGCGCGGCGCCTGCTCGGGACGACGGCCGCGCCGGTGCTCGCCCGCGCCTTCCGCTGGCCCGCTGCCAACCCGCAGTACGACGTCGGCCACGCCGACCGGGTGGCTGCGGCGCGGGCCGGCTGCCCGCCCGGCGTGATGCTGGCCGGCGCCGCGTGGGGCGGCGTCGGGCTGCCCGACTGCGTCCGCCAGGGCGCCGAGGCGGCCGCGGCGGCGCTGGCGGCGATCGACGACCGGCGCCCGCGCCC
>CAZYVI010000027.1:0-31066 GCA_964651245.1 uncultured Anaerolineales bacterium | reverse complement strand
GCGCCGAGGCGGCCGCGGCGGCGCTGGCGGCGATCGACGACCGGCGCCCGCGCCCCGTCTTAAGCCAACCTTAAGGGTATTGACACGACCGCCCTGGATGTGTAGACTTGCAAGGCTTTTGCCCAGGGTCGCGTCCGGTGCATCTAGACATCCGCGCCAGCACCGTGGCCTGGCCATACGCGACTGCCCAGGCGGGCGGTCGCTCTTATTGTCGGCCGGCACTGATCGCCATCTCGTCGCGGCGACGCCGGCTGTTTCTCAGGGGTCGCGAGCCCGCTTGGACGGCGCTCGACACGCGGCCGCACCATGAAGGCCGTCTCGGCGCGGACGGCTTTCGCAGGAGGGGGAGGATCGTGCCGGAAGCTGCTTGGGAGCTGCCGTCCTCGGATGCGATGCTGGGGGCGGTCGGACTGCCCGATTCAGGCACCCACGACCACGACGACGACCCCGTCCAAGGCGTCGAATCCTCCCACGAACCCGATGACTGGGCCGAGATCGAGCAGATGGCCGACGCCATCGACGAGATGCTGGCCGACTTCGACGTCTCGCAGAACATCCTGACCGAAGAGCTCCTCGAGATCGACCTCGGCGCGCTCCCAGTCCATCTGCGCCATCACGCCTACGACCTGACCGGGATCGACTCCGACGACACCGTCAGCCTCTATCTGCGCGAGGTCGGCAACATCCCGCTCCTCAAGGCCGAGGAGGAGGTCGACCTGGCCCAGCGCATCGAGCGCGGCCTCGAGGCGGCGCAGCGCATCGACGCCAACGGCGTGGCCGCGACGGTCCTCGGCCAGCTCGGGGCGCTCGTCGACGACGGCGAGGCGGCGCGGCACCACCTGACCAAGGCCAACAGCCGCCTCGTCATCGCCATGGCCAAGAAGTACATGAACCAGGGCGTGCCGTTCCTCGACCTCATCCAGGAAGGCAACCTGGGCCTGATGAAGGCCGTCGAGAAGTTCGACTGGCGCCGCGGCTACAAGTTCAGCACCTACGCCACGTGGTGGGTCCGCCAAGCGATCACGCGGGCGATCGCCGACCAGGGCCGGACGATCCGCGTCCCGGTGCACATGTCCGACCGCATCCGGCGCCTCTTCCAGGTCAGCCGGCAGCTCGAGCAGACGCTGGGGCGCGAGCCGGCCCTCGACGAGCTGGCCGCCGAGCTCGACCTGCCGACGAAGAAGGTGCAGTGGATGATGCGCATCGCGCGCAACCCGCTGTCGCTGGAGAAGCCGGTCGGCGAGGACCAGGACTCGGAGCTGGGCGACTTCATCGAGGACGACGACCAGCCGTCGCCCGCCGAGGCGGCCGCCTACGCCATGCTGCGCGACGAGATCGAGACGATGCTCATGGCGCTGCCGCCGCGCGAGGCGCGGGTCCTCGAGCTCCGGTTCGGTTTACTCGACGGCCAGACCCACACCCTCAAAGAGGTCGGCGAGAAGTTCGGCGTGACGCGCGAGCGCATCCGCCAGATCGAGACCGAGGCGCTGGCACGGCTGCGCGATACCCACCGCGCCGGCCGCCTGCGCGCGTTCCTCGAGGCCGACTGACGACGACAAGCGCGACGCCATCGTGGACGACGACAGCAGTCCCAAGCGCCCCTCGGACTCCGAGTCGCGCTCGGTGCACATCACGTTCCCGAACGACGCCAACATCCACGGCACCGTCTTCGGCGGACGGGTGATGGCCTGGATCGACGAGCTCGGCGCCCTGACCGCGATGCGCCACGCCCGCAAGCCGGTCGTGACCGCCCTCATCGACGCCGTCGGGTTCAGCTACCCGATCCGTGTCGGCCAGGTGGCGATCCTCGCGGCCGTCGTGACCCGGGCCTGGACGACATCGATGGAGGTCTACGTCACCGTCGACACCGAGGACCCGCTGTCCGACACCCGCCACCGCGCCGCCGAGGCCTACCTGACATTCGTCGCCGTCGACACCGGCGGCCAGCCGCAGCCCGTGCCCCCCGTGGCGCCGCACTCGGCCGCCGAGCGGGCGCGCTTCGACGACGCCCAGGCGCGCCGCGAGCGACGCCTGGCCGCGCGCGGCCGCTGACCGTGGCCTGCCCCGCCGCGCCCGGCGACCCCGCGCGATGAGCCCCCTCGCCGTCCACGTGACCGTGGCGCTGGCTGCGTTCGCCGTCGGCGCCGCCGCCGGCTGGCTCGGCCGGCCATGGTGGTCGCGCCGCCTGAGCCGGATCGGCCTCGTCGACCCGCGCGACGAGGCGCTGCGCACGTTTGTCGCCGCCGAGTCGGGCGCGGGCGCCATCGAAGAGGCATCGATCGAGCGCATCGAGGAGATGTTCGAGGGCGTCGTCGAGCTCGGCCAGGCCAAGGCGCGCGAGGTGATGGTGCCGCGGGTCGACATCGTCAGCATCCCCGACGACGTCACCCTCGACGCCGCGCTCGACTGCATCATCAAAGAGGGCCACTCGCGCATCCCGGTCTACCACGAGACGCTCGACAGCGTCGTCGGCATCCTCTACGCCAAGGACCTCCTGACGTGCTTCCGCGACCGCGACTTCGCGGCATCGGTGCGCGACCTGGCCCGGGCGCCGACGTTCGTGCCCGAGAGCAAGCCGGTCGACGAGCTGCTGCGCGAACTGCAGGCCAGCAAGGTTCACATCGCCATCGTCGTCGACGAATACGGCGGCACGGCGGGCCTGGTGACGATCGAGGACATCCTCGAGGAGATCGTCGGCGACATCCAGGACGAGTACGACCCCGAGGAGGGCGACGTCGAGTCCGTCGACGCCGCGGCCGGCCGCGGCATCTTCAAGGCCACCGTCCACATCGACGAGGTCAACGACCTGCTCGACCTTCACCTCCCGACGGACGACGACGTCGAGACCGTCGGCGGCCTGGTGTTCGCCGCCCTGGGCCGCGTCCCGCGCGCCGGCGAGACGGCCGACATCGGCGACGCCCGGGTCGAGGTGCTGGCGGTGGCGGGCTCGCGCATCCAGCGGGTGCGCGTCAGCCGATTCGACGCCGCCGCCCCGCCGCCCCTCGACGGCGCGCCGGCCATCGCCCCGCCGGCCTGAGGCCGCCGTGCCGGCCGGCCCGCCCGTCGACCTCGCCGCCGTCGTCGCCCTGGCGCGTACGGCGCGGGCGGCGGCCTACGCGCCGTACTCCGGCTACGCGGTCGGCGCCGCGGTCGCCACGGACGACGGGCGGCGGTTCGGCGGCGCCAACGTCGAGAACGCCTCGTACGGCGCCACCGTCTGCGCCGAGCGCGTCGCGGTCTGGAGCGCGGTGGCGGCCGGCGCCCGGCGCCTGGCGGCGGTGGCCGTGGTGACCGAGGGCGGCGGCGCGCCGTGCGGCCTGTGCCGCCAGGTTCTGGCCGAGTTCGGGCCCGCCGACCTTGTCGTCGCCCTGGCCGCCCCGGAGGGCCCGTGGGAGACGACGACGTTGGGCGAACTGCTACCGCGCGCGTTCTCGGCGGCCGACTTGGGGCGCGCGGGCGCCGAGGGGGCGGCGTCCGACGGGGCGGGCGGCTAGGACAATCGCCGCACCGGCATCGGTCGCGACCCGGCCGCAGGTCGTGACGCGGTCGCGGTCCCGATCACGCCCCCGCCACCAGCCGCATCCGCTCGGCGCGCGAGAGCGACGCCACGTCGATCGGGTTGGCGCGCGTCACGACCGCGCCGGGCGCCGCCAGCGCCATCGTGTCCGGCGGCAGGTCGGCCTCGAGCACGACGCCGGGGCCGACGATGCTGTTGGGGCCGATCTTGCGGCCGGGCAGCAGGACGGCGTTGCAGCCGGTCCGGCAGTGGTCGGCCATGATGACGCCCAGATAGCTGCGGCCGGTGTCGACGACGGCGTCGCCGACGGCCATCCGGACCGGCCCCTCGTCGAAGCGCAGGTTGGCGGTGATCGTGCCGGCGCCGAACGAGCAGTTGTCGCCGATCACCGAGTCGCCGATGTAGTTCATGTGGGTCCAGGTGTGGTCGCCGATCACGCTGTGGCTGATCTCGGTCCGGAAGCCGACGACGGCGTGCGCCCCGAGGCTGACGCCGCCGCGGATCAGCGCGCCGTTGCCGACGATCGCCCCCGGTCCGATGTAGGCCGGACCGCGGATCACGGCGTGCTCGAACACCCGCGCCCCGGCGCCGATCACGACCGGCCCGTCGAGAACGGCCAGCGGCGACACGCGCGCGCTGGGGTCGACCACCGCGCCGTCGAGGGCCGCCAGGCGCAGGTCGCTGATCGCCAGGACGTCCCAGGGGTGCTTGAACGACGCGAACGGGCCGTCGTAGGGCAGCCAGTCGGCGCGGCCGCCCGCGATCAGCCGGCTGATGGCGCGCTCGAGGGCGTCGTCGGCCGGGCCGTCGGGCGTGGCGTCGAGCGCGTCCCAGACCGCCGGCCCGAAGCCGTAGACGCCGACCACCGCGACGTCGCTCGGCGCGGCGTCGCGCGATGGCTTTTCGACGACGCCGGCCAGCCGGCGGCGGTCCGCGTCGGCGAAGGCCAGGATCCCGAACCGCTCCGGATCGGTGGTCCGCCGGCCGACGAGGACGACGTCGTGACCGTGCCCGAGCCGCGCCGCTGCCGCGGCCAGCACGGCGCCGTCGTAGGCGTCGCTGGCGTTGAGCACCAGGAGCGGGCCGTCGCCGGCCAGCGGCCGCGCCGCCCGGAGGGCATCGGCCTGGCCGGTGGGCGCCGGCTGCGTGGCGTACGACAGCCCGACGCCGAACGCCGCCGCGCCCAGCGCGGCCGGGATACCGCCGTCGCCCGGCCCAGCGACGACCACCGCGCGGTCGATGCCCGCCGCGGCCAGCGCCTCGAGCACCCAGCCGATGAGCGGCTTGCCCAGCACCTGCAGCAGGGCCTTGGGCCGGGTGATGCCGAGCGGATGGCTGCGGTTGCCGGCGCCGCCGGCCAGGACGATGGCGCGCATGGGCGATCCTCGGGTGGGGGTGGGGCGAACGGTGGAGCGAACGCGGCGCGGGCGGTCGGCGAACGGGCCGCTCAGCGCCCGCAGCGCACGGTGGACACGGCGTCGTGCAGGGCGTCGTCGAGCCGCGTCGCCCCGTCGCCGCCGACCGTCGGGCCGAGCGGGCGGTTGGAGATCGCCCGCAGCAAGGCCAGGTTGGGCGCCGGGCCGACGCCGACGCCGACGACGGTCACGCCGCCGCGCTGCAGCGCCGCCGCCGCCTCGATCACCGCGGCGTCGCCACCAGGCCCGATCTGGACGCCGTCCGTCAGCACCAGGACGGCCCGCCGCCGTCCGGCGGCCGGGCCGTCGGCGTCGAACACCGCGCCGGCGGCCGCGAGCGCGCGCTCGATGCGCGTACCCTGGCCGCGATCGAGCCGGTCGAGCCCTGCCCGCACCGCCGCCGGGTCCATCGTGAGCGGCACCACCAGGTCCGCCCGGGCGTCGAATCCGATCACCGCCACGCGATCGACGCCGGCGGCGAGCTGGTCGAGGAAGCCGGTGGCCCGCGCCACGGCCGCGGCCGCGGCCCCCCCCGCCATGCTCGCCGACCGGTCGACGGCCACGACGAGGTCGAGCGGTTGCGACTGCGCCGGGCAGCCGGTGCTGGCGACGAACGGCAGGAAGAGCGGCTGCGGCCGCGCCCCGGGTTGCGACCCGCACGCGCTGGCCACCAGCGTCGCCGCCACCAGCTTCGACCGCCAGACCGCGCCGCGCCGATCGGTGATCTCGACGACGGCCTGGCCCAGCTCGAACACGCCCGGCCGCTCCGCCATGACCGCGTGACCGACTTCGATGCGCCCGTCCGCACGGTTCGAGAGCTCGACCGACCAGTGGCTCGGGCTGGCCGGGTCGGTCTGGCACACCTCGGCCCCCGCCACCGAGACGACGCCCGGCGGGAGATCGTGGACCAGGCGCAGGTGCTGGATCGCCTCGGCGTCGGAGCCGTCGCCGCAGCTCGGGTCGAGGACGAACCGGACCTCGACGCGCTCCTGGGCGCAGACCAGCTTGCGCGCCAGCTCGACCCGGCCGACGGCGCGACACGCGGCGCCGTCCTGCGCCGGTCGCGGCCCTTCGGCGCGCGCCGGGCCTGGGTGCAGCCGCAGCCCGGCGACGGCCGCCGACGCGGCCAGCGCGAGCCCCGCGACCCACACCCGCCGGTTCACGGCGCCGGCGTCGCCGGGGCCGGGCCGGCCGGTTCCGGCACGTCCGTCGCAGCGCCCGCCGCGACCACCGGCCCGGCCAGCGGCTCGGCCGTCGGCGGCGGGACGATCGGGCACACCGGGTGCACCAAGAGGGTCGGTACCGGCGCATCGGGCCGGTCGAGCATGAAGTCGCCGCTGCCCGGGCAGGCCGCCCAATCGCCGGCCTCGACATCCGACTCGAGCCGTACGACGATCGCCAGCGGCCAGTGCTCCGGCCGCAGCGCGCACGTCGGCAGGTCGACGACGACCTCGCCCGGCGACCGATAGGCCGCATCGCCCGGCGCGACGCGCACCTCGAACGACGGCCCGTCGCCGGCGGCGTAGTAGCCGATCTGCAGCGACGGCAGCCGGCGCCCGGCCGCCGTCAGGGCGGCCAGATCGTCGGCGCCGGCCACACCGTCGCAGCCGGGGCAGCCGGCGTCGCCGCCGCCCGCGACGTCCGCCGCGACGCGCACCCGGACCGTCGCCGGACCCGGACAGGCCTCGGCCGTCGCCGGCGGCGCGGTGGGCGGCGCGGGCTGGGTCTGCAGCACGGGCGGCGCCACCTGGGGCGGCGCGACCTGGGCCGGCGCATCCGGTTCGCGCCGCGGCCGGGCGGGGGCCGGATCGCGGCCCGCCGGCGGCAGGCTGGCCGCCGCCCCTTCGTCGCTGACCGGCGTGGCGGCGGCTGCATCGGACAACCCGCCGCGCGGTCCGCGGGTTGCGCGGGCGGCGGCAGGGACATCGTCGCCCGCGACGGCGCGCCGTCCGATCGAGGCGACGGCATCCGGCGCCGCCAGTGCGCGCAGGTTCAACGGCTGCAGCCGCGCGACGACCGTCGGCGCGGCCGGCGGCGCCTCGCCCGGGAGGTCGGCGGCGCGCGGACCGGGGGCGGCGGGTCCGCGCGCCCCCGCTGGACCGCCCGCGTCGGCCAGCAGCGGCGCGCCGCCGGGCACGGACTCCCGGCGGTCGTGCCGCGCCTGCCAGATCGACCAGGCCGTGAGCGCCGTGGCCGCGACGGCCAGCCACCAGACGAGGCGATCGCCAGCGATCGCCACCGGCGCCGGCGCCGGCGGGGCCACGCGCGGCAGCGACAGGAGGCGGGCCTCGAGGCCGGGCGGCGGCTCGCGCAGGGCCAGCCGCTGCAATTGGGCCACGGCCGCCTCTTGGCGGGTCGCGGCGGCGGCGCAGGCCGGGCAGGCGGCCAGGTGCGCGGTCACCCGGTCGGCGGTGGCCGGGTCGAGCGTCGATCGGTCGGGCGCCAGCGCCAGCGCGTCGCGGCACGTCATGGCCGGACCCCCTGCAGCGCCTGCGCCAGCGCCTCGCGCGCCCGCTGGCGGCGCTTGCGGGCGGCTTCGGGCTTGATCCCGAGCGCCTCGGCCACCTCGGGCGCCGAGAGCTCGGCGAACTCGAACAGGTTGAGGATGACGCGGTGGTGCGGGGCCAGCTCGGCCATCGCGGCCTCGATGGCCAGCCGGCCCAGTCGGTCCTCCTCGCTCTCACCCGCCGCCCGGAGCGTCGGCGCCAGGCCGGTCGATTCGGCCGGACGGCGCTTGCGGCGCCGCAGCTCGTCGGTGGCGGCGTTCGTGGCGATCCGGTACAGCCAGGCGCGGAAGTTCGCGTCGCGCGGCAGGCGGCCCAGCGCCCGATAGGCGCGCAAGAAGGCTTCCTGGGTGACGTCCTCGGCCAGGGTGCCGTCCCACACGATGCGATAGACGTAGTTGTAGATCGCCCGATGCTGGGTGCGCACGAGGTCGGCGTAGACGGCCTCGGCCTCGGCCGGCCCGAGGCGCGCCGTCTCCGCCACGTCCATGGCCCCGTTGGGCAGCGTGATCGTCAACATCGCCCGGTTGGAACGCGGGTCGTCCGACGTGTGTGACCTCCGCCTGGTGCACGATCGCGGCGCGGTGTGGAGGAACGGCGATCATAGCACGCCGGTTCACCTCCGGTGTGGCGCCCGGACGCGATTGAACCGCTCCGCCGCGAGCACCGTTGAACTGGGTCACGGGATCGCGGCCGCGGGAGCGACGTTCGGCCGTCGGAGGAGGTGCCCAGACATGTTCGAGCGCGCCAGCGTTCGCCGGCGGGCGGCCGGTCATCCGTCCGCCGCCCGGAGCGCCGCGCCGCCGGCCACGCCCGCCGTGGTCGACGATGCGACGCTCATCGCGCAGGCCCAGGCCGGCGACGCCGCCGGCTTCGCCGCGCTGTTCGCCCGCCACCGCGCGCCGCTCTACCGGACCGCGCTGGCGATGACGGGGCGCGAGGCGCAGGCCGAGGACTTCGTCCAGGAGACGTTCCTGCGCGCCCACCGCCACCTCGACCGCGTCGTCCTCGGCCCGGGCGCATCGCTGCGGCCGTGGCTGCAGCGGATCCTCGTCCACCTCATCTACGACGACAGCGCCCGCCGCCGGCACCCGATGCAACCGCTCGACGAGATCCAAGAGCGCCTGGCCACCGGCCAGGACTCGACCGAGCGACGCTTCGAGTCGCGCGAGCTGCGGCGCACCGTGGCCGACGCGATCCTGCAGCTGCCCGAGAAGCACCGGCTCGTCGTCGTCCTGTTCTACCTCGAGGACCTCGATGTCGAGGCGATCGCCGCGGTCCTCGACGTCCCATCCGGCACGGTGAAGTCGCGGCTGTTCTACGGCCGGGCGCGGCTGCGCGAGCTGCTGGCCGACGACGCCCCGGCCGCCGCTGCGCGCGAGGCGGTGGCCGGATCCCCGGCTTGAGCGCCGGCAGCCCGCCTTGCGCCCCCCTTCGGCCCTGGCTAGACTGACCCGCACGATGACCGACGCCGACACGGGCGATGCCGATTGGGTGGCCCAGGCCGCCGCGGGCGACGGGCGGGCGTTCGAAGCGCTCTACCGACGCCACCACACCGCCCTGTTCCGCACCGCCCTGGCCATGACGGGGCAGCGCTCCGCGGCGGAGGACCTGGTGCAGGATGCGTTCGTGCGCGCCTATCGCTACATCGGGCGGGTCGTCCTGCCCGAGGGGGCGTCGCTGCGACCGTGGCTGCATCGCATCGTCGTCAACCTGGCGCGGGACCGAGCGGCGCGGCGCCGGCTCGTCACCGCCGACGATGCCGATCTCGAGCGGGCAGCGGGCGGCGGATCGGTCGAGCGGTCGGCCGAACGGCGCGAGGTGAACCGGATCGTCGCCGACGCCGTTCGTAGTCTGCCGTTCGACCAGCGCATCGTCGTCGTCCTGTTCTACACCCAGGATCTCGACGTCGGCCAGATCGCCGAGACGCTCGGCATCCCGCCGGGCACCGTCAAGTCGCGGCTGTACTACGGCCGAGCCCGGCTGCGGGCCGCGCTGACCGCCGACGCCCGCCTGCAGCCGGAGTGGGCGATGGGACCGGTGTACTCCGATGGTTGATCGCGCCCCCGACGAGGCGGTGCGCTGGCGATCGTCTCGCGCCGGCGCCGGGCCCGGGATCGCGCGTGAGGAGGTGGCGAGGGTGAGCCAGATGTCGGGTCGCCCCGGTGGCGCAGCGCGCCACCCGTGGTACGACGATCGCCTGGGCCGCGCCGTGCGCGCCGGCCTGGGCGAGGTGCGCGCTGCCGAGCCGTCGCCCGACGGCTGGCGGCGGCTGGCGACCGAGCTCGGCCTGCCCCTCGACGCCGGGGCGCCCGCCGGGCTGCCGACGGCGCCGTCCGGCTGGTGGCGCCGCCTCGAGGCGCTGCGCCACGCCCTGGCGCAGCCGCTGGGTCGCGTCGCATCGATCGCGGCCGTCGCGACGGCCGTCGTCGTCGTCGGCATGAGCGTCGACGTCGTGCTGTCGGGCCACGCCGACAGCCGATTCGGTTGGACCACGGCCGGGCTGCATGCGATGGGTGTGCCGCTCGACGAGGCGGCGATCCAGCCCTCGCCGCAAAACCGCGCACCGAGCGACATGTCGGCGGCGCGCTGGGTTTTGCGCCGCGCCCACGCCCGGGCGGCGGGCGGCGCGCCGCTCGTGGTGACGCCGCTCTACGCCTCGCGCTTCCCTGCGCGCCTCGTTGTCCCGCGCTAGCGGCACCCGCCGCGCGGTGCGGGCCGCGGCCGTAGCCGGCGCCGCGCTGCTCGCGGCGGCCTGCTCGGCCGTCCCGTCCGGCGACGCGACCGCTGAGCCGGGCCGCCGCGTCGACGGCATCGCGCCGCCGCCGGCCACGCCGACGCGCGCGGCCGCGGGCGGATCCGGCGGCGCGGCGGACGCCCCCTCCGATGCCCGCGCCGACAGCGCGGCAAGCCCGGGCGAGGTCCCACGGCGCGGCGGGACCCTCCATCTGCCCGGCGCCGAGCCGACGACGCTCGACCCGCACCGCGCCCGCGACGTCGTCTCGGCCGAGTACCTCTACGAGATCTTCAGCGGGCTCGTCACGCTCGCCGACGACCTGCGCGTCGTGCCCGACCTGGCCGAGGGCTGGGAGGTGTCGCCCGCCGGCACGGTGCTGACGTTCACGCTGCGCAGCGGCCGCTTCCACGACGGCGCCGCCGTGACCGCCGACGACGTGCGCTGGAGCCTCGAGCGGGCCTGCGACCCGGCCACGGCGCCCGATCTGGCGGCGACCTACCTCGATGACATCGTCGGCTGCGCCGACAAGCTGGATGGGCGCGCCGCGTCCGTCGCCGGCGTCGCCGTCGACGGCCCGCGGCGTGTGGTGCTGACGATCTCCGCGCCGCGCGCCGACTTCCTGGCCAAGCTCACCTACCCGACATCGTTCGTCCTCGACCGTCGTCAGCTCGAGGCCGATCCCGGCTGGGAGCGCAGCCCGAACGGCACCGGCCCGTTTCGGCTCGCCGCCTACGAGCCCGAGGCGCGCATCCGGCTCGAGCGCCATGCCGGCTTCCACGGCCCGCCGGCCCTCCTCGACGCGGTCGAGTTCGACCTGCGGCCGCTCGACCCGGTGACGCGCTTCGAGAACGGCGAGCTCGACGCCTCGCCGGTCGGCGCGGCCGACCTGGCGCGGGTGCAGGATCCGCTCAACCCGCTGTCGCGGCTGGTGGTCCAGGGTCCGGGCGACCTCGGCGTCAGCTACATCGGCTTCAACACCCGCCGGCCGCCGTTCGACGACGTCCACGTCCGGCGCGCGTTCAGCCTGGCCGTCGACAAGGAGCGATTGGCGACCGTGGCGCTGCGGGGGGCGGTGCGCGCCGTCGACACGATCCTGCCGCCCGGCATGCCCGGCTTCGACGCCGCCCGCAGCCCGCTGCGCCACGACGCGGCCGACGGGCCGCGGCTGGCGCGCGCCGAGCTCGCGGCGTCGCGCTACGCCGACGGCCTGCCGGCCATCGTCCTCTCGGCCAGTGGTGGCGGCGGCAACAGCCCGTCGACGCGGGTCGTCGTCGAGTCGTGGCGATCGGTCCTCGGCGCCGAGGTCACGATCGAGCAGACGCCGTGGGACGACTTCCAGGCCGAGATCGACCGCGGCGCCTACCAGGCCTGGGCCCTCGGCTGGGTCGCCGACTACCCCGATCCGCAGAACTTCCTCGACGTGCTGTTCCACAGCGGCAGCGCCCTGAACAGCACCGGCTACGCCAACCCCACCGTCGACGGCTGGCTCGAGGCGGCGCGCACCGAGCTCGACCCGGCGGCCCGGCTGGCGCTTTACGCCCGGGCCGAGGCGCAGATCCTGGCCGACGCGCCGTGGCTGCCGCTGGTCTCGGGCATCGAGACCTGGCTGGTGGCGCCCCATGTGCGCGGCTTCACGGTGCCGCCCATTGTGGTCCAGCGCTACGGCCGCGTGTGGTTGACCGAGGCCGCCGACGAACGGTGAACCGCGGCGCGACAGCGCCCGTTGATGTACGCAACGCAGGGTCGACGCGGTCGGGTTCGCCACCCGGTCCGCACCCGCGACCGACGGTTCACAACCCGGTTGACGGTCCGAAGCGCCATGTTACAATGGCCGCGCGCGCGGGGGCTTCACGGCCTCACGGCCCGTTGCACCTTCGGACCGGGCTGTGAACCCACGGGCGTGCGGTGCGGACCAGCGGACGGCACCCTTTCCCCCGTCCCGTCGCCCACCGAACCGTGTTCGGGAAGACCAGGAGGAGAAGACGACGTGAAAGTCCCAACTGCAAGCAAGCGGCTTGCCCTCGCGCTCGGCATGGCGATGACCGGCCTGCTCGTGGCCTGCACGCCGCCGAGCGACAGCGGTGGCGACGAGGCCACCACGGGTGACGAGACGACGGTCGTCACCGACACCACCGCCAGCGACGCGATGACCGAGACGGCCGACGCCGGCGCCGAGGATGCCGCCGCGACCGACGTCATGGCGTTCGACAAGTCGGCGGGCAAGGGCCAGGACGGCAGCTTGGTGATCGGCCAGGCGCAGGAACCGGACTCGCTCTACACCCACGGCGCGACGATGCTGGCATCGACCCACGTCCTGAACTCGATCTACGACAGCCCGATCGAGGGCCTGTCGTACGACTACCAGGCGGTGGCCGTCAAGGCGCTGCCGAAGATCGAGAACAACGACGGATCGGCGGCGCTGGAGATGGTCAGCGTCCAGGCCGGCGAGAAGTACGTCGACGCCACGACCCAAGAGGTCACGACGGCCACGGCCACGGTCGACAACCTGGGCCAGCTCACCGTGAAGTGGACGTTCGTCGACGGCCTGACCTGGCAGGACGGGACGCCGGTGACGGCCGAGGACTCGGTCTGGAGCTACAAGCTGGCGTGTGACCTCGCGTCGCCGACCAGCAAGTTCCTGTGCGACCGCACCGTCAGCTACGAGGCGGTCGACGACAAGACGGTCCAGTGGGTGAGCCTGCCCGGCTACACGCCGCAGGACTACTTCACGAACGTCTACACGCCGCTGCCCCGCCACCAGCCGGGCGCCGACGGCACGCCGATGTCGGAGATGACGGCCGAGGCCATCCTCAAGGACGACGAGTTCAACCGCAAGCCGTGGTCCTACGGCCCGTTCATGATCGAGGAGTGGTCGTCGGGCGACTACATCAAGCTCGTCCGCAACGAGAACTACTGGCGCAAGGCCGAGGGCCTGCCCATCCTCGACACCGTCATCCACAAGTTCATCAAGGACTCGAACGCGCTGCTCGCCGCGCTGCGCACCGGTGACATCGACGTGGCGACCCAGGACGGCCTGGACATCACGATGTTCAGCGACCTCGAGGCGGCCAGCGAGGCCGGCGAGGCCACGCCGTACTACGTGCCGGGCACGGTGTGGGAGCACATCGACTTCAACCTCCAGCCGCTCGACGAGCGCCCGGCGTTCGGCGCCTGCAAGGACGTCCGCCTGGCGATCGCCTACGGCACCGACCGCGCCACGATGGTCAACGAGATCCAGCGCGGCAAGACCACCGTCGCCGACACGATCATGCCGCCGGAGCACTGGGCCTACCCGCCCGATGGCATGCTGACCAGCTACGCCTACGACAAGGAGAAGGCGGCCGAGCTGCTCGAGCAGGCCGGCTTCACCGACCCCGACGGCGACGGCGTCCGCAGCGCGGCGCAGGACGTCACCTGCACCGTGGTCACCGGCGTCGACGGCGCCACGACCGATAAGGTCATCCCGGCCGGCACCGCCCTCGAGATGACGCTGAACACCACCAAGGGCAACGTGATGCGCGAAGAGACGACGCTGCTCTTCCAGCAGAACATGGCCGACATCGGCATCAAGGTGAACCTCGAGTACCTGCCGGCCGATACCCTGTTCGCCAAGACCGAGGAGGGCCCGCTCACCGGCCGCCGCTACGACCTCGGCGAGTTCGCCTGGGTGTCCGGCGTCTCGCCCAGCGTCGGCCTGTACTGGTGTGATCAGATCCCGACGCCCGAGAACAACTGGGCGGGTCAGAACAACCCGGGCTTCTGCAATCCCGAGTACGACAAGGTCTCGAAGACCGCCGACAACACGCTCGAGCGCGCCGAGGCTCTGCCGATGTACCACGAGGCGCAGAAGATCTTCAGCGACGAGCTGCCGGTGCTGCCGCTCTTCGCCCGAGTGAAGGTCATGGCGGCCAAGCCTGAGGTGATGAACTTCAAGCCCAACGCCACCGTGAGCAGCGAGACCTGGAACATCGAGACCTGGGGCTTCGCCGCGGCCCCGTAGGCCCAGCTGCTCTGCCGCCGACCGCGCGTCGGTCGGATCCGTGAACTGAGATGGGCCACGCTGGGCCGGCGCCACGCCAGGTGCCGGCCCAGCGTGCTCCCGGCGACCTGTCGAGCCGCGATGGGTGGGCCGGGACGGCTACGAGGGGAAGAGGGGATCCATGAGCGCGTACCTGATCCGCCGCCTGATCCAGATGGTCATCGTCCTGATCGTGTCATCGATGGCCATCTACACCCTGCTCAACATGGTGCCCGGCGGTCCGTTCGACGGCCTGCTGCAGAACCCGGACCCCAAGACGCGCCCCTCGGCGGCCCAGATCGCGCGCATGGAGGCCATGCTCGGCCTCGACAAGCCGCCCGCCATCCGCTTCCTTGCCTGGGCCGTGGGCGACGACTGGATGGGGTCGCTGAACCCCGACTGGGCGGGCGAGGGCCGCGGCGTCGTCCGCGGTGACTTCGGGCGGTCCTTCAAGGAAAACCGGCCGGTGCTCGAGATCATGGGCGACCGCATCAAGAAGACGGTCGTCGTCACCGGCCTGTCGGCCATCCTGGCCATCGTCATCGCCATCCCGATCGGCATCTTCTCGGCGGTGCGCCAGTACTCGCGCGCCGACTACGCGGTGACGTTCTTCACGTTCATCGGCACCGCGATCCCCGGCTTCTGGTTCGCGCTGATGGCCATCGTGCTGTTCGGGATCAAGTTCCAACAGTGGGGGCTGCCCAAGCTGCCGACCAAGGGCTGGATGGAACCTAGGATGCCCAGACCGGGCACGCTTACCCATGCCCTGGGCGTCACGCCCGGATCGGTGCTCGACATCGGGCTGCACCTGCTGCTGCCGGTGACCGTCCTCGCCCTGCTGCAGATGGCGGGCTGGACGCGCTTCATGCGCTCGAGCATGCTCGAGGTCCTCCAGCAGGACTACGTGCGCACCGCCCGCGCGAAGGGCCTGGCCGAGCGCTTCGTCGTCGTCAAGCACGCCCTGCGCAACGCCCTCATCCCCCTCGTCACGATCGTCACCTTCGAGCTGCCGTTCCTGTTCGGCGGCACGATCCTGCTCGAGCAGATCTTCGCCATCCCCGGCATGGGCCTGATGTACTACGAGGCGCTCAGCGAGTTCGACTGGCCGGTCGTCCAGGCCTACCTGCTGATCTCGGCCATGCTGACGGTGACGGCCACGCTTCTGTCCGACGTGCTCTACACCGTTGTCGACCCGCGCATCCGGCTCGGCTAGACGCCGCCCGCCGGCCGCGCCGACGGCAAGGAGGATCTCGATGGCCGTTGCAGAGCTCACGTTCGGACGGGAAACCCTGGCCAGCGCCAAGGAAGAGTCGCAGCTGGCGATGGTCTGGCGCCGGTTCCGGCGCCACCGCCTGGCCGTCATCGGTCTGTCGATCGCCTCGCTCCTGGCGCTGGCCTGCTTCATCGGGCCGATGGTCTCGCCCTACGCGGCCAACAAGATCGAGACCGGCGGCGCCGCCTATTCCGGCCTCAAGCGCCTTGCGCCGGGCACGCGCATGACGCTGGAGTGGGACCGCCGCAGCCCCGACTCCGCGACCGACGACCGGATCGTCCGCGTCACCGAGGGCTGGGTGGCGGCCGAGGTCGCGACGAACGACGTCGAACATCGGCTGTACGTCCTCGGCACCGACAACTCGGGCCGCGACACGCTGACGCGTCTCATGCAGGGCGGTCGCGTGTCGCTGTCGCTCGCACTCCTCGTCGTCCTGTGCGCGCAGATCATCGGCACCGCCGTCGGCGCCGCCAGCGGCTACTTCGGGGGCTGGGTCGACACGATCGTCATGCGGACCGTGGACTTCCTGCTGACGCTGCCGTCGCTGCCGATCTTCATGGTCCTCCAGGTGATCCTGCGCTCCCGCGACATCCCCGGCGGCTCGATCGGCGTCCTGGCGGTCGTGTTCATCCTGCTCGGTTGGACCGGCCCGGCCCGGCTGGTGCGCGGGATGGTGCTCTCGCTGAAGAACCAGGAGTTCACCGAGGCCGCGCGCGCCATGGGCGCGAGCGACTGGCGGATCGTGCTGCGGCACCTGATCCCGAACTCGCTGGCGCCGGTGCTGGTGTCGGCCACGCTGGCCATCGGCGGCATCGTCGTCGGTGAGGCGTCGCTGTCGTACCTGGGCTTCGGGGTCCAACCGCCGGATCCCAGCTGGGGCAACATGCTGTCCGGGGCTCAGCAGATGATCCTCGATCAGCCGTGGGCGGTCTTCTACCCCGGCATGGCGATCTTCTTGACCAGCCTGAGCTTCAACTTCATCGGCGACGCCCTGCGCGACGCGCTCGATCCGCGCGGACAGATCAAGTAAACTACCGCCCTTCGGCCCACCGAGGCAGCGTCCCATGGCGCTGTCGGCGATCCGAGGCGCTTCGACGATCGGGGAATGACACCTTGGCCAGCAACGGCAGATCGCACGACACCTTGCTCGAAATCCACGGCCTCAAGACCTACTTCTTCACCGAGGACGGGGTCGTCCGCGCCGTCGACGGGGTCGATCTGGCCGTCCGGCGCGGCGAGACGCTCGGCATCGTCGGCGAGTCGGGCTGTGGCAAGAGCGTTACGATGTTCTCGGTCATGCAGCTCGTCGGCCATCCCGGTCGCATCGTCGAAGGCGAGGTGCTGTTCGACGGGCGCGACCTGCTGAAGACCACGGCCCGCGAGATGCAGGACCTCCGCGGCAACCGCATCTCGATGATCTTCCAGCAGCCGCTGTCGAGCCTCAACCCGGTCTTCCGGATCGGCGACCAGGTGGCGGAGGTGTTCGAGATCCACCAGGGCCTGTCGAAGGACGCGGCGCTCGAGAAGGCGGTCGAGATGCTGCGGATGGTCGGCATCCCCGACGCCGGGCGCAAGGCCAAGGCGTTCCCGCACGAGATCTCCGGCGGGCAGGCGCAGCGCGTCATGATCGCCATGGCGCTGGCCACGCAGCCCGAGCTCCTGATCGCCGACGAGCCGACCACGGCGCTCGACGTGACGATCCAGGCCCAGATCCTGGACCTGATGCGCGACCTGCGCGAGCACACGAACGCGGCGATCATCTTCATCACCCACGACCTCGGCGTCGTGGCCGAGATGGCCGAGAACGTGGCCGTCATGTACGGCGGCCAGGTCGTCGAGTACACCGACGTCCAGACCATCTTCAAGACGCCGAAGCACCCGTACACGGTTGGACTGCTCGAGTCGATCCCGGTCCTGGGCGAGAGCCGCGACCGGCTGGCCGTGATCCCGGGGACGGTGCCGACCCTCATCGACCTGCCGCCCGGCTGCCGCTTCGCCGGCCGCTGCGCGGCGCGCATCGAGCACAACCTCGCCGTCTGCACGGCGGTCGATCCCGATCTCCTGCCGGTCGAAGAAGGGCACGTGGTCCGCTGCTGGTTGTTCCACGATCACCCCCCGAGCGGCCATCGCGCCCCGCTGGCCACCGGCCGCTCCAGCGACGAGGCGGCGCGGCGCTGGGCGCCGTAGCAGGTCCGCGCGCGACCGACCCGACCGACCGACCGGACCGCGAACCCAGACCCACCGTTGGAGCGAGGACATGGACAACGCCGCACCGATCGCGGAGGCGACCGCGCCGCAGCTGTCAGCCCAGGCGGACGGCGGTGCCTTGCTGCAGGTCGAGAACCTGGTCAAGCACTTCCCGGTCCGCAGCGGCGTCCTCCAGCGCGTGGCCGCCTGGGTCAAGGCGGTCGACGGTGTCTCGTTCGTGATCCGCGAGGGCGAGACGTTCGGCCTGGTCGGCGAGTCCGGCTGCGGCAAGACGACGGTGGGCCGGACGATCCTGCGCCTCATCGAGCCGACCTCGGGCCGGGTGACGTTCCAGGGCCGCGACGTGTTCAGCCTGCACCGTCGCGCGATGAAGTCGCTGCGCAAGGACATGCAGATCATCTTCCAGGACCCCTTCTCGAGCCTCGACCCGCGCATGCCGATCGGCCAGAGCATCGCCGAGGGCCTGAACGTGCACGGGGTCACCGGGGCCGCGGCGGACAAGGCCGTCCGGCAGGTGCTCGACGAGGTCGGCATGCACCCCGAGCACGCCCGCCGCTACCCGCACGAGTTCTCCGGCGGCCAGCGCCAGCGCATCGGCATCGCCCGCGCGCTGGCCCTGCGGCCCAAGCTCATCGTGTGTGACGAGCCGGTGTCGGCGCTCGACGTCTCGATCCAGTCGCAGGTGCTCAACCTCTTGGACGACCTGCAGAAGGAACACGGCCTGACCTACCTCTTCGTGGCCCACAACCTCAGCGTCGTCGAGCACATCTCCGACCGGGTGGGCGTGATGTACCTCGGGCGCATGGTCGAGTTGACGGATCGCACCGAGCTCTTCCGCAACCCTCTGCACCCCTACACCAAGGCCCTGATCAGCGCCGTGCCGGTCCCCGATCCGACCCTCAAGCGCGAGCGCATCATCCTCGAGGGCGATGTCCCGAGCCCGCTCAACCCGCCCAGCGGCTGCCGCTTCCACCCGCGCTGCCCGATCGCCGTCGAGCGCTGCAGCCGCGTCGAGCCGGTCTGGCGCGACGTCGGCGCCGCCGGAGGCGAACACTGGGTGCTGTGCGATCAGGTCGCGCCCAAGATCGAGGACTGACGGGCGACCGACACGCCGCGACCGGAACAACCCGGACAATCCTGACGTTCCTCCCTGGCAGGGCGCTTGACGGTCCCTGTCAACCGGTGTATCGTGGACCGCCCACACAGGGCGGTCGTCGCAGCCCGGCAGGCTCCCCAGGCTGGACGACCATGTGGATCGATGCGCCGGTATCCCAACCTTCGCCCTGTCCTGTCGAGGAGGAACTGTTGAAGCGCCTGTCCCCGCTGCTCGCCATGGTCGGGCTAGCCTCGGTCATCCCGCTCGCCGGCACCTCGGGTGCCGCGGCGTCCCCGGGCCAGGAGTGTCGGCGCGAGACCGCGCCAGCATCGCAGGATACGTTCGTCGTCACCAACGTCGGTGTCGTCGGGCGCAACGGTGAGATGGTCGCCGGGATCCAGACGGACATCCTCCACTTGAGCTATGTCCAGTTCGCCATCCCGACATCCATCCCGCCCGACGCCGAGATCTGCGAAGTGCAGTTGGAGCTCTACTGCAACAAGTACGTCGGGCCGACATCCGGCGGGCGGAAGATCACCGAGTTGAAGTTCTCTAACGCCGCCACCAGCTGGGACGAGGACCGGTTGGAGTGGGACGGCCGGCGCCCCAACCGGGTCGGGCCGCAGTGGGAGAGCGATCTTGGGCAGTGCGCCGAAGGCGGCGAGTACAAGCGGATCATCTCGCGGCCCGATCAGGACGTGAACGAGGGACTGATCAAGACGGTGAGCGAGTGGATCGACGGCTCGCTCGACAACAACGGTCTCATCATCGGCCCGACCCGCGACGATGGTCTCGACGACCACCGCTTCTTCTTCCAGACCCGCGACGGCCAGCTCCCGCCGCCGGCCGGGCGCGGCCCCCGCCTCGTGATCTTCTACCGCGGCGGCGCGACGCCGACGTTTGTCCCCTCGGCCTCGCCGACGGCCTCCAACACGCCGACGCCGACCGAGACCCCGCTCCCGACCGACACCCCGACGCCGACCGACACGCCCGAGCCGTCGGAGACGCCGACCGCAACCGCCACGCCGACCGACACGCCGCCGGTCACCGACACCCCGACGCCGACGGCGACGCCGGCGCTCCGCCCGGCCTATCTGCCGATCGGCCTGCGCACCTCGTCGCTCGCCCCGGCCATGGACGGCCCGGCGGGCGCGACGGCGGCGATCGGCCGATGGCTGCGCGCCGGGCGTCGGTAGCCCCTCCGAACGCGACAACGGCAGGTGGCGCGCGTGACGATGTCGCGCCCAGCGGCGGTCACGCTCGAACGAAGAGATGCTTCGAAGGCCCAGCGCGTCGGCGCTGGGCCTTCGCCGTTGCGCGGGCACGGCACGGCGCCTCGATCGGCCACCGGCGCGTGCTATAATGCGGTCCATCCCGCCCGCACCACAAGATGTAGTGGTGCCGCCGCCCAGGATCCGCCGCACGCCATGGCCAGCGAACCGCTCGAGCGCCGCGCCCGCCCCGGCCGCAACGGCTCCGGTCCGCCCGCGCTGTCGCGGGACGGCGCGCCGCCCCCGGGCGCGGCCGTCGCCGAGGCGGTGCAGTTGGCCGCCGGCGAGCTCGGCGCGTCGTCGCAGTCGACCGGGCTGGCCCTCGCGTCGCTCGTCGAGTCGATCCTGTTCGTGGCCGATCAGCCGGTGGGGGTGGCCGAGCTGGCCAAGGTGCTCGAGGTACCGCGGCCGATGGTCGAGCGCGCCCTGGGCGATCTGTCGGCAGCCACGGCCCAGCGCGGCGTGCGAATCGTGCGGCGCAACGGCTCGGTCCAGATGGTGTCGGCGCCCGAGGCGGCCCCGGTCGTGCAGCGATTCCTCGGCCTGACCCAGGACGGGCGGCTGTCTCGACCCGCGCTCGAGACGCTGTCGATCATCGCCTACCGCCAACCGCTGACACGGCCCGAGATCGAGCAGCTGCGCGGCGTCGGCTGCGAGGCCGTGCTGCGGACGCTGCTGTCGCGCGACCTCATCGAGCCGCTCGGCCGGCGCGCCACCGTCGGCAACCCGGTCGAGTACGGCACGACGCTCCACTTCTTGACCTACTTCGGCCTGACGAGCGTGGCCGACCTGCCGTCCCTCGACGGCCTGGCCGCCCTCGACGCGGTCCAGGCGGCAGACGGTGCGGTTGCCGACGACGCTTTGACCCCCGTCTCGCTGTAGCCGCGTGGCGCAGGAGCGGCTCCAGAAGATCATCGCCGCGGCCGGGGTGTGCTCGCGGCGCCAGGCCGAGACCCTGATCACCTCGGGGCGGGTCACGGTCAACGGCCAGCCGGTCACGGCGCTCGGCACCACGGCCGACCCCGCCGCCGACACGATCGTCGTCGACGGCCGGCCCCTGGCCGCCGAGCCGCACGAGTACTGGGCGGTGCACAAGCCGCCCGGCGTGGTGACGACGCTCAGCGACCCCGAGGGCCGGCCGTTGGCCCGGGCGCTGGTGCCGACCCAGGCCCGCGTCTATCCGGTCGGCCGGCTGGATGCGGCATCGTCGGGCTTGCTGCTCTTCACGAACGACGGCGCCCTTGCCCACCGACTCATGCACCCGCGTTTCGCCCATGTCAAGGTCTACCACGTGCTGGTCTCGGGCTACCCGAACGAGGCCACGCTCAACCAGCTGCGCGGCGGCATCACCCTGGACGACGGACCGACGCTGCCCGCCGAGGTGCGCCAGCTGCGCACCACCGCCGACGGAACCTGGCTGGTGATCACGCTGCGCGAGGGTCGGAAGCGGCAGCTGCGCCGGATGCTCGAGCACGTGGGCTACCCGGTCGTCCATCTCAAGCGGGTGGCGTTCGGCCCGATCAAGCTCGGCCGGCTGCCGCTCGGTGCGGCCCGACCGCTGGCGGGGCGCGAGCTCGCATCGCTGCGCCAGCTCGCCGGCCTGCCGGCCCCGCCGCGCGACGGACGGCCGCGCAACGCCGCGCTGCGGCCCACGGCGCGCGGGCGCGGCCCGGCAGCGCGGTCGCCACGCCCGCCGCGACCCCGCCGGGACGCCCGCCCGTGAGCCCGCCGCCGCGCCACCCGGCGGCGCCGCCCGCCGCCATCGCGATCGACGGGCCGGCCGCCGTCGGCAAGAGCACCGTCGGGCGGATGCTCGCCCAGCGCCTGGGCTGGCTCTACTTCGACACGGGCGCCATCTACCGCGCCCTGACCTGGTTGGCGATCGACCGCCGCGCCGACGTCGACGACGGCGCGGCGCTGGCGCGGCTGGCGGCGGACCACGCCATCGCTGTCGACCCTGCCGCCGACGCGCCGGGCGGCTACCGCGTGACGGTCGATGGGCGCGACATCACCGACGCCCTGCGCAGCCCGGGCGTCGACGCCGTCGTGTCGGCCGTCAGCCGGCACCCGGCCGTGCGCCGCGCGCTCCTCGGCGCGCAGCGGGCGATCGCGGCCGCCACGCCGGTTGTCATGGTCGGCCGCGACATCGGCACCGTCGTGCTGCCCGATGCGACGCTCAAGGTGTTCCTCGACGCATCGCCGGCCGAGCGCACCCGCCGGCGACTGCGCGAGCGATTGCGCGCCGGCGAGCCGGCGATCTGGCCGGACGAGCTGGCCCGCACGATCGCGCGCGACGACCAGGACCGCGGCCGGGCCACGGCGCCGCTCGTCGCCGCCGCCGACGCGCTCGTCATCGACACCGAGAGCCTCGACGCGGCGGGCGTGGTCGACGCCATCCTGGCGCGCCTCGGCGCCGACGCCGGATGAACGCGCGCCGAGGCGGCACCGGCCGGCCGCCCGCCGCCGACCCGCGCGGCGGGCCGCGGCTCGCGCAGCGGACACCGTGGCCGACGCCGATTCGGGCGGTCCTCGCCGTGGCCGTCGTCGTGGCCCTCGTCGCCGCCAACGTCCGACTGCTCACCGGCGCCGGCTACCTCGCCCTGGCGTATGGGCCGCTCCGGCCGGGCACGTCAGCGCTGCCGGGCACGCCGGCCTGGACCACCGCCGCCGCCGAAACGACGGCCGCCTACGTCGCAGGGCGCCAGCCTCGGCCGGCCGTCGCCCTGCTCGCATCGGAGTCCGGGTCGGCCGTGCCGGCCGCCGCCGGGCGGGAGGACGGCGCCTCGGCGAGCCGCCCACCGGCGCGCGCCGCGACCGCGCCGACCGATGCTGCGCCCGGCGCGCCCAGCGGTTCGCCAGGCCCAGCGCTGTACGGCGCCGCCGAGCTCGACCACCTGGCCGACGTCCGACGCGTCATCCGGGCGCTGTTCGCGCTCGGCCTGGCGTCGGCCGCGCTCGTCGCCGCGGCGTGGGCCGCCGACGTGCCGGCGGGCGGCCGGCGGGCGGCGGCGGCGATCGCCGCTGGCGGCCGGCTCGGCACCGCCGTCGTGGTCGCCATCGGCGGGCTGATCGCGCTGGCCTGGGACCGCCTGTTCACGGCGTTCCACGCCGCGCTGTTCCCACCCGGCTCGTGGCGCTTCCCCAGCGACAGCGGGCTGATCCGGCTGTTTCCCGACTGGTTCTGGCAGCGCTCGGCGATCGTCCTGGCCGCGCTGCTGCTCGTCGAGTGCCTGGTGCTGGCGGCCGCGGCCGGCCGACGGGGCGGCCGCGGATGACGACGCCCGCGCCGCGGCGCGCCGCCGGGCGCGCAGGAGCCGCCGACCCGGCCATCGCCGGCGAGGTCCCGCCCACCCATCCGCTGGCCTACCGGCTGGCGTTCGCGTTCATGCGGCTGCTGTTCGACCGCTACCTGTCGACGCGCATCACCGGCCGGCAGCACCTGCCGCCGCCGGGCCAGGCCGCGATCTTGGCGATCAACCACACCAGCGCCCTCGACTACGTCGCCGGCCACGCCTATGGGCGGCCGGGGTTCGTGGCCATCAAGCGCGAGGCGGCGTACCGGCCGTTGCGTTGGATCGGCGGCATCCCAGTCCAGCGCGACGGCCAGGACATGGAGGCGCTGCGCGCGATGCGGGCCGTCCTCGCCTCGGGCCAGCTGCTCGGGATCGCGCCGGAAGGGACGCGCAGTCGCGACGGCCGGCTGCTGCCGTTCGACCCAGGCTTCATCTGGCTGGCTCTCAAGGCCGACGTCCCGGTGATCCCGTGCGCCATCCACGGCGCCCACGTCCTGCTGCCGCCGGGCCGCCGCTGGCCGCGCCGCGGCCCGCTGTGGGTGCGCATCGGGGCGCCGATGCGCTGGCCGGATGCTGGCCCGCGCCCGTCGCGCCCGGCGCTGCAGGCCATGGCGGACGAAGTGCGGGCGACCATGCTCGGCCTCCTGGCCGAGCTCGAGGCCGAGAGCGGGGTGACCAGCCCGGCCCTCGACTGGGAGCGGCGCAACGCCGCGGGCGGCGCGGCCCGGACCGCGGACGAGGTTCAAGTCGATGGGGCCTGAGACGACGCCCGCGGGCCGCCCGCGGCGCGGCCGCTGGCTGGCGCTCGCCCTGATCGCCGCCGCCGCCCTGGGCAGCTTCGTCGCCGGCCGAGGCGGTCTCGCGCCCGCCACGATGCCCGGACCGGCCACCCCAGCCGAGCCGTCGGACGTGGGCGCGGCGACGGATGGGCCGGAGGCATCGGCGCTGGCGGTCGCCAACGGCCAACTGCAGCTGGCCGACGCCGCGCTCGAGGTCGGCGACCCGGCGCTCATGCGGCAGGCCATCGCCACCGCCCGCGCCGTCGTGGCCGAGCACGACCTGTCCGGCGCGACCGCCGACCTGGCGGCCGCGTTCGAGCGCTTCGCAGCGGCCGAGGACGCCGCCGCTGCCGGCGACCTGGACGTGGCTCGCGCCGCCTTCGGCACGGCCGAGGCGCGCTTCGCCGACGCGCTCGGCGGCGGCGCGCTGCCCGGCATCGTCGAGCCGGCCCACCTCTATGCCGGCGCCGGCATCCGCCACGTGGACGGGCGCGCCACGCTGGCCGCCGGCGACGCCGCCGGCGCCGTCCCGCTGCTGCGCGACGCCGAGAGCCGGCGCGGCCCGGCTTACCGCCCGGCGCTCGAGACCGCCGTGGCCGCCGCCGCGACGCCGACGACGCCGCGGCCGTGAGCGAACAGGTCGCGACGACAGGCCCGGTCGATACGGCCGGCGGGCGCTAGCGTCGCAGCCACGGCAGCCACAGGTGCGCCGCGCCGGCCGGCGTCGGCTCGACCACCGGCGTGGCGGTCGGCGCGGCGGGTCCGGACGTCGCCGTCGCCGTGGCCGTCGGCATTCCGGCCGGGCCGCCCGGGCTGAAGCGCAGCAGCCGGTTGGCGAACTTGAACTCGCCCACCCAGAGGTAGTCGCCGTCGAACCAGACGTCGCCGGGCATGAACAGCGCCGCCCGGCCGATCTCGGCCAGCCGGTCGTCGGCGTCGCGGGCACCCAGCAGCGCGTCGGGCGCCGCGCCGGCGATCGCGTCGTCGATGGCGCGCCAGACCGCCACGCGGTGGTTCGACGTGTCGGCCACGTACAGCCCACCACCGGCCAGGTGGACGCCTTGCGGTAGGTTGAGCCCGGGCGCGGTCACGACGGCGGCCGGCGACGTCACGCCGGCGGCGAGATCGGCCACGCGGTAGAGGACGACGCCGCTGCGGTTCGCGCCCGGTGGCCCACCCGGCGCCCCCGTCCCCTCGACGCAGACCGCCAGGTAGGCGCCGTCCGACGCCAGCCGGCTCGGCCGGCCGCCGGGCGTGAGCGTCAGGCGCGGCGGCCGTCCGTCCGTCGGCAGGTCGTCGAACACGTAGACGGTGCCGGTCTCGTAGTCCGCGAGGTAGACGTGGTCGTCGTCGCGGGTCACGCCCCGGATCTGGCGCAGCGGCAGGCCGCCGATCGGGCTCGACACCAGGACGTCGGGCCGCTCGCCGTCGCGCGGCAGCTTCGACCAGGCCAGCAGGCCATGCCCGCCGGCCAGGATGAGCTGGTCGCGCCAGATCACGTTGTCCCAGGCGCCGATCGGCAGATGGTAGACCCAATCGGGGTGGGCGCCGCTCTCGTCGGGGCGGTCGCGCCAGACGTGCAGCGTGCGGTCGAAGTCCGACGACACGTAGAGGGCGCGGCCGTCCGAGGCGGGCACAGGGTTCGTCATGATGAAGTGGCTAGCCAGCGGGTGGACGATGGTGTCCTCGGCGCCGATGACGAACGCGGGCGCGGCGTCCGGCCGGTCCGGCAGGCGATCGTAGGCGCGGATGCGGTTGTCGTTCTCGTCCATCGTATAGAGGCGTCCGCCGGCCACCGCCAGGGCGACGCCGTCGCTGGACCACGGCCCGGGCACGGTGAGCGCCGGTGCGGTGGCGGCGGCGGCCGTGGCCGGGACGCCGTCGAAGATGCGCATCGTGCGGTCGCCGAGCAAGACCAGCTTGCCGTCGACGTGGCCGCCGCGCAGGCGCACGCCCTGCACGCTGAAGTCGTGGCGCGCGCCGGCCGCGGTCGGGAAGGCGCGCCAGAAGAACGTCGCCAGGCCGTGCGGCGCGCCACCACCGGGCGCGCCGGGCGGCGGGGTCGACGCCGGCAGCTTGGCGTTGTGGTCGTCGACGATCAACGACTGCCCGTCCGAGACGATGGCGCGCGGCGTACCGAGGGCGGGGTCGGCGACGACGAGGTCCGGCATCTGGTCGTCGGACGCCGGCCAGCGGTGCCAGATCAGGATCGCGCCGCCGTGGGTGGCGGTGGCCACGAGCCGCTCGCCGTCGGTCCAGACGCCCCACGGCCAGCCAAAGGGCATCGTCGTCCGGCCCAGGGCCGGCAGGCGAAGCATGACATCGGCGGGCGTTCGGTGGTTTGTCGGGATCCGCGACCACAACAGCAGACGGTCGTTGTTCGTGTCGGCCACCGCCAACCGGCCGTTCGGGCCCGCCGCGACGGCGCACGGCCAGTTCAACCCGTCGCGGCCGGTGCCGGGCGCGTTGGACGTGAAGTCGGGCTGGCCGAGCACCACGTCGGGCGGCGCGTTGCCGGCGGGGGGCTGGCGCCAGATCAGGACGCGGTTGTTGTTGCGGTCGGCTAGCAGCAGCTGGGTGCCGTCGCTGGCCAGCCCGCTGGGGTGGTTGAACAACAGCCCGCCGCCGGTTTCGTCGAAGTCGATGCCCGAGAGCATCAGGTCGGCGGCCTGCCCGGTGGCGAACCGCCCGCTCGTGCCGCCGGGCGCGGCCCGATAGGTCGACGCCACCGGCTCGACGGTGACATCGTCGAGCCGCGGCACAGGCGGCGGGCCGGCGGACGGCGTGCGGGCCGGCGGCGGCGTCGGCCCGGGCTGGGCCGCGCCCGGTGGGGCGGCGACAAGGAACGCGGTCGAGAGCGCGGTCAGCCACAGCCCGGTCACGACCGCCGGCCGTGGCGAAGGCAGATGGGTCACCGATGACCTCCGATGGGAGATGCGGATCGCCGGGGCGGTATGGGCGCTCAAACGACCGGCGGCGGCGAAGGTTAGCGGCGACCCTCGCACAGGATGTCGCGTACCCTGGTTCGCCGCCGCTACGGCCGGCGCGCCCCCAGCGGTCGGACCGTCCAGGCCACGACGTCGAGGTGTCGCGCGACGTGCGCCAACGGCGCCGGCTCGGCCAGCGCCAGGCCGACCGGGGCGGCCATCGTGTTGCGCACCACGTCGGCGCTCGCCGGCTGAAGCGGCCACGGCGCGTGGTCGATCTCGCCGCAGCCGACACGGCCGCAGCGGTCGGTGCTGAACAGGGCGTAGCGCTCGGTCAACCAGTGCTCGAGCGTGCCGGGCGCCGCGTGCGCGACCGGGCCGGTCGGCCGATAGCGGCCCTCGAACGCGGCGGGCGGGGCGCCACGGTGGGTGCGGACGCTGCGGTAGGCAATCGCGGCGGGCTCGTTGGCGACGGCGGCGACATCGATCCGCGCGTCGAAGTACGGCAGGCCGAACCAGGCCCGCGCGCCCCGGACGGCCAGCCGGCTGGTGGCGTCCAGGCTGAAGAACCAGACGCCGGTCCGGCCGTCGGGCGCGACGGCGTACGTCCGGACGTTGATCTCGGGGAAGGCGGCCGTGCCCGGGATCGGCGGCAGGCCCCGCAGCCGGACGCCGGACATCCGGAACGGCACGACGCCCAGCCAGGCCTGGCCCGCCCAGGTGTCGAGCCGCAGCGGCGGCGGCAGGAACGGCGCCAGCGCGGCCGGCGGCACCGGCCAGTGCAGGAACAGCACGTCATGCCACGCCATCGCCATCGCCCACGGCCGTCGGGGCGACGGCCACGGGCGATGGCCCGCCGGGCGGTCGGCTGAAGAGTGGCCGTCCACGTCGGCGCCGATCATCGCGCCGCCGCCGCCAGGTGCAGCGCGCCCAGCGCGCCGAGGCCCACCGCGAAGGCGCCGGCGAGGCGCAGCCCGAGCGCGATCACGGCCGGCCGCCCGATGGTCCACCGGCGAACGTCAGCGCGACGGCCGCAACGACGAGCAGCATCGCCGCCATCGTGTTCCAGCGGGCCGGCTCGCGGTAGGCGACCCAGGCGTAGACGACGAACACCGACAGCGCGATGCACTCCTGGAGGATCTTCAGCTGCGTCAGGCTCAGCCGTGCCGAGCCGATGCGATTCGCCGGCACCTGGAAGACGTACTCGAAGAACGCGATGCCCCACGACAGCACGATGGCCACGACGAGCGGTCGGTGGTTGTGCTTGAGGTGGCCATACCAGGCGATCGTCATGAACGTGTTCGAGACGACCAACAGGCCGATGGTCCACAGGATCGTGCGCACGGGGCCCGCCCTCCGCAGCTTCGGCCCGCGTCCTCGACGCGCCGTGTCGACGTCGTCGACGCGCCGCGCGCCCATTCATCGCGCCGACCGCGACCCGCCGCCGATCGCCATTGTACGCGATCGACGTGCCGGCCCCGGCGCCGCCACGACCGGTGGGCGCCGTCCGCGTTTCGTCAGCGTCCCGTCCGTCACCGCCGCGGCGCGCCCGGCGTCTTGCACGGTGGCCGGCCCGAAGCCGGACCGCGGTTGGCTCGCACTCCCCCCTGGTGCGACCGGCCCGCTCTTCTTCCCCCCAAGGAGACCGCAGTGACCTCCCCCCTCTGCACCGCCCGCACCCTCGTGGCCGCCCTCGTCCTCGCCGCCTTCGCCACCGTCGCCACGCCGCGCGCCGCCTCGGCCGCCACGAACGGCAGCGCCCAGCCGGCCGTCCTGGCCGACCACGCCGTGCTGGCCAACGTCCACGGCGGCGCCCACGCCACCTACCTGCCGGCGCTCCAGGCGTGCCGCACCTACACCGTGCGACTGAACTACGACATGCAGCCCAGCGGGATGCCGGTCGAGGAGGCGATCGGCTTCCAGGTCTGGAACCTGGACGGCGACGTCCTGCTCACCGATCGCCCCTACGGCGAGCGCCTCTGGGAGGGCGGCGCCCAGAACTACTACCTCCAGAGCATCCGCCGTGCCGACATCGCCTCGATCGAGGAGGTGACGTTCCACGTCCCGTGCGGCGAGACGAACCCGCGCTACGCGATCCAGGTCTTCAACTACGCCCCCGAGAGCACACTCCACTTCACGCTGAGCCTGCCCACCGACATGCAGTAGCCGCCGGCATCCGCGACCCACCGTCGCGGCCCGCGCATGACGACGCCCCTGGCCGGAGGACGCTCCGGCCGGGGGCGCGTGCGTTCCTAGCCCAGCAGCGCCAACACCGCCGCGTGGCCGCCCGCCTCGGCCACCTGGCGGGCCGTCTGGCCCTGGAAGTCCTGCCAGGCCAGGTCGGGCGTGTCGTGTTCCAGCAGGTAGCGGACGATGCCGGCATGACCGCCGCGCGCCGCGTTGTGCAGCGCGAACGAGACGCCCTCGCGCGCGCCGCGCCGGTGGAGGCGCGCGACGAGGTCGGCGTCGCCCGAGAGCGCAGCGTGCGCCAGCAGCGGGATGCCGTGCGCGCCGCGCTCGTCGATGCGCGACGGGTCCTCGGCCAGCAGCCGCTCGACGTCGGCCGTGCGGCCGAGCATCGCGGCCGTCGGGATGGCCAGCGGGGCGCCGGCGTCGAGCAGGAACGTCGCGATGGCGTCATGGCCGACGTGGGCGGCCGCCTGCACCGCCGTCTCGACGTCGCCCGGCCGCCAGGCGTGGCCGGCGTCGAGGAGCGCGGGGTGCTCGGCGAGCAGCCGCTGCACCGTCGCCAGGTCGCCGTGGCCGGCGGCCACGAACGTGCGGACGAGGTCGGGATCGAGTTCATCGGACATCGGAGCGCTCCTGTCGTGGCCGGCGATCGACGGCCGGATTTCGACGATACTACGGCACCACGTCCCGGCGACGAACGACGAGAAACGGAGCACGGCGATGTCCGGTTCACCCGACCGCAGCCCGCTGGCCGGCACGGGCTGGGATCCGGCGCAGTACCTGCGCTTCGGCGACGAGCGGACGCGGCCGGCGCTCGAGCTGCTGGCGCGCGTCCGGCACCCCGACCCGCACCTCGTCGTCGACCTCGGCTGCGGCACCGGCCACATCACGCGGCTGCTGGCCGAGCGCTGGCCGGGGGCCGCCGTGGTCGGCGTCGACCACTCGCCGCAGATGCTGGCCGAAGCGGCCGCTACGCCCTCGCGCGTCCGCTGGGTCGAGGCCGACGCCCGCGACTGGCGGCCGGACGCGCCCGCCGACGTCGTGTTCAGCAACGCCACGCTGCAGTGGCTGCCGGACCACGACGCCGTCGTGCCCCGCTGGCTGTCCCACGTCGCCCCCGGCGGGACGCTGGCGGTCCAGATGCCGCTCAACTGGGCCGCCCCGTCGCACCGCCTGATGCGCGACACCTTGGCCGACGGCGCACCGGACGGCGGCCCGCTCGGACCGCCCGCCCTGCGGACGGCGCTGGCCACGCCGTGGGTTGGCGAGCCGAAGACATACCTCGATCTCCTGTCCCACGTCGGCGGGCCCGACCTCGATCTCGACATCTGGGACACGACCTACCTGCACGTGCTCGAGGGCGACGACCCGGTGCTCGAATGGGTCAAGGGCACCGGCCTGCGGCCCGTCCTGGCCGGCCTTGCCGACGCCGAGCGCACCGCCTTCCTGGCGACCTACGCCGCGCGCCTCCGGGCCGCATATCCGCGGCGGGCGGACGGGCGGACCGTTTTCCCGTTCCGGCGGTTGTTCATCGTGGGCCGGCGATATACGCGGGCTGCGAATGCGTCTGGGATTCCGGGGTAAGGGCAGGCGCGGGGGCCTGCCCCTACGCGGCCGTCGCGCACGTCGCGGCCGTCGCGCAGGTCGCGGCCGTCGCGGCGGTCGCGGCGGTCGCGGCGGTGCGCAACGTGGCAATCCGCCCCCGCGCAACGGCCCGTACCCCCGTAGGGGCAGGCCCCCGCGCCTGCCCCCGCCCACGCCCCCGCATCCACACCCGCCCCCGTACCCGCCCCGCACCCGTACCCACCCCCCCCCCGCCCACGCCCACGCCCACGCCC
>CAZYVI010000026.1:0-31920 GCA_964651245.1 uncultured Anaerolineales bacterium | reverse complement strand
AGGCCCATGTGGGTGGCGCCGAACGGACCCAGGTCCCGATCGCCGCTGAAGCGCTTGTCGACGCCCAGCCACGCGATCTCCTCGCCCCAGTTCACGTCCTCGTCCGGCTCCCACACGTCGGCGCGACCGCCGCCGAAGCCGAAGGTGCGGAAGCCCATCGACTCCAGCGCGACGTTGCCGGCCAGGATCATGAGGTCGGCCCACGAGATCTGGCGACCGTACTTCTGCTTGACCGGCCACAACAGACGGCGCGCCTTGTCGAGGTTGACGTTGTCGGGCCAGCTGTCGAGGGGCGCGAAGCGCTGCTGGCCGCGGCCGGCGCCGCCGCGGCCGTCGGTGACGCGGTAGGTGCCGGCGCTGTGCCAGGCCATGCGGATGAAGAACGGGCCGTAGTGCCCGAAGTCCGCCGGCCACCAGTCCTGCGACCGGGTCATCAGCTCGCGCAGGTCCTTCTTCAACGCCTTGTAGTCCAGGCTGTTGAACGCCTTCGCGTAATCGAAGTCGCCGCCCAGCGGATCGGACTTCGAGGAATGCTGGTGCAGGAGCTGGAGCCGCAGCTGGTTCGGCCACCAGTCGCGGTTCGTCCGGCCGACACCGGCGATGTGGCTGAAGGGGCAGCTCGCTTCGGTCGACATGGGCACCGTCCTTCTCGATGGTGGTTGGGGTTGGGCAGCGAAGGTCATCGCCCGGCGCGAACAGCGAGCGCACCAGGCCGGCGCGCAGACGGCGGCGCCGGTCTCTGCGGCGACAACTGGGGGGCCGGGATTCGAACCCGGACTGACGGATTCAAAGTCCGCTGTCCTACCGTTAGACGACCCCCCACCGGACCGCCCATTCTAGGCCGGCCGCCCCCGAAGCGGCAACGGGGGAGCGCGTCGCGCTCCCCCGTCGGTCGAGGCTCGGTCGTGTCGATGTGCGGCGACGCCGACTGCGGTGGTGCAAGCCGGCGCGTCGATCGCTGGGTCAGGCCCTAGTTCAGGTACGCCTTGAGCATCTGCGCCCGGCTCGGGTGGCGCAGCTTGCGCAGCGCCTCCTTCTCGATCTGCCGCACCCGCTCGCGGGTCAGGCCGAAGATCTTGCCGACCTCCTTGAGCGTGTAGGCGCGGTGGCCGCGGAGGCCATAGCGGAGCTCGAGCACGCGCTGTTCGCGCGCCGTCAGGCCCAGCAGGACGTCCTCGACGTCGCCGCGCAGCAGGTCGAGCGACGCGCTCTCGAGCGGGTCGGCGCTCAGCTCGTCCTCGATGAACTGGCCCAGCTCGCTCTCGCCCTCGTGGCCGACCGGCTTCTCGAGGCTGATGCTGCGGCGGCTGGCCTGCAGCGCCATCTCGACCTTGTCGACCTCGATCTGGAGCTCGTCGGCGATCTCGGACGCGCTCGGCCGGCGGCCCAGCTCGGTCTCGAGGGCGTGCGCCACCGCGTAGACCTTGCGGATCCGGTCGTTCATGTGGACCGGCACCCGGATCGTCCGACCCTGGTCGGCCAGGCCGCGCGTCAGCGACTGCCGGATCCACCACGTGGCGTACGTCGAGAACTTGTTGCCGCGCCGCCAGTCGAACTTCTCGACGGCGCGCATCAGGCCGAGGTTGCCCTCCTGGATCAGGTCCAGGAACGGCACGCCCTGGCCGAGGTAACGCTTGGCCATGCTGATGACCAGGCGGCTGTTCGCCTGCGTCAGCTCCTTCTTGGCCAGCTCACCGTCCTCGACCGTCCGCGCCAGCTCGGCCGCGTCGGACGCCGGGCCGGGGGCGTGGTCGAGCGCGGCCTGGGCCTCGCGGCCGGCCTCGATGCGCTTCGCCAGGTCGATCTCCTGGTCGGCCGTCAAGAGGTCGATCGTCCCGACCTCGCGGAAGTAGAGGCTGACGGCGTCGTCGGAGTCGATGCCGTCGTAGTCGACGCGCTGCACCGGCGCCAACTCGACGTCGTCGGGCTCGGCCTCATCGCCCAGCTCGACCTCGATCCCGATGTCCTCCAGCAGGTTGACCACCGTCGTCAGGTCCTCGGCCGCCTCCGGCCAGACGGCGATGACGTCCGCCGCGGTCAGCACGCCGCGGTCGTCCGCCCGCCGCACCAGGGCGTCGACGATGGCCTCGTCGGCCGGCTCGTTGTCGTGCTCTTGCCACATCGTTCGTTCGCTCCATCCAAAACGTGCAATGCCCACGGCTGCCAAGACCAAGCGGAATCACCTACGGCAACACCTCACCACGATCCGGTTCCCTGTCTCCCGACCCGGCGCCGCCGTTACAGCGGGCGGCGGCCGTTCCGACCGCCCCGCGCGGCGTCGAGGAGCGCACCGGCCGAAGCGGCGGCGGCGCCGGCGTCGACCGACGCCGCGCCGGGGCGACGCGGGATCCGCATCCAAAGCCCGACGTCGCAGCCCCGCCGTTTCTTAGCCGCGGTCGATCGCCCCTACCATTGCCGCCCCATGGGCGCCCTCGACACCATCCGCCGACCGTCGACCGACCCCCGTCGGTCGACGGCGCGACGATGCCCCCGGCAAGCCCATGTCCCCCGCTGGGTTAAACGTCCGACGGACCCCGCCGAGGACAGCGACCCGAAGCCGGTCCGGCCAGCAAGCCGCGTGCCATGGCGCGCCTCCACCGCGTGGGCCGCCGCCGGCCTCGCGCTGCGCCTGGCCGCGCCGTCGGCGGCCCTCGCCGTCACGCCCGAGCCGGCGACTCCGGCCGCTGCGACCACTCCGGCGCCGACGGCGACGCCGGCCGCGCTCGACGGCATCGTCGCCAACGCCAGCGGCGACGCGGTGGATGCGGCCGCGCTGAACGCGGACTTCGAGGCGCGGATCGGCGCGCCGCGCGGCCTGCGCGGGCTGGTGTTGCTGCGGGGCGCCTGCGGCGCCGACCCCGAGGCGCTTCTGGACTCGGCCCTGATCCAGTACGGCGCGGCCCAGCGGGCCGGCGAGATGTACAACGACACGGTGGCGTGGCTGCTGTGCCGCGAGCCGCCGTACGCCGCGTTCACGTTCGCCGTCGACAACCCGCTGGCGGCGTACCTCGACCCGCCGTCCGTTGCCGCGGCGATGACCGCCGCGCTGGCCGAGGGCGGCAGCGGCGCCGCCGCCGCCGCGGGGCTCGCCGCCGCGGCCGACCAGCTGGCCCGCGCCCCCGCCGCGATCGACGCGCGGCCGACGGCGGCACCACCGCCGCCGCCGCCGCCGACCCCGCCGGCCGACGATCCGCCGATGGCGGCGGCGCTGTTGTGGCTGGTCGTCGGGTTGCTGGCGCTCGGCGGGGTCCGGTGGGCGGCTCGGCGCCGCCGCGCCGCCGCGCCGCCGCCGCCGGCCGAGCCCGACGCCGTGCGCGAGCTCGACGCCCAGCTCGACCTGCTCCGCCAGCGCCTCGTCGACGACAGCCCGAGCCTCGACCGGCTGCTCCACGCCCTCGAGCCGCTCGGCGATGGGACGCGACTCGACCTCCTGCGCCGCCACCAGGCGATGGTGCGCCGCGCCGAGGCGCTGGCGCGCGAGGCCGAGGTGGTCGGCCATCTCCGGGCGGTCGGCGATCTGCCCGAGCGCGGCGACGAGGCGTTGTTGCGCCTCGAGGCGCAGCTCGTCGAGGCCCGGGCCTTGGCGGTCTACACCCGGCAGATCGAACGCGAAGCGGCCCGCGCCGCGCGGCTCCACCTGCAGGCGGACGAGCTGCAGGCCGAGGCCGAGGCCGCCGTCGACAGCGCGCGCACGGCCTACGGTGCGATCCGGCCGGCCTCCCCGGACGGCGGCCGCCGGCTGCCGCCGGCCGAGACGGCGTTCGCCGTGCCGGCGGCGTGGCTGGCCACCGCCGCCGAGCGCGCCGCCGCCGGCGACCGGCTCGATGCCGGTCGCCGCGCCGATGACGCGATCGACCTCGCCGAGCGCGTCCTCCGGCTGGCGCGTCGCCTCCGCCGCACCGAAGCCGCCGTCGACGAGGCGCGGCAGCGGTTCGCCGCCCTGGCGGCGCACAGCCCGGCGGCGTGGTCCGATGTCGTCGGCGATGGCGCCGAGGCCGAGGCCAGCCTCGACGCCGCGGCGGCGGCGCTCGACGGCGCGCTCTCGCTGCCGCTGGCCGCGCTGGGCGTCGATCCACCGGCCGGCCTGGCGGCCGGGCTGGTGGTGGTGGGCCACGAGCTGGCCCGCGCGCGTCAGCTGGTGGCCGCCATCGACGCGCGGCGGCGGCACCTCGAGGCGGCGGCGAGCGCGGTGGTCGAACACGGCGCTGCCGTCGCCGCCGCCCTCGCCGCGGCCGCCCAGACCCACCCCGCCGCCGGCGCCGCCCGCGACGCGCTGGCCGGCGCGGCCGACGCCGCGGCGCGGTCCACGGCGGCCGCCGACGCCACGCCGCCCGACTGGGCGGCGGCCCTGGACGAACTCGCCGTGGCCGCCCACCTCGTCGCGTCGCTGCTGCCGGACGAGCCCACCGACGGCGCACCGCCGCTCGCCGACCGGGCGCTCTCGCTCGCCCAGCTGGCGGCGCGCGGTGCGGTCGATCGGGCCGAGCGCTACCTGGCGGCCCACCGGCGCGACGCCTCGACGGCGGCGGCGCGGCGGGTGGCGGCGGCTGCGGCCCGCCAGCGCCAGGCCGAGCGCGAGCGCGAGCGCCGGCCGGCCGCCAGCGACCTCGCCGCGTCCTACCTGGCGACGGCCCGGGCCGCAGCCGCCGCCTTCGCGGCGCTCGAGGCCGACGTCCGCAAGGCCGAGCGGCGGCGCGTCGGCTGGTTGCCGCGGGCGACGGGCGCGATCGCCGCCTCCGCGCTGTCCGGCGTGCGGCGGAGCCATCCGTTCGCCGGCCGGCTCGGGCCGTGGGAGGCGCCGCGGCCGGCCGGCGGCCCACGACCCGGGGCGTGGGGCGCCCTGCCGCCCGGCACGGCGCCGCGACCGACGGGCTGGTGACGGAGCCGGGTTTGTCCCGGCGTTGTGCGCCGTTTGTCCACAGCATTGTCCACAACGACCGGTGCCGCTGGATGGGCGCTCGGGACCGCAACCGGTAGCGGTGGACCGTTAAGGTGTTCCCAGGCGACGGATCGCTGCCCTTGTTGCCCGCTGCGGCGACGTGGTACCTTCGGCCGCCATCGCGCCCGCCCGCGATCGCCGCCGAAGGAGCCGTCGATGACGCCACCGACCTCGGTCCTGCCGCTGCCCGCCGCCCCCTCGAGGGCGGCGTTGACCGGGGTGAGGCGTCCGCCGCTGTCGTCCGGCGTCGACCGTCCGTCGCCACTGGCAGAGGTCCTGGCCGAGCTGCCGGCGTCCGAACGGGCCGAGGCGATCGCCGCCGCGGCCGACGCCGGAGCGCCCCTCGACCTGGCCGGCGCCGACCTGCGCGGGATCGACCTCTCGGCCCGGGGCCTGCTCCATGCCCGACGAGCGGCCGGGCTGGCGCCGCTGTCGCTGGCCGGCGCCGACCTCACCGGCGCGTCGCTGTGCGGGGCCAACCTACGCGGCATCGGGCTGCGCGAGGCGCGGCTCGATCGCGCCGTGCTCGTCGGCGCCGACCTGGCCGGCGCCGACCTGGCCGGCGCCAGCCTCCGCCACGCCCAGCTCACCGGCGCCGACCTCGCGCGCGCCGACCTCTCGTTTGCCGACTGCCGGGGCGCCTCGCTGCTGACCGCCAACCTCGGCTCGGCCGTCGCCACCGCCATCGACCTGCGCGAGGCGCTGCTGCACGCCGCGGTGCTGTGCCGGGCCGCCCTGCGCGACGCCGACCTGCGCTGGAGCCGGCTCGAGGGCGCCAGCCTGGCGCACGCCGACCTGCGCGGCGCCCGCTTCGGCGGTGCGATGCTGGCGGGCGGCAACCTGGCCTTCGCCACGGTCGACGACGCCACCGACTTCGGGTTCGCCTTCTTGGGCCGGACCCGTCTCGACGGCGTGGCGCTGCGGCGCGCCCACCTCGGCGGTGGCGTCGGCGAGGAGACGCGCGACCTCGTGGCCGCCCGCGACGCCTACCAGTCGCTGCGCCGCCACTTCGAGAGTATCGGCCGCCCGGCCGACGCCCGCTGGGCCCACGTCCGCGCCTGCGCCGCCGCCACGGCCAGCCACCGACCCGACCGGGCGCGGCGCTACTGGATGGCCGACTTCCACGGCGACTGCGCGCCGCCCGCGCGCGCGGCGGCCGGCGCCCCGGCGCGACTGCGGCGGCGGGTCTGCGCGGCCGCGAAGACGGTTCGCCACACCGCGATCTGGGCGATCGGCCAGCTCAGCGGCCTGACCACGGCCTACGGCACGAGCTACGGCCGGCTCAGCGCCACGCTGCTGGCGGTCTGGTTCCTGTTCGCCGCCTACTTCCACGCCGCCGGCCGCATCCTGGACCTCGACCACGGCGTCGCCGCGGCGGGTTGGCTGGCCAGCCTGCGCCTCTCGGCGGCGTCGCTGACGCCGATCGACGCCTATCCGCTGGCGGCCACCGCGCCCGGCGCGCCGTGGGTCGCGACGCTCGAGGGCGCGATCGGCGTGATCCTGTTCGGCGCGTTGGGCTACGTCAGCGCGTCGCGCGCGCGGCGGGGGTAGCCGGCCTCAACGCCGGGCGAACGGCAGATAGGCCGTCCGCCCCTCGCCCCGCGCCGGCGTCGGCGCAGCGGCCGTCGCCGTCGCGGTCGGCCGGCGGGTCGCGGGCGGCGTCGTCGTGGCCGTGGCGGTCGATGGCGGCTCCTCGGGGCCGGCGACGCCGGGGTCGACGTATTGCAGGACGTGCCGGTCGCCGGGGCGGATCACGTACAGCGTGAGCCGGTCGCCGCTGCGGAGGTTGAAGCCCGGCAGGTCGGCGGCGAACCGACCGTCGAGGCCGCTCACGACCGTCGTGGCCGTCGCGGTGCGGTCGGGGTCGGCCGGCTCGGCGACGACGATGACGGCGTGGACGGCCGGCGCGGTGCCGGTCACGCGGTCGGCCAGGACGTCGGCCTGCCAGGTGACGGGGGCGACGGTGACGTCGGTGGCCGCATCGCCCACGCCCAACCGGAGCCGGGTGCCGAGCGGGATGCCGTCGGGGTAGAGGTCGCGCAGGTCGATCTCCCACAGCGGGAGCCGGTCCGGCTGGGTCGGCTGGGCGATGGCGGTGCGCACGGCGCCGTCGTCGAACGCCACCGTGACCGCCTCGCCGGCGGTGGCCCAGCCGAAGGCGGTCGACAGCGTGACGCCGATGCCCGACACGGGCTGGTCGACCCAGCGCAGCACGGCCCGCACCGCGCCGGTGCGGGCGACGAGGCGGCCGTAGCGGGCCGGGCAGCCGGTCCCCTCGCAGGCCAGGGCGTAGCGGCCGTCGGGGCCGGCGGCGCCCGACAGCGTGATGGACGGCGAGGGCACCGGCCGGGGGGCGAAGTAGCTGGGCTCGTCGGCGAAGACCTCGGCGGCCAATGCGGCGCCGGGGGGCGCCTCGCCCTCGAGCCGGCGGCCGCCGGCGGCGACGCGGGCGGTCACGCGCGGGACGGTCACCGCCAGCGGGGCGCCGTCCTGCGGCGTCAGCGTCAGCGCGTCGCCGGGTGCGAACCGCGCCGGCTGGCCGGCGCGGTCGAAGACGTCGGCTTCGAACCGGCCGTCGATCTCCGGGACGACGACGCGCGACGATGGCGGCCGGCCGTCGGCCGGCGTGTGGACCACCCGCAGCTCGCCGCGGCCGTCGACGAAGCCGCGCAGCACGTGCCCCCACAGCTCGATCTCGGCGAACGGCACCCGCCCGGCCACCTCGTAGGCCACGCCGCCGCCCGACCAGGCCAGGGCGAAGGCGAGGGCGTCGTCGGCGAAGGCGAGGGCGGGGAAGGCGGCGGCGTAGCGGCCGTCGTCGCCGGCCGTCGTTCGGACCACGGTGTCGCCGCCGGCTTCGCTGGGCCGGGCGGTGACGACGACGCGCGCGCCGGCCGGCGCGCGGCCACCCACGCGCCGCGCCGCGGCGTCGATCGACGCCGTGACGTCGGGCAGCGTCGCCTCGGCCGCGACGGACTGGTCGAGGATGAGGGCGACGCGCTCGCCCGGTCGGGGCTGGAAGGCGCCGTTCTCGGGCCGGCCGCCGCGCAGCAGGATCACGCCGAAGAAGCCTGGCGCCAGCGTGATCGGCGGCCCGCTGCGGGCGATCTCGGTGCCCAGCGCGTCGACGACGGCGACCTCGGGCCGGGCGTCGGCGTTGGCGCGCACCAGCGCGGTGAAGCGGGCGGGCGACACGGTCAGCAGCGGCGGCGCGAAGGCGAGCACGAACAGGTTCTGCGCCGCGTCGGCCGTCGCCACGTAGCCGAAGGTGCCGGGCGCCAGGTCGATCCGATCGCCCAGCTCGGTGCGGTAGCGCCCATCGGCCGCCGTCACGACGACCGGGTCGGCGGCCGGCCGCGGGCCGTGGAGCCCCTCGTCGTAGCCGGCGACGACGAACACGGCCAGCGTCGGCGGCACGGTCCCGGCCACGACGTCGGCGGCGGTGTCGACGGCCGCCGTCAGGCGCGGCACGACGACGCTGGCGCGCTGGCCATCGACCTCGACCGCCACGGTGTCGCCGGGGTCGACCGTCACTACCTCCGTCGGCTCCATGGCCGGCGTCCGCAGCACGACCGTCCAGCGGCCGTCGGCCGGCCGCTCGCCGCCGGCTTCGACGGCGATCTTCAGCCCGCCGTCCGGCCCGGTCAGGCGCACCACCGGCCGCCCGGCGCCCGCGGCGCGCACCACGAGGTACGGGCTGTAGAGCGGGATCTCGAACCGCGGCGCCTCGTCCCCTTGGGCGCGCACCGGTCCTGGGACCCGGCCCGGCACCGGGCCGGCGAGGAGGCCGAGCGCGAGGCCGAGGCCGATCGCGGCCAGGGCGGACCGTGGGAGGACGGCCAGCGTGTGGCCAGGGCGAGGGCGGGCGGACATGGCGGGGCCTCGGGTCGGGGGCGTGCGGGGCGCGCGGACTGGCGCGGCGGGCGCGACGATCGATCGTAGCACGGGCGGCGGGCGGCGCGGCGGGTGACCCTGCCAGCTGCCGCGGCACCCGCCGCGCCGCCCGCCGTCACGGGCCGCTACCGCGCTCCGGCGCCAAGCCCGAGCCGCGGCACGAAGCGGCCGGTGCGGGCCATGTAGTCGGCGTAGGCGGGGCCGAACTCGGCCAGCATCGCCGCCTCCTCGCGGCCGGTGCGGGCGATGAGGATGAGCGTGAGCGGCACCGTCCACAGCGCCGTGAGGACGAGGTTGCCGGTCAACAGGAAGAAGGCGAGGCCGAAGACGTAGAAGGTCGTGTACATCGGGTGGCGGACGCGGCGGTAGGGGCCGTCGGTGACCAGGCTGTGGTCGCGGCGGACGTGGAGGATGCCGTGGAAGTTGTCGCCCAGCGTCTTCTGGACCCACCACAGCAGGCCGAGGCCGACGAGCCCCAGCACGGCGCCGACGGCGCGGACCGCCGGCAGCAGCGCCACGACGGCGAACGCCAGCGAGCCGGGTCGGACGAGGTAGGCGGCGATCAAGACCAGCGCGGGCAGGGCGAGGACCGCCCGCAGCCCGATCGCCCAGCGGGGCTCGAGCAGCCGGGCGCCGACGCGGGCCGGGGCGGACCGGCCGAACCAGTAGCGCCGGATCACGGCGAAGGCGAGGAACTCGGCGGCGAAGACGAGGTGGAAGACGGTGTCGAGATCGGGCGACACGGTGGGCTCCTGTGGGTGTCGTGGGCGCGCGAGCGTCCGGCGGGCGTTGAGGTTTAGGCGCGCCTAAATCTGAGAGCCAGTATGACGACCCGCGCGGCGGCTGTCAAGCGCCGCGCCACCGCGCCGCCGCGTGCGGCGGGCGGTGGGCGACGCGGTGCGACCGCCCCGAACACCGGCCGCATCGTCCGCGCCCCGGTGCTTCGGCACCGCGGCGACTACCTTGCGTATCGAGGTAGCGGTCTCTAAAATACGGCTTCGGCCGTCCGCCGGGCGCCGGTGCACGGGCATCGGGCCGCCGTGGCGGCGTGGAGCGGACGGGGTCGTCCGGCCGGAAGGCAGGCCAGTCGCGCGTGCGTGTCCTCATCACCGGTTACGGCGGCTTCGTCGGCCGCCACCTGGCCGCCGAGCTGGCGGCAGCCACGCCGTGGCGGCTGTGGGGCACCACGTGGCGCGCCGACGTGGCGCGGCCGGCCGAGCTGCCGCGGCCCGACGTCGAGACCGTCGCGGTCGACCTGCGCGACCCGGACGCCGTGGCGGGCGTCTTCGCCGCCGTGGCGCCCGACATCGTCTTCCATCTGGCCGCCCAGAGCTTCGTGCCCGACGCCTGGCGTGATCCGTGGGGTACGTTCGAGGCCAACGTCCGCATGCAGCTCCACGTGCTCGAGGCGGCCCGGCGCCAGGCGTCGTCGTCGGCGCCGGGCGGGCCGGACGGCCGCGGGCCGCGCGTCGTCGTCGCCAGCACGAACGAGGTGTACGGCGCGGCGCCGGTCGGCGGCGCCGGCACCGACGAGGACGCGCCGTTGGCGCCGCGCAACCCCTACGCCACGAGCAAGGCCGCCCAGGACCTGCTGGCCGGCCAGTACGCGCTCGGCGGGCTCGATGTCGTCCGGCTGCGGCCGTTCACCCACATCGGGCCAGGGCAGGACGATCGGTTCGTGGCGGCGTCGTTCGCGCGGCAGCTGGCCGAGATCGAGGCCGGCGTCGCGCCCGCCGCGCTGCGCGTCGGCGACCTCTCGGCCCGCCGCGACTTCAGCGACGTGCGCGACATCGTCCGCGGCTACCGCCTGGCGGCCGAGCGCGGTCCGGCCGGCGCGGTCTACAATCTGGGCCGCGGCCAGAGCCACGCCGTCCGCGAGATCGTCGACCACTTCGTCGCCCGCGCCCGGCGACCGATCGAGGTGGTGGTCGACCCGGCGCGGCTGCGGCCGTCCGACGTGCCCGAGACCCGCTGCGATGCGGGCCGCGCCAGAGCCCGTCTGGGCTGGGCGCCCGCCATCCCGTTCGAGACGACGCTCGACGACATCCTGGCCGACTGGCGCGCCCGCGTCGCGGCCGCGACGGCCACGGCCTGACGCCGCGCCCGCCGGCGGCCGCCGGCCCGCATCCACGCCTTCGAGGGAGGGGACGATGTCCCGCACCGCGCTCATCACCGGCATCACCGGCCAGGACGGCTCACACCTGGCCGAACTGCTGCTCGAACTCGGCTACGACGTCGTCGGCATGGTGCGGCGCAGCAGCACCGTCACATTCGAGCGGATCGCCCACATCCAGGACCGCCTGACGCTGGTGCCCGGCGACCTGCTGGACCAGTACTCGCTGGTCCAGGTGCTCCAGGCCCACCGGCCGGCCGAGGTCTACAACCTGGCGGCGCAGAGCTTCGTCAAGACGTCGTGGGACCAGCCGGTGCTGACCGGCGAGGTCACCGCCCTGGGCGTGACGCGGCTGCTCGACGCGATTCGCATCGTCGACCCGTCCATCCGCTTCTACCAGGCCTCGTCGAGCGAAATGTTCGGCAAGGTGCAGGCGGTGCCGCAGCGCGAGGACACGCCGTTCTACCCGCGCAGCCCCTACGGCGTGGCCAAGGTCTACGGCCACTGGATCACCGTGAACTACCGCGAGAGCTACGGCCTCTTCGCCGCCAGCGGCATCCTCTTCAACCACGAGGGACCGCGCCGCGGCCTCGAGTTCGTCACCCGCAAGATCAGCCACGCCGCGGCGCGCATCAAGCTCGGCTTGGCCGACCACGTTCTGCTGGGCAACCTCGACGCGCGCCGCGACTGGGGCTGGGCGCCGGACTACGTCAAGGCGATGTGGCTCATGCTGCAGCAGGACGCGCCCGACGACTTCGTGATCGCCACGGGCGAGACGCACTCCGTCCAGGAGTTCTGCGAGATCGCGTTCGACCACGTCGGCCTGGACTGGCGGGCGCACGTGCGGCAGGACCCGGCCTACATGCGCCCCGCCGAGGTCGATCTCCTGATCGGCGACCCCGCCAAGGCCAAGGAAACGCTCGGCTGGGCGCCGACGGTGTCGTTCCGCGACCTCGTCACCCGGATGGTCGACGCCGACCTGGCGGCGCTCGAGGCGGCCCGCGCGGCGGTGACGGCGTGAGCGGGCCGGCGGCGGCCGACCGCATCGTCTTCGGCACCGACGGCTGGCGGGCCCGCATCGGCGACGGCTACACCTTCGCCAACGTCCGCCGCGTCGCCGCCGCGGCCGCCCGCTACTATGCCGCCCACGCCGACGGGGCGGAGCAGGGCGTCGTCATCGGCCACGACCGCCGCTTCGGCGCGCGCGACTTCGCGATCGCCGCGGCCGAGACCGTGGCCGCCCACGGCGTCCCGGTCTGGCTGACGGCCGACGCGACGCCGACGCCGGTCATCAGCTTCAGCGTCGGGGCGCAGGGCGCGGCGGGGGCGATCAACCTCACCGCCAGCCACAACCCGGCCCACGACCTCGGCTTCAAGGTCCGCGACGCCCGCGGCGCCGCCCTGGCCCCCGACGCCCTGGCGGCGCTCGAGGCCGAGATCCCGCCGCCTGGCGCCGACATCGCCCGGCTGCCGCTGGCCGAAGGGCTGGCCGACGGCCGGATCCGCGTCTTCGACCCGGCGCCGCGCTACCGCGACCACGCCGCGGCGCGCGTCGACCTGCGCCGGATCGCCGACGCCGGCCTGCGCGTCGCCTACGATCCGATGTGGGGCGCCGGCCTCGGCTGGCTGCGCTGGCTCCTGGGGCCGGGCGCCCGGACCGAGCTGCTGACGATCCACGGCACGCCCAACCCGCTCTTCCCGGAGATGGCGCGCCCCGAGCCGATCCCGCCCAACACCGACGCCCTGGCCCGCCACGTCCGCGCCACCGGCGCCGACGTCGGCATCGCCAACGACGGCGACGCCGACCGGATCGGCGTCGTCGACGAGCACGGCGGCTTCGTCAACCAGCTCCAGGTCTTCGGCCTGCTGGCGTGGTGGCTGCTGGCGATCAAGGGCGAGCGCGGCGCCATCGTCCGGACGCTGTCGACGACGTCGATGCTCGACGTCCTGGGCCGGAAGTACGGCGTGCCGGTGCACGAGACCGGCGTCGGCTTCAAGTACGTCGGGCCCAAGATGCTGGCCACCGACGCCATGATCGGCGGTGAGGAGTCGGGCGGCTTCGCCTTCCGCGGCCTGCCCGAGCGCGACGGGCTGCTGGTGGCGCTGGCGCTGCTCGAGCTCATGATCGAGACCGGCAAGACGCCGTCGGCGCTCGTCGCCACGCTCTACGACGCCGTCGGCGCCACCTGGCACTACGACCGCGTCGACGTCGTCTTCGACGCTTCGATGCGCGACGCGGTCCAGGGCCGGCTGGCGGCGGCGGCGCCGGCCGCGCTGGCCGGGCTCGACGTGGCGCGCATCGACCGCCAGGACGGCCACAAGTTCTGGTTCCCCGACGCGGGCTGGCTGCTCATCCGCTTCTCGGGCACCGAGCCGCTCATGCGGGTGTACGTCGAAACAACCCACGGCGACCGCGTGGCGGCGCTGCTCGACGCCGGGCTGGCGCTGGCCGGCCTCGACCGCGCCGGCCGGGCGGTCGGATGACGACCGACCGCCGCCCGGCGCTCGACGGCGGGCTCTACCTGGGCCCCGACGCCGCGTCGCGCCTGCGCGCACCGGCGGCCGACCGCGGCCCCGGCGCGCGCGGGGCCGACGACGCGGCCGCCGCCGATGCCGTCGCTGTCGACCTCGACCTCGTCGACACGCACTGCCACCTCGACGCCGAGGCGTTCGAGGGCGACGCCACGACCGACCTCCTGGCCCGGGCGCGGCGGGCGGGGGTGACGCGGCTGGTGACGATCGGCACCGACCTGGCGAGCAGCGCGCGGGCCGTCCGGCTGGCGCGCCACCACCACGCCGTCTGGGCGACGGTGGGCATCGACCCCAACGACCTGCCGATCGACGGCAGCCCGCTCACGGCGGGGATGCTGGCCGAGGTCGAGGCGCTGGCCGGCGCGCCGCGGGTGGTGGCCATCGGCGAGATCGGGCTCGACTACTACTGGAACCGGACGTCGCGCGAGGTCCAGCGGGCGGCGTTCGAGGCCCAGCTGGCGCTGGCGGCGCGGCTCGGCCTGCCGGTGGTCATCCACAGCCGCGACGCCGACGCCGACGTCGAGGCCGCGCTGTCGGCCTGGGCGGCGGACCACCCCTGGCGGCACGGCTCGGGCGCGCCGGCGCGGCCGCTGGGTGTCCTGCACTGCTACGCCGGCGACGTCGCGCTGGCCGAGCGCTACGCCGCGCTCGGGTTCGTGCTCTCGCTGTCGGGCATCGTCACGTTCAAGAACAACGCCGTCACCCAGGCCGTGGCGCGCGCGCTGCCGCTCGAGGCGCTGGTGCTCGAGACCGACGCGCCCTACCTGGCGCCGCACCCGCACCGCGGCCAGCGCAACGAGCCGGCGCACGTCCGGCTCGTCGCCGCCCAGGTCGCGGCGCTGCGCGGGATCGACGTGGCCGAGGTGGCGCGGGCGACGACGGCCACCGCGGCGCGGCTGTTCGGCTGGGAGGCGGCGTGAGCGGCGAGGCGACGGTCGAGGTCGAGCGGGCCGCCGTCGGGCGGGCCGCGGCCGGCGCCGACCCGCTGGCGTCCGTCCGGCCGTCGTTGCAGCGGCTCGAGGCGGTGCTGGCCGACGACAGCGGCATCGAGTTTCCGCTGGTGGCCGAGCTGCTGCGCTACGTCTTCTCGGGCGGCGGCAAGCGGCTGCGCCCGGCGCTCGTGTTCCTCACCGCCCGCCTCGGCCCGTCGGACGCCGACGCGGTGGTCCAGCTGGCGGCCGCGGTCGAGACCCTCCACACCGCCACGCTGGTCCACGACGACCTCGTCGACGGGGCGCTGCTGCGCCGCGGCCTGCCGGCGCTGAACGTCCGCTGGAGCCCCGGCGCCACCGTCCTGGCCGGCGACTGGCTGTTCGCCCGCGCCGCCCGCTTCGCCGCCGACACGAACGACATCGCCGTCCAGCGCATCTTCGCCCGCACCCTGCAGGCGATCACTGCCGGCGAGCTGCGCCAGCTCTTCGGCCGGCGCGGCCTGCCGACCGAGGACGAGTACCGCGCCCGGATCTACGGCAAGACGGCCTCGCTGTTCGAGGGGGCCACCGAGGCGACGGCGGTGCTGCTGCGGCTGCCCGAGGCGCAGGTCGCGGCCTTGGCCGGCTACGGCCGCTGGGTGGGGACCGCGTTCCAGATCGTGGACGACATCCTCGACTTCACCGGCGACGCTGAGCGCCTTGGCAAGCCGGTCGGCGGCGACCTGCGCTCCGGCCAGGTGACGCTGCCGGCGATGCTCCACCTGGCCCGCCGCCCCGACGCCGCGCCGTGGCTCGCCGAGCCGGGCGGCGGCGAGCCCGACGCGGCCGCCGTCGGCGCGCTCGTCGACGCCATCCGCGCCGATCGCGACGCCATCGCCGGCGCCCGCGCCGCCGCCCGCGCCGCCGTCGACGAGGCCGTGGCCCAGCTCGGCGCGCTGCCGGCAGGCGCGGCCCGCGACGACCTGGCGGCGGTGGCGGCGCTGGCGATCGCGCGCGACCTCTAGGCGGGCGCGATCGACGCCGCCGCGGCCGCATCGACCCCGCCGCCGCGCGTCGCGGTCGCGATCGTCAGCTGGAACGTCCGCGACCTCGTCCTGCGCTGCATGGCGACGGTCTTCGCCAGCCGCGGCGTCGCGGTCGAGGTCGTGCTGGTCGACAACGCCTCGGCCGACGGCACGGTCGAGGCGGTGCGGGCGGCGTTCCCGTCGGTCGTTGTCATCGCCAACCGCGACAACCGCGGCTTCGGGGCGGCCAACAACCAGGCGCTGGGGGTGCTGGGGGTGGTGGGGGTGGTCGGGGAGGGCGAGGGCGTCGGGGCGGGCGGGGGCGATGTCGCGATGGGCGCCGCGGGGGGGCGGGAGCGGCGGAGCGACGATGGTGGGCGGGCGGAGGGCGGCCACAAGGGCCGCCCCTACATGGACGCACCATCGTGGGTGTTGTTGTTGAACCCCGATACCGAGGTCGATCCCGATGCCATCGCGACGCTGGTCGCCGTGGCGGCGGGCGATCCGGGGGTCGCGGTCGTCGGGCCGCGGCTGCGGTACGGCGACGGGGCCGTCCAGCCGAGCCGGTTCCGGTTCCCGACGCCCTGGACCTTGCTGTGCGAGAGCACGCCGCTGGGCTGGCGCTGGCCCACCAACCCGATCGCGCGGCGCTACCACATGGCCGACGTGCCGGACGCGGCGGCCCACGACGTCGACTGGCTGAACGGCGCGGCGCTGCTGTGCCGCGCCGAGGCGCTGCGGGCGGCCGGCGGCTTCGACGAGGGCTTCTTCCTCTACTCCGAGGAGACCGACCTCTGCCGCCGGCTGCGCGACGCCGGCTGGCGGGTGCGGTTCGAGCCCGCGGCCGAGGTCGTCCACCACGAGGGCCGCTCGAGCGACCAGGCGCCGGCGGCGCGCCACGTGCACTTCCAGCGCTCGCGGCTACGATACTGCGCCAAGCACCACGGCCGAGCGGCCGCCGCGTGGGTCCGGCTCGGCGTGCGCGCCGAGTTCGTCGCCGAGCTGCTGCTGGAGGCGCTGAAGTGGACGGTCGGGCACAAGCGGGCGCTGCGGGCGGGGCGGGTGCGGGCGTACTGGGCGGTGATCCGGTCGATCTAGCCGGGCGCCGCCCGACGGCCTCGGCCGCGCCGCGCCCAAGGCGGCGCCGGTGATCCGCGTCTGCCTCGTCACCGGCGAGTACCCCCCCGACGAGGGCGGCGTCGCCGACTACACCCGCTGCCTGGCCGCGGCGCTGGCGGAGCGGGGCGCGGTCGTCGATGTGGTGACGACGCGGCGGGGGCGAGCGGGTGTCGAGGGGGGCGCGGGCGCGGCGACGTCGCCCGGGCGCGTCGCCGTCCACCGCGCCGTGCCGGGCTGGCGCTGGTCGGTGCTGGCCCAGCTGCGCCAGGTGGTGCGCAGGCTCGGCCCCGACATCGTCCACATCCAGTACCAGACGGCCGCGTTCGGGATGCACCCGGCGATCGACGCGGCGCCGCTGTGGCTGCGGCGCTTCACGCCGGCCCATGTGGCGGTGACGTACCACGACCTGAACGTGCCCTATCTGTTTCCCAAGGCCGGGCGGCTGCGCGAGGTCGTCAACCTGCTGCCGGCGCGCCATGCCCACCTCACCGTGGCCACGAACGCGGCCGACCACGCCCGGCTGGCCGCCTGGGGCCGGTGCTGGGAGCTGGCGCTGGTGCCGATCGGCAGCAACATCGCCGACGCGCCGCCGGCCGGCTACGACCGCGGGGCGTTCCGGCGGGCGCACGGCATCGGCGACGGGGCGTCGCTGTTGGCCTACTTCGGCTTCCTCAACGCCAGCAAGGGCGGCCGCGACCTCATCGACGTGCTCGAGCGGCTGCGCGGCGAGGGGCGGGACGCGCGGCTGGTCATGATCGGCGGCCGCACCGGCGCCAGCGACCCGACGAACGCGGCCTACCTGGCCCGCTTCGAGGCCGACGTGGCGGCGCGCGGCCTGGGCGACGCCGTGATCTGGACCGGCCACGTGGCCCCGCCCGACGTCTCGGCCTGGCTCCGCGCCGCCGACGCCGCCGTCCTGCCCTACGCCGACGGCGCCTCGTACCGCCGCGGCAGCCTGCTGGCGGCGCTGACGCACGGGGCGTCGGTCGTGACGACGACGCCGGCGGGGACGACGGCGACGGGGGCGATGCCCGCGGGGACGACGCCGGAGGCGGCGACGATGCCGGGGGCGGTGGCCACGACGTCGCGGGCGATCGACCTGCCGCCGGCCGCCGACCCGCTCCCGCCGCTCGTCGACGGCCGCTCCGCCCGCCTGGCGCCGCCCGGCGACACGGCGGCTCTGACCGCGGCTGTGCGCGCCGTCCTCGACGACCCGGCGCTGGCGGCGCGGCTGTCGGCCGGCGCGCGCGCCGTGGCGGTCCACTTCGGCTGGGACGCCATCGCCGCGGCGCACCTGACGCTGTACCGCGCCGTCGTCGACCGCTGGACGCCGGCCGGGCGGCGGGGCGGGAGGGCGGCGTGAGCGACGGCGTCGACGTGCCGGTGGTGGGCGACGCCGTCGGTCGCGCCAGCGCACCCGCGCCGGTCGCCCGCCGCACCCGCGCCGCCGGCGCGCTCGGGGCGGCGGCGGGCGTCGCGCTGGCGGCGGTGTTCACGTGGGCGGGCGATCGGGCGCCCGCGGCCGCGCCGGGGGGCGCCGGCGCGGTCATGCGGCCGGCGCCGGCGCCGGCGCCGACGCCGGCCGCGGCGTGGCAGCCGCTGGTCGATCTGCTGCTCGCCGGCGCCGTCGACGGCGACGCGCTCATCGTCGTCGAGGGCGGCGCGCGGATCGGCGTCGCGGGCAGGGGCGGCGACGTCGCGCGCACCGTGGCCGACGCCGTGGCGGCGGCGCCGGGCGGGCCGCGGCTGGCGTTCGCCGACACGCTGCCGCGCACCGCCGCCGCGGCGGCCAACCGCCTGGCGCGCCCGCTGGCGGCGCGGCGCGTCTGGGTCGCCTGGCCGGCGGCGCTGGCCGCGGCGTCGCCGCCGGGCGACGACCCGGTGCGGGCGTGGCTGGATGCCAACGGCCAGCAGGTCGTGGCCGTCGACGTCGGCGGCGATGGCGGCTCGGCGTGGACCGTCGGGGCCTGGCAGCATCCGCCGTCGCTCGACGGGGGCGACTATCCGCCGGTGGTGGTGCCCGAGCCGCTGGGGGCGCTCGAGCTCGTCGGGTGGTCGATCGCGCCGCTGCCGCTGGTGGCAGGGCGGGCGGGTCGCATCCGCGCGGCGTGGCGGGTCGGGCGCGACGGGGCGCCGGACCTGCGGATCGCATTCCGCCTCGTCGACGCCGCCGGCCGCACCGCGGCGGCGTTCGGCGACCCGCCGGCGCTGCGGCTGTCGCCGCCGTCGTCGTGGCCGGCGGCCGACATCACGGTGGTCGACCACGACTTCACGGTGCCCCCCGACGTGCCGGCCGGGGCGTACGACGTCGTCGTCGAGGTCGGCGGGGCGCGGGGGGTGGCGCGGGTCATCGGCGCGGTGGCGGTGGCGGCGCCGGGCGCCGCGCGCCCGGACGGCGATTAGCGGATACAATCGCGCCCGATGTCCCAGGTCGAAGCGTCGCCCGCGCCCGCCGAGCCGACGGCCGCCCCGCACCGCCGCAAGGCGCTGCGGGTGGCGGTGCGGGTGGCGATCAGCCTCGGGTTGTTCGGGCTCATCTACGCCCAGGGCGGGCAGCAGATCGTCCGCGACATCGGGACGGGGCTGACGGAGGCGGCGGGGCGGCCGTGGCTGCTGGTGGCGGCGATCGTCATGTACACCGGGCTGGGGACGTTCATCCGCGGCCTGCGCTGGCAGGCGCTGGTGCGGCCGCTGGGCTACCCGATCACGCTGTGGCGTTCGTCCGAGCTGTTCATGGTGGGGACGTTCTTCAACCAGGTCCTGCCGACCGGCGTCGGCGGCGACGCGGTCAAGGCGCTGCTGCTGGCGCGCGACGCGCGGCCGCAGGGGCTGGGGCGGGCGCGGGCGGTGTCGACCGTCCTCGTCGACCGCGGCATGGGGTTGTTTCCGCTGCTGGCGTTCGGGCTGATGGCGCTGCCGTTCACGCCGGGCGTCCGGCCGGCGGTGGCGCTGTTCCTGGCCTTCATCGGGCTGGCGGGCATCGTCGGGGTGGCGCTGCTGATGCGGGCCGACCTGTGGTGGTCGCGGGCCGAACGGCTGCCGGGGATCGGCTGGGTGGTGCGGCGGCCGGCCGTGGCGCGGTTCGTGGGCTCGTTCGCCGAGTACGGCCTGCGGGCGCTGCTGGTGGCGCTGGGCTACGGGATCATCTTCGCGCTGCTCTTGGTGGGCACGAACGCGGCGCTCGGCCGGGCGGCGGGCATCGACAGCGTCGGGGTGGCCACCTGGGCGACGATCGTGCCGCTGGTGGCGCTATCGGCGATGCTGCCGTCGATCGGCGGCTGGGGGGTGCGCGAGTTCGGCTACGCCACCGTGATGGGCGCGCTGACGCCGCCGGTGGGCGGCGGCAAGGCGGTGGCGGTGTCGCTGCTGTTCCAGGCGGTCAACCTGCTGGTGTCGATCGCCGGCGGCGTGCTCTACCTGCTGCGCGGCGACCACGTGGCGCGCGTGGCTGGCGAGGGGGGCGATGGGGTGGCGTCCGGCGCGGCAGCGGCCGGCGACGGCGTCGCCGCGGCGGCCGCCGGGCGCGACGTCGACGTCGGGGCGAGCGGTGCGGCCGGCGACGAAGGGCAGCCGGACCGCGGCGGGTGACGGCCGGATGACGTCGCAGCGGCGCACGATCCTGGCCGTCGCCGGCACCGTGGCCGTGGCGGTGGCGCTGCGGTGGTGGGGCGCCGGCTTCGGCCTGCCGTTCACCTACCACCCCGACGAGCATCAGTACGTCGACGCGGCCATCGCCGCGGTCGGCGGCGAGTGGAACCCGGGCCGCTTCAACAACCCGACGTTGTTCAAGTACGTCCTTGCCGTGGTCTATGCGATCTGGTATACCCTCGGCCGCGCCGCCGGCGCCTGGCCCGACGTGGCGGCCTGGCAATCCGCCTTCGCCGCCGACCCGACGATGGCCCACTTGTTGGCCCGCGGCGTCGTGGGCGTCCTGGGCGCGGCCACATGCGCCGTGGTCTGGGCGATCGGCCGCCGCTGGCGCGGCGAGGCGGTGGCCTGGATCGCCGCCATCTTCCTGGCCGTCGCCTTCGGCCACGCCCGCGACAGCCACTACGCCGTCAACGACATCCCGGCCGCGCTCCTCACGACGCTGGCCGTGGCGATCGCCCTCCGCCTCCGCGCGGCCCCGACGGACCGCGCCCGCGCCCGCGACCTCGTCCTCGGCGGCGCCGTGGTGGGCCTGGCGGCGGCGACGAAGTACACGGCGCTGGTGGCGGTGGTGCCGTTGGCGATCGCTTGGCTGGCGGCAGGCGGGGATCGCGACGACGTCGTGCTCTCGACCGGCGACGGCCTCACAAATCGTCGCGCGCACGTCGCGCGCCGCATCGCGCGCCGCCTCGTCGCCCCGCCCGTGTTCGCGGCGGCCGCGGCCCTCGTCGCCGCGTTCCTGATCGCCGTCCCCTACGCCGTCCTCGACTGGCCGGCCTTCCGCGCCGACGTCGTCCTGCTGGCGATGCGCGGCCGCGAGGGCTTCAAGGGCCTCGAGATCGACCCGGCCCCCGGCTGGATCTTCTACCTCAAGTCGCTCGCCTGGGGCCTCGGCTGGCCGCTGCTGGCCGCGGCGATCGCGGGCGTCGTCCTCGCGCTGCGCCGCCGCCGGGCCGACGACCTCGTCGTGGTGGCACTGCCGCTGCTGCTGTGGGGCTACCTGGGCAGCCAGCTCAACATGTTCGCGCGGTTCATGCTGCCGGCGGTGCCGTTGCTGTGCGTGATGGCCGCGGATGTCGTGGTGGCGGCGGGGGGGCTGGTGGCGCGACGTGCGCGCGGAACGCGCCACGCGCGCCGGACGCGCCTGAGCGCCGGAGTCGCGACGGCGCTTCTGGCCGCCGCCGTCGTGTTACCGTCGCTGGCCTCGACCGTCCGGCACAACGTGTTGCTGGGGCGTACGGACACGCGGACGTTGGCGCGCGAGTGGATCGTGGCGAACGTGCCAGCGGGGGCGGCGATCGTGCTGCAGGCGGGGGGGCCGGAGCTCGACGGGCTGCCGTATGACATGACCGAGGTGGGGACGCTCGAGCTGCCGGAGAAGCCGCTGGAGGAGTGGATCGCCGAGGCGGCGGAAGGGCGGGGGGACGAGAAGGGCGGGGGTGTGTGGTTGGTGACGAGCAGTTTCAGTACGGAGCGGCGGTTGTTGGATGAGGGGAGGGATGCGGAGGTGCGGAATTGGTACACTGACCTGGCAAACCGATGGACGCCGGCGCTTACAGTGATGCCGCGCGTTGGCCGTAGAGTCGACCCGCGGTTCGTGTTCGATGATGTATACGGGCCCTCTGCATCAACTTGGAGCACCGATCGGCCTGGGCCCGCCTTGCGCGTCTACATTCTGTCAACCAGAACCAACGCGACTGAATAGGCGTATCTCGCAATCAAGGCGGCGACCTTGCCATAGACAACTAGTTGGGCCAGCTTATATGCATGATGAAATACTGAGTTCGCGTAGTGTCGAAACTTCAGCAGCGCATAGAAGATAAATGATACAAAGACAGTGATGCATATGGTATGGAAGTAGAATGCGAACTCCTGATCTCCAGCGCCAAGAGTGTTCGGAACGGAATCCGGAAGTGTATCTGAGCAACCGAGCAATAAGCAGCGGGTTTCGTGAGGGAAGAGTGACGCTGCAATCCCAATGACACTAGGGACAAGTCCAATAAGAAACGTAGCCCAAGTCCTCCAATTTGTCCTTAATTCAACAACGATGCGTTGTGTCAGCCGCGGCTTCTGCAATCCGTGCTTTGACATCGCTGAGCTTCTCCGGAGTGACGCTTCAATTGGGATGACGGGACGGGGGAAGAAGTCAACTGTCGCGCGTCTATCTCCAGAGGAGCAGCTCATTGATCCAACTGAAGGCTGCCAGCCCAGAGGTCAGCACGAACGCTGCAAGGAGTAGCAGGCGGCGAGTGAGCCTAGATTCGCGCTTGCTGGCGCGTTGTCGGACCACATTCCACACAGAATGGAGTCCTGTCTGCCACGATGCGGCTGTAAGTATCGCAGAACTCAGTGCTCGAAGATTACGGAAGGTAATGTCAGTCTCGCGAGTCAGATACATGACAGATGCAGTCATTCCAGCAATTGCAGACCACAGGACAGACAACGCGATACCAATTGACGAGTGAGCGCCAAATAGGATCATAAGTGAGGCCAGGATTACGATTTGACTTACCATTGCCTGTGCATCTACAATTCGCCCATCAGCGTCGATGAGGACATTCGCCAATCGAAACGGGGCACAGAATGCCGCCGTGATTCGCCTAAAGGTCTCCCAATCGTTGATTCCAAGATTGATTCTATCGTTGTGTGACTCGACAAACAAGACCCCCCATAGATCGCGCTCACCAGACTGAATGATCGGGATGACGATCTTCGAACGGATCTTGAAGCCAGTGAATCTGGCCGTCTCCAAACGCTGGCGGAGCCATGAATCAGGCACTTCTAGGCGCGTGTTGCCAGGGCCGAACATGACTGGAGGCTGAGTGTCACTGTCATAGTCATCGACTATGAGATACGGCTCTTTGAACAGCGCTCGATACACATCCTCTCGAACATCGAATCCCCATCCACCAAGTTCATGGCCCTTGCGCTTCGCCTCATCACTAATAGGAGGAGCGGGCCGCGATGCCACCCACTTCACGGATATGATTCGCAGATAGCGTTCATATCCTGTTCTGTTCTCGAACTTCCCAAACGCAAGGCGCTCCGCATTGGGTGGCCACACCCGCCTGTGGTCCGAAACGTCGATCGAGGCGGATTCTAGGGTCTCGCGCAGGGCCTCGAGGATTTCAGGAGCGAGCGCTATCGACTCAGGACTATCAGAGGTCAACTCCGCGACATGCGCACGGTTGCCACTAGCTGTTTCACCGTCATCTGATGTGGACAGGGCATTAGTCGCATCTTGTGAAGATCCTGGATTGCGGGGAGCATCGGACTCCATCGGTGTCATTCCTCTCGCGCTTGGCCAGTAGAAGTATACACGATGCAGTGGGGACTTCGTACACAGCCGCCCTTCCTCTAATCACTACGGCCGATACCCCCTAGGCGTCGGACACGCCGTCCCCACCGCCTCCACCTCCGGCGTCACGTTCGGCCCGATCAGGCACCCTGCCCGCCAGATCGGCGGGTTGAACAGCTTGTTGTAGCGGATGCCCCGGTTCGTCAGGTCGAGGCATACCCGGCGCGGGTTCGGTAGGTTGTCGTAGCCGGGGGTGGGGTACTTGGGGCTGCCGGGGACGTTGGGGTTGGACAGGTCGTTGAGGCCGTAGAAGCCGGGCGGGTCGGCGTCGGCGTTTTGGAAGACGAGGGCCAGCTGGGCTTGGGCGGTGGCCAGGATGGGCGGGCGCTCGCAGTCGGTGACGCGCCAGTCCTGGTAGATCACGTGGCAGACGCACGGCGCCGCCATCCCTGTCGGCGTCGCGCTCGGCGTCGGCGTCGTCGTGGCGGTCGGGGTGCGCGTCGCGGTGGCGGTGGCCGTGGCGGTCGACGTCGCGGTGCGGGTCGACGTGGGCGTCGCGGTCGGGGTGCGCGTCGATGTGGCGGTGGATGTCGACGTGGCCGTGGGCGTGGCGGTGTCGGTGGCCGTCGACGTCGCCGTCGGTGTCGCCGTCGTCGTCGCGGTCGACGTCGACGTGGCGGTCGGGGTGGTCGTCGGGGTGGTGGTGGACGTGGCGGTCGTGGTGGCGGTCGATGTCGCGGTGGACGTCGACGTGGCCGTGGAAGTCGACGTCGCGGTCGAGGTCGAGGTGCGCGTCGCGGTGGCGGTGGCCGTCGCGGTCGAGGTCGACGTGGCGGTCTCGGTGGCGGTGGGGGTCGCGGTCGGCGTTGCCGTTGGGGTGCGGGTGGGGGTCGCGGTCGGTGTTGCCGTGGGGGTGCGCGTCGGCGTTGCGGTGGACGTCGGGGTGGCGGTGGCGGTTGCCGTCGACGTGCGCGTCGCGGTGGCGGTGTGGGTGGGGGTGGCCGTGGGGGTCTGGCACGGGCCGTTGACGCAATCGTTGAGGAGCACGTTCTCGGGCTCGCCGCAGGCGCCGGCGTTGGCCACGACGATGTCGGGGCAGCGGTCGCCGTTCAGGTCGGCGGCGGCCACGGCCAGGCCGTCGTGGTGGCCGGCCGGCGGGGCGAGGAGGCGCAAGGGGGCGGGGTCGAAGGCGATCGGGCCGGTCACCTGCCGGAAGGCGTCGCGCGGGGTCGTGTTCAGCCAGACCAGGTCGCCGCGCTCGGTGGGGCAGGCGTCGAGGCCGAGGGCCGGGGCGGGCAGCCAGCGCAGCGTGCTCACGACGGCGTCGAGGTCGCCGTCGCCGTCGAAGTCGGCCAGCGCCACGCCGGTCGAGTTGGCGAAGCCGAGCTGGAGCCCGGGCTCGACGAAGATGCCATCGCCCCGGTTGGCGTAGACCCGATCTGCCGCGCCGCGCAGGTCGGCGTTGGCCACGAAGGCGTCGAGGTCGCCGTCGTCGTCGAAGTCGCCCAGCGCCACGCCGAAGCTGTAGCCCACGCCGAAGCGCTGGTGCTCGCGGAAGCGCCCGCGGCCGTCGTTCAGCCAGACCGACTCCTCGTCCTCCTCGCGCGCGGTGCCCGCGTTGGCCAGGAACGCGTCGAGGTCGCCGTCGCTGTCGAGGTCGCCCAGCGCCACGTCGGTCGTGAACGGCGCGCGGTCGCGGTCGCCGGGGAAGTCGGGCGAGGTGCCGACGCCGATGCGCTGGCCACTGTCGCTCAGCCTGCCCCGGCCGTCGTTGAGCCAGACGGTGTCGGGACCGGTGTTGCCGAACCAGGCGTCGAGGTCGCCGTCGCCGTCGAGGTCGCCCAAGGCCACGGCGTTGCCGCGGTCGTTGCCGAGGCGCTGGCCGCTGTCGACGAGTCGGCCGCGGCCGTCGCCCAGCAGCACGGCGTCGGGCGCTCCGAGGCGGCCGGTGTTGACGACGACCGCGTCGAGGTCGCCGTCGCCGTCGAGGTCGCCCAGCGCCACGTCCTTGGCATTGAACCGCCCCGCCACCCCGGCCACCGTCAGGTTGCCGTTGCCGTCGTTGGCCACGATCTGGAGGTCCGCCCCCGCGCTCGGCCCGCCGCGCTCGTGCTCGAGGTTGGCGACGACGGCGTCGACGTCGCCATCGCCGTCGAGGTCGCCCAGCGCGACGCCCTCGCTGTTGCCGCCGCCCATCCGCCGCCCGCCCAGCGACTGGCCGCTGTCGGTGAACAAGTCGGGGGAAGGGTTGCTGGCGGCGCCGGCGCCGGCGTCGGTGTTGAGCCAGACCTCGTCGGCCTCGCCTTCGTCGAAGCGGCAGTACGCGTCGGGCGGCGCGCCGTAGTTGGCCACAAACAGGTCGGGCGCGTCGTCGCCGTTCACGTCGCCCACCGCCAGGCCCCAGCTGTTGGCGCTGCCGAGCCGCATCCCGCTGTCGTCGAGGACGATGGCGTCCTTGCGCGTGCTGCGGTTGAGGTAGACCACGTTCGGCGCGCCGCACACCCCCGACTCGGCCACGACGGCGTCGAGGTCGCCGTCGCTGTCGACGTCGGCGAAGCGGACGGCGAAGCTGTAGAGGGCCGGGAAGACGATCCCGCTGTCGCGGAATGCCACCGGCCCCGACTGCTGCGGCCAGTAGCTGACGTCGGGCGTCGGTCGCAGCGGGTTGCCCGGCTCGCTGACGTTGATCCAGACCTTGTCGGCGTTCTCGCCCGGGCTGGCGCCGGCGTTGGCCTCGAACACATCGAGGTCGCCGTCGCCGTCGAGGTCGCCCAGCGCCACGTCGACGGTGTGCGGCCCGTCGCCGTTGACGTGCCGCACGCCGATGCGCAGCGTGCTGTCGCGCAGCACGATCGGCCGCGCCGCCGCCGCGCCGCCGGAGTCCGAGTCGGGCGGCGGTGTCTCGTTGAGCCAGACCTTGCTGACGCCGGTCTCGGCCGTGAACGCATCGAGGTCGCCGTCGCCGTCGAGGTCGCCCAGCGCCACGGCGTTGCCGCGCCGCTCGCCGATCCGCAGGCCCGCGTCGACGAAGCGCCCGCCGCCCTGGTTGACCCAGACGTAGTCGGGCTGGCCGCGGTTCACCGGCAGCGGGTGGTCGACGTCGAACGCGTCGCGCAGCGGCACGCCAAGGTCGTCGGGGCCGGTGATGCGGTTGTTGGCCACGAACGCGTCGAGGTCGCCGTCGCCGTCGAGGTCGCCCAGGGCAATGCCGCGGCCGTCGGCGTGGCCCAGGCGCTGGCCGCTGTCGGCGAACGCGCCGCGGCCGTCGTTCAGCCAGACCTGGTCGCCCGCGCCGAAGCGATCGGGGTCGCCGGCGACGGCGAAGGCCGGCAGCAGCTCGTCGAAGCCGCCCAGGCTGAAGAACGCATCGAGGTCGCCGTCGCCGTCCAGGTCGCCCAGCGCCACGTCCCAGGCGTTGCCCTCGGCCAGCCGCTGGCCGCTGTCGGTGAACTGGCCGCGGCCGTCGTTCAGCCAGACCTGGCTGAAGCCCTTGCAGCGCGGGCAGTCCGCCAGCCGGGCGACGACGGCGTCGCGGTCGCCGTCGCCGTCGAGGTCGCCCAGCGCCACCGCCACGCTCTTGCCGCCCAGCTGCGCCGTGCCGACCGGCCCCGGCGGGATGATGCCGCGGTCGACGAACGTCGGCCGCACCCCCTGCGCCGCCGCCGGCCCGGCGCCGACGAGCCCCGCGGCCACGGCAACGGCCGCGGCCACGGCGAGGATGCGTCGCGGCGAGGCGGAACGGCAGGGCAAGGGCAGCGCCCTCCTTTAGCAAACGCTAACCCAAACGTTAGGTACTAGAACGCGACAACAGAGACAACGGATACGCGGCGAGGTGACGACCGGGCCGCGACGTCGCGTCGCCCGCGCCGGCGCCCTCCCGTCACGGCCGCGCCCAGATCCAGGCATAGTCGATACCGTTCAACCGCACGACATGTTCCGGCGGCCGGTCGCCGACCGCCGCCAGGATCTCCTCGGGCTCGCCGATCTGCCGGTCGTCGATCATGACGACGAGCCAGTCGGCGTCGCGCCAACGCTTGGGCGGCACGACGGTGCCCTCGAAGCGGTAGCCGATGAGCGCGTCACTGGCGGTGGCCACGACCGCCGGGCCGCCGTCGGACGCGGGGTGGTCGCGGAGCCAGTCGACGACCCGGTCGGAGCCCTCGCCCCAGCCCACCGGCAGCATCCGCGCCGCGGCCGGGCCGCCGCCGAGCAGCGGGTTGTACCAAGCCAGGTAGGTGGGATGGTGGGCGATGACGAAGGCCGATTGCAGCGCGACCGCCGCCGCCAGCACGACGGCCCCGCGCCGCCGCGCCGCGACGAGCGCCGCGAGCCCGACGGCCGCCACGACGTCGAGGGCCGGCAGCGCCGGCAGCATGTAGCGCTCGAACTTCTTGGCGCCCGCGCCCATCGCCAGGACGAACACGGCCGCCCACGCCAGCAGCACCGCCGCCGTCCAGCGCCCGCGCCGCGCCTCGCGCACTGCCACGGCGACGCCGACGACCGCGCCGACGAGCGACAACGGCGTCATCCGCCACGGGATCGCGGCCAGGTAGAGGGCGATCCCCGGGTCGGGCGTGACCCGCCCGGCGAAGAACACGGCCTCGCGCGGCTGCCCGGCGCCCTCGGCGGCGTAGGCCAGCATCCGGCGGACGGTCTCCTGGGGTTCGACGCGCATCGCGGGCCAGACGAATAGGTAGGTGAGCCCGGCCGCGCCGGCGACGAGCGCGGCCGCCCCCAGCCACCGCACGATGGCGCCGTCGACGGCGGTCTCCGCCCGCCCGCGCCAGGCGCCGGCCGCGATCCGCGCCGTGACGACGGCGCCGACGAACGCGCCTAGGACGAGCATCGGCGACTTCTCGAGGATCGCCAGCCCGACGACGATGCCGGCGGCCAGCAGCCACGGCTTGTCGTGGTCCGGCGTCGCGCGCGGCAGCCAGCGCGCGACGAGCAGCACGGCCACCAGCGCGAGCGAGGCCGCGACGGCATCGAGGTGGAGGACGCGGCTGTGGGCCAGCAGGTAGGGGTCGAAGGCCAGGAGGGCCGCCGCCGTCGTCGCCGCTCGCGAGCCGACGAGCGGGCGCAGGAGCCACCAGGCCGCGGCGATCGCCAGCGCGGTGAGGACGGCGATCGCGCCGCGCATCGGGTCGAGGTAGCGCCGCCAGTCCGTCCAGAGCTGGCCGTACACGCTCTTCGGATCCAGGTGCTGGCCCAGATTGCCGATCGTGCGGCCGATCATGCGCGACAGCGCCCGGCTCTGGGGGTCGTCCATCGCCGCCGCCGCGGCGCCGGCCCACATCGTCACGACGCCGGGGTGCTCGCGCTGGAACGTGCCGGCGGGGTCGTCGTAGAAGAGCGCCTCGAGGAAGGACAGCGACCGCTCCGCCCACACCGGCTCGTCCCACGTCACGAAGCGGGCCGGCGCGACGAGGCGCGGGGCGAGGGCGACGACGAACACCGCCACGGCCATCACCAGCACGTCGAGCCGGCCGTCGGCCTTGTCGAGGGCGCGGCTCAGCGCTGTCATCGCACCGTCACCCGTCCGACCGCGACCCAGCCGTCGCCGCCGTCCGCCCCGCCCGCCGACGCCCCCTGGCCCGTCGCTGCCACCGCCGCGCCGCCGTCGGCAGCCGTCAGGCGGACGACGATGTCATAGCGGCCGGGCGGCACGTCGGCGGCCACGATGTGGCGGTCGACGACGACCTCGCCGGCGATCCACGACGTCGTCGGGCGGCGGCCGTCGGCGGGGGCGAAGGCCGCGGCGTCGACGATGGCGCCGGCCGCGTCGCGCAGGCCGACATCGACGAGGTGCGGCGCATCGGACTGCGTCAGCGCCTCCCACCACAGCGTCACCGTCACCGGCGCGCCCGCCGCGACGCGCGCGACGGCGACCTCGGCGGCGCGGAGCCGGGCCAGCTCGCCGAACGCGACGTCGCGCCGGGCCTGGGGCGCCACCTCGGCCGGCAGGTCGTAGGTCCGCGCCGGGCCGTCGATGGCGAGAGGCGCGACGACGGCCGCCCGGCCGTCGGGGCCGCGGCCGAGCAGCGGCCGCTGCTCGGCGTCGAGCAGGCTGAAGCGGATGAAGCCCTCGCCGGCCAGGGCGCGGCCGTAGAGCGGCACGAGGTAGTCGGCGCGCAGCCGGTCGCCGGGCCGCCAGGCGTCGACAGGCAGGGCGACGATCGGCGCGGTCACGTCGCCGACGTTGGCGCCGAGCGTGTCGGTGATGCGGATGTGGACGAAGGCGGGCAGGACCGTCGACGCCTCGGTCGACGAAGCGGCCGCGTCGGTCGCCGTCGTAGCGGTTGTCGACGTCATAGAGGTCGTAGCGGTCGTCGATGTCGTCGCGGTCGTCACCGCCCCCGCGCCGCCCGACACGGACCAGACAGCCGTCACCGCCGCCGCGTGCCCGGCCTCGACCGGCCGGGCGACGTCGAAGCCCCACAGCGCCACGCCGTCCGTCAGCGCGGCGTCGATGTGGCCGTGCGCCAGGCCGAGGGCAGTGTCGTCGAACGCGGCGGGCGAGCGGCCGACCTCGATCGGGACGGCGACGACGCCGTCGGCCAGCCGCGGCGCGTCCAAGAGCCACGCGCTGTCGCCGGTCGCGCCGCCCGCCGCGTCGAGCCGCCGCCCGGTGCCGCCGTCGTAGACGCCGACGAGCAGCGTGTAGCGGCCCGGCACGGTGCCGGCCGGGATGGCGACGACGCGGCGGTCGGCCTGGAGCGTGTCCAGCGGCCAGCGCGACGTCGGCTGGCCGGCGCCGTCGCGCAGCGGCCGATCGTCCTGGGCGATGCGGCGCGCGTCGGGCGCGCCGACGTCGTCCGCCGCGACGACGTGCACGAAGCCCACGAGGTCGGCATCGCCTGCGGCCGGACGGGACCAGCGCAGCGTGACCGGCAGCCCGCGGCCCGGCTCGGCTGCGCCCGCCGGCAGCTCGACGCCGACGAGGGCGACGGCGACGGCCGGATCGGGCGCGTCGCGGTCGAAGAAGGCGATCGGCGTGGTCAAGGCGGCCGTCGCCGATACGGCCGCCGATGCCGCGACGGCGGCCGGTTCGGTGCCTCCGGTGCCGCCGCTGCCGCCGGCGTCGCCCCTGCCGTCGCCACCGCCATCGCCACCGACGGCGGCAGCGGCGCCCGCGCCGCCCGCCGGCCGGTCGAATCGCGCCACGCGCACCTCGTCGAACGCCGCTTCCGCCGTGCGCACGGCGCGCGTCGCCAGTGCGTCGTCGACCCGCCGCAGGCCGGGGTACGGCACGAGGTCGTCGTAGCGCACCCACCACAGGCGCGCGTGGGCGGCGAAGGCGTCGTCCAGCAGGGCATCGACGGCGGCGTCGGTGGCGTCGGGGTCGACCTCGATCACGTCGAGCGGCCCGGTGTAGCCGCGGGCGAAGCCGCTGGCGGCGCGGACGATGACGGCGTCGCTCCGTGGATCGGCGCGGTCGTCGATGAAGTGCGCCGCGGGCTCCCAGTTGCGGTTGGCGAACAGCCAGCCGTAGGCCAGGCCGCCGAGCGTGATCGTGGCGTCGGGCGCGACGACGGGCGTCGGGGCGCGGTCGGTGGGCGCCTCGGGGCCGAAGTAGCGCGCGATGAGCGCGGGGTCGAGGCGGCGCTGGAGCTGGTTGCGGTAGAAGAGGTAGTGGTCGACGGTGGCGACGTCGATCTTGTTCATCTCGAGGGCGTGGCCGGCGATGAGCGGCCCGACGGCCGAGCGGTAGCGCATCGCCACCTCGGCGTCCGCGGCGCCGGGCTGGGTGTTGAGCCAGGCGGCCGCCTGGTCGAGCCCCTCGCCCCAGCCCAGCAGCAGCGCGAACTCGGCCGCCCGGCCGCCGCCGGCCAGCGGGTTGTAGGCGTCGAGGTAGTACGGCCGGTGGGCGCGCAGCGTCAGCGCCAGCGACCACGCCACGACCAGCGCGCCGAAGGCGACGGCGGCCTCGGCGCGGACGGCGGCGATCGCCTCCGCGGCCGGCGCGCGCGCGGAGTCGCCGCCGCCGTCGCCTTCGCCCACCCGCCGCCCACGCCCGCCCCACGTCGCCAGGGCCGTCGCGATCCCCCAGGCGGCAACGACGTCGAGGGCGGGGAAGACCGGCAGGAGGTAGCGGTCGAATTTCTTGGCCCCGCCGGTCATGACGAGGGCGAACAGGGCGGCGTAGGCGACGAGGGCGAGGATGATCGGTCGTTGGCGGCCCGTGTCGGCCCAGGTGGGGCGTATGCCGTCGGTGGGCACGGCATGCCGTGCCCCTACATGGGCGTGGGAGCCGATGGCGTGGCGTCCAGGTTCGCCCCCGCGATCGCCGCCGTCGGCCCGGGCGCGACCGTCGCCGTCGTCGCCGTCGGCCAACGTACGCCCGACATCGCGATTGACGTGGTGTAGGGGCACGGCATGCCGTGCCCCATCCCCGGCCACCCCCCCATCCCCGGCCACCCCCCCATCCCCGGCCACCCCCC
>CAZYVI010000025.1:0-34670 GCA_964651245.1 uncultured Anaerolineales bacterium | reverse complement strand
AGCGTGATCGTGCCGGTCTTGTCGAGCAGCAGCACATCGACGTCGCCGGCGGCCTCGACCGCGCGGCCGCTGGTGGCGACGACGTTGGCCTGGATGAGCCGGTCCATCCCGGCGATCCCGATGGCCGACAGCAGCCCGCCGATCGTCGTCGGGATCAGGCACACGAGCAGCGCGATGAGGACGGTGATCGACACCGAGCCCGCGGCCCCCGCTTCGACGGCGGCGTAGTGCGCGAACGGCCGCAGCGTGGCCACCGCCAGCAGGAAGATGATCGTGAACTTGGCCAGCAGGATCGTGAGCGCGATCTCGTTGGGGGTCTTCTGCCGCTTGCTACCCTCCACCAGGGCGATCATGCGGTCGAGGAAGCTCTCGCCGGGGTCGGTCGTGATCCGCACGATCAGCCAGTCCGAGAGCACGCGCGTCCCGCCGGTGACCGCCGACCGGTCGCCGCCGCTCTCGCGGATCACCGGCGCGCTCTCGCCGGTGATCGCGCTCTCGTCGACCGAGGCCACGCCGGCCTCGATCTCGCCGTCGCCGGGGATGACCTCGCCGGCGCGCACGACGACGAGGTCGCCCTTGCGCAGCGTCCGGGCCGAGACGTCGCTCTCCGGCGCGAGCGGGTCGGGGCGCGCCACCTTGTGGGCCACGACGTCGTGCCGGGCCGCGCGCAGGGCGGCCGCCTGGGCCTTGCCGCGCCCCTCGGCCATCGCCTCGGCGAAGTTGGCGAAGAGCACCGTGAACCAGAGCCAGAGCGCGATCGCGCCGACGAACGCGGCCGGCGTGTCGGCGCCGACGGGATCGGCGACGGCCTGCGCCCACAGCGCGGTCGTGAAGAGGCTGCCGACGAAGACGACGAACAGGACGGGGTTGCGCACCTGGGCCCGCGGGTCCAGCTTGCGGACGGCGTCGACGAGGGCGCCGCGGATGATCCGGGCGTCCCAAAGCGGGCGAGCGTGGGTGGCGTGCGACATCGGGGGACCTGGCCTCCTTGGCGGCGTCGCCGGGCGCGCTAGCGCCACAGCGCCAGGTGCTCGGCGATCGGGCCGAGGACGAGCGCCGGGACAAACGTGAGGGCGCCGACGAGGACGACGACGGCGACCAGGAAGCCCACGAACAGCGGCCGGTGCGTGGGCAGCGTGCCGGGGCCGCCCGGGATGGCCTTCTTGGCCGCCAGGGCGCCGGCCAGGGCGCAGACGGGCACCAGCACGCCGTAGCGGGCGACGATCATCGCCGCGGCGCCGGCGAGGGAGTAGAACGGCGTCGCGGCCGAGAGGCCGGCGAACGCGCTGCCGTTGTTGTTGCCCATCGAGGTGAAGGCGTACAGGATCTCGCTGAAGCCGTGGGCGCCCGGGTTGGCGCGCGACGCCAGGGCGCCGGGCAACAGCACGGCCGCGGCGGCGCCGAGCAGGACGGCGGCCGCCGGCGCCAGGACGCCGATCGACGCCATCTGCATCTCGAACGCCTCGATCTTCTTGCCGAGGTACTCCGGCGTTCGCCCGACCATGAGCCCGGCGATGAAGACGGTGACCACAGCGAACAGCACCATGCCGTACAACCCCGACCCGACGCCGCCGAAGACCACCTCGCCGAGCTGCATGAGGAACAACGGGACGAGCCCGCCCAGCGGCGTGAAGCTGTCGTGCATGCTGTTGACGCTGCCGTTGGAGGCCGCCGTCGTCGCCGCCGCCCAGAACGCGCTCTGGGCGACGCCGAACCGGACCTCCTTGCCCTCCATGTTGCCGCCCGGCCGGTCGGCGGCGGCAGCGAGGTCGAGGACGGGGGCGCCGCCCGGGCGCATCGTGCGCGCGTCGCGGACGCCGAGGGCCGGGTTGCCGGCCGCCTCGGCGGCGTAGGCGCCGGCGGCGAGCGGGACGAAGAGGATCGTCATCGCCGCCAGCAGCGCCCACCCCTGGCGGCCGTCGCCGACGATCCGCCCGAACGTCACGCACAGGGCGGCCGGGAGGGCCAGGATCGCGATCGCCTCCAGGAGGTTCGACAGCGGCGTCGGGTTCTCGAAGGGGTGGGCGGCGTTGGCGTTGTAGTAGCCGCCGCCGTTCGTGCCGAGCTGCTTGATCGCCACCTGGCTGGCGACCGGGCCCAGCGGGATCGTCTGCTCGTGGACCGGCAGGCCGAACGCATCCGGGTGCGGGTCGACGACCGCCGCCACGACCGCCGGCGCGAACGACTGCACGACGCCCTGGCCGGCGAGCGCGACGGCGAGCGCCAGGGCGAGCGGCAACAGGATGTAGACGGTGCCGCGCACGAGATCGGCGTAGAAGTTGCCGATCGTGGCCGCCTCGCGGCGCGCGAAGCCGCGCGCCAGCGCCACGGCGACGGCCATGCCGGTGGCGGCCGAGAGGAAGTTCTGGCTGGTCAGCGCCAGCATCTGGGTGAGCGGGCTGAGCGTCGTCTCGCCGCCGTACGCCTGCCAGTTCGTGTTCGTGGCGAAGCTCACGGCGGTGTTCAGGGCCACGAACGGCTCGACCGCCCCGAAACCGGCCGGGTTCAGCGGCAGCCAGCCCTGCAGCCGCTGCAGGGCGTAGACGACGGCCGCCCCGGCAGCGTTGACGGCCAGCGCGGCCACCGCGTAGCCGCGCCAGCCCATCTCGGCCGCCGGGTCGATGCCGGCGACGCGGTAGCACAGCCGCTCGACCGGACCGAGGACGCGGTCGAGCCAACCCGGCCGCCCCTCGTACACCCGCGCCATCCAGGCGCCGAGCGGCTGAGCGAGCGCCAGGACCAGGGCGAGCGTGAGGCCCATCGAGAGCCAGCCGAGCGCGGTCATCCGAACACCTCCGGGCGCAGCAGCGCGACGACGAGGTAGGCGAGCAACCCCAAGGCCACGAGGGCCGCGACCACATCGAGGACGGCCATCGTCAGCGCCCCCCGTGGCCGCGACCGAGCCGGTCGCACGGCGCCAGCAGGCCGTACACGAGCGCGAAGGCGCCGCGCGCGGCGGCGAACCTCCAAAGATCGGCCATCGCATTCCTCCCCTGCGCGCCGGCACCGCGTCGGCGGCGAACATCGCCGCACCGGCCCCCGCGGTGCCCAGACGTGCGCGCCGGTCGGCCGGACTATACTGCCGAACAGGTCAGCCCCGCGTCAGCAACGGACGGATGCCCGTATGGATTTCGTAGGCATTGGGCGATCGGCCGCGGCCGCGGCCCGTCGGCACTCGGCGGCCGCCGCACTGGCCGTGCTCGTCGGCGCCGCCGCCCCGCTCGCCGCCGCGATCGCCGGGCCGCGCGGTGCGGCGACAGCGGCGAATGACGCCCCCGCCCCGGTCCAGCTGTTGACGGTGGCCACGAACTTCAACAACCCGATCGGCATCGACCACCACGCCCCGTCGCAGGGCGTGGTCGTGTCGGTGAACTACCCCGACGGCCGACCGCGCAACTTCGAGCTCGTGCTGCCGACGGGACGCCACCAGCGGTTCAGCGGCCTCACCGGCTTCACCGAGGAGGTCAAGATCGGCGCCGTCTGGGAGAGCGAGTGCCAGGCCGGCTTCGTCCCCGGCGAGCTGTTCACCGGCACCGGCGACCCCGGGGTCATCGCCCGCGTGAGCGCCGACGGCAGCCGCGTCCAGCGGGCCTGGGTGCGGCTGCGGGGCGAGTCCGGCCTGCTGCGCGGCAGCCTGTTCCAGGACCGCTACTGCGCCCTGGGCGGCGACCTCGTCGTCGTCACGACCACCGGCGGCGTCTGGCGGGTGAGCAGCGCCGGCGACCAAACACGCGTGGCCGACCTGGGCACCCACCTGGAGGGCCTGACGACGGTGCCGGACGACGCGGACCGCTACGGGCCGTGGGCGGGACGGATCTTGATCGGCGCCGAAGACCAAGGGCGGATCTACGCCGTGACGCCCAGCGGCGACGTCGAGTCGTTCCAGCTCGGCCTGACGGTCGAGGACCTCGACATCGTCCCGCCCGACGCCTCGTTCTACGGCGTCGACTTCCAGGGCCGCCGCATCGTGACCGCCGGGCCCGAGCAATGGGCCGACAAGGTCGGCGACATGATCGCCGCCGAGGAGAACGGCCAGCTCTGGGACGTGCGCTGGGACGCCGGCGCGGGCGCGTTCGTCAAGGTCCTGCTGGCGCGGGTGGCGCAGTGGGAGCACGTGACGTTCTCAACCTCGCGCATCGTCACCCGTCCGCCCACCGCCACCCCGGTGCCACCGCCGCCGACGCCGACCGTCCCGTCGCCCACCCCGACCGACACCGCGACACCGACGCCCAGCCCCAGCGCCACGACGACGCCCACGCCGACGCCGTCGCCCACCGCCACCGATGTCCCGACGCCGACCGCCAGCGCGACGCCGGCCATCTTCCGGGCCTACCTCCCGCTCGGCGTGGCCGAGGTCTGCGTCGCCGACCGCCGCCGCGCCGACGTCGTGCTCGTCGTCGACACCTCGACGAGCATGTTGGCCCCAGGGCGCGACGGCAGCCGCAAGATCGACGCCGCCCGCGCCGCGATCGCCGCCTTCCTGGGCCTGCTCGCCCCGGCCCGCGACCGCGCCGCGCTCGTCGCGTTCGACGACACGGCGGCCGTCGCCGTGCCGCTGACGGGCGACCTCGGCGCGGTGGCGGCCGCGCTCGGCGAGCTGGCGCACCACGAGGGGACCCGCCTCGACCTCGGGCTCGCGGCGGCGCGCGAAGCGCTCGCGGGCGCCCCGCCGATCGGCGACGGCGACCGCGTGCCCGCCGTCGTCCTCCTGACCGACGGCCGCCCGAACCGCGTCCCGACGCCCGACGGTGGCGGGCGGCAGGAGGACACCGTGCTCGACGGCGCCGCGCAGCTGAAGGCCGCCGGCGCCCGCGTCTACACCGTCGGCTTCGGCGACGACGTCGACGCGGCGCTGCTGGCCGGCGTCGCGAGCACGCCCGGCGATGCGTTCATCGCCCCGGACGGCGCGGCCCTGGCGCGGATCTACGCGGCGGTGGCGGTGGCGATCCCGTGCGGAGGGGCGTACTGGCCGGGGGGAGGGCGGTGACGAGCGGGCCGGTCTGAGCCGACCCGAAGGCGGCGGCTGTCCGGCTTCGGTTGACTTCGCGCTCGGCGGCGCGCGTGCGGTTCGGGCAGCGCGCGTCGGTGGCTGGGATGGTCCGTCCCCGGGGAGGGTGGCGTGACGCATACGCCGGACATCCAAGGCGCCCCTGACGTCCAGGCGGGGGTGGCACCGCCGCCCCGCCGCAGGCCGTGGCAGCCCAACCACCCTCGCATCCACGACGCGGCCCGGTGGCTGCACGGCCGCGGCTCGTGGGTGCTGGCGATCCTGTTCTGCGCGGCCGTCGTGGGCCGCTCGTACCATCGGCTCGACCACCCGCAGATGTGGGCCGAGGATGGGCGGAACTGGTACGCCGAGGCGCACAACGAAGGTTTCTCGACGCTCTTCACGCCGTACGCCGGCTACCTGCACCTCCTGCCCCGGCTCTTGGCCTGGCTCGCCGCCGCCCAACGTCCCGCGTCCGCCGCCGTCGCGATCTATGTCCTTTGGGTGATCACGCAGTTGTGGTTCGCGGCGATCATCTGGCGGCGGCGCGCCGCCATCGGCATCTGTCCGGCGGTCCTGCTGGTGGGCCTGGCCGGCCTCGCACCGTATGCGACGGAGATCCACGGCAACCTGACGAACCTGCAGTGGTACGGCGCGCCCGTGCTCGTGGTGCTCGCCGTAGCTGCCCGCACCGCCCGGCTGCGGTGGGACGAGTACGCCACCGGGCTGCTGTTGGGCTTGAGTGGACCCATCGTGGGCTTCGTCGCGATCGCCGAGGCGTTGCAGTTCGCGCTGGACCGGCGCCGACGCGATCGCACGTTCACAGCCCTGCTGACACTTTGCTCATGCGTGTTCATCGTCGTGCTGCTGGCTTCCGACCGTGCTCCGCAGGGCATGGCGGTCTCTCTGCTGGACGATTCGATGGTCGTGGGCTGGCACGTCGGCATCGGCGGGTTCCTGGGCATCGATACGATGATCCGCGTCGTGGATCGCATTCCCGTCGCCGCGCACCGGTGGATCGGCAGCATGGTCGCAGCACTCCTCCTCTACCGCAGCGCTCGTGGTTGGAGGGGGCGGTCAGAGAGAGAACACCAGGCCGCGCTCAGCCGCGTCGCCCTACTCGTGCTGCTGGCCGTGTTCCTGTCGCCGTCCACTTCTGATCAGCCGACGGCGTTGAGCGAGATGATGACGCCGCTGTACGGCAGCCGCTACTGGTTCGTCCCGGCGCTGGCGGTCAAGCTCGAGATCGCCACGTTGGCGTGGCAGCGCCGAACCACGCTTCTGGCCTGGCTCGCCGCGATCGGCATCGCCTACGGGATGCTCGTGGACTACCACATCGGCGCCTACCCGAACGATGCCTTCATGGCCGCCACCGTTGCATACGATACGGCGCCGATCGGTACACGGGTGACGGTCCCGATCTGGCCGCCCGGCTGGTCGATGGAGGTCGTCAAGCGACCGGCTGGCAGCTCGCGTGGGCGCGAGCGGTTGCATCGCCCACGATGAAGGAGCCATCGCGCGCCAAGGGGCCCCTTGCGTTCGCGGCGCACCCGCCGCACCCTATCGCCCTGCGCCGCCCGCCCGCCGACGCGTCCCAGAGGCTCCGCCCCATGTCCATGCGCGACGACGCGCTCCAGTACCACCGCACCGGGCGACCCGGCAAGATCGAGGTCACGGCCACCAAGCCGTTGATCACGCAGCAGGACTTGGCGCTGGCGTACTCGCCCGGGGTGGCGGCGCCGGTGCGCGAGATCGCCGCCGACCCCGAGGCGGTGTTCGACTACACCGCCCGCGGCAACCTGGTGGCCGTCCTGTCCAACGGCACGGCGATCCTTGGGCTGGGCCACCTCGGGCCGCTGGCGGCCAAGCCGGTCATGGAGGGCAAGGGCGTCCTGTTCAAGCGCTTCGCCGACGTCGACGTGTTCGACATCGAGGTCGACAGCCTCGACCCCGACGAGATCGTCCAGGTGGCGCGGCTCATCGCGCCGACGTTCGGCGGCATCAACCTCGAGGACATTCGGGCGCCGGAGTGCTTCTACATCGAGGAGCGGCTCCAGTCGCTCGTCGACATCCCGGTCTTCCATGACGACCAGCACGGCACGGCGATCATCTCCGGCGCGGCGCTGCTCAACGCGCTCGAGCTCGTCGGCAAGCGGATCGGCGAGGTGCGGATCGTCGTGAACGGCGCCGGCGCGGCCGGCATCGCCTCGGCCGAGTTCTACGTGGCCCTGGGCGCCACCCGCAGCCACATCACGCTCTGCGACCGCCAAGGCGTGATCTGGGACGGGCGCGAAGACGGCATGAACCTCTACAAGGCCCGCTTCGCCGTCGACACCGACGCCCGCACGCTCGCCGACGCCCTGGTCGACGCCGACGTGTTCGTGGGCGTGAGCGTGGCCGATTGCGTCACGCCCGACATGCTGCGGACGATGGCCCGCGACCCGATCATCTTCGCCCTGGCCAACCCCGACCCCGAGATCCGCTACGACGTCGCCCGCCAGACGCGCCCCGACTGCATCATGGCCACCGGCCGCTCCGATCTGCCCAACCAGGTCAACAACGTCCTGGGCTTCCCGTTCATCTTCCGCGGCGCGCTCGACGTCCGCGCCACCGCCATCAACCAGGCCATGAAGGTGGCCGCCGCGGAGGCCCTGGCCGAGCTGGCCCGCACCGACGTGCCCGACGCCGTGCTGCGCGCCTACGGCGTCGACCGCCTGACGTTCGGACGCGACTACCTGATCCCGAAGCCGTTCGACCGCCGCGCGCTGCTGAGCGTGGCGCCGGCCGTGGCCGCGGCGGCCATCGCCAGCGGCGTGGCGCGGCGGGCGCTCGACCTCGAGGCCTACCCCGAGCTGCTGGCCACGCGCCAGGGCAGCCGCTTCGCCGGCGTCCGCTCGGTGGTCCGCCGCGCCCAGACCGACCCGCGCCGCGTCGTCTTCGCCGAGGGCGAGGAGCCCGCCATCCTGCGCGCCGCCTGCCAGCTCGACGAGCAAGGCATCGCCCGCCCGATGCTGATCGGCCGCCCGGCGGTCATCGCCGCCACGCTCGACGACATGCGCCTGACCTGCGACGTGCCGATCCTCGACCCCGAGCACCTGCCCGACGACGCCCGCGAGCGCTACGCCGAGTGGCTGTACTGCCGCCGCCGCCGCAAGGGCCTGACGAAGGCCGCGGCGCTCGAGGCGGTCGTCCAGCCGAACGCGCTGGGCGCGGTGCTGGTGGCGATGGGCGAGGCCGACGCCTTCCTGTCGGGCCTGACGTACAACTATGTCGACGTCCTGCGGCCGGCGCTGCAGATCGTCGGCACCCGGCCCGACGTCAGCGTCGTCAGCGGCGTCTACCTCATGATCGTCCGCAACGCGCCGTACTTCTTCAGCGACGCCACCGTCAACGTGAACCCCAATGCCGAGCAGCTGGCCGAGATCGCCGCCAACGCGGCGGCGGTGGCGCAGGCGTTCGGCGTGACGCCGCGGATCGCGATGCTGTCGTTCTCGAACTTCGGCAGCGCCCGCACGCCCGAGAGCGACAAGGTCCGCCGCGCCGTCGAGATCCTGCGCGCCCGCCGCCCCGACCTGGCCGTCGACGGCGAGATGCAGGCCGACACGGCGGTGACGCCCGAGCTCATGGCGCAGCACTTTCCCTTCAGCCGGATCCGCGACGCCAACGTCCTGGTCTTCCCCAACCTCGACGCGGCCAACGCGGCCTACAAGCTGCTGCGCCGGCTCGGCGGCGCGGCGGCCATCGGGCCGATCCTCCACGGCATGGCGAGGAGCGTCCACGTCATCCCGACCGGCGCCGAGCAGCGCGACATCGTGAACATCGCCGCCCTGGCCGTCGTCGACGCCCAGCGGATCGCCGCCGACGCCCCGCCGCGGCTGCCCGGCCTCTGACGTGCCCCAGCGCCCCTTCGACGGTGCCCGCGCCACGGCCCACCGCACCCGGCGCGACCTCGACGACGCCCGTGCCGTCCTCGACGCCTTCGCCGCCCGCCGCGCCCCGTCCCCGTGGCGCGCCGACCGCGCGGCCGTCGCCCGCCGCCTGCGCGACCTCGTCGACCGCCCCGACCTGTTCCAGCAGCGCCGCCTCAACGTCTGCGGACCGGCCGCCTTCCTGCGCGCCTGGGCCAGGCACGACCCGGCCGCGTTCGCCCGCTTCGCCACGACCCTCTACGACACCGGCCGCGCCGCGATCGGCGAGCTCGCCATCGCCCCGGGCCCCCTCACCGACACCGACCACGCCGCCCTGGCCGACCGCCACGGCCGCGGCATCCCCGAGCCCGCCGACTGGATGATCTTGGGCGCCCTGCGCGCCAGCGAGAACCGCCTGACGACCTTCCGCGGCCGCCCCGAGGACGCCCTCAGCGCCATGACCTTTCCGAGCGAGCTCGTCCGCTGGCTCCGCGCCACCGGCCTCTACGCCGACATCGTCGACCGCACCACCCCCCTCGTCCCTTCCCCCCTCGCCGCCGCCCTCGCCCTCGCGCCCTCCCCGACCACCGACGTCTTCGTCCTCGTCAACCTCCACCTCCTGCGCGAGCTCCGCCAACCCTCCGGCCGCCGCCGCGCCGCCAGCTTCCTGCTCCGCGCCTTCCCCGACCACTGGGCCGCCCTCGTCGCCCCCATCACCCCCCTCCCCGACGACCGCCTCGCCCTCCGCCTCTGGTCCTGGGGCACCATCCTCGAAGGCGACCTGCCTCGCGAAACGTTCCGGGCCAACTGGTACGGCGCGATCGTGGCCACGCTCGACGGGGCCGGGTAGCGGCCTGTGGGCACCCACCGTGTGAGCGACATGCTCGTCCGTCCGGACCGCGGCCCCCGCCTCCCACCTGCGCAACGACGGGCATGCCGGGCCCACACGCCCGCCGATGGTCCGACGCGGGGGGTCCAGGGGGGCGTAGCGCCCCCTGGCCGAGGGTGCAGGGGGGCCGGCGCCCCCCTGCCCACACGCACGAACCCTGCTGCTCCGCCTCAACCCACCCGGCCCGGCGGCTCTGCACGTCTGGGCTTCTGTTGGGCCGCGGCGTCTCCTGGGCTGCCGTCCGGCGTCTTCTGGGCTGCCGTCCGGCCTCGTCTGCGCACCTTCTGGGCTTCTTCCGATCTTCTTCCGACCGCTTCGCCCCCCGCCCAACCTATCCGCCCCCCGCCGCCTCCCGCTCCACCAGCACCGTCACCGGCCCGTCGTTCACCAGCTCGACAGCCATGAGCGCCCCGAAGACGCCCGTCTCGACCCGCAGCCCCCCCTCCCGCAGGCGCGCCACGAACCGTTCGACCAGGCCCGCGGCCATCTCCGGCCGCGCGGCCGCCGTGAAGTCCGGCCGCCGCCCCTTCCTGGCGTCGCCGTACAGCGTGAACTGGCTGACCACCAGCACCGCGCCGCCGACATCCCGCAGCCCCAGATCGAAGTGCCCCGTCCCTCCGGCGAACAACCGCAGCCCCGCGACCCTGTCCGCCAGCCAGTCCGCCTCGCGCTCGCCGTCCCCCACCCGTACCCCCAAGAGAACCAAGTACCCCGGCCCGATCACCCCGACGACTTCGCCCCCCACCGTCACCGACGCCCGCGCCACCCGCTGGACCAGCGCCCTCATCGCCGCGGCACCCCGCCGTACCAGCCGCGCAGGACGTCGCGCCGCGCCGGGTCGTCGGTCGCCGCGTAGGCCGCCGCGATCGCGCGCATCACCGCCGGCGACTTCGGCGCCTGGGTCAGCCGCGCCAGCGCCTTGCGCGCCGCCGCCGCGTGCGGCGGCAGCCCGGCCGTGGCCATCGTCCACAGGAACTCGAACGCCTCGTCGTCCTCCGTCACCCGCTCGCCCGCCAGCCGCGCCGCGTGGGCCGGCTGCGGCGTCGGGCCGTCGAGCAGCCGGCGGCACATCGCCACCAGCCGCTCGCCGCCGGTCCCGTCGACCGCCAGCCGGACCAAGTGGCGGTCGATCTCGCCGATCGCGAACTGGAGGAACGGCTCGACCGCCCCCGGCGGGATCGTCGCCAGCACCGCCAGCAGCAGCGCCACCGTCCGCGGCCCCGGCCGCGCCACCACCTCGCCCAGCGCCGCCGTCCAGCGCAGCCGCGCGTCGCCGTCGACCGCCGTCGTGCCGCGGCACACCGCGTCCACCGCCCGCGCCAGCCGCTCGGCGTCGCGCGCCGCGTCGGCCGCACCGTGGTCGCGCAGCGCCGCCACCAGCGCCTCGCGCACCCGGGCGTCGGCATCTACCACCGCCTGGGCCACGATCGCCTCGCCGCCCGGCAGCCCCAGCGCCAGGACCGCCCGCCCCGCCGCCGCGCGCACCTCGGGCGCCCCGTCGCGCAGCTGCTCGGCCAGCGCGTGGGTCAGCAGGTCGCGCAGCCGCACCGCACCCCGACCGAGCCCCGCCAGCGCGTCTAGCGCCGCGGCGCGCACCGCCGCGTCGCGGTGCCGCAGCAGCGCCTCGAAGCCGTCGGCCGCCGCCTCGGCCGGCCGCACCGCCAGCCGCGCCGCCAGCCGCGCCACGGCCGCCGCGCGCTGCGCCGCCGGACCGTCCAGCGCCGCCGACAGCGCCGCCACCGCCGTCGCGTCGTCCAGCGGGCGGTCCGGGTCGTCGACCGCGGCCAGACCCGCCGCGACGAGCGCCGGATCCTCGGCCGCCAGCAGCGCCTCGACGACCCGCGCCCGCAGCCGAGGGTCGCCGGCGCGCCCGCCCAGCACCGGGTCGACCGCCGCCAATGCCGCCCGCCGCACCTCGGGCGCGCCGTCGGCCAGCGCCTCGAGCACCCGCGGCAGCACCGCCACCAGACGCTCGGGCTCGAGGGCCAGCGCCCGCAACCGCCCGGCGCGCGCCGCCGGGTCGGCGTCGCCGTCCAGCGCCGCCGGCAGCGCCGCCTCGCCGCGCAGCCGCAGCTCGACGTCGCTGGCGGCGCGGCGCACCGCCGGGTCGTCGCTGGCCAGCGCGGCGTCCGCCAGCGGCCGCACCACGTCGGCCACCGTCGCCAGCGCGGCCGGGTCGAGCGCCGCCAGCGCCGCCAGCGCCGCGGCGTGGAGGTCGGCGCGCGGGACATGGAACAGCGTCGTCAACATGCGCGCCCCGGCCCGCGGCTCGCCGGGCGGGAACGGCCCATGCGTCGCCAACCGCACCAGGGCGCCGACCGCCACCGCCAGCGTGGCCGGGTCGCGGTCCGCCAGCGCCCGCTCGAAGCCCACCCGCAGCCGCGGCACCAGCGGCGCCCAGCGCTCGGCCGGCCCGGCCGCCACGTCCGCCGCCAGCGCCGCCAGCAGCACGCCCCGCGACCGCGCGTCGACGTCGCCGGACAGCGCCAGCAGCTCACCCACCGCCGCCTGGAGGGCCGGCCCCGTCTTGGCCGCCAGCTCGAGCTGCGCGGCGTAGGCCGACAGCAGCGCGGTCCGCAGCCGGACGGTGACGGCGTCGCGCGGCAGCGGCGCCTCGGACAGGTCGTGGACGACGAACGTCTCGTCGGCTGCGCCGGCCGCCGGCCCCAGCATGAGCCGCGCCCCTTCGAGCAGCCACAACGCCCGCCCGCTGCCGGCGTCGACGCCGAGCGGATAGCCGGGCTCGGCGAACACCGCCCCGCCACCGAGGGGGATCGGCTGGTCGTGGACCACCCAGCCATCGACCTGGACGGCCAGCGCGATCCAGTCGCGCACGCCGCCGACGCGCTCGACGCGGTCGAGCACGCCCAGCGCCGCCTGAAGACCCTTCGCCGTCAGCCGCATCGCCGCCCACCTCGGGAGCCCGGGCCGATTCTACCGCCGGCCGGCGGAGGTCACAACGGCCGCCGCACCGTTTGCACCCGACCGCCCGGCGGGCGATAATCGCCGCCCCCGACTCCCCGCCGCAGCCGACCGATCCGTCACCCGCGGAGGACCGCCGACATGACGAACGAGACGCTCCGACTGCCCGCCACCGACAACCCCGAGGTCATGCGCCGCGCCGTCGCGGCCGCACTCGTCTACCTGTGCTGGGACGAGGTGATCCGCACCGCCGACCTCGACCACCTGGACGACAAGGCCGTCGAGGTCTTCAACCGGATCTACACCGGCATCGGCGCCTCGCTGGGCTCGTAGCCCGCGGGGGCGCCGATGTCGCTCGACGCCCTCGCCGCCGCCGCCCTGGCCGATGATCTCGGCGCGCTGGCCGGTGCGCGCGTCCAGCGCGTCGTGGCCGTCGACGCCCGCACGCTGTCGTTCGAGCTCTACGCCGGCCAGCGCCATCACCTGACCCTCTCGGCCGCGCCGGACCACCCCGGCATCGCCCTGGCCGCCGCGCCGGCGCGGCGCGGCGCCGGCGCCGGCGGACCGCTGGCCCTGGCCTGCCGCGCCCGGCTCGAGGGCGCCCGGCTGACCGGCGTGTCGCAGCCGCCCTACGAGCGGATCCTGCGCTTCGATTGGCAGGCGGCCGCGCCGCTGACGCTCGTCGCCGAGCTGACCGGCCGCCTGGCCAACCTGATCCTCGTCGATGCCGACGGCGCCGTGATCGCCGCGGCCCACCGCGTCGTCGCCGAGCAGACGCGGGCGCGGACGATCCAGCCCGGCCGGCCGTACGCCCCGCCGCCGACGCCGCCGCGCCCGCCGGCCGCCACCGCCACCGCCGCCGACCTCGCCGCCTGGCTCGCGGCGCGGCCCGACGCGCCGGCCTGGCGCTGCCTCGTCGACGCCGCCCGCGGCCTCGGGCCGCAGAGCGCGCGCGAGGCCGTCCACCGCGCCGCGGGCGACGCCGAGGCGCCCGCCCGCCGCACCGACGCCGAGGCGCTGCGCCGCGCGCTGGCCGAGCTCACCGCGCCGCTGGCGACGCACGCCTGGACGCCGACCGTCGCGTGGCGCCGCGGCGTGCCCGAGGATGTCGTCGCCTGCGCGCCGTACGCGCTGTCGCATCGGGCGGGCGACGACGTCGAGGTCACGCCCGCCGCCTCGACGCTCGAGGCCGTGTCGCGCTGGCACGCCGCGCGCGCCGGCGGCGACGGCTACGGCGCGGCCCGCGCGGCGGTCGGGCGCCAGCTGGCTGAGGCCGCCGGCCGCGCCGCCCGCCGCCGCGCCGCGCTCGAGCGCGCCCTGGCCGCCGCCGACCCCGACGCGGTCGAAGCCCTGAAGCTCGCCGGCGACCTCATCCTCGGCTTCCAGTGGCAGGTCCGCCCCGGCGACACCACCCTCGTCGCCCCCACCGAGCCGCCGACCCCGATCGCGCTCGACCCGTCCCGCACGCCGGTCGAGAACGCCCAGGCGTACTTCGACCGCTACCGCCGCGCCCGGCGCGCCGCGGCCCGCGTGCCCGACCAGCTGGCGCGCGCCCGGGCCGCCGAGGCGACGCTGGCGCAGCTGGGCGCCGACCTGGCGCTGGCCGAGAACCGCGCCGAGATCGACGCCGTTCAGGAAGCCCTCGAGGGGTCGGGGCTCGCGCCCGCCGCGCGGCGCGGCGCCGCCAGCCGCCGCCGCGCCGCGCCGTCGTCGCCGACCGGCCGCCCGCGCCGCTACGCCTCGTCCGACGGCCTGACGATCGTCGTCGGCCGCAACAGCCGCCAGAACGAGACGGTGACCTTCACCGTCGCCGCCCGCGGCGACCCGTGGCTCCACGCCCGCGGCGTGCCCGGGGCGCACGTCGTCGTCAAGGCGGCCGGCGGCCCGGTGCCGGCGCGCACGATCGACGAGGCGGCGGCGCTGGCGGCGTGGTTCTCGGCGGCGCGCGACGCCGCGGCGGTCGACGTCGCCGTGACGGACGCCCGCCACGTTCGCCGGCTGGCCGGCGGCGGGCCGGGGATGGTCACCCTGGCCCACGACACGACCCGGACCGTCCGCCCGGCCAGCCCGAGCGCGCTCGGGCTGGCGGAGGTCGAAGGCTGACGCCGGGCGAAGGGGCCGCCCGGCGTTCCGGACCGCACCGGCGTCGACGCGTCCGAGCGGCCACCGCCGTCCCGCCTCTTCGCCGCGCCGCCCCGTTCGGCTATGATCGTGCCGACCCCATCGAAGGAAGGCGCCGATGAGACTGGCCGGGCGCATGGCCCACCTCCAACCCTCGCCGTCGTTCACGACGCTGGCCCGGGCCAAGGCGCTCGAGGCGGCCGGGCACGATATCCTCCACCTCGAGGTCGGCGAGCCGGACTTCGACACGCCGGCCGACATCGTCGAAGCCGGCGTCGCGGCACTGCGCGGCGGACACACCCGCTACACGCCGGCCGCCGGCGACGCCGGGCTGCGGGCCGCCATCGCCCATCACGTGGCCCAGACCCGCGGCGTCGACGTGGCGCCGTCCGACGTGCTGGTGGCGCCGGGCGGCAAGCCGATCCTCTACTACGCCATCCAGGCCCTGGTCGACCCGGGCGACGAGGTGATCCTGCCCGACCCGACCTTCCCGAGCTACGCCACGATCACCGCCTACGCCGGCGGCCGGCCCGTCCGCGTCCCGCTGCGCGCCGACGACGGCTTCGCGTTCGACGTCGACGCCTTCGCGGCGGCGCTGTCGCCGCGCACCCGCCTCGTCGTCCTCAACTCGCCCTCCAACCCCACCGGCGCCGTCCTGACCGCTGCCGATCTCGCCGCCGTCGCCCGCCTCGTCGTCGAGCGGCCCGACGTCGTCGTCCTGTCCGACGAGATCTACAGCCGGATGGTCTACGACGGCGTCCACCGCTCGATCATCGCCGAGCCGGGGATGCGCGACCGCACGATCCTGCTCGACGGCTTCTCGAAGACGTTCGCCATGACCGGCTGGCGGCTCGGCTACGCCGTCGTGCCGTCGTGGCTGGCGCCAGCGCTCATCGACCTGCAGAGCAACATCACGAGCTGCGCCGCCGACGCGACCCAGGTGGCCGGGCTGGCGGCGCTGACCGGCCCACAGGACGCGGTCGAGGCGATGATCGCCACGTTCCGACAGCGCCGCGACCACGTCGTGGCGCGGCTCAACGAGCTGCCCGGCGTCCGCTGCGCCCGGCCGGCGGGGGCGTTCTACGCCTTCCCCGACATCCGCGCCACCGGCCTCGACGACCTCGCGCTGGCCGAGCTGCTGCTGACCCACGCCGGCGTAGCGCTGCTGGCGGGGCGCGGCTTCGGCCCGGCCGGCGAGGGGCACCTGCGCCTGTCCTACGCCAACAGCCTGCCGAACCTCGATCGCGCCCTGGACCGGATGGGCGAGGCGCTGGCCGCGCTCGTCCGCGCCGGCGCCTGACGCCCCGCCGACCGTCGTCGCCGCGTCGGCGCGGCGCCCACCCCGCGGAGCCCCGCCATGGCCTTTCTCGACCTCCCGCCGCTGCGGCGCACCCGGCGCAACCACGCCATCGAGCACGCCGCGGTCCACATCCTCAGCCGCCGGCTGCCGGGCCGCCCGATGGCCGGCCGCTCCGACGCCGGCGGCTTCGTGCTGCTGGGCGACCTGCCCACCGACGCCGTCCGCGACGCCGTCGACGAGGCGATCCGGCGGCTGCCCGACGAGCCCGAGCTGGCGATCCACCCGTACTGCGGCACGAACCTGGTCGTCGGCGGCCTCGTCGCCGGCGCGGCGGCCACGCTGGCGGCGTCGTCGCTGCCGCTGGGGCGCCGCGGCGGCGGGCTGGCGCTGCTGCCGCGCATGCTGCTGGCCGGCACGCTGGCAAGCGTCTTCAGCCAGCCGCTCGGCCCGCTGGCGCAGCGCCGCTGGACGACGCTGCCGGACGTCGAGGGCGTGCGCGTCCGCTCGATCACCCCGGCGCTGCGCGGCCGGCTGCGCCTGCACCGCGTCGTGATCGACGACGGCCCGTCGCCCGTCGCCGGGGCATCCGCCGACGGCCCGCGGCCGGGATGATCGAGCTGCTGTGCGGCGCCGACGACTTCGCCGTCGCCGAGCAGGCCGCCCGCCGCCGCGCCGACGCCGCGGCGGCCGACCCGATGGCCGACCTCAACGCCGTCGTCCTCGACGGGGCGCGGCTCACCGTGGCCGAGCTCCAGACGGCGGCCGACGCCCTGCCGTTCCTGGGCGGCCGACGCCTCGTCGTCGTCCACGGCCTGCTGGGCCGGTGCAACCCGCGCGGCGGCGACAAGAGCAAGGAGCGACGCGCCGCCCTCGTCGACGGGCTGCTGGCCTACCTGCCCGGCGTCCCGGCCTCGACCGACCTCGTCCTGGTCGAAGGGGTGCTCGAGGCCGACAACCGTGTGGCGGCCTGGCTGCGCGGCGCCGCCGGCGACGACGGCGCGGTGCGGGTGCGGTCGTTCGAGCCGCCGCCGCCGGAGCGGCTGCCGGCCTGGATCGCCGAGCGCGCCGCGCGCCGCGGCGGGGTGTTCACGCCGGCCGCGGCCGCCGCGCTGGCCGCCGCCCTCGCCCCGGACGGCCCGGCCGACCTGCGGCGCGTCGATGGCGAGGTCGAGAAGCTGCTGACCTACGCCCTCGACCGCGCGGTCGAACCCGACGACGTCGCCCGGCTCGTTACGCCGGTCGACCCCGAGAACGTCTATCGCCTGGTCGAGGCCATCGCCGAGCGCAACGGCCCGGCCGCCGCGTCGCTGCTGCACACGTTCCTCTCGGCTGGCGAAGAGCCCCTGTCGCTGCTGGGCAAGATCGCGCGCCAATTCCGCCAGCTGGCGCAGGCCCGCGCGCTGCTCGACAGCGCCGTACCGCCGGCCGAGCACGCCCGGGCCCTGGGCGTGCCGCCGTTCATCGCCCGCAAGCTGACGACGCAGGCGCGGCGGTTCTCGGCGCCGTTCCTCGACGCCGCGCTCAAGCGGCTGCTCGAGATCGACGTCGGCATCAAGACCGGGCGCACCGCCGGCCCGCTGGCGCTCGACCTGTTCGTGGCGGGCGTCTGCGGCACGCGGTCGCCGGCGGCTACATCTTCTCGGTGATCGTCGCCAGAACGGCCGCTTCCGCCGCCACGAACTTGGCCACGCCGTCGCGCGACAGCGTCTCGCCGACGGCCTCGAGGTCGATGCCCAGCCGCGCCAGGCGCCGCACGGCGTCGTCGGCCTCGGCGAGTCCCTCGGCCAGCGTCGGCGCCACGACGCCGTGGTCGCGGAAGGCCTCGTAGGTGGCCAGCGGCAGCGTGTTGACGGTGTCGGGCCCGATGAGCGGCGTGACGTACTTCAGGTCGTCGTAGGCCGGGTCCTTCGTGCTGGTGCTGGCGAAGAGCACCCGCTGCACCCGGGCGCCGTGCCGCTCCAGCCGCCCGAAGCGCGAGCTGCCGAAGGCCTCGCCGAAGCGGCGGTAGGCGCGCTTGGCGTTCGCCACGGCCGCGTGCCCGCGCAGCTCGCCGACGTCGGCGCCCTCGGCGGCCAAGCGGTCGAGCTGGGCGTCGACCCAGCTGTCGACGCGGCTGACGAAAAAGCTCGCCACCGACGCGACGTTGTCGATCGGCAGGCCGTCGTGCTGGCGGCGCTCGAGCGCGGCCAGGTAGGCGTCGGCCACGGCGTCGTAGTGGCACAGCGAGAACATCAGGGTGATGTTGACGTGGATGCCCTCGGTCAGGCACTGCCGGATGGCCGGGATTCCATCGCACGTGGCCGGGATCTTGATCATGACGTTGGGGCGATCGACCGCCGCCCAGAGCCGCCGGGCTTCGGCGATCGTGGCATCCGTGTCATGGGCGAGGGCCGGCGACACCTCGTGGCTGATGTAGCCGTCGCGGCCGCCGGTGCGCTCCCAGACCGGCCGGAAGACGTCGCAGGCAGCGCGGATGTCGTCGAGCGTCAGGGCATCGTAGATGGCCGCCGGCGCCTGCCCGGCCGCCGCCAGGCGGGCGATCTGGGCGTCGTAGGCCGGGCTACCCGCCACGGCGGCCTGGAAGATCGCCGGGTTCGAGGTCAGCCCGCGCAGGTCGTCCTGGGCGATCCAGCGCGCCAGCGTGCCGTCCTGGGTCCACTCGCGGCGCAGCTGGTCCAGCCACGGGCTTTGGCCGGATGCGGCCAGGGCGGCCAAGGGATTGCGGGGACCGGACATCGGGGCCTCCGTGCGCCGGCGCGCGGCGCGCGCGTCAGGCCGCGGAGGATAGCATCGACCCGTCCAGCGTGCGGATCACCGCGATCACCTTGCCCTGGATCTCGACGTTCGACGGCGCGGCGTAGATGGGCTCCATCGTCGGGTTCATCGGCTGGAGCCGCACGCGGTCGGGGTCGCGCTCGTGGTAGTAGCGCTTGAGCGTCGTCTCCTCGCGGTCGCGGATCCAGGCGGCCACCATGTCGCCGTTGTTCGCCGTCTCGGTCCGCTGCATGACGACGATGTCGCCGTCGTTGATCAGCGCGTCGATCATCGACGTCCCGCGCACGACCAGCGCGAAGACGTCCTCTCGCCCGCCGACGAGGTCGCGCGTGACCTCGACCCACTCGTCCGGATCCTGGTCGCCCGGCACCGGAATCGGCGCGCCGGCGGCGATGCGGCCGAGCAGCGGCAATCGGACGCGGCTGTCGGGCCGAAAGAACCGGCTGAACTCGTGGCGCGCCTTGTCGGTGATCGACAGGCCCCGCGAGATCCGATCGTCGCGGTCGATCAACCCCCGCTCGCGGAGCTTGTTGAGGTGGTAGTTGATCACGCTCGTCGAGTTGATCTCGACCCCCTTGTGCTCACCGATCTCGCGGATCGTCGGCGGCGAGCCGCGCTCCTCGATCCGCTGGATGATGAACTTGAGGATCTCGAGCTGCCGCTGGGTCAACGGACGTTCGCTGCGGGCCATAGGTGCCTCCTCGCCCCGTGGGGTCGGGCGGCAGTATAGCCGGAACAGGTGTTCGATGTCAAGATGTTCGTTGAACGTTCGTTCGATGCCGTCGGGTGGGCTAGCGCAGCGGTGTGCGCGCCTCGGGCGACCAGGGGCGCACGCCGGCCCGCGCCGCCGGCGACAGCTCGGCCAGCAGCGCCCGCACCGGACGGCCGAGGACCGGATGCACCAGGTCCGGCGCGACGTCGGCCAGCGGCACGAGGACGAACGCGCGCTCGGCCAGCCGGGGGTGGGGCACCGACAGCCCCGGCTCGTCGAGCACCGTCGGCCCGTGGAGCAGCAGGTCGATGTCGATCGGCCGCGGGCCGAAGCGCGGCGCGCCGTCGTCGCGGCGCCGGCCGAGGGCGCGCTCGATCGCCAGCGCCGCCTCGAGCAGCGCGCGGGCCGGGCGGGACGTGCGGGCGACGGCGACGCAGTTCAGGAAGTCGGGCTGGTCGACGACGCCCACCGGCGCCGTCTCGTAGATCGGCGACACCGCCACGAGGTCGACGACGGCGCCGAGCTTGGCCAGCGCCAGCGCCAGCTGTTGGCCGCGGTGCCCCTGGTTGGCGCCCAGCCCGAACGCGACGGCCACGCTCGGCGGCGCCGCCGGCGACCGCTGGGCGGGCCGGGCCGCACCCGGCGCCGCCGCGGGCGACGGCCGCGACCGCACGACCGTCATCGCCGCCGTCCGTCGCCCTGCGGCGGCGCCGCGACGAATCGGCGGGGCCGGGGCGTGGCGCGGGCGAAGCGGTAGCCGAAGGGCAGGTAGATCGCCCCCGGCCCGGCGTCGACGGTCGCCGTGGGGCTCGGTCCCGGCGGCGGCGGCTCCGTCGGCGTCGCCGAGGGCGTTGGCGTCGGCGCGTCGGGCGTGGCGTCGGCGGTGGCGCTCGCGGCGGCGGTCGGCGCGGTCGCCGCCGGCGTCGGCGTGGCGTCGGGCGTGGCGCTGGCCGGCGCGTCGGCCGTGGCCGACGCCGGCGCCGTGCGCGTGCGGGTCGGCGAGGCCGAGGCGGCGGGCGTGGGACCGCGGTAGGTGACGCACAGCCGCGGCCGCTGGCTGGCGCTGGTGTTCTCGCGGCTGGCGAACTTGGCGCGCAGCGGCTGGGCGGGCAGCACGTTCGTCGGCTCGATGACGAGACCGTCGTTGCGGCCGCGGCCCTGGACCCAGTCGTCGACGATGGCGAGGACGTCCCACGCCTTGAAGCCCAGCGCGACGTCGAGCACCGGCGCGTCGACGTCGTTGCCCGTCGGCGGCCGGTTGGCCCAGGTGATGCGGTTCTCGAACCAGCCGCGGGACACCGTCGAGATCCGGGAGTGGGGCGGCGTCGTGCTCGGCGAGAGCGCCCGCAGGTAGAGCTCGACGGTGGCCGACTGCAGCTGGCTGCCGCGCGGGATGGCGTCGACCGCGAACTGCAGGTAGATCGCCGTCTGCTCGGCGCCGTCGTGGTAGAGCTGGATCTCCTGGCCGACGCCGAAGTTGCCCTCGGGGGCGTTCTGGCTGACATAAGCGTCGGCCTCGGCGTCGAGGCACTGCGTCTCCAGCCCGCCCGGCGTGCCGCCGCCGGGATCGGGCGTTTCGGTCGGCGTGCGCGTCGGGCTGGGGGTGACGGTCGGCGGCACCGTGGCGGTCGGGATCAGGTCGACGATCGGCGCACCGTCCAGGTCGCGGACCCAGACGCCCGACCGGCCCGTCGCCGCGAACAGCCGCCCGTTGGGGACGGCGCCGGCGAACGCGAAGTCGGTGGCGGCGACGCGGCCCAGCGCCAGCTGCCCCAACCAGTCGGTGCCGCCGGTGTCGCTGCCGAAGATCGTCGGCAGGTCGTCGGCGTCGCCCGGCTCGCGCGCCAGGCCCAGGAACACGGTGCGGTCGGCGCGGAAGTTCGGCGACAGGCCGATCGAGCGCGGTCGCCCGCGCGCCGGAAGATCGTCGAAGCGGTCCTCCCAGGTGGCGCCGGCGTTCAACGACACGAACACCTTCGCCCGCTGGGCGTCGGCCGAGTCCTCGACGGCCACGAACAAGGTGCGGTCGATGTCGAAGCGCGGCGAGATCGCCAGGTCGTGGACGATGCCCTGGCCGGCCAGCAGGCGCACGGTGCTGATCGACTCGAACGTGTGGCCGTCTACCGTGCGGTAGACGACGCCGCGCTGGGTGATGAAGTAGGCCGTGAGGTCCGTCGGGAACGACGGCGAGAACACCGCGTCGACGATGTCGGCGGTGCTCGCGTCGAGGTCGCGCCAGCGGTCGCCGCCGCTGTCGGAGTAGAGCAGCCCGCTGCCGCCGGCCGTGCCGTTCCAGGGCTGGCGGATGCCCAGCAGCAGGCTATAGGTGCCCGACACCGGCCCGACGGCCATGACGTGCGCCTCGCCGCCGCCCGGCGGCGTGCCCAGCGGCGACCACGATTGCCCGCCGTTGCGCGACAGCCAGCGGTCGCTGTAGAGCCGCTTGTCGCGCTCGTAGTTCGTCGAGGCGTGCAGCGACGTACCGAACGTCGGCGTCACGAAGCGCCGCACCCAGGTCCGGCCCTCGTCCGTCGAGTCGTAGAGCACGCTGAGCGTGGGCTGGCCGCCGCCGACCCGCGCCAGCCGCACCGGCGCGATCCGCGCCAGCGCGACGGCGCGGTGCTCGGCGTCCCAGTGGGGGGCGACCACGGACAGCGCCTGCGCCGGCACGGCGCCGGTGCTGGTGACCATCGGCACGGCGCCGGTGCCGATGCGCAGCAGCCCGAAGCCGTCGGTGCCGACCCACGCCTCGTAGTTGTGGGGGTCGATCTGGATCGAGATCGGCGCGATCGGGGCGGTCGTGATGAGCTGCCAGCTCTGGCCGATGTCGGTCGAGCGGAAGATGCGGCCGTCGGCGAAGCCGAGCCAGACGGCCGGAACGCCGAAGCCGGCCTCGCCGGCGCCCAGCGCCGACGGCTCGGCGCTGGGCTCGGCCGGCCAGCTCGCCGGCGTCCAGACCGTGCCGCCGTCCGTCGAGTAGGCCATGGCCCACGCGCCGCCGTCCTTGCCCACCGCGTAGACGCGCCGGCCCACCGCCGCCGCCGCCAGCTCGACGGCCAGCGTCGTCGTCGTCGCGGACGCCGGCCCCAGCGCCAGCCGCCAGGCATCGGGGATGTTGTCGGAGCTGTAGAGCCGGTCGCCCGACTGGAGGAACACCTGGGGCCGATCGGGCGCCGCAAACAGGTTCTTCACCAGGTCCTGGGCGCCGATCACCGGCGATACCTGGGCCCAGGTGTCGCCGCCGTCGTCCGAGGTCGACAGCACGGCCGAGTTCGCCTGGGCGGCGTACACGCGGCCCGTGGTCGTGGTGTCGAGCAGGTCGATGCGGGTGACGCCAGGCGGGCCGTCGCGCGTCGACCATGTGGCGCCGCCGTCGAGCGAGCGCGACAGCAGCGGGCGCGACTGGAGCCCGGCGTAGACCGTCTGGCGCTCGATGTCGTCGCGGCCGAGCGCCGCGCTGCGCACGACGGTGGTCTCGGGCCGCATCGGGTTGGGCACGACGGCCGACCAGGCATCGACGGTGCTGCCGGCGCGGAACAGGCCGAGGTCGTGGTTGAGCAGGAGGTAGAACCGGAAGCCGCCGCGCCGCGTGTCGCCGACGAAGAGCACCGACGCCGGGTTGTCGCCGTACATGCCGGCGATGGACCGCCGCCACGGCGACGCCGCCGCCGCCCGCGCCTGCGGGGCGGCCGACGGCGCGGCCAGCGCGGTGGCGACGAGCGCGGCGACGGCCGCCGCCAGCGCCGCGCCCAGCGGGGCGGCGCGCACGGCGCGGCGGCGGCGTGAAGCCGAGGGGGAGGGGATCGTCACGTCGGTCTCGCGGGTAGGGGGCTCGACGACAGGGGCGCGCGGCGCACCGGAGGGCGGCGGCGCCACCGATGAGGACGCAGCCCAGCCGGATGCGTTACGGCCAGCCGGCGGACGGCCACGCCGGTGCGCGCCGCCCCGCCGGCCGCCCCGCCGACCGCCGCGCCGACGACGGTCCGGCGCCTCACCCCGGCAAGCGCCGCACGGCCTCGAGCCAGGCGCCGATGGCCGCGCCCCAGGCCAGCCAGGCCGCCAGCAGCACCACGCCGTCGACCTCGCGCAGCAGCGCCGGGTCGAGCGCCGGCGCCAGCGCCAGCCGCACCGCCGCCCAGCCGGCCACCGCCGCCGCCACCGACCACGCCAGGCGCGGCTCGTCGCTCGCCCGGCACAGCAGCGCCGCCAGGCCGGCGCCGGCCAGCGCCGCGCCGCCCACGACGAGCAGCGCCCCGAGCGGGGTCGCGTCCGGGTAAAAGCCGTCGAACGCCGGCGGTTGACCGATCTGGAGCCAACGCACCACGGTGGCGCCCGCCGCGTTGAGCGGCGCCCAGCCGCTGCGCCCTGCGCCGCCGGTCAGGCGCGGCGCGACCGCCGTCCCGAACACGAGCACCGCCAGCGCCACGCCGCCGGCGGCGGCGCCGCCGATGGCCCCGAGCCAGGCCGCGCGGGCCGGCCGGGGCGCGCCGTCCGCGCGGGTCACACCGCGGTGCGGATGCGGTAGACGCAGGTCGCCCCGCCGTCCATCCGCCAGTCCTCGCGCTCGACCTCGCCGCCGACGACGGCCTCGATCAGGCGCTCGTCCATGCAGCACACCTCGCGGTGCTGCTCGCCGAGGGCGTGGAACGGGCACGACAGCTGCTGGAGCACGAAGCCCTCGGCATCGCGGTCCCAGCGGGTCGTGAAGCCCTCGTCGGCCAGCAGCGCGACGACGGCGTCGAGCCGCGCCTCGATGGGCCGCTCGGCGAAGTCGCTGCGGTGGTCGGCGGCGATCGACTCGGCCATGCCGGCGAAGACGGCCTCGACCTGACCACGGTCGGCCGCCCGCATCGCGTCCAGCAGGCGCGCGGTGAGGACGGCGAAGCGGTTGTCCTCGACCACCGCCTGGCCGCCGGTCTGCGACAGGCGGTAGACGTGCTTGGGCCGCCCGCGCCCGCTCGGCTCGGCGGCCACGTCGACCAGGCCTTCGTCGCGCAGCAGGTTGAGGTGGTGCCGCACCGTCACCGGCGCCAGCCCGACCGCCTCGGCCAGCGACTCGACCGAGCCGGCGCCGTGCTCGCGCAGGTGGTGGAGGATCGTGCGTCGCGTGCGCTGCAGGGGGCGATTGTGCTGCATGGGGCGATTATACCGTCGCCGGACGGTCGGCGGCGTTCCGCGGTCGCCCCGCCGTGTGCTACACTCTCGACCGGACCGGGACGCGCGGCGCACGTGTCGCCGCGGCGCCCGGCACGAACCGCAACCGAGGAGCGCGCGCATGATCCGCGAAGATACGAGCCCCGCCGTCCAGCCGACGACGTTCGTCACCCTCTCGCCCGTCACGTTGACGCCCGACGCGGCCGCCAAGCTGGCTGAGGTCATGGCCCAGAAGGGGCTGACCGACGCGGCGCTGCGCGTCTTCGTGAGCGGCGGCGGCTGCTCGGGCCTGCAGTACGGCATGGCGTTCGACAGCGAGCTCGACGAGGCCGACCAGGTCTTCGAGAGCGCCGGCGTCAAGGTCGTCGTCGATCCGATCAGCCTGCCCTACCTCCAGGGCGCGTCGATCGACTTCGCCGACTCGCTCATGGGCGGCGGCTTCAAGATCGAGAACCCGAACGCGGTTTCGAGCTGCGGCTGCGGCCACTCGTTCAAGACGTCGGGTCAGGCCGAGGGCGAGGGCGCGGCGGCCGGCCAGGCCGGCGGCTGCGGCAGCCACGGCGGTGGCGGCGGCTGCGGCTGCAGTTGACCGACGGCGTCCGGTCGGCCGCGACGGCGGCGCCGGCGCTTGATCGTCCCCTCGATCCGGCCGCCGTCCGGCGCGACTTCCCGCTCCTGGCCGACCGCCCGGGGCTGATCTACCTCGACAGCGCCGCCACCGCCCAGAAGCCGCAGGCCGTCCTCGACGCCCTGCTGGGCTTCTACACCGACCACAACGCGAACGTCCACCGCGGCGCCTACGGGCTGGCGGCCGACGCCACGCTGGCCTACGAGGCCGCGCGCGGGCGCATCGCCCGTTTCGTGGGCGCCGCCGACGCGGCCGAGATCGTCTTCACCCGCGGCACGACCGAGGCGATCAACCTCGTCGCCGGCGCCTGGGGCCCGGCCCACGTCGGCCCGGACGATGCCATCGTCGTCACCGAGATGGAGCACCACAGCAACCTGGTGCCGTGGCAGCTGCTGGCCGAGCGGACGGGCTGCGCGCTGCGCGTCGTACCGGTCACGCCGGACGGCCAGCTCGACCTCGACGGCTTCGCGCGCTGCCTCGACGGGCGCGTCCGGCTCGTGACGGTCGTCCACGTCTCGAACGCCGTCGGCACGGTCAACCCGGTCGAGGCGATCGTGGCCGGCGCGCGGCGGGTGGGGGCCCGGGTGCTGCTCGACGCGGCCCAGAGCGTGCCGCATCGCCCCATCGACGTGGACACGCTGGGTGTCGACTTCCTGGCCGCCAGCGGCCACAAGATGTTCGGGCCGATGGGCATCGGCTTCCTTTGGGCGCGCGGCGACGTCCTTGCCGCCATGCCGCCGTGGCAGGGCGGCGGCGAGATGATCCGGCGCGTCACCCCCACCGCCAGCACCTATGCCGACCCGCCGCAGCGCTTCGAGGCCGGCACGCCCGCCGCCGCCGACGCCGTCGCGCTGGCCGCAGCGGCCGACTACCTCGACGGCCTCGGCCGTGCCGCCTGCGCCGCCCACGACGCCGACCTCGTGGCCTACGCCCTGGCGCGGCTGGCCGAGACGCGCGGCGTCGACATCGCCGGCCCGCGCGATGCCTCGCAGCGCGCCGGCTCGGTGTCGTTCACCGTCGAAGGCGTCCACGCCCACGACCTGGCCACGCTCCTCGACGCCGACGGCATCTGCGTCCGGGCCGGCCACCACTGCGCGATGCCGCTCCACGCCCGCCTGGGCCGGACGGCGACGGTGCGCGCGAGCTTCCAGGCCTACAACGACCGCGCCGACGTCGACGCCCTCGCGGCCTCGATCGGGCGGGCGCGGGCGCGTTTCGGGCTGGGCTAGCCCGGGTGCGGTCGGCCGGGGGTGCTAGAATCGCACCGACCGCCCCCAACCCGCCCCGACGCGCCGCCGCGACCGAGCCGGCCGCCGTCCGACCCACCCGAGGACGCCCGCCCATGTCGACGCCTCCCGCCGCCACCCGCGCCGAACGCGACTCCCTGGGCGAGGTCGCCGTGCCCGCCGAGGCGCTGTGGGGCGCCTCGACCCAGCGCGCCGTCCAGAACTTCGACGGCATCAGCGGGCTCACCTTCGGCCGCCGCTTCCTCCACGCGCTCGGCCTGGTCAAGCTGGCCTGCGCCGGCGTGAACCGCGCCCTGGGCGACCTGTCGGACGACCTGGCGGAGGCCATCGAGGCCGCCGCGCGCGAGGTGGCCGACGGCCGCCACGACGCCCACTTCCCGATCGACATCTTCCAGACCGGCTCGGGCACTTCGACGAACACGAACGCCAACGAGGTCATCGCCAACCTGGCCAACGCGCGCCTCGGCCGGCCGCTGGGCGCCAAGGCGCCGGTCCACCCCAACGACCACGTCAACATGGGCCAGTCGTCGAACGACGTAATCCCGACCGCGATCCACGTTGCGGCGGCGCTGGCGATCGTCGCGCCCGGCGAGGGCCTCCGGGCGTCGCTGCTGCACCTGGCCGAGGCCATCGAGGTCCAGGCGCGCGCCCACGACGACGTCGTCAAGACCGGTCGGACGCACCTCATGGACGCCATGCCGGTGACGATCGGCCAGGCGTTCGGCGGCTGGGCGAGCCAGCTGCGGACGGCCGCCGGGCGGATCGACGCCCTGCTGCCGGAGCTGTCGCAGTTGGCGATCGGCGGCACGGCCGTCGGGACCGGCGTCAACACCCGCGCCGGGTTCGGCAAGGCCGTCGCCGCGCGCCTGTCGGCCCTGACGGGGCACCCGTTCGCCGAGGCCGACGACCACTTCATGGCCCAGGCGACGAGCGACACCGCCGCCGCCGTGTCCGGCGCCGTCAACGCGGCCGCGGTGGCGGTGATGAAGATCGCCAACGACCTGCGCTGGATGAACTCGGGTCCGCAGGCCGGCCTGGCCGAGATCACGCTTCCGGCGCTCCAGCCGGGCTCGAGCATCATGCCCGGCAAGATCAACCCGGTGATCCCCGAGGCGGCGACGATGGTCTGCGCCCAGGTCATGGGCAACCACGCCTGCATCACCGTCGCCGCCCAGGCCGCGAACTTCGAGCTGTCGGTGATGCTGCCCGTCATCGCCCGCAACCTCGTCGAGAGCATCACCTTCCTGGCCGGCGCCGCCCGCGCCCTGGCCGATCGCGCCGTGCGCGACCTCGTCGTGAACCGCGACCACATCGCCGGCCTGGTCGAGCGCAACCCGATCCTGGTCACGGCGCTCAACCCGGTCATCGGCTACGACCGTGCGGCCCAGATCGCCAAGCAGGCCTATGCCGAGGGGCGGCGGCTCAAGGACGTCGCCGCCGAGCAGACCGAGCTGACGGCCGACGAGCTGGCGCGCCACCTCGATCCCGTCACGCTGGCCCACCCGCACGGGCGGCGCTAGCCGCGCCGGCCGCCACGCTACCCGATCGCGACACGCCATGCGCTGCGCCAAGTGCGGCCGGCGGATCCGGGGCGCCACGTGGTACTGCCCGGGGTGCGGCACGCCCGTCGACGACCTCAACGTCGCCGACAGCGTCCACCCGCGGTTGGCGGCGCGGACGTGGGTGCGGCTGCTGGCCGCGGCGCTGGCGCTGTTCGCGCTGGCCGGCGTCGTCGCGCTGACCGGGCGGCTGCTGCGCCGGGCCGATGAGGCGCGCCGCACCGCCGCGCCGACGGCCACCGCCGCGCCCCTCGCCACCGCCGACGCCGGGGCGACGACGTCGGCGCCGATCGAGACCCTCGTCGCCGCCGGCGCCGCGGGCGACGGCCGCTATCCCGACGGCGCCGTCGACGCGCCGCCGGGCGTCGCGACGGCGACGCCGACCGCGGCGGCGACCGCCACGCCGGGCGCGCCAGCGACGCGCGACGCCCGCGCGGCCGAGCCGGCCGCCGAGCTGCCGCCGGACGACGCCCCGGCCGCGCCGCCGACGGTGCGGTCGCGCCCCGACGCCCCCGTCTGGACCGTCGCGCGCGCCGGCGGCACGCTGCAGATGGACGGCTGGCTCGACGACTGGACGGTCGACCCGCAGCCGATCGCGGCGATCGTCTTCGGCCGCGAGGCATGGTCGGGCGCCGACGACCTGTCGGCGGCGGCCCGCCTGGCCTGGGACGCCCAGATGCTCTACCTGGGCGTCGAGGTCACGGACGATGCGTTCCGCCAGCCGGCGGGCGGGCGCGAGCTCCACCTCGGCGACAGCCTCGAGCTCCAGCTCGACGCCGACCTGGCCGGCGACTTCGACGACGGGTCGATCGGTCCGGACGACTGGCAGCTGGGCATCTCGCCGGGCAACCTCGCCGACCGCCGGCCCGAGGTCTACGCCTGGCGGCCGTTGGGCGCCCCCCTGGCCGGCGTCCGGCTGGGGGCGCGCGAGACGGACCGCGGCTACATTCTCGAGGCCGCCCTGCCGTGGGCGGCGCTCGGCGTCAACCCGCAGGCCGTCGACGCCATCGGCGCGTCGCTGAACGTGAGCGACAACGACGGGGAGGGCGCCGTCCAGGAGTCGCTGGCGGCCTCGAGCCCGCGGCGCGCCTGGGACGACCCGCGGACGTGGGGGACGTGGGTGCTGGCCCGGTGACGACGCCCCGCGGCCCCGTGTCGGGGGGCACCCACAGGGGGGTGCCCCTACATCGACATTACCGCCCCGGCGGTCCCTCGACGGCGATCCCGGGCCCGTACTCGAGGAGCTGCGCCGAGCGCGACGTGACGCCCGACGCCTCGCTGTCGACCTGCTGGACGAGGATCCGGCCGTCGGCCAGGCCGACCCAGACCTCGAACGTCTGGGTGAACACCGTCGTGGCCGTCCGGTCGGTGATCCGGTAGCGGTAGTGCTTGGCGTCGACTCCGTTCACCGTCGACGACCCGAGGTCGGCGGCGTCGGCGATGCGGCGGCTGGTGCGGTCGATCACGGCCGGATCGCGCAGCGGCGCGAACGCGGCGGCCAGCGTCTCGACCACCGACGGGTCGGGCTGCCAGGCCGCGCCGACCTTGAACCAGCCCTCCGACCCGATCCGCACCGCGTGCATGCCCGGCGTCACCATGCTGTAGCGGTCCGGGGCGGCGAACGTCAGCGTCATCGGCAGCGTCTGCTGGATCGTCGTGGTGCTCTGGCGGATGCGGAAGGCGTCGGCGTGCGCCAGCTGGAACTGAGCCGCCAGGACGGCGGCGAACGCCGTCGGATCGCCGTGATCCACGGCCTCGTCGAGCGCCAGCGTGTCGGTCAACGCCGCGGCGGGCGGAGCGCCGCCGTCCGCCGTCGTGGCGGCGGCGGGCGCCGCGGCATCGCCGGCCGTCGTGGCCGCTTCGGCGACCGTCGGCGCCGCGCCCGGGGCCGCTGCGTCGCCCGCCGCCCCGTCCGCCCCCGCCCCGGCGACGGTTGCCGTCGGCGCCGCCGACGGTCCGCAGCCGATCAGGCCCACCGCCAGCAGCGCCAGGCCGGCCGCCCCGGCGGCGGCGGCGCGACGCCGGCGCGCCAGCTGGCTACGGCGGGCGTGTGGGTTGGCTTCCATGATCGCCATCGCGGTCCTCTCCTGTGAGCGCGCGCGACCGCGGGCGGTCGGCGGGATCGGTTAGCGGGCGCCGTCGGCGTGGCGGTCGAGCGCCTGGCGCAGCGTGTGCCAGGCCAGTGTGGCGCACTTCACCCGCATCGGGAAGCGGCGCACGCCCAACAGCGCGGCCAGCGGACCGAGCGACGGGTCCGGCTCGACGTCGTCACCGTCCGCCCGCTGCCCGGCGATCGCCTGGCGCACGGACTCGAACCGTTCGCCGGCGGCGGCCACGCTTTGCCCCACGACGGCGTCGCACAGCAGCGACGCCGAAGCGATGCTGATCGCGCAGCCGTCGCCGTCGAAGGCCGCATCGACGACGACCCCGTCGGCGATGCGCAGGTCGAGCGTGACGTGGTCGCCGCACAGCGGGTTGTCGCCGGCGGCGGACACGACGCCGTCGCCGGACAGCCGGCCGCGGTGGTGCGGGTGGCGGCTGTGCTCGAGGATGATCGTCTGGTAGAGGTCGAGCAGGTCGGACATCGCCACGCCCCCTCCGCGCCGGTCTAGTCGCGCAGGCGCTGGCTCTCGCGCACCCGGGAGCGGATCAGCTGCTCGAGCTCGTCGCGCACGGCCGCGACCGGCAGTCGCTCGATGATCTCGTTGGCGTAGGCGTAGGTCAGGATGCCGTGCGCCTCGGCCGGCGGGATCCCGCGCGTGCGCAGGTAGTTGAGCTGGACGGCGTCGAGCTCGCCGATGGACGCGCCGTGGGTGCACGTGACGTCGTCAGCGAAGATCTCGAGCTGCGGCTGGGTGTGGATGGTGGCGTCGCCCGACAGGAGCAGGCAGCGGTTCTCTTGGACGGCGTCCGTCTGCTGGGCGTCGAGGTGGACCATGATCCGGCCGGTGAACACCGCCGTGGCGCGGCCGTCGAGCACGCCCTTGTAGAGCTCGAAGCTGTGGCAGCCGGGCTGGGCGTGGTCGAGCCGGGTGTGGTTGTCGATGTGCTGCTCGCCGTGGCCCATGTAGAGGCCGTGCAGCAGCGTGTCGCAGCCGCGGGCGTCGATGCGGACCGCCACGTCGTTGCGCACGACCCGGCCGCCCAGGGCCACGTTGTGGTTCACGAAGCGGCTCGCGCCGTCCTGGCGCACCTGCAGGGCGCCGATGTGGAACGCCGCCTCGCTCTCGAGCTGGCGCTTCGTGTGGTCGATCTCGGCGCCCTCGGCCAGCACGATCTCGGTCACGGCGTTCGTGAAGTAGACGTCGTCCGCCTGCAGCGCGCCGTACGACTCGACGATCGTCGCCCGGCTGTGCGCGCCGGCCACGACGAGCAGCCGCGGGTGATGCGCTTGCGGCGCGGCGCCGCCGCGCCCGACGAAGACGACGTGGATCGGCGCCTCGATCGCCACGCCGTCCGGCACGACGACGAGCACGCCGTCGTGGGCCAGGGCCGTGTTGAGGTCGGCGAACGGTGCATCGGCGCCCGCGGCGATCTGGCCGTAGTGCGCGGCCAGCGCCGCGTCGCCGTCCCGCCATGCGGCGCCGAGCGTCGTGATGCGCGCCCCGCCGTCCAGCGGGCCCACACGCGAGTGCTCGGCCTGGTAGACGCCGTTCACGAACACGAGGCGGTGGCCGGGCAGTTCGGGCAGCGCCAGGCGTGCGATCGCCGCCGGGTCCACCGACCCGACCGGCGCGCCGTGGGCGAACGCGGTGCGGGCCAGCGGCTGGAGGTTCGTCTTGCGCCAACCCTCGTCACGCGACGACGGCAGCCCGCGCGCCGCGAACCGGGCCGCCGCCGCCGCCCGCCGCTCGGCCAGCCAGGCCGGCGCGTGGCCGTTGGCGCGCGCCTGCGCCTCGATGTCGGCCACGAAGCGGTCGCGGGCCTGCGCGGTGACGTCCGCCGTGGGCGCCGCCATCCGCTAGCGCCCCACCGGCGCGGGCGCCTCGGCCTCGAGCCAGCCGTAGCCCTTGGCCTCGAGCTCGAGCGCCAGCTCCTTGCCGCCGGACCGGACGATCCGGCCGTCGACGAGCACGTGGACGACGTCGGGCACGATGTAATCGAGCAACCGCTGGTAGTGCGTGACGACGATGAACGCCCGCTCGGGCGACCGCAGCGCGTTGACGCCGTCGGCCACGACGCGCAGGGCGTCGATGTCGAGGCCCGAGTCCGTCTCGTCGAGCACGGCCAGCGTCGGCTCGAGCACGGCCAGTTGGAAGATCTCGTTCTTCTTCTTCTCGCCGCCCGAGAAGCCGGCGTTCACCGAGCGCTTGAGCATCGCCTGGTCCATCCCGACCAGCGCCATCCGCGGCTTGAGGTATTGGATGAACGCCACCGGGTCGAGCTCCGGCTCGCCGCGGTAGGCGCGGATGGCGTTGTAGGCCGCCCGCAGAAAGTACGTGTTCGACACGCCCGGGATCTCGACCGGGTACTGGAACGCCAGGAACAGCCCCTCGCCGGCCCGCTCGTCCGGCCCGAGCTCGAGGAGGTCCTTGCCCCGGAACGTCACCTGGCCCTGGGTCACGGTGTAGGCTTCGTGGCCCGCCAGCACCTGCGCCAGCGTGCTCTTGCCGGAGCCGTTCGGCCCCATGATCGCGTGCACCTCGCCCGCGTTCACGGCCAGGTCGATCCCGCGCAGGATCGGCTTGTCATCCACCGCCACATGCAGATCGCGCACTTCGATCAACGCCATCAGCCCACACTCCCCTCGAGGCTCACCGCCAACAGCTTCTGCGCCTCGACGGCGAACTCCATCGGGAGCTCCTTGAACACCTCTTTGCAAAAGCCGTTCACGATCATCGAGATCGCATCCTCTTCCTTGATGCCGCGCGCGGCGCAGTAGAACAGTTGGTCCTCGCCGATCTTGCTCGTCGACGCCTCGTGCTCCACTTTGGCCGTCGGGTTGCTCACCTCGATGTAGGGGAACGTGTGCGCCCCGCAGCGGTCGCCGATGAGCATCGAGTCGCACTGCGAGTAGTTGCGCGCGCCCTCGGCCCCCTTGCCCATCCGCACCAGGCCGCGGTACGTGTTCTGGCCGCGGCCGGCCGAGATCCCCTTGGAGATGATCGTGCTGCGGGTGCGCTTGCCCAGGTGGATCATCTTCGTGCCGGTGTCGGCCTGCTGGCGGTTGTTCGTCAGCGCCACCGAGTAGAACTCGCCGACGGAGTCGTCGCCGATCAGCACGCAGCTGGGGTACTTCCAGGTGATGGCCGACCCCGTCTCGACTTGGGTCCAGCTGATCTTGCTGCGATCGCCCTTGCAGGCGCCGCGCTTCGTCACGAAGTTGTAGATCCCGCCCCGCCCCTCGGCGTCGCCGGGATACCAGTTCTGCACCGTCGAGTACTTGATCTCGGCGTCGTCGAGCGCCACGAGCTCGACGACCGCGGCGTGCAGCTGGTGCTCGTCGCGCATCGGCGCCGTGCAGCCCTCGAGGTAGCTGACGTACGCGCCTTCGTCGGCCACGATGAGCGTGCGCTCGAACTGGCCGGTGGCGGCGGCGTTGATGCGGAAGTAGGTGCTGAGCTCGAGCGGGCAGCGCACGCCGTTGGGGACGTAGACGAACGAGCCGTCGGTGAAGACCGCGCTGTTCAGGGCGGCGAAGAAGTTGTCGGTGGGCGGCACGACGCTGCCGAGGTAGCGGCGCACCAGCTCGCCATGCTCGCGCACCGCCTCGGACATCGAGCAGAAAAGGATGCCCTGCGCGGCCAGCTTGTCCTTGAAGGTGGTGGCGATGGAGACGCTGTCGAACACGGCGTCGACGGCGACGCCCGCCAGCACGAGCTGCTCTTCGAGCGGGATGCCCAGCTTGGTGTAGGTCTCGCGCAGCTTCGGGTCGATCTCGTCGAGGCTCTTGGGACGATCGTCGAAGCTCTTGGGCGCGGCGTAGTAGCTGATCGCCTGGTAGTCCGGCCGGACCCACTCGACGTTGGGCCAGTCCGGCTCGCGCATCGTCAGCCAATGGCGGTACGCCTTCAGCCGCCATTCCAGCAGCCACTCCGGCTCGCCCTTCTTGGCCGAGATGAAGCGGATGACGCCCTCGTCCAGCCCGGGCGGGACGGTGTCGCTCTCGATGTCGGTCACGAAGCCCCACTTGTAGGGCGCGGCCGAGAGCTGGGCGACGACGTCGGTCGTCGAGGGGGCGGGCATGGCGATCTCCTGGGAGCGGCATCGCAGCGCGTGCGGCGCCGGGTTTCAACCGCGTTGCATCGCCGATTGTACCGATTATTGCTGATCGGGGCAACCGAAAAAGGACGGACCCCCCGGGGGCGCCGCGTGGCGCCGCCCAGGGGGTCCGTGCTCGATCGCTGCGATCGGCGACCGGTCAGGGGCGGGCGTGCCCCCGACCTACCGTCACGCTACCGTCCGCCGAAGCCGCCGGGGACGCCGGGGCAGTTCGGCACGACGGGCGCGGCGTAGTGGTCGTAGATC
>CAZYVI010000024.1:0-42689 GCA_964651245.1 uncultured Anaerolineales bacterium | reverse complement strand
CCGTGTTCGAGAACGTCTGGCTGATGATCAGGTAGTCGCCCACCCCGATGCAGTCCTCGTGCTGTGGGGCGATGATCGGGTCCTCGATCAGGACGTCCGCGCCGGCGCGGACGTTCGTCGACGCGGTGGCGCTGTTGTTGGCCGCCGTCGGGTCGGTGGTGGCCGACGACGTCGTGGCGGTGTTCGCGATCGGCGCGCCGGGGCTGCCCGGGCAGATCGCCGGCGAGCACGGCGTGTCGGCCGGCACCGCGACGACGAGGGTGACGCTGCGCGCGTTGGCGGCGCCGGTGTTCGTCGCCCCGGCCCAGGTGCAGGTCACCGTGCCGGTGCTGCCGACGGCCGGCACGACGCAGCTGCCGCCCGCGCTCGGCGTGGCCGAGACGAACCGCACCGCGGCCGGCAGGTTGTCGACGATCTGGACGTTCGTCGCCGCGCCGGGGCCGTTGTTCGTGCTCGTCAGGACGTACGTCAGGTTGTTGCCGGCCACGACCGGGTCGGGCGTGTCGGTCTTGCTCATCACCAGGTCGGCGCCCGACTGGGCGGCGCACGCCGTGACGCCCGGCGGGAAGAAGAAGACGCCGTAGTTGTTCACCAGCGGACCGGTCGCCGCCGCCGTGTTGCAGCTGTAGGTCAGGAACGGGTTGCCGAGAGCCACCGGACCATCGATGCCGATCGTGGCCGAGTTGCCCTGGGTCCGGGCGCTCTGCTGCACGTCGAGGTACATGAAGGCGATGATGTTGCTCGTCTCGTGCAGCTGCAGCTGGTACGTCATGCCCGGCGGCGGCGCGGAGCAGCAGAACGAGGTGTTGTTCCACTGCACGACGAAGATCCGGTTGGGCGCGACGCCCGTCGTCTGGTAGAGCAGCGACGACGGCGAGAACACGTAGCCGTCGTCCCAGAACGGGCTGATCTGGAGGTCGTTGAGCGACACAGGCTGCGGGCAGGTGTTGCTGAACGAGCTGCCGGTGGTGTTGAACGCGATGTAGCCGTTCGTCGACACGTTGGCCGACGTGAACACGCTGCCGTAGTACGTGAAGTTGAACCCGATCGGGATGCCGGCGAACACGCTGTCGTCGCCGGTGCCGATGTTCGTGCCGCTGGTGGCGATGTTGATGAAGTTGAAGCTGCAGCCGCCGAGGATCGGGTTCGTGTCCTGCCAGCGGTAGCCGAACGAGTCCGGCCCGCCCGAGGCCTGGATCCCGGTGACGGCGTCGGGCGCGGCGGCCGCCGGCGCGGCGGCGATCTCGCCCGCCTTCTGGACAGACGGCGCTTCTTGCGCCTGCGCCAGCGAACGCTGGCCGAGCCAACCGCCCAGCCCGAACGCGGTGATGGAGAGCACGAGTGCGACGACAAGGCGGTTGCGAGACATCGAAGCGACCTCCAGGTGTGTCCAGACGGCCGATGGGCTCGGCCCGATCCCCCGAATGCCCTCGACGATCCGCCGAAAGCAATGCCAACCAGCGCAGTCGTGGCAGACTGCGCTCATCCGTGGTTAACGTGCCCGCGCGGGGGCGAGATACGGGCGGCGCGCGGCAGTTTCCGCAGTCCGCCCCGCCTCTGCAACCGTCTTGACTGAGCCCCAGGCGCTTCCTACAATGGCCGCCCCGTCCCGGCCCGCCTGGCCGGACCCGGCGCCTCGCCCACGGCCCCGCGCGGGCACCGACCTCCACCGCGCCGCGCCCCCCGAGAGCAACGCGATGACGCACCTGTCGGTCACCGACCGCGCCCCGGACTTCGAGCTCGTCGACGGCGCCGGCCAGAAGCAGCGGCTCAGCGACTACCGCGGCCAGGTCGTCGTGCTGGCCTTCTACCCGCTCGACTTCAGCGGCGTCTGCAGCGAGGAGCACGCCTGCTTCGTCGACCAGCTGGCGCAGTTCGAGCAGCTCGACGCCCAGATCCTGGGCATCAGCGTCGACAGCCACCGCTGCCACGGCGCGTTCGCCAAGCAGCTCGGCATCACCTACCCGCTGCTGGCCGACTTCCATCCCAAGGGCGAGGTCGGCCGGCGCTATGGCGTCTACCTCGACGACTACGGCTACCATGGCCGCGCCAACTTCGTGGTCGACCCCGAAGGGCGCATCAGCTTCATCCAGGAGATGGTCCCGTCCGACCTGCCCGACTTCGACGCCCTCATCGAGGCGGTCGGCGAATCGACGTGATCAGCGGCGCCCGCGCGGCGACCGCCCCCGCCCCCCCACCCCAAGGAGTCCCCCCCATGCCCCACACCCTCCCGGCCCTGCCGTACGCCTTCGACGCCCTCGAGCCGCACATCGACGCCCGGACGATGGAGATCCATCACGGCAAGCACCACCAGGCCTACGTGACGAACCTGAACGCCGCCCTCGACAAGCACCCCGACCTGGCGTCGTGGTCGCTCGAGGAGCTGCTGCGGCGCATCGACGACGTGCCGGAGGACATCCGCACCGCCGTGCGCAACAACGGCGGCGGCCACCACAACCACAGCCTGTTCTGGACGATCATGGGCCCCCGCGGCGGCGGCGCGCCGTCGGGCGCGTTGGCGGCGGCCATCGACGGCGCGTTCGGCTCGTTCGACGCGCTCAAGGAGAAGGTGAACGCGGGCGGCATGGGCCGCTTCGGCAGCGGCTGGACCTGGCTGGTGGCCGACGAGGCCGGCGCGCTCCACCTCTACTCGACGGCCAACCAGGACAGCCCGCTCATGCAGGGTCACACCCCGCTGCTGGGCATCGACGTCTGGGAGCACGCCTACTACCTGCACTACCAGAACCGCCGCGCCGACTACTTGGCGGCGTGGTGGAACGTCGTCGACTGGAACGCGGTCGCGGCGCGCTACGCCGCCGTCCAGGCCTGATCTGCGGCCCCCGCGGCCCCACCCGACCAGGAGCGCCCGATGGCCACCGAGGTCCGCATGCCCCAGCTCGGCGAGAGCGTCCACGAAGGCACCGTCGGCCGCTGGCTCAAGCAGGTCGGCGACCCGGTGGCCAAGTACGAGCCGCTGCTCGAGGTGATCACCGACAAGGTCGATACCGAGGTGACGGCGTCCGAGGCCGGCACGGTGCTCCAGATCGTGGCCGCCGAGGGCGAGGTCGTGAAGGTGGGCGCCGTGCTGGCGCTGATCGGCGCGGCCGGCGAGGCGCCGCCGGTCGCGGCGGCCGACAGCCCCGACGCGACCGCCGCGGCCGCGGACGCTGCGCCCGCCGCCGGCGCGGCCGATCGCACCCCGACCGCCGCTCCGGCCGCCGACGGGGCGGCGCGCGTCTCGAGCGTGGCCGCCCGCGTGGCGGCCGAGCACGGCATCGACGCCGCCGCGCTGGCCGGCACCGGCCCGGGCGGCCAGGTGCGGCGCGAGGACGTCGAGCGCGCGATCGCCGCCGGCGCGACGGGCGACGGGCGTCTCGGCGAAGCCGCGACGAACGCGGCGTCGGCGCCCGAAGCGCACCCCGCCCCAGCGGCCGCCGCCGTGCCCGACCCGGCGCGCAACCTCGGCTTCATCAGCCCGCGCGTCGCCCGCCTGGCGGCCGAGCACGGCGTCGACCTGCGCTACGTGGCCGGCACCGGCCAGGACGGCCGGATCACGTCGCGCGACGTCGAGCGGTTCGTGGCGGCAGGCGGGATGGCGGCGGTGGCGGCGACCACGGCGACCGCGGCGCCTGCGGCTGCGACGCCGTCCGCGCCGGCGATCACGCCTACCGCCACGCCGTCGCCGGCGGCCGCGCCCGCCCCGGCGGGCGGCGCGGCGGAGTTCCTGGGCGAGGTGATGCCGCTGACGCGGCTGCGGCGGCTCATCGCCGACCACATGGTGAAGAGCAAGCAGACCTCGCCGCACGTCACGACGGTCCACGAGGTGGACATGAGCGCCGTGATGGCCGCCTACGCGGCCCAGAAGGACGCGATCGCCGCCCGCGGCGGCCGGCTGACGGTGACGGCGATCATCGTCGACTGCGTGGCCCAGGCGCTGGCGGCGCACCCGCTGGTGAACAGCTCGTGGACCGAGGAGGGCGTGCGGGTTCACCGCGACATCCACATCGGCCTGGCGGTGGCGATCCCGGACGGGCTCATCGTGCCGGTCATCAAGCAGGCGAACACGAAGAGCCTGACGGGTATTGCGGCCGACGTGAACGACCTGGCCGGCCGCGCCCGCGCCGGCGCGCTCAAGCCCGACGACATCGCCGGCGGCACGTTCACGATCACGAACTACGGCACGCTGGGCAGCCTGTTCGGCACGCCGGTCATCAACCAGCCCCAGTGCGCCATCCTGGGCACCGGGGCGATCAAGAAGCGCGTCGTCGTCGTCGAGTCGCCGTACGGCGACCAGATCGCGATCCGGCCGATGATGTACCTGGCGCTGACGTTCGACCACCGCATCCTCGACGGCGGCACGGCCGACCCGTTCATGCGCACGCTCACCCAGCTGCTCGAAGGGTACGGGGCGTAGCGTCGAGGCACGCGGCCATCCGGTGACGGGCTTCGTCACGGGCGTCGCGAAGAAGACCGCCGCCTCGGCGGCCGTCCTTGCGCTCCTCGTCCTCCTCGCGATCGGCCTGGCCTTCGTCCCGGAAGGCGCCCAACCCGCCGACGCCGGCGAGTTCCAGCTCGTCGCCCGCGACCTGGGCGTGGCCCACCCGCCGGGGTACCCGCTCTACACGCTCGCGGCGCACCTCTTCGGCCGCGCGATCCGGGCGACGTGGCCGCTGCGCAACGTATCGTACGCGTGGAACCCGGGCTGGCCTTGGGCCGTCAACGCCTTCTCGATGGTGCTGGCCGCGGCGACGCTGGTCGTGGTGTTCCGCGCGGCGGCGCGGCTGGGCGGGACGTGGGTCGCGGGCGCCGTCGCCGCGGTGCAATTGGCCGTTGCGCCGACGTTTGCGGCGCAGGCGCTGGTGGCGAACATCCGGATGGCGACGGCGCTCTTCACGGCCCTGCTGCTGGGCCTGACCCTGGCCTGGCTGGCGGGAGCCGACCGCGATGGCGCGCCGCCGCGCCGTCCGCTCGTCGCCCTGGCCTTCGTCCTCGCCCTCGCCGCCGGCCACCACCCGACGCTGGCCGCGCTCGCGCTGCCCGTTGGCCTCGCCGTCGTCCTCCGCCGCCCCGCCGTGCTGCGCGACACACGGCTCGCTGGCGCCTGCCTCGCGGCCGCCGTCGCCGGCCTCGCGCCGCTGGCCTACCTTCCGCTCCGCGCCGCCCAGGGCGCCCCGCTCGCCCCGGCCGACCTGGCCACGGCCGGCGGCCTCTGGCGCCACGTGACCGCGGCCGGCTTCCGCGGCGACATGCTGGCCATCACCGGCGCCCGCGACCTGGGCGACCGGCTCCTGGTGCTGGCCAACATCCTCACGCTCCAGTTCACCCTCCCAGCGCTCGCGCTGATCGCGATCGGCGCCGCCTGGCTCGTCGCCCGCCGCCGCGCCGCGGCGGTTGCCGTCGTCGGCACGGTGCTTGTCGTCGGCTGGCTGGCGATGACGTACCGGGCCCCCCAGACGATGGAATACCTCCTGCCGGCCTACGTGGCGATGGCGATCGCGGCCGGCGCCGGCGCCGCCGTCGTCATCCACCGGCTGCGCGACCTCCCCCTCCCGCCCACTGGGGGGAGGGCATCGGGGGGCGGGGGCCGCCGCGGGCATCTCGCCGTCGTCGCCGGCCTCGTACTCATCCTTGCGGTCGGACTTCGCGTCGCGCAGCTGCACGCTGTCGCGGCTGCCGTCCCGGACCTCCGGGGCGTGACCCGTATCGGCGTCGAGTCGGCGTGTCTACCGACCGGGTCGACGATCCTCGCCAACTGGCACTACGCGACACCCCTCTGGCTCGCCGGCCGGCGGTCCGACGTCGCCGGCGACGCGCCCTACGTCACGGCGACGGGCGCGCCGATCGTCTACGTCCACCCCGACTTCGCCACCGGCGACCCCATCGGCCTGACGTGGCGGAAGGCGGCCGAGGCGGCGATGGAGCGCGGCGTCGTCATGCTGACGAACCGGCCGCGCGAGTTGAACGACGCAGGCGTGGTCGTCGAGCCCGTCCCGCACAGCCCGTTCTGGCGAGCGGGGGTTGCCGGTCGCACCGTCGCCATCTGTCGCGAGGAAGCCACGAGGTCCGTCGCCCTCGACGCCGAGCTGCAGGACGGTGAACGGCGCTGGTCGATTCACCAGCTCGTCGTGATGGATCACGTCCAGGGCTTGATCGTCGGTTGGAAGACCACAGCACCGTCGAGCGACGCCGCCGCCCACGTAACCGCCTTCGCCCAGCTGTCGGGCGCCGGCGGCGTCGTCGGCCAGGCGGATCGACCGCTCGGCGCACCGCTCGGCGTCGCTGGCGACGGATCGGCGCGCTACGACGTGTGGCTTCCCTTGCAGCCGGATCGCGGCGTCGGCGCCGAGGACGAGCTGGCTCTCGTCCTCGGCCTGTACCGTTCGGGGCCCGATGGCCCGCAGCGCCTGAGCGTGGTGCGCGTGTCCGCGGATGCCGCCACGGTGGTCGACGGCGGCACGGCGATTCGCGCCGTTCCGCCGGGGCTGTCGAATGCGTACCGCCTGTCCGACCCGCCACCGCCGCCCGGCGCCATCCCGTTCGGCAGCGCGATGTCCCTCCTCCGCACCACCGTCCGCCGCACCGCCGCCGAGCTCGTCGTCGACCTCGCCTGGCGCGCCGACGGCCGTCCCTGGGCGTCGGATTACACCGTCAGCGTCCAGGCCGCGGCCGGCGACGGCGCCTGGCGCGCCCAGCACGACGGCACGCCGGCGCTGGGGGCGATCCCGACGCTGAAGTGGCTGCCGGGGATGGTGATCCGCGACCGCCACCGCATCGCCCTGCCGCCCGCGGCCGCCGGCCACGACGGCCCCTTCACCGTCACCGTCGGGGTCTACGACGCGTTCTCGCTGGAGCCGCTGCCCGTCACCGACGGCGAGCGGGCGCGGCAGGGGCAGGGGCAGCGCGCCGTCGTCTATCCTTGACCGGCGCCGCACGAGCCGGGCGCCGCCGCCCGCCCCCAGGAGCCGCCGCGTGATCGAGACGTCCTACGGCCCGGTCGACCCCGCCCACTGCCACCCGATCCTGCGTGACGAGATCGCGCTCGTCGGCGACCGCGACCCGCTGGCGCTGCAGCGCGGGCTGCCCGACCGGCTGGCGGCCGCGCTCGACGGCCTGCCCGAGGCCGCGCTCGACTTCCGGCCGGCGCCGGGCGAGTGGTCGACGCGCGAGGTGCTGGCCCACCTCGTCCACTCCGAGATCGTCTACGGCTACCGCTACCGGAGCATCGTCGCCCAGCCGGGCGCGCCGATCGCCGGCTACGACCAGGAGCGCTGGACGCCGCTGACCCCCGAGCGCACCTGGCCGGCGCCGGCGCTGCTCGACCACCTCCGGGCGCTCAAGGCCGTCAACGTGGTCTTCCTGGCGCAGACGACGCCCGAGGAGCGCGCCCGGTGGGGGGTGCACGGCGAGCGCGGCCCCGAGAGCCTGGCCGCCCTCTACGGCGCCATCGCCGGCCACGACCTCCTCCACGAGCGCCAGATCGACGCCAACCTGGCCGCCTGGCGCGCCGCGACGTCCGGCTGACGGCCGGCGGACAGCGGGCGAGCGGTCCGGCGCCGGAACGGCCCTACCGCCCGCCCCAGTGCGCCCCCGCCGGGCACGGGATCGCCCCCGCCACGGCGGCGTAGATCGCCGCCAGGTCGTCGGCGGACGGGGCGCGGTAGGCGTAGGCCGGTTGCGACGCCATGCGCGCCAGCGCCTCGGCCTCGACGTCGTCGCCGAGGGCGATCGTGAAGACGACGATGCCGGACGCGCGGGCGTCGGCGGCGACGGCCTCGGCGTCGGCGATCGGGCGCGGGTTGGAGCGGCCGTCGGTGAGCAGCACGAGGGCCGGCGTGTGGGCCGGCCCGCGGCGCGCGCCAGCCAGGGCGGCCACGGCTGCCTCGAGGCCGCAGGCGATGCAGGTCTGCGGCGCCACCGCGACCGCCGCCAGCGCCTGCTCCAAGGCGGCGCGGTCGGCCGTCAGGGGCTGCAGCAGCGTCGCGCCGGCGTGGAAGGCCACGATCGCCGCCCGGTCGCCCGCCTCGGGCGGCCCGGCGCCGTCGCCCGGCAGGTCGAGGGCGGCCAGGAAGCCGCGCACGCCGTCGAGCGCCACCTCGATCTTCGGCCGGCCCGACGGCGCCGCGTCGCGCATGCTCGTCGAGGCGTCGATCACCAGCGCGACGTCGACGTGGCGCGCCGAGGGCAGGCAGGCCGCCTCGCGCAGCGCGATCGGCAGGTAGATCGGCCGCGGCTCGGGCGTGGGCGTCGGCGGCGGCGTCGGCGTGGGCGGCAGCGGCGTCGGGGTCGGCGCGCGCACCAGGACCTCGGGCACCGGGTAGGTGAAGCGGCGGACGACGCCGTCGCCGTCGACGAAGTCGAACCAGGCCGAGGTGTTCGTCGGCACGATGCCGGTGCGCCGCGGCCGGACCTGGTAGGTCAGCGTGATCGGCGCCGCGAAGTCGACGCCGAAGCCCCAGCGCAGCCCGGCGCCGAACGCGATCTCGGGCGCGCGGTTGAATGTGGCCGGCACCAGCTCGACGTCGGGGCCGAGGACGTCGTCCAGCACGGCCGCGCCGGCGCCCGAGGCGATGAGCGTCGCCAGCTGGCGGTAGAGCGCCGGCAGGTCCTCGGGCCGCAGCCGGCTGAAGTGCTGCTCGGGCCGGGCCGCGATGCGCCGCAGCAGGGCGTTGTCGGCGCCGGCGACGCCGACGGTGAAGATCCGGACGCCGCGCCGCCGCGCCGCGGCCGCCGCCGCCAGCGCCGGCTCCTGGGCCGAGACGCCGTCGGTGACCAGCAGGATCACCTGCCGCGCCTCGGTCCGTGCCTGCTGCGCCAGGTGCGCGTCGGCCTCGACGAGCGCGGCGGCGATGTCGGTCCCACCGCTGGCGCCGTAGCTGTTGGGCACGTCGCGCACCACGGCCGGGTCGTCGGACAAGGGGTGGACGAGCCGGACGATCTGGCTGAACGTCACCAAGCCGATCCGATGCCGCGTGAGGTCGATGTCGTCGACGAAGGCCCGCACGGCGTTGGCCGCGCCGCGCTCCTTGCCGCCGGCCATCGAGCCCGAGACGTCGACGACGAGGACGATGTCGGCCACGGTCTCGACGTCGGGGCAGGCGCGCTCGAGCGTCAGCGTCACCGTCACCGTCTCGCCCAGCCAGATCTCGGGCGGCGCGGCCGTCTTGTCGCCGTCGACGCGGCACGGGCCGTCGTTGGCCGGCGGCGGCGGCGGCAGGGGGCGCGGCGTCGGCGGCGGCGCGGCCGGGTCGACGGCGACGTCGAACACCGCGACCGACGCCGGGCCCTGGCTGGTCGGCGACGCCAACAGCACCGCCAGCCGGCCGTCGGCGCCGAACGCCACGTCGGCCGGCCACGACAGCGCATCGACGACGCCGCCGTCGCGCGCCAGGTCCCAGACGACGGCGCCGGCGGCATCGACGATGCGCACCGTGTTGGCCACCGCGCCGCCGCCGTCGTCCCACGCCGCCAGCACCGCCGTCAAGCCGGCCGGGCCGGCGGCGATGCGGGCGTCGATGCTGGCCAGCGTCAGGTCGACGCGGTGGGCCGGGCGGAACGGCACCGCCTCGTCCCAAACCTCGAGCCGGTCGCCGGCAGCGTCGATGACCGCCACGCCGCGCGGACCGGCCGACACATCGGTCGGCAGCAGGCCATCTCCGCCGCTCACGTCGATCCGGCCCAGCGCGCGGCCGTCGGCCGCATCAAGGACGGTCACGACGGCGTCGTCGGCCGACAAGGCGAAGATCCGCTCGCCGTAGGCGCTGATCGCCCCGGACCCGCCCGGCAGCTCGGTCGACCAGCGCGCCGTGCCGTCGGCGGCCAGCCGTTGGACGCGGCTCGTCAGCGCCGTCGCGCTGACCGGGGACCGCGCGACGACGTCGCCGCCGTCGAGCACGTCGAGGTCGTCGAGGCCGCCGGGCGCCGACACGGCCGAGCGGGCCGTCCCGTCCGGCGCGAAGCGGGCGACCATTCCGGGCTGCACCATCGCCGCCACCTGCCCGCCGCGCGTGGCGACGCGCGGCGCCAGGCGGAACGGCCGCGCCGGCGGCGCGCCGTCCACAAAGGCCCGCAGCGTGCCGTCGGCAGCGTGAAGGGCCAGCTGGAGGATCCCGACCGACTGGAGGACGGCGTAGTCCCCGCCCGGGCCGACGGCAAGGTACGCCTGCCCGGCGTCGGTCAGGCGCCGGTCGACCGGCCGCACGGCCAGCGTCTGGCCGTCGGGGGCGAAGAAGCGCGCCGCCAGCCCGCCGCCCGCGGCGGGCTCGAGGGACGCCAGCTGGTCATCGAGGGCGTAGCCGGCCACCGGGGCGCCCGGCGCCGCGCCCGCCACGGCGAAGCCCGCGTCGCGGCGGCCGAGGGCGTCGAACTTGGCGATGCCCGGCAGGCCGAAGCCGGTCAGGTAGATCGCGCCGGCCCGATCGACGGCCACCTCGCCCGGCAGCACCGCCGTGCCGTCGGCGCCGCGCACCGGCCAGGTCGACGTCCGCTCGGCGCCCGGGCCGTAGCGGGCCACGCCGTTGCGGCTGAAGGCCACGACCGCGCCCTGGGCGGTGGCGGCCATCGCGCCCGGCAGCGAGTCGGGATCGGTGGCGTTGCCGGCGGCGTTCCAGGTGCGCTCCGGCATCGGGCTGCCGTTCAGCGGCAGGGCCTTGACGCCGTAGCGGCCGCCCGACGTCTCGTCGGCGACGATGAGCCGGCGCGTGACGGGATCGACCGTCGCCGCCCGCGGCTGGCCGGGCAGCATCCCCAGCCCGGTGACGACGCCGGCGGCGGACACGCGCGCCAGGTGCGTGCGCGGTCCGCAGCGCACCACCGCGTAGAGTTCTCCGGTGGCGTCGAAGCCCGCCCCCACCAAGCCGCCGAACGGCGCGTAGACCGGGCAGAGCCCCTGCATCGACGTCGTCCCGCCCGCGGCCAGCGGCCAGCGGCCGACGAAGGTGACCGTCGGCCCGCCCTGGGCCGCGGCCGGCGGCAGCGGGCCGGGCCCGCCGAAGCCGGCGGCCGCGGCCACGACGACGACCGCGGCGACGCGAACGGCGCGCGCGGCGGCGGTCAGCAGCGGTCGGGCGGGAGGCATCGCGGGCTCCTTGGCGGCTCGTGCCGTACACAACCCTCGAAGGCGGCGGCGGTGGACATCGCCCACCGGCCCGCGGGTCGGGCCCGACACGGCGGGGCAGGCCAGACGCAGCAGGCCGCCGCGCGGGGCACGATACGCGGCAGGACGACAGGGGGCAAGGCGGTGGCGCGCGCGCGGCGGGTCCGAGCGGGTCGATTCCGGCGGTCGACGATCGACCCCTGGCCGGCCTACCGCCCGGCCGGGACCGCTTCCAGCACGACGCCCTCGACCCGGCCACGGCCGAGCTCGGCGGCGGTCCAGGCGTCGTAGACGACGATGTCGAGCTGGTAGTCGTTGCCCGCCGACAGGTCGGGCGGCAGCCGCAGCCAGCGGCGGTCCTCGACCGGGCGCGCCACGGGCCAGGCCGTCGGCGGGTTCGCGCCGTAGCCGGGGACCTGGTCGACCTGCACCGGGCCGGCGCCGTCCGGCTGCGCGATGGGCTCGCCGCCGCGCAGGAGGCGGACGGACGTCTTGAAGTCGGCCGTCAAGAACTGCTCGGCCCGCCAGGTGAGGCGCAGCGCCAGCCGGTCGTCGGCCTGCGCCCATCGGACCTCGTCGAGCGCGACGGCGCCGGTGTCGAGGACCGGCCCGGCCGGCGGCGTGGCCGGCGAGCGCTCGACGGGCCGGATCCGCAGCGGGCCGAGGTAGACCGCGTCGAGCCGGTGGCCGGCGGCGTTCGTGGCCGGCACCGGCGCGCCCCGTTCGTCGCGCACCGTGAGCCGCACGAACCACAGCCCGCCCGGCGTCTCCGGCGGGACCGGCAGCGTCGCCCCGACCGTGGTCGTGACCGGCTCCTGGGCCGTCGACCAGTCCTCGTCGAGGCCCAGCGGCGCGTCGGCCGGGCTGGCCAGGGCCAGCGTCGCCGTCTGGCCGGCGGCCGGCGCCTCCCAATCGAGGGCGATCGACAGGGCGCCGCCGGCGTCGATCGGCGCCGACGCATCGTCGACGCCCTCGAAGCGGGCGCCGACGAGCCGGTTCGGGCCGAAGCGCAGGCCGTCGGGGTTGCCGTGCGGGTACGGCATCCGCGGCCAGTCGAGCGTCGTCAGCCCGCTGCGGGCGCCCAGCGGCAGCGCGCGCGCCACCAGCACCGCCCCGGCCAGGCCGAGGACGAGGCCCGCCGCGCGGCGGCCGAGCCGGAGCGGGCCGCGGCCGCTGAGCCACAGCACCGCCACCAGGCCGAGCGCCAGCAGCGACACCACCTCGGCCACCGCCCGGACCGTGGTGCGCTGCAGCGCGAGGGTGACCAGGTGGCGGCCGGGCGGCACCTCGGCCGTGAGCCAGCCGCTGCCGTCGAGCGCCGCCGTGGCGCGCGGCGGCCCGTCGTCGACGGTGGCCAGCCAGCCCGGGAACCACCACAGCGGCCATGCCAGCGTGCGCGGCGCCTCGCCGGCGATGTCGACCTGCCAGGTCTGCCGCGCGATGCCGTCGCGCACCAAGGTCGCCTCGACCACGGCGCTGTCGACGGCGCGCGGACCGACGCGCAGGCCGGCCACGGCGTGGACGCTCGAGGCCGGCCGCGGGCTGACGGCCCACGGCACGTACTCGCCGCGCACCGTCGTGCCCAGGTTGCCGCTGAAGTGCTCGAACGCCTCGAGATCGGCGCGCGTCGGCTGGTCGATGGGCAGCACCTCGATCGGCAGCCGGCCGAGGCCGGCCGCCGCCACCGCTGCGCCGGCCGCCAGCACCGCCGCCCAGCGCCCGCGCCGCGCGCCGCCCGGCCCGGCGCCGAGGCCGCCGGCCAGCACCGCCAGCGCCAGGGCCTGGACGTTGAGCCAGCGCCACGGGAACTGCACCCACGCCAGCGGCTCGAGCGCCGCCCAGACCGGCCACGACAGCGCCGTCGTCAGCAGCGTGGCCGCCGCGGCCGCCACGCCCCAGAACGCCAGCGCCGCCCGACGCGGGCGCGCCCGCGTCGCCACGGCCGCGCCCGCCAGCGCCACGGCGAGCACGGCCAGGCCGGTGGTGGCCGGCACGCCGCCGTCGGTGCCGTAGTCGACGAAGGCGGCGGCTTCGAGCAGCGCCGGGCCGGCCACCAGGCTGCGCGCCAGGCCGATCGGTCCGCTGGCGTCGCCGCGCGGACCGAGGACGGGCTCGAGGTCGACCACCGCCAGGAAGTGGTTGCGAAAGTCGAAGAAGCCGCTCGTGTTGCCGGCCAGCTGCACCGCCCGCTGCTCGACGAGGGCCGGCACCCAGAACCACGCCGCCAGGCCCGCACCCAGCACCGCCGCGGCGGACAGGGCGCCCAGCGGCGATCCGGCCGCCCGCCACAGCCGCCAGCCGCGCCACTCGAGGCCGACCCGCCAGGCATCGGCCATCGCCACGGCGCGGTCCATCGCGCTGCCGGGCGGCACGGTGCGCGACGAGGTCGCGACCGCCGGCGGCGCGATCGGGCGACGGCCGCCGGCCGCGGCCGCGGTGGTCGACGCCTCGCCCGCGAGCGACGCGAGTGCCCGGGGCCCCACGGCCGCCCCGTCGGCCGCCGGAGCGACACCCGCCGACGCCAGGGCCGCTTCGCCGCCCGCAACGACCGGTCCGGCCGCCGCCGTGCGCCGCAGCCGGCGGCGCGTGTCGAGCCGCCACAGCGCGAAGAGCAGCGCCAGCGGCGCGTAGAGCAGCGCCGAGACGTTGTGGGCCAGCGGCAGCGCCGCCGCCAGCACGGCCAGCCGCGCGGCGCCGCGCGCCGTCGGCCGGACGACGACGTCGTCGATGCCGACGAGCAGCCACGGCGCCACGGCGTAGGCGGCCAGCTCGGCCAGGGCATCGCCCCGGACGTAGACGTTCAAGAGGTGGTACGGCGCGAACGTGGCCACGGCGGCGGCGGCCGTACCGGCCGCGGCGGTGCCCCAGGTGGCGCGGCCGAGCCGGTAGGCGCCGAGGGCGGCGGCGACGAAGCACGCCGCCTGGGTCAGCTTGATCGCTCCGACGACGCCGCCGCCCAGCAGCGCGATCGCGCCAGCGGCCAGGTAGGCCAGCGGGGCGTAGTAGTTCCAGAACGGGTAGCCCAGTCCGAACGCGGCGTCGGGCATCCAGCGCGGCGGGACGTGCCCGGCGCGCAGCGCCAGCGCCATCTCGTGGACCCGCTGCAGCAGGAACGGGCTGTCGCCGCCGGCGCGGGTGGCGATGAGGCCCGGCGCCGTGACGGCCGGCCAGACCGCCGCCAGCGCCAGCGCCACCACGAGCGCCGCCGGCCCGTAGCCGCCCAGCGCCCGGCCGGCCGCGGTGAGCCGGGCGCCGCGCCGGCGCAGCCGCGCCCGCGCCCGCGCGGCCACCGGACCGAGCCGTCGTCCGGCGCCCGCTCCGGCCCGGCGCGCCGCGGCGAGCCCGCGCGCCGCGCCGGCGGCGAGGCGCCCGGCGAACGCCGTCCGCCGGCTCGGATCGATCATCGCGTCCGACCCCGCAGCCGGTCGACCGCCCCGGCCAGCCCGGCCAGCGCGCCGCCGGCGAACGCGGCCAGCGCCAGGGCGACGAGGCCGATGTGGTCGACGATGCGCTCCAGCGGCGAGACCGCCACCGGGACGTCGGCCAGCGGGGCGCCGAGCGGCGTCGGCGCCGGGCGCGGCAGGCCGAGGCCGGCCGCGGGGCCGGCGGCCAGCGCGCCGCTCATCGCGTCGCGGGCGCCGGGGGCGCGGGCGGTGGCGGCGGCCTCGACGGCGACGGCCATCGCCGTGCCGCGCAGCAGGCCGAACACCGGGTCCTCGGTCGGCGCCGGGCGGCGCGGATCGGGCGTCGGCGTCGGGCGCGGCGTCGGCGGCAGGGCGGCGCGCGGCGCGAACGCGCCGCCGGCCACGCGCAGGCACGCGCCGTCCCAGCGCGAGACCATGTGCTTGAGCGGCACCAGCGGCTGGCCGCGCACGAACAGCGTGACGCGCGGCCCGGGGCTGACGACGTCGATCGCCAGCGGCACCCAGCGGTCGGTGGCGGTCACCGGCGCCGTCCAGGCCACCGTCGGCGCGCGCGGGTCGGAGCCGCCGGTCGGGTCGAGGCCGAGCGTCATGGCGTAAGTGCCCGGCGGGGTCGAGACCAAGGCCTGGTCGCCGCTGCTCGACCAGGCGTAGCCCCAGATCGAGGCCTGGACTTGGACGTCGGCCGGCACGCGCACCTGCTGCCACAGCCCGCCGATGTGCGGCACGACGTCGCTGCCCAGCTCCTGCAGCCAGGTGCCGAACGGCACCACCAGCAGCGCCTCGTCCCAGCGCCGCGGCGCGAACGAGGGCGCGGTGAGCCCGCCCGTCTGCGCCACGTCGTACCACGGCGACCAGCCGCGGCCGACGACGGCGTCGGGGCGGTCGCGGACGCTGAAGCCGGCGTCGAAGCCGGGGTTGACGAGGCGGTTGTCGGGGCAGTGGACGGCCGCGGGTCGATCGTCCTGGGCGGCGGCCGGCCGCCCGAGCGACGCCGCGACCGCGGCGCACGCGGCGGCCGCCAGCGCGGCGGCGGCGCGGGCCCGCCGGCGCAGGGCGCGGCACGGCGGCGGGACGGGGCGGTCGGCGCGGGCGGGCATGGCGGCAAGTGTACCGCGGTTGCCGCCGCCGGCCGGCCGCGGGACGGTCGGCCGAGGCCGTTTGCGCCACGCCCGCCACGGTCGCTAGACTCCGCCCACGCCCGATCGGCGCCGCGGCGGCGGTGCGCACCGTGCCCAGGAGCAGACACGATGAGCGATCGCCAGGTGCTCGAGCAGTACCTCCTCGAGGAGTTCTACGACGACTACCGCGAAGGCCTGATCAGCCGGCGCACGTTCGTGCGGCGGGTAGCCTTCATCACCGGCAGCATGGCCGCCGCCGTCCCGGCGATGGTGGCGCTCGGCTGCACGCCCAGCGAGCTGCCGGCGCCCACCGACGCCATCCCGGAGCCGGAGTCGACGGCGACGGCCGCCCTCGCCGCCGCCACCGCGGCCGGCACGGCCGCCCCGACCTCGGCGCCGACGACGGGGCCGCGCAGCCCGCTGTCGGTGGCGGCCGACGACCCGGCCGTCCAGGCGGCGACGACGACGATCGACAGCGGCGGGACGATGGTCACGGGCTACCTGGCCCGCCCGTCGGCGGCCGGCACCTACCCCGGCGTGCTGGTCTGCCACGAGAACCGCGGCCTGACGCCGCACATCGAGGACGTGGCGCGCCGCTTCGCCAAGGCGGGCTACGTGGCGCTGGCCCTCGACCTCCTGTCGCGCGAGGGCGGCACGGCGACGCTCGACCGCGACGCCGTCCCCGGCATGCTGACCGACGCCGGCCCCGAGCGGCACGTCGGCGACTTCCTGGCCGCGGCCGAGGTGCTCAAGGCCCAGCCCGACGTCGACCCGGCCCGGCTGGCGATGACCGGCTACTGCTTCGGCGGCGGCATCACCTGGCGCGTGGCGACGCAGCTGGCCGACCTCAAGGCCGCCGCGCCCTTCTACGGCCCGGCGCCCGACCTGGCCGCCGTGCCCAACATCCGCGCCGCCGTCCTGGGCGTCTACGCCGAGCAGGACGAGCGCATCAACGCCGGCATCGCCGACCTGGAGGCCGCCCTCAAGGCCGCCGGCGCGACCTACGAGCTCAAGGTCTACCCCGGCGTCAACCACGCCTTCCACAACGACACCGGCGAGCGCTACAACGAGGCCCAGGCCACCCAGGCCTGGAACGACACCCTGGCCTGGTTCGCGGCGCACGGGGCCTGATCGCGGGGGGCGGCGCGGCAGTACTTGCAGCTCTCGAGGGCCGTCGGGCTGGTCTGACCACAGTCCATGCGCGTGGCGAAAGGAACCCTCATGACGGTTCACCGACAACTCGTTGGGAGGGGCGCGGCCTGCTCTGACCGGGCGGCCGCTGAATCCGCCTTGACCTGCGTGGCGCGCGCCCGCGCGACTCCGGAGTTTCGCGGGCGGAAGCGCCGCAGACCTGGTGTGGCACTGTGCCGAGCAGCACTCCTGGCGCTGGCCATTGGAGGATGGTCCCTGAGCGATCGACCGCCTGCGGCCCCGTCCCGCGCGCATGCCCTCGGACGCGACGAAACGATCGTGTTTCAGGTCCAGCGTGACTTCTACGATGTAGATATCTACGCGATGCGCGCCGACGGGAGCGGGCGGGTCCGCCTCACCCGCGACTTGGCAAGTGACACCTCGCCGGACTTGTCCCCCGACGGGACAAAGGTCGCCTTCGTGTCGGGTCGCAGCAATGACTACCCCGAGGTCTACGCCATGTACGCCGACGGCAGCGTCCAAACCCGCCTGACGAATAACCCGCTGCAGCAGTATGGCGACAACAGCGCTCCCTCCTGGTCTCCCGACGGGACGAAGCTCGCCATCGTGAGTGGACGCGACGGTAACGTCGACATCCACGTGATGAACGCCGACGGCAGCGGGCAGGTGAACCTAACGAACAACCGGTCGTTCGACGTGAGCCCGACCTGGTCACCGGACGGGAGGAAGATCGCCTTCAGCACGAATCGCGACGGAGGGAACTGGGAAATCTACGTCATGAACTCCGACGGCAGCGAACAGACGATTCTAGTCGAGCATCCGACAGCCGATGGTGTCCCGGCCTGGTCGCCCGATGGCACGAAGATCGCCTTCACCGGCATACGCGACGGCAACCCCGAGATCGTCGTGATGAACGCCGACGGCAGCGGGCAAACCAACGTGACCCGCAACGCGGCGGCCGACGGCGACCCGGCTTGGTCGCCGGACGGGACGAGGGTCCTGTTCGGGAGCGACCGCGATGGCGACTCCAATCTCTATTGGATGTTCGCTGACGGCAGTGGCGTGACCCGCCTGACAGATGACGCTGCGGCCGAGGGGAACGCCGACTGGGGCGTGACCGCGAGTCCGCTGCCTTCCTGGGGTCGCACGCTCTTCTTCCCGATCACGGGTTACCTCGTTGGACTCGATCCCTGAGTGCTCTCTACGGTATCCGACCGACCTCAACTGCACGCTGATCGCCTGCGTTCGAGTGCGCCTCGCTACTGCCCGCCGGCCCCAGCGGCGCCGACGGGTCGCCCGCGTACAGCCCGACGACGACGCGGACGGCGCCCGTCCGCGGCGCCAGCCGCACCGTCCGCCGCTCGACGACCTCGTCGCCGGGCCGCCAGCGCGCCAGCGGGTAGATCCCCTGCCCCAACGGCGCGTCGCCGCCGTCGTCGACGCGGCGGCCGGCGGCGTCGACGACGTGGACGTAGAGGGTGGCGTCGCCGGCGGGCGGCGGGGCGGCGGGGTCGGCGGGCGCCGGCAGGCGGCGCCAGCGCGTCGCGACGTGGAGGTCGACGTAGCCGGCCGCGGCGGCCGCCGGGTCCGCCGGGGTCGCGGTCCAGACGGCGGCGTCCCGCAGCTCCGGCCCGCCGGCGAACGCGACGGACGCCGAACGGGTGGCGGGCCGCGGGAGATCGCCGGCGCGCGGGCCTGTCACCCGCACGTACAGCGGGCTGGCCCGGGGCGCCTGGTCGCCGCGCTCGGGCACGGCCGCCTCGAACGTCAGGCCGGCCGCGCTCGGCAGCGCCGCCCAGACCTCGTCGAGGCGCAGGCCGTAGGGGACGACGTACGCCACGCCGTCCGCGGCCAGGATCGGATCGTAGGGGTCGGTGAGCGTCACGGCGTCGATCGGCGCCAGGTATGGCACGCTGGCCCAGCCGTCGCGCAGCCGGCGGTCGAGCCAGACGCGGCCGACGTCGCCGCCGCGCGCCACGTCGGCGGCGACGTCGATCGCCAGGGCCGTCGCCGGGCCGTCGAAGGCGTGGTAGGCGCGCGCCCAGGCCTCGTCGGGCGGCGGCGGCCGGTCGGGCGCACCCGCATCGCCGTCGGGCACGACCGGCACGGTGCGCGCGGCGCGCGGATCGGCCGCGCGGCCTGCCTGCAGCGCGGCGTCGTAGCGCAGCACGGCCCGCGCCTCCAGCGCCACGGCCAGCACCACGAACGCCCAGGCGGCGGCGGCGCCCGGCCGCCCAAGGCGGCGCCGGGACCAGCCCACGACGCCCGCCCCGCCAACCGCCGCCGTCGCCACGAGCGCCGGCAGCAGGCCCACCGCCCGCAGGAAGTGCGGCGCGTCGGCCGCCAGCGCCGTCGGCAGGGCGAAGGCCGCGGTCGCCGCCACCACGGTGGCCGCGGCGCGACGGCGGCGCGGCGGCGCGGTGGGGCGCAGCCCGGCGGCCGCGACCGCCAGGCCGGCGAGCCACAGCGCCGCGGCCAGCGGCCCGAACACCGGCCGCCACGGCAGGTTGTGGCGGGCGATGCGGTCGCCGGCGACGAACACCAATCCGGCCGTGCGGCCGGCGCTGGCCCGCAGCGCGGCCGGCGCGGCGGCGGCGGCGCCGCCTTGCGCCGCGTCGGCGACATCGACGACGGCCACCTGCCGCAGCCGGCCCCACAGCGCGTCGGGCGTTCGGGCCACCGCCACGGCCAGCGGCAGCGCGACGAGCGCGGCGGCGGCGGCCCACCGGGCGGCCGGGCGGACGAGCGCAGCGACGCGACCGGCCACCCCGCGCGCTGCGCCCCCGGCCGCCGCCAGCGCCAGCGCCAACAGCGCCGCCAACGGCAGGGCGCGGCCGGCCGTGTAGCTGTAGAGCGCCAGCCCGCCGAGCGCGCCGCCCAGGGCGATCCAGCGCTGGCCGGCGCGGTCCGCGTCGCGGGCGCCGCGGTCGGCCATCGCCAGGCCGCGCAGCGTGGCCGCGGCGGACAGCGCCAGTAGCGGCGGCAGCAGGCCGGCGCGCAGCCCGGTGCGGCCCAGCAGCACCGCCCACGGCAGCGCGGCCGCCAGCGCGGCCGCCATCACCCCGGCGCGGCGGCCGGCCAGGCGGGCCGTGGCCGCGAACAGCGCCGCCACCAGCACGAGCGACGCCGCCAGGGCCGGCAGCCGGACCGCCAGGAGGCGCCCCTGCGGCGTCGCCGACGGCCCGGTCCCGAGAACGGCCTCGCCCAGCGCGACCGCCCAGATGAACAGCGGCTCGCGGCCGTTGTTGGCGGGGTACCACAGCCGCGGCCCGTCGGTCAGCGTCGCAAGCCCGTCGAGGCCGTAGTGGGCCTCGTCGCGGTAGAGGCCGGGCGGGACGGGGTGCGCCGGGGCGCGGAGGACGGCGGCGGCGAGCAGGGCGGCGCAGACGGCGAGCCGCACGCGCCAGGCGCGAGAGGTCCGCATGGCCCGGCTATCGTATCATATCGGCCCCAGCCCCCGCCGCCGCCCCCGCCCGCCCAGGAGCCCGCGCTGATCCCTGTCGTCACCGCCGCGCAGATGCGCGCCATCGAGGCCGAGGCCGCCGCGGGCGGGCACGGTGTCGAGGCGATGATGGACGCGGCCGGGCGGGCGGTCGCCCGGGTCGTGGCGGCGCGGCTCGACGCGCGCGGCGCGGCCGACCGGGCGCGGGTCGTGGTGCTGTGCGGTCCGGGGCACAACGGCGGCGACGGCTTGGTGGCCGCGGCGGCGCTGGCCGCCGCCGGCCGGCCGGTGGCGGCCGTCACGGTGGGCCGCGCCGACGACTTGCTGACCGCGGCGGCCGAGGAGGCCGGGGCGGTGCGGCTGGCCGTGGACGGGCCCGACGACGTGGCGCGGCACGGCGCGCGGATCGACGGATGGCTGGCCGAGGCCGGCGCCGTCGTCGACGCGCTCCTGGGGACGGGCGTGAGCCGGCCGCTGGCGGGCGCCGTGGCCGGCCTGCTCGACCGGTTGGCCGCCCACCGCCCGCCGTGGGTTGTCGCCGTCGACGTGCCCAGCGGCCTCGACGCCGACCGCGGCGCGCTGGACCCGCACGCCGTCGCCGCCGATGTCACGGTCACGTTCGGCGCCAGCAAGCCCGGGCACTGGGCGTTCCCGGGCGCGGCGGCCGTCGGGCGGCTCGTCGTCGACGCCATCGGCCTCGCGCCCGAGATCGTCGCCCGCCACGCCCGGCCGCCGCTGGGGGTCGTCACCGCCGCCGACGTGCGCGGCTGGCTGCCGCCGCGGCCGGTCGACGGCCACAAGGGCACGTTCGGCCGCGCGCTCGTCGTGGCCGGGTCGCGCAGCTATCCCGGCGCGGCGGCGCTGGCCGCCGGCGCCGCCTACCGCGCCGGCTGCGGTCTGGTGACCGTCGCCGCCACCGCCGAGGTGCGCGCCGCCGTGGCCGCCCGCGTCCCCGAGGCCACCTACCTGCCGCTGCCCGAGGTCCACGGCGGGATCTCGGCCGCCGCCGCCGCGGCCGTCCGCGACGCCTGGCTGCGCTACGACGCGCTGCTGCTCGGCCCCGGCCTCAGCCGCGAGCCGGGCGTGGCCGAGTTCTTCGGCGCCCTGCTCGACGGCCTGAGCGACCTCGTCGAGGACGCCCGGCCGGGCCGCCTCGTCGTCGACGCCGACGGCCTCAACCTCTTGGCCGCCCATCCGGCCGGCCCGCGGGCGCTGCCGATCGGCAGCGTCCTGACGCCGCAGCCGCTCGAGATGGCCCGGCTCACCGGCCTGCCGTTGGCCGCGGTCCAGGCCGACCGCGTCGCCGTGGCGCGGCATTGGGCCGCGGCGTGGCGGCACGTGGTGGTCCTCAAGGGCGCCCACACCGTCATCGCCGGCCCCGACGGCGCGGCCGGCATCGTCCCGATCGCGACGCCGGCGCTGGCCACGGCCGGCAGCGGCGACGTCCTGGCCGGCCTGATCGCCGGCCTCATGGCCGCCGGCGCCGCGCCGTTCCCGGCCGCGGCGGCGGCCGCCTACGCCCACGGCCGCGCCGGCCTCCGGCTGGCCGCCGCGCCCGGCGGCGAACGCGCCGCCGTCGCCGGCGAGCTGCTGGCGGCGATCGGCCCGGCGTGGGACGCCATCGCCGGCGCGCCCGATCCCTGCGATCCCGACCCGGGCGCGGCCGACGGCCCCGTCCCCAGCGCCCCGCGCCCGGAGGTTTGAGCCCATGTCCGCTGCGACCCGTGCCGCCACCCCGCCCGCTCCGCCCCCGCCGGCCGCCGACCCCCTGCGGGCCAGCGCGCCCCCGGCGGCCGCCGCCGCGGCGCGCGCGCTGCCGCCCGCCGCCGCCACGTACAGCGTCGTCGGCGCGCCGCCGGCCGGGTCGGGCGGGCCGGCCGTCGACCTCGACGCCGTGGCGGCGCGCCTTGGCGCGGCGCTGGCGGACGGCGGCGACGGCCTCCGGCTGGCCCGCGCCGGCCGCGAGCGCTGGCGCTGGCGGTTCGTCGATACGTTCGACGGCCGCCTGCACCGCGCCGGCTCGACCCTGGCCGCGGTGACCGGCGATCCGCGGCGGCCCGCGGCGACGCGGGGGACACGCGCGGCGCCGAGCGCGGACGCGCCGGAGGGCTGGCTGCTGTGGCATGCCGCCGACGGCCAGCTGCGCCACGCCGCGCCGTGGCCGGGCGACCCGCCGGCGTTCGCGTCCGACGTGGCGGCGCCCGCGTTCCACGCCGAGCTGGCGGCCCTCGCGGACCCGCGCCGGCTGCTGCGCCTCGTCGACGTACACGCTTCGGTCCGGCGCTACGCCGTCGTCGACGGCGACGGCAAGACGGTGGCCCGGCTGCGTCTGGGCGACGGGACGGCGCGGCTGCCGCGCGGCGCGTCGCTGGCCGCGCGGCCAAGCACGGCCGAGGACGCGCCGGCGCGCGCGGCGCTGCCGCCGTGGCTCGACGTCGTCGGCGTGCGCGGCTACGACGCGGCGCGGGCGCGCGTCGAGGCCGCCTGCGCCGCGCTGGCCGCGGACGGGGTGCTGGCGCCGGCGCGCGGCAGCTTGGCGGCGCGGGCGCTGGCGGCGCTCGGCCGGCCGGCGGGCGGGCAGAGCGGCAAGTTCGACGTCGCGATCCGGCCCGACCAGCGGGCCGACGACGCCGCCGGCCAGATCTTCCAGGTCCTGCTCGAGGCGATCCGGACGAACGAGGCCGGCACCCGCGCCGACCTCGACCCGGAGTTCCTGCACGACTTCCGGGTGGCCGTCCGCCGGACCCGGGCCGGCCTGACGCTGCTCCGCGACGCGCTGCCGCCGGCGGTCGTCGAGCACTTCAAGGCCGAGTTCGGCTGGCTCGGCGGCGCCACCGGTCCCACGCGCGACCTCGACGTCTACCTCGAGACGATGCCGGCGTACCGCGCCGCGCTGCCGCCCGACGTCGCCGCCGACCTCGGGCCGCTCGAGGACCACCTGCGCGCCCGCCAGGCGGCCGCGCACGCCGCGCTGGTGACCGACCTCGACAGCCCGCGCTACGCCGCCCTCGTCGCCGACTGGGCGGCGGCGCTGGCGCGGCTGCGCGCCGAGGGGGCCGAGGCGCCCGCGGCGGCCGAGCCGATCGCCGCCCTGGCCGCCCGGCGGACGTGGCAGCGCTTCAAGCGCCTGCTCGACGACGGCCGCCAGATCGACGGCGAGACCGAGGTCGCGGCGCTGCACGCGCTGCGCATCGAGGCCAAGAAGCTGCGCTACGCGCTCGAGTTCTTCCGCCGCCTGGTGCCGCCGGCCGAGGCCGACGCGCTGATCGGCAGCCTCAAGGACCTCCAGGACAACCTCGGCCAGCTGAACGACACCGGCGTCCAGCAGGGGGCGATGCGCGGCTTCGCCGCCGAGATCGGCCGCCGGCCGTCGTGCGCCGGCACGGTGCTGGCGATGGGCTGGCTCATGGCCGAGCTGCACGCGCGCGAGCAGGCCTGCCGCCACGACTTCGCCGCCCGGTTCGCCGCGTTCGAGGCGCGCGACAACCGCGAGCGCTACGCCCGGCTGTTCAAGGCCGGCCGGTCCGGCCGATGAGGGTCGTCGCCAGCTACGCCATCAAGGGCGGCGTCGGCAAGACGGCCACCGCCGTCAACCTGGCCTGGGAGGCCTGGCGCGGCGGCGCGTCCGTCCTGGTGTGGGACATGGACCCGCAGGCGGCGGCGTCGTTCTACTTCCGGGTCGCGCCCGAGGTCGCCGGCGGCGCCAAGCGGCTGGTGCGCGGCGACCCCGACGTGGCGGCGCTGCTGCGCGGCTCGGACTACGACGGCCTCGACCTGCTGCCAGCCGACTTCAGCTACCGCCACCTGGACCGCTACCTCGACGCCGCCCAGCACCCGACGCGGCGGCTCGGCCGGCTCCTCGACCCGCTGGCCGAGCGCTACGACCTGGCGATCCTCGACTGCGCGCCGGGCATCTCGCGGGTGAGCGAGTGCGTGTTCGCCCTCGCCGACGCGCTGCTCATCCCGACCGTCCCGACGACGCTGAGCCTGCGCACCCTCGACCCGCTGGCCGACCACCTCCGGCGCCACGCTCCGGGCACCGTCGCGCGGCCGTTCCTGAGCATGGTGGACCGCCGCAAGGCCCTCCACCGCGCCCTCGCCGACGCCATCCAGGACGGCGACCTGCCGACCCCGTTCCCGTTCCTGCGGACCGCCATTCCCTACCTGAGCGCGATCGAGCGCATGGGCACGCAGCGGGCGCCGGTGGGCGTGTTCGCGCCGCACGACCCGGCGGCCGCGGCCTACACGGCGCTGTGGGGCGAGGTGCGCGACGTGATCGGGGGGCGGTAGGCCGCAGCGCGCGGTACGGGACCGGGGACGCGCCGCCGGGCGCGGATCCGCGGCCGGCGACCGTCGGCGCCCAGGCGCGCGCGACCGCGCCCGACTTGCACGCCTCCAAGAGTGTGGCATCGTCCGGCGATCCCGGCGCCGCCACTGCCCTGGCGCCGGGCGAGAGGCATCGCCCGTGGCCCGATCGACGAAGGACGGCCCCGCGTTCGCCACCGTCGTGCGCGACGAGCACGACGCGATCCGCGCGCGCCGGCGGGCGGCCGGCCTGGCGGCGGCCGACGACGGGCCGCTGGACGACCTGGTGGGGCTGGCGCTCTCGGGCGGCGGGATCCGCAGCGCCACGTTCGGCCTCGGCGTCGTCCAGGCGCTGGGCGCGGCCGGGCTGCTGCCGCTCGTCGACTACCTGTCCACCGTCTCCGGCGGCGGCTTCCTGGGCGGCGCGCTGGCGGCGCTGCTGTCGACGCCGCACGCCGGCCCGGAGGCGTCGCGGTTCCCGCTGGTCGGGCCGGCCGGCAGCCCCGAGCCGGCCGCCGCCCGCCACCTGCGCCACAGCAGCCGCTACCTGGCGCCGGGCGGCCTCCTCGACCGCGTCCGGCTGCCGCTGCTGTTGGCGCGCGGCGCGATCGTCAACATCGCGTTGTTCCTGCCCTTCATCGTCATCGCCGCGCTCGTTACAGAGCTCGTGTTCGAGGGGTCCCACACCCTGGCGCCCGAACCCGACGTCCATGCGTTCTGGGCCTGGCTGCCGGTCGTGTTCGCGGCGCTGTTCGTCGCCGCGGTGCTCGTCTACCCGCTGCTGGCGACGGCCTTCCGGCACCGCCTGGGCTGGGAAGGACGCAACCGCTACGACCGGCTGCTGGGCCTGCTGTGCCTGTGCATCGCGTTCGGCTGGGGGATGGCCGTCCTGTCGCGGGCGGCCGAGGCGGCGATCGACAGCAGCCCCGGCCAGGCGGTGCAGGCGCTGCGGCGCGCGCTCGATCGGTTCGAGACCTGGCACACCACGGTGCTGTGGCTCGTGCCGGCGGCGGTGCTCGCCCTGGCGGCCACGATGGCGCTGGGGCGCGGGCGGGCGGCGCGCGTCGGGCGGGCGCTGGGCATCCAGGCGCTGGGCCTGGCGGCGCCGGCAACGCTGGTGGCGATCTACTTCGGCGCCTTGACCTACTGGGTGTCGTCGCCCTACCTGCCGCTCACGCTCGTCCCGTCGCTCGACGCCGCCGTCGTCGCGCCGGCGCTCGAGGGCGCGATGGAGCAGAAGGCGCTGCCGCTCGAAGGCCCGACGACGGTGTCCGTCGTCGCGCCCGGGCAGGCGTGGGTGCTCGAGGACGACGGCTACCGCTACGACATCCGGCGGCGCGACGACATGTTGCAGATCGACTGGCGCGACCTCTGGCTGGCCGAGGACGACGGCTACGTCTGGGCCCTGGCGCTGGGCCTGCTCCTGGTGAACCGCATCGCGATGTCGATCAACAGCTCGTCGGGCAACGGCTTCTACCGCGACCGCCTCAGCCGCGCCTACCTCGTCCGCCCCGGCCCGGACGGCGCGCTGGACTGGGCCGACGACCTGCGGCTGTCGCAGCTGTGCGGTCCGGGCTCGCCGGCGCCCTACCCGCTGGTGAACGCGGCGCTGAACCTCCAGGGCAGCGACGACCCCGACCTCCGCGGCCGCGCGGCCGACTTCTTCGTCTTCGGCCCGCGCTGGTCCGGCAGCCACCGGACCGGCTACTGCGCCACCGCCGACCTCGAGCGCGCCGACGTCAACTTCGATCTGGCGACGGCCATGGCGATCTCGGGCGCCGCGGTGGCGCCGAACATGGGCGACGTCACGAATCGCGCCCTGGTCTTCGACATGACGATGCTCAACTTCCGGCTGGCCTACTGGCTGCCCAACCCGGCGCGCGTCCGGGCCGGCCTCCACTGGCCGCGCTGGCGCTGGCAATGGACGGTGCCGGGCGCCACCTACCTCTGGCGCGAGGCGATGGGCCGGATGACGGCCGGCAGCCGCTTCGTCAACGTCTCCGACGGCGGGCACATCGAGAACCTGGGCGTCTACAGCCTGCTCCAGCGCCGCTGCCGGCTCATCGTTGCCGTCGACGCCGAGGCCGACCCGGCGCTGGCGTTCCCGAGCCTGATCCGGCTGATCCGCTACGCCCGAATCGACCTCGGGATCCGCATCGACCTCGACGTCGCGCCGATCCGCGCCGAGCGCGACGGCCACCACGGCGCCCACTGGGCGGTTGGCCGCATCGACTACGGCGACGGCCAGACGGGCGTGCTGTGCTACCTCAAGCTCACGCTGACCGGCGACGAGCAGCCCGACGTCCTGGCGTACCACGCCGGCGCGCCGGCGTTCCCGCACGAGTCGACCGCCGAGCAGTTCTTCAGCGAGGAGCAATTCGAGGCCTACCGCTCGCTCGGCCAGCACATCGGCCGCCGCGCGTTCGGGGCCGCCGCAGGGGTGACGAACGCCGGGGCACTGGCCGCGGCGCTATCGAGGATCGGCACCGAGGAGCCAACGGCATGATGGACCGGATCATGAAGTTCGAGACCGGCACGCTGCCCTTCATCATCGCCACGATCGGCGAGTTCACCGGGCTGTTCGGCTGGCTGCACTTCCACCGCCAGGACCGGTTCGCCGTGGCGGCCCTGGTGCTGTTCTGCGGCTTCCTGGCCGAGCGGGTGGCGGTGCTGTTCTGGGTGAACAAGAACTTCGGCACCACGGTCGGCGTCGCCAGCACGGCCAAGCCGGCGTGGCAGCGGTTTCTCGGGCTGATGGCGATCACCTGGAGCGAGATCGCCATCTGGGTCGTCTTCTTCTGGGTCTACACGCGCTTCGGGCCGCTGCCGGCCCTGGTGGTGCTCTACGCGCTCGAGCTGGGCCAGCACGCCGCCGACCTGGGGCTGCTCAAGGGCAAGCCGATCCGTGAGTTCCTGCTCGACGGCACGGCCCACTTCATCACCGTCGTCGAGGCCGGCGGCGGCACGGCGATGGTGTACTTCGTCCTGGCCGGCCAGCCGTGGATCGGCGCAGCCGTCATGCTGGCCTGCCTGGCGGTGGAGCACGTGGTCCAGGGCGGGATGATCCGCCCCGCGGCCGGCGCGCCGCGCCCGGCGGCGGGAGCGGCGTGATGGCCGCCCGCCGCACCGCCCGCCCGCCGGCCCTCGCCCGCGCCGCGGCGTCCGTCGCCGCGGCCGTCGCCGGCGGCGCCGCCGCCTGCGGCCGCCCGACCGCCGTGCCCGCGCCCACCGCGCCGGCGGACGCCAGCGCCGCCGCCGGCACGACGAACACCGCGCCGGCCGCGCCGCCCGTCGCCGCGAGCGCTCCGGCCGCGCAGCAGGGGCTGACCGGCGACGAGATCACCACCTTTTTCCACCTCGACCAAGGCGGCGAACTCTTCCCGCTGGGCTGGCTGCTGGCGCTCGAGGCCGACGACGGCCGGCCGTTCGTCGAGACGCTCGACCGCTATGGCTTCCTGCCCGACCCGGCCGGCCCGCACGGGCTGCCGGTGGGCATGACGGTCACCGACCCGTCCCGGCGGCTCGCGCCGGTGCCGATGATGGGCATGACGTGCGCCGCGTGCCACGTCGGCGAGTGGACCCACGACGGCCAGTCGGTGCGCGTCATCGGCGGGCCGAACTTGGTCGACCAGAAGGGCTTCTTCACCGCCCTGGCCGCGGCCGCCGAGCGATCGATCGAGCACCCGGTCCGGCTGCTGCGGCACCTGCGCGGCAACGCCCGCCATTTGCGTGCGGCCGAAGAGCTGCACGTCCGCCACCCGCTGGCCTACGACGTCGTGACCCTGTGCTCGACGCTCGAGGACATCGAGGCGGCCGGCGACTTCGGCCGCGGCTTCGCCGCCCACCTGCGCGGCCTCCACGCCGCCGAGGCCGGCGACGTCGACAGCTACACCGTCACGCTCACGCTCGGCCAGACCACGGCGGCCGAGCCGGTCGACCGCGGCGACACGAGCGCCTTCGTGGCCGCCGACGACGGCGGCGCCGCGCTGGGCGACGGCTGCCCGCTGGCCGACGAGGCGACGCGCGCGGCGGCCGTCCACGAGACGATCGACCACTATGTCGAGACGATGCGGCTGATCGAGGGCCGGATCGCGTACCTCAAGAAGATCGTGCTGCTGGTCCACCTGCCGCAGACCGACTTCGGTCCCGGCCGCGCCGACGACTGGAACGTGGCCCGGGCCCAGCTGTTCGACGCCCAGTGGGCGCTGCCGCTGACCTCGCCGCTGAGCTTCCCGCCGACCTGGAACCTCGACGACATCCCGTGGCTGCACTACGACAACAACACGAACTCGATCATGCAGCGCAACTACGGCCAGGCGTTCGGCACCGGGGCGCCGTTCGAACTCAAGACCTACGGCAGCACCGTCAACCCGCGCCAGCTGCGGCTGGCCGAGGACCTGGCGCGCAAGATCACCCCGCCGAGCTGGCCGGACGACGTCTTCGGTCCGATCGACGCGGCGCTGGCGGCGCGCGGCGAGCCGATCTTCCGCGCCACGTGCGCGACGTGCCACGAGGGCGAGACGCCGGGCTCGGCGCCGGGCGACAAGCAGATCGCCCTCGACGAGATCGGCACCGACCCCAACCGCATCACGAGCTTCGGCACGCCGCTCGACGGCAAGCCGTTCGTCGACGTCTTCCCGCCGGCGCTCGACCACTTCATCGACTGGTCGATGGACCACGACGGCATCGACGCGGCTGAGGCCCAGGCCCTCATCGGCCCCGAGCCCGAGTGGCGGGCCACCGGCGCCTACGGCACGCGCGCCCTGCGCGGCGCCTGGGCCACGGCGCCCTACCTCCACAACGGCAGCGTGCCGACGCTCTACGACCTGCTGAAGCCCGCTGCCGAGCGGCCGGCATCGTTCCCGATCGGCAGCCGGGCGTACGATGTCGCCAAGCTGGGCCTGACGGTCGAGGGCGTGGACGGTTGGATGTTCGACACGACCCAGGACGGCAACGCGAACACCGGCCACGAGGGCGAGGCGTTTGGGACGGCGCTGAGCGACGACGAGCGCCGGGCGCTGCTGGAGTACCTCAAGAGCTACTAGCCGCCGTCGACGCACGCGAGCGCGGGAGTACGATGCTGCGATGGACTGTCCGAGCTGCCACCACGCCAACCCCGACACCCACCGCTTCTGCGCGATGTGCGGCGCGGCGTTGGCGGCGCGCTGCCCGTCGTGCGGCGCCGAGGCGGGGGCGGGGGCGCGGTTCTGCGGGGCGTGCGGGGCAGCGCTCGGCGGGGCGGCGGCGGGCGGCGGCGCGCCGAGCGGCACGGGCGGCGACGGCGGTGCGGACGGCGGGGCAGGGCGGACGCCGGCCGCGGCGCCCGCCGCGCCGCTGGCCGGCGACGGGGCCGAGAACCGACAGCTCACGGTGCTGTTTTGCGACCTCGTGGGGTCGACCGAGCTGTCGGAGCAGCTCGACCCCGAGGCGCTGCGCGACATCCTGCGCGACTACCAGGCGGTGGCCGGCCGGGTCATCGCCCGCTACGAGGGCCACCTGGCGAAGTACCTCGGCGACGGGCTGCTGGCCTACTTCGGCTACCCCAAGGCCCACGAGGACGACGCCCAGCGCGCGGTGCGGGCCGGGCTGGCGATCCTCGAGGGGCTCGAGCCGCTGCGCGAGCGGATGGCGCGGCAGCACGGTCAGGCATTGCACGCCCGCGTCGGCATCCACACCGGGCCGGTGGTGGCGGGCGACATGGGCGGCGAGACCGTTCACGAGGCGCAGGCGGTGGTGGGGCGGACGCCCAACGTGGCGGCGCGCGTCCAGGAGCGGGCGGCGCACGACACCGTGGTGATCAGCGGCGACACGTTCCGGCTGGTCCAGGGCTACTTCGAGACGGTGGCGCTGGGGAGCCACGCGCTCAAGGGGATCGCCGAGCCGATCCCGCTGTTCCACGTCACGTTCGAGAGCGGCGCCCGCAACCGGCTCGAGGCGGCCGCCGACGGCCAGCTGACGCCGATGGTCGGCCGCGAGCCCGAGCTGGGGCTGATCATGGGCCGCTGGGAGGCCGTGCTGGACCACCAGGGCCAGGCGGTGCTCGTGGTGGGCGAGGCGGGGATCGGCAAGTCGCGGATCACGCGGGCGATCAAGGAGCGGATCGCGGCCGATCCGTCGGCGTGGCTGACGGAGTGCGCCTGCTCGCCCTACCACACCCAGAGCGCGCTCTACCCGGTCGTCGACCTGTTCCAGCGGACGATCCTGGAGTTCGAGCGCGGCGAGAGCGCGGACAGCCGGCTGGCGAAGATCGAGGGCTTCGTGGCGCAGTACGGCGTGCCGGCCGAGCCGAACGTGGTGCTGCTGGCCGACCTGCTGAGCGTCGACACCGGCGGGCGCTATGCGCCGCTGGCGGTCTCGCCGGACCGGCACAAGCAGCTGACGCTGGGGCTGATGGCCGACCTGCTGCTGCGGCGGGCGTCGGTCCAGCCGCTCATGCTGGTCTACGAGGACCTCCACTGGGCGGACCCGACGACGCTCGAGCTCGTCGAGCACATCGTGGGCGCGACGCGGGGCTCGCGGATCCTGCTGCTGATGACGACGCGTCCGAACGTCGACCTGGCGATCATGCGCCGGCCCGAGGTGGCGCAGCTGCGGCTGAGCCGGCTGAGCGACGGCCAGACGTCGCGCGTGGCGGCGCGGGTGAGCGGCGGGCTCGAGCTGCCGTCGGAGATCCTGGCCCAGATCGTGGCCAAGACGGACGGCGTGCCGCTGTACATCGAAGAGCTCACGAAGATGGTCATCGAGGCCGGCATGGTCGTCGAAAAGGACGGCCGCTACGTGAGCGTCGGGCCGGTGGGGACGCTGGCGATCCCGGCGACGCTCCAGGACTCGCTGGTGGCGCGCCTCGACCGCCTCTCGAGCGAGAAGCTCATCGCCCAGGTGGGGGCGACGATCGGGCGCGAGTTCGGCTACGACGTGGTGGCGGCGGCGGCACCGTGCGACGAGCCGACGCTGCGGGCGGCGCTGGCCAAGCTGGTGGACGCCGAGCTCGTCTTCCAGCGCGGGACGCCGCCGGACGCCACCTACGTGTTCAAGCACGCCCTGGTGCAGGACGCGGCGTACGGGTCGATGCTGTCGACGGTGCGGCGCCACCACCACGCCCGGCTGGCCGCGGCCTACATCGACGGCTTCCCCGAGGTGGCGGCCAACGAGCCCGAGATCGTGGCCCACCACCTGAGCGAGGCGGGCGACCACGGCCAGGCGGCGGTCTACTGGCAGCGCGCGGGGATGCGCACGCTGGCGCGCAGCGCGCCGCGCGAGGCGGTGGCGCACCTGTCGCGCGCGCTCGACGAGCTGGCGCACTGGCCGCAGGGGCCGGAGCGGATGGCGATGGACCTGGCGCTCCACGCGGCGCTCGGGCAGGCGCACCTCATCTTCGAGGGCTACAGCTCGCCGAACGTGGAGCGCCATCTGTCGCGGGCGCGCGACCTGTGCGAGGCGCTGGGCAACCCGCCGGCCACGGTCCCGGTGACGTGGGGCCTCTGGGCATGCTACCTGGTGCGGGGCGAGTACGCCCGGACGCGCGTCCTGTCCGACGCCTTCCTGGCCATGTGCGAGGCCACGGCGGACGACGGCCTGCTGGACGCCTACATGATGGCGGGCATCGACCGCTACTACGCGGCCGAGGGCGACGCGGCGGCGTCGTTCTTCGAGCGCTGCGCCGCGTTCTACGACCCGGCGCGCCATAGCGGCCGGATGGCGGCCTACGGCAACGATGCCGGCATGGCCGGCAAGGCCTACCACAGCCTGCTGCTGTGGTGGCAGGACAAGGAGGACGAGGCGCTGGCGGTGGCGGCCGACGGCCTGGCGATGGCGCGCGCCGTGGGCCACCCCTACATGATCGGCTTCAACTTGACCTTCCTGGCCCGCCTGCACCAGATGCGCGGCGACCTCGACGGCCTGTTCGCGGCCGCCGACGAGGCGATCGCGATCGCCGAGGAGCGGGGCTTTCCGATTTGGACCGGCTACGGCAGCGTGGTGCGCGGGTGGGCGAAGGTGGTGCGGGCCACGGCAGGCGACGACGGCGCGGGCGGCGGACCACCGGACGAGGGCCTCACGCAGGAGGGGCTCGCCGAGATCGAGGCGGGCGTCGGGCTGTGGCGGCTGATCCAGGCCCGCCTCTGGCTGCCGTACTTCCTCAGCCTGCTCGCCGACGTGTACCTGCGGGTGGGCCGCCTCGACGAGGGCCTGGCGGCCATCGCCGAGGCCATGGCCGTGGCGGAGGCGACCGGCGAACGGCTCGACGCGGCGTGGTTCCTCCAGGTGCGCGCGGCGCTGCGCGAGGCGGCCGGGGACCGCGCGGGGGCGGCGGCGGACCGGCGGGAGGCGTCGGCGGTGGCGGGGGGGATGGGGGCGGTGCGGTGGGGGCGGGGGGTGGCGTGAGGCTGCTGTCCGTTCCAGGTCGTTTCGCTGTCCACCGCTTCGTTGCGGTGGATGAGCCGATTTCGTAGGCCCACGATCCGTCGCAGATCTGGAATCGGCTGGGCGATCGACGCATCGGCTGCATCCGCCAGCTTCAGCGCTTCACTGACCATCTCGAACTTGCGCTCGACGGCGGCGCTGCGCATCGGATCGGACTCGTCGTCGGCCAGGGTTCGCCCGGCGATGAGCCGTTCGAACGCCGCCTCCTGCGCCGACGGTCATCCGGGGACATCGTCCACCCCGTGCAGTCCGTCGCCTCGCCCGCCCACATACCTCCGCCCCCGCCCCGCCCCCTCGCCCCGCACCGCGCCCGCGGCCGCGAGCGCCTTGAGGTCGGCGGCGGCGGTCGCCGTCGAGATGCCGAAGTGCGCCGCGTAGCCGCGGACCGTCCACGACCGCCCGCCGTCGGCCCGCCCGGCGGCCAGAAGCGACGACGCCTCGCGGTAGCGGCCATCGCGGTCGCGGACGGCCAGCGGGCGCTGGACGGCGGCCGGAGCGGGCAGGGCGCCCGTCGAGGTCGCGGCGCCCGTCCACTTGGCGGCCGCGGCCAGCCAGCGGAAGGCGTAGTCCTCGGCCAACGACCGGTTGTCGGCGAACACCCACGGCACCCCGGGTTGCGCCGCCTGGAGCGCCGCGATCGTGCTCAGCAACCAGCCGCGGTTCACGTGCTCGCCCGGCGCCTTGAGGACGTCGGACAGCCGGCCCTCGACGATGACCACCGCCCGCGGCACCGTGGCCAGCTCGGCCAGCGCCAGGGCCATCGTCCCGCCGACCGCCCTCGTCGCCACCTCGCCCGCTCCCTTGCGCTCCACCACGGCCACCAGGCGGCCGTCGGCGTCGAGGACACCGTAGTCGCCGACCGGCAGGCGCCGCCGGACGAGCGTCGGAGCGTTCGCCTTGAACGACCACGCGTAGCGCTCGGCCGCGTCGACGGCGATCGTGATGGGATCGTCCAGGAAGCGCGCCGACGGCACCTTGAGCCCCGGCCGCGCCGCCGCCATCGTCTTGGGCGTCCGCCAGAAGACGAGCGTCCGCCCCGCCTTGCGCGTCCAGACGAACATCGACCGCCGCCGCTGCGCCCGATCCAGGGTCAAGTGCACGGCAGGCCCGTCGCGCCAGCACGCCACCACCCGCACCGACTCGACGACCTCGGCCTCCGCCGGCCAGCCGCCGCCGTCATGGCAATAGGCGTCCTTGACCCCCGGCCAGGTCTCGCGACACGCCAGGACAACATCGCCCTCGCCCTCGACGGGCAGGCGCAGGAGGTAGGGCAGCCGGGTGCCGGGCTCAGGATTGCGGGCGATCGTGAACGTCGGGGCCATCATCGACGCACAGGATACACCGCCCGATCGGCGCCCGGCCCCGACGCCGCCGCACGGACCACCCCGGCCCGTCAGCGTCCCCGCCGGGCCGGATCGCGGCGGCGGGCGGTGCGTCGACGCACCGGCCCCCTACCCCTCCGGCAGCCCCAGCCGCGCCGCCAGCCACGGCCGCCAGCGGCCGACGAGCCACGTCCCGGCCAAGACGCCCGCCAGCGCGAACAGGGCGTAGACCTTGCCCTCGCCCAGGTTGACGAACACCGGCCCGGGGCACATCCCGGTCATCGACCAGCCGACGCCGAACAGGGCGCCGCCGACGAGGTTGCCGGCGTTGAGCGCTTTGGGTCGGACGTCGAGCGGTGCGCCGGACAGCGTCCGGCCGCGGCGCCGCAGCAGCGCCAGGCCGACGAACGTCGTCGCCACGCCGCTGCCCAGGATGCCGTAGAGCTGGAAGCTCTCGAACAGGAACATCCGCTGGACGAAGCCGTAGTCGGCCGCGCCGCTGCGGCTCAGGACCCAGCCGAACGCGGCGCCCAAGACCGCGAACCAGGCCGCCTGCCGGGCGCTCATCGGAACAGCACCCCGTAGACCAGCCAGGTCGTGGCGATGCCGCTGGCCATGAACGCCAACACCGACCGCAGGCTGGCCCACTCCAGGTTGGCCAGGCCGAACAGGCCGTGGCCGCTCGTGCAGCCGTCGGCGATGCGGGTCCCGAGGCCCACCAGGACGCCGCCGGCGAACATCCACGCCGCCTTGCCGGCCGGCCCCCAGCCGATCACAGCGTCGAACGGCCCCAGCGCCCACGTCGGCCGCCACCCGGCGCCCAGCGCCGCCGACGCCGCGCCGCCCAGCACCAGGCCCAGCGCGAACCACAGCCGCCAGGCGCCGCGGCCGCCCAGCGCCGGCCGCTGGAAGTACGGCAGCGGGCTCACCAGCCGGCACAAGCTCTCGTACGTCGTCGAGAGGCCGAGGCGCGTGCCGGTCGTCCACAGCAGGATGAGCGTGATCGCGCCCAGGGCGGCGCCGGCCAGCGCCCAGTGCAGCGGCGGCCGGCCGTCGAGGATCAGCATGGCGTGGGCTCCTGTGGGTGACTCGGGATCGGCGGGATCAGGGCGATGACGATGGCGCCACCGCCGCCCGCCGCGGGCCCGCGCGCTGCGCCGGCCGCGCCGTCGGAGAGGCGATGCGCTCCGGTCACACCGCCGGCGCGCCGCCGCCCGCCCCGTTGCGGCGCGGGACGGGCGCGCCGTCGGCGTCCGGCCCCAGCGCGCGGCCCGCCTCGGCCTCCAGCGCCCGCCGCCGCGCGTCCATCGCCTGGCGGGCGGCGGCGCGGGCCTGCGCCAGCCGGCCGGGCGGGGCGGCGTCGGCCGGCGCGCCCATCGCCGGCGCCGGTCGCGGGGTCGCGCGCAGCCGCGCCGGCAGGTCGCGCCACGTCACGCCGTTGCGGTCCATCCAGACCGCCAGGCCGTAGCCCGCCGCGGCGCCCAGCAGCAGCATCCCCAGGGCGGTCGGCCGGCGCGGCGGCGGGGTGGTCGCGGTGCGGGCCATGGCGATCCTCCTCGGGCTGGGCGGCGCCGCGCGCGGGGCGCGCCGAACGGCGCGGGCCTTCGGCGGCGCGAACGATCGGTCAGGGGCGGCGCGCGGCGCCGGCGCGGCGCTGGAGGGCGCCGACGAGGGCGCGGATCGCCCCGCCGCCGGCGGCGGGGGCGGCGGCGCCGGCTTCCTCGCCCGCCGGCGAGCGCTGCGGCAGCGGAACGTGCTTGAGCCGCTCGCCCATGAAGGCCGAGGTGTCGCGGACCGTGGCCACCGTCTCGAAGGCGGTGTCGATCACCGGCTGGGCCTCGCGCTGCAGCGCCCGGCCGATGCGGTAGAGCTGCCACATCACCAGCCCGCCGAACACGCCCGCCAGCGTGAGCGACAGCGCGGCCAGGATGATGAGGATGTCGCGCATCACGGCGTGCCAGCTGGCGTCCATGGCCCTTCCTCGCGCCGCGGCTCGGCTGGGGCGATTGTAGCACGCGGCCCAGGGCGCCGCCGCCGCTCGGTAGACCGCGCCGCCGCCGGCTGCCGCCCGTCGTGCGTCAGCGCCGCCGCCGCCCCCACACCACCATCGCCACCCAGGCGCCGACGACGCCGTGGATCACGTGCGCCCCGCCCAGCCGGCCGGCGTGGCTGTCGATGAGCCGGGCGAAGAGCTCGCCGGCGGCGAACCCGGCCGCCGCCACCGCCAGCGCCGCGGCGTAGCCGCGCATCGTCCGACCGAAGAGGGCGTGGTAGAGGCTGCCCGAGAGGGCGATCATCAGCATCGCCACCGCCAGCCCCGGCGGCAGCGCCCGGACCGTCTCGACGAGCCCGCTCACGCCGCCGCCCCGATCGGCCCGCCGCCGACCACGGCGCTGTCGGCGGCGTCCCACGCCACCAGCCCTTGGCCCGGCGCCGGGGCGCGCACCGGCGCGTCGAAGCGGACCGCGGCGCCGCCGTCGGGCAGCGGCGTCAGTTCGGCCGGCGCGGCGGCGGCGCGGTAGCGCACCTGGGCCATCACCCGCAGCGGCCCGTCCGGCGCACGGCCCGCCACGTAGTGCATCCGCCGCACCGCGACGTCGCGCGCCGCCAGGTCGGCGGCGGGACCGACGACGAGTGCGTTGCGGGCGTGGTCGCGCGCGACGACGAACAGCGGTGCGCCGGCCGCCACGCCCAGGCCGCGCCGCTGCCCGACGGTGTAGCGCGGCAGGCCGCGGTGGGTGCCCAGGACGTGGCCGGCGCGGTCGACGATCGGGCCCGGCGCCAACGCCGCCGCCGGCAGCTGGCGGGCCACGAAGCCCACCGCGCCGTCGGCGGCCGGCCAGCAGAGGTCGACCGAGTCGGGCCGCGCGGCCACGCTCAGCCCGAGGCGGGCCGCGATGGCGCGGACCTCGGCCTTCGTGAGGTCGCCCAGCGGGAAGCCCGCCCGCGCCAGCTGGGCCTGGTCGAGGGCGTGCAGGACGTACGACTGGTCCTTGGCGGCGTCGACGCCACGCCGGAGCGCGAACGAGCCGTCGGCGAGGCGCTCGACGCGGGCGTAGTGGCCGGTTGCCAGGGCGTCGGCGCCCAGCGCCCGCGCTTGGTCCAGGAGCAGCCCGAAGCGCACCCGGCGGTTGCAGTCGAAGCACGGGTTGGGGGTGTCGCCGGCGGCGGCGGCGGCCAGGTAGGCGTCGACGATCGCCGCCTTGAACGCGGCGCGGATGTCGATGACCGAGAACGGGATGCCCAGCCGGTCGGCCACGGCGCGGGCGTCGTCGACGGCCGCCGGGGTGCAGCAGCGGTTGGCGTGGCCGGCGGCGCCGTCCTCGGCCCAGAGACGCAGCATGATCCCGAATACCCGATGGCCGGCCTCGACGAGCCGCGCCGCCGCCACCGAGCTGTCGACGCCGCCGCTCATCGCCACCGCGATCGTGGCCCGGCCCGGCGCGTCGGCCACTAGAGCTCCTGCTGGACGATCGACCCGTCGGCCTCGAGCCGCCACTGCAGCTCCTTGACGGCGCCGTTGTCGCCCAGCGGCCCGGCGTCGCTGCCGTTGAGCGTGACCTTGGTGCCGCCGGCGTTGCCGGTCCGCACCGTGACCCGCCGGGCGGCCTCGAACCGCAGCGGCGTGTCGCCCTTGTGGAGGAAGTTGTAGTACGCCGGCTCGGCCGCGTCGTCGAGCTCGACCTTGAGCCAGGCGTCCTCGACCGCCTCGATCTGCACCACGATCCCCAGCGTCGGCGAGATCGTCGCCGTCGGCGCCGTCGTCGGTTGGGCGACGGGCGTCTCGCCACCCGCGGCGGCGGCCGTTTGCGCCGCGGCGGTCGTCGCCGCGGCGGTGGCGCCGCCCGCGACGGCGCCGCTGCCGGGCGCGGTGGCGACGGGGGTCTCGCCGGCCGGCGCGGCCGTGGCGGCGGGCGCGGTGGCGGTGGCCGCGCCCGTCTCGGCCAGGCTCTGGACGGCCGGCCACAGCTGCGTGGCCACCATCCAGCCGAACAGGCCGGCGGCCACCACGAACACCACGGCCGATAGGACGATCTCGAAGCTGAAGCGCGGCTGCCGGATCAGCGGTCGGCTCATGAGCTGCGGCTCGGGCAGCCGCGCCTCGGTCGGGCGCTCCTTGGCGTACATCCGCAGCACGGCGGCGCTGCTCAGGCCGAGGGCGCGCGCGTACATCTTCACCAGCCCGCGGGTGTAGACCCCCGGCGGCAGCTGGTCCCAGTCGCCGAACTCGATCGCCCGCAGGTACGCGGCGCGGATGCGCGTCTGCGCCTCGACGTCCTCGTAGCTGAGCCCCTGCTCTTCGCGCTGGCGCTGCAGGTAGGCTCCCAGCTCCGACAAGCTCATCCCATCCGCCTTTCCACAAGCAAGCGCCCAAGTATCGCCGCCGGGCAGGGCGGGGTCAATCGCGGCGCCGGCGCCAAACGGCGCAGGGGCGGACCGAGGTCCGCCCCTGCGACTGTCTCGCGGGACCCACGCCCCGCTGCAAACGCACCCGAGCTTACTTGACGCTGACCTTGGCGCCCGCCTCCTGCAGCGCCTTGGCGGCGGCCTCGGCCGCCTCCTTGGCCACCGCGGTCAGCACGTTGGTCGGCGCAGCCTCGACGACGTCCTTGGCCTCCTTGAGGCCGAGGGCCGGGTTGATCTCGCGCACCGCCTTGATGACCTTGATCTTCTCGGCGCCGGCGTCCTCGAGGACGAGGTCGAACTCGGTCTTCTCCTCGGCCGCCTCGGCCGCCCCGCCGCCGCCGCCCATCGGCATGGCCGCCATGGCCACCGGCGCGGCGGCGCTCACGCCCCAGGCCTCCTCGAGCATCTTCACCAGCTGCGCCGCCTCGGCCAGCGTCAGGCCGTCGAGGTGCTCCTTGATCGTCGCCAGCTTGTCCGACATCGTCCTGTCTCCTGTGGTCTCGGGTGTCGCCGGCGCCTCACGCGGCCGGCGCGATGGGATTGCACGTCCGTTCCGAACCCGGCGCGCCGTCGCTCGGCGCGCCCGTGGCCGCTAGGCGGCCGCTGCGTCGCCCTGGCGCACGCGCGCCTGGACCACGCCCGCCACGTCGCGCATCGGCGCCGATACGACGGTGACGAGCGAGCGCGCCGGCGCGCTGATCACGCCCAGCAGCATCGAGCGGAGCTCGTCCTTGGTCGGCAGCTCGGACAGGATCTTGACGCCGGTGGCGCCCATCTCCTGGCCGTCCATCACGACGCCGCGCATCTTGAGGATCTGGCTCTTGCGCTCGAACTCGAGCAGCGTCTTGGCCGGGGCGGACAGCGCACCGCGCAACACGGCGACGGCGGTCGGCCCGGTCAGCAGCGCCTCGGACGGCACGGCCATGCCGGCCGCCTCGAAGGCGCGCCGGCAGAGCGTGTTCTTGATGACGTGGAACGTCGCGTCGTCCTTGCGCAGCGCGCCGCGCAGCTGGCGCAGCTGGTCGACGCTGAGCCCGCGGTAGTCGGTCACGACGACGGCCGCGGCCTCCTGCAGCGCGGCGGCCATGTCGCGGACGATCACTTCCTTGCGGTCTTGGGTCAATGGCATGGGTTGGGGGTCCCTCCTTTCCTTCGGGATCGCACCAGGCGTCGCCCCGCCCGCCGTCCACGGCGGCCGGACACAACAACGCCCCCGCGGCCTGGGCAGGCACACGGGGGCGCACCGCGGCCGACCGGCGCGGGCCGGGGCCGTACGTGGGCGTCGTGCGCGCGCCTCGGCAGGCCCCGACCTCGTCGGGTTTCGGCGCCCGTGGCGGGCGCACCTGCGGTCTTCAGCCGCGTCGAACTTGGAACGTGGGCCCGTCGGGCGGGCCGCGATGCGGTTGTCGAACCCGTCGCCCGCCGCGCGAACGCGCCGGGCCGAACGGGGATTGTAGCCGGAAGCGCTCCGCACGCAAGCCGCGCGGCCACGCCCGCACGGGCTGGCTAGCTGGTCATCGCCAGCGTGGCCGGCAGGTCGAGGCGGATGCCCGGGCCCATCGTCGTCGCCAGCACCGCGTTCTTGACGTAGGTGCCCTTGGCGCTCGCCGGCTTGGCGCGCACCACGGCGTCGACGACGGCCGACATGTTGTCGACGAGTTGATCGACCTCGAAGCTGGCCTTGCCGATCGGGACATGGAGGTTGGCCGTCTTGTCGACGCGGAACTCGATCCGACCGGCCTTGAGCTCGCGCACGGCCTGGGCCACGTCCTGCGGCAGGACGACGGTGCCGGCCTTGGGGCTCGGCATCAAGCCGCGCGGTCCGAGGAGCGGGCCGAGGCGGCCGACGACGCGCATCATCGGCTGCGACGCCACGATGGCGTCGAACTCGAGCCAGTTCTCGGCGCGGATCTTCTCGGCCAGCTCGTCGCCGCCCACGAAGTCGGCGCCGGCCTCCTCGGCCTCGCGCACGCTCTCGCCCTCGGTGAACACCAGGACGCGCACCTGCTTGCCGGTGCCGTGCGGCAGCGCCACGACGCCGCGCACCTGCTGGTCGGCATGGCGCGGGTCGACGCCGAGGCGCATGTGAAGCTCGACGGTCTCGTCGAACTTGGCGAACTTCGCTTCCTTGGCCAGCGCCAGCGCCTCGGCCGGCGCGTAGCGGCGGTTGGCGTCGACCTTGGCGATGGCGGCCTTCTGCTGCTTGCCGATGCGTGCCATCGTGCTACGCCTCCACGATCTGGATGCCCATCGACCGCGCGGTGCCCTCGATCATCCGCATCGCTTGGTCGACGTCGTACGCGTTCAGGTCGGCCATCTTCTTCTCGGCGATCTCGCGCACCTGCTTGCGCGTCAACCGCCCGACCCGATCGACGAGCGGGTTCGCCGCGCCGCGCTCGACGCCGGCGGCCTTCTTGATGAGGAACGAGGCCGGCGAGGTCTTGGTCACGAACGTGAACGACTTGTCCTGGAACACCGTGATCTCGGCCGGGATGATCTCACCCGGCTGGTTGGCGGTGCGCGCGTTGTACTCCTTGACGAACGCCATGATGTTCACGCCGTGCGCACCGAGCGCCGGGCCGACGGGCTGGCCGGGCGTCGCCTGGCCCCCCTTCAGCTGCAGCTTGATGATCGCGGCCACCTTCTGGGCCATCTCGACACTCCTCTGGGCCGTCGCAATGCGGCGATTGCCGCGCGAGCAAGACGGCCTCTATGACGTGCGGCGGCTCGCGTGCGCCTTCGTCGAATCCACAACCGGAACGACCACGCCGTCCCGACACTCCCCACCGTGGCGCCACAGCGCCACGGAGCAAGCCAACCAACCTTCCGATCCCCACCTGCCCCAGTCCGCCGGCCGCAGGCCTGTCTAGACCTTCTCCACCTGGAGGAAGTCCAGTTCGACGGGCGTCTCGCGGCCGAAGAAGTTGACCATGAGCCGCACCTTGCCCTTGTCCATGTCGATGTCGTCGACGACGCCGTGGAAGTCGGTGAAGGGACCGTCGACGATGCGCACGTTCTGCCCGACGCGGAACGTGACGCGCACCATCGGCTCCTCGGCCTCCATCCGGCGCAGGATCTTGTCGACGTCCGACGGCCGCAGCGGCGTCGGGCGCAGGCGGTCCTGCGGATCGGCGCCGCCGCCGACGAAGCCGGTGACCGCCGGCGTGTTGCGCACGACGGCCCACGAGTCGTCGGTCAGGATCATCCGCACCAGGACGTAGCCGGGGAAGATCTTGCGCTCGACGATGCGGCGCTGGCCGTCCTTGATGTCGACCTCTTCCTCGATCGGCACCACGACCTGGAAGATCTGGTCGTGCATGCCCATCGACTCGATGCGGTGCTCGAGGTTCTGCTTGACCTTGTTCTCGTAGCCCGAATACGTGTGGATCACGTACCACTCGGCCTCGTCGGGCACCGCGGCCGCCGGCGCCGGCGGCGCGGGCTCGACGGCGGGCTCGATCAACACGTCCTCTGCGGGCTTTGCCTTCTTGGCCATCCGTCACCTCCGCGGCGCGCGCACCGCCGATTCGCCGCGTCGTGTCCCCGGGGTCGTCCGTCGAGCGCGGCTCGGCGTCAGCCCAGGAACAGCTTGAAGAACTGCGAGAACACCACGTCGATGCCCCACAGGATGCTCGTCATGATGACCACCACCGTCAGGACGACGACGGTGAGGTTGATCGCCTGCTCGCGCGTCGGCCAGACGACCTTCTTGAGCTCGGCCTGCGTCGCCTGGAGATAGGCGGAGATCCCGCCGCTGGCGCGCTCTTCGGTTTCGGTCAGCTGCTCGGTCACGATCGGACTCCGGTCTCGGGTTCCAGGACTGGGTGGGCCGGCGGTTCCGGCGCCCGAGCCTGTGAGACAGCGCGGCCGCCGACCACCCTCGGTGGCCGGCGGCCGCGCGCTAGGTGCGGTCGCCCTCGGGTCAGGCGATGATCTTGGTGATGACGCCAGCGCCGACGGTGCGGCCGCCCTCGCGGATCGCGAAGCGGCTGCCCGCGTCCAGCG
>CAZYVI010000023.1:0-49028 GCA_964651245.1 uncultured Anaerolineales bacterium | reverse complement strand
TCGCGCAGACGTTCGACGAGGACGGCGACCCGCTCTTCGAGTACTGCTTCATGGGTCCCGCCCCGCTCTGCCCGGGCTTCCCGGACCAGCGCGTTGGACCGGGTGACGGTCCGGCCTGCGTCGAGCCGCCGCTGGGCGTCGAGCAGGCGGCCACGATGGGCACCGGCAGCGGCTGGCCCGACTTCGTGAGCTACCAGGCGGCAGGGCGTATCTTCCGCGACGGCGTGGCCAGCCAGTGCACGCCCAAGACGTGCCCGGGTCCGTTCGCGGGCGCGAACAACATCTACGACCTCTACTACTTCAACAACTGTGACGGCGCCGAGCGCTGCTTCACGGTGACCCTCAACACCGGCGCGTGCGGCACGGCCGTGCATGCCGTCGCCTTCGCCGGCGAGGTGCCCGAGGGCTCGAGCGCGAACTGCCAGCTCGGCGACGCGGTGTACGTGGGCGACGTGGGCTCGAGCCTGAGCCAGCCGTTCTCGTTCACGATCCCGAGCGGGACGACGCGCTGGACGCTGATGTTCCACAACAACTTCGGTGTGAACACCTGCGGCTACAGCTTCACGGTGGTCGAGAACTAGGCACTGGGATCGATCCGGGTTGTCCGCCGCCGCGCGAGAGCGACGGCGGCGGGCGACCCGGACGCTCTGGCCCTCAGGGCCTTTGGTCGGCGGCCGGCCGTGGGTGACCACCCTCTCTGTCACCCACGGCCGGCCGCCGACGTTGGCGTCCGTCGGCTATCCTGTGCGACCCGCGCGCCGGTCGCTCCCGAGCCGGCCGCCACGACGCAGGACGCGACGATGACCGCGCGCTTCGCCCCCTCGGCGCCCTCTGGCGCCGACGACGCCACCCACGCTTCCGGCGCCCCTGCCGACGCCTACGGCGCGATCGCCGACGCCTACGACCGCTTCTGGGGCGAGGCCCTGGCGCCCGAACTCGAGCCCGTGCTCGTGCGCCTCCTCGGCCCGGCGGCGCCGGTCACGCGGCTGCTCGACCTCTGCTGCGGCGCTGGCCAGCTGACGGCCGCCTTCGCCGCGGCGGGCGCCCAGGTGGTGGCCGTCGACGGCTCGCCGGCGCTCGTGGCTCGGGCGCGCCGCCGCGCCCCGGCGGCCGAGTACGTCGTGGCGGACCTGCGGCGGCTGGAGGCGAGCGGCGTGCTGGCGCCGCACGCGCCGTTCGACGCGGCCGTCTGCGTGTTCGACAGCCTCAACCACCTGGCCACCACGGCCGAGCTCGCGTCGGTGTTCCGGGCGGTGCGGGCGGCGCTGCGGCCCGGCGGCCGATTCGTCTTCGACGTGAACGGTCGCGAGGGCTTCGAGGCCCGCTTCGACGGCAGCCTGGCGTTCGTGGCCGACGATCTGGTGTGCGCCGTGCGCGCCCAGCTCGACGGCGCCGAAGGGCGCTACGACCTGACCGTGTTCCGGCCGGCGCCCGCCGCATCCGGGCCGGCGGCCGACGCGCCCGCCGCTTGGCGTCGCAGCGACGCCACCCTCGTCCAGCACTGCTTCGAGGTCGCCGAGATCGTGGCGGCGCTCGACGCGGCCGGCTTCGAGGCGCCCACCGTGCTCGACGCCGAGGCCGATCTCGGCCTCGAAGGGCACATCGGCCGGCTCGTGTTCGTGGCGGACCGTCCCGCCGCGGGCCGTGGGGGCGCCGCGGGGGCGTGAGCGGCCGTTCGATGGTCGGCGAAGACACGCCACCCGGCTCGCGACGGGCGACATCGTCCGACCGACGGCGCGAATCGCCTACCGTCGGGTCTCCTTCACCCGCCGCGGGACGCGCGCCACGTCACCGGCCCGCCAATAGGGCCGAACAACACCACACGGCCACGGATCTCTACAGGGCGGAGGCACGTCGCCGCGCCGGTCTTGTCAGGGACGCTAACGGCAGCGATCGCCCCAAGCGGCCGCCGCGCGCAGCGCGCCCGGCAGGTCGGCGGGGTGCGCGGCGGGCTGGACGGCGCGCGGTTCGCCGGTTAGCTCGCCCAGCTGGCGGCGCAGGTCGCCGTCGTCGGCGGGTCCGGCCGCCACCGCGGCCACGGTCCACCCCGCGCGCCGCAGCGCCGCCGCCTGGGCGACGGCCGCGCCGTGAACGCCGGCGTCCCACCCGCCGGCCGCCACGACGACGACGTGCCCGTGCCGCGGCGATCGGGTCGGGTCGCCGTGCAGCGCCAGCTGGACGGCGGCGCCAGCCAGCGCCGCGTCGATTCGGCGGCCGGTGCTGGGCCGCGCGGCGGGCAGCGGCGCCAACAGGGCCGTCAGGTCGTTGCCCGACGCCCAGAGATCCGCCTGGGCGCCCCAGCCGATCACGCTGGCGCTGGCGCCCGGCGCGCGTCCGACGCCCACGGCCTCGAGCCAGGCGGCTGCCCCCGGCCCCAGCCCCGCCAGCCCGGCCGCGCCCGCACCGCCCAGCCACGCGGCCGACGCGGTGGAGGCGTCGAGGGCGAGGACGTCGTGGCGGCGGGTGGCCGCGGCACAGCCGGCGGCGCCGTTGCGCACCTGGGGCAGGAAGGCGCGGTAGGCGAACCGGGCCGCGAGGTCGCCGATCGGCGTTGCGGCGGCGGGCGGCGCCGGCAGCGCGATCACGCCGTGCGGCCGCCACAGCAGCCCGGCCTCGCCGCGCCCCACCACGACGTCGTCGCCCACGATGCGCACGTCGACGGTGCCGTCGTCGGCGCGGCGGCCGTGCGGCAGCCGCACCGAGCGGCCGCTGACCCGCCGCGCCGGGTCGGCCAGCGCGTCGAGGTCGATCGCCGTCAGGTAGTCGTCGTCGGCCACCAGCAGGCGCCGTACGCCGCCCGGCAGATCGAGCCGGCCGACGTCGCCGGCCGCCAGGCCCGGGACCTCGATCGGCGCCGGCGCCGGGTCGCGGCGTTCGAACGCCGCCAGGCCGGGTGCTGCGCGATCGCCGGAGAGGACGACGTCGTCGCCCGCCACGAGCAGCCGGCGGTAGGGCCGCGCCAGGTCGATCACCGGCCCCGGCGCCGGCAGCGGGTCATCGTCGGTCCAGGGCAGCATGTGCACGCGGCTGCGCCGACCGTCGCTGGCGAGGGCCACGAGCGCGTCGTCGGCCGCGGCCAGCGCGACCAGGCGCGACGGGCCGTCCGCCGTCACGGCGCGCCGGCCGAGCCAGCGCGGCGTGCGACCGTCGGCGGCTTCGATGGCATGGATGGCGCCGTCCGCGCCGGGCACGTAGAGGCGGTGGCCGACCACGGCCATCTGGACCGGCCCCTGGCCGCCCCGCAGGCCGGCGAGCGCATCGGGGACGGCCAGTCGACGCGGCGCGCGCGCGTCGCGGGCGTCGATCGCCACGAGCCCGGCCTGCTGCGTGAGGGCAAACACCGTCGCGCCCACCGCCGCCACGCCGTCCGCGTCCGCGGCGTCCGCCACGGCGCCGAGCCGGCGCGCTGACGGCGGACCCCCGCGGCCCGCGTCCATCGCGAACGACACGATGCCGGCCGCGCCGGCTGCGCCCCAGCCGGCGCCCCCGTCAGCCGACCGCGTCCAGTGCGCCATCGGCGGCACGAGGCCCGCCGTCGCCGTCCACCCCGCGTCGCCGTCCCGCCAGGCCGCGCGGGCCAGCCCCAAGCGGCCCTGCGCCAGCCGCACCGCGCCCCCGTCCGGCTCGATCGCCGCGGCCACGGCGTCGGCCGCGGCGCCGACGCCCGCGCCCGCGCCGTCCGGGCGCGTGTGTCGCTCGACGACCACCGGCCGCGCCGGGTCGCGCAGGTCGATCCGCCACCCGCCGGCGCTGTCGGCGACCACGGCCGTCGTGCCGTGCACCGCCAGCGCCGGCGCCGGTGCGCCGGCGCCCCGCGCCGCGGACCCGCCCGTCAGCGGCAGCGAGGCCAGGTGCTGCGCCCGGGCGGGCACCCGAACGTCGTACGTGTGCACGGACCAGATGGCTTCCGGGTCCGACCCGGGGACCGCGCCCGCCCCGTCGTCGGCGGCCACGGCGACGACGAGCGCGTCGCGACCGGCCGCGACGCCGACGGCGCCGACGGCGCCGGCGACGCCGACGGGTCGCGGCGCGCTCGGCTCGCGCAGGTCGACCACCCACGGCCCGCCGCGGCCGGCGACCACGGCGTAGGCGCCGCCGTCGAGGAGCGCCACGGCGCTGGCCGCCCGGCCCGGCGGCGGCTCGGGCAGCGCCAAGAAGCCCACCTCGCGCGGCGCGGCGGCCCGCTTGGCGTCGATCACGGACAGCCCGACCTCGGTCCGCACGGCGATCCAGGTGGCGTCGGCGGCGACGCCGACGATGCGACGGGCGGACGAGCCTTCGAGGGCGCAGGCGCCCAGGAGCGGCAGGGCGCCGGCGGTGTGCGCCGCGTCCCAGATCCAGACCGACGCCGGCCCCTCGTCATCGCCCGGCACCGCCGCCACGAGCCGCCCGCCGTCGACGGCGATCGCCTCGGGCACGTCGGGCAGGACGGGCGACCAGACGGTCGGCGCCTCGCCGGCGCCGTCCCGCCAGCCCACGACCCGCGCGCCCACGACGGCGAACGTCGCGTCCTCGGCAACCGCGACGCCGGTGACCGTGCCGCCGTCCTGGTCGAACGCCGCCAGCGCCGCCAGCCGCTCGCGCAGCGCCGCGGGCGACGCCTCCGCCTCGTCGGCCGCGTCCACCGCCGCCCCGCGCGCTGCGTCCGACGGCAGGGCTGGCCGGGCGGCGCCGGTCGGGGCGTCGAACCGCCCGGCGGCGTCCGCGGCGGGCTTGGACAGCCCGTTCGCGGCGCCCGACGACGCAGCCGGCGACCACCCGGGGTGCGACGCCCGTTCACCCGACGCCAGCGCCTCCGATCGCACCCCGGCCGAGGCCGCCGCAGCCAGCGGTGGCGTCGTCGCCGTGGCCGGCGGGGCCTGCGTCGACGTCGGGGGGGTCGCGGGCAGCCACCCGGTCAATGCCGGCGTGGTGGCCGGCGACGGTGCGGCGGACGGGGCGCCGGTCGGCGACGCCGTCGCCGGCGGCGGTGCGGCGGTGGGCGTCGCCGGCTCGGACGCCGGGAGCACGAGGTCGATCGGCGGCCGGCCGACGCCGTCTTCGAGGGCCACGGCCACCGCCGCGGCGCGGTCGGGCACGCCGGGGTACCAGCGGGCCGCGTGGCCGGCCGCCTGCGCGTGCACGTCGAAGCGGCCGGCGGCCTGCTCGACGGCCGCGCAGCCGTCGGCCAGCGTGGTCCCGATCGAGGCGAAGTCGGTGATGCCGACGGCGAACAGCGCCACGAGCGCCCCTTCGATCGGCCGCCCCCCCTCGTCGACGACGCGGGCGACGAGCGCGCTGGGCTGGACGAGGTAGGCGCAGGGGTGCGCGGCGGCGGCCGGCGGCGTGGCGCTCGCCGCGGGCGTCGCCGGCGCCGCGGTCGCGGGGTCGTCCCGACCCGACCGCCCGCCGCTCGGCGGCGCTGGTGTCGGCGGGTCGTCTGGCGTTCGCGTCGACGGGTCGTTTGGCCCTGCCGCGCCGGGCGGCGTGGAGCGGACGGCCGACGCGCCGTCGCCCGCCGCGGCCCGCGCCGCGGCGGCGCCGGCGACGACCGGCCGCCGCGCCGCCGTCGCCGTCGCCGTCGTCGCCGGACGGCCGGCCGCGGCGCTGCCGTCCGCGGCGGCACGCGCCGCCTCCTCGCCGCGCCGCGCCGGCGTCGCGGCGGGCGACGTGTGGCCGGGCGCGGACCGGGACGGATCGCCGCCGCCCGATGTGAACCCGCCGGGCGCGCCCGCGCCGGCCGCCGCACCGTCGGGCACGGCGTCCGACGGCGGCCGCCGCAGCGCGTCGCCGCCGTCCACGGCGCGACCGCGCCAGAGCGCGCCGCCGACGAGCGCGAGGACGAGCACGCCGGCGATGGCGGCCGCGTCGCGACCGCGTCGGGTGGTCGGTCCGGTGCCGTCGCGGCGTTCCGACGCGCTCGGCGGGGCGGCCGGGTCGACGGCCGGGACGGAGGACCCGTCACCAGCCGCGTCCGGCGCGGCGGCCAGCTCGACCAACCGCGCCGCGATGGCCGCCCGGCGGGCGGGGTCGAGCGACGGCGCGCCGCCCAGGGCATGGGCCACGCCCGCCAGGCCGGCCGCGGTCGCGGCGATGGCGCCGGCCGGCGCGGCGGGCGGCGGCGAGCCGGCCAGCGCGGCCTCGACGGCGTCGTCGAGGGCGGCCAGCCGCGGGTCGTAGGGGAGCGGTGGGTTCGTCATGGGGTCACCTGGGCCGCCACGAGGCGGGTGCGGAGCGTCATCAACGCGCGGCGCTGGAGCTGCTTGACCGCCATCTCGGAGCGTCCGAGCTGGGCGGCCGTCTCGTCGAGCGAGAGGCCGGCGCCGAAGCGCAGCGCCAGCACTTCCTGCTGCGCGGCACTGAGGACCGCCAGGTGCGGCACGAGGTCGGCCAGCTGGACGGCGTGCGCCACGACGTCGTCTAGCCCGCCGGCGGCCGGATCGGCCAGCACGTCCAGCGCGGCCGCGTCCGCGCCGTCGGCGTCGTCGGGATCGGCGTCGAGCGACAGGGGGTGGCCGCGGCGATCGGCGCGGACCCAGTGGTTCACGACGCGGTTGTGGGCGATCCGCAGCAGCCAGGCCTCGAAGCGCTCGGGCGCGTCGAGGCGCGGCAGGCCCCGCAGCGCGTTGACATAAATGTCCTGGGTCAGGTCGGCCGCCAGGTCGGCGTCGCGGACGCGCAGCCAGACGTAGCGGTGGATGCGGTCGGCCGTGGCCTCGTAGAGGGCGCCGAACGCCGCCGCGTCCCCGGCTACGGCCCGCCGGACGAGCGCGGCCGGCAGGCCGGCGGTCGGCTCGTCGGGGGGGTGGGCGGGGCGGTCGGTCGGCGTGGACATCGAGCGGCCGGGCTCCGGGGACGACGGGGCGCGAGGTACGGTCCGGCGGGGCCGGCCGAACATCCCGGCGTGCACGCCGGGGTCGGTGCGGCCGGCCAAGGCTATCACGGGCGGAGCCGATCGGCCACCGAGGCGGCGCGGCCGCCGGCGGCACCGGGAGGCCGTCCGCGCCCCCCCGCTGCGGCCGCGGCGCGCCGCGCGCCGCGCAAGGCGTAGGGCAGCAACACGGCGCGGCTCGGGGCCGGCGTCGCCGTGGCCGAGGTAGGCGGCGGGACGGCCACGGGCTCCAGGGGCGGACGGTTCGCCGGCAGGCAGGTGTTCGAGAGGTGGAAGTCGACCTTCGCCACCCCCAGCGTGAAGTCGAGGCCGTCGAGCGAGCGCAGGGCCGGGGCGTTGGGACAGGCGATCCAGCCGTCCGGCAGCGCGTCGACGGCCAGCGTCGCCCCCGCGCCCGGCGGACCCGGCAGCGTCAGGGCGGCCACCTGGAGCCGGTCGATCGCCAGCGACCGCTGCCGGGTCACCTCGCCGCCGTCGCCGTCGCGGACGACGAACTCGAGCGCGGGCAGCGGCGAACGGGCCGCCGCATCCCGGTCGGCGTCGTCGTACCGCCCGTCGCACGCGGGGCAGCCGGGGTCGTCGTTGCCGTGGACGTTGACGACCGCCACGGCGTACAGCGTCACCCGTCCGCCGCCGGCGGTGGGCGACGCGGCCGGCCGGCGGGTCGCGGTGGGCGTGGCGGTCGCCGTCGGGTCCGGCGTGGTCGACGCGCCCGGCGCGGGCGGCGTGGCGGGGTCGCCGTCGCGTTCGAGGTGCGGCACCAGGCGGCGCATCGGTACGTCGGCGGGCGGCGGCTCGATCCGCGTCGCGAGCGACCAGGCCTCGTCGCCGCCGCCGTCGATGCCCGCCTCGCCGTACGCCACCACGACGGGGCCGGTGGCGACGACCTCGGCCCAGTCGCCGTCGGCATCGCCGCGCCCGACGTCGGCGCGGGCGTCGAACCGCGCGGCGGCGCCCGGCGCCAGCGCGGCGCGGCAGCGGGCGCAGGCGATCGGCGCGCCGGCGGCGTCGCGCGGCCGCAGCGTCGCCTCGATCGGCGCCTCGGCCGCGGATTGGACGACGACGGACGACGCCCGCCCGCCCGCGCCGCGCAGCAGACGCGGCACCCAGAACCGGGTGCCGGTGTCGGCGGAGCTGGGCAGGCGGTAGGCGCCGATGGCGCGGTCGCCGGCCGCGTCGCGGTCGGTCGCGACGGCCGTCCCGATGACCCGGCCCTGGACGGCGACGACGACTGCCGCAGCCCGGCAGCCGTCGGGCAGCGCCGGCTCGGCGGCCAGGTCGACCGTCGCCTGGCCGCCCGCCGGCACGCCGAACGGCGCGCCAGTCAGGCGGAAGCCCGCGCACGAGCCCGCGGCGCCGACGAACGTCGGCCGGACGAGGGCTGCGTCGCCGCCGGGGTTGGCCAGCGCCAGCCGAATATCGACGCGCCGCCCCGCCGCCCCGTCGACCGGTGCGGCGCGGGCGACGAACGGCGCGTAGAGGCGATCGGCCGCCTCGTCGGCGGCGACGGCGCCGACATCGAACGCCGTGCCCGCCGCGCCGGCGACCGTCAGCTGGGCGCCGAACGGCCGCACGGCGTCCAGCGCCAGCCAGCCCGGCGCCGCGCCGCGGCCCTCGAGCGCCACCGCAGCCGTCGCGTTCGGGCCGACGACGATCGTCCGCGCCTCGACGGTCGCCCCGGATCCGTCGCGCCAGGTGAGCGCGACATCGATCGTCGTCCCGCCGACCGGGTGCTGGATGTGGAGCACGGCGTGCTCGCCGGAGCGCGGCGCGTAGGGCACCGCCATCATGAAGCCCTCGTCGGCCGGCTCGCGCAGCACCGCCGCGCCGTCCGACCAGCCGGTGACCACCGCGGCCGCCAACGGGCGCGCGCCGAACACCGTGGCGGCGTAGCGCCCGCGGCCCAGCTCGACCAGGTCGGCCAGCGCCAGCACCTGCGGCACGAGCGGGGGCGCATCGCGCACCACCCGCGTCGGCCCGAAGCGAAAGCCGTCGCCGTTGAACAGGTCGACCGACAGCACCGACGGCGCGTCGGCCAGGTTGGCCAGCAGCAGTGTGCTCCGGCTGCCGTCGAGCGCGTCTTCGGCGCGCCGATCCGCGCGGTTGGCGGCGGCGAGCGTCGCCGCGCCGGCGCGATCGGCCGCCGCGCCAGCGCGCCCGGCGGCGACCGCGGCGACGGCAAGGCCGGCGGCGGCGACGAGCCGGGCGGCCGTCGGGCGGGCGGGTCGGGTTGGGCGCATCCGCCGAATCGTTCCTCGTGCAGGGCGACGCGGCGCGGCGCCGCGCGGACTCGAGCGTCTTGACAACGCGCGACGGCGTCGGGTGACGCCGCGATCCGCGGACGGCGCCGCGGGCGCCGCTACGGCGCCGTGACCCGCAGCGCGGGCAGGTACAGCGTCGTCCGCCCGCCGGCGACCACGACGTCGACGGCGCCGACGAACGTGTGCGCGGCGGCCGTCGTCACCTCGGCCCGCACCGTGTACCGTCCGGCGCGCCGGTAGCGGAGCGTCGTCGCCGGCTCCGTCGTGCTCACGTACCCTCGGCCGTCGCCGGCGTCCCAGCGCCAGCGCCCGCCCGGCTGCGGTCGACCGTCGAGCGTGAACGAGGCGCGGACCTCCAGCGCCTCGGGCGCGCCGTCGACGGGCTCGGCCGCCACCGTCACCGCGCCGTCCTCGGGCTCCGTCGCCCACTCGAACACCCGCCGCACGACCGCCGCGCGGTCGAGCGTCCCGTCGCCCGTGGCCACGGCCTCGACGGCGAAGCCGGCGAACATCGCCCGCCACGGGATGCCCGGCGCGCGCGCCGGCGCCTCGAGCGAGGCGTCGGCGCTGACGCCGGTCAGGGTGCTGCCGCCGCCGTCGACGTCGACGAAGCTGCGGACGTAGGGGAAGATGCGGTCGGCCACGCCGACGGCGCCCAGGCCGGTGTCGGGCGGCAGCTGGGTGCCGCCGCCGCCCTGGGTGCGCAGTGCGGCCAGCGGTGCGCCGAGGTCCGCCACGCCGCCGAGGCCGGCAGCGTCGGGGCTCGGCACCTTGGCCAGCCGGATCGGCTGGTCGAAGAGGCGCGTCGGCCGGAGGACGTCGGCCACAGCGGCGTTGTCGCTGCGCAGGTCGAAGCCGGCGAAGTAGCGCGACAGCAGCATCATCGCGCCCCGGTTCTGGAGGTCGAGCGAAGCGGCGAGGCCGTGGTTGAGGCCGGTGCCGCTCACCAGCAAGCGCCCGCCGCCCAACAGGTACATCTGCAGCGATGTCATGCCGCCGGGCAGCCGGTCAAGCGGCGCGTCGCCGTCGCCGCCGGACACGATCACCAGGCGGTAGCCCTCGAGCACCGACAGCGGCGGCGCCCCGTCGCGCGCTCCGGACGCCACCGTCCAGACGTCGTAGCGCAGGCCCAGGCTGTCGAGGGCCGCCGTCCAGTACCGGCTCAGGTCGGGCCCGTCGTCGAACTGCGCGCCGCCGCCCGGGAGCCCCGGCAGGCTCGGCAGGCCGGGGATGCCGCCGCCGCCCGGCCGGCTGCGGCGGCGCACCTGGACCACGAGGACGTCGCGCGGCTCGGGCGCGGCGCGCAGCCGGTAGGTGGCGTGGACACGGCGCGCGCCGCGCGTGAACGTGATGCGGCCGTCGTACTCGCCCTCGGCTAGGCCGGCCGTGTCGAGCGCGATCGGCACGACGGCCGCGCCGCCCTCGCCGACGGTGGCGGTGACGCCGGCGCCGAACGTCGCCGTCACCGGCCGCGGCCCGGCGCCGCTCAGGTGGCCGATCGCCCACGTCGCGTCGCCCTCCGGCGCCCGCCGCGCGTCGCGCACCGTCAGCGTGAACACGGTACGCGCGCCGGCCACGACGCCGAGGTCGATCCCCGGGTTGTCGATGAGCAGCTGCGGGTCGAGCGCGGCCGCCAGGTCGAGCCGACCGGCGCCCTGGACCGTCGCCGGCGCGAGCGGACCGGCGTCGCCGGCGGCGGTGCGGCCGGTGATCTGGCTGGTGGACATCAGCGCCGCCTTGACCTGGGCCGGCGTCCAGTCCGGCCAGGCCTGGCGCAGCACGGCCGCGGCGCCTGCCACGTGCGGGCTGGCCATCGAGGTGCCCGACGAGACGATGAACCCGCTCGGGGCGCCGGTCAGCGGGTCGGTGTTCGCCGACAGGATGGCCGTGCCCGGCGCGGCCAGGTCGGGCTTGAGCGGGCGGTGCGCGCCGGCCGGCGCCGGGCCGCGACCCGAGGTGGGATGCACCACGTCGACCCGCGCGGCGTCGCGGATGGCCTCGGGCGTGACGTCGTACGTCAGCCGCAGCGTCGGGTGGCCGTCGGCGAAGGCCAGCAGCTCGGCTGCCGCTGGGCCGCCGATCACCGCCACCGGCGGCAGCGCGAAGCCCTCGGGCAGCTGGGTGGCGATGAGCGGCAGCAGCTGGGCCAGGCCCTGCAGCAGCGCCGCGTTGGCCGCCGGGTCGCCGGCCGTCACGAAGACGACGGCCTCGGCCTGGACGGTGGCGGCGTTGATGAGCTTCGTCGCCCAGGCGAGCTGGGCCGGCAGCGGGAAGGGGATGAGCGGCGACTGCGTGGCGCAGGCGCCTTCCCACGGCCCGATGTGGATCCGGCCCCGGCCCGACAGGCCCATCGTCACGAGGTCGCACAGGTCGTTCTCGAACGCCGGCCGCTCGATCGACGTCACGGCGCGGCCGAACGTCTCGTAGACGGCCGGGTGTTTGACCAGCGCCGGCGGCAGCTCGGCGTCGGCGGCGGTGAGGTAGTAGGCGAAGTCGCGGCCCGTCTCGGTGTTCGCCACGGTGATGACCTCGGGGATCATCTGGTGCGGCCCGCCGAGCGTCGCCTCGCCGTTCTCGCCGGCGTTGCCGGCCGCGGCGACGACGACGACGCCGGCCTGGGCGGCGTTCCGGAACGCCACGGCCACGGGGTGGTGCTCGGCCTGGTAGATGTTCATGAGCGCCGTGCCCCACGAGTTGTTGATCACGTCGGCGCCGTCGGCCACGGCGTCGTCGATCATCTTGAGGATCTCGGGGGTGTAGGCGTCGGTGAACTTGTAGGCCATGAGGTAGGCGCCGGGCGCCACGCCCGACAGCTCGAGGTCGCCGGCGCCGGCCGCGCCGGGCGCGCCGAAGATCGAGATGCCGGCCGCGGTGCCGGCCACGTGCGCGCCGTGGAAGCCGCCGACGCCGCGCGCCAGCGGGTCGTAGTCGGCGGTCGGGTCGCTGCCCTCGGCCACGTTCTCGGGGTTGGCGTAGGTGCGGGCGACGATGACCTTGTCGCTGGTGTACTGGGCCAGCTTGTCCGGCGGGAACGGCAGCACCCGGTCGCCGACGGTCACGCTGGCGCGCGGGAAGCCCTCGGGCGCGGTGAAGCCGGCGTCGTCGAAGAACGGATGGGCGGCGGTGATGCCGCTGTCGATCACCGCGAGCCGCACCCCGCGCCCGGCCTTGAGCTGGCCGCCGATGCGCGGGTCGGCCCAGGCCGCCCGGGCGCCGATGACGTCGAGGCTGGCGTCCATGAGCGGCTCGACCTGCTGCTCGCGCGTCACCGCCGCCACCCCCGGCAGCCGCGCCGCCGCCGACGCTTGCGCGGGCGTGAGCCGCACCGCCACGCCGTGGTAGGCGACGTGGTAGTGGTAGAGCGCCCGCGCGCCCGGCGCCACCGCTTGCAGCGCCGCCACAAACGCGTCCTGCTGCCGCCGCAGCGCCGCGGCGTGGGCGCCGTCGGGCGGGGCCAGCCGCGGCGCCTTGGCCGCGGCGCGGAACGGCGTCGGCCGCAGCGGCCGCACCGCCAGCGGCGCGCCGTCCAGCTGCACGATGTAGCGGGCCGTGCCGGCGGGGGCGACGGCCGGGCCGTCCGTCGCGGCGGCCGTGGGGGGCGCAGCGGCGGCGAGCAGCGCGGCCAGGCCGAGCAGGAGCGCGGCGCGGCCGAACGCGAGCGGGCGGCGGGGGAGCGGGCACGGCATCGGTCGACTCCTCGGGACGGCCTCCCTCGCGGCAGGCGTGCCGCGGTGCGGGCGATGATAGCCGACGCCGGCCGGCCGCGACCGCCGGCCGGCGCGCCGCCTATAATGGCCGTGCGGCGCCGGACCGGGCGACGCGCGCCCGATCCGATGCAAGGTGCTGCCGATGACGACGACCCTTGACCCTGCCGTGACGTTCGACGACCGCCCGCTGCCCTACACGCCCGAGGTCGCGGTGGCGACCGCCGCGGTGCGCGAGCGCCTCCGCGACAGCGTCCCGGACATCGAGTGGCCGATCGTGGCGCCGCTGATCCACCGCATCGACGCGCTCAAGCGCGAGCGCAACGCGATCGTCCTGGCCCACAACTACATGCCGCCGAGCATCTTCCACGGCGTGGCCGACCTGCGCGGCGACTCGCTGGCGCTGGCGCAGATGGCGCACGAGACCGACGCCGAGGTCATCGTCCTGTGCGGCGTCCACTTCATGGCGGAGACGGCGGCGATCCTCAACCCCGAGAAGACCGTCCTCATCCCCGACCTGCGGGCCGGCTGCTCGCTGGCCGAGGGCATCACCGGCGCCGATGTCCGCCGGCTGCGCGCCGAGCACCCCGGCGTGCCGGTCGTCACGTACGTGAACACCTCCGCCGACGTCAAGGCCGAGAGCGACATCTGCTGCACCTCGGCCAACGCCGTCGAGGTCGTCGAGTCGCTCGGCAGCGACCGCGTGCTCTTCCTGCCCGACGAGTACCTGGCGGCCTGGGTCGCCACCCAGACCGATGTCGAGATCCTCGACTACAAGGGCCACTGTATGGTCCACGAGCGGTTCACCGCCGCCGACCTCGACGCGCTGCGCGCCGCGCGGCCGGGCGTCGTCGTCCTGGCCCACCCCGAGAGCCCGCCCGACGTCCTCGCGGCCGCCGACTTCGTGGGCTCGACGAGCGCGATGATCCGGCAGGTCGGCGAGCGGCGCCCGGCGGCGGTGGCGCTCATCACGGAGTGCTCGATGAGCGACAACGTCAGCGCCGAGTTCCCCGACATCGACTTCGTCCGCCCGTGCCAGCTCTGCCCGCACATGGGCCGCATCACGCTGCCCAAGGTCCGCCGCAGCCTCGAGACGATGACCCATCGCGTCACCGTCGACCCGGCCGTGGCCGACCGGGCGCGCCAGGCCGTCGAGCGCATGCTGGCCGTCGGGCGCGGCCGCCGTGGCTGACGAGTCGCACCGAGCGCGCTACGACGCCGTGATCATCGGCGCCGGCGCGGCCGGGCTGACGGCGGCGCTGGGCCTGGCGGGCACGCACGGCCGCCGCGTGGCGGTCGTCACGAAGACGGCCACGCTGGTCGGCGGCTCGAGCGTCTACGCCCAGGGCGGCCTCGCGGCGGCGGTCGGCGACGACGACACGCCGTCCGAGCACGCCGCCGACACGCTGTCGGTGGCCGGCGGGATCGCCGTGCCGGCGGTGGTGGCGGCGCTGACCGAGGAGGGACCGAGCGTCGTCGAGCGGCTGTTGGCGCTGGGCACGCCGTTCGACCGCGACGCCGACGGCCGGCTGCTCTTGGGCCGCGAGGCCGCGCACAGCCACCGCCGCATCCTGCACGCCGACGGCGACGCCACCGGCGGCGCGATCGTGCGGACGCTGGCGGCGGCGGTCGAGGCGTTGCCGACGGCGGCGGTGCTGACGCGGCACATGGCCCACCGGCTCGAGCGCGCCGGCGGCCGCGTCGTGGGCGTGCGGGCCGTCGACGGCGGCGGGCGCGACGTCGTGCTCGAGGCGCCGGCGGTGATCGTGGCCACCGGCGGCATCGGCCGGCTCTTCGCCCACACGACGAACCCGCCCGAGAACACCGGCGACGGTCTGGCGATGGGCGCCCGCGCCGGGGCGGTGCTGGCCGACCTCGAGTTCGTCCAGTTCCACCCGACGGCGCTGGCGCTGCCCGGCGCCGACCCGCTGCCGCTGCTGACCGAGGCGTTGCGCGGCGAGGGCGCCGTCTTGGTCGACGACGCCGGCCGCCGCTTCATGACCGACGTCCACCCGCTGGCCGAGCTGGCGCCGCGCGACGTCGTGGCCCGCGCCATCTGGACCCAGCTTGCCGACGGCCGCGCCGTCTTCGTCGACGCCCGCGCGGCCGTCGGCGACCGCTTCCCGGTGCGCTTCCCGACGGTCTTCCGCCTCTGCCAAGCCGCCGGCCTCGACCCGCGGCGCGACCGGATCCCGGTCGCGCCGGCGGCCCACTACCACATGGGCGGCCTGGCCGTCGACGGCCGCGGCCGCACCACGGTGCCCGGCCTCTGGGCGTGCGGCGAGGTGACGAGCACGGGCGTCCACGGCGCCAACCGCCTGGCGTCGAACTCGCTGCTCGAGGCCATCGCCTTCGGCGGCCACGTGGCCGACGACCTGGCCGCCGGCGGGGAGGGCGACTGGCCGGCCGTGCCCGCCGACGCCCGCCTCGCGCCCGACGCCGGCGCCGCCCGCGGCCGCAGCCGTGGCGGTTCGGGCGTCGACGCCGACGTCGCGGTCGTCGGTCGCGCCGCCGACATCGCCGTCGGCGCGGGCGACATCGACGCGGCCGGCCTCGACGGCGCGCGCAGCGGCCTCGACGTCGGCGCCGTGACCGCGGCCATCCGGCGCACCGCCTGGGAGGACGTCGGCCTGGTCCGCGACGCCGCCGGCCTGGCCGCCGCCGGCCGTGCCTTCGCGGCCGCGTCGGCGGCGCTTGCCGGCCGGCCGCCCGCCGTCGCCGGCACCGACGGCGACCGCCCGGCGGCGGCCGTCGAGGCGGCGCGCCAGGCGGCGACGATCGCGCGCCTCGAGGCCGACAGCCTGGCGCTCGTCGGCCGGCTCGTCGCCGGCGCGGCGCTGGCGCGCACCGAGAGCCGCGGCGCCCACTTCCGCGTCGATTTCCCGGCCGCCGACGAGCGCTGGGCCCGCCGGCAGTTCGTCCGGTTGGCCGAGGCGCCGGATACGCCGGCGGCCGACGCGTCGCGGACGGCGCCGGCGTCCGCGGCCGGCGCGTCGGCGGGCCGGTGAGGGCGGGCGGCATGGACGCGCCCGCGCCGCTGCCGGCGGTCCTCTACGCGCCGCTGCTGCACGCCGCGCTGGCCGAGGACCTCGGCCGGGCCGGCGACCTGACGTCGGCGGCCGTTCTCGACGCGCACGCCACCGCCACCGCACGGCTCGTCGCCCGCCAGGCCGGCGTCGTGGCCGGCCTCGACATCGCCGCGGCGGCGTTCGGGCTGCTGGACGGCTCGATCCGGGTGACGCTGCGGGCGCGCGACGGCGACGCCGTGGCCGCCGGCGCGGAGCTGGCGACGGTGGCCGGCCCGGCGCGGGGCATCCTGTCGGCCGAGCGGGTGGCGCTCAACGTGCTGGGCCGGCTGTGTGGCATCGCGACCCGCACCCGCGCGTTCGTCGATGCCGTGGCGGGCACGGGGGCCCGGATCGCCGACACCCGCAAGACGACGCCCGGGCTGCGCGCGCTCGAGAAGCACGCCGTCCGCTGCGGCGGCGGCACGAACCACCGCTTCGGCCTCGACGACGCCGTGCTCATCAAGGACAACCACGTGGCCGTGGCCGGCGGCGTCGCGGCGGCGGTTCGCCGGGCGCGGGCGCACGTGGGCCACATGGTCGTCGTCAGCGTCGAGGTGACGACGTTGGACCAGCTCGACGCGCTGCTGGCGATGCCCGAGCGGCGCACGGCCGACGTCGTGCTGCTCGACAACTTCGACGTCGCAACGCTGGCCGAGGCGGTGCGGCGCGTCGCCGGCCGCCTGACGACCGAGGCCTCCGGCGGCATCACGCTGGCCAACGCCCGCGCCGTGGCCGCCACCGGCGTCGACGTCCTCTCCGTCGGCGCGCTGACCCACAGCGCCCCGGCGCTCGACGTGGCGCTGGACGTCGTCGTCGGGTAGCGCCGGCCGCCGGCCGGTACTGGGTCAGTCGCGGCGGGCGAGCGGCAGGTACGCCACGGTCGACGGCTCCGGCGGGCTGGGGTGGGCGAACGACGTGGGCGTGCCGCTGGGCGGCGGCGGGGCCGTCGGCGTGGCGTCCGAGGCCCGCGTGGGCCCGGCGCTCGGCGTCGGGGTCCAGGTGTGGAGGGGCGGGACGCCCGGCGGGCTCCGCAGCGATTCGTCCGTGACGCGGTCGATCTGGATGCAGCGCGCCTGGCCGGTGAGCGCGGCGAGGTCGGCGCGGATCGCATGGATCGTCGACTGCCGTTCGGCTGGCGGCGCGGCGAGGTCGAGGGCGAGGCCGGGGGGTTCGAGGGTGAAGTCGCCCTCCCAGCCCTGGCGGCCGGCGACGGTGCCGCACAGCCACGCCGGGCGCGGGCTGGCGGCCAGCATCCGCAGCCGGCGCACGACCGTGTCGTCGTCCGTGACGAGCCAGATCGTCGCGCCGCTGGGGCGCTCGTGGACGCGGAAGCTGTGGGGCGCCCCGGGCGTGAGCGGCGGCGGCGTCGGGCGCGGCGCAGCGGACGTCGGGGCCGGGCGGCTGGGCGTGGCGCCGCCGGGCGTGGCCGTCGGGCCGGGCGTGGGCGGCGGCGGCCAGGCGAGGGGCGGCGGCGGCGGGGCGGCCGGGTCGGCCACGAACCACGTTCGGGCGGTGGCGTCGCGGCGGAAGAAGTCGTCGAGGAGCGCCGCCACCTTGGGCCGGCCGCCCTCGGGCGACGGGTGGGTGCCGTCGTCGGCGAAGTCGCTGCAGGCGTACCACAGGCCGTCGGCGCGGGCGCGGAGGCCGTCTGCCCAGAGGTAGGGGCCCCACAGCAGCACCGGCGCTACGACGGCGCCGCGGGACGGATCGGCGTTCAGGTCGGCCGCGCCGTCGATCTGGCGGCGGATGAGCCACTGGACGCTGAACGCCGACTCGTAGGCGTAGGGCTCGGGGTTGAGCGCCGTCGAGGCGTAGCCGCCGTAGGTGCGGCTGCTCAGGTAGGCCAGCTGGACGTTCGGGAAGCGGACGGCCACGAGGCGGGCGATCTCGGCCAGCTCGTCGGCGAGGGTGCGGGCATAGGCCGGGAAGCCGGTGCGCGGGTTGGCGTCGGCCTCCTTGATCCAGACCGCCTGCACCTGGGCCGCCGTCACGCCCGCCGCCTGCAGCCGCTGGTCGACGACCCGCCAGAAGTTGGCGCTCGGATCGCGGATCACGGCCGCCGTCTGTCCGCCCTGGGCGCCGTCGACGATCGTCAGGCGCGGGTGGAGGCCGCCGCGGGCCTGGGTGAGCTGGACGAAGCGGCTGAACGACTGCGTGGCGTTCGACATCCCCAGGCTGAGCAGCACCACCCGCCCGTCCGCCGCGGGCGCGCCGTCGGCTGCCCGCGGTGTCACCCGCGCGGCGCGCGCCGCGGCCAGCGCGGCGTGGGCGGGGGGCGGGGCGTTGGCGCCCTCGCCGTAGAGCCCGCCGCCGTGGCCCTGGTAGACCCCGCCGCCGAGCGCGTCGAGCGGCGTCAGGCCGGTCGAGGCGCCGGCGCAGTTGGCCAGCACGGCCGCGCCGGCCAGCGCCAGGCCGCGGCCCGGCGCATGCGCGGCGGCGAGTGCGAGGGCCGTGATCGCGGCGCAAGCGGCACGGCGTGACGCGCGAGCGGAACGGTCGCCGGACACCGACGCGCCTCCTCTCCTGCTCGTGACGGTCTCCGCACCCCCCGAGGGCTCAACGCGCCATCTCCCGCGGACGATAGACCGGCCCATGGGCGATGGCGAGCGGTCCGCCGCCCGCGCGCGTCCGTGCCCGACATGCGCCATGTCGCCCGCTGTGGCATGCTAGCCGTCCACGCCCTGTCCGTGCACCTAGCCCCTCGCACCAGGAGGCGGACCGATGGCCAGTGCCGACCCACCGCCCGACTCGTTCCGGCGCACTCGACGCGGGCTGCGCCGCGTCCTGTTCACCGCCAGCAGCCTGGTCGGTCTCGCGGCGACGCAGCTGTTCGTCCTCACCACGCACACCGACCGCTTCTTCGCCTGGACGATCGCCCCGCCCCAGAACCGGTTCCTCACCGCGGGCTTCCTGGGCGCGTCGTACGTGGCCAGCTTCTTCCTGGAGTACCTGGCGGCCCGCGAGGCGCTCTGGGCGCGGGCGCGCGTCGCGGTCGCGCCGGTGTGGCTGTTCACGGTGCTGTCGCTCGTCGCCACCTGGCTGCACATCGACCGCTTCCACCTCGGGCCGCCGCTGGGCCAGCCGGCGGCGCCCCTGACGCTGTTCTTCGGTTGGTTCTGGCTCTTCATCTACACCGTCGTCCCGATCTGGATGGGCTGGCAGTGGTGGCGGCAGCGCGGCGATCCGGGCGTCGACCCGCCACGCGAGCGCCCGCTGCCGGGTTACGTCCGCGCCCCGCTGGCGATCCAGGGCGCGGCGATGGCCGTCGTCGGCGTCGGTCTGTTCGTGGCGCCCACGGCCGTGGCCACGCTCTGGCCGTGGCCGCTGACGCCGCTCACGGCCCGGATGGTCGGCGCCTGGCTCGTCGGCTTCGCCGTCGCCGCGTACGGCGGCCTGCGCGAGAACGACCTGGCGCGCAGCCGACCCGCGGTGGCCGCGTACACGGCGCTGGGGGTGCTGCAGCTGGTCACGCTGGCCCGCTTCGCCGGCGACGTCGACCGGGGGTCGGCCGCCGTCTGGGTCTATGCGGCGTTCCTGGTCAGCGTCGCCGCCGTCGGCGGCGCGGCGCTGTGGGCGGACCGGCGCGCGCCGTCGCGGTGAGGCGCGCCGCTACCGCGGGCGAAGATAGAACAGCCGTGGCAGGTAGAGTCGGCCGCCCTCCGTCACGGGCGTGCCAGCCGGCGTCGCCGTGGCGACGGCCGTGGCGGAGGGGGCGGGCGATGTGCCCGCTGCGCGCGTCGGCGTCGCCGTCGCGCCGCTGGGCGGCGGTATGATGGCGCCGGGCGTCGCGCGCGTCGTCGAAGCGCTGCCGTCGTCACGGTCGATGGCGATGGCCAGCGGCGCGTCGGCGGCGATCACCACCGTGCCGCGCCAGCCATCGGCGATGCAGTCGAGGGCGTCGAGCGCGTAGCTCTCGCCGGCGCTCAGCGTCGCCACGTCACAGCGCGTCACCCGGCCGTCGGACGCTACGAACGAGAGCTGGAGCGACGCGCAGCGCGCGCCGGCGTTCTGGAGGTAGAGGATCGGGGAGAAGCGCGTGGCTCCGGCCGCCATCCGGACATCGGGCACGGAGTAGACGAACCGGTCCGGCCGCGTCTCGCCGGCGCGGGCCGCGGCGCCGTCGGGGGCCAGGAACGTCGTGGTGGATGGCGCGGGCGCGCCGCCGAACGGGCAGGTGCGCACGACCTCGACGTCGATGGGCGGCCCGACCGCCGCGCCCAGCGGCAGCTCGGCATAGCGTTCGCCGTCCTGCCACGCCAGCCACAGCCGGCGCCAGCCGCGGCAACTGCCGGCCAGGTCCTCGTCCTCGCAGAGCACGGCGGCGGCGGTGCGCGTGTCGCCCGGCCGGACGCCGAGGTCGGCGAGCGTCCGGTCGGCCACGCTCAGCACCACGGCGCTGAACGCGTCCGAGCTCGCGACCGCGACCGCGCGGCCGCCGGCGGCGACGAGCGGCAGGCACTGCACGCTCAGCGGCACGGCGCAGTCCGGATCGCAGAAGCCCGGCTCACCCCACTGCACCACGACGAGCGCGGCGGGCTCGTTGCCACGGTTGTGGACCGCCAACCGCGCCGTGCAGAGGTTGTCCTGGCCGAAGTTGGCCACCGCCGGTACGAACGCCGCCGCCCGCAGCGCCGCCACGTCGGGCGGTGGCGGCGCGGGCGGCTCGGCCACCGGGCCGCACGGCGGCGCCTCGTCGCTCGGACGCGCGGGGCCGAGGATCGGCTGTGCCGCCGTGGCGGACCAAGCGTCGCCCGGGTTGTCGCCGCCGGGCGCCGTGCCGGATGCGGTGAGCACCGTGGCCACGAGCTCGCCCGGCGCACCGGCCGTGTCCCAGCCGTGGGCCCGCACGATTGCCGATGCTTTGCTGCCCCGCGGCAACGCGGCGTGGTCGGTGAGGTCGACGACCGCCGCCGCCTCGCTCGCCAGCGTGCCGCAGATCCGACCCGTCAGGCCGTTGTGGTCGTAGGCGTCGATGGCGTAGCGCAGCGTGCCCGCGCCGGCGCCGGTTCGCGCCACGGCGATCGCGGTGGTCAAGCCACTGTTGACCAGGTCGTCGAAGGCCGCTGGAACGGCCAGCGGCGGGACGTGCTCGACGGCGGCCGCGGGGTCGGCCGGTCGGGCGTCGACGCTGAAGCGGTCGAGCACCGCACCGTCGTCGCGCAGGCGCGCGACCTCGACGACCGCGGTCAGGCGGGCATCGCCGGCGCCGGAGGCGTCGATCCACAGCAGCTGCGGCTCGAGCGGGCCGGCCGCCACCGTGGCCGTCATGACCACCGTCGCGCGGCCGCCGGCGCACAGCTCGCCCGCCACGACCGGCGCCGCCGCCGGCGCCGCCGCCCGCCCGCCGGGGCCGAAGCGCGTGACGCGCGGCGTGACCGGCGCCGCGCCGGCGTTGGCGACGGCGACGGTGATCCGGTGGCGGCCGCCCGGCAGCGGCACCACGGCCGCCACGGGCGCGCCGGCCGTCGCGCCGTCGTCCACGCGGTGGGCGTGGACCGCGGTCTCGGCGGCGGTGTCGTCGCGCGCCGCGATGGCCGCGAGGGCGAACGGCTGGTCGCCCTGGATCACCGCGGTGACCGACTCGGCGACGAACGTGTTGCCGAGGTCGAACGCGATGGCGTCGCCCGGCTCGAGCAGGGCGGCGTCGAAGCCCGTCCCGGGCGCGCAGGCGTCGCTGGCCTGGAGGTGCGCCGTGAACGTGCCGACCTGGACGCCGACGTTCTGCACGTGCAGCCAGCCGCTCGCGCGCCGGCCGCCCCGCCGCCCGGCCGGCAGCAGCGACGCCGCCGCCCGGTAACGGCCGCCGACGTCGGCGGCCACACGCGGCGCGTCGTAGGCCGTCGACACCGAGACGCCCGGACTGGCCAGGCCAGGGCAGTTGCGTAGGATGCGCACCGAAAGCGGCGGACCGGCCAGGCGCCCGAGCGCCACGCCGTGCCACGGGGCGCCGGCCAGCCAGGCTTCGTAGAACGTGCGCCACGCGGCGACGTCGAACGTCGTGGCGTCGTAGAGCCGTTCACAGAGCCAGCTGCCGGCCAGGTCGGCGCCGAGGCCGGGGTCGGCGCCGGTGGCCGCCAGCGACGCGCCATCGACGCTGAACACGACCGCCGAGCGGCTGCCGGTGGCCACTTGGGCGCCGTAGAAGTTCCAGCTGCCCCCCGGACGCACCAGGCCGGCGCACGCCGCGCCGCCCGGCCGGCCGACGCCGACGGGCGCCGGGCCGGTCCCGACGGTCCAGTAGGCCACGACGGGCTGCGCCGCCCGGTCGCCGACGTTCTGGACGGCGATCCAGCTGTCGCAGACTTCGTCCTGGCCCTGGAAGTTGACGACCGGCAGCGCGTAGGCGGGTCCGCCGGGGGCGGGCGCCTGGGCCTGAAGCGCGGCCGGGCGGGGCGGGCGCGCGGCGTCGATGCCGAGGGCGGCGGCCACGGCGGCGGCGACGAGGGCGGCGCGGGCGGCGAGCGGGCGGAGGCGGAGCCGGGGGAGAGCGGTGGTGGGCATGGCGAGGTCTCCTTCGATGTCGTCGGCGCGCGATCGTGCGGCGAGCGGTCCGCATCCGGCGGACGGCCGGCGACGCACCGCGTGCCGCGGCGTGCTGGAGGCTACGACAGCACGAGCGCACGCGGCGGTTCCACGATCGCGCCGGTCCGGCTCGCGGTCCGTCCGGCCGCGCGCATCGACCGCCGTGCGCCACATGGCCTGGCCGGGCGGCCCGCGGCATACTCGTCCCGCCACCGCCGACGCCCGAGGAGCCGTGCACGATGTCCGCACCGACCGTCCGCGCCGCCGCCGCCGCCACGCTGGCGCTCGTCGCTGCCCTGCTCGCGCTGCCGCGCCCGCCCGCCGCGGCCGCGCCGGCGCACGCCGACGGCCGCGCGCCGGCCGGCCTGGCCCAGTCGAGCGACCGCGTGCCCGCCAGCGGCTGCCGGCCGGTGATCGCCGAGACGGTGGCGGCCGGAGCGCACCGCGTCTGCGACGCCAACGCCATCACCGTCACCGTCGGCGTGACATGCCCGCAGGCGGTGCCGGTGCACGTGGTGGTCATGGTCGCCAAGCACCTGCTCATGGAGGACCACCTGGCCGAGGTGAAGAACGCCGCGCGCGATGCCGTCGACAGCTTGACGTTCATCAGCGGCACGCAGGCGGGCGTCGTGTCGCTGTCGGTCCAGGCCTACGCCGAACAGGGCCTGACCGAAGAGAAGGGGGCGGTCCTGGGGGCGATCAGCCGGATCTCGCTCGACCAGATCAACCCGTTCGTCCAGTACTACGACTGGCTGGGGCGCGCCGAGCTGATGCTCGACGAGGCCCGCCGCGCCAGCCCGATCCCGCCGGTCGATGTCATGGTGCTGTACTCCACCGGCTGCCCGACGGGCTTCCCGGACTACTGCAACCGCCAGAAGGGCAGCGCCAACAAGGCCCAGGGCAACGGCATCACCGTGATCGGCGTCTGCAACCCGCGCGCCCGTCCGTTCGGGCTGCCGTTCGCCCTGCCGGCTTCGCACTGCAACGACATCCGCGACATGGCCAGCCGCGGCTACTACTTCGACCTCGGCCAGGCGGCGCGCGTCGGGCCGGCGATCCGCGACCTGATCGCCAAGGCCGATCGGCCGCGCGTCCAGACGCTGTCCGTCGTCGACAGCCTGGCCCCCGGCTGGCGGGTCCTGCCGGCCTCGGCGCGTCCGACGCCGGCGCGCGTGACCGGCGGCACACTGCAGCGCTGGGAGGCGGCCGACCTGGCCTCGGGCAGCGCGCTGACCGTGACGTACGGCGTCACGGCCACGACCACCGGCCGCCTCGACCTCCGCCTGCCCGCCGCGGTCGTCGCGCTCGAGGACAGCCTCGGGCGGTCGTGGGGACCGGTGCCGCTGCCGACGCGCCAGATCGAGGTGGGGGCCTGCCTGCGCGAGACCGCCACCCCGACCGCCACGGCGACCGCCACCGAGACGCCGTCCCCGACGGCCACCGACACGCCCGCCGCGACGCCGACCCCGTCCGCCACGCCGACCGCGACGGCTACGGCCACGTCGGTGCCGGGCCGCGCCTACCTGCCGCTGGCCCTGAAGCGCGTCTGCAAGCCGAGCGAGCGGCCCAAGGAGATCGTGCTGGCGATCGACACCTCGCAGAGCATGCTCGAGGAGAGCGGCGGGGTGCGGAAGCTCGATGCGGCCAAGGCGGCGGCCAAGCGCTTCATCCGGCTGCTCGACCTGTCGCGGGACGCGGTGGCGATCGCCTCGTTCAACCGCGGCGTCGGGTCGTTCACCTGGGCCGGCGGCGCGGACGCCTCGGCCGTGCGCGACGCCCTCGACGCGGCCATCGACGGCCTGACGACGGCGCCGGGCACGCGCATCGACCGCGCGATGCAGGCGGCCGTCGGGTCGTTCGGCCACGACCCCGCCGCCTGGAGCCAATCGATCATCCTGCTCACCGACGGCCTGTCCGACCCCGAGACCGACGTCGACGCCGCGCTCGCCGCCGCCGCGGACGCCCGCGCCCGCGGCATCCACGTCTTCACGATCGGCCTCGGCGACACCGTCGACGAGCCGCTGCTGCGGGCCTTGGCCGACCCGGGCGGCTACGTGCGCGCGCCCGACGCCGCGGCGCTGGCGGCGGTCTACGAGGGGCTGGCGGCCGAGCTGCCATGCCCGGGCGGCGTCGTGCTCGGGCGGTAGTCCCCCGTCGAACGCGCCGCTACTGCGCCTGGGCCACGTAGCCGGCGAACGCCTCGGCGCCCGGCCAGGCGTTGACGCGCGCCACCGGCCGGCCGTCGCTGGCCAGCACGACCCAGGCCGGCGCCTGGCCGACCTGGAAGCGGCGCGCGACGGCCGCCGCGGCCGGGTCGGCCACGTCGACCCGCACGAACGCCACGCGACCGCCCTCGGCCGCGGCCACCTGCGCCCAATCGGCCTCGGCGGCGGCGCAGGCGGCGCAGTCGGCGCCGTGGAAGAACGCGGCCAGCGGCCGGCCCAGCCGTCCGTCGGCCGCCGCCTCGACCGCCGCCGGGTCGCTGGCGCCGCCGCTGGGCGCGGCCACCGCCGCCGTGGCCGACAGCGCCGCCGTGGCCTCGACGGCCGCCTGGGTGCCGGCGAGGGCGCTCGTCGGCGCCGGCTCGCTGTCGAGGGCGGCCACGGCGTCCGCGGTCTCGATGGCGGTGCGCTGGATCGCCTCGGTCGTGGCGGCGTCGACCGCCGCCGGGTCCGAGGGCGCCGCCGCGCGGCAGCCGGCCGCGGCGAGGGCGACGGTCGCGATGGCCGCGGCGGCCCGCGCGGCGGTCGGGCGGGACGGGGGGGTGGTTCGGGCGCTTCGGGTGGTCATCGTCGGACTCCATAGGTTGGGGGCGCTGTGCCCGCGCGTCGGCGGATCGATGCGAGCGCGAACGGTGGCGGCGCGGCCGGGGCGGTGCGCGACGCGGCGATCGGCGCCGGACCACGACCTCAGCCGCCGATCGCGTGCATCCGGCGGCCCTCGGTGTGGACACCCTGGGCCAGGGCGTGGCCCGACGGCTTGGCCGCCACGGCCGCCGCCAAGACGGGCGCGAGGTCGTCGGGCGTCGCGCCGCTCCGCAGCAGGGCGCGGACGTCGAGCTCGTCGTCGTGGAGCAGGCAGAGGTGGAACTTGCCGTCGGCGGTCAGGCGCATCCGGTTGCAGTCGCCGCAGTACGGGGCGCTGACCGGCGAGATGAAGCCCACCCGGCCGCGGGCGCCGGCCAGCCGGAAGTTGCGGCTCTCGTCGGCGGCGTCGGCGTTGGGCTCGGGCGTCAGAGGGCCGAGGGCGGCCGTGATGCGCGCCGCCACCGCGTCGTTGGGCACGTAGCGGTCGATGCTGAACTGCGCCTCGGCGCCGACGCCCAGCGGCATCAGCTCGATGAATCGCACCGTCCAGTCGCGCTCGATCGTCAGCGCCGCCAGGGCGACGACGTCGTCCTCGTTGTAGCCGCGGGCGACGACGCAGTTGAGCTTGATCGGCGCCAGCCCGGCGTCCTCGGCCGCGGCGACGCCCGCCCAGAGCTCGTCGGCGCGGCCCCAGCGCATCAGGTCGGCGAGCCGGGTCGGGTCGAGGCTGTCGACGTGGATGTTCACGCGGCGCAGGCCTGCTGCCTTGAGCGGCGCCGCCAGCTGCGGCAGCCGGATGCCGTTCGTCGTCATCGAGACGTCGGCGATGCCGGGCACGGCCGCGATCCGGCCGACGATCTCGACGACGTCGCGCCGCAGCGTCGGCTCGCCGCCGGTGAGGCGGACCTTGCGGAACCCGGACCGGGCGGCGGCGGTGACGACGGTCTCGATCTCGGCCGCCGAGAGCAGCGCGTCGTCGGGCTCGAACGTCAGGCCGTGGGTCGGCATGCAGTAGCGGCAGCGCAGGTTGCAGCGGTCGGTCAACGAGATCCGCAGGTAGTCGATCCGGCGGCCGAACCCGTCGTGCAGCGCCGTCACGCCGTGCCCTCCCGCGGTCCCTCGAGCGGGCCGCCCACCGGGCCGACGATAAGCGCCGGCACCGTCGCGCCGGCGGGCGTCCGGCCCGCGGCGCCCTCGAGCCGCAGCAGCGCGTTGGCGCCGGCCAGCGACAGCAGCCGTCCGCTGCCCTGGAAGCCGGTCGTGGCGGCCTCGGGCCGGCCGTCGGCGCCGAGCCGCACCACGGCGCGGGCGAACTCGACGCGGTCGCCGGCGTGGGCGAGGTCGTGGGCAAGGCGCACCGGCCACACCGGGCGGTGCGCGTCGGCCGGATCGCGGCCACCCATCACCAGCAGCGCCGGGCGGACGAAGAGCTCGAAGCAGACGAGCGCGCTGACCGGAAAGCCGGGCAGGGCGAAGCACGGCGTGCCGCCGACGCGGGCGAACGTCACCGGCTTGCCCGGCTTGGTCCGCACCCGGCCGAACACGAGTTCGCCGTGGGCGGCCAGCCACGGCTTGACGAGGTCGCGGTGGCCCATCGAGACGCCGCCGCTGGTGACGACGGCGTCGGCGCTGGCGACGGCCGCCGCGAGCGCGTCGAGGTCGGCCGCCTCGTCGCCCAGGTGCCCGGCGAACACCACCTCGGCCCCGGCGGCCCTTGCCGCCTCGGCCAGGGCGAAGCGGTTGCTGTCGCGGATCTGGCCCGGCCGCAGCGCGCCCTCCGGCTCGACGACCTCGTCGCCCGTCGAGAAGACGATCACCCGCGGCCGGCGGTGGACGTCGACCGCGACCGCGCCGGCGCTGGCCATCAGCCCGACCTCGGCCGCGCCGACCACGACGCCCGCCGGCACCAGCACGTCGCCGGCGGCGTGGTCCTGGCCCACCGGGCGGACGTTCTCGCCGGGCGCGACGGCGCGCCGGATCTCGACGTCGGCGTGCCCGGCGGCCGAGGGGCCCGGGCCGGCGGGGGCCGCCGCGCCGGCGGGGCGCGTGTCCTCGACCATGACCACCGCGTCGGCGCCCGGCGGCAGCGGCGCGCCCGTCGTGATCCGCGCCGCCTCGCCGCGGCCGACCGCCACGCCGGCGCCGGCGCCGGCCACCGCCTCGCCGACGACGCGCCGCGGCCCGGCGCCGTCGGCGGCGACCACGGCGTAGCCGTCGCGGGCCGAGGCGGCGAACGGGGGCATGGCGTCGGGCGCCACCACCGGCGCGGCGACGACGCGGCCGGTGGCCGCGTGGAACGCCACGCGCTCGGGCGGCCCGACGACGCCCACCGCCGCCAGGATCCGCGCCACCGCGTCGTCGACGTCGATCTCGGCCGTCGGCGGGTGCGGCGCGGCCAGGCCGGCAGCGGGTGGCGGGGCGGAAGGCGGTGGTTCGCTCACGCGGGGCTCCTGGGCAGGCGGGGCGTCTAGCGGCGGACGACGGCGTACGACAGCCGCCAGGTGGTCGGGTCGGCACACGGTGCGCCGTCGCCGGGCGCGACGGCGTGGCTGGTGCGCAGCTCGATGTCGTAGGTCCAGCTGCCGTCGGGCGCGGCCAGGCTGCCGCGGGCGCCGGGCGCCAGCGTCGTCGACGCGCCGCCGCGGGCGAACGCGACCGGCGCGGCGTGCAGCGTCACGCCGCAGGCCGCCACGCCGTCGCGGCACGGCGAGCGCAGCGGCTCGATGGTCAGCCCGGCGCGCTCGCCCGCCAGCAATCGCGCCGCGGCCGCGGGCGCCGTCGCGGCGGCCACCACCAGCGCCACCGGCCCGCGGTCGTCGGCGACGAACAGCGCGTAGCCGGCGCCGTCGCCGCGCGGCGGCAGCACCGGCCGCTCGTCGTGCCACACCAGTCGGACGCGCATCCCCGGCGCCAGCGGCAGCGCCACGTCGCCGCGGACGGTCGCCTCGAACGCCGCGCCGTCGTGGGTCCCGCGCAGCCGAACGGAGCGGCCGCCGTCGTCGCTGGCCAACACCTCGGCGTCGAAGGCGCGCGGCAGCCGCGGATCGCCCGCCCACCACGCCGCCACGGCCGTCGGCGCGCCGTCGGCGAGCGCGACGGCCAGCGCCGGCGGTTGGCGCGGGACGTCGCAGCCGGCCAGCGGCACGGCGGTGTGGACCGCCACGGGCGGCGGCGCCGGGGGCGGCGCCGTGGCCCGCATCCCGAGGGCCGCCAGCGTCGCGCTGACCTCGGTGGCCAGCGCGGCCACGTCGACCGCCGGGCCGGCGGCCGCGTCGTCGACGCCGGCCGTCGCCGCTGGCGCCGATGTCGTGGCGGCGGCGGCGGCCGCCGACGTCGCCGGAACCGCCGTCCAAGGCGCAGCGATCCAGGTGGCCGTCGGCTCCGGCGTCGGCCCGTCGGGCCGGCAGCCGGCGGCGAGGGCGGCGGCCGTCGCGACGACCGCGACGGAGCGCCGCCAGGCGCGGCCACGCACCGGGGCCGATGCCGACGCAGCGTCGTCTCCGCCAGGGAGCGCGGCGTCGGCGCGGCGCCGCGGACGTCCCGCGGGGGGGTGAGGCGTGGGCATGGGTCGATCATAGCAGCCGCGACCACGGCCACATCCGCCGCCGCGTCGCCGGACGCGCCGGTGACCGCTTGGCCCGCTGGCTACCGCCCGGCGGCGCGCGGGACGGCCCGGCCCGCCTCGGTCAGCCGCAGCCGACCGTTGTCGCGGACGACCCAGCCGCGCCGCACCGCGTCGGCCACCACGGCCGCCGCCCAGGCGTCGGACCAGCGCAGGTGCTCGCCGAGGTGGGCGACGGCGCTTTCGACGGCCTCGTCGGGCGCGCCGGCGTGGGTGGCCAGATGGACGGCCAGCGTCTCGGCGGCGAACCGGAGCCGCTGGCGGGCGCGGCGCCGCGCGCTCGGGATCAGGCCGCCGTGCGGCGCCACGAGCCAGCTGGCGCCGAACACGACGCCGGTGGCGGTGGCCATCGCCCCCGCCACCGAGGTGTCCCAGCGGACGGCGGCGGCGAAGCCGAGGACGGCGCCGGCGGCGCCGAAGGCGGCCGAGAGCGCGATCATCCGCGGCAGCCGATCGGTCCAGAGGAACGCCGTGGCGGCGGGTACGATGAAGAACGCCACCGCCAGCACCGCGCCGACGGCCGAGAACGCGCCGGCGGCGGTGACCGCCACCGCCGCCATGAGCGCCGCCTGGACCACGACCGGCGCCAGACCGACGGCCGCCGCCAGCCCGGGATCGAACGTGCTGACCTTGAGCTCCTTGTAGAGGCCCGTGACGAGCGCCAGGTTCAGCGCCGCCAGCGCGCCGCCGACCCAGACGGGCCGCGGGCCGAGGCTGAGGCCGCCCCACCGCCAGAGCTCGAGGCCGGCGAACTCGATGTTGCCGTAGAGGATGGCGTCGGCGTCGAGGTGGACGTCGCTGAAGAAGCGCGTCACCAGGACGGTGCCCAGGGCGAACAGGGCCGGGAAGACGAGGCCGATCGCCGCATCGCTGGCGACGCGCCCCGAGCGCGTGAGCAGCGCGACGCAGCCCACCATGAGCAGCGCCGACGCCACGGCGCCGGCCAGGCCGGCGGCCAGGCTCGGGCCGTGGGCCAGCCAGTAGCCCGCCACGAGCCCCGGCAGGATCGCGTGGCTGATCGCATCGGCGACCATCGCCATCCGGCGCAGCACCAGGAACGTGCCGAGCAGGGCGCACGCCACCGCCACGCCCATGCCCGTGGCGACCATCGCCAGGCCGTAGCTCATCGCCCACCCTCGACCGCGGCCGCGTCCTGCGGCGCCGGCCGCCGCCGCCGGCGCCGCAGCGCGGCGGGCACGACGCCGCGCCGCGGGGCGAACAGGATCGACGCCATCGCCAGCGCGGTCAGGCACAGGATGATCGCCGGCCCGGTCGGGACGCGCGCCGCGGCCGTGCTGGCCACGGCGCCGCCGACGCCGGCCGCGGCGCCGACGGCGGCGGCCAGGGCCAGGACCACCGCCAGCCGGTCGCTCCACTGCCGCGCCGCCACCACCGGCCCGACGAGCATCGACGCCATGAGCACGACCCCGACCGTCTGGAGACCGATCACCACGGCGACGACGACGAGGGACGTCACCAGCACCTCCAGCCAGCGCGGCCCGAGGCCGAGGCTCCGGGCGTAGGCCGGGTCGAAGCACAGGACCTTGAGCTCCTTGTAGAGCAGCGCCACCACGGCCAGGGCCGCGCCGCCGAGCACGGCCGTCGTTACCACCTGCGACCCGACCAGCGCCGCCGCCTGGCCGAAGAGGAAGCGGTCGAGGCCGGCCTGGCCGGCGTCGGGCCGGTGCTGGATGACCGTCAGCAGGACGATGCCCAGGCCGAAGAACGTGGCCAGGATGATGCCCAGCGCCGCGTCCTCGTCGAGCTTGGTGGTGGCCACGATCCGCAGCAGCAGCACCGCGCCGAGCCAGCCGGCCAGCCCGGCGCCGACGATCAGGACGAGCGGCGCCTTGGCGCCGGTGACCATGTAGGCCAGGCAGACGCCCGGCAGCGCCGCGTGCGCCAGCGCGTCGCCCAGCAGGCTCTGGCGGCGCAGGACGGCGAAGCTGCCCAGCACGCCGCTCGACGCGCCCAGCACCGCGGCGCCGAGCGCGATCGTCCGCAGCGTGTAGTCGAACACCAGGTCGTGCAGCAGCGCGGTCATGGCGGGTCAGGCGCCGTGCTTGACGGCGTGCATCCGGTCGCCGTAGGCCGCGGTCAGGTGGGCCTGGGTGAACGCGGTCTCGAACGGCCCGGCGGCCACCAGGCGGACGTTGAGGACGACGACGTGGTCGAAGTACTCCGGCGCCGAGTCGAGGTCGTGGTGGACGCACAGCACCGTCTTGCCGCGCGCCCGCAGCGCCTGCAGCGTTTCGACGATCGAGCGCTCGGTGGTGGCGTCGACGCCGGCGAACGGCTCGTCCATGAGGTAGAGGTCGGCGTCCTGGGCCAGGGCACGGGCCAGGAAGACCCGCTGCTGCTGCCCGCCGGAGAGCTGGCTGATCTGGCGGCTGGCGTAGTCGGCCATGCCGAGCTCGGCCAGGCAGGCCCGCGCCTGCTCGCGCTCGGCGCGGCCGGGCCGGCGCAGCCAGCCCAGCCGGCCGTAGGTGCCCATGAGGACGACGTCGAGGGCATCGGTCGGGAAGTCCCAGTCGACGCTGGTGCGCTGCGGGACGTAGCCGACCCGGCGGCGCACGGCGCGGTAGGGCTGTCCGAAGACCCGCACCGTCCCGGCCGCCCGCGGCACGAGGTCGAGGACGGCCTTGATCAGCGTCGACTTGCCGGCGCCGTTGGGCCCGATCACGGCCGCCAGCACCCCGCTGGGCAGCCGGAGGTCGATGTCCCACAGCACCGGGCGCTCGCGGTAGGCCACGGTCAGGTCGGCGATCTCCAGCGGCGGCGCGGCCGCCGGCGCGCTGCCGGCCGGCGCCGTCGGGCGGGCGTGCAGCGCGGCCATCAGCGCAGCGCCCCGACGATGGCCGCGACGTTGTGGCGGACCATCCCGACGTAGCGCTCGGCCGGTGTGCCGGGCGAGCCGAGGGCATCGGAGAACAGGGGCGGGCCGATGTCCACCTGCCAGCCGCGGCTGGCTACGGCCGCCTCGAGCGCCTCGATCGTGGCCGGCGGGACGCTCGACTCGACGAAGATCGCCTTGAGCCGGCGCTCCGCGATGAGGTCGGCCAGCCGGCGGAGGTCGGCCGCGCCGGCCTCGGCGGCGGTGCTGACGCCCTGGATGCCCAGGACCTCGAAGCCGTAGCGGTCGCCGAAGTAGCCGAAGGCGTCGTGGGCGGTGATGAGCACGCGTTGCGACCGCGGCACGCGGGCCACCTCGTCGACGATCCAGGCGTCGAGCGCCGCCAGCTCGGCCAGGTAGGCGTCGCGGTTCGCCTCGTACGCCGCGCGCCCCGCCGGGTCGATGTCGGCCAGCGCCGCGGCGATCGTCCGCACCGCCGACTGCCAGAGCTGGACGTCGAACCAGACGTGCGGGTCAGCCGCGCCGGCGAAGGCGGCCGGGTGCCGCAGCGCGTCGGGCGGGATGTCGGCGGTCACGGCCACCGTCGGCCGGCCGCCCGCGGCGATGTGCTCGAAGAGCTCGACCATGCGCCCCTCCAGGTGCAGCCCGCCGTAGAAGATCACGTCGGCGTCGCCGAGGGCGATCACGTCGCCGGCGGTGGGCTTGTAGAGGTGGGGATCGACGCCCGGCCCCATCAGCCCGGCCACGGCGACCCGGTCGCCGCCGACGGCGCGCACGGCGTCGGTGATCATCCCGACCGTCGCCGCCGCCCGCACCGGCCGCCCGGCGTCGGCCGCGGCCTCGTCGCCCGCGCCGCAGCCCGCCGCGGCCACGCCGAGCGCGGCGGCCAGCGCCAGCGGCACGGCGCGGGCGATCGCGCTGCGGCGGGCGGGCGCGCCGCGGGGGCGCGGGGACGACGGCGTGGACATGCGGGCCATCGTACCACAAATCTTCGTCGCGCCTAAAAATCTTGTGGACCACCGTGTCGGACCGCGACGGCGACGCGCAGCGCCGCCCTCCCGCCGCTCCGGCCGCCGAACGCGCGAACGGGCGGCCCGAGAGCCGCCCGTTCGCCGAACCGTCCTGTCTTCGTCCGCGCGCAGCGCGTGCTACATCTCCTTGTGGACGAAGCCGTAGTACGCCAACAGCAGCCCGACGACGGCGTGCAGGTAGACATCGTAGCCGCCGAGGTGGATCGGCCCCAGCATGCCGCCCTCGAGCACGAGGCCGAGGATGGCCAGCAGGATGAACACGACGCCGAAGATCTGGCAGTACGGCTTGGGCGCCAGGCCCATCTGCCGTGACGTCGCGATGCCGATCGCGCCGATGAGCACGTGGACGATGTTGTGGTACGTGTCGACCGGGAACAACCCCAGTAGGTTCCCGTTCGGCACGGCCTGCGGAAAGAAGCCCAATAGGCCCACGGCCAAGAACGCCCAACCGACGATGGTCACCACCATCTTGCGCGTCACCGACCTACCTCCTTGTGCGGAAACACGAACACAGCGCAGGCTCGGCAGGATAATCCCGCCGGTGCAAGCGCGCCAGTGACAGTCCGGGCGTCGCGCTGGGCTCGAACAGCCGCGGCGCGATCCAACCCCGTGTCGTTTCGCGGGGTTACGTGTATAGATGATGCGGATCCGGTTCGGTCGCCGGCCACGGGGCCGCCGTGGCCGGTCCGCGCGCGCTCGCCATCGACGCCCCAGGAGCCTCGTCCGATGAACGTCGCCTCCCGCCGCCCGGCCGTCCGCCGCGCCGTGGCCGCCACCCTCGCCTCCGTCGCCGCCGGCGTCGTGCTCGCCGCGGGCGCGAGCGCCCAGGATCCCGGCGCGACCTATGCGCTGCAGTACGCCGGCACGCTCGGCGAGGCCGGCGTGCCGTGGTTCCGCAGCGCCGCCCAGCTCGGCGGCCCCGCCGGCCTCGGCGCGCGCGGCGACGACGTCTGGGTGGCCGACGGGATCGGCCGGCGGGCGATCAAGTTCTCGTCGGGCGGGCGCTACCTGGGCGAGGTCGGCCGCGCCGGCGACGTCTCGGGCCTGGGCGACGCACCGCCGGTGGGGTCGTTCGTCGACGCCGACACGTGGTACAGCCCGACGCAGCCGCCGGCGCCGACGTCGGCGGTTGCGCCGACGCCGACGCCGCGCCGGCCGGGCCGCCCGCTGGGCATGGGCGATGACACCGCGGCGCCGCCATCGCTCGGATCGCTGGGTACCGATGATCCCGATCCGGTGCTGGCCTTCGCGCTCGGCGACGCGCTTGGCGACGTCGTGGGCGATCCCATGGGCGATCCCATGGGCGATCCCGCGGCCGATCCCGTCGGCCATCCCGACGGCCGCCGCCCCGGCGACCGCGACGTCGTCGCCTCGGACGCCGGCGCAGCGGCGCCGCACGCGCTGGCGCAGGCGACGCCGCCGCCGGGCGACGAGATCGTCTGGCTCGTCGACGAGGCGATGCACAGCGTCGTCGTCGTGGACCGGGCCAGCGGGGCGCGCTGGGTGCTGGGCACGCCGGGCGAGGCCGGCGACGACGACGACCACCTCCGCGCACCCAGCGGCGTCGCCGTGGCCAGCGACGGCACGGCGTTCGTCAGCGACAGCGGCAACCACCGCCTCCAGGTCTACAGCCCGAGCGGCGTCGTGCGGGCCACGATCGGCGTAGCGGGCGTGGCCGGCGCCGACGACGCCCACTTCGACACCCCGCGGCGGCTGTCGTTCGGCAGCGACGGGCTGCTGTACGTGGCCGACAGCGGCAACCACCGCGTGCTGGCCCTCGACGTGGCCGACCCGTTCGCGCCGAGCGTCGTGCGCCGCTACGGCGGCGGCCGCGGCGCCGCCGCCGGCGACCTCGACACCCCCTCCGGCGTGGCCGCCGACGGCCAGTTCGTCTACGTCGCCGACAGCGGCAACTGCCGGGTCAGCGTCTTCCGGCGCCTCGAGCGCAGCCACTGGGAGGACATCGGCGCCAGCGGCGCCTGCGGCACCGAGGCGTCGCCCATGCGGCGCATCACCGACGTGGCCCTCGACGGCAGCGGCAACCTGTACGTGGCCGACCCCGAGCGCCACGTCGTCTTCCGGCGCACCGCGGTGCCGCCGCGCACGTTCGGCGTCGGCTTCGGGGCGATCGAAGTGCCCTACCTGACCGACGATGCCCACTTCAACGCTCCCGAGGGCGTCGCTGTGGCGGCCGACGGCATGCGCTACGTGGTCGAGGGCGCGGGGCACCGCCTCCTCAAGCTCGGCCCGGACGACGCGGCCCGCTGGTCGGTCGGCGAGGCCGGCGTGGCCGGCGCCGACGACCTCCACCTCGACGACCCGGCCGACGTGGCGCTGAGCGCCGCCGGCGAGGTCGTCGTCGTCGAGCGCGGCGCGTCGCGGCTGCGGCGCTTCGCCGCCGCCGACGGCGCGCCGCTGGGCGCCTGGGGCGGCCCCGGCCCGGCCGCGGGCCGCTTCGACGCGCCGGCGGGCCTCGGCGCCGCCGCCGACGGCCGCCTCGCCGTCGCCGACACCGGCAACGCCCGGGTCCAGGTCCTCGACGCCGGCGGCGCCGTGCTGCAGGTGGTGCGCGGGCTCAACGGCGTCGACTTCGCCGCGCCGGGCGACGCCGCGTTCGACGGCGCCGGCCGGCTCTACGTCGCCGACGCCGTCCGCCACATCGTCGCCGTCTACGACCGCGGCTACAACCTCGTCGACGTCCTGGGCCAGACGAACGCGCCCGGCGACGCCTTCGACCGGTTCGACGGCCCGACGCGCCTGGCGATCGGCGCCGGCGGCGAGCTGTTTGTTGCCGACACCGGCAACGCCCGCATCCAGGTCTTCGACGCCCAGCGCCGCTACCGGACGACGATCGGCGGGGCGGTGGGGCGCGGCAACGGCGCCTTCCGGACGCCGCTCGGCGTGGCCGCCGACGGCACGGGCGTCGTCGTGGCCGACCGCGACAACCACCGCTTGCAGCGCTTCGCCCCGGCCGCCGAGCCCTGGACGGCCGGCAGCGTGAACGGCTTCGGCCAGCGCGGCGTGGCGTCGGTCAGCGCGCTGGCCGACTTCGCCGGCGGCCTCGTCGCCGGCACGTCGGACCCGGCGGACGGCGCGGCGATCTGGCGGCGCACCGCCGGCGCCACCGACTGGCGCCGCGTGGCCGACGCCGGCCTGGGCGACGCCGCGAACCGCGCCGTCGCCGACCTGGCGGCGTTCGGCGACGAACTCTTCGCCGGCGTCGAGAACGCGTTCGTGTCGGCGCCGGGCGGCTTCGGCCAGCCCGATACGCTCGGCAGCCGCGGCGGTCAGCTCTGGGCCAGCCCGGACGGCGAGCAGTGGTCGCCGGTCGTGACGGACGGCTTTGGCGACCCCGCCAATGCCGGCGTCGGCGCGCTCCATGCCTTCGGCGGCCAGCTCTACGCCGGCACCACCGGGCTGCCCGGCGCCGCCGACACCGACGGCGACGGCGTGTTCGACCCGACCGGCGGCGGCGCGATCTTCCGCTCGCCCAGCGGCGCGGCCGGCAGCTGGACGCGCGTCCTGGCCCGCAGCGCCGCCACGCCGCGCTACGCGATCACGGCGATGGCCGCCATGAGCGGCACGCTCTACGCCGCCGCCTGCGGCTGGACGGGCGCCGGCGGCTCCGGCATCGACGTCGTGCGCAGCGCCAACGGCCAGACCTGGACGTCGGCCGGGGCGTTGGCGATCGAGGGGCGCAGCCGCGGCTGCGTCCAGGCCCTGGCGCCGTTCGACTTCTACCTCTACGCCGCCGTCGGCGGCGACGACCGCCTCGGCGGGTCCGGGACGGCGATCGACATCTGGCGCTGCGCGCGCTGCGACGGCACCGATTGGGAGGAGGTCGCCTCGGCCGGCATCGCCGACCCGGGCAACAACGGGCGGGTGGCGATGGTCGCGTTCGACCCACCGCCGTTCCACTACCTCTACCTGGCGGTCGGCAACGCCGAGGGCGTGCAGGTCTGGCGCGCGCCCGACGGCCTGCGCTGGGAGCCGGTGGCCCAGGACGGCTTCGGCGACGCCAACAACGTCGACGTCGGCGGGGCGCGCGGCGTGGCGGTCTGGTCGGACCGGCTGTTCGTGGGCACGACGAACGGGGCCCACGGCGGCGAGCTCTGGTCGACGGCCGGCGGCCGGCCGAGCACGATCCCGACGGCGCCCGGCGCGGGTCCGACGCCGACGCCGCGCCCGCGCCTCGAGGCGCCCACCGGCCGCGCCCGCTACGCCTTCGTGGAGCAGTGGCCGATCCCGCAGGCGGTGCCCCAGGACGTCATGGGCGGCGTCATCGACGTCGAGATCGCCGACGACGCGACCGTCTACCTGCTGGACCGCACGAACAACCGCGTCCTGCGCCTCGACGACCGCGGCAAGTGGCTGCCGGCCTTCGGCAACAGCGGCCGCGGCCCGGAGCGCCTCGGCCAGGCCGGGGCGATGGCCGTCGACAGCCGGCTGGGCCGCGTCTACGTGTCCGACCAGGCCAGCGACCGGCTGCTGCTCTACGCCCTCGACGGCGCGTTCCTCGACGCGTGGCCGAACATCCACGCCGTCGGCCTGGTGCCGCTCGACGACGGCTCGCTCTGGGTGGCCGACCGGCTGGCCGGCGCGATCCGGCGCCTCGCGCCCGACGGCGCCGAGCTGGAGCGCTTCCTGACGTTCGGCGACCGCGAGGACGATCAGTTTCGGACGATGGGCGACATCGCCTTCGACCCGGCCGACGGCACGCTCTACGTCGGCGACCTCGGCGGCCAGCGCCTGCGCCGCTTCCGCGACGACGGCAGCGGCTGGCGGCGCGTCCAGACCGTCAACTTCCTCACCCGGCAGTACCAGGGCCTGGGCTGCACCAGCCAGCGGATGATCACGCTGGCGCCCGGGCGGGTCCTGGTGAACCGCTGCCTGTTCGTCGACGGCGACTACGTCAGCTCGGTGCCGGCCAACCTGGCCGGCTCCGACCTCTACGGCATCACGCTGCGCGCCGCCAACCGCGCCGCCGGCCTGTTCACGGCGGTGGCGGTCTACGACACCGACCGCCTCGACCGCTTCAACGAGACGTGGCCGGCCGTGGTGCGATTTACCGACGCCGGCTTCGACATCGTCGACCGCTTCTGGCGCGGCCGCAATCCGATCGGCGCCGCGGCCGAGGGGCTGATCAACGGCCCGGTCCGGCTCAGCACGATGCCCGACGGCAACCTCTCGCTGACCGACGCCGTGGCGCTGCAGGCGCGCGCGCCCAACGGCACCGTCGTCGACACGCTCAGCGGCCAGAGCGCCCCCGGCGACGCCGAGCGCTTCGCGCTGCAGCCCGACCTGACGATCGCCCACGGCACCGACCACCACGTCATGGGCTACGGGCTCTACCAGCGCGTCCGGCGCAACTTCGACGGCACGTTCCGGGTCATCAGCCAGCGCCCGATCATCGCCTACGGCCGGGCGACGACGCGGCGCTACTGCACGGCGTTCCAGACGCCGCGCTGCCAGGTCAACCCCTACTTCGAGCCCGACTGGGAGACGACGCTGCCGACCGAGCTCGAGGGCGCGGCGGCGGTGGCCCACGAGCCGACGCGCGACCAGTTCGTCTTGCTGGCGCGCGTCCATACCGCGCCCTGGACGCGCGGCGTCGAGCAGATCGAGTCGCGGCTGTTCGTCTACCCGCTGGGCTTCCGCGGTCGCAAGGAGATCGTGAATCTGCCCGGCGAGGACCGCGACGTGATCTGGGCCGACGTCGACGCCGGCCCCGACGGCCGGATCTACGTCCTCGACACCCTCAACGACCGCGTCCAGGTCTACAGCCCGACCCTGGCCGACCTCGGCGCCGTGGCGACGCCCAAGGACAGCTGGCGCGTGGCCGGCGGGCCCAACAACGAGATCTTCGTCATGACGGTCTACGGCCATGTGGTCCGAATGGCCGCCGACGGCCGGATCCTCAGCCGCTTCGAGGGCATGCCGCACCAGGGCGTGTCGCCGGTGTCGCAGGTCGACCTGACCGTGGACCGCGACGGCTGGGTCTACACCGTCGACAACCTGGCCAACCAGGTGACGGTGTTCGCCCCCGAGCCGGGCACCGAGGACGAGGTGCTCCAGGGCGGCACCTGCAGCCTGCAGGGCGACAAGTACGCCTCGCCGTCCGACGTGCTGCTCGGTGACAAGGTCCAGGTGTTCCTGACGATCCTCGGCAGCTGCGGCTTCCAGGAGCAGCCGGCCGACATCGTGCTGGCGATCAACACCTTCGGCGGCACGCTGGGCGACGACCCGGGTCGCGTTCTGGCCAACAACGTCCGCTCGGCGCGGCAGATCGCGGCGCTGACCGACCTCGACCGGCACCGGCTCGGCGTCGTCAGCTACAGCAAGAGCGGCGTCGTCGAGCAGGCGCTGACCCAGGACGGCTACCAGCTGGTGAGGGCGCTGCGCAACCCGCGCGCCGACAACGGCCAGCCGTCGCGCAACTACGCCGGGCTGCAGGTGGCCAGCGGCCTGTTCGACGCCCAGAGCGCGTCGCGCCGCCGCGTGATCGTGCTGCTGTCGCCCGAACCGCCGTCGTCGGCCGTGCCGTCGATGCCGCCGACCGAGGACCCGATGGCGGTGACGCTGGCCGACCAGCTGCGCGCCAGCGGCGTCCTGATCCTGACCGTCAACGAGTCGAGCCCGGTGGCGTCGGGCGACCTGTTCGACGACATCCCGGTCCAGCCGCGCGCCATGGGCGCCGGCCGGCCGGTCCACCGCCGGATGCTCGAGCGGGTGCGGCCGGGCAGCCTGGTGCAGACTGGGACGCTCGTCGACCGGCTGCCGGCGAACATGGCCTACGTACCCGACAGCGCCGTGCCGCCGGCCGTTTGGGACGCCGCGGCGCGGACGCTGACCTGGAACCTGCTCGACCTGCCCATCCGGACCTCGACGTTCCGCTTCGAGGTCCGGCCCAGCCAAGAGGGCGAGTGGCCGACGAACGTCGAGGCCAAGGCCGAGGTGGTCGACGGCTGGAACCATCCCGGCCGGATCGACTACCCGGTGCCCCGGGTGCGCGTCTACGGCGAGCCGCCGCCGACGCGGACCCCCACGCCCACCCGCACCCCGACGCCCGAGCCGACCGCCACGCCGCGGCCCACCGGCGTGCCGGTGCCGGTCTACCTGCCGCTCGCGCTGAAGATGCAGCCGTGCAAGCCCGAGACCAAGGCGGTCGACATCGCGCTCGTCATCGACACCAGCGGCTCGATGAGCGAGACGACGTCGCCGGGCGGCCCGACGAAGCTCGAGGCGGCCAAGGCGGCGGCCGAGACGTTCCTGCGCCAGCTGGTGGCCGGCCGCGACCAGTCGGCGTTGGTGCAGTTCAACAACGAGGCCGGGACGCGGATCGTCGTGCCGCTGTCCGACGGCGGGGCGGCGGCGGTGGCCGGGCTGGCGCAGTTGACGCAGGACACCGGCACGCGCATCGACCTGGCCCTCGACACCGCCGCGGCGGCGCTGGCGGTGCCGGCCCACAAGCCGTCCAACAGCGCCGTGATCATCCTGCTCACCGACGGCGAACCGACCGGCGCGACGGCCGACGAGGTCCGCGCCGCGGCCGGCCGCGCCAAGGTGGCCGGCCGCCTGATCTACACGATCGGCCTCGGCAGCTCGATCGACGCCCAGCTCCTGCGCGACGTCGCCACCCGCCCGGAGTGGTTCTACGCCGCCCCCGACACGGCCGACCTGGCCCAGATCTACAGCTCGATCGCGTTCGAGATCCCGTGCGTGCCGGAGTGGCCGTGAGGCGCGCACGCGGCGCCGCCGCACCGCCCGCGGTCGAACCCCGCCCCGCCCCAAAGGAGATGGCTCGATGACCGGATCGTCCCCGCACGTGGCCCGGGCGCCCTGGCCCGCGCTCAACGTCGCCGCCCTCGCCCTCTGCCTGGCCGCCAACGCCGCCGCCGTCGGCCTGCCGCTGTTCGGGCGCGACACCGGGGCGATCTCGGACGGCTTCGATGTGGCGTTCAAGCCGGCCGGCTACGTGTTCGGCATCTGGAGCGTGATCTACCTCGGGCTCATCGCCTTCGCCGTCTACCAGGCGCTGCCGGCCCAGCGCGCCAGCGCCCGGCTGGCGGCCATCGACCGGCCGTTCGCGCTGAGCTGTTTGGCCAACGCGCTCTGGCTGGTGCTGTGGCACGCCCTGTGGATCCCCGCCACGCTGGCGGTCATGCTGGTGCTGCTGGGCAGCCTGATCACGATCTACCGCCGCCTCGACGCCGGCCGCGCCGCCGCGGCGGCCGGCGAGCGGTGGTGCGTCGACGTGACGTTCAGCGTCTACCTGGGCTGGATCACCGTCGCCACGATCGCCAACGCCACGATCGTTCTGCACGACGCCGGCTGGGACGGCGGGCGGCTCGGGGCCGAGGGCTGGTCGATCGTCCTGTTGGCCGTGGGCGCCGGGCTGGCGGCGCGGCTGGCCACGACGCGGCGCGACGCGGCCTACGGGCTCGTGCTCGTGTGGGCGTTCGTAGGCATCAGCGTCCAGCAGGGGGGGACCAACACGATCGCCCGGGCCGCCCAGCTCGCCGCCGCCTATGTGGCCGCCGTGGCCGTGGTCGCGCTCTGGCGGGCGTGGCGGGACCGGCGGGCCGTGACGGCGTAGAACAAAGTTTCGACACGGCGGCGCAACGGTGCTACGCTGGGTCGCCGCGCGGCTGGGCGGTGGCGCGCCGCCCGCTGCGCCGCCGTCGCGCGTACGACCGATGTGGCGACCGATCGTCGCCATTCCCCCCGGAGCCCGCCCATGAGCCCGCCGATCATCGCGGTCCGCGACCTCGTCAAGCGCTACCACAAGGCCGACCGCAACGCCGTCGACGGCGTCTCGTTCGACGTGGCGCCGGGCGAGTTCTTCAGCCTGCTGGGGCCGAACGGCGCCGGCAAGACGACGACGATCTCGATCCTGACCACCACCCTGGCCCCGACGGGCGGCACGGTGACGATCGATGGCCACGACCTGGCGCGCGACCCGGCCGGGGTGCGGCGCAGCGTCGGGATCACGTTCCAGACGCCCAGCTTGGACAAGAACCTCTCGGCCGAGGAGAACGTCCGGCTGCACGCCATCCTGTACGGCCTCTACCCGTGGCGGCCCGGCTACCGGCTCATGCCTGCCGCCTACAAGCGCCGCCTGGCCGAGCTGGCCGACGTCGTCGGCCTCGGCGACGACATCTTCAAGCCGGTACGGACGTTTTCGGGCGGCATGCGCCGCAAGCTCGAGGTCGTCCGCAGCCTGATCCACCACCCGCGGGTCCTGTTCCTCGACGAGCCGACCACCGGCCTCGACCCCGCCAGCCGCCGCGACCTCTGGAGCTATCTGCTCGAGATGCGGCGCACCGCCGAGACGACGCTGTTCCTCACCACGCACTACCTGGCCGAGGCCGAGGACGCGCACCGCATCTGCGTCCTGTCGCGCGGCAAGGTCATCGCCCTGGGCACGCCGGCGGCCGTCACGGCCGAGCTGCTGGAGCGCTACGTGGTGCTCGGCGCCGCCGACCCGGTGGCGCTGCGCGCCGAGCTGGCGGCCAAGGGCATTGCGTTCGCCGACGACGCGCCCGGCAGCCGCGACGTCCGCGTCGCTGCCGACGCCGGCGACGTCCAGCGGCTCATCCGGGCCATCGACACCCCGTTGACCGTGGTGCGCACCGTGCTGCCGACGCTCGAGGACGCCTATTTGGCGCTGGTGGAGCGCGACGAGCTGGGCGCGCGCGAGGCCGAGCAGGCGTGGTCGGCCGAGGACGGCGCGGCGGACGGGGGTGCGGCAGCGGGCGACGACGGCGCCGCCGCACGCGCGGCGGACGCGGCCGGGGTCGACACGGCGGGCGCGCCGCACGGCGACGCCACGACGCGGGAGGTGGCGCGATGAGCCTGGGCCGCGAGCTGAACGCGATGGCGGCGATCGCCTACCGCGACCTGCTGAAGTTCCTGCGCGACCGCGGCCGCGTCGTCGGGACGCTCGTCTTCCCGGCCGTGTTCATCCTGATCCTGGGCGGCACGTTCGGCGCCGCCGCCGCGTCGGGCTACGACTTCGACATCTACACGTTCGTCTTCCTGGGCGTGTTCGCCCAGAACATGTGGCAGTCGTCCGCGATGGGCATCATCTCGCTCATCGACGACCGCGAGAACGACTTCAGCCAGGCCGTGTTCGTGGCGCCGCTGTCGCGCTACACGATCGTCGGCGGCAAGATCGTCGGCGAGTCGCTCGTCTCGCTGGCGCAGTGCGTCGTGATCTTCGCCTTCGGGCTGGCGATCGGCATCCGGATGGACTTCGTCCAGGCGCTGTGGCTCATCCCGGTCGCGGTCCTGATCTGCCTCTACGGCGGCGCCTTCGGCCTGATCGTCATGGCCAACATGAAGTCGCAGCGCGCCGCGCAGCAGATCTTCCCGTTCCTCATCATGCCGCAGTTCTTTTTGGGCGGCGTCATCACCCCGATCGACGCGCTGGGCAAGGACGGCACGCTGGCCGGCCGCGCGCTCGACATCCTGTCGCGCATCAGCCCGCTGCGCTACGCCGTCGACTACCTGCGGGGCGTCTTCTACGGCGGCGTCGAGAGCGGCCAGGGCGCCGTCCTGGCCTCGCCGGCGTTCAACCTGGCGGTCATGGCGACCGTGGGCGCGGTGTTCCTGGCCGTCGGGACGGCGCTGTTCGTGCGGCGCGAGCGGACGCGATAGTCGACCTAGGCGTCGCCCGCCGCCGGATCCGCCAGCGTCGCCAGCGCCGCCTCGTCCACGAACCGCAGCGACTCCGAGTTCACGCAGAAGCGCTGCCGCGTCGGCGGCGGGCCGTCGGGGAAGACGTGGCCCAGGTGGCCGTCGCAGCGGGCGCAGAGGATCTCGGTGCGGACCATGCCGTGGCTGCGGTCGACCTCGGTCACGACGTTGCCCGGCGCCACCGGCTGGAAGAAGCTGGGCCAGCCCGTGCCGGAGTCGAACTTGGCGCCGGAGCTGAACAGCGGCAGGCCGCAGCAGATGCAGGCGTAGACGCCGGTGCGCTTGTTGTCCAGCAGCGTGCCGCAGAACGGCCGCTCGGTGCCCTTGCCGCGCGCCACCACGAACTGCTCGGCGGTGAGCTGGGCCTGCCACTGCGCGTCGGTCTTCACCACCCGTGGCGACGCCACCGGGCCGACGAGGTGGCCGTGGGCGTCGTAGACGTGGACGCGGACCTCGCTGTCGGACATGCGGTGCTCCTCGCTGGCGCGCTGCTGGGCGGCGCCGCCCACGACCGGGTGCGCCTCCGGGCGCCTACGCCCCGTCCACCCCCCGCAGCCGCGCCTGACGCCGCCCCTCGAGCCACGCCCGGGCGAACTCCCAGACGATCGGCAGCACCGAGATGCCGATGATCGCCAGGATCACGACGTGGAAGCGGTCCTTGACCCACGGCAGGCCGCCGAAGAAGTAGCCGGCGAACGTGAACAGGACGACCCAGGTGACGCCGCCCGTGACGTTGTAGAGCGCAAAGCGCCGGTACTGCATCTGGCCGATGCCGGCCACGAACGGGGCGAAGGTGCGGATGATCGGCACGAAGCGGGCCAGGAAGATCGTCTTGCCGCCGTGCTTGTCGTAGAACTGCTGGGTGCGCACCAGGTGCTGCTTGTTCAGCAGCCACGACGACTCGCGGCTGAACACCTTGGGCCCCACCCGGCGGCCGATGGCGTAGTTCACGGCGTCGCCCAGGATCGCGGCCACCACCAGCAGCGCCGTGACGGCCACGATGTGCAGCGGCGAGCCGTCGCTGGCGGCCAGCGCGCCGACGGCGAACAACAGCGAGTCGCCGGGCAGGAACGGCGTCACCACCAGGCCGGTCTCGGCGAAGACGATCGCGAACAGCAGGACGTACGTCCAGCCGCCCAGGTCGCCCGCCCAGGCGTTGAGGTGCTGGTCGAGGTGCAGGAAGAGGTCGATGACCTGCTGGAGCATGCGGGCGCCCCTAGCCGGCCGACCGGATGCGCATGCCGTAGAACGAGCGGTAGACGAACGTCAGGCACACCGCCAGGCACACTGCGGCGACGGCCAGCCGGATCGTCTGCCCCTGCACCGCGCCGATCTGGACGCCGAGCTCGACCGCCAGCAGCCCGAACAGCGTCGTGAACTTGATCACCGGGTTGATCGCCACGGACGACGTGTCCTTGAAGGGATCGCCAACCGTGTCGCCGACGACGGTGGCGGCGTGCAGCTCGGTGCCCTTCTCCTTGAGCTCGGTCTCGACGATCTTCTTGGCGTTGTCCCAGGCGCCGCCGGCGTTGGCCATGAAGATCGCCTGGAACAGCCCGAACAGCGCGATCGAGATCAGGTAGCCGATGAAGAACCACTCCTCGACGAACGCGAACGCCAGCGTGCCGAAGAACACGGCCAGGAAGATGTTGAACATCCCCTTCTGGGCGTACTGGGTGCAGATCTCGACGACCTTCTTCGAGTCCTCGACCGACGCCTTCTCGACGCCCTCGAGCTTGATGTTGGCCTTGATGAACTCCACCGCCCGGTAGGCGCCGGTGCTCACGGCCTGGATGCTGGCGCCGGTGAACCAGTAGATCACCGCCCCGCCGGTCACGAGGCCCAGCAGGAACGTCGGGTGGAGGACCGACAGGTTCTCGGCCGCGGCGCTGATCGTGGCCTGCAGCGCGGCGGGCGTGGCGAACTCGGTCTCGCCGCTCAGGCCCTTGGCCAGCGTCACGATGATCGAGAAGATCATCGTGGTGGCGCCCACCACCGCCGTGCCGATGAGGACCGGCTTGGCCGTGGCCTTGAACGTGTTGCCGGCGCCGTCGTTCTCCTCCAGGAGGTCCTTGGCGCGCTCGAAGTCGACGCGGAAGCCGTGCGACTTCTCGATCTCACCGGCCACGCCCGGAATGCTCTCGATGACCGACAGCTCGTAGACGCTCTGGGCGTTGTCGGTCACCGGGCCGTAGCTGTCGACGGCGATCGTCACCGGGCCCATGCCCAGGAAGCCGAACGCCACCAGGCCGAACGCGAACACGGCCGGCGCGGCCATGAGCGCGCCGAGGCCGAGCAGGCTGACGTAATAGGACACGGCCATCAGGCCGACGATCGCCAGGCCGAGCCAGAACGCGCTGAAGTTGCCGGCCACGAGGCCCGACAGGATGTTCAGCGACGAGCCGCCCTCGCGCGAGGCCGTGACGACCTCCTGGACGTGGCGCGACTCGGTCGAGGTGAAGATCTTCACCAGCTCGGGGATGATCGCCCCGGCCAGGGTGCCGCAGGTGATGATCGTGGCCAGCTTCCACCACAGCGTCGGGTCGCCGCCGACGTCGGGGATGAGCAGCATCGAGGCGGCGTACGTCAGCACGACCGACACGATCGAGGTGATCCAGACGAGCCACGTGAGCGGCGCCTCGAAGTTCATCGCGGTGGCGCCGCCGAAGCGCGAGCGGGTAATCTGCCCGTTGACGACGTAGGACAGGCCGCTGGCGATGATCATCATGACCCGCATCATGAAGATCCAGACCAGGAGCTGGACCTGGACGTCGGGGTCGGTGACGGCCAGCAGGATGAAGCTGATCAGCGCCACGCCGGTCACGCCGTACGTCTCGAAGCCGTCGGCCGTCGGGCCGACCGAGTCGCCGGCGTTGTCGCCGGTGCAGTCGGCGATGACGCCGGGGTTGCGCGCGTCGTCTTCCTTGATGTTGAAGACGATCTTCATCAGGTCGCTGCCGATGTCGGCGATCTTCGTGAAGATGCCGCCGGCGATGCGCAGCGCCGCCGCGCCCAACGACTCGCCGATGGCGAAGCCGACGAAGCAGGCGCCCACGTAGGCGTTGGGGACGAACAGCAGGATGAACAGCATCAGGATCAGCTCGACGCTGATGAGGAGCATGCCGATGCTCATGCCGCTCTGCAGCGGGATGACGCTGATGCCGATCGGCTTGCCGCGCAGCGCGGCGAAGGCGGTGCGGCTGTTGGCCAGCGTGTTGATCCGGATGCCGAACCAGGCCACGCCGAAGCTGCCGGCGATGCCGATCAGGCTGAAGATCAGGATGAGCAGCAGCTGCGTCCAGCCGGCGCCGGCGAAGCCCTTGAAGTAGACCATCATGACCGCGGCGATGAACGCCCACAGGATCAGCAGGAACCGGCCCTGGGTCAGGAGGTAGGTCTTGCAGGTCTCGTAGATGAGCTCCGACATCTCGCGCATCGAGGCGTGCGTCGGCAGGTTCTTGACCTGGCGGTACGTCCAGCCGCCGAACAGCAGGCCCAGGACGCAGACGGCGACGCCGATGAGCAGCAGCGGGCGCGCGCCCATCGTGCCGCCGAAGAAGGGCGTGCCCTCCCACATGTTGTCGGGCAGCATGAGCGAGAGCTCGCCGCCGCTGTGCTCCTGGCGCGGGCCGGCCGCCCAGGCAGTGGCCGGGCCGACCGCCCAGGCCGTGGCGGCCAGCGCCAGCGCCGTCAGGCGGTAGAGCGACCGGGCGAGCGCCGGTCGGGGCGCGCGGGGCATCCATCGAGCCATCGCCGACATGGTGCGGCCTCCGTGGTTGGGGATTCGTGGGACGTGCGCCGAAGGTGGTCCGGCGCCGCCGCGGCCGACGCAGCCGAGGGCGCATCGGACGGGCCGCGGCTGGCGGGCGGGCGACCGGCCTTATACCCCGCCGGGGGCGGACGTGTCCAGTTCGGCGGGCTGCGACGCGGTTGACACATCGATGCAGGTCGATGTATGATGCATCGACGCTGCTCGATGAATCGTCCCGCCGGCGCGCGTCCGCCGGCCCCAACCAGGAGTGGACCGTGAACGGTGTCGAGATCCGGCTCGAGTTGTCGCCCGCCGCCGACGGCGGCGCCGAGGCCGCCGACGCGGCGTGCTGCTGCCCCGGCTGTTGCGGCGGGGGCTGCGACTGCTGCTAGCGCAGCGGGCGTCCCGCGCGGCCGGCTCGCGCGGCGGACCCACGACGGCCGGGGCGTTCCACGTCGAGCGCCCCGGCCGTCGGCCGTCGACCGCCGCGGCGGCGAAGAGTCCCTAACAAAACCGGCGCGACGACGTGCCACGGCCCTGTAGAGATCCGAGGCCGTGTGGCACGGTTTCAACGCGCTACCGCGTCACGGCGCCGCCAGAGGGCGAACCGGAAGCGCCGTTGGCGATGCTCCTGCGGGGAGGCAACGCGGCCCGCGGTCTGTCGCCAAGCAAACGCGCCCGGCCCGAAGCCTTCCGCGCGCTCGAGGTGTTGCACGCTCACGGGCCGCTGACCGTTGCCGCCCTTCGTGCTGCGTTCGCCGCCGATGGTCTGCCCGTGCCGGCGCCGGCGACGGCTGCGCGATGGCTGGCCATGCTCGAGGCTGACGGGCTCGTGACGTCTGAGACGCGGCCGTCACGCGGGCGCCCGGCGAACGTCTACACTCTGACCGCGGCCGCCGCCGATGCGATCGGCGCCCGCTCTGACGTTGCCGTGGCCGCACTCTTGCCCGACTGGCGCCAGCATCGCGGCGACGCCGCGGCCGCCCGCGTGACGGCCGATCGCCGCGCTCTAGAAAACGCCTACGACGCCGCCGCCTATGGCGAAGCCTGGAAGGCCGTCATCGCGGTTGAAAGGACGCGGCGGGAGAAAGACAACGAACGCCGACGCGCTCTGCGGCGGGCCGCCAGCGCGGCCGCATGGCGGGCGGCTCAGGACGCCGCCGCGGCCGCCGCCGCAGAGGTGGACGTCGCCGCGCCGCCGCCGCAGTTTGACCCGCTCGAGCATGCCGCGCCCGACGTCGCCGCCGGCGACGCTGCAGCGCCGGCCGCCGCAACTGGGAGCGCCTAGCATGGCCGCACGCTCTGACCGCCCGTTGACCGCCGCCAAGCGCCGCGCCCTTGTCCGCTCGGCTCTCGGCCCGATGGTCTACCGCCTGAGCGCCGAACGCGTCGCGGCGATCGCAGACGACTGCGCCCGGCTGGACCTGGACGCGCGCGGCACGGTAGCGCGGGCGGCTCTGTGGGGCGCCGCCTGCCGCCGGGCTCTTGACGCATGCCAGCCCATGCCCGCCGCGCTCGAGGCCGACGCGCTCACCCTGGCCGCGGCACAGGCCGCGACGATCGCGGGCGACGACGCCGACACACTCCGCGCAACCGACGCTGCCTGAGCCGTACAGGGGGCGGGAGGCCCCGACCATGCCCACAGACAAGCCGGCGCCCCTCGCCCCGCTCGAGGTTCGGACGATCGACTTTCATCGCGACAGCCTGACGGCCGCCCTCGTCACCGACGACGACGGGCGCCCTGTCGTGTTCGTCCCGGTGCGTCCGCTGGCGGAGTTCCTAGGCTCAGTAGTTCCCGAAACCGCCTGGAGACGAGGCGGGCAGGAGAGTGGATCTGAG
>CAZYVI010000022.1:0-64011 GCA_964651245.1 uncultured Anaerolineales bacterium | reverse complement strand
TCAGCGGACCCGCCGCCTGCGGCGGGCAGAAGCCCGGCTCGCCCCAGGTGACCAGGGCCGCCTTGGCGTTCTCGCAACCCAGGTTCTGAACCTCGATCCAGCTCTCGCAGACGTCGTCCTGGCCCTGGAAGTTCAGGATCGGGAGGTGGACCTGCTTGCCGAGCTGGTTGTTCGGGTAGACCGTCGAACCGCACGGGAAGAGAAGCGCGTTCTCGTCCTCGAACGTCCAGGTCTCGCCCGCGTCCAAGGCGCCGTTCTGGTTGAGGTCGGCCCAAACGGTGCGGGTGGCGAGGATGCCGCCGACCGAGCCGATGCCGTTCGGGAACGCCAGCTGCATCGTGATCGTGTCCGACGCGCCAGCCGGGAGGTCAAGGTCGGCCGTGCCGGTGCCGCCGAGCGGCGCCGCGCCCGGCGTCTGGCCCGGACCACCGGTGCCCGACGCGATGCTGACGACGACGATCGCGCCGCCGCCCGTGCCGGTCAGGTTGATGCTGAACTCGGGGCCGGCCAGGTTCGGGATGTCGCCGAGGCCGGTGTTCGTGACCGTCACCTGCAGGTTGGCGCGGCCGGTCGTGCACGGCAGCGTGAGCGGGTCGGCGAACGCGACCGGCAGCTCGTCGATCGCGGGCGACACGCACTGCGGGGTGCGGATCTTGAGGTTGCCGCTGATGCCGGCGGTCGACGACCAGTTCGACACGACGATCGTGTAGTTACCGGCCGCCAGGCCATTGACATCGAGGCTCGACTGCAGGCCGCAGTTGTCGTCGGTGCACGCCAGCTGGTTCGTACCCGGCGCTAGCGGGTTGAACGCGCCCGGCGCGCCGCCCGGCGCCTGGTAGACCTGCAGCACGGTGTCGCCGCTGTCGCCGCACGTGTCGACGTGCAGCATGTGCGGCGCGGGGCCGATGAGCGTGAACTCAAAGGCCTGGTACGACACGGTGGCGCTGATCGTGCACACGTTGCGGTTGAACGTGTTGCCACTCGTGTTGTACGGGACGTTGGTCGTGCCCGGACCACACGGGTTCTGCGCGGACGCCACCTTGGTGGTCATCACCCCGAGCCCCATGACGAGGGCTGCGGTGAGGACCGCCAGCAGCGGAATCCGCAAGGCGAACTTGGACATAAACGGTTCCTCCATCGTGAGGCGGATAACTGTCCGGGGCTCTTGTGTACCCCGTGCCCCGACGGCCCGTCGGAGCACGCGCTTCCCCGTAGGTGAGCCTGGCCCAGCAGGCTCGTCCCGCTGATACCATCCCCTTAAACGACCGGGTCGCGGCCCGAGATACGGGTTGGCTGAGGAATTCGTGTGCACGCGGTGAGCGGCGCGGCTCCCGGCGGCCCCGGCCCGGCGCTAGAATCAGCCCCCACCGCTGCGGGAGACACGTCGATGGGATCCACCGGACAGCTCGTCTTGGTCGCCACCCCGATCGGGCACCTCGAGGACGTGGGCGCGCGCGCGCTGCGAACGCTGGCCGATGCCGACGTGATCGTGGCCGAGGACACGCGCGTCACGCGCCGACTGCTGGACCGTTACGGCATCCGCACGCCGCTGGCCGCGTTCCACGCCCACTCGGCGCCGTCGCGGCTGGCGGACATCGTCGCTCGCCTGGACGGCGAGACGGTGGCCTACGTCACCGACGCCGGCATGCCCGGCATCTCCGACCCGGGCGCCGAGCTCGTCGCCGCCGCCGTCGCCGCCGGGCACCGCGTGAGCGCGGTCCCAGGGCCGTCGGCCGTCACGACCGCGGTCGCGATCGCCGGCTTCGGGGGCGACGCGTTCACGTTCCTGGGCTTCCTGCCCCGGCGCGCGGCCGAGCGCCGGGCCCGCCTGGCCGAGGCGGCGGCGCTGTCGCACCCGCTGGTGATCTTCGAGGCGCCCCACCGGATCGTGGCGGCGCTGGCGGACGCGGCGGCCGTCCTGGGCGACCGGTCCGCCGTGGCGTGCCGCGAGCTCAGCAAGCTGCACGAAGAGATCGTGCGCGGCCGGCTCGGCGAGCTGCACGCCCACTGGACGGAGCGCGCGCCGCGCGGCGAGTTCACGCTGGTCGTCGAAGGCGCCGGGCGGGGCCGCCCGGCGCCGTGGGATGCGTCCGCGGTGCGCGCCGCGCTGTCGGCGCGGCGCGCCGAGGGGGTGGGCCGGCGCGATGCGGCGCGCGCCGTGGCCGCGGCGGCGGGCTGGGCGGCGCGCGACGTCTATCGGCTGTGGGACGTCGAGCCCGCCGACGACGAAAGGGCCGGCGGCCCCGAAGGAGCCGGCCGGCCCTGAGTCCGTCCGATACCGTATCGACGGTCCACCCGATCCGATGCGGCGCATCGGCGCCGTGGCGAACCGCTGCCCGCGCGTACGGCGCGGGCCGACGCCGCAACTAGCGCGGCTGGCGCGGCTGGACGATCGTCGGGATCGGCCGCACGCACTGTACGAAGATGTCGTAGGCGTAGTTCAGGTCGGCGAAGTTCACGATGCCGTCGCCGTTGAGGTCGTACTGCCCGCAGCCCTCGCTGCCGGCTGGGCTGTCGACGCACTGGGCTTCCTGCACGCGGTTCCAGAACAGCATCAGGTCGGACTTGCCGAGCTTGCCGTCGTTGTTGAAGTCGAACCGCGTCGTGTCGCACACGAGCACGTCGACCGGGATCGGCGCGATCTGCGCCGACGCGGTGCCGGCGGTGACGCCCAGACCGAGACAAACGCCGGCCAAGGCCAGCAACGACTTCACACGCATCTCGAACCTCCTAACGAGTTCAGGTCGCGATCACGATCGAATGGCGAAGCGCCGCCCGCGGGCCGCGACGGAAGGGTTGACCTCCGGTCGGGACGGCGCGGGCGCCGTGGTACACTACCGCATAAGAACGCGCAGCGGCGGCGAAGGATACGCCGAATGTGCCGATCGTGGCCACCGGCGCGGGTGGCCCGGCCCGAAATCGAGGACGGCAGAGGATGGACGGACCGGCCCCTCGCATCCGCCGGGTAGGCCGGTCGGGCGTGGCGGCGGCGGCGCTGGTGGCGGCCGCAGCAGCGTGCGGTGGAGCGGGCGATCGCGCCCAGCGCCTCGACGTCCCGTCCCTGGCCACGGCGCAGGCGCTGAGCGCCGGCGACCCGGCGGCGTGTGGCGCATCGGCCCGCGCCAGCCTCGACGCCCTGGCCCAGCGCTATGCCGGCGCGCCCGAGGTGAACGCCGCCCAGCGCGCGTACTACGCCACGTGCGGCGAGTGGCAGGCGCTGGCGGACCTGCTCGACGCCATCCCGGCGGCGTTGCGCTCCGAGGCCGACACCGTGGCGCTGGCCCGGATCCAGATCCGCTACCTCCAGCAGTTCGCCGCCGGCGAGGCGCTGATCCGGCCGCTCGTCGACGCGCAGCCGGACAACCTGGACTACGCCAGCCTGCTGGCCGCGTCGCTGTACTACCAGCAGCGCTTCGGCGAGGCGGTGGCCATGGTCGACCGGCTCTGGCAGCCGCTCTCGGCCGCCCGCAACGCCGACATCATGACGATGCGCGCTGAGGCCTTCATGGAGGAGGGCAAGGTGGATCGGGCCATCCGCGTCCTCGAGGACGTCCTGGCGTTCAGCCCCGACCACGAGTTCGCGCGGACGGTGCTCGGCCGCGCCCTGGCCATCGGCGGCGACGCCGAGGGCTCGACGGCCGTCCAGGCCACGGCGGCGGCGCTGCGGGCCACCCGCGAGGCGGACCTGGCCAACAGCACCTGGGTCAACGACCGGCTCACCGAGCTCCGCGCCGCGTTCGACGCCCGACGCTACGACGAGAGCGAACGGCTGGCGCGGGCGATCCTTCCGCGGCTGCCGGAGAACCGCAAGCACGAGATGTACGGCACCCTGGCGGACATCCTGGTGGCGATGGGCCGCTTCGACGGCGCCGCCAAGGCCCAGGCCGTCGCCGCGGCGCTCGCCGCCGGCACACCGGAGGCGGCCATCCCGGCCGCCGATCGCCCGTGAGCGCCCGCCGCTGGCCGCGCGTCGCCGTCGCCGCGCTGGCGCTCGCCGGCTGCGGGCGCGCCGTGCCGCCGGGCGGCCAGGCGGCGCCGCCGGCCGCCGGGGCGCCGAGCGGCGGCGCGCCGGACGGAGGGTCGCCGGCCGCGCTCCGGTTCGACGACGTGACCGCCGCGTCCGGCGTGGACGCCGTGCACCACCCGGGCTACACAGCCGCCAAACGGATGCCCGAGATCATGGGCAGCGGCGTCGCCCTCGTCGACGTCAACCGCGACGGCGCGCCCGACGTGCTCGCGGTCGACAGCGGCGTGGTCGGCGGGCCGCGCCCGGCCAGCGCGGCGAACCGGCTGTTCCTGGGCGACGGCAAGGGCGGCTTCACCGACGCCACGGCGGCGTGGCGGCTGCCCAGCGAGGGCTACGGCATGGGCGTCGCCGCCGGCGACTTCGACGGCGACGGCTGGCCGGACGTGGCCCTCACCGCGTATGGCGACGGCCTGCGGCTGCTGCGCAACACCGGCGCGGCGTTCGAGGACGTCACGGCCGCCGCCGGCCTGCCGGCCGACGTCGGCTGGGGCGCCAGCGCCGGCTGGTTCGACGCCGAGCGCGACGGCGACCTCGACCTCTTCGTCACCCGCTACCTCGCCTACGACCCCGCCACGGCGCGCCCCTGCTTCGACGGCGGGCTGCAGGTCTACTGCACGCCGCTGCTCTACGAGGGCGTGACCGATCTGCTGTTCGTCAACAACGGCGACGGCACGTTCCGGGACGGCACCGCCGACGCGGGCCTGACCGGCGTCGCCGCCAACGGCCTGGCGCTGGCGCTGTTCGACGTCGACCAGGACGGCGACGTCGATGCGTTCGTCGCCAACGACATCGACCCGAACCAGCTGTGGCTCAACGATGGCGGCGGCCGGTTCGTCGACGCCGCCGTGCGCGCCGGCGTCGCGCTCAGCTCCGACGGCCGAACGCAGGCCGGGATGGGCGTCGATGCCGCCGACGTGGATGGCGATGGGTTGCTGGACCTGGCGGTGGCCTATTTCCAGCTCGAGCCGTTGAGCCTCCTCAAGCAGCGCGACGGCCTGTTGTTCAACGACGTCAGCCAGTCGATCGGCATCGGTGCGACGGCCCGCGAGCGGCTGAAGTGGGGCACGGCGTTCTTCGACGCCGACAACGACGGCGACGACGACCTGGCGACGGCCGCCGGACACATCTACGACAACGCCGCCGAGCTCGGCGGCGGCCTGACGTTCGCGCAGCCCAGCTTGCTGTTCGAGAACACGGGCGACGGTCGCTTTCGCGACGTCAGCGCCACCGCCGGCGCCCCGTTCAGCCAGCCGGCCGTCAGCCGCGGCCTGGCCACGGGCGACCTCGACGGCGACGGCGGCGTCGACGTCGTGCTCAGCCGCAACGGCGGGCTCCTCGCGCTCGGCCGCAACGTCACGCCCGCCCGCGGCCACTGGCTGAGCCTCTGGCTCGAGGGCCGCGCCGGCCACCGCAGCGCGATCGGCGCCCGGGTCACGGTCACCGCCGGCGGCCGCACGGTCCGCCGCCAGGTCATGGGCGCATCGAGCTACCTCTCCGTCGCCGACCGCCGCATCCACGCCGGCCTCGGCGCGGCCGAACGCGCCGACGCCGTCGACATCGTCTGGCCCGACGGGACGGCCCAGTCGCTGGGACCGTTGGACGGGGACGCGTTCTACCGCGTGCCGCAGGGCGGCGCGCCCGAGGCCTACACCCCGGGCGGCGCTGTCCTCACGCCGTGAGCGCGCCTTGACACCCCCGGGGCCGGGGCTATACTCCTGGCCATGCGAGTGGAGTACGGTACCCAAGGTTGACCGCGGCGCTGCCCCAACGGGTGGCGCCGTTTTTGTTGGCTTCCTTTCCATCCCGTCCGGGTCCGTCCGCCACCCCGGCGGCCACCCGACGCACCGCGTGCCACCGGCCGCGAGAACCAAGGAGAGCGCGAGTCATGCTGCCCAGCACGTACGTCGGAGACATCGAGAAGTCGATCCGCTACGCCAAGGAGCGCGAGCAGCGGATCGCCTTCCACAGCTTCAACGTCACGGTCGAGGGGGATCACCGCGACCACGTCGTGGGCTACGACCACGGTCACTGGACCTGCGATTGCGAGGGGTTCGAGCACCACGGCCATTGCCCGCACACGATGACGATGGAGCGTGTCCTCGGCGACACGGTCACGATGGGCGAGATCGCGGCGCCGGTGGCGTAACCCGCCGCCGTCCATCTTCCGACAGCCAAGCTGCGCGTCGATCCGGCGGCCGCCCCCACGGCCGCCGGCGGCGTTAATCGCGGGACCGGCGGGGATCGCCGTCGGCTGCCGCTGCCACGGATGACGCACGCCTCGATGAGCAACCCACCCTCCAGCACCGCTCCGGCCGGCGCGCCGCGCTCGGCGCGCGGCGGCGCACGGCTCCGCTTGGCGCTCGGCCTGACGGTCAGCGCCGTCTTCGTGCTGTACGCCCTGCGCGGCCTCGATCTGGCCGGCTTCACCAGCCACGTGCGGCAAGCGCGCTATGCCTGGTTGGTGCCGGGCGTCGCGGTGTACTTCGTGGGCGTCGCCGCCCGGACCTGGCGCTGGCACACGATGCTGCGCCACCTCATCGACGTCCCGATGGGCCGGCTGTTCCGGTTCGTCTGCATCGGCTACATGGGCAACAACGTCTACCCGGCCCGCGCCGGCGAGGTCCTGCGCAGCTACGTCCTCAAGCGCGAGACCGGCGTCCGCATGAGCGCCAGCTTGGCCACCGTTGTCATCGAACGCCTGTTCGACGGCCTGACGATGCTCGCCTTCGTCTTCGTGGCGCTGCCGTTCGTGCGCTTCGAGTCGCATGCCCTCGACGCCTACCGTCCGCTCATCGTGGTCTGCACCGTGCTGTTCATCGGCGCGCTGGTGGCGTTCCTGGCCCTGGCCGGCCGTCCCGACCGCCTGCGGCGCCTCGCCGGGCCGTTCGTCACCGCCGGCGCGGCCGTGCTCGGCCTGTCGCGGCGCCGCCGCCTGGACGGCGACGACGAGACCGCCGAGCGGCTCTGGGGCGTCGTCGACCGGTTTACGGTGGGGCTCGAGAGCCTCTCGGGCCGGCGCGAGGTCGTGATGCTGTTCCTGACGAGCATCGTCATCTGGTTGTGCGAGACGATGAAGTACTGGTTCGTCATGCACGCGTTCCCGACGATGGACGTCGGCTTCGTCACGCTGATGCTCATGAACGGCATCGTCAACCTGGCGACGACGATCCCGGCCGGCCCCGGCCACGTCGGGACGTTCGACGCCCCGGGCATCGCCGTGCTCGTCGCGGCCGGCGTGGCGCAGGACGTCGCCACCGCCTACACCGTCGTCCTCCACGTGGCGCTGTGGTTCCCGATCACGATCCTGGGCGCCTTCTACCTCTGGCGCTCCCACATCAGCCTGCGCCAGGCGCAGGACGCGATGCGGACCGACGAGCCCGGCGGCGACGTCGCCTCGGCGGTGGCGCCGTGAACCCGGAGCCGGCCGGCGGGCCGGCGGGCGGCGCGACGGGCCGCACGGCGGCGGTGATCGGCGCCGGGTTCGCCGGCCTCAGCGCGGCGTACGACCTGGCCGGCGCCGGCTGGTCGGTCACCGTCTTCGACGGCGCGGCCCAGCCCGGCGGCCTGGCGTCCGGCTTCCGCGACGACGGGTGGGACTGGCCGCTGGAGCACTACTACCACCACCTCTTCCAGACCGACCGCGCCATCCTCGGGCTGGCCGACGAGATCGGCTTCGGCGGCGCCCTGTCGACCCACCGGCCGGTGTCGGCGTCGTTCTTCCGCGGTCGCGCCCACGCCCTCGACGGCGTCGTGCCGATCCTGACGTTCCCCGGGATGCCGCTGCTGGACCGCGTGCGCATGGGCGCCGTCGGCGCCTACCTCAAGCTGTCGCCGGACTGGCGGCGGCTCGAGAACGTGACGGCCGCCGACTGGGTCCGGCGCTGGATGGGCCCGCGGGCCTATGCGGCGGTCTGGGAGCCGCTGTTGCTCGGCAAGTTCGGCCCGGCGCACTACGACAGCGTGCCGATGAGCTGGCTCTGGGCCCGGCTCCACGCGCGCAGCTTCAAGCTGGTCTACGTCGACGGCGGCTTCCAGGCGTTCGCCGACGCCCTCCAGCGCGCGGCCGAGGCGCGTGGCGCCGCGGTGCGCCTCGGCACGCCGGTGCGCTCGATCCGGCCCACGGGCGCCGGGCTGGCGGTGGCCGCCGGCGACGGCGAGTCGACCTTCGACCGCGTGATCGCCACGACGGCGCCGCACGTCCTGGCCCGGATGGCGCCGGACCTGCCCGCGGCGTACGGCGCCGCCCTCGGCCAGCTGGTCCACCTCGGGGCCGCCGTGTTCGTCCTGGCGCTCAAGCAGCGCCTGATGACGGACGGCACGTACTGGCTCAACCTCGACAAGCGCGAGATGCCGTTCCTGGCCTGTGTCGAGCACACGAACCTCATCCCGCCCGCGCGCTACGGCGGCGACCACTTGGTCTATATCGGCGACTACCTCCCGCCCGACCACGAGACGTTCTCGCTGGCGCCCGAGGCGCTGCTGGGGCGCTGGCTGCCGGCGCTCGAGCGCATCAACCCCGCGTTTCGGCGCGACTGGGTGCGCACGTACTGGCTGTCGCGGGCGGGCTACGCCCAGCCGGTCGTGCCGTGCGGGTTCTCGCAGCACGTCCCGCCCCTGGCCACGCCGATGCCCGGCCTCTACCTGGCGTCGATGAGCCAGGTCTACCCCTGGGACCGCGGCACGAACTTTGCCGTCGACATCGGGCGGCGGGTGGCCGCCGCGGTGCTCGCCGACGCCCAGGCGGCCGGTCCAAGAACCGCCTGACAACCCCCGGCCATCGTTATGACAACCAATATCGCCCTCGGCGGGTCGCTGCCTATAATCCCCGGCCCGGCCGATCGCCGGCACGCCACCGCGGGGGAATGGGGTTGAACGAGCTGTCGTACATCGACTCGGCGCTCGATCGGGCCGCCAAGCGGCGCTTCGAGAGCCTGGGACACGCCGACATCGTCGTCGGCCTGCCGACCTACAAGAACACGCGCACGATCGCCCATGTGGTCACCGCGCTGGCGAACGGGATCGTCGAGCACTTCCCCGACCGGCGCGGCCACATCGTCGTGGCGGACGGCGGCAGCACCGACGACACCGTCGCCTTGGCGCAGCAGGTGACGCTGCCGCCCTCGGTGGGGCTGACGGCGCTGCAGTACCAAGGCCTGACCGGCAAGGGCAGCGCGATCCGGGCGATCATGGAGGCGTCGGCCATGCTCGACGCCTCGGCCTGCGCCGTGGTCGACGCCGACGTCCGCTCGATCACGCCCGCCTGGATCGAGCGGCTCGTTGGCCCGGTGCTGGCTGGCGAGGCCGAGTACGTGAGCCCGATCTACACCCGCGATCGACACGAGGTGACGATCAACGACATGATCGCCTACCCGTTCACGCGCATGCTCTACGGCGTCGACCTGCGGCAGCCGCTGGGCAGCGAGATCGCGATGTCGCCGCGGGCGTGGCGGTCGTTCCTGGACAAGGACGTCTGGGAGACCGACGTCGCCCGCTTCGGCGTCCACATGTGGATGGTCACGCTGGCCATCAACAGCGGCTGGCGGCTCTACCAGGCGCCGCTGGGCACCAAGACGCACGACTACAAGGACCCCACGGTCGGGTTCGAGCCGAAGTTCATGCAGGTGACCGGCACGCTGTTCCGGTTGATGTCGTTCTACCGGCGCGTCTGGCCCGACGTGAAGGGCGCCTACAAGGTCCCGGTCTGGGGCAAGCTGAACCAACTCCCCCCGGAGCCGATCCCGACGACGCGCCAGACGCTCTGGGATGGCTTCCTGAAGGGCCTCAAGCGCTACCGCAAGAACCTCGGCGCGATCCTGAGCGAGGAGCAGCTGGCGGTCGTGCACGAGATGGCGGCCGCCGAGCAGCCCCGCTTCCCGCCGGACGCCTGGGCGCGCATCGTGATGGACTTCGCCGTGGTCTACAACCGCGGCGAGGGCGACCCCGACAAGGTCGCCCTCTCGCTGCTGCCGCTGTACTACGCGCGCAAGGCCACCCTCCTCCAGGAACTGGAGGGGCAGCCGTGGACGGCCGTCGAGGACGCCATCACCCGCCAGGCGGACGAGTTCCTGGTCAACAAGCCGTACCTGTTCCAGCGCTGGATGGACTACATGCCGTGGCAGTCGGCCATCGGGTGACCCCGCGTCGGCGACTGGAGCACCGCACCGTCGCCGGCGTTGCGGCGCGCGTCGCGACGCGCTACTCGGGCATCCCGCGCTGCTCGTCGAGGTCGAAGTCCCAGTAGCCGGGGCCCTTCGTGAAGTAGTCGGCGTTGATCTGGACCATGTGCAGCTGGTCCTCCGGCGTGTCCGGCTCGGGGAAGATCGCCTCGGGCGGGCAGACCGGGACGCAGGCGCCGCAGTCGATACAGACGTCGGGGTCGATGTAGAAGAGCGGATACTCCGTGTTGCCCTTGGGCGACGGCACGATGCAGTCGACCGGGCAGACCTCGACGCAGTCGCCCTCGCGGGTGCAGAGCTCCGTGATGATATAGGCCATGACCGGAACCTCCGGTGCGGTGCGGAACGGATGAACGGATTATACGCCAGCCGCTCGCGCCGCACGGCGCACCAACGACCGCCGCCCGTCCGATCCCGGGGTGGCGTCGGCGGCGCCTACCCCCGCGCCATCGCCCGCAGCGCGGCCCGGACGTGGTCCTCGACGCCGGCGTCGGACGCCACGTCGGCGGCGGCGACGGCCCGGCGGGCCTCGGCGGCCGTGTAGCCGAGGGCGGTCAGGGCGGCGACGGCGTCGGCCTGCGGGCCGGCGATGGCGAAGCCGCCGCCGCTGCCTCCGGGCGCGGCCGGCGCCAGCCCGCCGACCTTGGCCTTGAGCTCGAGCACGAGCCGCTGCGCGATCTTGCGCCCGACGCCCGGCACGCCCACGAGCGCGTCGACGTCCTCGGCGGCGATGGCCGACTCCAGCGTGGTGGCGTCGAACGTCGACAGCATCGCCAGCGCGACCCGCGGGCCGATGCCGCTGACCGTCTGCACCAGCAGGAACAGCTGGAGCGTCGCCGCGTCGGGCGCGCCGTAGAGGGCCAGCTCCGCCTCGCGCACGTGGAGGTGGGTGTGCAGCGACAGGTCGTCGCCGACGACCGCCGCCGCCAGTACCCCGGTCGGGACGTGGACGCGCAGGCCGACGCCGCCGACGTCAACGACGACGGCATCGGGCTCGACGGCATCGATGCGACCGGTCAGGCGAGCGATCATGGCGCGATTATACGACCGCGAATCGTCCAGCTCGCGCCAGCGAACGGTCAGCAACCTTAAGAACACCCTTGACGGTCGACAGAGGGCCGGTTATACTGCCGCCCGTTGCCGTACCGGCACGCGCGACGGCCCACCATCCGGTAGCCAAGCCCGGGTCGCCCGAAGGGAGCGGCTGCGTTGGTCTTCGATGGGGAGGATGTCGACGCCAGCGTACGCGATGCGCTGGACCGCCTCGTCCGCCTCGGCGCCGCCCGGGGCTACGTCACCGAGTCCGAGTTCGTCGATCAGCTGCCGGAGGTCGAGGAAGACCCCGACCTGGCCGCGCGGTGCCGCACCTGGCTCGAGATGGCCGACGTCGAGCTCGTCCTCGACGATCTCACCGCGGTCGACGGCGAGGATGCCGTCGACGACGACGAAGCCGAGCTCGAGGCGCTGATCCTCGCCCGACCGGCGAGCCTCGACGGCATCGACGGCGACGACACGGTGAGCCTGTACTTCCGCGAGGTGGGCGGCGTGCCGCTGCTCACGCGCGACGAAGAGGTCGCGCTGGCCAAGCGCATCGAACGGGGCCGCAGCGCCGGCGAGCAGCTGGGCTGTCCCGAGGTCGGCGCCGGCGTGCGGCGCGCGCTCGTCCGGGCCCGCCAGGATGGCAGCCTGGCGTGGGATCACCTCGTCAAGGCCAACAGCCGGCTGGTGATCAGCATGGCCAAGAAGTACCGCGGCCAGGGCGTGCCGTTCCTCGACCTCATCCAGGAGGGCAACGTCGGCCTGATGAAGGCGGCCGACAAGTTCGACCACCGCCGTGGCTACAAGTTCTCGACGTACGCCACGTGGTGGATCCGGCAGTCGATCACCCGCGCGCTGGCCAACCAGGGCCGGACGATCCGGGTGCCGGTGCACATGAGCGACCGCATCCGCAAGCTGTTCGCCATCGCCCAGGCGATGGAGCAGGATCTCGGCCGGCGGCCGACCCCGGCCGAGCTGGCGGTGCGGATGGAGTTGCCGGAGCCCAAGATCCGGCAGATGCTGAAGGCAGCTCGCCGCTCGCTGTCGCTCGAGAAGCCGGTGGGCGACGAGCAGGACTCCGAGCTCGGCCACTTCATCGAGGACGTCCAGTCGCCCGACCCGCTCGAGACGGCGGCGTTCGCGCTCATGCAGGTCGACCTCGACGACATGCTGCTGTGCCTCACGGCGCGCGAGGCGCGGATCGTCCGCCTGCGGTACGGCCTCGACACCGGCCAGCCGCTGACGCTCAAGGAGGTCGGTCGCAAGTTCAACCTGACGCGCGAGCGCATCCGCCAGATCGAACAGGAGGCGCTCCTCAAGCTCCGGCAACCGCACCGCCAGGCTCGCCTGCTGAACTACCTCCAGTAGCACGGCGACAGGCGTGACGTGCGCGCCGCGCCGAACGATGACATCATCACGGCGGTCGATCCGCCGCCCGGCACGTCGCCCGCCGCGACGTCGTCCGACCCGTCTATCCCGGCCTGCCGGTTCGTCGTTCGGCACGGGGAACAGGCGGATGGGTCACCGCAGCCGCACATTCGCACCTCGCACTCGGGCTCGACATCGAGCGTCAGGGCACCTGTAGGGAAGGAGAACGCCATGAACCTAAACCGGCGTCAGTTCCTCCGCGCCGGCGGCGCCGCGGCGGCCGTCGCCGCTTCCGGCGCCGCGCTGGCCCCCGATGCGGCGGCGGCCACCCGGCCGCAGCGCCGCTGGGCGGCCCGCACCAGCGCCGACATGCCGGCGCCCGACCTCGAGACGCTGCTGCTGTCGCGGGCGGCGTTCGGGCCGCGCCCGGGCCAGCTGGCCCACGCCCGCCAGGTGGGCGGGATGAAGTGGCTCGAGGAGCAACTGGACTACGAGAACATCGACAACTCCGAGGTCGAGGACCTGCTCCGCGACCGGCTGCCGACGCTCAACTGGTCGAACAAGCAGTTCATCGACCTGGGCAACAACGACCGCGGCCAGGGCATCCGCGAGCTGATGCAGGCCACGTACTTCCGGATGATCTTCAGCCCGCGGATGCTCCACGAGGTCATGACCGAGTTCTGGTCGGACCACTTCAACGTCGCCCTCGACACGAACAACGTCCGCTACTACAAGACCGTCGAGGACCGCGAGGTCATGCGGCGCCACGCGCTGGGCAAGTTCAAGGACCTGCTCACCGCCGACGCCCAGAGCCCGGCGATGCTCGACTACCTCGACAACGCCGTCAGCACGAAGCGCCAGCCCAACGAGAACTACGCCCGCGAGATCATGGAGCTCCACACCACGGGCGTGGCGGTGAGCGGCTATCCGTACACCGAGGAGGACATCAAGCAGGTCGCGAAGTGCTTCACCGGCTGGACGATCGACACCCGGCCGAACGCCCAGACCCGCGGCAACTACATGTACAACGACGCCGCCCACGACCAGGGCACGAAGATCGTGTTCGGCCAGGCGATCGACTCGGGGCTGCGCGAGCAGGACGGCAAGATCGTCATCGACATGCTCTGCGCCCACGAGGCGACGCCGCGCTACATCGCCCTCAAGCTGGCCCGGCGCTTCGTCTGCGACGACCCGCTGACCGACGCCCCGCAGCTCGTCGAGCGCGTCGCCAGCGCGTTCGAGCGCTCCGGCGGCGACATCCGCGACACCCTGATGGCGCTGTTCACGGCGCGCGAGTTCGGCAGCTCGTTCAACAACTTCGGCGGCCGGCTGTCGCGCCCGACGGACTTCATGGTCCGGATGCTGCGCGTGTCGGGCCTGCCGATGGAGAAGTTCGAGTTCGCCGGCAACGCCACCCTCTACCAGCGGATGAACTACGCCCTGCAGCGCATGGGCCACCTGCCGTACTACTGGTCGACGCCCGACGGCTATCCGGACGTCAAGACGGCCTGGGCGGCGTCCGGCGTCATGCTGATGCGCTGGAACGTCGGCCTGGCGATGTGCGGCGTCGGCGCCGGCCGCGGCGTGGGCGCGCGGCTCGTCGACGGCTGGACGCCGATGGACGCCGCCGACGCCCAGAAGTCGTTCGCCACCGCCGGCGAGGCGGTCGACTACTGGGTCGAGCGATTGCTCCACCGCGGCGTCCTGACCGAGGACCGGCAATCGCTCGTGCGCTACCTCACGGACGGCGGTGACGACAGCACGCCGTTCAGCGGCGTGGCCAACCGCCTGCCGTACCTGGTGGCGATGATCTTCGACAGCCCGTACTTCCAGTGGCGATAGGGAGGGCCCGATGAGCTTCTCGCGACGCACGTTCCTCCAGCGTGGCACCCTCCTCGCCGCCGGCACGGCGGCCTGGCCGGAGTGGATGCCGCGGCTGGTCTTCCGCAACAGCCAGACGTCGGCCAAGGGCGACGTCATGGTGGTGATCTTCGCCCGCGGCGGCTACGACGGCCTGAACATGGTCGTGCCGCTGCAGGACTTCGGCAACTACCGCAGCATGCGCCCGACGGTCCACATCCCGGCCCCCGACGACGGCGGGGCGCCGGGCAACCTCCGGGCGGTGAACCTGGACGGCAACTTCGGCATGCACCCGGCCATGGCGCTGCCGGATATGGGCCGCTGGAAGGAGCTCTACGACACCGGCATCCTGGGCATCGTCCACGCCGTGGGCATGGATGACGCGACGCGCAGCCACTTCGACGCCCAGGACTTCATGGAGCGCGGCACGCCGGGCGAGAAGAAGCTCAGCACCGGCTGGCTCGGCCGCCACCTCACCAGCATGCGCAGCCAGAACGACTCGCCGTTCCGCGCGGTGGGGATGGGGACGATGCTGCAGGCGGCGCTGCGCGGCCCTGTGCCGGCCGTCACGCTGCAGAGCATCGCCGACTTCCACCTCCAGGGCGACACCCGCGAGGTGGCCCGCTTCCAGCAGCAGCTGGCCCAGCTCTACAGCGGCGAGGGCTGGCTCGACGAGCAGGGCCAGGCGACGTTCGCGGCCCTGGACATGTTGGCCGAGAAGGTCGGCAGCGGCACGTACGCGCCCAGCAACGGCGCCCGCTACGGGCAGAACGGCTTCCACCAGGGCATGATGCAGATCGCGCAGCTCATCAAGGCCGACGTCGGCCTCGAGGTGGCGTGCATCGATGTCGGCGGCTGGGATACGCACGCGAACCAGGTGAACCCCGGCGCGCCGGCCCAGGGCGGCATGGCGAACAACCTGCTGCAGCTCACCCAGGGCATCACCGCCTTCGTCACCGACCTCCAGGACCACTTCGACGCCCGCGAGAAAGGCAAGCAGGGGGTCACGGTGGTCCTGATGAGCGAGTTCGGCCGCCGCGCCTACGAGAACGGCGGCTACGGCACCGACCACGGCCACGGCAACGTGATGTTCCTGCTGGGGCGCGGCATCAACGGCGGCAAGGTCCACACGGACTGGCCGACGCTCGAAGAGGACAAGCTCGACCGGGGCGACCTGGCGGGCACGACGGAGTACCGCGACGTCCTGGCCGAGGTGCTCCAGAAGCGCTGCGGCAACGAGGCGGTGACCGAGGTCTTCCCGGGCCACACCTTCAACTTCATCGGCGTCGCGACGCCGCTGGACGAGACGGCAACGCCGCCGACCGCCGTCCCGGTGGAGCCGACGGCCGTGCCGCCGCAGCCGACCGACGCGGTGCCAGCGCCGGCGAACAAGGTGTACTTGCCGCTGGGGTACAAGGGGTAGGGTAGGGCGCGGCGCAGCTCTGTCCGGACTCGCGCCGGCATCCAACCCAGCCGGCCCAACGCGGCCGACCCGATCACAGCGCGCGGGGGGGCGTCTACACGACGCCCCCCCGCGTCGTCATTTCGTGCCGTCGTGGCGCGAACAAGTGCTCGGTGGTGCGCCGGCGACGTCGCCCGGACGCACCCCCCCGGATGCGCCGGGCAACCGGACCGCCACTGCGGCGACGACGGCGAGCACATCGAGGTCGCAGCGGCCGACCCGGCCACTCCTCCACACGCCGTCCGCCGACCGCGGGCGTTTCGTCGCCGAAGCGATTCGACAACGGAGGGTTCGTTACGCTGCGCCGGTACCGCCGCGTCGTGCGGCCACGGCCGGTCCGCCTGCGCGCCCCTGCGCAGCCGCCACGCCGTCGCCGCCACCCGCGCGACCGCCAATCCACGGACCGCCCCAGGGAGCCACCGATGTCGCCACGCCTCAGCCCACTTCGACTACGCGGCCTTGCCGGACGACTCGTCGCCACGGCGCTCATGGCAGCGCTGCTGGTACTCGCTGCCGGCGCGGCCACCGCCGCGCCCGGCGACCTCGATCCCGCGTTCGATCTCGACGGCAAACGGACCGACCAGATCAACACGGGCGTGGGCGGCGAGGTGCTGCTCGAGCAGCCCGACGGCAAGATCGTCGTCGTCGGCAACGCCTCGGTCGGCGAGCCGTTCGGCGCCGTCGCGCGCGTCCATCCGGACGGGTCGATCGACACGGCGTTCGGGGCGGGGGGCTTGACCATCCTCGACCACGGCACGGGGCTCACCCGCCTGTCGGACGGCGCTCTCCAACCGGACGGCAAGATCGTCGTGCTCGGCACGACGTTCGCGCCGGGGAACGGGACCACCGACTGGCTCATCGCCCGGCTCGGTCCTGACGGCGCCCTCGACCCCGGCTTCGGGACGGGCGGATTCGTACGGCTGTCGATGCCCGGCTGCTGCGACGAGGGCCGCAGCATCCTGCTGCAGTCCGACGGCAAGATCGTGGTCGTCGGTTCGGCGGACGGCCACGTCACGTTGGGCCGCTTCCTGTCCGGCGGCGCGCTCGACACCAGCTTCGGTGTCGACCCCGCCCACAACACGAGCAGCGTGGCGGGCCTCGTGCGCACCGTCGTCGGCGCCAGCTCGGGCGGCGCGGTGCTCGCCGAGCAGGCCGACGGCTCGCTCCTCGTCGGCGGCTCGATGCGCGCATCGGCCGGCGATGACGTCGACTCGCTCGTCGTCCGCTACGACGCCGACGGCGCCCTCGACACCGCCTTCGGCGTCGACGGCGCCGCCGTGCTCGACTTGGCGGGCGACGACGGGATCCGCGACGTGGCGGTCCAGGCCGACGACGCGATCGTCGTCGTCGGCCAGAGCTTCCGCGCGCTCGGCTACCAGGAGGCCGTGGCCGCACGGTTCGATGCCGACGGGACGCTCGACACGACGTTCTCCGGTACGCCGGCACAGGACCTGAGCGGCGCCGATGACGGCGTCTGGGTCTACGACCGCCTCGGCAACGGCGTCGGGACGCAGTGGTTCGACCGCGTCGTCGTCGACGGCGACGGCCGGCTCGTCGTCATGGGCACGATCGCCGACTGCGGCAGCTGCCACATCGTGGCCCGCCTCGACGCCGGCGGCGCGACGGCCGGCCATCTCGACGAGACGTTCGTCGACGACCTGAACGACACGCCGGGGCACGTCTGGCCCGCCGGCATCGTCGCCTCGCGGCTCATCCTGCCCGGCGTTGGCTTCACCAACGGCCTCGACCTGCTCGCGCTGACCACCGGCCGGCTGCTCGTGCTCGGCGGCTGGGGCGACATCGTCCCGCTCGCCCGGTACGACGACGACGGCGGCGCCGACACCTCGTTCGACGTCGCCGACGACGATGTCGGCGCCGGCAACGGCCGCGTCAACGTGCGCTTCGACATGACCTCCGACGCGCGCGGCCTAGTGGTCGACATGCGCGGCGAGGTGTTCTTGGCCGGCACCGGCCACCTGGGCAGCGACGCCCGCATGATGGTCACGAAGTTCTCGTGCGACGGAAGTGTGCCCGGGTCGGTGTACGGCGACCGCGTCGCGTCGTCGTTCGCGATTCCCGGCGGCACCGAGGGCGCCAACGACATGGCGGCGCAGCCCGACGGCAAGCTGGTGCTCGTCGGCAGCCATCGGCCGAGCGGCTCGCCGGTCGACGTCTTCGTGGTGGCCCGGTTCGACCCGTGGCAGTACCCGCGCACGCTCGACGCCAGCTATGGCAGCGGCGGCTGGGTGAAGACCGACGTCGTCGGCGCGAACGATGTCGCGAACGCCGTGGCGATCCAGCCCGACGGCAAGGCGGTGGTCGTCGGCAGCACCGGCGGCGGCGCCGCGGGCCGCATCGTCGTGGCGCGCTACACCGCGGCCGGCGCGCTCGACGCCACGTTCGCCCCCGGCGGCGCCGACGGCGATGGGGTCGCCACGTTCGACCCCTTCGGCGCGGGCGCGTCCGGCTCGGACGTGGCCGTGCTGCCCGGCGGCAAGCTCTTGGTGGCCGGCCACGGGCGCGACGGCGGCGACCTCGACCTGGCGGTGCTGCGGCTGAACCCCGACGGCTCGCTCGACGCGACCTTCAACGGCGACGGCGTCGCCGGCCACGACCTGGGCGGACCGGACGAGCTCGCTTCGGCGATGGCCGTCACCGCCGACGGCGCCATCGTCCTGACGGGCCGGATCACCCCGGACGCGCTGCAGCCGGCGCTGGTGGCCAGCGACCTGTTCCTCGCCCGCCTCGACGGCGATGGCGCATTGGACGCCACGTTCGACGGCGACGGCTGGCTGCGCCGCGACGTCCTCGGCGAAGACGACGGCACCGCCGTCAGCGTGATGCCCGACGGCCGCATCGTCGCCACGGCCCGCACGTTCGCGACCGCCGCCAACGGCGGCACGCCGGCCCAGGACTTCATGGTCTTCCGCTACCTGGCCAACGGCGCCCCCGACACGGCCTTCAGCGGCGACGGCCTGGCCACGGCGGACTTCTTCGGTAGCGGCGACACGGCCTGGGACGTCGCCGTGCAGCCCGACGGCAAGGTGGTGGCGGCCGGGCAGTCGTTTGGCCCGACGCTGCCCGAGAACGTCTTCGCCGCCGCCCGCTTCGCCGGCGACGCGGCGCCGCCGCAGAAGGCGATCGACGGCCAGGTCTACGCCCTCCAGGGCTACCTGCACGTCGCCGCCGGCCGCAACGGGCTGTCGGCCCTCGTCGCCGTCGACCGCGCGACCGGAACCGGGACCGTGCTCGGCCCGACGTGCGTCCAGGGGCTCTCGGCGCTGGCCATCGCCCCGGACGGCACGATCTACGCCGTGGAGTCCGGGCCGCCGACGAGCCCGGCGTCGCGCCTCTACACCCTCGACGCCGCCACCGGCGCCGCCACCCTCGTCGGCACGATCGGCCTGAGCTACCTCGTCGGCCTGTCGTTCGACCCCGCCGGCACGCTCTACGGCGTCGTCGCCCCGATCCCGCCGCTGACGGCGCGCCGGATCTACGCGATCAGCACGACCACCGCGGCGCCGACCCTGGTGGCCGACCTCGACGAGAACGTCGCCGCGCTCGCCTTCGCCGCCGACGGTACGCCGTACGTGGCCTACGACCCGGCCGGGGGCGGCAACGACCGCCTCGGCACGCTCGACCTGGCGACCGGCGACGTGACCGAGATTGGCAGCACCGGCCAGGCGGTCCTCGCCTCGCTGTCGTTCCACGCCGACGGCACGCTGTACGGCGGTCGGGGCACGAACGCCCGCAACCTGCTCACCGTAGACCCCGACAGCGGCGCCGCCACCGTCGTCGGCGAGGTCGGCCCCGCGTTCGACGCGGTCTCCGCCTTCGAGGCGGCCAACCTCGACCGCGACGGCGACGGCGTGCGCGACGCGTTCGACAACTGCGTGCTCGTCGCCAACCCGGACCAGGCCGACGCCGACGACGACGGCAACGGCGACGCCTGCGACGCCGACGACGACAACGACGGCGTGCCGGACGTGGCCGACAACTGCCCCGTGACGGCCAACCCGGACCAGGCCGACCTCGACGACGACGGCATCGGCGATGCCTGCGACGGCGACGGCGACGGCGACGGCGTGGCGGACGCCGCCGACAACTGCCCGCTCGCGTTCAACCCGCTCCAGACCGACACCGACGCCGACGATGTGGGCAACGCCTGCGACGCCGACGACGACGGCGACGGTGTCCTCGACGGCGACGACAACTGCCCGCTTGCGGCCAACGCCGACCAGGCCGACCTCGACGACGACGGCCAGGGCGACGCCTGCGACATCGACGACGACAACGACGGCGTGGCCGACGTCGCCGACAACTGCCCGGCCCTGCCGAACCCCGACCAGGGCAACGCCGACGGCGACCTGCTCGGCAACGCCTGCGACGCCGATGACGACGGTGACGGCGTGCCCGACGACGCCGACAACTGCCCGCTCGTGGCGAACGCCGACCAAGCCGACGACGACGACGATGGCATCGGCAACGCCTGCGACGACGACGCCGACAACGACGGCATCCCGGACAGCCTCGACAACTGCCCGTCGACGCCCAACCCGGACCAGGCCGACCTCGACGCCGACCTGCAGGGTGACGCCTGCGACGCCGACGTCGACGGCGACGGCGTCGACAACGGCGTCGACAACTGCCCGATCCACTTCAACCCCGACCAGGCCGACCTCGACGACGACGGCGCCGGCGACCTCTGCGACGCCGACGTCGACGGCGACGGCGTCGACAACGGCGTCGACAACTGCCCGGCCGTGGCCAACGGCGACCAGGCGGACTACGACGGCGACACCGTGGGCGACGCCTGCGACCTCGACGACGATGGCGACGGCGTGCCCGACGCCGACGACAACTGCCCGCTGCACGCCAACGCCGACCAGAGCGACAACGACGACGACGGCGCCGGCGACCTGTGCGACGCCGACGACGACAACGACGGCGTGCCCGATCCGGCCGACATCTGCCCCTGGGTCCACGATCCGGCCCAGCTCGACCTCGACGGCGACCTCGTCGGCGACGCCTGCGACCTCGACGACGACGGCGACGGCGTCCTCGACGCGGTCGACAACTGCCCCATGGTGCCCAACCCCGCCCAGTCCGACGTCGACTTCGACGGCATCGGCGACGCCTGCGATCCGAACAACGACCTCGACGCCGACGGCGACGGGGTCCTGGACGCGGTCGACAACTGCCCGTCCGTGCCCAACCCGGGGCAGTCGAACGAGGACGGCGACGCCCAGGGCGACGCCTGCGACGCCGACGACGACAACGACGGGGTGCCCGACGTCGTCGACAACTGCCCGCTGCACGCCAACCCGCTCCAGACCGACACCGACGGCGACCTCCTCGGCAACGCCTGCGACACCGACGACGACGGCGACGGCGTGCCCGACGCGGCCGACAACTGTCCCACGACGGCCAACGCGGCGCAGGCCGACTACGACGGCGACGGCGCCGGCGACGCCTGCGACGCCGACGACGACGGCGACGGCGTGGCGGACGGCGACGACGCCTTCCCGCACGGGAGCATGGACGACACGGTCGTCATCGGCGCCTGCGACAGCGGCGTGCCCAACCACGTCTTCGCCAACGGCGCGACGATGAACGACATGATCGCCGGCTGCGCGGCCAGCCATCCGGGCAGCCATGGCGCCTTCGTGAGCTGTGTGTCGCACCTGACGAACGCCTGGAAGAAGGCCGGCCTGATCACCGGCGCGCAGAAGGGCGCGATCATGGACTGCACCGACGGCTGATCGCGGGGCGACGGGGTTCGGCGCGCGACGGGCGCCGGGAGGACGTTCGAGTTCGGGGGCGGCCGTGTGGCCGCCCCCATCTCGTTGTGGCTCGAGCGCGAGCGCGTGGCGGCCTAGGCGCCGGCCTGCATCGACCACCAGCGTTGCGTCTCCGGCCTCGGCTCGCAGCCCAGCTCGGAGCGCAGCAGCGCGCCCAGCCGCGCGTAGACGCGGGCGGCGCCGCGCCGGTCGCCCGCCCGGAGGTGCAGCACGGCCAGCCGGCGGCTGGCGGCCCCGTCAAAAGGGGTCGTCGAGCATCCTCCAGCGCGCGTAGCGCAGCGCGTCGGCGGGGTGGAGGCTGTCGTCGGCGCTGGCGGCCAGGAGGTCCAGGATGTCGCGCCGCACCGTGTCCAGTCGCTCCCGATGCGCGACGATCCAGTCGTCATAGCACTCCGGCAGCAGCGGTGGCGCCAGCCGGAGTGCAGCGTCCTCCAGCTCGGCCCGGAGCGACGGCGCGAGCGCGCCAGCCGATCGCCGGGCGGCGCACGCGAGCGCGTCGTAGCGCCAGACGTCGACGTCGAGGTCGGGACCGGCCGGCAGCTCGACGAGGTCGCGCGAGACCCGCAGCCGGTCATAGAGGTCGGGGACGCGCGCGTGGAGCTGGTGGAGCAGGGTGCGCAGGTTCGTGCGGGCCTGCGCATCGCGCGTGTCGGGCCAGAGCCGCGCCGCGAGCGTCGACTTGGCGACCGCGGCGTCGGGCTGGAGGGCGAGGTGCGCCACCAACGACCGGGCGCGGGGCGTCAGCCGGTGGGCGAGGTTGTCGCCGCAGCGGTACAGCCGGAAGCCGCCGCACAGCCGCAGCACCCAGTCCGGCAGTGGGTCGGCCGTTCGGTCGCCGGGATCGCTGCCCTGGCTCGCTGCCACACCGGCCCTCCTCGGCGCACAACGACCCGCCGAGCGAAGGCCGGCGGCGTTCGAGCCCGAGCATACCGGGAACGACGGAGCCACCCAGCGCCGAATGAGACAGATTTGGGACAGCCGCGCGCCCGGAGGAAGGGCGCCGACGGACCGCCGGCCCCTACGCCGCCAACGCCGCCGCCACCCGCAGCAGCCGCGCCCGCGCCTCCTCGGCCACGGGCTGCAGCGCCGCCGACTCGGCCGCCGCCAGCATGGCCAGCGGGTCGGCGATCTCGACGACGCTGCCGCCGTCGTCGTCGGCGTAGACGACGACGTTGCACGGCAGCAGCAGGCCGACCTCGAGCTCGGCCGACATCGCCCGATGGGCCAAGTGGGGGTTGCAGGCGCCCAAGATGACGTAGTCGCGAAAGTCGACGTCGAGCTTCTTCTTGAGCGTCGCCTTGACGTCGATCTCGGTCAGCACGCCGAAGCCCTCGGCCGCCAGGGCGGCCGTGACGCGCTCGACGGCCTGGACGTAGGGGACGGCGAGGCGGGTGTGGATGCTGTAGGCGGTCATGGGGTGGGGGTCCTTTCGGGGGGTGCGAGCGGTGCATCGGGGTGGGTGATCGCGGCGGCGACGGGGTCGGCGCCGACGTCGCCCGCGTCGAAGGGCGGCGTCGCCTTGTCGGCCCGCCCCAACCGCCGCCGCAGCCGCGCCGCGCGGTGGGCCAGGTCGGCGGCGGCCTGGGCGCGGCCGCGGTGGGGCCGCAGCGCGCCGGCGGCCAGGCGCGCCGCCGCCGCCTCGGTCAGCGCCAGCGCCGCGGCCAGGTCGGGCGGGTCGGCGCGGTGCTCCCAGTACTTGGCCTGCTCCTCGAACGGGCGCAGCCGCCGCGACGTGGCCGCCAGCTCGCGCCACAAGGCCAGGGCGGACGGCCAGTCGCCGGCGCGCTTGTGGAGGTCGGCCAGGCCGGTGAGGGCCTCGTCGCGCAACGTGTCCGGCAGCGGCTGCGCCAGCGCCGCCGTGTAGGCCGCGCGCGCCCGGTCCGCCGCGCCGACGCGCTCGGCGGCGCGGGCGAGGCTGAGCCAGTCGAGGGCGTCGCGGCCGCCGCCGTCGGCATGGTCCCAGCCGCGGGCGACGCGGGCGGCAAGGCTCACCATCGACAGGATGTCGAGGGCGTTGTGCTCGAAGATCCCCACCAGCGGCCGGGCGTCGCCGTCGCGCTGGTAGCGCAGGTAGCGCTCCGGGATGAGCCAGCCCGGCACGTCGTCGTGGCGCTCGAGGCGCAGGATGTGGCGCTCCAGCGACTGCAGCGCACAGCTCGGCAGCCGGCGGCGCCAGAGGCGGCGGGCGACCGGCAGCAGGTCGAGGTGCGGGCGGGCGTCGAGCGGGTCGGGCGCGGCGCGGCGGTGGAGGCGGAAGCGCGTCCGCAGCAACGGCACGTCGAACGTGCGGCCGTTGAACGTCACCAGGCCCGACGCGCCGTCGATCCACTCGGCGAGCGCCTCGAGCTGGGCGCGCTCCTCGGCCGGGTGGCGCATGAAGAACTGCCGCAGCTGGAACGCCCCGCCCTCGAACCGCCCCACGCCGATCAGGAAGGCGTAGGTGCCGGCGCCGCCCAACAGCCCGGTCGTCTCGGTGTCGAGGAAGGCGGCGTTGGCCAGGTCGAGCAGGGCCAGCCGGCCGTCGCCGGCCAGCTCGGCCAGCGCCGCCGGGTCGACCGCGTGCACGGCCGCCAACGGCTCGCCGGCGTGGTCGTCGTTCGCGGCGCGGCGCAGCGTGCTGACCCAGCAGGCGCCGTGGTCGCAGGCGTGCTCGACCCCCGGCACGGCCTCCTCGATGGGCAGCACGGCCGGCGAATCGAACGACGTCGCTCCGGGCCCGTCCGGCGATCCCGCGCCGGCGCTCTCGCCCATCGCCCCGTCGCCGCGGCGCGGCGGGGCGACGATCCCGGCCGCGCCGAGCTGGACGCCCAGCCGCGCCAGGCGGGCGACGAGGGCGGGGTCGGGCGTGACGGCCATGGCGGGATCATAGCACCGGCCCCGCGGCCCGATCGCGCCCTACCGCACCACGATCGCCCCCCGCAGCCGCTCGAGCGTCCGGTCGCCGATACCGGAGACGCTCAGCAGGTCCTCGGGCGACCGAAACGGCCCGTTCGCCGTCCGCCAGGCCACGATCCGCGCCGCCAGCGCCGGCCCGACGCCCGGCAGCGCGTCGAGCGCGGCGGCGTCGGCGCGGTTGACGTCGATCGCGCCCCCCGCCGGACCGCCGCCCGCGCCGGCCGACGCCGCCGCGCCGCCGCCCGCGGCCCCAGGGCCGGCCGCCGGCGGCGCCCGGACCGCGTCGGCGGCCGCCTCGCCCTGGCGCGGCACAACGACCTGGCTGCCGTCGGCCAGCGGCGCGGCGAGGTTGAGGTCGGGGGAGGCGTCGTCGGCCAGGCCGCCAGCGGCCGCGACGGCGTCGGCGACGCGGGCGCCCTCGCTCAGCCGCACCACGGCCGGCCGCCGCACCGCGCCGGTGACGTGGACCGCCAGCCGGATGGCGGTCGGCGTCGGCAGCGGCGGCGGCGCCTCGATGCGCACCGCGCCGGCGCGCGGGTCGCGCAGGCGGTGCACGATCAGGCCGAGCGCGGCCAGGTTGAGCAGGGCGATCGTCGCGAGGTCGCGCAGGCGGTGGAGCGCGAGCGGCGGCGCGGTGTTCGACATGCCGGGCAGCGTAGCCGCGCGCGCCGCGGACCGCCAGGGTGGAAGCGACGGATCGGCGACAGGCGCGCGACGCGCCGTCGTCCGCCCGGCGACGGGCAGGACCGCCCGGCGCCCGGATCACAGCGCGTGGACGGTGCGAAGACCCGGGCGCGGCGCCGTCGGTGGCGCAATTGCGCGTATCGGCGGCGCGGGGTTGCGAGTTAATGGATATGGCGCGCGCTGCCGGGCGCGGCGCGGCACGGCGCATCCGGAAGGGGCCTTGGATGTTGGATTGGGGTTGGGTCGGCCGCGGAACGCGCGGCGCCGCCGGAAGCGTCGCGGCGCGTCGCACCGCGGGCGTCCGGCGGATCGCACGGGCAATGGCGCTCGGCGTGATCGTCGCTTCGGCTGCGCCGGCCGGTCGACCGACGTCGGCGGCCGGACACGCCGACGCGGCGGCGGCGCGGCCCTTGGCGCCGCGCGCCGCCCAGCGCGCGCAGCAGGGGCCGATCGGCTACGACCTGGCCGCCACCTGGCGCGGCTTCGCCCGGCCGTCGCGGGTGACGATGGGGCCCGACGGGCGCTTCTACGTCCTCGACGACGACGGTGTCCAGCGCATCGCGCCCGACGGCAGCGTCGAGGCGCGCTTCTGGGCCAACGCGGCCCGCGAGATCACCGTCGACGATCTGGGCAACGTCTACGGCCTGCGCGAAAAGTACGTCTTCAAGTTCACCGCCGACGGCGTCCGCTGGACGCGCCAGATCGACGGCTTCCCGCACCCGATCGCCATCGAGCGCCTGAGCTACCTGTCGAGCATTGCCTGGGACCTGCCGCGCCGGCGGGTGACGGTGCCGTGGGACGTGGAGCTGACGAACGAGCGCGCGTTCACCGAGCAGGGCAGCGTCCAAGAAGGCGACGACTTCGCGTTCCCGGAGCACGTCTACTGGGACCACCAGTTCGCCCTAGGCCATCGCTACGTCCTCAACCGGACGCGGCGGCAGGTCGAGGTCTACCAGAGCCGGGTGCCGAACCCGGTCCAGACGATCCCGCTGCCGGTCGCCGCCGAGCGCATGGCCGTCGGCCCCGACGGCTCGGTGTTCGTCCTGTCGCGGCGCCGCTGGATCCACCGCGTCGACGCGAACGGCGACATCCTCGGCGTCCTCGACGCCGTCGACCTCGAGCCGAGCCGCGAGCCCTACCCGGTGACCGACCTGGCCGTCGACGCCGCCGGTCGGGTGGCGGTGGCGGACCGCGGCAGCAACAAGGTCCGGCTCTACGCGCCGGGCGCCGAGATCGACCCCAACGCCGGGCTGGCGCCGGACGAGGGGCTGCGCTGCCAGATCGTCGTCAACAAGGGCGCCGCGCCGACGTTCCTCCAGCTCGGCGAGCAGACCCAGGTGACGCTGACGCTCGGCGGCGGCTGCCCGACGGCCGGCGAGCGCATCGACATCGCGCTGGTCGTCGACCACTCCGACTCGATGAAGGGCGAGAAGCTGGAGCGGATGAAGGAGGCCGTCGGGGCCTTCGTCAACCAGCTCAACCTGGGCCGCGACCAGGTGGCGCTGGTGTCGTTCGAGTCCACCGCCCAGATCGAGGTCCCGATGACCCAGGACAAAGCCCAGGTCATCGGCCGCGTCATGGGCCTCGTGGCCGAGGGCGGCACGAACATCGCCGCCGGCATCGACTACGGCCGGACGGCGCTGCGCGTCTCGCCGCGCTGGGGGCAGCCCGGCGTGAAGTCGATCATCGTCCTCATGACGGACGGCGTGCCGTTCAACAACTCGCGCATGCGCACGATCGAGGCCGCCGACCGCGCCCGGTTCGAGGATATCACGACCTTTACGATCGGCTTCGGCGGCGACGTCGACCCCGAGCTGCTGCGGCTGGCGGCGGCCGACCCGGGCCTCTACCGCTTCGCCCGCGACGGCGCCGAGCTCGTCGACGTCTACCGCGAGCTGGCCCAGCAGATCACCGCCTCGGTGCTGCTCAAGGAGACGACGATCGTCGACGTCGTGCCCGACAACATGACCTACGTCGAGGCGCGCGGCGCCACGCCGCCGGCCGCCTGGGACCCGGTGGCCCGCACGTTGACCTGGGTCTTCACCGATGTCCCGTTCAGCGGCATCACGATGTCGTACTGGCTCCAGCCGCAGGAGGTCGGGACGTGGCCGACGAACGTCGTCGCCACCCACACCGGCACCGACGGCCTCTCGAAGCCGCAGTCGGGCCCATTCCCGATCCCCTATGTGGTCGTCGTCGCCCCCGGCACGCCCAGCCCGACGCCCCGGCCGTCGGCCACCGTCACCCCTACCCCGACGGACCCACCGCCGCCGACGGTCACGCCGACGCTCTACCCGCCGCCGCCGACCGCCACCGACACGCCGCCCGCCAGCGCCACGGCCACGCCGTCGCCCACCGCCAGCGCCACGCCGACGGCCACCGGCGGCCGCGTGTCGCCGTCCGCCACACCGACGCCGTCCGCCACCACCGCGCCGTCGTCGACGCCGACCGTCCCGACCGTCGTCCTGCCGCCGACCGACACGCCGACGCCGGACGGACACAAGATCTACCTGACGATCGTCTTCAACGACCGCTGCTTCAAGCTCTACACCGACGTCGTGCTCGTGATCGACGCCAGCACCTCGATGCGCGAGCGGACCGACGCCGGCACCCAGAAGCTGGCGGCGGCCAAGCGGGCGGCCAAGGTGTTCCTCGACCAGCTCCAGCTGGCCGACGACCTCGTCGGGCGCCACGACCAGGCGGCGGTGGTGTGGTTCAACGACACCGCGCGCCTCGAGCAGCCGCTGACCACCGACCGCACCCGGCTCGACGCCGCGATCGACCGCATCGGGATGGCCGAGGGCACGCGCATCGACGCCGGCCTCGAGGTGGCCAACCTCGAGCTGCTCCACCCGTCGCGCCGCAAGCTCGAGAACCAGCCGGTGGTCGTCCTGCTCTCCGACGGCCTGCCGAACCGCTCGACGAACGAGCAGGTGATCGGCGCCGCCGACGCCATCAAGCGCGACGGAGCCTACCTGTTCACGATCGGCGTCGGCCGCCACGACGCGATCTTCGCCGAGCTGTTGCGGCGCGTCGCCAGCCAGCCCACGGACTTCTACGCCTCGGCCTCGGGCGACGACCTGGCGGCCATCTACCAGGCCATCGCCGGCCAGGTGATCTGCAAGGGGCGCCGGCGCGACGGCTAGGGCGGCGCGGTCGGGTCGGCGCCGCGGCGCGGGTCGAGTCCGCCGGCTACTGGATCCGCCAACCGCTGTCGTCGTCGCGCCCGCCGGCCGGCGCGTCCGCGCCCGCCTCGCCGTCGTCGCCGGCGGCGATGTGCACCTCTCGGCCGGCGCTGCCCTGCGACGGGCCGACGTGGCCGGCGGCCTCGAGCTCGTCGAGCAGGCGCGCGGCGCGGCTGTAGCCGATGCGCAGCTTGCGCTGGAGGAAGCTCGTGCTGGCGGTGCGGTGCTGGGCGATCAGCGCCACCGCCTCGTCCCAGAGATCGTCGCGCGGCTCGCCGGCGGCGGCGCCTTCGCCGCCGGTGAGCATCTGGTCCCAGATCTCGGGCTGGATGAGCGGCTCGGGGATGCCCAGCGTCAGGCTCATGTCGGGCGCCGGCTCGCCGGCGGCGGCCGGCGGGCGGGCGGCGTACTTCCAGTGGTGGCCGAGGCGCTCGATCTCGGCGTCGGAGAGGTAGCAGCCCTGGATGCGCTGGAGCTTGCTGGAGTCGGCCGCCATGTAGAGCATGTCGCCGCGGCCCAGCAGCTTCTCGGCGCCGACGCTGTCGAGGATGACCCGAGAGTCGACGCTGCTCGAGACGGCGAAGGCGATGCGGGCCGGAAAGTTCGCCTTGATCAGGCCGGTCACGACGTCGACGCTGGGCCGCTGCGTGGCCAGCACGAGGTGCATGCCCGTGGCGCGCGCCAGCTGCGCCAGCCGGGTGATGAGCCGCTCGGCCTCCTCGGGCGCCACCATCATCAGGTCGGCCAGCTCGTCGATGACGATCACCAGGTACGGCAGCGTCGGCCGTCCGGCGGCGGCCTCGACGGCGTTCCAGGTCTCGATGTTGCGGGCCCCCGCCTCGGCGAACGCCTTGTAGCGCCGCTCCATCTCGCGCACCGCCCACTGCAGCACCCCGACGACGCGCTCGACCTCGACGACGACCGGCGCCGCCAGGTGCGGCAGGCCGCGGTAGCCGACCAGCTCGACCCGCTTGGGGTCGACGAGGACGAGCTTGAGCGTCTCGGGCGTGTGGGTCATGAGCAGCGAGCAGATCAGGGTGTTGATCGCGACGCTCTTGCCCGCGCCGGTGGCGCCGGCGATGAGCAGGTGCGGCATCTTGGCCAGGTCGGCCGCCACCGGCTTGCCGCTGATGTCGCGGCCGAGGCCGATCGGAAGCGCGCCCTTGTCGGCCACCCGTTTGAACGCGTCGCTCTCGAGGATCGAGCGCAGGCTCACGACGTCCTCGGCCTTGTTGGGGACCTCGATGCCGACGTAGGGCCGGCCCGGCACCGGCGCCTGCACCCGGATCGGGGCCGCGGCCAGCGCCAGCGCCAGGTCGTTCTGGAGCGCCACGATCCGGCTGACCTTGACCCGGACCCGCTCGCCCTTGCGCTCGATGACGCCGGGTTCAAGCCCGAACTGGGTGATCCGCGGCCCGCGGTTGATCTGGACGACCCGCACCGGGATGCCGAAGTCGGCCAGCGTCTGCTCGATCGTCTGGGCCTGGGCCTCGGCGTCGTCGGGCATCGCCGCGCCGCCGTCGGCCACCTCGTCGAAGACGTCGGGGATGCGGGGCAGGATCCAGTCCGGCTTGGCCGCCGGCCGCGCCAGCCCCGGCCCCGGCGCCACGTCCGGCGCCGGCCCGCGCCGATCGCCCGGGCCGTCGGCGTCGCGGACGGCGGCGCGAGCGGCGGTGCGCGCGTCGGCCGCGTCGGCCGGCGCCAGCGCCGCCGCCGGATCGGGCGCGGCAGCGCCGGCATGCGCGGCGGCGTCGTCGGCCGCCTCGACGTCGAAGAGCCAGCCGCCCGCCTCGCCGACCGCCGCGCCGCGCGCCGGCTGCGCGCCGAGGCGCCGGCGCAGGCCGCCCGGCAGCAGCGCCGCGGCCAGCGGCGCCAGCGGCCGCAGCGCGGCCATGGCCAGCCCGCCGATGCGGTCGAGTGTCCGCCGCACGGGGTGACCGAGCGCGACGCTGACGCCGAAGACGAGCGCCACCACGAGCGCCGCCAGCGCCGCCACCGCGCCCAGGTTGCGCGCCAGGGCGTAGGCCAGCCCGTAGCCGACCCAGCCGCCGCCGCGGCCGTCGAGCGCCACCCGGCGCAGCACGCCGAGCTCGCCCTCGAGGTCGGCGCGCGTGATCGAGACCGTCACGAGCAGGTGGAGCGCCGCCAGGCCGAGGGCGAACGTGGCGGCGGCCGCCAGCGGCCGTGCGGCGCGGACGTCGGCCCGGCCGTCGACGGCGTCGAGGACGAGCCAGGCGCCGAGCGCGCCGACGAGCCACGGCACGACGACGTGCCCCCAGCCGAACGCCCAGCGCAGCCCGCGCAGCCAGCCGGCGCCGATCGCGCCGACGGCGTCGGGCGGGCTGATCTGCATGACCACCGTCACCACGCCGACGACGACGCACGCCCCGCCGACGAGCTCGCGCCGCCGCGCCGGCGACAGGCGGCCCAGCGCCGCGCCGGCGGCGCGCCCGCGCGCGGCGGGCGGCGCCGCCGAGGCCCGGCGGACGGCGGGCTTGCGGGAGGCCAAATCGTCACCTCGCTGCGGCGATGCGAACAAGCGTTCGGGCAGTATACCACGGCGTACGGGGCGCGGTGACCGGCCGGGCATCCGGTCGCCGCGCCGTCGTCGGACCGACCGCCGCGCCCGCGGTCGACGATCAGCGCTCCGGCAGCGCGCGCGCGATCACGCCCTTGAGGTAGGCCCCTTCGGGAAACGCCGCGCGAACCGGGTGGTCGGGCGGTTGCGACAGCCGCGCCACGACCTGGACGTCGCGCTCGGCGTCGGTGGCGGCGGCGAACAGGATCTTGCCGAAGAGGTCGGTCGAAAGCAGCCCGCTGCACGAGAACGCGGCCAGGATGCCGTCGGGGCGCAGCACCTGCAGCCCGACCCACATCAGGTCCTTGTAGGCCCGGGCCGCCTTCTCGACCTGGCCGGCGTGGTGGACGAACTTGGGCGGGTCGAGGATGACGACGTCGAACGTCCGGCCGGCGGCGCGGCAGGCGCGCAGGTAGCCGAACACGTTGGCCTCGACGTTCGTCATCCGACCGGCCGGCGCGATGGGTGCGCCGTCCGCGGCGTCGGGGGAGCCGTCGTCGACCGCCCAGCCGGCGGCGGCCGCCGTCGCCGCGGCGCGCGCCAGCGCCGGCGCCGAGCTGTCGACGTTCGTGACGCGCTGGGCGCCGGCGGCCAGGGCGTGGAGCGCAAAGCCGCCGGTGTAGCTGAACGCGTTGAGGACGTCGGCGCCGCCGCACCACGCCGCCACGGCGCGCCGGTTGGCGGCCTGATCGAGGTAGGCGCCGGTCTTGTGGCCCGCGACGACGTCGACGTCGAGCGCGACGTCGCCGCGGACGCCGGGCTCGGCGATCGCGATCGGGACCGGCGGCGCCTCGCCCAGCCGGACGCCCTGCTCGGCCGCCAGCCCCTCTTTGGCGCGCACCTCGTCCGTGCTGCGCTCGTACACGCCGCGCACTGCCGCGTGGCGGCCGACGGCCTCGGCCAGCAGCCGGACGAGGGCGTCGCGGCGGGCGTCGGCGCCGGCCGTCAGCAGCTGGATGACGAGCCAGTCGGCATAGCGGTCGACGACGAGGCCGGGCAGGCCGTCCGACTCGGCGTGGACCAGCCGGCAGGCTCCGTCGGGGCGCGCCAGCAGGCCCAGCCGCGCGCGCAGCGCGACGGCGCGCTCGATGCGCCAGCGCCAGGCGTCGTCGTCGAGGGTCTCGGCCGCGTCGAGCGTCATGACCCGGACGACGATCTGCGACGCCGGGCTGATGTGCCCGCGGCCGACCCAATCGCCTGCCGCCGCCACGACGTCGACCACGTCGCCCGGGGCCGGCGCGCCGTCGATCGCCGCCACCGCCCCCGAGAACACCCACGGATGGCGCTGCCGCACCGGCTTTTCGCGGCCCGGCTTGAGGACGACGCGGGCGATGGACGTCATGGCGGGATTATAGGGTGCCGCCGCCCGCGCCGGCGCGCGGCGGGTTGCCCGGCCGCGCCGCGACGGCCACAATCGCGGTCCGCCCACCGGGCGCCGCGCCCCGGCCCGCTCGTCCGCCGCCGGGCGCCGCGCCGACCCCGCCGAGGTTCGCCGTGCGCACCTGGATCGCGCTCTACGACGCCCCGCTGCCCGCCGCCGCCGCGCTTTGCGCCGTGGCCGACGCCGGCTGCGCGCCGGCGGACGTCGACGCCCTGCCGGCGCCGCCGGGCGGGCTGCCGCAGGCCGGCGACTGGGCCGCCGAGGTGGCCCTACACGCCGCGCGCCTGGCGCCCGAGGACCGCGAGACCGCCCGCGCCGCCGCCGTCGCCGCGTCGCTGGTGGCGCGCGGCGTGCCGGCGGACCGGGCGGCGGCGGCGGCGGCGCGGGTGGCGGCCGGGCGCGGCTGGTTGGTGGCGGTGGCCTGCCCCGATGCCGGCGCGGCCGCCGTCGAGCGGGCGCTGTCGAGCGCGGCGCCGCTCGCGCTGCTCGGTCACTTGCACCCGTCCGACAGCCTGGCATAATCGCGCCGTTCAGTGCGCCTTCATCTTGGTCTCATCCGCCGCTCATGGGGCGGACGGGGCTCGGCCGCCGGGGTACGCGGCCGGGGAGCTTGGGGAGGCCGGCACGCTGCCGGGGGTCGGCAGCTGGCAATGGGGGCTGCGCGGGGTGGACGTCGCCGGTCGCGTCCAGGCAGTGCCCACGAGGGGGATCGGAGGCACAACACGATGAACCGTACCGCTCGGGCCGTCGCCGCGGCTGCGCTCAGCGCCGTGGCGATGGCCGCTGGCCTGTGGCTCGTGCCACAGGACCACACCGCACCCGTCGCGGCCGCTCCGCTGGCGCAGCGGGGCAAGATCAGCGGCTGCAAGGGCGTCATGGAGGGGGCCGTCGTCACCGACACGATCCGGCTGTGCGAGCCGTCGCGGATCGTCGTCGACGCCGAGCCGGCCTGCTCGAGCTGCCCAGGCGGCCTCAACGTCGTCTTCGTCCAGGTCAGCGAGGCGTTCCACGCCGACTGGCAGAACGACGCCGCCGTCGCCGTCCTGACGGCGCTCGAGCGCATCCGCAGCATGACGGTGCGGGTCGCCGTCATCCACTACGACAGCCGTCAGGTCGTGACCCGGTTGCGGCTCACGGAGCAGATCCAGCGCGCCCACGGGCCGCTGAACCAGCCCGTGCTCGGCCACGACCCGCACGGCGACTTCATCGGCGCCGCCACCGAGGCGCTGACGATCCTGCGCGACTCGCGCAGCGACGTCCAGCGCCAAGGGCTGCCGACGCCGTGCGAAGCGGTCGTGTTCTTCGCCTCGACGAAGAGCGTCTTCGTCCAGGACGAGCAGAACATGATCAAGGCCGCCAACATGATCAAGCGCGAGCAGATCCCGCTGTTCGCCGGCTGCCCCGAGACGAACGTGAGCGACTACTGCCGCGCCACGCGGCAGATGCCGACGCGCGGCGCGTGGTACGCCGAGGTGCCGGACACGAACCGGCTGTCGAACGGCATGTTCAACCACACCCGCGAGCTCGAGCGCGACGCCGGCGTGCGCACCTACAGCTTGACCCAACACGTGCCGCCGGGCCTCGAGATCGAGCCGGGCTCGATCGATCCGCCGCCGAGCGAGATCGTCGGGTCCGCGGGCACGACGACGACGCTGACCTGGGAGTGGCGCAACCCCGAGGCGCGGGAGGCCCACACGCTGACGTTCGCGGTGAAGCCGGTCATGCCGGGCGCCTGGCCGGTGCACGGCGAGATGAACATCGTCGACATGGACGGCCTCAAGGCCCGGGTCGTCATGGCCCAGCAGGTCATCACGGTCACCGGTCCGTGCGAGCGCCCGACCGAGACGCCGCCGCCGACCGACACGCCGCTGCCGCCGCCGACCGACACGCCGCTGCCGCCGCCGACTGCGACGCCCACCGCGCCGCCGCCGACGGCGACGCCGACGCGCGAGCCGCAGCCGATCTATCTGCCGGTCACGTTGCGCGAGCCGGCCTGCAAGAACCTCGAGCGACACGCCGACGTCGTCCTCGTCATCGACATGTCGACGAGCATGAACCGCAACAGCCAGGACGGCGCCCAGAAGAAGGCGACGGTCATCCAGGCCGCCAAGGCGTTCATCGACCTGCTCGACCTGGCGCCCAACGAGGAGGGCCGCAGCGACCACGCCGCGGTCGTCGGCTTCAACAACGACGCCTGGATCCAGCTCGAGCTGACGAACGACGCGGCGGCGATCACGACCGCGCTCGACACGCTCGACCTGCGCCAGAAGGAGGGCACCCGCCTCGACCTGGCGTTCCTCAAGGGCGCCGAGGCGCTGCAATCCGGGATGCGCCAGACCGGCAACATGCCGGTGCTCGTCATGCTCACCGACGGCCTCCCGAACCGCGTGCCGATCGATCCCGAGAGCGGGCGGGTCGAGGAGACGGTCATCAAGGCCGCCCAGGTGGCCAAGGACCTCGGCGCCAGCGTCTACACGATCGGCTTCGGGCAGGCGGAAGGCGCCGACATCATCGACCTGGTCTACCCGTGGCTGCTCGAGCAGTGCGCGTCGAGCCCGAGCATGGCGTTCATCGAGCCGCGCGCCGACCGCATGGCCGGCATCTACGGCCAGATCGCGTCGGTCTTCACCTGCCCCAAGGGCCGGCACGACTGGAGCCAGCCCTGGCCGTAGGCACCTTCTAGCCGCCCGCGCGGCCCGTCGCGGCAGCCCCGCCGCCACGGCGGGCCGCGGCGGCGCGCCCCACCCTGCCGCCTCGAACGGGCGGCGGTCCCGCCCACGGACCGCCGCCCGTTCGCGTCCGAGTGTCCGAGGTGCCCGTGCCGCACGCCCCCCGGCTCGTCGTCCCGATCGACGACCTCTGGCGCACGTTCGTCGGCGACGCGCGCTTCGCGCCGAACCTGGTGGCGGTGCGCGACCAGCCGGCGCGACCCGCCCGCCACGCCCCGTGGCCCGCGGCGGTCGCGCCGGCCGTCGTCGCCGCCGCGGCCCGGCGCGGCATGGCGGCGCCGTACCGTCACCAGGCCGCGGCGATCGCCGCGGCGCTGGCGCCGGGCGAGGCGCCGGTGGCGGTGGCGACCGGGACGGCGTCCGGCAAGAGCCTGTGCTTCGCCGCCCCAATCCTCGACGCCCTGGTGCGCGACCCCGAGGCGCGAGCGCTGTGCCTGTTCCCGACCAAGGCGCTCGCCCAGGACCAGCTGGCATCGCTGCACGCCTGGCAGGCGGCGCTCGACGAGGCGGCCGACGGCGCCGGTGGCCCGGCCGCCCCGGTCGTAGCGCCGGCCACATACGACGGCGACACGCCGAGCGCGCATCGCGCCCGGGTGCGCGCCACGGCCCGCATCGTCCTGACGAACCCCGACATGCTCCACGCCGGCCTGCTGCCGCGCCATGCCGCCTGGGCGCCGTTCCTGGCCGGGCTGCGCTATGTGGTCGTCGACGAGATGCACGTCTACCGCGGCGTCTTCGGCAGCCATGTGGCCAACGTCCTGCGGCGGCTGCGGCGCGTCGCGGCGTTCCACGGCGCCCGCCCGCGCTTCCTTCTGACGTCGGCCACGATCGCCAACCCCGGCGCGCTGGCCGCCGCCCTGGCCGGCGGCGAACCGGTCGTCGTCGACGACGACGGCGCGCCGGCCGGGCGGCGGCTGTTCGCGTGCTACAACCCGCCGGTCGTCGACGCCGCGCTCGGCCTGCGGCGCGGCGTCGTGGCCGAGGCCGAGCCCGTCGTGCGGCACTTCCTGGCCGGCGGCGTCCAGACGATCGCCTTCGCCCGCGCCCGGCAGACGGCCGAGCTGCTGCTGCGCCGCCTGGCGACCGGCCCCACCGCCGGCGCCGTGCGCGGCTACCGCGGCGGCTACACCGCATCCGAGCGGCGCACGATCGAGGCCGCGCTGCGCGACGGGCGGCTGCGCGGCGTCGTGGCCACGAACGCGCTCGAGCTCGGCGTCGACATCGGCGAGCTCGACGCCTGCGTGATCCTGGGCTATCCGGGCTCGATCGCCAGCGCCCGGCAGCAGGCGGGCCGGGTGGGCCGCCGCAACGCGACGGCGGTGGCGATCCTGATCGCCGGCCAGACGCCGCTCGACCAATACATCGTCCGCCACCCCGACCACCTCTTCGACCGCTCGCCCGAGGAGGCCCGGCTCGACCCCGACAACCTGCGGCTGCTGCTCGACCACGTCCGGTGCGCCGCATTCGAGTTGCCGTTCGACGCGGCCGAGGCGGCGCGGCCGTTCGGGGCGATCGGCGGCGCGCCCGACGCCGTGCCGGCGGCGGCGCTGCTGGCCGTCCTCGAGGCCGAGGGCGTGCTGTCGCAGCGGGGCGGCCGGTGGTACTGGCTGGCCGAGGGCAGCCCCGCCGACGCCGTGCGGCTGCGCGGCGCCGCGGCCGACGTCGTGACGATCGTCCGCGGCGCGGCGCCGGCCGCAGCCAGGGCGACCGGCGGGGCGCCCGAGGCGGCGGAGGCGAGCGACGGGGCGCTCGATGCGTCCGGGCCGGCATCGACCGGTGACGACCTCGGCCCCGGCGGCGACGTCCTGGGCACCGTCGAGCGCTCACGCGCGCCGCTTGTCGTCCACGCCGGCGCGGTCTACCTGCACGACGGCACGCCGTGGCGGGTCGACGACCTGGACTGGGCGGCCGGGCGGGCCTACGTGTCGCCGGCCGACGGCGCCGTCTACACCCGTGCGTCGGCCCGCGTCGACGTCGCGCCCGTCGCGATCGCCGCCGAGCGCGACGACGGACCGTGCCGCGTCGGCCACGGCGAGCTCGAGGTGCGCTCGAAGCCGACCGGCTACCGCGAGCTGCGGTTCGCGACGAACGAGACGATCGGCTGGGGCACGATCGACCTGCCGGAGGCACTCCTGGTGACCGGCGGCTACTGGTTCACGCTCGACGACGACTGCGTCGAGCGGCTGCGGGCCGTCGGGCGGTGGGACTTCGATCCGAGCGGCGACCGCGGGCCGAGCTGGCCCGTGCAGCGGGCCGCCGCGCTCGAGCGCGACGGCCATCGCTGCCGGCTGTGCGCGGCGCCGCCGCGGCCCGGCCGCAGCCACGACGTCCACCACCTGCGCCCGTTCCGGACCTTCGGCTACGTCCGCGGCGCCAACGCCAACGACCGCCTGGCGAACGATCTCGACAACCTCATCACGCTCTGCGCGGCCTGCCACCGCGTGGCCGAGCGGGCGCTGGGCCTGCACGGCGCGCTGACCGGGGTCGGCTACGTCCTGCACCACGTGGCGCCGCTGCTGCTGATGTGCGACGCCGCCGACCTCGGCGTCACCACCACCGCCCACGCGCCGTGGTCGAAGCAGCCGACCGTCGTCGCCTACGAGCACGCCGCCGGCGGCGTCGGCTTCGGCGAGGCGCTGTGGCGGCGGCACGCTGAGCTGATCCGCCTGTGCGCCACCGTCGTCGCCGACTGCGGCTGCGCCTGGGGCTGCCCGGGCTGCGTCGGCCCGGGCGAGCCGGGCGGCGAGGGCAAGGCCCACGCCCGGGCCGTGCTGGCCGAGCTGGGCGGCCGGCCGGCGACGACGGGCGGGGCGCGGTGACGCCGGCGTTGACCCCCTCGCCGGCGCTCGGCACAATCCGGCCCCGTCGTGCGTATGGAAGCACCGTGCGCTTGCCCCCCGTGCCCGATCGAGGAGATCCCGCGATGTCGACCCCCGGTCCCCGCTTCCACCGCTCCCCCGCGGCCCGCCGCGCGGCGCGGCGCCGACCGGCCTGGCGCGCCGGAGCCCTGGCGGCGGCGCTGCTGGCGATCGCCGCCGCCTGCCGGCCCACGCCGCCGCCCGACGCGCCGGACGAGCCGACCGAGCGCCCGCAGGTGTCGATCACCGGCGCCTGCGCCGGCGAGGCCCGGATCGACCCGCTGGCGGTCGCCGGGCCCAAGGACTGGGCGCCGGCCAGCGTGGCCGAGACGACGCCGTGCTTCCGCCTGACCGCCACCGCCGCCGACGCCCACGGCGTCGTCGACCCGACGACGGCGTTCGTCCTGGAGTCCGCCGAGGCGCTCGACCCCGACGAGGTGGCCGCGCTGCTCGCGTTCGCGCCGCCGATCGAGGTAGAGGTGACCCGCGACAAGCCGGTCACGGCCGCCGCCGGGCACAGCCGCGGGCCGCTGGCCGGCCTGTTGGGCGGCGTGGCCCATGCCCAATCGCTGGCCCACCGCTACCGCATCACGCCCGCTGCGCCGCTCGCGCCGGGCGGCGTCCAGCGGATCGCGCTGCGCGGCTCGTCGGCGCCCGACGCGCCGCACCTGCGCAGCTGGGCGTTCCAGGCCCGCGCGCCGCTGGCCGTCGTCCACACCCTGCCCGCCGACGAGTCGACCTGGGTCCCGACCGACACCGGCATCGAGCTGACGTTCAACCGCGACGGCGTCGACGCCGCCGAGGTCGAGCGGCGCTTCCATATCGAGCCGGCCGTCGACGGACGGTTCGAGCAGCGCAAGCGGACGGTCGTCTTCGTGCCGCGCGATCTCGTCAGCGGCACGCTCTACACCGTCCGCCTTGACGCCGGCGTGCCCGGCCCCGACGGCGAGGCGACGTCCGCGCCGACGATCGTCCGCTTCCAGACCCGCCGCGCCGAGGGCTACGACGAGGGCGACCCGCGCGACCGGCCGGCGCTCTTCTTCCGCCGGCCGCTCTGGGAGAGCCCGACCGACGAGGCGCCCGTCGTCGGCCTGTTCCGCCAGGTCGACCCGTCGGCCTTCCCGCTCGAGACGGCCACGGTCGAGGTGCTTCGCTACGACGACGACGACGCGTTCATCGCGGCGCTCGACCGCTTCCAGGCCGTGCCGCGCTGGGCCGACCTCGGCGCGCTGGGCGCCTTCGACGCCGTCGGCGCCAGCCCGGTCGTCTCGTTCACGACGCCGATCGAGGCCCAAGGCGAGTTCGGCGAGGTCGCGCTGCGGTTCCCGGAGCCGCTCGAGGCCGGCCGCTACCGCCTGCGCGTGACCGTCGACGGCTTCCCGGTGCCGGCCGGCGGCTGGCTCCAGGTGACGGACGTGGCGGCCTACAGCGCCGTCAGCGCCGGCTCGCTGGCCGTCTGGGCCCACGACGCCGCCACCGGCGACGCCCTCGAGGGCGCCACCGTCGCCGGCCCCGACGGCCGCGCCGCCGGCACGACGGACGCCGAGGGCGTCGCCTTCGTCGACACGCCCGCCGGCGTGCTGTCCACCGCCGGCGCCGGCACCGACTGGGCGCGCGACGTGACCACCGGCACGCTGACCGTCACCGCCGCCGACGGCCGCAGCGCCGTCGTGCCGCTGGGCGACGCCTTCTTCGCCTTCGGCGGCGGCTTCCGCGAGTTCTTCTGGGGGCCGCGCGGCCCGGGCGGCCGCTACTGGCGCTACCTCTATACCGACCGCCAGCTGTACCGGCTGTCGGACACGGTGCGCTTCTGGGGCATCGCCCAGGCCCGCGACGGCGCGGCGCCGGTCGAGTCGGTGACGGTCGAGGTGTCCGGCGGCGACTGGACCGGCTACGACTACCGCCCGATCGCGATCGCCCAGACCACCGTCGTGCCCGACGCGGCCGGCGTGTACAGCGGCCAGCTGTCGTTCCGGGGGGCGAGCCCGAGCTGGTACACGCTGCGGGCGCGCGTCGGCGACCAGGTGATCAGCCTCGTGCCGCTGAGCGTCGAGGACGTCGTGCTGCCGGCGTACCAGATCCAGCTCGAGACGTCGCGGCGGGCGGTGCTGGCCGGCGAGGCGTTCTCGGCCACCGCCACCGCCACGTTCTTCGACGGCACGCCGGTCGGCCGCGCGTCGCTGCTGGCCAGCTTCAACGGCGTCGACCGGCCGCTGACCACCGGCGAGGACGGCAGCGTCAGCTGGACGGTCGAGGCGCCGGCGGTGACGGACGCGCTGTCGCAGGGCTGGCAGTCGTTCTACCTCTCGGTCCGCGCCGCGACCGGCGAGGAGGGCGACATCGGCGCCAACGCCGACATCCAGGTGTTCGAGGGGGCGAATGCGCTGGTCGTCGACGGCGTGATCGACGCCGGCGACAGCGTCAGCCGCACCGCCACCGTCAGCGGCACCGTCCACGCCCTCGACCTCAGCCGCCGCAACGGCCGGGTGACGACGCCGCCGGACGACATCCTCGGCGCCGTCGTGCCCGGCGCGGCGGTCACGGTCCGCTTCACCGAGACCGAGCAGGTCCGCATCGAGACCGGCGAGCGCTACGACTTCGTGGCCAAGCGCGTCGTCAAGACGTACCGCTACGACTCGGTGAGCCGGCCCGGCGCCGTCCTCGAAGCGGTCGCCGGCGACGACGGACGTTTCGCCGTCGAGCTGCCGGCGCGCGACGACCTGGGCTACGAGGCTCAGATCGAGGTCGAGGACGATCAGGGCCGGCGGACGGCGCGGCGGATCTGGCTCGGGCTGAACTACTTGAGCGACCCGGGCGAGCCGCTGACGATCGGCGCCACCGGCGACACCGCCGGCGAGCGGCGCTACCGCGTCGGCGATGTCGTCGACGTCACCGTACTCGAGGGCGGCGTGGCGGCCGGCGACGGGCGCTACCTGTTCTTGTGGGCCCGCAACGGCCTGCTCGACCACACGCTGTCCGCCAGCGCCCGCCTGACCTACTCGTTCGGCGCGGAGCACCTGCCCAACGTCCACACCCTGGCCGCCCGCTGGGACGGCCGCAGCTACCGCGAGACGATCTCCGGCTACGACGCCCGCTTCGACGCCAGCGAGCGGCGGCTGAGCGTCGCCGTCGGCAGCGACCGACCCAGCTACGGCCCGGGCGACGAGGCGACGGTGGCGGTCACGGTGACCGACGCCGCCGGCGCGCCGGTCGAAGGCGCCTCGGTCCTCGTCAGCGGCGTCGACGCCGCGATCATCCAGGCCCAGGGCGCCTTCGAGCGGCCCGATCCGCTCACGGCGCTCTACGAGAGCGCGCCGGCCGGCGTGCTGCGCACCTACGCCTCGCACGCCGTGCCCAAGGGCGAGATCGGCGCCGAGGGCGGCGGCGGCGGCGGCGACCGCAGCGTCTTCGAGGACGTGGCGATCTTCGAGCAGCTGACGACCGACGGCGACGGCCGCGCCGAGGCCACGGTGACGCTGCCCGACAACCTGACGTCGTGGCTCGTGACCAGCCTGGCCGCCACCGCCGACCTGGCGGCCGGCAGCGGCTTCGGCGTGCTGGCCGTCGGCAAGCCGCTGTTCGTCGACGCCACGCTGAACCGGACCTACGTCACCGCCGACGAGCCCAGCGTGCGGCTGCGCGCGTTCGGCAGCGCGTTGGCCGAGGGCGGCGAGGTGAGCTTCACGCTGGCGTCCGACACGCTGCTGGACGCGCCGATCGAGGTCGCCGGCGAGGCGTTCGCGCCGGCCGTCGTGCCGCTCGGCCCACTGCCCGCCGGCACCCACGAGCTCCGGCTGACGGCGCGCGCCGGCGGCCTCGAGGACACCGTGGTGCGCCGGGTGACGGTGCTGCCGTCGCGGCTGTCGCGCACCGTGGCCGAGAGCCGGCTGCTGGCCGAGGGCGAAACGGCCGACCTCTCGGCCGCCGGCGACGGCGCCGTCGAGGTCGTGGTGGCCGACGCCAACCGCGGCGGCCTCTACGCCGACGTCGCCGCCCTGGCCGACGCGCCGAGCGATCGCCTCGACGAGATCGTCGCCCGCGCGGTCGGCCAGGAGCTGCTGGCGGCGTACTTCGGCGAGCGACCGGCGGTGCCGATCGACCTGCGCTCGACGACCTACCAGACGCAGACCGGCGCCCTGACGCTGTTCCCGTACGGCCCGCCCGACATCGGGCTGACCGCCGACGTGGCGCTGGCGGCGCCGGACCGGTTCGGCCGCCAGGGCATGGGCCAGGCGCTGCGCGCCGCGCTCGACGCCGCCGACATCGAGCGGGCCGACGCGATCGTGGCGCTGCGCGGCCTGGCCGCGATCGGCGAGCCCGTGCTGCGCGACGTCCGGGCGCTCCTCGACGCCGCCGACGCCGAGCCGGCGCTGGCGGTGACCGAGCGCCTCGACCTCGGCCTGGCCGCGGCGCTGCTGGGCGACGCCGACGCCGCCGAGGCGGCCTACCGCGCCGTGCTGACGGCGCACGGCCAGCTCCGCGGCACGACCGCCCGCGTCGACGACGGCGACACGGCCGACGACGTGGTGGTGGCCACCGCGCGGGCCGCGCTGCTGGGCGCGCTGCTGGGCGACGACCTGGCGCCGGCGCTGCACGCCTACGCCACCCGTGAGCCGGCGCGCGACGTGACGCTGGCGATCTGGCACGCCGCTTACCTCCGCGCCGCGCTGCCGCGCCTGGCCGATACCGCCGCCACGGTGCGCTACACGCTGCCGGCCGGCGACGAGACGGTGGCCCTCGAGCCCGGCCGACCGGTCGTCCTGCACCTGACCCGCGACTTGCGCGACGCGCTCGACCTGCGCGTCGTCGAGGGCACCGCCAGCGTGACCGTCGTCGGGCGCGAGGCCGTCACGACCGCCAGCGGCGGCGACCCCGACCTGGCGCTGACCCGCGCCTACGGCCCGCGCGGCAGCCTGCCGCCGCCGGTCGGTCCGGTGGACGGCGGTGCCGACCAGGGCGCCGACGGGGCCGAGGTGGCCGACGACGGCGACGCCGACGAGGCCGGCGACGAGGCCGGCGCGGCCGCGGCCGACGCCGAGGGCGCGGCGCCGGTCGTCGAGGAAGGCCAGCTGGTGGTCGTCACGCTGACGCCGACGCTCGGCGCCAAGGCGGCGAGCGGCTGCTACCAGGTCAGCGACCTGCTGCCGTCGGGCCTGCGGCCGGTGTCGGCGCGTTATGTGCCGGGCGCCTACTACGGCGAGATGGGCAGCGACCTGGCGTTCCCGTACGCGATCGAAGGCCAGCGCGTCAGCTTCTGCGCCTGGGCCGACGACGAAGGGATCGTCCGGCCGCTGCGCTACCTGGCGCGGGCGTTCGCGCCGGGCCGCTACGCCGCCGAGCCGGCGCTCGTCCAAGCCCTGTCCGACCCCACCCGCCAGGCGGCGTCGTCGCCCGCCACGATCGAGATCCGCCCGCGCGACGCCGCGCCCTGAAGGGCCGGCGGTGATGCCGCCCCGCCGCTCGTCCCGCGCCCGGCCGGCGCGCCGCTCGACCCGCGCGCGCCGGCCGCGGCGCGCGCGGCGGCGGCGGGCTTGGGCTGGCCGGCCGTGCCGGGCTGCCGGGTGGCCGTCGTGCCGCACCACAGCCTGGCGGGGCCGTACATCGCCGCCGGGCTGGCCGCGATGCTCGGCCCCGCCATCGACGCGGCCGGCGCCCCGGCGCCGATCGCCGTGCTCGGCGTCGACCACGCGCTCGCCAGCCCCGCGCCGGCGGCCACCAGCCGCCGCGCCTGGCAGCTGCCGGACGGCCTGGTCGCGGTCGATGGCGCGATGGTGGCAGCGCTGATCGGCGGCGGCGCGGCCGTCGAGGCCGGCCCGGCGCTGGCCGTCGAGCACTCGGTGGCGGGCGTCGTGCCGTTCGTCGCCGTCGCCGCGCCGGGCGCGCCCATCGTGCCGCTGGCCGTCCGCCCGAACGCGGCGCCGCGCGCCGTGGCCGCGCTGGCCGACGGCCTGGCCGGTGGCGCGGACGCGCCGCCCATCGCCGTGGCCGCCGTCGACTTCGCCCATGGCCTTTCGCCCGAGGCGACGATCGCCCACGGCCACGCCGCGGTGGCCGTGCTGGCGGCGCGCGACGCCGCGGCCGTGGCGCGCTGGGACGACGCCTTCGCCGACGGCCGCGGCGCGCTGCAGCTGGCGATCGCGCTGGCCGAGCGCCACGGCGCCACGCGCTGGACGACGCTGGCGGTGGCCGACAGCCGCGCCCTGAGCGGCTGGGCCGGCGGCGGCGTATCCGGCTACATCGTGGGCTGCTGGGGCGTCGACGCCGGTGGCGGCGCGACAGCGGCGCCACCGCCAACGGACCGGCGGACGGCTGCCCCCGCCACGGCCGCGCCGGGTCGATGAGCGCGACGACGGCGCCGGGCGCGCCGGTGCAGCTCGTCTGGCTGCGGCGCGACCTGCGGCCCGACGACCACCCGCTGCTCCACGACGCGGCCCGGCGCGGCCCGGTGCTGCCGGTCGTGATCGTCGAGCCGACGCCCTGGGCCGATCCGACGTTCGGAGCCCGCCACTGGACGTTCGCCCGCGCCTGCCTGGCGGAGGTCGACGCGGCCTGGCGGCCCCTCGGCGCTCCGCTGCGGGTGCGACGCGGCGACGCGGTCGAGGCGCTGGCCACGCTGTGCGCCGAGGCGGCCGCGGCCGGGGCGCCGATCGGCGCGTTGTGGTGGGCCGCCGAGCCGGGCCGCCGGGCCGCCGCGCGCGACGCGGCGGTGGAGGCGATGGCCGGCGCGCGCGGCCTCGCGGTGCACGCCCGGCCGGCCGACGACGCGCCGGGCCGCCCGGCCGTGGCGGCCCCCGAGCGGCTCGGCACGCCGGCGCTCGACGCCGTGCTGCCCGGCGCGTGGCCGACGGCGTCGTCGCTGGGGCTGCCCGACGACGGCTGGACCGACGCCGCCCTCGACGACGCCGGTTGGACCGAGAGCGGCCGGCGGCGCGTCGCCGGCGGCGCGGCCGAGGCCGGCTGGCTGCTGCGGTCGTTCCTGGCCGCCCGCGGCCAGCGCTACGCCGCCGCCGCCGACGACCCCGTCGCGGCGCCGCTGGTACGCTCGCGCCTGGGCGCGCACCTGGCGTTCGGCGCCATCTCGCCCGCGGCCGTCGGGTCCGCCGTGCACGCGGCCGTCCAGGAGCGGTCGCGCCGGCGGCCGCCGCGACCTGGCGGTGACGCCACCGCCGACGACGACGCCTGGCGGGCCTCGCTGGCAGCGTTCGGCGACGCCCTGGCGGCGCGCGCCGTCGCCCGCCAGCGGTTCGCCGCGCGGCCCGGCCTCGAACCGGCCGACGACGACGGCTCCGACGACGTCGACGGCAGCGCGCAAGACCGGCTGACGGCGTGGCGCGCGGCGGCCACCGGCCGCCCGCTCGTCGACGCCGCGCTGCGCCAGCTGCGGGCGATCGGCTGGTTGCCGTTCCGGCTGCGCGCGATCGTCGCGTCGTACGCCGTCCACGACCTCGGGCTGCCGTGGCCGCGCGTCGGCCGCGAGCTGGCGCGGCTGTGCGTCGACGCCGACCCGGCCATCCTCTGGCCGGCGGTCCGCCGCATCGCCGGCGCGCTCGACGATCGCGGCCCGCGCGTCTACAACCCGGATCGCCAAGCGCAGGCGCTCGACCCGGACGGCCGTTATGTCCGGTCGTGGCTGCCGGCGCTGGCCGCGGTGCCCGACTCGTTCGTCCACCACCCGTGGCGGATGCCGCCCGCGATGCAGTCGGCCAGCGGCTGCCGCATCGGCCGCGACTGGCCGGCGCTGGTCCCGGGCGTCCGCGCGCCCCGCCCGGCGTCCCCGCCGCCGCGACCGGCGGCGGGCGGCGGGCCGCGCCAGCTGCGGCTGGGCGACGGCGGGGACCTCGACGGCGACGGCGGCCGCAGCAGCGACGGCGGCCGCGGTGTCGGCGTGGATGACGAGGTGGACGACGGTGGCGCGGTGGGCGACGGTGGCGCGGTGGGCGGCACGGCGCCCGGCGACGTCGGCCACGGCGCGTAACGCGGCGGACCGTCGTGCGACCGACTCCCGGCGCCGCGCTGCGAGGGTCCGGCGCACCGCTTCGCTGTCGCCCAGGAGTCCAGCCGATGCCGACGCCCGTGCCCGCCGCCGGCCCGACGCCCACCGCGTCGGCCGCCGACCCGACGCCGCCGCCGACGATCACCCGCGCGGGCGACGGCGCGTACGTCCTGCGCGCCGAGTGCTGGCTCGACGCCGACCTCGCCACGGTCTTCGCGTTCCACGCCGACGCGCGCAACCTCGAGGGGATCACGCCCCCGTGGATGCGGTTCGCGATCCAGACACCCGGCCCGATTCCCATGGCCGAAGGGACCGTGATCGACTACCGGCTGGCGGTGCACGGCGTGCCGCTGCGCTGGCGAACGCGGATCACGGCCTGGGACCCGCCGCACGGCTTCGCCGACGACCAGGTGCGCGGCCCCTACCGCCGCTGGGAGCACCGCCACGCCTTCGTCGAGCGCGACGGCGGGACGGTGGTGATCGACGAGGTGCGCTACGCCGTCCCGACCGGGCGGCTGGCGCACGCGCTGTTCGTGCGGCGCGACGTCCTGGCGATCTTCCGCTTCCGCCAGGCGGCGTTGCGGGCGCGCGCGTGGCATCTTTGGGCACAGCCGGCGGCCGAGGGGGACTCGGTGTCCGCGATGAACGCCACGGACGCCGCGGCTCGTTCGGATGCCGCCGGTTCGTCGGCCCGCGCCGCGTCGGTCCGGGGTTAAGCTTCGGCGAGGATCGAACCGCGACGTCCAGGAGGCATGGATGCGCCAGGTGCAGGAGCGATTGTCGCGCGGTCTGCTGTGGATCGCGCTGTTGTTGGCGGCGTACCACGTCACGCTGCGCCTGAGCCGCAACGTCGGCCGGCTGTTCGGCGACGCGGCGGGGTTGGGCGAGGTCCAGGACCTGGCGCGCCGGGCGGCGCTGGTGGCGCTCGCCCTGGCGCTGGCGGCGGCGATGGCCGTGGGCGTGCCGCTGGCGCTCCGCCGGGCTGGCTTCGGCCGCCGCGTCGTCCAGATCGTGCCGCTGTGGCTCGTCAAGCTGCTGGCCATCGGTGCGATCGGCGCCTACTTCAAGGTCGGCACCGTCGGCGGCCTGGCCGAAGTCGACCCGATCGGCGACGTCACGTTCGCCATGGCCTGGCTGGCGGTGTTCGGCGTCCTGGCGACCGTCGTCATCGTGCCGGCGGCGGCGCGGGCGCAGCTGCCGCCCGGCGCGGTGCGGCTGGCCAACCTCCTGATCACCGGCGCCACGCTGGCGGCGCTCGTCGTCGGCGGGGCGATGGTCACGGCGGCGTCCATCGTGCTGCGCGCCGCCCCCAGCGCGCCGCAGGGCCCGCCGGGCGCGCCGACGCCCGACCCGGCGGCGCTGGCCGCGATGGCCGCCGCGGCGCAGCGGACGTTCGCCGTCGGCGCGGGGGTGGTGGCGGTGACGGCGGTGCTGGCGCTGCTGGCGGCCCTGGCCGGCTGGCGCGCCCGGCGCGACATGACGATCACCGCCCGCACGGCCAACACGCCGCCGGGCGGACTCTCGGAGCTGCCCGGCGCGGCGGCGGCGGGCCTCGTCCTCACGGCGGCCGTCCTGCTGGCCATCCAACCGCTGCGCATCGCCACCGACAACCCGCCGCCCACCGTGGCCGCCGTCTGGGACTCGCCGCGCACCGCCGAGCTGGTGGGCCACGCCTGCCTCGACTGCCACTCCAACGAGACACGCTGGCCGTGGTACACCCACGTGGCGCCGATGAACTGGCTCACCGCCGGCCATGTCCGCAGCGGGCGCGCGGCGTTCAACCTCTCCGCGCTCGACCAGCTGGCGCCCGACCGCCGCGCCAGCCTGGGCGAGCGCATGGGCCGCTCGCTGTCCCGCGGCAGCATGCCCACCGCCGACTACCTCCTGCTCCACCGGCCGGCCCGGCTGACCGACGCCGAGAAGGACGAGCTCGTCGAGGGGCTGGCGAAGAGCCTGGCGGTGGCGCCCTAGCAGGCGGCGCGGCCGCCGCGCCCCGTTCGGCGACGACGACGTCGGCGAGCGGCGCGGCCGGATCCGACCGCGCCGGCGTGACGTGGCGCGGCTAGCGGCAGCCGCAGGCCCAGACCAGGCCGTTGGCGATCGGGTGGTACGGCCGGCCCGGCCGCGCCAGGCTGAGGTTCTGGCGCAACGGGTTCGTCGGGCCCGGCGGCAGCTGGGCGCTGCAGCGCTGGCCCCAGCCGGCCACGGTGTCGGGCCGGGCCAGGGCGGCGGCGATGGCGTCGGCCGGCGCGCGCGCGGCCGTGCCGGGGCAGACGCGGGCGTCGCTGGCGGCGGCGTCGACGACGTCGAGCGTGGCCGGCGGGAACGGGATGTAACCCCGCGCCCCGTAGCCGTCGGTGAAGGCGGCGCCGGCCGCCGCGCTCAGCGGCCAGCGGCCGGCGGCCAGCGGGCGGGCGCGGTAGCTGGCCGTCACGACGCCCGCCGTCGCATCCGTCAGCGTCACCGGCAGCCGCCACGTCAGGCCGCGGCCGTCGGCCGAAACGACGGCCGGCGGATGGTCGCTGCCGCCCACGAGCGCGAACGACCCGCCCAGCGTCTCGGTGATCACGACGCCCGCGCCGGCGACCGTCGGGCCGCCCGGTCGGGCATCGACGATGGACCGGAACAGCTGGACGATGCGCCCCAGGTCACGCCGTTCGTAGAAGTAGCGCGGCGACGACGCGGCCGCGCGGAAGCACGCCAGGGCGCGGCCGTCGTCGTCGATCGAGCCGGCGGCGACGACGAGGATCCGCTGGGACTTGGCCTGATTGGCCGCCGTCACGACGCGCCCGGCGGCGGTCGGTTCGTCGCCGCACCCCGGCGCGACGACGACGATCACCTCGCGGATCGCGGCCGCGTCGGACGGCTCCAGCGAGCGGCCCCGCACCAACAGCTCGCGCGCGCGGTCGATGCCGTCGGCCAGCGCGCGCGGCCCGGCTCGCTCGACGCGCGCCAGGGCGCCGCGGGCGCGCGCGGCGCTCACCGCCAACGGCGCGACGACCTTGACCCGCGGGTCGAAGGTCACGACGCCGACGCGCACGTGCGGCCGGATGCCGAGCTCGATCTCGTCGACAAGGTCAAACATCGCCTCGCGCACGTCGCCATACGCCTCGTCGCCGCGGTCGAGGTCGAGCACCAGCACCACATGCAGCGGCGCGACCGGCGGCAGGCAGCCGCGCAGCGTGAGGGTGACCGCCACGGTGTCGCTGAGCGTGAGGTGCGCCGGCGCCGCGGCGCGGTCGGATTCGACGCGGCAGCCGCGGGCGGTGGTGGCGCTGGGGGGCGTCGCGGTGGGGTCGGCCGGGCGGGCGGCGGACGCCGGGCGGCCGGGCAGCGCGGCGGCCAGGACGAGGACGGCGGCGGCCATCGCGGCGGTGGCCAGGAACAGGGCGGCGGCAGTGCGGCGCATCGCAGGCTCCTTGGGGCGCATGCCCGTTAGAACCCGCGAGCGGGGTGGCGGTGGACACCGCCGGCGCTGGCGCGATTCCCATCGCGCCGCGGCGCGTCGCCCGGTCGGCGCGTCGACCCAGCGGCGCGCCTAGAGATCGACGTCGTGCGGGCCGCTCTCGCGCTGGCCGGCCGGGCTGATGCGGACGAACTCGGCGGTGGCCTGGAGCTCGGGGATCGTCCGGGCGCCGGCGTAGGACAGGCCGCTGCGCAGCCCGCCCACCAGCTGGTAGAGGATGGCGTCCACCGGGCCGCGGTACGGCACGCGCGCCTCGACGCCCTCGGGCACGACGCGCTCATATTCCTTCTTGGGGATCTGGGCCGCCGGCAGCTGGCGCTCGGTGGCCTGCAGCGCGATGTTCGCCTCGAGCGAGGCCATGCCGCGCGTCACCTTGTAGCGCCGCCCGCCGCGCACCACGACCATGCCCGGGCTCTCGCGCGTGCCGGCCAGCAGGCTGCCGATCATCACGCTCTGCGCCCCGGCCGCCAGCGCCTTGACGATGTCGCCCGCCGCCTTGATGCCGCCGTCGGCCACCATGGGCACGCCGGCGGCGGCGGTGGCGACGGCGCAGTCGGCGATGGCGCTGAGCTGCGGCACGCCGAAGCCGGTCACGATGCGTGTCACGCAGATCGAGCCGGGGCCGATGCCGACCTTGACGGCGTCCGCACCGGCGTCGATGAGCCGCCGCGTGCCGTCGGCGGTGGCGACGTTGCCCGCCACCATGTCCCAGGCGTCGCCGAAGGTGCGGCGCAGCTCGCGCGCGGCGTCGACCGCCATGATGGAGTCGCCGTGGGCGATGTCGATGACGAGCGCGTCGGCGCCGGCGTGGAGCAGCGCCTCGGCGCGCTCGAGGTAGCCGGGCCGGACGCCGACCGCGGCGGCGACGCGCAGGCTGCCGGTGGGGTCGATCGTGGCCTGGGGGAAGGCGGCGCGGTGCTCGAGGTCCTTGGCCGTGATGAGCCCGGCCAACCGGCCCTCGCCGTCCACCAGCGGCAGCTTCTCGACCCGGTGGGCATCCAGCAGCCGCCGCGCCTCGTCGGTCGGGGTGCCCTCGGGGGCGGTGACGAGCCGCTCCGCCGGCGTCATGACCGCCGTGACCGGCGCCGCGTCGTCGTCGAAGAACAGGACGTCGCGCCGCGTAACGATGCCCACGGGCCGCTGCTCGGCGTCGACGATGATCACGCCGCCGACGCCGTCCTCGCCCATCAGCGCCCGGGCGTCGCCGACGCGCGCCGCGGGCGGCAGCGTCAGCGGCGCCTTGACCACGGTGGCCTGGCTGCGCTTCACGCGCCGGACCTCGTCTGCCTGCCGCTGGATCGTCAGGAAGCGGTGGATGACGCCGATGCCGCCGGCGCGCGCCAGGGCCATCGCCATCTCGCTCTCGGTGACGGTGTCCATGTTGCTCGAGACGATCGGCATCGCCAGCCGGATCCGGCGGCTGAACTGCGTCGCCGTCTCGGCCGCCGAGCGCGAGCGGACCTCGCTGTAGCGCGGCACCAGCAGCACGTCGTCGAACGTCAGCGCCGCCTCGGGGCGCAGCCGCAGCTGCGGCGTGGGCGCAGCGCCGTTGGCGGCGCCCAGGGGGGCCGCGCGGTCGAGGACGTCATCCATGGCCGGTCTCCGCAATCGTCTACGTCACGGGCCGCCGCGCGCAGGCCGACGACGATGCCGGATCGTAGCATAGCGGCGGCGTCGGGCGCGGCGGCGACGCTCATCGGGCGCGCGTCGCGCCGTTCAGCGCCGCCGGGAAGTACCGGACGCTCGCCATAGGGCCGACGTGAAGCGACGGACGTTGCGTCCGCAGCGCCGCGAAGTCGACGCGCAGCCAGGTGTCGGCCCCGGGAGTGTCGAACACGGCCGCTGCCGGATCGCCGCTCGCCGCCGCGACGCGGTCGCGGCCGTCGCGCGACGCGTGTGCCGCGCCGCGCACCGACAACAGCCAGCGCTCCGGCCACGCCGGCGCGGCGATGCGCGCCTCGGCGCGCAGGCCGAACCCGGTGGCGGGTACGCCCGGCGCGGGCGGACCGCCGGACCAGTCCAGGTCCAGGGTCGGACCGTCCAGCACGCGGTGGTCCAACGGCCCGTCCACCAGCCCGGCGTCGGCGTACGTGCGCACATGCCAGCGGTCGCTCGGCGTCGGGCCGAACACGTGAAGGCGGTCGGCGAGCGTGTCGGCCACCCAGAGCTGACCCTGGTCGTCGAACGCCAGCCCGGCCGGCTCCTGCACCGCGCCCACCTCGGCGCCCGTCCCCCACACTGCCAGCACGGCGCCGTCGGTCGCCAGCGCCTGGAGCCGGCGGTTGCCGGTATCCGCCACGCGAAGCGTCCCGTCGGCCGCCACGGCCACGCCGCGCGGCGCGCGCAGCTGCCCCGGCGCACCGCCCAACGCGCCCACCGCACCGAGCGGCGTGCCGTCGGCAGCGAAGTGGGCGAGCCGGTGGTTGCCGCTATCGGCGACCCAGAGCGTGCCGTCGGCGGCGACGGCCATCTGGTGCGGCGCGTTCAGCGCCAGGCCGTCCGGCCCGGCCGACCACTCCCGCTCGAAGGCGCCGTCCCAGGCGAACACGACGACGCGGTGGGCGCCAGAGTCGGCGACAAACAGGCGCGGTTGGCCGTCAGGCCCGGGGGCGACAGCTACGCCCGACGCACGGGTCAGGCCGCCGGGGCCGTCGCGGGTCGTCCAGAGACGACGGACCACCTTGGCGTCGGCGGCCACGTGGGCCAGCAGCGGCACCCGGCTGCCGGCGATCCAGAGGCCGCCGTCGGGCCGCGGCGCCAGCGCGATCGGCGCGTCGAGGTTCCACGGCGTCGGCACTCGCGGCTGGTGCGGCGGGTCGATCGGCACGTCCGCGCGTTGGATCACGGCGCCGTCGATGCCCACCTCGACGACCGGCGCGAAGGACCAGGCATAGCGGCCATCGAACGACGAGATCGGCTCGTCGGCGACCAACCACAGCGACCCCGCATCGGTGGCCGCGACGGCGCGCCAGCGGTGGAACACCGGACGCGGCAGGCCCGTCAGGTCCCAGCGGGCCAGCCGTGCGCCGCCGGCGTCGAGCACGACCGCCTCGTCGAAGCGGCGCGAAAGAACGCTGCCGCTCGGGAGCCGCTGCGTCTCGGTGACCCGCTGCACGACGACGATCCGGCCATCGCCCATCGCAGCGACCCGCTCCGGCGCCGCGAGGCCCGCCGCCTCCCCCAGCGCGCCAAGCCATCTCCCGTCCGCGTCGAGGCGGGCGATGTGGTGGCGCGCGGTGTCGGCGACGAGCCACGACCCGTCCGCCGCCGCCGCCAGCGACCGCGGCGAGACGACCTCGGCGGGCAGCGACCAGGCCGCCACGGCGCTGCCGTCGTCGCGCAAGCGGTAGACGCGCCGGCCGGCGATGTCGAACAGCGCCACCGTGCCATCGGCCGCACGCACCAGGGCGTCGATGCCGGCGGGCGGCGGCACGGGCGGCGCCGCCTTGGGCAGGCCTACGTCGAGCATCGGCACCGCCCACGACGCGACGCTGGCGCCGTCAGGCCCGAAGCGCAGGATCCGGCGCGGTGCCTCTGCGGCCAGCCAGACGCCGCCGTCGCCCGTGGCCAGCGCGGCAACCGGCGAGCCCAAGTCGATGGGCAATGCGCCGGGCGTCCCCCAGGCACGCAGCGACGTGGTGCCGTGTCGATCGCGCTCGACGACACGGCCGAACTCGGCGTCCGCTGCCACCAATCGGCCGCCGGGCGCGGCGGCGAGGGCGCTGACCGTGCCCAGGTTCGCGCCTTGACAGCCGGGCGCGGACTGCGGCCGGCCGGCCGCGACGCCCTCGGTCGTCAGCGGCTGAAGGCGGCGATGCGCGCTGTCGGCTGCCACAACGACGTCGCCGACCGCGACCACGGCACCGGGCGCCTCGAACACCGCATCGCCGAGTGCGTCGACGGCGGAGTAGCCGCGCACGTTGACGGTTTCGTGGGCGCCAGGCACGAACGCCAGGATGCGCCGCCCAGGCCCGTCGACGACGTGGAGCGTGCCATCCGGCCCGTATGCCAACGCGGTCGCCTGGGTGACGTGCCGGAGCCCACACCCAGCGGTGGCGCGGACCGTCGTGCCCGCTTCGCCGCCGAGGTCGAGGATCAGGCCGTCGGCCGTGCCTACGGTCGCCCGGCCGTCCGGGGCGACGGCCACGCTCAGCGGCACCCGCTTCGCGCCGTCGGGCGCCACGATCGGCTCGTCGCCGAAGACCGCGCCGTCCGAGCCGAGGCGCACGACGCGCCGGTTCGCCGCGTCGGCGACGACGATGGCGCGGTCGGCGGTGACGGCGATCGCCACCAGGTCCGGCGGCGCCTCGCCGGCCGCAGCGGTCAGCAGCCAGGGGTCGAGCGGCGTATCGTCGGCACCGAATCGCGCGATCCGGCCCGGCGCCGCGTCGACGGCGTACACGATGCCGTCGGCGTCGACGGCGACGTCGCGCGGCTGCGCCAGGCGAGCGCCGCCGGACCCGACGCGGTCGAGCGCCGAGCGGAACAGGCCTTCGTAGCTGAAGCGCTGCAGCCGATCGTTGCCGGTGTCGGCCACGAGCACCGAGCGGTCCGGCGCGAGCGCGACCGCCTGCGGAGCGGCCAGGCGGCCCGGACCGGCGCCCTGACCGCCCCAGGCCTCGCGACGCAGCCCCGCTCCCCAGATCCGGTAGACGCGGTGGCTCGCCGCGTCGACGATCGTGAGCTCTGGGTCATCGCGCACCGTGGCAGGTGGCACGACCGCGATGTCGGTGGGCGCGTACAGCGCGCCGCGATCGACGGCGATGGCCGGCCAGGCTTCGTCCAGCGCGGCGCCCTCGCCCACGAGGCGCAGCCCGCCGCCGGCGGCGACGAGCCGGCCGGCGGTGTCGACGGCGAGGCCGCGGGCACCGTCCAGGCCCGTCGCGCGCAGCGTCCAGTCGTCGGGCGCGCGCGGGTCGATCCGGTGGACGCGGCCGCGTCGGTCGAGAACCAGGAGGGCGCCGTCGCGGTCGAGCGACAGCGCGACGGGATCGCACGGCCAGATCGTCGTCAGGCCGCGGCCCTGTTCGACCACGCACTGTGCGAACACACCAGGTCCCTCGGGTCGCTGGATGCCGCCGTGGCCGAGCGACGCCAGCCGCCGGCCATGGGGTGCGAACACGCCGACCTGGGCGGATGCCATCTCGGCCACGAAGACGCGGCCCTCGGCGTCGAGGGCGACGTCGCCGGGCCATCGCACCGTCCATGCGCCGATCGTCGTGCCTACGGGCGAAAGGACGACCACGCGGTCGAGGTCGCGCAGCGCCACGGCCAACGTGCCGTCGCCGCCGACGGCCAGGGCGATGGTAGTTGCGACATCGAGGCAACCGGGCGGGCATGCGTAGCCCAGCGGCTGGCCCCAGGCCGTGAAGCGCTGCACCGCACCGGCGGCGGCGTCCGCGACAAAGACGTCGCCGCTCGGTCCGACGGCCACGTCGAGGCCGGTGCACGGCCCGTCCGGGTAGGTCTCCGGCGCACTGCAGTTGTCGGCGAACCGGCCGGGTGCGCTGCCCAAGCCGCCGAAAGCGCCGATTACCTCGCCGTCACGCGCATACCGCACCACGCGCCCGAGCGACGGCTCAACGGCATACAGCGTGCCATCAGGGCCGGCGGCGACGGCCGTGAAGGACGCCGCCGCTCTACCCACCGGCGCGTCGCGGCCGACCGAGAATCGAAAGGTGGACTCAACCCCGTGCTGGGCCGCGACCGGCGCCGGGGCTGCCGCCGTTACGAACGCGGATGCGGTCAGGATGGCTGTTGCGGCGGCCCACACGCCCCATCGCCGCAGGCGGCGCACAGGGACAGTCCCGGCCGGATGCGTCGACGTCGGAGAGGAGGCGAGAGGAGATGGAGACGTCATGGCCGCGGTTCCTGTTCGGCGATCGATCGACCCGATCCGGTGCACGCTCGGGGATCGGCTGACCGCTGCGACACGGCCAAGCGGGCCTACGTTCCCCCCGCCTCCCCGCCCGCCCCACCCGCCGCGCAGCGCAGCACGCCGTCGCGCCCGCGCGCCAGGCCGAAGAACGGCGCCGGGTCGTAGGTCCGGGCGATGTCGGTCTCGTCGGCGTAGCCGCCCTCCGGCGTCCCTTCGACGATCGAGACGTGGAGGTGGAGCCCGACGGGCCGCGCCGGGTCGCCCGACCACATCCCCTGGCGGCCGAGCCGCTCGCCGGCGCGCACCGGGCGGTCGCGCGTGCCGGGCGGGAACGCGGCGTCGATGAACGAGTGCGCCCCGTCGGCGGACGCCATGTGGGCGTAGTACGTCCAGATCACGCCACCGGCCGGCGGACGCGCCGCCAACGGCGCGAAGTCGGCCGGGAAGTCGGGATGGCGGATGATCACCGCGCTGCGCCAGCCGGGCGCCCGCGTCAACAAGCCGTCGTACGCGGCGACGACCGGCGTGACGTCCTCGGCGCCGTCCGGGCTGAAGATGTCGAGGCCGGTGTGGCGATGACCGGGTCGGAAGCGGTCGTCCCAGCCGTAGCCGATGAATCCGTCCGTCGGCAGCACCATCGGCGCGCCCGGGCAGGCGCGACCGCCCGTCACGCGCCAATCCGGATGGCGCGCGGCGCCCTCGCGGACCCAGCGGATCACCCGGGCGTGCTGTGGCGCGCTCGACCGCAGCCAGGGCGCCAACCCCACCGCCACCGCCGTCGCCGCGGCCGCAGCCAGGGCAAGCGCGGTGCGCCGCCGGCGGGATCGACGGCGGGCCTGGGGGTCGCGGGCCGGGCGGTCGTCGGGTGCGATCGTCATCCGCAGGGCTCCGGGCGGCGGGCCGTTTCGACGCGGGCGCTTAATGCAGGCGACGGCAGGTGGGGGTCACCTGCCGTCAGCCTAATGGATGCGCCGGTCCGTGGTTGCCGCCACCGGCTTGGGCGGTCGTTCGGCGCCTTGGGCGCCGGGGCTGCGTCGACGTCGTCCGTCGTGGGTGCAGCGCGGGGTCGAAGTGGGCACCAGGATACCGGCGCCGCCCCGGCCACGCTTGACCGCCGCATCCCGGCGCGTTGACCGCATCCTGACGCGACGCTGACGGCCGCCGGCCGGTCCGATCGCGGCGGCGGCGGCCGGGCGCCGCGGGCCGCGACAGCGACATTCCAGCGTGTCGGCAAACGCGATCCCGGCCCGGCTTGCCCGGCGCGGTGCCGACCCGCTATGCTCACCGGTCAAACCCTGGCGACGCCTGTTGCACCCACCCCACGCGGCGGGTGCCTACGCCCCCCAGAGGCGGTGCCCCCGGTGACCTCGTCCGCCGTCCGTCCGATGCTCGCCGACGCCGCGACCGATGCGCGCGCTGGCGACGGCGGGCTGGCCCGGCAGCGGGCCGCGCTGCTGGCCGACGTCGGCCGCCGCTTCGGGCCCGACGAGGCGGCGCGGGTGGCCCGCGCCTACGAGGCGGCGGCCGCGGCGCACGCCGACCAGCGCCGCAAGAGCGGCGAGCCCTACATCGTCCATCCGCTGGCCGTGGCCCAGATCGTGGCCGACTTCGGCCTCGACCCCGACGCCATCGCGGCCGCGCTGCTCCACGACGTCGTCGAGGACACGGCGATGGATGACGCCGCGCTGCGGGCATCGTTCGGCGACGCGGTGGCCGACCTGGTCCGCGGCGTCACGAAGATCAGCGAGATCGAGGCGCGCGACATCAGCGCCACCCAGCCGCGCGAGCGCAAGGACAAGGAGCGCGACCGCGAGCTGGCGACCGAGGCCGAGAACCTGCGGCGGCTGCTGCTGGCCTCGGTCGACGACCTGCGGGTCATCCTGATCAAGATGGCCGACCGTCTCCACAACATGGCCACGCTCGGCGCCCTCAAGCCGGAGCGCCAGGCCCACATGGCGCGCGAGACGCTTGAGATCTACGCCCCGCTGGCCAACCGGCTCGGGATCTGGCAGTTCAAGTCGCAGTTCGAGGACCTGTCGCTCAAGGTCCTCGAGCCCGAGACCTACGACCTCATCGAGACCGTGCTCGCCGGCCGACGCGACGAGCACGAGGCGTACCTGCAAGCGGCGATGCGGTCCCTCAAGTCGCGCCTCGACGCCGCCGGCATCGACGCCGTCCTCAAGGCGCGCGCCAAGCACATCACCTCGATCTTCACGAAGATGCGCCGCAAGGACATGGACGCCGACCAGATCCTCGACGTCCTGGCGATGCGGGTGCTCGTCGACTCGACCGAGAAGTGCTACAGCGCGCTGGGCGTGATCCACCAGCTCTGGGACCCGATCGAAGGCGAGTTCGACGACTACGTCGCCAAGAAGAAGCCGAACCTCTACCGCTCGCTGCACACCACGGTCAAGGGGCCCGACAACCGGCCGCTCGAGATCCAGATCCGCACCCACGACATGGACGAGCTGGCCGAGTACGGCATCGCCGCCCACTGGATCTACAAGGAGAACGCCAACCTGTCGGCCGAGGTCCAGCGTCAGATCGCCGAGCTGCGACGGACGCTCGAGTCGCACGACGCCGACGCGTCCGACGCCGTGGCGTTCGTCGAGGGGCTGAAGGCCGACGTCTTCCGCGACCAGGTCTACGTGTTCACCCCCAAGGGCCGCGTGCTCGAGCTCCCGATCGGCGCCACGCCGGTCGACTTCGCCTACCGCATCCACTCCGAGGTCGGCCACCGCTGCCGCGGCGCGATCGTCAACGGCAAGATGGTCGCCCTCAACACGCCGCTGTCCACCGGCGACACCGTCCGGATCGTGACGACCAAGGGGGACGACGCCGGCCCGAGCCGCGATTGGGCGAACCCCGCCCTCGGCTACGTGGTCAGCGCCCACGCCCGCGAGAAGATCAAGCAGTACTTCCGGCGCCAGATCCGGTCCGACTCGATCCGCCAAGGCCGCGAGGTCGTCGAGCGCGTGCTGCGCAAGCTGGGCATGACCCGCACCAAGCTCGAGGCCGTCGCCCGCCTCTTCGGCGACGACGCCGTCGACGACTTCCTGGCCGCCGTCGGTCGCCAGGAGATCGCGCCCCAGACGTTGTCGCAGCGCCTGCTGGAGCACGAGGCGGCGGTGCGGCCGCCGGCCAAGCCCAAACCGGCCGAGCCCCACGGCTTGCCCAAGACGACGGCGCCGGTGACCCTGTTCGGCGCCGACCAGGTCCAGACCCGGGTCGCGCGGTGCTGCAACCCGCTGCCGGGCGAGGCCGTCGTGGGCTACCTTACCCGCGGCCGCGGCGTGACGCTGCACCGCACCGACTGCCGCAACATCGCCGCGCAGCGCGCCCGCGAGCCCGAGCGGTTTATCCAGGTGGCGTGGTCGCCCAAGAAGCGGCAGACCCTTCCGGTCGAGTTGCACGTCTATGCCATCGACCGCAGCGGCCTGGCGCGCGACATCGCCGACGTGATCAGCAAGAGCGGCATCAACATGCAGGGGATCAGCGCCCTGGCGCGCGACCGCGACGCCCTGGCTGTCGTGTCGGTGGTGGTGGAGTTAGAATCGACCGACCACCTGGCCGACCTGCTCGACAAGCTGCAGAACGTGACGAACGTCATCGAGGTCCGCCGCGCGGCCGGCTGATGCGCCGCACCCCATCGCCCGAGGGAACCCGCCACCATGTCCGTCGACCCGCCCGCCGACCCCTTCACCGCGTCCCACGCCGATCCCGGCCGCCCCGATCCGCTGCCGTCCACGACGGCCGCCGCGGCCTGGCCGGCCCCCGCCGAGGCCGCGGCCCTCAACCCGCTGGCCGACGTGGCCGGCGGAGGCGCGCTCGACGCCTTCGCCCCCGCCGCCGGACCGCACGACGACCCCCGTGTCGCCGCTGCGCGCCTCGGCGACGTCGATGGCGGCGACCGCGACGGCGGCGGCGAGGGAGCGACCTGGACCCCCGTCGACGGCCATGCGGCGTGGCCCTTGAGCGACGGGGTCGAGGTGCTGGCGCCGGAGCCGACGCCCGACCCGCTGTCGGACTGGCCCGCGCCGGCAGCCGCCCCGGCCGTGTCCGGCGTGCCGGCCGCGCCGGTCACGCCGGTCCTGCCGCCCGCCGCAACATCGTTCGCCGAGGCGCCGACGGCGGCGGCGCCGTCGCGGCCGTCGGTGCCGTGGGACCGTCACCAGGATCCGCCGCCGATCGTCACCGCGGCCCGCGGCCCCGCGGCCGCGCTGGCGGCCAAGACGGGCGTCAACCTGGTCTACGCCGCCGGCGCGGCCGTCGTCGGCTTCCTGCTGCTGACGGCGCTGTTCTTCAACGTCCTGGTGCGCACCACGGACGACGATGCGCGCACCGTCGGCGCCAGCGTGCCCGGCGCCCCGCCGCCGGCCGGCGAGGTCGACGGCGCCGGCGAGGCGGCCGCGGCGGGCGACATCGCACCGGGCGGCGCCGACCCGACGGGCGTGTCCGCGGCGGAGGGCGCCGCGGCCGGTTCCGGCGCCGAGACGGCCGACGCCGGTCCAGAGAACGACCTGGGCGGCGGCACCGCGCCGATGACGATCGTGCCCGGTGCTGCCGGCAGCGGGGCGGACGCGGCGGCGAGCGAGGTGGACGCGGCGTTCATCGTGCCGGCGGGCTACCGCCGCTACGACGACCCGCAGCACGGCTTCAGCCTCCGCGTTCCGGCCGGCTGGCGCGAGGCGCGCCGGTCGGCGACGCCCGGCGACGCCGCCGAGGCCCCGGACTACGACGTCGTCTTCGAGGCCGAGGGCGGCGAGCAGCGATTGGCGGTCAGCGTCTGGAGCGCCGCCGACCGGCCGCCCTTCGACGCCTGGCTGCCGACGGTCGCCGCCGGCCTGCGCCCGCTCGACGACGGCGCAGCGCCCAGCGAGGGCGTGCCGTTCAATGCCTTCTTGGCCGGCGAGTCCGCCGTGGTGCTCGGCGCGCCCGAGACGGCCGTCAGCCGGCTGGCCTACGCCGCGTTCCTGGCCCACGGCGAGCGCTACCTGCGCATCGCCTGGGCCGACCTGACCGGCGTGACCCGGCCCGACGAGATCCTCGGCGCCCTGGCCAGCTTCGGCTGGGTCGGCGACGACATCGTCACCGGCAGCGCCGCGCCGCCCAACCAGGTGCCCCGGCTGGCGCTGCCCCAGGGCAGCTACTGGCCGAGCGCCACCCTGTTCGGCGACGGACAGCCGTAGCGGCAACCGCCGCGGCTGTCAGAGCCCCTGACAACACCGGCGCGACAACGTGCCTCGGCCCTGTAGAGACCCCTGGCCGTGCGGTTTCGTCAGGCCTTGTCAGGCCGCGCCATCGACCGGCGCGCGGCCGAACACGCGGCGCAGCACCGTCCGCGCCGCGAACCAGCCGCCCATGCCGTGCACGCCGGCGCCGGGTGGCGTCGAGGCCGAGCAGAGGAAGATGCGGGGGTCGGGCGTGGCGTACGGGTTCCAGCGCGGCGCCGGCCGCAGCAGCAGCTGGCGTCCGTCGTGCGCACCGCCGGAGATGTCGCCGCCGACGTCGTTGCGGTTGCGCTCGGCGATCGCCCGCGGCGGGGTGACGGTGCGGGCCAGGATCGTGTCGCGGAAGCCGGGCGCGTAGCGCTCGATCTGGTCCTCGATCGCCGCCGTCAGGTCGACGTCGCAGCCGCGGGGGACGTGGGCGTAGGCCCAGAGCGTGTGCCGGCCGGCCGGCGCCCGGCTCGGGTCGGCCACGCAGGGCTGGGCGGCGATGACGAACGGCCGCCGCGGCGGCCGGCCGCGCGCCACATCGTCCTCGGCGGCGGCGATGGCCTCGATCGGCCCGCCCAGGTGCAGCGTGCCGGCCCGGCGCGCCGCCGCGGCCGCCCACGGCACCGGCTCGGACAGGGCGTAGTCGAGCTTGAACGCCGCGGCGCCGCGCCGGAACCGGCCCAGCTGCCGTCGATAGCGCCCGCCCAGGCGGTCGCCGGCGATCCCCAACAGGGCCTCGGGACCGACGTCGAACAGGTAGGCCCGCGCCGCCGGCAGCTGGTCGAAGCCGTCGATGGGCGTGTCGACGGCGATCGTGACGCCGAGGCCCGCCAGCCGCGCGGCGAGCGCGTCGGCGATCGCCTGCGACCCGCCGCGGGCCACCGGCCAGCCGACGGCGTGGCCGGCGGCGCCGAGCAGCAGCCCGAACGACGCCGTGCCCAGCCGCGACAGCGGCAGCGCGGCGTGGGCGGCGCTGCCGGCGAACAGCGCCCGCGCCGGCGGGCCGGTGAAGAACACGCGGGCCAGCGCCTCGGCCGGTGCGAGCGCCAGCGGGCCGAAGCGCGCCATCAGCGCGGGATGGGAATGCCGCCGGCCGATCGGTCCCAGCACGGCCGCGGCCAGCGCGTCGTAGCGCTCGACGAAGGGCCGCACCAGGCGTGTGTAGGCGCGCCGATCGCCCTCCAGCCCGGCGGCGGTGGCGGAGAGGTCGCGCTCGAGCACCGCCGCGCGTCCACCGTCCAACGGGTGGGCCAAGGGGACAGGCGGCTCGCACCACGCCAGGCCGTGCGCCTCGAGGCGTGCCCACCGGAAGAACGGCGACGAGCGGGCCAGCGGATGGACGGCGGCGCAGAGGTCGTGGCGGAAGCCGGGCAGCGTGATCTCGGCCGTCCGCAGCCCGCCGCCGATCGTCGCGTTGGCCTCGAGCACCTGCACGGCCAGGCCCGCGTCGGCCAGGACGAGCGCCGCCGCCAGGCCGTTGGGTCCGGCGCCGACGACGACCGCGTCGAGCGACGGCGGCATCGCGGCGCGTCCGCGCGTCCGCCGCGGTCAGGCAGCGGGGTCGGCGGCGTGGGCCAGGGGCTCGAGGCGGCTGAGATAGCCTTCGACGGCCATGCCCGCCATCGCCCCCTGCCCGACCGAGGTGCTGATCTGCTTCCAGGTCGGGTCGGCGATCTCGCCGCAGGCGTAGACGCCCTCCAGGCTGGTGCGCATGCGGTCGTCGATCTGCAGGTAGCCGTGCTCGTCCATGTCGAGGATGCCCCGGAACAGGCCCGAGTTGGGGTAGTGGCCGATGAACACGAACACGCCGGTGGCCTCGAGCACCTCGGTCGCGTCGGTCTCGACGTTGCGGACATGGACCTGCCGGACCTCACCGTCGCCCTCGATGGCGGTGATCACGGTGTTCCAGATGATCTCGATCTTGGGGTGCGCGAACACCCGCTCCTGGAGCTGCGGTCCGGCCCGCAGCGCGTCGCGCCGGTGGACGATGCGGACGCTCTCGGCGAAGCGCGTCAGGAACAGCGCCTCCTCCATCGCGCTGTCGCCGCCGCCGACGACGAGGACGTGGTGGCCCTTGAAGAACGCGCCGTCGCACGTGGCGCAGTAGCTGACGCCCTTGCCGGTGAAGACGTCCTCGCCCGGCACGCCCAGCTTCGTGGCCGATGCGCCGGCCGAGACCACCACGGCCCGCGCCTTGCGCTCACCGTCGTAGAGCCGCACCGTCTTGATCGGACCGTCGAGCTCGACGCCGGTGACCTCGTCCCAGACCAGCTCGGCGCCGAACTTCTCGACGTGCTTGACCATCCGCTCGGTCAACTGGGCGCCCGAGAGGTCCTCGTGGATGCCGAGGTAGTTGTCGATCTCGTAGGTGATCGAGACCTGCCCACCCAGCTGTGGGCCGACGATGACGGCCGTGTCGAGGTTGGCGCGGGCGGCGTAGAGCGCGGCCGACATGCCGGCCGGGCCGGAGCCGATGACGAGGACGTCGTGCACGGTTTCGGGGGTCGACATGGGCGTGGGCAGCCTCGCGCGAGGGGGCGTGGACGGAGCGACGTCGATCGGTCGTCGCCGGCGCCGCGGTGGTTACGGCGCCCATTCTAGCGGATCGGCGGTGCGCCCCGGCCTTGCCATGCGCCCGCCGATGCCTATCCTGGTGCCCCGATGCACGACCCCGAGCCCCTGGGCACGCCCGGCGCCATTGCCGCGCCCGCCGCCGAGCTGCGCGGCCTGCCGTCCGCGGTCTGGCGCTTCGGCCAGGACCGGCGGTTCGAGCTGCTGCGGCGGCTCGTCGACGTCACCGGCGGCGCGTCCCTGGACCTGGGCTGCGGGCTGGGCGTCTACACGGCCCGGATGGCCGACGCCGGCGCGACCGCGCTGGGCACCGAGGTCGAGTGGCCGCGGGCCGTCGAGGCGCGGCAGCGCGGCGTCGATGTCGTTGCGGCCGTGGGCGAGCGCCTGCCGTTCGGCGACGGGCGGTTTCGCACGGTGCTGATCCACGAGGTCCTGGAGCACGTGGCCGACGATGCGGCCACCGTGGCCGAAGCGGTGCGCGTGCTCGAGCCGGGCGGGCGGGTGATCATCTTCGTCCCCAACCGCGGCTGGCCCTTCGAGACGCATGGCGTCGTCTGGCGCGGCCGCTATGTCTTCGGCAATGTACCGCTGTTGAACTACCTGCCCGACGCGATCCGCAACCGCCTGGCGCCGCACGTGCGCGTCTACACCCGCCGCGGCCTGCGCGCGCTGTTCGACGGGCTCGCCGACGGTGCGGCGGTCACGATCGTGCACCACGGCTGCATCTTCCCCGGCTACGACAACCTCACCGCGCGCCGCCCGGCCGTCGGCCGGCTGGCGCGGGCGTTGACGTACGGGCTGGAGCGGTCGCCGCTGCGCTGGCTGGGCCTGTCGCACGTCGT
>CAZYVI010000021.1:0-80634 GCA_964651245.1 uncultured Anaerolineales bacterium | reverse complement strand
CCCGCGCCGCCCCCGCCAGGCGCACCACCCCACCAGCGCCAGCCCCACCATCGCCACCGGCGTCGTCCGCAGGGCCCAGGCGACGGGGTAGAAGGCCGGGCCGGGGTCGGGGACGGGGCGGCCCCAGAAGTAGTTGCCGCCCTCGTGCCCCTGCTCGGCGTAGCTCTCGGCGCCGCCGAGGACGTTGCGCAGGACGTCGATCGGCGCGAGCCACATCGCCGGCCAGACCACAACGTAGGCGGCGGTTGCGGCGGCCCCCCACATGGCCAGCGGCGCCACGACGTCGCGCGCCACCGGGCCGACGAGGGGCGGGACGGCGCGCCACGACCGCGGCCGCCGCGCGGCCATGGCGTCGGCGGCGACGAGCAGGCCGGCGATTCCGGCCAGGATGAGCGCCGGCGACTTGTTGACGGCCGCCAGGCCGGCCATCGCCCCCGACAGCAGCAGATCGCTCCGCCGGCGGCCGCGGTGCAGCCACAGCAGCAGCCACAGCACGGACAGCGTCATGAGCGACGTCGTCACGCCGTCCAAGTGCAGGACGCGGCCGTGGGCCACGAAGAACGGCTCGAGGGCGATGATCAGGCCGGCGAACAGGGCCACTCGGTGGCCCAGCAGCCGCCCGACGAGCCACGTCATCAGCCCGACGCACAGGCTGACGAACAGCGCGACGCGCTGCCGCCCGCGGAATAGCCGCGCCGTGATCTCGTCGAGCGCCGGCCGCGGCGCCTCGGCCACGAGGTCGCTGGGGTCGATGTCGCGGCAGGCGACGCGCCAGTCGGCCGTGTCGTCGATCGGCTGGCCGAGCCCGCCGAGCCACATCGTGACGACGCCCGGGTGCTCCTTCTGGTACGTCGCCGCCAGGTCGCCCGCCGCCAGCGCGTGGTAGAAGTTCGTGCTGCGGCAGGCCCAGCGCGTCTCGTCGGGCGTCAGGAAGACGTCGAGCTGCGGCAGCCGGACCGCCGCCGCCGCCAGCGCGCAGCCGACGGCGAACGCCGCGGCGGCCCGCCGGTAGCCGCGGGCGAGGCGGGGGTCGGTCACCGAACGTCCAAGCTGTGGGGGATGTCGACCGTCGCCAGCCGCACCCGCGTCGCGCCCGCGTCCGGCCCGCCGCTCACTGCCAGCCGCTCGCCGGTCTCGTAGTCGTAGATGCCCACGAGCAGGTCGTACGCCCCCGTCGGTGCATCGGGCGCGATGTCGATGACCCGCCGGTCCAGCACCGCTTCGCCCACCGCCAGCGACGACAGCGCCCGCGGCTCGCCGCACACCGTCTCGACGGGCGTGCGGATTGGGCCGTCGTCCTGCCCGATCGTCCGCTCGCCCTCGCGCTCGAGGTGGACGAAGACCTGGGCGTTCGGGGGGAGCGGGGCAAGGGCGGTCCAGGCGAGGGTGAGGACGAAGGGTCCGCCGAACCCAGTCGCGATCCGCGATGGCTCGGCCGTGACGCCGACGACCTCGCCCTCCGGACCGCCTCGTTCGTGGTCGTCGAGGTTGACGGCGCCCGCATCCATCCGCCAGCCCAGTAGCCTGAGCAGTTGCGGTTGGCCGAAGTCGTCGGCACGATCGATGTCGATGAGGCGCGCAGGATTGTCGTATGGAAGGCCGGCGTCGTAGTGCGGGTGGCTTCGTCGATCGTCGAAGTGCCGAGCCAGCGTGGTCTGGCCGCGCGGGTCCGGTTCACGCTCGTCGGTACGCCACAGCGGTGGCCCAGGCGTTACGTCGTCCGACGCTCTGCGCCACCAGGCTGCGATCGAGTCGCCGCCGCCTCCGTCGAACACCTCGAACGCGAAGAAGCCCGCCGCCTCGAGTGCAGCTGCGTCCGGCGGTGCATCCGGCGCCTCGTCGGCATCTGGATCGAGTACCGGTTGCCTGTCCTGGACGCGCGATGCGATCCACAGTGTGCTCGGTGACTCGCCGCATCGCGGCGCGCCGCGTGTGTACCACGCCGTCACAGCGGGTTCTTCGTTCGAGTCGTAGGTTCCCACGAAGGCGTCGCCACCCAGTCCTCCTACCGCCTTCCACCCCGCCCGATACGGAAACCCGAACCACCCGCTCGACGGCAGGTCGTCGAACGGGTACCACGCCAGCGGGACGCGCACGTCGGGCCAGGCGCGCTTGTAGGCGATGTCGTGGCGGAGGAAGACCTGGGCGTTGTAGTAGGCGGCGTGGAGGGTGACTGCGCCCAGCAGCGTGGCGACGAGGGTCGCGCGCCGGCGGCCCAAGGCCCCCGCCCCCGGCGAGCTTCGCTCGCCGACCCCTCCCCCAATGCTGGGGGAGGGGCGCAGGGTCGTCGCGATGGGGAGGAGGGCCAGGGCGGCCAGCAGGCTCAGCGCCGGGAACACGACGTGGAAGTGGGTTCGTGGCGACTCGACGAGCGTGGCGTAGAACACGAACGGTGCGGCGAACCACAGCCAGACGGTCGTCCACGCCGCGTCGCGCCGGCCGGCGACGAGCGGCGCGACGACGAGCGCGGCGACGACGGCGAGCGCCCAGCTGCGGCCCTCGATGTCGTCGGTCAGCGCGAACCAGGCGGGCCGTAGGACGAGGGCCGGGACGGCGGCGACGCCGAACGCCGCGATCGCCCAGCCCGCCCGCGGCCAGCGCGCGACGAGGCGCATCGTGACGGCCGCGGCGACGAGAAGGCCGACGGCCAGCAGGAAGGGGGCGCTGCTGTAGAAGTTCGCCAGCCCCGCCCACTTCGGCAGCGCGTTGTACGGCGCCCCGCCGCCCTCGCCGCCGCCCCCGCCGAGGCGGACGTCGACGAGGTAGCGCAGCGTCGTCGACTGGAAGTACGGGTGGCGGACGAGGGGGACGTAGAACGAGGCGAGGAGCGCCGTGCCCAGCGCGAACGACGCCGCGACGGCCCAGCGCTCGCGCCGCAGCGCGCCGGGCACGGCCCGCCAGCGGGCGACGACGAGGTAGCCGGCGGCCGGGGCGACGAGGCCGGCGTCGTAGTGGGACAACAGGCCGCAGGCCAGGAAGAGGGCGCACAGCACGAGCCAGCGACCCGCCGCCGGGCCGTGACCATCGGCGTCGTCGGCATGGCGATACCGCCACGCGCACCACAGCGCCAGCGTCCCGAACAGGAACACCAGCGCCTGGTACTGCACGACGCGGCCGAACGCCACGAAGAAGCCGTTGAGCGACAGGATCGCCGCCGCCGCGACGCCGACCGCCGTCCCCCGGGCGCCCGCGAACAGCCCGCGGCCGACGACGACGAGCGCCGCCAGGCCGGCGAGCATCGCCAGCGCGAACGGCAGCCGCGCCGTGCCCTCGTCGATCCGGCGCGTCATGGCGTAGACCTCGGCCGTCACCAGGATCTCGGCCGGGCCCTTCTTGTGGACGTAGATTGCGTCGTGGCGGCCGTCGATCGTGGCCGCCGCCTTGTGCAGCACCAGCGCCTCGTCGCCCTGGAACTCGCTCCAGCCCAGGTTCGGCAGCCGGTAGAGCGCCGCAAGAGCCAGCACGGCGGCCACGGCCAGCCAGGCGCGCCGGTCGAGGCGGCGCGCGGGCGGGGCGGGCACGGACGGGGCGTCGACCGGGCGGCTGTCGCGGCGCGCGCGCCGGCGGAAGGCGACGATCGCGCCGATGAGGAGCAGCGTCGCCGCCACGAAGCCGCGCCCCTCGAGCCCCCACGACGCCGCGTTCAGCGCCAGGCCCGCCACGACCGCCCAGGCGTAGCCCAGGCCGATCGCCAGCACGCCGCGCTCGAGGGCGTCGGTGGCGGCGCGGCGCGGCAGCCAGGCGTCGACCAGCGCGACGCCGGCGGCGGCGACGAGGGCGAACCACAGCAGGGCGGCGACGATCATCGGCGAATCATAACCCGTCGGACGCCGCGCCTCGGCGCCGTGTATGATTCGGAGCGGTCGCCACGCGCGCGACAGGCCCACCGCGCGGCGGCGAAGGAGCAGGATCGGCCATGGCGCTGCCTCGAACGATCGACCATGTAACGCCCGAAGAGTACCTTGCCCAAGAGCGGCTTGCCGCGTCCAGACATGAGTACGTCGACGGAGTCGTCGTCGCGATGGGCGGCGGGAGCCGGCACCGCTCGATGCTGAAGGTGGACCTGGCGCGCCTGATCAGTACGCAGCTGATGAACAGCGGCTGCGACACCTACGACAGCGACATGCGCGTGCGCGTCGACGACCACCGCTATGTGTACCCGGACCTCACCGTCGTCTGCGGCGCGAGCCAGTTCGCCGACGACGCGTTCGACGTGCTCCTCAACCCGACCGTGGTCCTCGAGGTCCTGTCGCCGTCCACCGAGCTCGCCGACCGCGGCGAGAAGTGGTCGCGCTACCGCCGGATGCCGTCGCTCCAACAGTACGTTCTCGTCAGCCAGGAGAAGCCTGCGATCGAGGTCGCCACACGCGTCGGCGAAGCTTGGACGTTCACCGAAGCGAAGGGCCTCGACGCCACGATCCGCCTCGAAGCGATCGGCGTCACGCTGGTGCTGGCCGAGGTGTACGGGCGCGTGACGTTCGACGACCGCGACGACGCCGTCGCCCCCGGCGGCGAGCCGCGGGCGTGAGCGACGCACCGGGCGGGACGCCGCCCGTCCACGGCCTCCACCACGTCACCTGCATCGCCGGCGACCCGCAGCGCAACGTCGACTTCTACGTCGGCGTCATGGGCATGCGCCTCGTGAAGCGCTCGGTCAACCAAGACGTCCCCGACACCTACCACCTCTTCTACGCCGACGGCGCCGGCACGCCCGGCACCGACCTGACGTTCTTCCCGTGGCCGGCGATGGACCCGTCGCGGCCCGGCGCCGGGCTGGCCGTCGAGGTGGCGCTGGCGGTGCCGGCGGCCAGCCTGGGCTACTGGCGCGAGCGCCTCGCCGCCGCCGGCATCGCCGTCGACCCGCCCGGCGAGCGCTTCGGCGAGCCCGTCGCATCGTTCCGCGACCCCGACGGCCTCCACCTGGCCCTCGTCGGCACCGATGACCCGCGGCCGTTCGTGCCGTGGGAGGGCAGCCCGGTGCCGGCGGCGCACCAGGTCCGCGGCCTCGACGCCGCGCGGCTGTGGGTGCGCGACCTCGACGCCACGGCCGCGGCGCTGACGACGTTGCTGGGCTTCCGGCGCGGTGGCGTCGAGGACGGCTGGCAGCGCTTCGAGGTCGGCGAGGGCGGCTCGAGGGCGCGGCTCGACGTCCGCGCCGAGCCCGAGGCCCGCCGCGGCACCTGGGGCATCGGCGGCGTCCACCACGTGGCCTGGCGCGTCGACGACGTCGTGGCCGAGCTGGCGCTGCGGCAGATCGTCGACGAGGCCGGCCTGCGGCCGTCGCCCCAGATCGACCGCTTCTGGTTCGCCAGCGTCTACTTCAAGGAGCCCGGCGGCACGCTGTTCGAGCTGGCCACCGACGGCCCCGGCTTCAGCCTCGACGAGGACCCGGCCCACCTCGGCGAGCGGCTCATCCTGCCGCCGTGGCTCGAGCCCCACCGCGCGGCGATCGAGGCCGCGCTGCCGCCGATCGACGTCCCCGGCGCCGCGGCCGGCCCGCCCGCTGCCGGCTGAAGCCGCGGACCGCCGCATGCCCATCCCCCACCTCCTGGTGACGAACGACGACGGCGTCCAGGCCCCCGGCCTCGCGGCCCTGGCCGCCGCGCTGCGGCCGCTGGGCCGCGTCACCGTCGTCGCGCCCGACCGCAACTGGTCGGCGTCGGGGCACGTCAAGACGCTCCACAAGCCCTTGCGCGCCACGCCCGCGCGACTCGCCGACGGCACGGCGGCCATCGCCACCTCGGGCGCGCCGTCGGACTGCGTCGCCCTGGCGCTGCTCGGGCTCGTCGACGGGCCGGTCGACCTCGTCGTCAGCGGCATCAACCCCACCGTCAACGTCGGCCACGACGTGACCTACTCGGGCACGGTGACAGCGGCCATGGAGGCCGCCGTGGCCGACGTACCGGCCATCGCCGTCTCGCTCGACGCGCCCGGCGTCGAGGCCGGCAGCGACGCCCCGCCCGACCGGCCGATCGACTTCTCGGCCGCGGCCGCCGTCGCCGCGCGCATCGCCGAGCGGGTGCTGACGCACGGCCTGCCGCCCAAGACGCTGCTCAACGTCAACGTCCCGGGGCGGCCGCTGGCCGAGCTGGCCGGCATCGCCGTCACCCGCCAGGGCTTGCGCGTCTACCGCGACGCCCTCGTCACCCGCGCCGACCCGCGCGGCCGGCCGTACCACTGGATCGGCGGCGACGCCCCGACCAGCGTGGCCGAGGACGGCACCGACGTCGGCGCGCTGGCGGCCGGGCGCGTCTCGGTCACGCCGCTCCAGCTCGACCTGACGGCCCACGCCTTCCTCGAGCAGCTCGTGGGCTGGTCGTGGTGACGGCGCCGGCCGCCGACGCCCTAGCCGCGCTGGCCGACGAGGTCGCCGCCTGCCGGGCCTGCCCGCGCCTCGTCGCTTGGCGCGAGCACGTCGCGGTCGCCAAGCGCGCCGCCTACGCCGACCAGACGTACTGGGGCCGCCCGGTGCCCGGCTTCGGCGACCCGGCGGCCCGGCTGCTCATCGTCGGCCTGGCGCCCGGCGCCCACGGCTCGAACCGCACCGGGCGGATTTTCACCGGCGACCGCTCCGGCGACTGGCTCTACCGCTCGCTCCACCGCGCCGGCCTGGCCAGCCAGCCCGAAGCCACCGCCCGCGACGACGGCCTGGCGCTGCGCGGCGCCTGGATCACCGCCGCCGTCCGCTGCGCCCCGCCCGGCAACCAGCCGTCGCCGGCCGAGTGGGCCGCCTGTCGTCCCTACCTGGTGCGCGAGATCGGCCTGCTCCCCGACGTCCGCGTCGTCGTCGCCCTCGGCGGCTTCGCCTGGCAGAAGGTCCTCGAGGTCGGCCGGGCGCTCGGCGCGGCGTCGCCGGCCCGGCGCTGGGCCGTCCCGCGGCCCGCGCCGCGCTTCGCCCACGGCGCCGAGGCCGACCTGGGCGCCGTGCGGCTCATCGGCTGCTACCACCCCAGCCAGCAGAACACCTTCACCGGCAAGCTGACCGAGGCGATGTTGGACGACGTCTGGGCGCGGGCGGTGGGGCGAACGTAGGGGCACCCCCCCGCGGGTGCCCATAGCCGACAAGTGAGCGGCCACGGCGTGGTCCGATTCCCGCCACGCCCCGCCACGCCCCGCCCGGCCGTGAACGGCCGGGCTACAGTAACGACGCCGGCTGAAGCCGGCTATGAGCGGACCAGCGGCGGTCTCGCCGCGGTCACAAGGGGCGGGGCTTCAGGGATTGCTCTGCGGCGGTGAGGAGTAACGGACCAAACCGCAAGTCGCGCTACCTGTCTCTTGCCTCTAGCCGGCTTGAGCCGGCGTCGTTCTTGTAGCCCGGCGATTCATCGCCGGGCGATCGGACGGCAGCTGATACGCCGCTTGCCGCCGCGAACGGGTCGCCAGTGGGGCTCAGCGGTTGGCGCCCTGGTCGATCCGTCCCACGGCCGGCGTCGATTGCGGAAGGGCACCCACAAGGGGTGCCCCTACAGGGATCGTCGCGGGGGGTGTCGATCGTCGCGGGCGGTGTCAGCATACCGTCGCGGTGGCCGGGCCGGGCCCCTACGCCACCGCCGCCTCCACCTCGGCCGGCTCGCGTTCGTAGCGCCGCAATTCGGGTGTCGACCAGGCCACCCAGCCGGTGGCGGCGAGGCAGGCGATGCCGCCGCTGATGACCGAGGCCGCGGCGCCCCAGAGGCTGGCGACGATGCCGGCTTCGAGCTCGCCGAGCTGTGGGCCGCCCATGAAGAAGATCATGTTGACGCTCGTCATCCGGCCGCGCAGCCGGTCGGGGGTGGCCAGCTGGCGGATGACGTTGCGGATGACCGTCGACACCATGTCCGAGGCGCCGTAGACGACGAGGCAGGCGAACGTCAGCCAGAAGCTGCGCGACAGGCCGAACGCCACCGTCGCCAGGCCGTAGACGAAGACCGAGCCGAGCATCACCCAGCCGCGGCGGCGGATGCGGCGGATCATCGGCACCATGACCAGGGCGGTCACGAACGCGCCGGCCGCCGGCGCCGCCTGCAGCAGGCCGTAGCCGGTGGCGCCGACGTCGAGCACGTCCTCGGCGAAGATCGGCAGCAGCGCCGTGGCCGAGGCGAAGAAGGTGGCGAAGAAGTCCATCAGCATCGAGCCGCGGATGAGCGGCGCGCGGAAGACGAACTGGAGCCCCTCCCAGGCCGCGCCGAGGCTGATCGACCCTCCCTGGGCGCCGGCGCCGAGCGGGACGTCGCGCATGAACAGCACCGCGGCGATGACCGCCAGGAACGACGCCGCGTTGATCGCGTACACCCAGCCGAGGCCGAGGGTGGCGATGACGAGGCCGCCGAGGGCCGGGCCGGCCACCGCCGAGAGCTGGAACATCGTCGTGTTGAGGCTGACGGCCGAGGCCATGTGGGCCGGCGGCACCAGGCTGGGCACGAGGGCGTTGCGGGCCGGGTTGTCGAACGCGGCCGCCGCGGCGCCGACGGCGGTCAGGACGTAGATCGGCCAGATCGCGTCGAGGCCGTTGAACGTGACGACGGCCAGGATGACGGCCGCCACGCCCATCGTCGCCTGGGTGATGACGAGCATCCAGCGCCGGTCGACGGCATCGGCGACGACGCCGCCGACGAGCGAGAAGACGATGATCGGCCCGATCCGCACCAGCCCAACCAGGCCGAGCGCCAGCGCCGCCGCCGGGTTCGTGCCGCCGTCGGGCAGCGGCGGGAAGAACTGCTTGACGTGCCACAGGATCGCCGCGCTCTGCATGAGGTTGCCGGCGATCGAGACGAGCTGCCCGATCCACAGCAGCCGGTAGTTGCGGTACTGCAGCGCGACGAGCGACGGCGGCAGCCGCCGGCCGGCCGTCACCGCGCCGCCGCTCGGCGCGCGGCCGGCCGCGCCCGCTCCGTCGGCGCGCCGCCGCGCGGCCTGGTCAGCTGGCCAGCCCCGCTTCCGCCCGCGCGCCGGATGCGGCGCCGCGCCGCCCCGGGTATCGTTGCGGTGTCGCGCTTCGCGGCGGCGGTCCGCCGCCGCCCGCGGCCCGACGCACGTGACCGGTCGCCGCCTGGCGGCCGCGCCCCGCGAGGAGTGGATGGGATGCTGGCGAAGCTCTGGGACCGCAACATGGCCACCTGGGACCGCGCCCTGCGCGTCGTGATCGGGATCGGCCTGATCAGCTTGGTGTTCTACGGGCCGCAGACGCCGTGGGGTTGGGTCGGCATCGTCCCGCTGGCCACCGGGCTGCTGGGCCGCTGCCCGCTGTACGGGCTGCTGGGCATTCGGACGTGCCCGCGCGAGGGCGCCTAGCCCGCCCCGCCGCCGCCGTCACAGCGCCACATGCTGGTACGGCGCGCCGCAGGGCGGGCCGTCGCTGATCCACATCGCGCGGGCGTCGAGGTCCATGATCGCCGACGTCACCGTCTGGTAGTCGCCCGACGGGTCGAGCGGGTCGGGGTGGCGGCACACCGAATACGCGTGGCCGGTGTGGTCGCGCAGCAGGGCCTCGAGGTCGTGCGGCGTCAGCTCGGTGCGGCCGGCGAGGCTGGCCTTGAGGCACGCCAGGCGGTGGACCGAGTGGTGGCGCCGGACGTTCGGCGTCTCGGCGATGCCGGCCGCCTCGGGGTCGAAGAAGTGGTTCGTGTGCACCAGCCGGCCACCCTCGTCGGGCGTGATCTGGCAGGCCCGCATCGGCGCCGCCTCGATGTCGACGGCGCCGCGGCCGGCCTGGGCGATGACGAAGTTGCCGCTGCAGGCGCGCGGCCCGCGCGTGACGTGCGCGACGGCTGCGTCGAGGTCGCGCGCGCCGAGGATCTGCCAGCACCGGACGTGGAAGGGCACGGCCGGCCGCGACCAATCGTCGTCCTGGCTGGTCAAGCCGTTGACGGCCAGGCCGAGCCCGTGGCTGTTCAGGCCGATCTTGCCGCCGAACACGCCGGCCTCGGTGAACGCGGCGCGCGCGAAACCGTCCGGCTGCCGCTCGACGACCACAGCCCCCTCGACGCTCGGGATCCAGTCCCAGTTCTGGCCGATCAGCGTGTGGCCGTCGGCGGTGCTGGGCGGCGTGAGGGCGAACGAGGTGCAGCCGTCGACGGCGGCCTCGGCGTGCAGCGCCATGAGGGTGAACTGGCTGTAGAGCAGCTCGTAGCGCGCGTTCAGGGCGGCTACCGCCAGGACGTCGTGGCCCGAGCCGTCGGCGATGCCGCGCACGCCGTCGGCGTAGGCCGGCTCGAGCGCCGACCAGCGCTCCCACAGCGCGCCGGCCCGCTCGAGCACCTTGGACCGCGGCAGCTGCCCCTCGCCCTGGAACCGGGCGAAGTAGACGGCGACGTTGTGGTCGATGCGGTCGCGCAGTTGGCGGCCGTGGGCCAGGCCTTGCGCGTAGGCATCGCCGGTGACGTGGACGATCGGCAGCATGGGCACCTCGCGGGCCGCACGGCGACGGCGCGGCGCGGTCGTGGACGGGCCGGCGCCGCGACGAACGGCGGCCCGGCCGGGGGTGGATCGAACAAGGATGCGGGCAGCCGGGCGGCGGCGCCAATTTTCCGTCGGTCGTCGCCGGGTGCGTCGCCCATGGCAGATTCATTGCAGCCGGCGGTGGCGCGCCCGTTGTGCGCCTCTGCAGGGCGCGATATGCTTGCCGCGGTAGGACGGGGGTCTTCGTCCGCGCCACCGTCCGGCCACCACCCTGCCCCATCCCCGCCGTGCTGCCCGTCGAGGACCCGCGCATGACGCACCGTCCGGCGCCAAGCGACGAACCGATCGCCTTCGCCACGCCGGCCAGCGCGCCGGACGCGGGCTGGCGCGTGTCGTTGTTCGGCCCGGTGCGGGCGGTGCATCCAGCGCTGGGCGCGGCGGTATTCCGCACCCAGCGGGCCAAGAGCCTGTTGGCGCTGCTCGTCGACGCGGGCGGCGCGCCGCTGGGCCGACTGCACATCGCCGCCGCGCTCTGGCCCGAGTCGGCCAACGGTCCGGCCAACCTGGCCTGCGAGCTGTTCCACCTCCGCAAGCAGCTCGACGCGGCCAAGGCGCCGTTCTTCACCGCCGCCAGCGGTGCGCTCGCCGTGGCCGCCGGGCGCTGCCAGGCCGACGTCGACGCGTTCGAGGCGGCGCTGGCGGCGGCCGAGTCGGCCACCGGCGACGACGACCGCCTCGCGGCCCTCGAGCGGGCCGCCGCCCTCTACGCGGGCCCGTTCGCGGCCGACGTCTACGACGACTGGACCGAGCCCCGCCGCCGGGCGCTGGCCGACGCCGCGCTCGGCGCGCTCGATCGCCTGGCCGAGCTGCGGCTGGCGGCCGGTGACCCCGACCGGGCGATCGGCCACGCCCGCCGGGCGCTCGGCCTCGACCCGCTCGACCGCCGGGCGGCGCTGGCGTTGCTGGCGGCGCTGGCGGCCTCCGGCCGCCACGCCAGCGCCCGCGACGCCGCCGACGCGATCGCGGCCGACCACGCCGCGGCCGGCGTGGCGCCCGAGGCCGCGCTGCGCGACGCGATCGCGGCGGCGCGCGCCGGCGAGGGGGCGGGGCGAACGACGACGGGCATCGCGGCGCCGTCGGACGATGCGTCCGCCGCGATGCCGGTCCTGCCGCCGCCGATCGCCCCGCAGGCCTCCGCCCCGCCGCTGCCGTCGGGCACGCTAACGTTCGTCATCGCCGACGAGGCGCCCGACGAGCGGCGGGTGGCGCGCAGCCCGGTGCGCGGCGAACCCTGGCTGCCCAAGAGCGAGCGCGAGCGGGTCTTGGCGGCGCCGGCGGACCCGGCCGAGGCGGCGCGCGAGCGCGACGCGGGCCGGGCGCTGGCCCGGCGTCTGTTCGAGGGCCGGGTGCGTGAGGCGGCGGGGCGGTGCGTCACGCCGCGCATCGCCGTCTTCGCCAGCGCCCTCGACGCCGTCGAGGCGGCGGCGGCGACGCTCGAGGCGCTGGCGGCGCAGGACCCGCTGCGGCGCGACCGGGCGACGATGCCGCAGCTGCGCCTGGCGCTCGTGACGGCCGAGGCGACGCCCGCCGCCGGTGCGGCGGGGTTCCCGTACGACCCGGCGATCGCCGGCCGCCTCGAGCGCCTGGTGGCGGCGGCAGCGGGCTGGCAGGTGCTGTGCGAGGACGCGACGGCGCTGCTCGTGGCGGCCGAACAGCAGCTCAACATCGGCCGCCGCGTCGAGCGGCTGGGCCTGGTGCGGCTCGACCCGGCGGCCGCGCCGCAGGCCGTGCACGGCCTGCGCTACGGCGGCAGCGAGGGCTTCCGCTACCCGCCGCCGGCCGGGCTGGTGCCGGCCGCCGGGGCGGCGGCGCTGGCGTCGTCGACGTCGTTCGTCGGCCGCGGCGACGACCTGGCGCGGATCGGGGCCTGGATCGCCGACCCGACGCGGCGGCTCATCACGCTCAAGGGCCTCGGCGGCATCGGCAAGACGCGGCTGGCGATGGCGCTGGCGGCGGCGCACCGCGACCGCCTGGCGGTTTGGTCGGCCTCGCTCGTCGATCTGCGCGACGGCGCGCTCATCGCCGCCGAGGTCGTCAAGGCGATGGGCGAGAGCGTGCCGGCGGGGATGTCGGCCGACGAGGTGATCGTCGCCGCGCTGTCGCGGCGTCCGTCGCTGCTGGTGCTCGACAACCTCGAGCACCTGCTCGAGCCGGCCGTGGCCTTCATCGACCGCCTCCTGTCGAGCGACGCGCTGCCGGACCTGACGGTCCTGGCGACGTCGCGCGACCGGCTGAAGCACTCGGCCGAGCACGTCTACGATGTCGCGCCGCTGCCCGTGCCGGACGCGCGGCCGCGGCCGATGCCGGTGCTGCCGCCGCGACCGTCGCCGGACACGGTCGCCGTCACCGCCGATCCCGTCCGCGGCAACGACAGCGTCCGCCTCTTCGCCGACCGCGCCGCCGCCAAGCGCGCCGCGTTCGGCGAGGCCTTCGCCGCCGACGACGCGGCGGCGGCCGACGTGGCCCGCCTGGTGACGCTGCTCGAGGGCATTCCGCTGGCGATCGAGCTGGCGGCGGCCAAGATCGCGGCGCTGTCGCCGGCCCAGATGGCCGACCAGATCGAACGGCACCTCGGCGGCGGCCGCTACGGCCTCCTCAAGGGCGCCGACCGCGACATCCCCGAACGCCACAAGAGCCTGCAAGCCGCGATGGACTGGAGCTGGGCCCTCCTGACCCCCGCCCAGCAGCGCTTCCTGGCCAGCCTCAGCGTCTTCCGGGGCGGCATGACCCTCGAAGCCGCCGCCTACGTCACCGAGGACCCCGAGGCCCTCGACCACCTCCTGGCCCTCGTCGACGCCTCGCTGCTGCAGCGCATCGACGTGGCGGGGGAGCGGGAGCCGCGGTTTGGGATGTTGGAGACGGTGAGGGAGTATGGGGAGGGGCTTGTTCGGACGGGCGTGGACGTGCTCGTCGCTCGCCACGGCGACTACTTCGCTCGCTTGGCGGAGGAGGCCGCGCCCGAACTCGAGGGGGGGGCGGCACAGGAGCCATGGTTGTCGTACCTCGACGCAGACTGGCCGAACCTCGATGCGATGCTGTCAGCCGTCACCGGTGAATCCGTGCGAGTGCCCATCACCCGTCAGGCTGTCCATGCGCTCCACATGTACTGGGTGATGCGCAGCCGGTCGCTCGAGGCGGTTCATCACCTCCGCCCGATGCTCGGGGTCGCGTCGGCAGCGGGGGGTGTCGATCCGGCATACCTGGCATTCGTCGTCGGAACGCACGCGTGGCGAATCGGCGACCGTGAGCATGCGGCGGCCTATCTGCAGAGGGCGCTAGACGAGGCCGAGCACATGGGTGATCGCCACCTCGTTTCCAAGGTCCACCACAACCTCGGGTGCCTTTGGCAGGAGAGAGGTGCCTACGCGGCTGCCCAAAGAGAACTAGAACTGAGCCTGGCGGCCAAGGCCGATCACAGTGCCACTGCGTCGCGCGCTCGTACGCTCAACGCACTGGCGAACATCCAGATCATGATGGGCGACCGGCGGGCTGCAGAGGTGCTCCTGGCTGAGGCAGAGGAGGTCGCCGAGGAGATCGGTCTTCTACAGTCCCTGGCCGTATCGGCCACCTTGGGCGCACAGATCTTGCTGGATGCCGGCCGGTTTGACGACGCCGAGCGCGCCTCCCAGCGCGCGGCGTCCCTGGCAGAGCAGGCAAACAACGCCTACCTCGTGGCGCACGCCGAACTCATGCGCGGAGCAGTGAGGCAGCTGCAAGGCGAGCTGGAGGCGGCGCAGCATCATTTGGCGCAAGCAGCAGCGCTTGCGGATGAGATCAGCAGCCGCTACCTGGCGGACCTCGTCGCCTACCAGCAGGCCGAGCTCGCGGTGGACCTTGGAGAACTGGTGGTCGCGGACAAGGCACTGCAGTGTCTCGTTGAGAGGACGTCACAGTCCGGAGACGACGTCTTGCTCGGGCTTGCACTCTCGCAGCGGGCGCTCGTTGCTTTGGCTCACGACGACGTTCCTGCCGCCGCCCGGCATCTCATTCATCGTCTTGGACTTGCGCCATGCGAGGTGCTCGCCCGCGACGCCCTGGACGCACTTGAGCTAGCCATTCACGTCCTGGCGCTGTCGCGACCACCGCGACGTGTCGACGCGAACGTCCTGCGCGTCAACGTGCTGCAGCTGCGGTGTGCGATGGACATCCCTGGCGTGCAAGCGGCACGTCTTACGCGGATTCTCGCCGGTCGGGCCCTCAAGTCAGTGGACGTGGGCTCGATGCCGGACGGAGAGGCGGTCGCACCCGAACGACTCGGGATAGGGTCGCTTCGCGAGGCAATGGACGTGTCCGTGGCCATGCTTCAAACCGTCGCTGATACATAGCGTGCTCGGACCCCGTCACGCACTCAAGAACAACGTCGCGAAGTGCGAATCCCCACTGCTCATGCCGTGCGCCGCCGCGTCCATTTGGCTGATCGCGAGTACATGCTTGACCAAGCGGTGATCGCCGTGCGTGGGTGTCACAGCCGTGCCGACGAACTCGTAGACCGGGATGAGATGGGATGGCCGCTGAAACGGCGGCACGGCGAAGTGGCACAGGCGAACACTCTCGAAAGTCACCGACGAAGTCCGGTCGTCCAGGTTCGTGAAGGCCTGATCCTGCGAGATGATACTCATCGCTGCCGACAGGGGGATGAGCGGCAGCGAGGGCCCAGGGGCGACATCGTGCCAAAACCGGTACGCGCCCCGTACCCCCTCGCCGTCAAACGTCACCCGTGACTTCGCGCCTGGTCCAATGACCGCTAGGCCGTCGATGGTGTGCCGGACGTTCACGTGAAGCGCGGTGCGGTGGCTGGTCACTGCTTCCTGGGGTGGGATCCGCTCCTCGTACGTGACCTCGAGGGCCGGCACCACATCGGTTGTGTAGCCGAGGCGCTCGAGTTCGACCAAGGCTGCCGCGCTGGCCGCGTCCTCGGACGGCAGGACGGGGGGCCGATCCAGATGGCCCGGGAGGGAGCGGCGCGCAACCCATCTCCATGAATCACTGGCGCTAAACGCCTCAAGGTAACCGTCGCCCTTAAAGATGATGAGCGAGTCCGGATGAGGTGTGATGGGGCCGGTGATGCCCACGAGCGGCCCCAGTGTGGCGAGCGCCTGCGCAGCATCGCGAGGCGTCTGGACTGGCCAGAGGCGCACCGTCGTGTCCGCGACGATGAACGACCCAGCGAACTGCACGGGGATCACGGCGACGCTCCGTAGCGGGGCTCGGCGCGCGTCAACACGACGAGGTGAGGTAGTCCGTGCCGGTGAGGGGGTTCGGCAACTGAGGTAGGCTCGCGGCGTTCCATCGGTCATCGATCGTTTCGGTGGACGTGGATCCGGTCGCCCTGAGCCAGGCCCATCGATCGTACGTTTGGCCGCAAGTCGTTTCGCACACACGCTGCCAGGCTTCACGAATGGCCCACTGGCCAGAGTTCAGCTCGGCGGCGAGCTTCGTGCCGCGGTGAGGTTCGTCGGCGCTGTCCGAGGCAAAGCCAAGGATGTAGCGCAGCCCGTCGAAGACCTTCTCCCAGCGCCCCTTCACATTGGCCTGAGAAAGGGTGCGGCAGGCGTCGAGCACAATCCACTTGAGCTGTGCACCCCCCCATCGGCACTCGCTGGTCAGTGCCTGGCCGCTGTCTTGGTCCACGCCGAAGATTGGGCCGTTCTCGTTGCCGTGACCTGAGAAGTACACGATATCGCACAGGCTAATGTACTGAAAGTCCTCCCCTTCCATCGGAGAGCCGTAACCTAGACGCTCGAAATGCTTGTCCTTTGCGTTCCCATCGCCAAGGGAACTTGTCTTCGTACCCGTGATCTGATTGTGAAATCCGTTCGCCTGAGCTGCGCAATGGGTGAGATTGCATCCTCGCCCGTTAGAATACAGGTTGACCCACCACACTCCAGCCTTCATGACGCAATCCTCGTCGTATTGGAGGCGCGGTCTGCGTCGTCCCGGCGCGGAGCGCGTTGGAATGCAGATGCCGTGGCGCGAAGCGTCTGCAAGTGCTTATTAAGGCGTCTGCAGATACACGAAGTTGGCGGTGTAGGTTGTACCCAACCCGTTCGTCGAGACTTCGTACGGAACCCCAGAGGTAGCTGGTGCGGGTGTGACACCTGCATATGCATATCCCGAAGGAGGCGTGACGTAGGCCCGATACGTCCCCTTGACCACGTTCTCACATGCCGTCCCGTCCGTTCCTGTGGTCCGTACACCTTCCTGGGTCTCGTTCGCGCCATCCACCTTGTTGACCACGACAATGGCACCAGAGATCGGTGTACCGAGGGTGTTCTGCACGTGCGCACACACCGAGCATGGCTCGACCGGACCAGGCGGCTTCAAGGTGGGCGTCGGCACCGACCCCGGGGTATCGATGTTCGGGGTCGGGGGGTCTGGCTCCCGATCGCCGCGTCGATGTCCGGAACCGACCACGGCAAGCACCAGCAGCGTGACGATGATCGGGAACGTCACATTGGCCCAGAGCCGCTCGCGCTCGCTTGCGCTACCGTCCGTCGCCATACTAGATTCTCCTGGCCGCTTCAAGGATCGTGGCTTTGCGCTCCCGCACCCAAGAGTTCAGCGAATGACCCGCCTCCTCCTCACCGGCCCCGCCGGCTTCATCGGCTCGCACCTGGCCGACCGTCTCTTGGCGGACGGCCACTCGGTGGTGGGCGTGGACTGCTTCACGGACTACTACCCGCGGCCGGTCAAGGAGCGGAACCTGGCCGGGGCGCGGGCCCATCCGAGCTTCCGGTTCGTCGAGGGGGATCTGCGGACGATGGACCTGCGGCCGCTCGTCGAGGAGGCGGAGTGCGTCGTCCATCTGGCGGCCATGGGGGGGCTGCTCAAGAGCTGGACGGCCTTCGAGGAGTACCAGGGATGCAACATCCTGGCGACCCAGCGGCTGCTCGAGGCGATGCGGGAGGTTGGCGGCGGGCGGCGGTTGGTTCACGTCAGCACGTCGTCGGTGTACGGCCGCGAGTCGTCGGGCGATGAGACGCGGGTCCCGGCGCCGGATTCGCCGTACGGGGTCACCAAGCTGGCCGCCGAGCACCTCGTCCGGGCCTACCACCGGAACTTCGCGGTGCCGATGACCATCCTGCGATATTTCAGCATCTACGGACCCCGCCAGCGGCCGGACATGGGCTACCACATCTTCATCGACCGCATTCTGCGCGGGGAGCATATCACCGTTTTCGGCGATGGCAACCAGACCCGCGGCAACACCTACATCGCCGACTGCGTCGACGCCACCGCGCGGGCCATCGCGCACGGCCCGACCGGGGAGGCCTTCAACATCGGCGGCGGCGAGACGATCTCGGCCATCGACGCCATCCGGCTCATCGAGACCCTCACCGGCCGCGCGGCCCGGCTCGACTTCGCTCCGGCCCGCCCCGGCGAGCAGACGCACGCCCTGGCCGACACCACGAAGGCCCGCGCCGCCTTCGGCTGGGCGCCGCGCGTCGGCATCCGCGACGGCCTGGCCGCCCAGGTGGCGTGGCAGGCGGCCGAGCTCGGCATCGACCTCGGCGGCTGACGAGGGCGGCTGACGCAAACGGCGGCGTCCCGCGGCGCGCCGCGCCGCCCAAGACCCGCCGCCGGAACCCGTCTACAATACGGCCCGCCGCGCCCGCCCGGCGCGTGGTCGCCGGCGCCGGCCGCCCGACGGCGCCCGCCGGCGCGGCGCGCAGAGAGGACAGCCGTTCGATGACCCCGACCCGCACCCGCGAGGCCCCGGTCCAGCTCACCGCCGGCGCGCGGCGGCCCGACCTCTCGGTCGTCATCCCCCTCTTCAACGAGGTCGAGACGATCCCGATGCTGGCCGAGCGCCTGGCGATCGCGCTCGACCGCCTCGGCCGGGCGTGGGAGGTCATCGTCGTCGACGACGGCAGCACCGACGGCTCGTTCGACGCCCTGTCCGCCGTCCACGCCCGCGATCCCCGCTTCACCGTCATCCGCTTCCGGCGCAACTTCGGCCAGACGCCCGCCTTCATGGCCGGCTTCGACGCCGCCCGCGGCGACGTCGTGGTCACGATGGACGCCGACCTGCAGAACGACCCCGACGACATCGGCGCCGTCGTGGCCGAGATGGAGCGCGGCGGCTACGACATCGTCAGCGGCTGGCGGCAGGATCGCAAGGAGCCGCTGCTGCTGCGGCGGATCCCGAGCAAGCTGGGCAACTGGGTCATGGGCGTCCTGACGGGCGTTCGGCTCAACGACACCGGCTGTTCGCTCAAGGCCTACCGCGCCGAGGTCGTCAAGAACGTCAAGCTCTACGGCAACCTCCACCGCTTCATCCCCGCCGCCGCCAGCTGGTACGGCGTCACGATCGGCCAGGTGCCGGTGCGCGACAACCCGCGCGCCTTCGGCAGCAGCAAGTACGGCCTCGGCCTCAAGCGCGCGCCGCGGGTGCTCCTCGACCTGTTGACGCTCTACTTCCTGCGCAACTTCGGCACCCGTCCGATCCACATCTTCGGCGGCATCGGCATCGTGTCGGGCGCGCTGGGCGTCGTGGTCGGGCTCTACCTCACGGTGCTCAAGCTGGCCTACGGCCAGAACATCGGCGACCGGCCGCTCTTGCTGCTGGCCGTCCTGCTGGTCATCCTGGGCGTCAACTTCCTGTCGATGGGCTTCCTGGGCGAGCTCGTCGTCCGCTCGTACCACGAAGCCCAGGACAAGCCGATCTACACCGTCCGCCAGGTCCTCGACGCCGCCGGCGACGCGCCGGCCGCCGCGTCGCGCAGCTGACCGCCACGACCCCACGGGAGAGACCCATGCGCCGAATCGCCCGCGCCGCCGCCGCGCTGACCCTGGCCGTGGCCGTCGCCGCGCTGGCCGCCCCCAGCGCCCACGCCCAGCGCCGGACGTCGACGCCGACGCGCACCCCCACGGTGACGCGCACGCCCACCCTCACCCGCACCCCGACGCTGACGCGCACCCCCACCCTGACCCGCACCCCCACCCGTACCCCGACGCCGTCGAGCACCCCGACGCCGACCGTGTGGGCCGAGGTCCCGCTCGTCGGCGGCCCGGTCTACGACCTGGCCGTCAGCCCGATCGACCTGCCCGCCCTCGGCGGCCTGCAGCACCTCTTCGCCACCGGCAACGACGTCTACGTCAGCCAGGACGGGACGGCCTGGCGCCTCGGCCGCAACAGCGTCGCCGACGCCGCCAACGTCGTCGCCGCGCCCGACGGCAAGGTGTTCGTCGCCACGCGCGACGGCAAGGCCTACCGCAGCACGAACGACGGCCACGACTGGGCCGCCATGACGATCGGCGACGGCGCGCCGGTGCGCTTCCTGGCCGTGTCGCCCGACTACGCCAACGAAGCCGAGGCCTACGCCGTGGCGCTGACCGACGGGCAGCTCTACCGCACCGAGGACGGCGGCAGCTCCTGGGCGGCGGTCGTCTTCGACTTCGACACCGCCCACCACGCCGGCGCCGTCGCCTACTCGCCGGTCGTGGCGTTCGACGAGACGCTGTTCGTCGGCACCGACCGCGGCGTCTACCGCTCGACCGACGACGCCCGCAGCTGGGAGCTGCGCTCCGGCCCCGAGGCCGGGCCGCGCTTCGGCCCCGCGGGCGGCTCGCCGCGCCACCAGGGCCTGGTCCTGCCGGCGGAGTGGGGCGACGACCTCGAGCGCAAGGGCGATCCGGTGGTCCGGACGATCTTCGCCTTCGACGAGCAAGGCGTTTGGCAGAGCGACGACGACGCCGCCACCTGGCGCCAGCTGGCGCTGCCGGCAGAGCTCCAAGCCGTCCACCACCTCTCGCTCTCGCCCGGCTACCCGGCCGACCCGCTCATGCTGGTCACCGGCCGCGGCCCCGGCATCGTCGGCGCACTCTCGACGGACGGCGGCGTGCGCTGGCGCACGATCGCCACCGACGACGCCGGCCTGGTGGGCACCCGCGGCGCGTTCGCCCGGGCGTTCGTCCCGATCCCGGTCAAGGACAAGACGCCGCGCCGGCGCGACCCGTCGATGGTCCACAACGTCTTCCTGCCGATCAGCTGGAAGTCGCCGCTGCCGCTGCCGACGGCGATCCCCGGCCAGCCGTCGCCGACCCCGACCTACATCGCCGTGCCGACGGTCCCGGTCCAGCGCGAGATCTACCTGGCCACCGACGGCAGCGGCGTCTGGCGCTCGACCGACGACGGCGGCTCGTGGCAGCGCCCCTACGAGGCGCTGCCCAACGGCGGGCCGACCTGCGTCACCTACCTGCCGTCCGACGGCGCGACGCTGCTCGCCGGCACCGAGGCGGCCGGCCTGTTCCGCTCGGCGGACGGCGGCGCCACCTGGTCGCGCGTCGACGGCGCCCTGCCGCGTGGCGAGGGGCAGACGATCCGCGACCTCGTGCCGTCGCCGGCGTTCGCCACCGACCGCACCGTCTTCGCCGCCACCGCCAGCGGCGTCTGGGTCAGCCGCGACGGCGGCGCCGCCTGGCAGCGCACCGCCGGCCCAGCCCCGGCGCGCGCCCTGGCCGTGTCGCCGGCCTATGCCGACGACCGCACCGTGCTGGCCGACGGCTGGCTCTCGACGGACGGCGGCGCTACCTGGAACCCCACGGCGGCCCAGGGCAGCTTCCCGTGGCGGACGGCCGCCTTCTCGCCCCGCTTCGCCGAGGACCGCACGATCTGGGCCGGCAGCGACGATGTCGGCAAGGACCGGCCGCTCCACCTCGGGCTCTACCGCTCGACCGACGCCGGCGCCAGCTGGGCGCCGATCGACCACCACCTCATGACCGACCGCGCCGTCTTCAGCCTGGCGCTCGTGTCGGCCAGCAGCGCCGAGCCGGTGCGCGTCTTCGTGGGCACCAGCAGCGGCGTGCTGCGCTCGCTCGACCACGGCGAGAACTGGCAGACCGCCGGCAACTTCGCCGGCCAGGCGGTGCTCGGCCTCGACGCCGTCGTGCTGAGCGTGACGCAGACCGGCATCGTCGCCGCCGCCACGTCACGCGGCGTCGGCTGGTCGGTCGACCGCGGCCTGAACTGGGTGCTGGCCGCCGACGGGCCCAAGAGCGCCGCCGCCGTAGCGGTCGCGCCCGACGGCGGGCATGTCGTGGCGGCGACGCGGCTGACGCTGGCCCGGCGCGCCCTGCCCGGCGTTCCGGCCGACTGACCGCCGCCGCCGTGCCGGCCCACCGGGTGCCGCGGCTGCGCCGGGCGGCCGCGGCGCTCCGGAGCCGCGGCTGGGACGTCGCGGCGTTCGTCGCCGTCGTCGCCCTGGCCGTCTTCTACAGCCGTCACCTGACGAGCTGGCTCGTCAACGACGACGAGGGCAGCTACCTCTACGCCGCCTGGCGCCTGGCGCTGGGCGAGCGGCCCTACCGCGACTTCCTGACGCCGCAGCTGCCGGCGTTCCTGCTGCCCGGCGGCGCCGTGATGGCCGTCGCCGGCCCCAGCGTGGCCGCGGCGCGGGGGCTGGCGGTGGCGGTGACGATGCTCGCCGGCGTCGTCACCTGGGCCACGGCGCGGCGGTTGTTCGGTCCGGTGGTGGCGGCGATCGCCGTCGTCGTCCTGCTGCTCATGCCCGACGTCTTCGGCGTCGGCCGGGTGTACCGCCCCGAGCCGTTCATGCTCGCCGCCCAGGTGCTGGCGGTGGCGGCGTTCGCGCGGGGCGCCGTGCCGCGGCCCGGCCGCGAGGACCCGCCGGCGCGGGGCTGGCTGGTGCTGTCGGGCGCGCTGTTCGGCGTCGCGACGCTGGCCAAGCTGTTCGGGCCGTGGTCGCTGGGCGGGCTCTTGTTGTGGCTGGCCGTCGACGGCCGCCGCCGCCGCCGCCCGGCCGGCGCGATCGCCCGCGACGCGCTGGCGGCGCTGCTGCCGGCGCTGGCCGTCACCGCGGCCGGACTGGCGGCGATCGGCGCCTACAGCGGCGGGTTGGCGACGATCGTCGAGGCGACGATCGGCCATCACCTGCGGCAGGGCGCCGCCAAGCCGCTGGGGCAGGTGATCGGCGAGGGGTTCGGGCTGTTCGGCCTGTTCGTGCGCGACGATGGCCGGGCGCTGCTGGCGGCGGTGGCGCTGGCCGTGGCCTGGGACGCTTGGCGGCGGCCGGGGCGCGAGGCGGGGCTGTTCGCCTGGCAGCTGGTGTCGGCGCTGGCGTTCTTCGTCCTGTCCCGCGACCGCTACCCGCGCCACCTGGTCTACCTGGCCCCGGCGCTGGCGGTCCTGTTCGCGCTCGGCGTCGTGCGCCTCTGGGCCGGCGCGCGCCGCGCCGCCGACGGCGGGCTGCGCGCGGCGCTGGCGGCGGCGCTGGCCGTCGGCCTGATCGCCAGCTGGCGCCTGATCGACCGCGATCTGATCGCCGCCCGCGCCGAGGACGGCACGGTGCGCCTGGCCGACGTGATCGACGCCCTGACCGCCCCCGACGACGTCGTCCTGTCCGACTACTCCGAGCTGAACTTCTACGCCCGGCGCCGCACGACCCACGCCGCGGCCAGCCTGTCGATGGGGGCGGTGGCCAGCGGCCAGATCACGTGGCAGCGCATCGCGGCCGATCTGGCGCGCACCGGCGACCGCCCGGCGCTGGTGGCGCTCGAGACCGACAGCCCCTACAGCCACCTCAGCTACCTCCACGGCGACGACCGCGCCGCGTTCTTCGCCTGGCTGGCCGAGGGCTATGCCGACATCGGCGGCACCCAGCGGGCGGCGCAGCGCTACCGGCTGCACCTGCCGCGCGGGCGCGAGGCGCCGGCGGTGGCGCGCTTCGACGGCGGGCCGACCCTCGTCGCCGCCGCGCCCGACGCCGGGACGGCCGCGGCGGGCGACGGCGTCACGCTGCGCACGATCTGGCGCGCGACGGCGCCGATCGACGACGCCCTGTCCATCACCGTCCGCCTCGTCGACGCCGCCGGGAACGAGCCGATCGCCCCGGTCGACGTGCTCCTCACGGCCTCGGGCGGCCGCGCGACGGACGCCTGGGCGGCCGACGAGTGGACGGCCCAGCGGGTGTTCGTACCGCTGCCGCCCGGCACGCCGCCCGGTGACCACCGCGTCGTCCTCGGCCTCTACCGCCGTGACGCCGCGACGGGCGCGCCGGCGCCGCTGGCGGCCCTCGGCCCCGACGGCCAGCCGCTGGGCGAAGCGGCGATCCTCGGCGCGCCGCTGCGCGTGACGGGCTGGCGGTCGCGCTCGGCCGCGGCGGCGGCGCGCCGGCTCGGGTTGGCGAAGGCGCCGGCGGCGGCAGGGGGTGCGGCGGGCGTCGGCGCTGCGGGCGGCGCGAACGGCGACGGCGGCCCGGCCCTCGCGGGCGACGCGGGCGGCGGCCTGGCGCTCGTCGGCGCCGGCGGGCTGCCGACGGCGACGGTGCCAGCGGGTTCGGTGCTGCCGGTGACGTTGGCCTTCCGGCTCGGCGCAGCCGGGCCGCCGCCGGCGATCGCGCTGGCGGTCGAGGACCCGGCCAGCGGCGCCGTTGCCGCCGACCGGCGCGCGGCGCTGGCCGAGGGGGCGGCGGCGGCGGACGGCGCGCTCTGGCCCGCAGGGCTGACGGTCCGCCGGACGTTCCGCCTGCCGATCTACGCCAACGCCGCCGCCGGCGCCTATCACGTCCGGGCGTCGTGGCCGGCGGGCGCCGACGGCGCGGCGACGGTCGATCTCGGCGTGGTCACGATCGCGGCGCGCGACGTTTCGGGCGCCGTGTTCGAGCTGGCCGAGCTGCCGCAGCCGCTGCCGCTGGCGCTCGACGCGGCGCTGGGCGACGTGGCCCGGCTCATCGCGGCCGCGGCGCCGGCGACGGCCACGGCGGGCGCCGCGCTGCCGGTCACGCTGGCGTGGCGGGCGATCGGACCGTCGACGACGCCGTTCAAGGTGACCGTCCAGCTCCTCGGCCCCGACGGCCGCCCGGTGGCCCAGCACGACGCCGAGCCCGCCGCCGGCGCCCGCCCGACCACCGGCTGGCTGCCCGACGAGATCATCGTGGACCGCCACGACCTGGCGCTGCCGCCCGACCTGCCGCCCGGCGCCTACACGCTGGCAGCGGCGCTCTACCACCCGCTGACGGCGGAGCGCCTGCCGCGGACGGGCGGCGAGGGGGAGGACGTGGCGCCGGGGCTGGTGCGGGTGGGGGGGGTGGGGGTGGAGTGAGGGGGCTCGTCGCTTGCCGAGGACGGCGCCGACCAGCGCGTCGCATGGCGACGGGATTCACGATGCCCGATCGTCGCGCCGGAGGTGGACGATGCGCACGACGATCGAGCTGAGCCCCGCGAACATCGTCGCCGCGCCCATCGGCGTGGGGATGCTGAAGTGACGGCGAAGAATTGGGCTGTGGTCGTGGCCCATGGGCTGATCGGCGTGGGGCTCTTGACCGCATGCGTGGTGCCACTGCGCGCTGAGCGACCATCGAGGACGAACGGGTCGCGTCCGACGAGCGGCAACGACCACCTGCCGCTGTCGTCGACGCTGACGTTCGACGGGACCACGGTTCCGTGGGGGACCCCCACGGTGTTCTCGCACGCAGGATTCAACAAGGAGCCGCCGCCTCCTGGCAGCACACCGCTGTATGCGCCGCGGCCAAACGTCACGTGGTCGCCTCCGCCGCCGACCGCAACGGCGGATCCGTAAGCGCGAGGGCGATGCGTCATTCCAGCCGTGCGGACTCACGTCCGCGTACACCGCGCCCCCAAGGCGCGGGGAGGACCCCTTCCGCCCTCCCCGCGCCACGCCGAACCGGCACACCACGGTTCTGCGCCACTATGAACACGGCAGCCCGCTCGCGCTGACCGACCGCCTCCGGGTCGTGTTCGCAGGGGACGCGCACCAACGCCGGAGTCGCAGCGATGCTGCGGCCCCGCTGCGCCGTCGCCGGATCGTCGCCACGCCGTCGCCCCGCCCCTCCCGGCGCCGCCCAGCGCCCGCTACGCTCCCCCCATGCTCCTCGCCCGCCTCTGCGTCGCCTGGCTCGTCGGCGTGGCCGTGGCCGACGCGGTGTGGCCGCCGACCGGACCGCCGCCGGCGCGCGCCGGGCCGGTGGTCGCGGCGCTGTGCGTGGCGGCGCTGGCCGCGGCGTGGCGGTGGCGGGGCCGGCCGGCCCTCGCGCGGGCGGCGCTGGCGGCGGCGTGCCTGGCGGCCGGGGCGGGGCGGGTTTGGGCCGGGCGGCCGCGGTTCGAGGCCGGCGACATCGCGGGCTGGCGCGACCGCGGCGAGGTGACGGTCGAAGGGCGCGTCGTGGCCGAGCCCGAGCGGCGCGACGGCGGCGTGCACTACCGGCTGGCCGTCGCTGCCGTCGACGGGGCGCCGGCGCGCGGACGGCTGCTCGTGCAGGCGGCGCGCTTTCCCGTCCATGCCTACGGCGACCGGCTGCGGGTGCGCGGCGAGGTCGTCACGCCGCCTGTCCTGCCCGACTTCGACTATCGGGCCTACCTCGCCCGCGCCGGGGTGCACGCCCTCGTGCGCCGCGCCGCCATCGAGCGCCTCGACGGCCCGCCGCGCGGCTCGCCGGTCACACGTGCGCTCATCGCGCTGCGCGCCCGCGGCCGCCGCGTCCTCGACCACGCCCTGCCCGAGCCCGAGGCCGCGCTGGCCACCGGCATCCTCCTCGGCGATGACAACGGCCTGCCGCGCCGCGTCGCCGACGCCTTCCAGCGCACGAACACCACCCACGTCATCGCCATCTCCGGCGCCAACATCGCCCTGCTCGTCGGCGTCCTGCAGCTGGCGCTGCGGCGCTGGCGGCGGCGACGGCTGGCCGCGGCGACCACGATCGGCGTCGTCGCCGGCTACACGCTCCTCGTCGGCGCCGACCCGGCGGTGGTGCGGGCGGCGATCATGGGCGGGTTGTCGGTGTTCGCCGTCAGCGTCGACCGCCGCGCCGAGGCGGTCACCGCCCTCGGCCTGGCCGGCGTCGGCATGACCGCCTGGCGGCCGGCCGTCATCGGCGACCTCGGCTTCCAGCTCTCGTTCGCCGCCACCGCCGGCCTGATCGCCTTCGCCGGCCGGCTGGCCGCGGCCGTCGACGGCCTGGCGGCCCGCCACGGCGGCGGCGGCGGCGTGGGGACGGCCGTGCGCGACGTGCTCAACGCCGCGGTCCTGGTGACGCTGGCCGCGCAGCTGACCACCTGGCCGATCGTCGCCCGCCACACCGGCCAGCTGGCCGCCGCCGGCCTGGCCGCCAACGCCCTGATCGTCCCGGTCCAGCCGGCCGTCATGGGCCTCGGCGCCGCCACGATCGGCGCCGGCCTCGTCGCGCCGCCGCTCGGCCGCGCCGTCGGCGCCGTGGCCTGGCTGCCGCTGGCCTGGACGGTGCGCGTCGTCGAGGCGTTCGCCGCGCTGCCGGGGGCGGCGCTGGCCTGGCGCCCGCCGCTGGCGCTCATCGCCCTCTACTACGCCGGCGTGCTGGCCGTGGCGATGCCCGACGCCCGCCGGTCGGCCCGGGCACGGGCGCGCGATGCGGTCGCCCGTCTGCGCGACGTTGTCGGCCGGTTCCGCGACGGCGCGCGCCCGCCCGATGCGCGCCGCGACCGGGCCCGCTGGGCGGCGCTGGCGGGCGCCGCCGCCGCCGCCGCGCTGGCTTGGCGCGCGGCGCTGGCGCAGCCCGACGGGCTGCTGCACGTCGTCGCCCTCGACGTGGGGCAGGGCGACGCGATCCTCGTCGTCGCCCCCAACGGCCGGCGGATGCTCGTCGACGGCGGGCCGAGCCCGAGCGCCGTCCTCGACGGGCTCGGGCGCCGCTTCGCACCGTGGGACCGGCGGCTTGACGTCGTCGTCCTGACCCATCCCGACGCCGACCACGTCGGCGGGCTGCCGGCCGTGCTGGCGCGCTACCGCGTCGGCCACGTCGTCCAGCCCGAGGCGCCGCACGACACGCCCGACGCCCGCGCCTGGGCGGACGCGGTGGCCGCCGAGGGCGCGACGACGTGGACCGCCCGGCGCGGGCTGCAGCTGACCCTCGACGGCGCGGCCGGCGTCGTCGCCACCGTCGCCTGGCCGCCGCCGGGCGACGTGGCTGCCGCGATCGGGGCGCCCGAGGCCGCCACGAACGACCGCTCGGTGGTGCTGCGGCTGGGTTACGGCATGGGGCGGGTGCTGCTCACCGGCGACATCGAGTCCGGCGTCGAGCGGGCCCTGGTGCGGTCCGGGCTCGACCTTCGGGCCGACGTCCTCAAGGTCGCCCACCACGGCAGCGCGACGTCGAGCGGCGCGGCGATCTTGGCGGCGGTGGCGCCGCGGCTGGCGGTGATCAGCGTCGGCGCCGACAACCGCTTCGGCCACCCCGACCCGGCCGTACTGGCGCGCCTCGGCCCGCTGCGGGTCCGCCGCACCGACCGCGACGGCGCCGTCGACGTGCTGCTCGACGGCCGCGACGTCTGGGTCCGGTGAGCGCCGTCGACGGCGGCGGTGGATCGCCGTACAATCCGGACCGCAGCATCCGCCATCGGCGCCCAACCCGCGCCGTCGGTCGCTGTCACGCCCGAGGGAGCAGGGCGGTGCATCCGACGCCCGAGTGGCTGGCGCGCTACGACCTCTTCGCCGGCCTCGACGCCGCGGCGCTGGCCGAGGCGGCGCAGGCCGGCGAGCTGCGCGCCGTCGACAGCGGCGAGACATACTTCCTGCAGGGCGACGACGCCACGCGGTTCTACCTGCTGGCCGAGGGCCGGATCCGGCTCACCCAGGTCACGCCCGATGGCCAGCAGGTGGTGGTAAAGTTCATCATGCCCGGCGAGGGGTTCGGCATCGTCGCCGTCCTGGCCGGGGCGCCCTACCCGCTGACGGCCGAGGCCGTCGAGCCGACGGTGGCCTACGGCTGGGACGGGCCGGCGTTCAAGGCGCTCATGGCCCGCCACCCCGAGCTCTCGGCCCGCAGCCTGAAGATGGTCGCCCAGCGCGTCCACGAATTCCAAGCCCGCAACCGCGAGCTGGCCACCGAGCGCGTCGAGCGCCGGATCGCGCGCACGCTGCTGCGGCTGGCCGGCCAGAGCGGCGTCCGCGAGGCCGACGGCGTGCGCATCGACCTGCCGCTGACGCGCCAGGACGTGGCCGAGATGACCGGCACGACGATGTTCTCGGTGAGCCGCGTCTTGTCAGGCTGGGAGACCGCCGGCATCCTCGACACCGGCCGCAAGCGGATCGTGATCCGCCGGCTGCACGACCTCGTCGCCATCGCCGAGGACCTGCCGACGCCGGGCTAGAGAGCCTACCAAGACCACACGGCCTCGGATCTCTACAGGGCTAAGGCCCGTCGTCGCGCCGGTCTTGTTCGGGACTCTTAGCCGGTCCGAGCGCGCGGCACCGGCTCGCCCGCTGCCGTCGGTTCCCGCTTCGCCGACCCCCCGACCCCCCAACCCCCCGTACAGCTACCGACCTGGCCATCTGGCCGGTTGTCGTCGCACCCGCCGACAACCGGCGGTGAACTTGCGCCGGCGCAACCTCGCCCCCTCCCCGCCCGGGTAGGCTGTCCGCGCGTCCGGTCGGGACGCCAGGCGTGGCGGAGGGGCCGATGACCGTCGAGGACGAGGAGCGGTGGGCCGAATGGACCGTCGATGACGTCCTGACCCGCTGCCCGTCGTGTGCGATGGCCTTCGTCCGGATGCGGACCGCCTGCGCCGGCTGCACCCTCGCCCGGTTCTGCACGCTGCGCGACGTGGCGCGGACGTACCACCTCTCGCTCGCCGAGCTCGTCGGCGCCCTGGTCGAGAGCGGCTTGACGCCGTCGCCGCCGAACACCGCCCCCGGCCTCACCGCCGCGGCTCGAGGAGGATCGCGATGACCATCCAGGCCCCACCCGCGCCGACCGGGCTGCGCCGACCGCTGCCCTGGCGCGCCGCCGCGTGGAGCGTCGCGGCCGTGTTGGCCGTCGCTGCCGCCGTGCAGGCGGTGCGGTCCTTCGGTGCGGCCGAGCCGGCGGCGCCGAGCGTCGCGTCGGCCCAGATGGCGGCGCCCGCCGTGGTCGACGGCGATGGCGACGGCTGGGCCGGCTTCGCGGTCGTGCCGGAGCGGCCGGCACCCGCGTTCTCGCTGACCGACCAGTCCGGCGCGCCGTGGGCGCTGACGTCGACGCGCGGCCGGGTGACCGCCCTGTTCTTCGGCTACACCCGCTGCCCCGACGTCTGCCCGCAGACGATGCAGCGGCTCCAGCAAGCGGTCGCGACGCTCGGGCCGGCCGGCGACGACGTCGCGGTCGTCCTGGTGACGACCGATCCAGCGCACGACACGCCCGAGCTGCTGGCGCGCTACGTGGGCGGCTTCGACCCGCGCTTCGTCGGCCTGAGCGGCGCCGCCGACGACATCCGCGCCGTCGCCGACCTCTACGGCGCGTTGCCGGCCGTCGAGCCGGACGACGCCCCGGCGGCGGCCCCCGGCGGCAACGTCGCCGCCGACGCCGCCGGCCCGGCCGGCGGCCACGGCGCGCCGATCGACCCGACGCTCCACAGCAGCCGGCTGTGGCTCATCGACGCGTCCGGCCAGCTGCGGGTCTCGTTCACCGGCCCGTACACGCCGGCCGAGGTGGCCCACGACCTACAGCTGCTGCTGGCCGAGCGCCGCTAGCGGCGAACGATCAACCCGCGAGGCTTCCGGATCCGTCGATCCGGTCACAAGGAGGAAAGCCGAGGATGAGACGCGCTCTCTGGATCGCCCTGTTCACCCTGCTGGTGCCCACCGCCGTGCTCGGCTGCCGCCGGGCCGACGTCGACACGAGCGGCCAGCCGCGCACCGAGGACGAGGCGTCCGCGCCGGGCGGCGCGGCCAAGCCCGGCGGCTCGGTCGCCGGCTCCGTCGACGAGATCGCCAGCGCGCGCGGGCTGTCGCCCGATGACGTCAAGGCGGCCGTCATGACCTTCAACCCGTCGGGCAAGATGGACGAGTACCTGCAGTTCGCGTCCGGCGGCCACGGCGGCCAGACGCTGGTCATCGGCATCCCGTCGATGCGGCTGCTGAAGGTGATCGCCACGTTCGCCCCCGAGCCGTGGCAGGGCTTCGGCTTCGGAAGCGCCTCGAGCGAAGCGATCCTGAAGGGCGGCGACAAGCCCGACCAGGAGCTGCGCTGGGCGGACACCCACCACCCGGCCCTGTCGGAGACGGCCGGCGACTACGACGGCCAGTTCCTGTTCATCGGCGACAAGGCCAACGCCCGCGTGGCGGTCATCGACCTGCGCGACTTCGAGACGAAGCAGATCGTCAAGAACCCGATCAGCGACGGCGACCACGGCGGCATGTTCGTGACGCCGAACACCGAGTGGGTCGTCGAGGGCGGCCAGTACTCGACGCCGCTGGGCGGCGCCTACGCCCCGATCACGGAGTACAAGGACAAGTACCGCGGCCACATCACGTTCTGGAAGTTCGACCGCGACAAGGGCCGGATCGACCCCGAGCAGTCGTTCGCGCTCGAGGTGCCGCCGTACTGGCAGGATCTCTGCGACGCCGGCAAGCTCGAGAGCGAGGGCTGGGTGTTCTGCAACAGCATCAACACCGAGCTGGCGGTCGGCAAGGCCGACGCCGACGGCGTGAACTTCGAGTCCGGCGTGTCGCAGAACGACATGGACTACCTGCACGTGGTGAACCTGAACAAGGCGGCCGAGCTCGTGGCCGGCGGCCAGACCATCGACACGAACGGCTTCAAGGTCCTGCCGCTGCAGACGGCGATCGACAACGACGTGCTCTACTTCATCCCGGAGCCCAAGAGCCCGCACGGCGCCGACGTGACGCCCAAGGGCGAGTACATCGTCGTCGGCGGCAAGCTCGACCAGAACGCCACCGTCTACAGCTTCCAGAAGATCCAGGCCGCCATCGCCGCCGGCAACCACGAGACCGACGATTACGGCGTGCCGATCCTGCCGTTCACCTCGACGCTCGAGGCGCAGGTCGAGCTCGGCCTTGGCCCGCTGCACACCCAGTTCGACGACAAGGGCTACGCCTACACCAGCCTGTTCCTCGACAGCGCCGTCGCCCGCTGGACGCTGGGCGGCAGCTACCGGACCGACGGCGCCGAGCCCTGGAAGCTCGTCGTCAAGACGCCGGTCCAGTACAACATCGGCCACCTGGCCGCGGCCGAGGGCGACACCGTCAGCCCCGACGGGCGGTTCCTGGTGGCGATGAACAAGTGGTCGGTCGACCGCTTCAACAACGTCGGCCCGCTCTTGCCGCAGAACTTCCAGCTGCTCGACATCACCGGCGCCGGCGAGCAGATGCCCGTCATCTACGACTCGCCCATCGGCATCGGCGAGCCGCACTACGCCCAGATCATCAAGGCCGACAAGGTCAAGGCCTACGAGGCCTACCCCGAGATCGGCTGGGACACCCAGGCGATGGCGGCCGATCCGGAGGCCCCCAAGGCCGGCGACGAGGCGGTCGTGCGCGACGGCAACAACGTGACGATCAAGATGACGGCCGTCCGCAGCCACTTCACGCCCGAGCGCGTCGAGCTCAAGCAGGGCGACAACGTGACGCTGCACATCACGAACATCGAGACCGCGCGCGACGCCACGCACGGCTTCGCGATCTCGGGCCACAACATCAACCTCTCGCTCGAGCCGGGCGAGACCGAGACGGTGACCTTCACCGCCAACCAGTCGGGCGTCTACCCGTGGTACTGCACCGAGTTCTGCTCGGCGCTGCACCTCGAGATGGTCGGCTACATGCTCGTCGAGCCTTCGAACGCCGCCGCCTCGGCGCGGTAGCGCGGTTCGCCGCGCCGAACCGCGTCCAGCGGTGTCGCGCGAAGCGTCGTCAGGGCATCCCGGGCCATCGCTGCTCCCGGCCCGGGATGCCCCCGACGAGCCCGTCCCGCGGACCGTGCCCCCCATCGCCGTGTCCGCGGTATCATCGGCGACCGGTTCGCCAAGGAAAGCAGAGGGTCCACCGTGGAACGACCGCTGCGCTCGCTGCTGGGCGCCCGCGAGCACGACGTCATCACCGTCCAGGCGACGGCGCGCCACCCCGGCTTCATCCTCTCGACGGTCCTGTTCGTCCTCGGCGCGGCCGCCGTCGTGGCGTCGATCTTCTTCCCGTGGTGGGAGCTGCGCCTCAACGCGCCGCAGTACCCTGGCGGCCTCTACCTGACCGTCTACGTCGACCACATCCGCGGCGACATCGCCGAGATCGACGGCCTCAACCACTACATCGGCATGAAGCCGCTGGGGGCCGCCGCCGCCATCGAGAGGACGGTGGCGCCCGTCGCCCTGGGGGCGATCGTCCTCATGGTCCTGGCCCTGGCCTTCATCCACCGCAAGTGGTTCGCGCCGCTGGCCGTGCCGGTCATGCTGCTGCCGCTGATCTTCCTGGCCGACATGTACCTCTGGATGCGCCACTACGGCCAGTCCCTCGACCCGACCGCGGCGTTGTCCGGGGCGATCAAGCCCTTCACGCCGCGCATCCTGGGCCACGGCACGATCGCCCAGTTCTCGACCGACGCCGCGCTCCGGCCGGGGTGGTGGCTGGCCAGCCTGGCCTCGCTCATGGTCATGTTCGGGTTGCACTTCCGGCGCCAAGCCCGCCTGGCGGCGGCGCGCGAAGCGAAGGGCGACGCGCGGTGACCCCGTCCGCCGCGCTTCGCCGCGCCGCGCTGGCCGCCGCGCTGGTCGCTTCGCTGGCCGGGCCGGCGACGGCGACGGCCGCCGCCGCCGCGCAGGCCGCGCCCGCCCCCGCGGCGCGCGACCTCGTCGTCGGCGCCGGACAGCCGTACGCGTCGCTCTCGGACGCGCTGGCCGCGGCCCGCGACGGCGACACCGTCGTGCTGGCCGGCGGCGTCCACCGCGGGCCCGTCGTCGTCGAGCGCGCCGTCGCGCTCGTCGGCCGCGACGGCGCGGTGATCGACGGCGGCGGCGTGGGGACGGTGGTCACGCTGCGGGCCGCGGGCGCGCGCGTGGCCGGGCTGACGATCCGCAACAGCGGCGCCCGCAACGACCGCGAGGACGCCGGCGTGGCGGCCTTCGCCCCGGTGACGATCGAGGACAACCGCCTCGAGGACGTGCTGTTCGGCATCGACCTCCAGCGGGCGCCCGGCTCGATGGTCCGCGGCAACACGATCGTCGGCCGCGACCTCCCGATGCCGCGGCGCGGCGACGCGATCCGCTTCTGGGAGTCCGCCGGCGCCCACCTCGAGGGCAACACGATCCGGGCGTCGCGCGATGTGGTGATCTGGTATTCGGACGACGTCACCGTCCGCGACAACGTCGTCACCGGCAGCCGCTACGGGCTGCACTTCATGTACGCCACCGGCAGCCAGGTCGAGGGCAACCGCCTCCACCGCAACTACGTGGGCGCCTACGCCATGTACAGCGCCAACCTGGCGTACCGCGCCAACCAGCTGACGGGCAACTTCGGCCCCAGCGGCTACGGGCTGGCGCTCAAGGAGTCGAGCGCCATCGTCATCGACGGCAACGTCATCGCCGGCAACCGCACCGGCATCTACTTTGACAACAGCCCGCTCGACCCGGCCACGACGAACGACGTCACCGGCAACACGATCGCCTACAACGACATCGGCCTGGCGTTCGTGCCGTCCGTCAAGCGCAACGCCTTCACCGCCAACCGCTTCGCCGACAACCTGCAGCAGGTAGCGGTGGTCACGAGTGGGACGTTCGAGGGCAACGACTGGACGGTCGACGGGGTCGGCAACTACTGGAGCAACTACGCCGGCTTCGACGCCGACGGCGACGGCGTCGGCGACGTCCCCCATGCCGAGGTCAGCCTGTTCCACAGCCTGCTCCAAGACCACGCCGCGCTGCGGCTGTTCACGCTGAGCCCGGCGCAGTCGGCGCTCGACCTGGCGGCGCGGGCGTTCCCGACCTTCCGGCCGGCGCCGACGCTGGAGGACACCGCGCCGTTCACGCGGCCGCCGGCCGTGGCCTTGGCGCCCACCCCGGCGCCGCGCGGCCCGCTGGCCGCGTTCGCCGCGCTGTGCCTCGCCGTCGCCGCGGCCGTCATGCGCTGGGGCGGCCGGTTGGGCGCCGCGCGGGATCCGGTCGCCGCTCGCCACGGGAGCCCCGCATGATCACCGTCCGCGACCTGACGGTCCGCCTCGGCGGCGCCACGGTGCTCGACGCGCTGTCGTTCGACGTCCCGCCGGGGGGCGGCGTGGCGCTGTGGGGCACGAACGGCGCCGGCAAGACGACGGCGCTGCGGGCGATGCTCGGCCTGCTGCCGTTCGAGGGCGCCGTCTCGATCGGCGGCCACGCCGTCCCGGCCCGCGGCCGCCAGGCGCGGCGGCAGATCGGCTACGTGCCGCAGCAGCTGGCGTTCTGGGACGACCTCGGCGCGCTGGAGTGCCTGCAGTGGCTGGCCCGGCTGCGCCGCGCGCCGATCGCGCGCGCCGCCGAGCTGCTCGACCGCGTGGCCTTGGGCGAGCACGGCGCCAAGCGGGTCGGGGCGCTCTCGGGCGGGATGAAGCAGCGCCTGGCGCTGGCCGCCGCCCTGCTCGGCGACCCGCCCATCCTGCTCCTCGACGAGCCCACCGCCAACCTTGACGCCGCCGGCCGGGCCGACTTCCTGTCGCTGCTGGCCGAGCTGCGCGCCGGCGGCAAGACGCTGGTGGTGACGACGCACCGGCTGGCCGAGGTCCAGGCGCTGGCCGATCACGTCGTCGTCCTCGAGAGCGGCCGGGTGCAGCTGACCTGCACCGCCGACGCCCTCGAGGCCGCCCTCTACCCCTACGCCACGCTGCGCCTCGTCGTGGCCCCCGCGGACGAGGCGGCGGCGCTGGCGGCGCTGGCCAAGGGCGGGTTCGAGACCCACGCCAACGGGCGCGGCATCCTGGTGCGGGTGGCGGCCGGCCGGCGCGCGGCGCCGGTCGAGCTCCTGGTGGCGGCCGACGTGGCGGTCGAGGATCTCATGCTGGAGGACGGCGCATGGACGCCCTGGTGATCGCCCTGGTGGCGCGCAAGGAGGTGCGCGACGCCCTGCGCAACCGCTGGTTCCTGCTCTACGCCGCCGCCTTCGCGCTGCTGGCCATCGGCCTGTCGCAGCTGGGCCTGGGCGACCGCAGCACGGCCGGCTTCGCCGGCTTCGGCCGGACTGCCGCCGGGCTGGTGAACCTGGTGCTGCTCGTCGTGCCGCTCATGGGCCTGACGCTCGGCGCCCAGAGCCTGGCCGGCGAGCGCGAGCGCGGCACGCTGGCGACGCTGCTGGCGCAGCCGGTGACGCGCGCCGAGGTGCTCATCGGCAAGGTGCTGGGCCTGGCCGCGGCGCTCGTTGCGGCGCTGCTGCTCGGCTTCGGCCTGGCCGGGGCCTGGGTGGCGCTGCGCGGCGGCGGCGTCGAGGCCTGGGCCTACGCCCAGGTAGTGGCGGCGGCGGCGCTGCTGGCGCTGGCGACGTTGTCGATCGGCTTCCTGATCTCGGCCGCCACGCGCCGCACCAGCGCCGCCACGGGCGTGGCCTTGTTCGTCTGGCTGGCGCTCGTCTTCGCCGGCGACCTCGGCCTCATGGGCACCGCCGTGACGATGCGCCTCGACGTCGGCACGCTGCTGGCGCTGACGCTGCTCAACCCGCTCGAGGCCTACCGGATCGGCGCCATCGCCGCCATCACCGGCACGCTCGACGTCCTGGGGCCGGCCGGCGTCTACGCCAACCGCGCCCTCGGCAGCGCGCTGGTGGCGGTGCTGGCGGGCGTGCTCGTCGCCTGGAGCGTCGTCCCGCTGTTGGCAGCCGGCCTGGTCTTCGGCCGCCGCGGCATCCGCTGACCACGATCGAGGAGAGGGCGATGCTGCCCACCGTCTACCCGACCCGCCGCCCGGCCGCTGCCGCCCGCCTGGCCGTCGTCGCCGGCGCGCTCGCCCTTGCGCTGGCCGGCTGCGGCGAGCCGGCCGACCCGCTGGCGCCGCCGGAGATCGTCTACGGCGAGGATGTCTGCGACGCCTGCGGCATGATCCTGTCCGACGAGCGCTTCGCGGCGGCCACGATCGTCGACGGCGACGCCGGCCCCGAACCGCGGCGATTTGATGACATCGGCGACATGTTCTCGTACCATCGGGACCACGACGACCTCGTCGTGCGCCGCTGGTACGTTCACGACCTCGACAGCCTGGCCTGGCTCGACGGCGCGACGGCCCACTTCGTCCGTGGCGAGGGCATTCGCAGCCCGATGGGCAGCGGCCTGGCCGCCTTCGCGACCGCCGAGCGGGCCGCCGCGTATGCCGCGGCGGTCGGGGCGACCGTCGTGTCGTTCGACGACCTGCGCGGCGCGAACCCGCCCGCGACCCGCCACCCGTGAGCCGGCGGCGTGCGGCGCCCTGTGCGCCGCCCCGCCGAACCGATCGCGGCCGATCGGCCGCCGCCCAAGGAGCGTTCGAGATGACGATTACCCTCCGCCTCCCGCTCGCCGCCGCGCTGGCGTGCGCCGGCCTCGCGTTCGCCCTGGCCGGCTGCGGCGTGCCGCCCGAGGACGAGCACGCCGCCCAAACCGCTGTCGCCGGCGGCGGCCAGGCCGAGGCCGGGGACGACGCGGACGACGATGCGGAAGAGGTCGAGGCGTCGGGGGGCGACGCCGCGCACGGCAAGGAGCTGTTCATCGCCTGCGCCGCCTGTCACGGACCGGACGGCAAGGGGATCCCGAACCTCGGCAAGGACCTGACCACCAGCACGTTCGCCGCCGACAAGACCGACGCCGAGCTGGTGGCGTTCCTCAAGGTCGGCCGCGACGCCACCGATCCGCTCAACACGACCGGCGTGGCGATGCCGCCCAAGGGCGGCAACCCGGCCCTCTCCGACGACGACCTGCTCGACATCGTGGCCTACGTCCGGGAGCTCGAGGGCCGGTAGTCGGATCGCGTCGAAGCGAGGCGCGGCGAGGACGAGGGCGCGGCGCGCTCGGATCGAGGGCGACCCGGCAGGCGCCACCGAGCCGCCGCGCTAGCCCTCGAGCCGTGCCTCGACGGCCGCCACGAGGGCGTCGACGTCGCCGCGCGTGTTGTAGCCCTGGGCCGACACGCGCAGCAGCGTCCGGGCGTTCCAGACGATGATCGGGACCTCGACCCCGAAGTCGTCGTAGAGGTGCGCCTTGAACGCCGCCGCGTCGACAGATGGCGGTAGCGCCACCGCCACCATCTGGGCGGTCCAGGCGTCGTCGTCGGGGTGGAGCGCGGTGACGCCGGGCAGGGCGGTGAGGCGCGCCCGCGCCTCGCGGAGCAGGCGGCGGCAGCGGGCGCGCACGGCGTCCCAGTCGCGCTCGGCCTGGTAGGCGATGGCCGCCGGCACGGCCAGGTAGGCCGACGGGTCGCGGGTGCCGGTCAGCTCGTGGGCGGCCACGAACGGGCTGTCGTAGGCCCAGAACGCGGCGTCCGGTTCCCAGCCCCAGCTCACCACCAGCGGCTCGATGCGCGGCTGGAGCGGGCGCCGGACGTGGAGGAACGCCGCCCCCTTGGGCGCGCCGAGCCACTTGTGGAGGTTGCCGGTGTAGGCGTCGGCGCCCAGCGCGTCGAGGTCGAGCGGGATCTGGCCCGGCGTGTGGGCGCCGTCGATCACGGTCAGGATCCCGGCGGCGCGGGCCCGCCGGCAGAGCTCGGCCACCGGGAAGACGACACCGGTCGGCGAGGTGATGTGGGACAGGAACAGGATGCGCGTCCGCGGCCCGACGGCGGCCCAGACCGTCTCGACGAGGTCGGCGTGCGTCGTCAGCGGGGCGTCGATCGGCACGGCGCGGTAGCTGGCGCCGCAGCGGCGGGCGACGAGGCGCCAGGCGCGGTCGCAGGCGCCATACTCGTGGTCGGTCGTCAGCACCTCGTCGCCGGGACCGAGCCCCAGCGCCAGCGCGTGGGCGACGATGTTGACGCCGTGGGTGGCGTTCGGGACGTAGACGACGTCGTCGGGGTGGCAGCCGACGTGGCGGGCCAGGTGGGTGCGCGCGGCGCGCATCAGGTCGGGGAAGCGGCGGCCGAGCAGCGCGACGGGTTGGCGCTCGAGCTCGCGCTGCCAGGCCTGGTAGACCTCGAACACCGGCCGCGGGCAGGCGCCGAACGAGCCGTGGTTGAGGAAGACGATGTCGGGGTCGAGCAGGAACTCGGCCCGCAGCGCCTCGGCCGACGGTGCGTCGGCGGCGGCGCGGGCGGGCGCCGGGGCGGTCGCGGTGGGCGGGGCGTAGGACATCGGGACCCCCTTGGGCCGGTGGCGTCGGCGGAGCGGCGCACGCCGCCGCGCCCCGGTCGGTCACGGCAGCGGCAGGTCGATCTCGACGGGCGCGTCGTAGTCGACGCCCGGGACGTCGAAGCCGAACAGCTGCCGGAAGGCGAGCGTCAGGCCCGCCCAATCGGTCAGGTGATCCAGGGTCTCGGTCTCGACCTGCGGCCAGCGATCGGCGACGACCGACTGGACCGCCGGCGCCATCTCGCGGTCGTCGAGGCGGATGCGCCCCTCGGCGTCGAAGGTCGGCGTCACGCTCGGCCCGATGTGGTCGCGCAGCAGGCGGATCGCCTGGTCGATCGGCTCCTCGTGGACGCCCTGCTCCTTCATCACGCCATAGGCGATGCTGACGTAGAGCGGGACGACCGGGATCGCCGCCGAGGCCTGGGTGACGACGGACTTGTTCACCGAGACGTAGCAGTGACCGCCGATCGCCTCCTGCAGCACGCCGTCGAGGCGGCGGCAGGTGGCCTCGAGGTCGGCTTTGGCGCGGCCGATCGTGCCCTGGTGGTAGAAGCGCCATGTGACCTGGGGGCCGATGTAGGAGTACGTCACCACGTGGGCCCCGCGGGCCAGCAGCCCCCGCGCCAACAGCGCGTCGACCCAGCGGGCCAGGTCGGCGCCGCCCATGACGGCCACCGTCCCCTCGATCTCTTCGTCGCTGGCCGCCGGCACTTCGGCCGTCATGACCTGGTTCGTGTGCATGTCGACCGACTTCTCGACGACCGTCGCGCCGATGCCCTTGAGGACCGAGCGGTACGTCACGCCCGTCGTCGGGTCGGTCCGCATCGGCGCCGCGACGCTGTGGACGACGAGGTCGAGCGGCCCCCACTCGGCTACGAGGTCGAGCGTCTGGTCGAGGATCTCGGCCGAGAACGCGTCGCCGTTGATGTTCGCGGCCCGCCGGCCGGCGGCCCGGGCGGCGTGGGTGAACGCCACGGTGTTGTACCAGCCGGCCGACGCGGTGCGGTCGCCCTTGGCCGGGCGCTCGTAGAACACGCCGATCGTGTCCATGCCGCGGCCGAACGCGGCCGCGACCCGCGTCGCCAGGCCGTAGCCGGTCGAGGCGCCCAGGATGAGGGCCCGGCCGCCCGTCGCCGGCAGGCCGGCGGCGCGGGCGCGCTCGATCTGCCCCTCGACCATCCGGGCGCAGCCGGTCGGGTGGGCGTTCGTGGCGATGTGGCCGCGGATGCGCGGCGTGACGACTTGCTCAGCCATGGACCAGGCCCCTCCGTGCGGCCGATCCGAGCCCGTCTCGGCGGCGATGGTCGGGCGTGCCGGCGCGCGTCAGAGCGTGCCGGCGATCGCCCGCTCGAAGACGTCCTCGTAGGCGGCGAAGGTCTTGTCGGGATCGAAGATGTCGAGCGCCACGGCGTGCCGCGCCCGGTAGTCGTCGAGATGGGTCGCGACGTCGACGATGCCCTCGGCCAGCGCCGCCGGGTCGCGCGCGGCGACGATCCGACCCATGCCGGTGACGCGGACGATCTCGCGTGCGCCGGGGATGTCGGCGGTGACGAGCGGCGTGCCGGCGCGGACGGCCTCGATCTGCGTCGACGGGAAGCAGTCGGAGCGGCTGGGCAGGGCGAAGAGATCGATCAAGCCGTAGAAGTCGGCCATGCGCTGGTCGTCGGTGATGAGGCCCAGCATCGTGAAGCGGTCGCGCAGCGCCTCGAGCTTGGCGCGGTGGGTGTCGAAGAAGCGCTCGTACGGGATCTCGGCCTCGCCGGCGAACACGAAGTGGACATCGGGCAGCTGGGCGACGATATCGGGCACGGCCTCGAGCAGGAAGTCGAACCCTTTCTCCTCGACGAACCGCCCGGCGAAGCCGACGAGCACCTTGCCGTCGAGTCCCAGCTCGGTCCGCCAGGCGGCCACCCGGGCCGGGTCCGGCGGCGGCTGGTCGACCGGGGCGTAGATGAAGTGAAGCTTGTCCCAGAGCGGCCGCAGCAACGCCGACGAGGCGGCGTAGTCGCGCGTCTGCGGGATGACGCCGGTGGCCAGCCGCCCGGCCAGCCCCGTGGAGAGGTAGTAGCCGGCCTCGAGCGGCCGCTTGGCCGGCCCTTTGGGCAGCACGAGGTCGCCGTTGTGGGTCAGGAAGACCTTGACCCCGCGCGCTCGCGCCAGCGCCGTGGCCGGCAGCACCTCCGGGAACGGGATGTGGACCGAGAGGACATCGACGTCCTTGAGCAGCCGGTCGAGCGCCGGCAGCAGGCCAGGGGCGATGCTGGCGCGGCTGAGGTGGTGCGTCACCGGCACCCGGTGGATGAGGACGCCGTGGTGGACCTCTTGCAGCGGCAGCGCCGCATCGTGCTGCGTCGCCAGCGCATGCACCGTGTGCCCGCGCCGCGCCAGCCCCTCGGCGATGCGACGGGCGTACGCGGTGAGGCCGGTCCAATGGGGGTGGTAGTACGTGAGCAGAAAGAGGACGCGCATAGGCGGGCGATGATACGGCCCGCGACCCACCCGGGCAAGGGTAGGGGCGGCCCCCCGCGGCCGCCCTCCGCCCGACAACGCATGCCATCGCACGCGTCGACGGGACGCCGATGGGGGATGGGGGGCGGTGGGGGGCGGTGGGGTGGGGCGATGGGGGCGGTGGGGGCGGCGGGGGGCGGCCACGGGGGGCCGCCCCTACGGGGGGATTGTGTGGCCGGGGGTCCAGGCGGATGCGACCAACCCGTCCAACCACGCCATGACCTCGCCCCGCTGCTTGTGGATCGGCAGCACGACGACGTCGCCGTCCCGCGCCAGGGTCAGCGCCCGCTGCGCCCCGGCGATCTCGTCGTCGGCGCGCAGGATCGCGCCCTCCGCCATCCCCAGCCCCTGCAGCGCCGCCACGAGCACCTGCGGCACCTCGCCCATCGCCCGCCCGCGCAGCATCGCGGCCAGCTCCTTCACCACCACGACGTCCGGCCGCATTGCCATCGCCGCCGCCGCCAGGTCGCGCAGGTCGTCGTCGCTGCGGTCGCCGGCCTGGCCGAGCAGCACGATCCGCCGCCCCGGCGGCAGCGCGTTCACGACGTCGGCCAGGGCGCGCAGGCCGTGCGGGTTGTGGGCGTAGTCGACGACGACGGTGCAGCCGCCGAGCGCGAGCACGTGCAGCCGGCCCGGGTTGTCGTCGGGTGAGCGCGCGAACGTCGCCAGGCCGGCGCGGATCGCGTCGTCGTCCAGCCCCAGGGCGTGGGCGACGGCGATGGCGCACAGCGCGTTGGCCACGTTGTGCCGCGCCGCGCCGCCGTGCGCGATCGGCACCGCGTCGACCTTCGTCACGACGGTGCGCGTCGCCTCGCCGCCGACTGCGCCCTCGATGCGCACGAGCGCGTCGCCGTCGCGCACCACCGCCGACCCGCCTTCGGCCACGGCGGCGCGGACGATCGGGTGGGCGGGGTCGAGGCTGAACCACGTGACCGGCTTGCCGGCGGCCGGCGTGGCCGAGGCCGCCGCCAGCACCGCGTCGTCGGCGTTGAGCACCAGCCGCGCCGCGGCCTTGGCCACCACGAGCTTGGCCGCCGCCAGGTCGGCCACCGTGGCGACGCCGAACTCGCCCAGATGATCGGCCGCGACGTTCGTGATCGCCGCCACCTCGGCCCGGGTCACCGCCAGGCCGCGCCGGAGCAGCCCGCCGCGGGCGCACTCCAGCACGGCCACCTCGGTCCGCCGGTCGCGCAGCGCCAGCCGCGCCCCGCCCGGTCCCGACCAGTCGCCCTCGTCGACGATGTCGTCCCCGACGCGCACCCAGTCGGTGGTCGCCATGCCGGCGACGCGCCCGGCCGCGGCGGCCATCGCCGCCACGAGCCGCACCGTCGTCGACTTGCCGTTCGTGCCGGTCACCAGCGCCACCGGCACGTCGTGGACGTTGGGCCAGGCCACCGTCGCCGGGTCGGGCACCGCCGTCACCGGCCACGTCCGGCTGCCGCTGCCCAGCCCGACCGACACCTCGTCCGGGTCGGCCAGGCACTGCACCCAGCGCGCCCGCGCCGCCTCGGCCAGCGCCACCAGCGGCGGGTTGGCCTCGGCCGCGATCGCGGCGCGCAGGCGGGCGATCGTGGCGTCCGGGTCGGCGTCGACGCGGTCGCCGCCTCCGGCGCCGGCGTCGCCGATCGCGCCGGCCGCCTCCGTGGCCGACGCCCCCGACGCACCCGTCGCCCCCGTCGCATCCACCGCCGTCGTGCCCGCCAGCGCCGCCCAGGCGATTGCCCAGGCCGCCTCGTTCACGTCGCACGCCGCGTAGAGGCCGTCGAGCGGCGCCTCGAAGGCCAGCGAAACGCCGCCGTCGAACGCGCGCGTCGCCCGGCGCGCGCCGCCCCACCCCACCGCGTCGAGGAGGCGCGCCACGGCGTCCCTCCAGGCGGCGGCGCAGGCGGCCGGCGGCGGATCGCCGGGCGCGTCGAGCGCGACGTCGAGGCAGGCGCCGGGGCCGTCGAGGAGGAGGTTGGGGCCGGTGAGGCGGCGGGAGTCGTGGAGGTGCATGGGGGCGGGATAGTACAACCGAACGCCACGCACGGCGCGGCGGATCGCCTATCGGGCGGCCGGTGGTGCATACTCCGTGCCTCGTCATCGAGCCCTCCATCACGGCGGCCCGCCTCATGCGCCCAGCCCTCGCCCTCGTCCTCACCGCCGTCGTCACGACGATGCTGGCCATCGACGGCACCACCGCCCACCCCGCCGCCGCACGTCCCGTCCGCCCGCACGTCGTCGGCGGCCGCGATGCGGCGCCGGACGCCTGGCCGTTCGTCGTCGCGCTGCTCGATCCGGCCCGGGCGGGCAACGGCCGGCACGGGCAGTTCTGCGGCGGCGCGCTCATCGCCCCGGACTGGGTTCTGACGGCCGCCCACTGCGTGGAGGGCGGAAACGGCCAGGGCGGGCGGCGGGCGGACACCGTCGCCGTCGGTTGGCGGATGACGGATCTGGACGGCCGAGCGGGGAAGTTGGCCCGGGTGGCCGAGGTGATCGTCGCGCCGGACTGGCCGGAGAACAGAAGCGACATCGCGCTGCTGCGCCTGGCGGCGCCCATCGCCGTGGCGGACGGTGGCGCGGGTGTTGCCGTCGGTCAGCTGGCAACGTCGGCGCCGCCGCCCGGTACGCCGGCGCGGATCGTCGGCTGGGGGATGACGGAGATCGGCCTACCGTCCACCCGCCTGCGCGAGGGCGATGCGCAGATCGTCGCCCCGGACGCATGCAGGGTCGTCGACGAGCCCATGCTGTGTGTGCGTGGGCAGGACAGCGGCGCGTGCTTCGGCGATAGCGGCAGCCCGCTCCTCGTCCGCGCACCGGATGGCGGCTGGCGGATCGCCGGCGTGGCGAGCTACATCTTGGACCCGGACTGCGCTGCCATCGAGCGGCAGCGCTTCGGCTACACGAGCGCGACGGCGTTGTCCGACTGGATCATCCAGACCATGGGCGTACCGGTACCCAACGTGGAGGTCCGGACCACAGCACCCGCGATCGTTCGCGCGGGATCCCGCTTCCGGTCGACGATGACCGTGCGAAACGCCGGCCGCGCCACGGCTGCGGACGCCGTCGTACGGCTCGACATGTCCGACGGCGCGGCGGGCGTCACAACGCAGCCGCCCCGCACGATGCTGCGCGACGGCACCTTCGGCTGGACCGTGCCGCCTCTCGCTGCCGGCGCGGTGGTCACGTTCACGATCGACGCGGGCGCCGAACCACCGCCAGCCGCCGCGCGCGGCGATGTCCGGGGCGCGGGCGCCGCGCGGCGCGGGGTGGCGCCGGCGGTCCGACGCATTGCCCAGGGCTCCCGCCCGCTCCCACGAATCGTCGGCGGGCAGGCGGCGGCGCTGCAGAACTGGCCCTTCATCGTCCGAATCGAGACGCTGTTCGGCCGGGACTGGGCGCCCGCGTGCGCCGGCGTGCTGGTGGCCCGCGATCGGGTGCTGACGTCGACGCGGTGCATGGACGGTCTGTTGGGTGCTTCGGCCAAGCCACCACTCCGCGTCGTCGTCGGCACGGCGGCGGCGAGCGGGGACGAAGGCGAGCGCGTCGCGGTCGTCGAGGCGCTCGTCCACGGCGGCGCGGGCATCGATGGCACGGTCGGCGTCATGGTCCTCCACCTCGAACGGCCGGTCTCGCCGGGCGGCACGGCACGGCCGATCGCCATGATCGATGCGGCCGCTCCGCCGATCGCACCTGGCACCGCCGTCACGACGGCCGGCTGGGGCGCCACCGTTACGGAGGATCCCGACCCACTCAATCGGTACGTCTTTCCCGACGTGCTACAGACGACGGCGCTGCGCGTGGCCGATGACCGGACGTGCCGCTGGATCGTCGACCCGACGCGGATCCTGTGCGCCGAGAGCGGCACCGCGTCGCCGAGCGGCCTGTGCGCAGGCGACGTTGGGTCGCCGCTCATCGCCGCCGGCGCCGACGGCCAGCCTGTCCTCCTCGGAATCGGCATCGGCAACTCCGCGCCGTCCTGCACGGCACCGCGCGGCCAAAGCCTGTTCCTGCGTGTGTCGTCCTACCGCGCCTGGATCGACGCCAAGCTCGCGCCCAACGCCACCGACGATCGGCGCATCGTCACGAGGGGCTACGTGACGTCCGGCACGGCGGGCCGTACGATCACGATCAGCGACGACGTCCCGGCCGTCACGACCATCGACGGGATCCCCAGCATGCCGGCACCGCTCGTCGATTGGACGAGGATCGCGCTGCCGGTCGCCATGCGGCCGTAGGCGACCGTTCGTCTGCCAGCCCGTCACCTACCACTCCCCGGCGTACCGCACGTCCCAGCGCCCGTCGCCATCGCCACCGCCGTCCAGCGGCGCATCGCGCAGGCAGTCCGCCGTACCGCCGTCGCTGCCGACCCCCTGCTCGATCACCCCATACCGCAGCTCGACGAGCTGCCGCAGGTGGAGCAGGTCGTGCGCCAGCCACGACGCCATGAGGTCGCCGGCGCGGATCGTGAAGCCGGCCGGGTGGCGGGCGGCGTTCGTCCAGGCGGGCGCGGCGCCGGCGCCGGCGAGGCCGTCGAGCCAGGCCAGCGTCCGATCGCGCTCGGCCATGAAGTCGGCCAGCGCGGCGCCGAGGTCGCGCGCCGCGTAGTCGCGCGACGTGACCCAGCCGCCCGGGTCGATCGGCGGCCACGGCAGCGTCGGGTCGTCGAGGGTGAGCCGGACGCGGGTGCCGAAGTCGTCGCGCTCCTCGTCGGCCAGGTGGCAGACCACCTCCAGGATCGACCAGTCGTCGGGCGTCGGCTTCCAGCGCGCCTCGGCGTCGCCGACCGGCCGCACCAGGGCGGCGATCGCCGCGGCGTTGGCGGCCAGCTGGGCGCGGGCGGCGGCCAGGTTCATGCGATTCGCTCCTCGGGGCCAGGCGGCGGGCCGCCGGACGACGGGGTCGCGGCCGGCGCCTACAATGTTCGCCGCCCCCGCCGCTGCGCGCAAGGAGGTCCGATGATCCTCGGCTGGGCGCCCGAGCGCACCCATGTGTTCGTCGTCGGGACGCTGGTCTGGAAGCACCCCGACCTCTATGACCCGTTCCCGCAGGCGCGCCGGCGCGACGCGCGGCTCGTCGACCACTTCCGCGCCGCGAACGTCCCGGCCGCTCAGATCGCCTACCTTCAGGACCACGCGGCGACGACCGCCGCCGTCGAGGCCGCCTTCGCCGCCCACCTGGCCGCGGCCGACGAGGGCGACCTGGCGGTCGTCTACTTCTGTGGCCACGGCACCAAGAGCGACCGCGGCGCGCCGTACTTCTGCAGCTACGACGCCGGCGACGCGCGCAACGCCGGCTGGGCCGTGGCCGACATCCCCAAGGCGATCGAGCGCCACTTCGCGGGCTCGCACGCCCTGCTGCTGGCCGACTGCTGCTTCTCCGGCAGCCTGGCCGACGCCGTCGACGCCCACGCCGACCGCGTCTCGTACGCCACGCTGGCGTCGTCGCTGGCCAGCGAGCTCTCGACCGGCAACTGGACGTTCACCGAGGGGGTGCTGGCGGCGCTGGGCGGCCAGGCGTTCGCCGACGCCGACGGCAGCCGCCACATCACCCTGCGCGAGATGGCCGACCAGGTCACGCGCAGCTTGGCCTTCGCCGAGGAGCAGCTGGCGACGTTCCGGATCCAGGGCGACTTCGATCCGCACGCCGTCGTCGCCGCCGCCCGCCCGCGCCCGAGCGCCGACGTCGGCCGACGGGTCGAGGTCCTCTCCGGCGACCGCTGGTACCCGGCCCAGATCATCGACAGCGACGGCGGGCAGGTGAGGGTCCACTACTTCGGCTACGAGGACAGCGACGACGAGTGGGTCACGCCCGACCGCGTCCGCGAGGCGGACCGGCCGCGCTACGCCGTCGGGACGCGCGTCGAGGTGCTGTGGAACAAGGAGTGGTACCCGGCGCGGATTCGCGCCTGCGAGCTCGGCGTCCACAAGATCCACTACGACGGCTACGACGACAGCGACGACGAGTGGGTGAGCACGGCGCGGATCCGGCCGCAGGGGAGCGGGAGCGGCTGACGGCGCGCCGGCGGCGGGCGTCGGCGCCGCGCCGCCGACGATGCCGAACACTTGTTCGGTGGCGCCGCCCGTGCCATACTCGCCCGCACGACCGCTTAGCACGGAGGCATCTCACATGAGCTCGCTCGACCAGGCCCGCGACACCCAGCTGCGCAACATCGAAGCCAAGACCGGCCAGTCGCTCGACGCGCTGCGCGCCCAGCTGACCGCCACCGGCCTGACCAAGCACGGCCAGCTGCGCGACTGGGCCATGAACCACCTCGGCCTCGGCCACGGCGACGCCAACACCCTCGTTCATCTGGCGCGCGCCACCGACGGCCAGACCGCCGCCGAAGCCAGCGGCGCCTCGCTCGACGACCTCGTCGCCGAGATCTACGCCGGCCCCAAGGCGCACATGCGCCCGATCCACGACGCCGTCATGGCCGCCGCGCACGGGCTCGGCCCGTTCGAGATCGCGCCCAAGAAGGGCTACCTCAGCCTGCGCCGCAAGAAGCAGTTCGCGATGCTCGGCCCGGCCACGAACACACGCTTCGAGCTCGGCCTCAACATGAAGGGCATCGACGGCACCGACCGGCTCGAGGTGCAGGCGCCCGGCGGGATGTGCCAGTACAAGGTGAAGATGACGGGCGCGGACGACGTCGACGCCGCCGTGGCGGCGTGGCTGCGCGAGGCGTACGACCAGGCGGGCTAGACCGTCGCCCCGCCCGCCGCGCCGATCAGGCCCCGTCCTGCGCCATCGCGACCGCCTGCTCCCACCCCAGCGCCGCCCCCTCGGCCTCGGCCGCCGCCCGCGCCGCCGGGTCGAGCGCGGCGGCGACGCGGGCCGCCGCCGCGTCGTGGTACCGCTGCTGGAGCGGCTCGAGCGGCATCCCGAGTTCGTCGCGCAGCGCCGCCGCCGCCGCCAGCAGCCGCGCGGCGCGGTCCGGTGCGCCGCCAGCCGCCGCCACCCAGCCGTACGCCTCGACGCACAGCGACACCCCCCAGCGGTCGCCGATCTCGCGCCGCGTGGCCAGGCTGGCGGTCAGCTCGGCGGTCGTGGCGGCCAGGTCGCCCTCGGCCAGCGTGGCCAGGGCGCGATTGAACCGCAGCACCGCGATCGCGAAGACGCTGCCCGGGGCGACGGCGCGCAGCGCGCTGTCGAAGCTCGCCCGGGCCGCCGCCACGTCGCCGAGCGTCAGCGCCACGAGGCCGAGGTTGTTGTGGACCGCCACGAGCGGCGAGCGGTTGCTGCGCTCGCCCGGGCTCTCGCCGGTGGCGATCGCCTGCTCGTAGTGCGCCCTCGCCGCCGCCAGGTCGCCGGCGGCGAGGGCGATGTTGCCGCGCAGGACGTGGACGTGGCGCAGGTCGCCGGCCGATAGCACCGTCGCGAGCGTCGCGGCGCATGCGGCCGCCGTCCGCTCGGCGGCGGCGAGGTCGCCCCGCCGCTGCTGCATGAGCGCCAGCGCGAACATCGTCCAGCCGACGTCCGCCGGGTCGGCGTCGTCCGACCGGGCGGCCAGCGCGGCCTCGGCCGCACGCTGGCCCTCGGTGTGCAGGCCCCGGACCTCCCAATAGCCGTAGATCCCGCGGCAGATCCGCAGCGCTTGGCGTGCGCCGTCCGCCAGCCCGTGCCGAAGGGCGGCGCGCAGGTTGTCGATCTCGAGGCCGAACTCGGCGAGCGCCGGCGCCTGTTCGCCCCCCCAGAACAGGCCGCCAAGTGTCAGCGCGCGCGCCGCGAAGTAGGCGGCGTGGCGGGCTTGCGCGTCGCCCAGCGCGCCGGACGCCGCGGCGGCCGCCTCGGCGTAGGCGCGCACGGACTCGCGCAGGCCGAAGCGCACGCCGTCCGGCGGGTCGGCGCCGCCGGGGGGCGACGCGGGCGTCGTCGCCGCGCCGCCAGCGGGGGCCGTCGCGGCCACCTCGTGTGCGAATACCCGCACCGACTCCAGCAGGCCGAAGCGCATCGCACCGTCCGTCTCGCCGGCGACGACGAGCGACTTGTCGACGAGGTGGCTCAGCAGCTCCGTCGCCATCCACTCGTCTTCCGCAACGTCGGCGCACACCGCCGCCGCCGCCTCGATCGTCCAACCGCCGCGGAACACCGCCAGCCGCTGCAGGAAGGCCTGCTCGGCGGGCGACAGGAGGTCGTAGCTCCAGGCGATCGCGGCCCGCAGCGTCTGCTGGCGCGGCTCGGCGGTGCGGTTGCCGCCGGTCAGGAGCTGGAAGCGCTGGTCGAGGCGCTCCAGGATCTGGGCCGGGGTCATGAGGCGCGTCCGGGCCGCGGCCAGCTCGATGGCCAGCGGGATGCCGTCGAGCCGCCGGCAGATCGCGGCCACGGCCGCGGCGTTGTCGGCCGTGAGGGCGAAGCGGGGCTGCACGGCGTGCGCGCGCTCGACGAACAAGCGCACCACCTCGGACGCGGCGACGGCGTCGGGCGCGTCGTCGTCGGCGGGCAGCGCCAGCGGCGGCACCGGATGGACGCGCTCGCCGGCGACCTGCAGCGGCTCGCGGCTCGTGGTGATGATCCGCACCCCGCCGCACCGCCGGACGATCGCCGCCGCCAGATCGGCCGCCGCCGCGAGGACGTGCTCGCAGTTGTCGAGGACCAACAGCGCCTGCCGGTCCGCCAGGTGGTCGAGCAGCGCGGTCTCGATCGTCTGGCCCGGCAGCTCGCCGATGCCGAGGACGCCGGCGACCGCCGACGCGACGAGCTCGGGCGCGGCCAGCGGGGCCAGTTCGACGAACCAGGTGCCGTTGGCGTAATCGTCGAGCGCCGCCGCGGCCAGCTGGAGCGCAAGGCGTGTCTTGCCGGTGCCGCCGATGCCGGTCAGGGTGAGCAGCCGCGTCGACGGCAGCGCGTCGGCGAGCGTCGCCAGCTCGGCGTCGCGGCCGATGAAGCTCGCCGTCTCGACCGGCAGGTTGTTCGGCCGCCGGCCCAGGCTGAGCAGCGGCGGAAACGCATCGGGCAGGCCGGCGACGACGAGCTGGAAGACGTGCTCGCTGCGGCTCAGGTCGCGCAGGCGGTGTTCGCCGAGGTCGCGCAGCGCCGAACCACTCGGCAGCCGGCCCTCGACCTGGTCGCGTACGGCGCGCGACACGACGGTCTGCCCGCCGTGCGCGACGGACATGAGCCGGGCGGTCCGGTTCAGCGGCGGCCCGAAGTAGTCGCCATCCCGCTCGTCGGCGTCGCCGAGGTGGATCGCCGCCCGGATCCGGACGCCTCCCACGGCCGACCAGTCCGCCGCCGCCACCGCCCGTTGGGCTGCCGCGGCTGCCGCCACCGCCGCGGCGGCGTCGGCGAACGCGGCGCAGAACGCGTCGCCGAGGGTCTTGAAGACGTAGCCCCCCGCGTCCTCGATGGCGCGCCGGACGAGCGCGTCGTGCCGGGCGACGGCGGCGGCCATCGCCGCCGCGTCGGCCTCCCAGCGGCGCGTGCTGCCTTCGATATCGGTGAACAGGAACGTGACGGTGCCGGAGGGCGGGGTCATAGGGCAAACGCATCGAGCAGGTGCGACACGGGATCGACCGACATCGCACGCATCATCGTCGCCGCTGGCGGCGGCGTCAACGGCACGGGACGGCATCGCGCCGGCCGCCCGTCGGCGAGGGGGTTGACAGCTGGCCGCGTTATCCGGACGATGCGCGCCATCGCACCGTCGCCGCCGGCGACGGCCGCGCCCAACCCCTAAGGATTCGCGGATGAGCAAGCACCGCCTCGAGGCCTTCAGCGACGGCGTCGTCGCCATCCTCATCACGATCATGGTCCTCGAACTGCATCCGCCCGAGCACGGCGTCGGGCTGGCGTCGCTCGGTGCGCTCGCGGCGGTATTCCTGAGCTACGTCCTCAGCTTCGTCTACCTGGCCATCTACTGGAACAACCATCACCACTTGTTCCAGATCGTCGAGCGGGTCGACGGCCGGGTGCTGTGGGCCAACCTTCACCTGCTGTTCTGGCTGTCGCTCGTGCCGTTCACGACGGCTTGGATGGGCCGGACGGGCTTTGCCGTCGATCCGGTGATGGCTTACGGCGTCGTGCTGCTGATGGCGGCGGTGGCGTACTTCGTCCTCGCCCGCACGCTGTTGGCCCTCCATGCCCCGGGCTCGGCGTTGGCCCGCGCCCTCGGCCGCGACGTCAAGGGCAAGGCGTCGTTGGCGATGTACGCGGCGGCCATCGTCCTCGCCCGTTTCGCACCATCGGCGGCCGGCGCGATCTACGTCGCGGTGGCCGTCCTGTGGCTCGTACCCGACCGCCGCATCGAGCGCACGCTGGGGAGGATCGATGGCTGAGCCCAAGACCCAGGCCAACGACGCCAGCGTGGCCGACTTCCTGGCCGCCGTCCCCGACCCGACCCGGCGCGCCGACTGCCTGGCCGTGGCCGAGCTGATGCGCGAGGTGACCGGCGCCGAGCCCCGGATGTGGGGCCCGAGCATCGTCGGCTTCGGGCGCTACCTCTACCGATACGCCAGCGGGCGCGAGGGCGAGTGGCCGCTGGCCGCCTTCTCGCCGCGCAAGCAGAACCTGACGCTCTACGTCTTGACGGGCTTCGACGGCGAAGACGCGCTCCTGGCCCGCCTCGGCAAGCACACGACCGGCACGTCGTGCCTCTACCTCAAGCGCCTCGCCGACGTCGACCGCGCCGTGCTGCGCGAGCTCGTCGAGCGGTCGGTGGCGCACGTGCGCGCGACGAACGGGTAGGGGGATCTCGGGGGGAGCGGCGGCAGCGTTGTCGCATCGCTGTCCCCTCGCGGTGCATCGGCTGCCGCGAACCGCTGTACGCTGGGGGTCCGCGAGCCGTCGCGGCGCCGGCTTCGCCGCGGCGGGCCGACGCGACGGCGCCACGTCACAGCCGTTGGGAGGCCGCCATGACCACCGCCCCAACTCCGCCGCAGCGCCGGTCGACCGATACCGCCAGCGCGTGGCTGGCAACGCGTCTGGAGCGGTTGTGGCGCTGGCTGGGCGTCGCACTGCGCTACGGGATGACGGTGCGGGTGCAGCTCGTCGCGGCGCTGCTCATGTTGGCGACGTGGCTCTTGCCGCGGACCGGCCTGTGGTGGGTTGTCGGCAACGTCTTCGTCGTGCGGCCGGTGGAACTCGGGCTCGCCACGTTCGTGGCGCTCTTCGGCGGCTGGTTCATCGTCCAGTTGGGGCGGGTGACCTGGGCTGGCGCTCCCATGCGCATCGAGCCGCAGCGGAGCTGGAATCGGAGCGCTGGCGCCTTCGAAGAGCAGCCGCTCTGGCTGCCGATCGGCACCGACGGCTGGACGGCGGCGTGGCCCGCGACCGCCCGGCAGTGGGGAGTCCAGTGGTTGCCCGCGGCCATCCTGGCGTCCGGTCCGATCGGCCTGGCCGCCGCACGCACCTGGCGCGAGCGCGGCCCTGATCTGTCGCCGCTGCCCCACCTCGTGGCGCCGATCCTGGGCGGCGCGGCGTCGTTCGTCGCCGTCGTCTGGGTCTTCAGCCAGATCCACCGCGCGGTCCGCGGGCGAGCGCCGTCGTTTGCCAAGCGGGCCGTCGTCTGGCTGCTGCAGAAGGCGGGTCCCGGCTACCTGGAGGGCGCCACGGTGCGCCCGGAGCAGCGGTTCGCGATCGGCATGATGGCGCTGCTCGGCACGATCTACCTGCTGACGATGTGGTTCATGCGACCCGCCCCCGCCCGCCTCGAAGGCTGCATCGGCGGCCTCTGTTTCCCGGTCATCGGCTACGCGGTGCTGGTGATCATGGTGCTCACCGCCGTGCTCTCCGGCTTCACCTATCTCTTCGACTACTGGCGCGTCCCGACGCTGACACTCGTGCTGGTCGTCGCCGTCGCCTTCGATCGCCTGATCACCCAGGACTACAGCTACCGCGTCGACCCGCGGACCGCCGCCGGCGTCGGGGCGCCGCCCGCTGGGCCGCGCGAGGTGCTCGAGGCCGTCGCGCGCCGTCGGGTAGGCCAGGCGTCGCGGCCGACGGTCATCACCGTCGCGGCCAGCGGCGGCGGGATCACCTCGGCCGCCTGGACCGCCCGGGTGCTCACCGGGCTCGAGCAGTGCTACCGCGACGCGTTCGCCTCGTCGGTCGCCGTCATCAGCGGCGCCTCGGGCGGCAGCGTCGGGACGATGTTCTACCTGGCCCCGCCGTTCCCCGCCGTCGGCCGGGCGCGCGATCCCGAGACGCTGCAGGCGGTGCGCGCCGCGGCGCGCCGCAGCAGCCTGCGGGCGGTGTCGTGGGGGATCGCGTTCCCCGACCTGCTCAAGATCTTCCAGCTGCGATGGCTGGCCGCCCCGCTCGAGCCCCGCACGGCCCACCTCGACCGCGCCTGGTCGCTCGAGCAGGCCTGGCTGGCGGCGTGGGATCATGACCTGGGCACGACGGGCGCCGACCCGTCCGTCGGACCGCCGATGCTCGACGACTGGCGGGCGCGGGTGCGCTCGGGCGAGCAGCCGGTGTCGATCTTCGGCGCGATGACCGTCGAGGACGGGCGGCTGCTGCTCTTGTCCACCGGCGCGCTCGCGAACGGCGGCGGCTGCCGGGGCTACGAGGAGCGCGACGCCCCGATCACGACGATGGACTGCCTGTATCCACAGCGCGACGTCGCCGTCGTCACCGCCGCCCGCCTCTCGGCGTCCTTCCCGTGGGTCAGCCCCAACGCGCGCGCCCTGCCCGATACGGGCCGCCTCGAAGAAGGCGAGCCGGCCTACCACGTCATCGACGGCGGCGTGTTCGACAACTCGGGCTCGGCCGCGGTAGCGCTGTGGCTCAACGAGGCGCTGGCCGACGACGTCGTCCAACCCGATCTCCAGGTGCTGCCGATTCGCATCCAGTGGGGCGACTGGGGGAGCCAGCCACCCGCCGACGACCAAGGCCCGCGCGGCACGCTGACGGCCGTCGGGATGCCGGTGAAGGCGATGGTGAGCGCCCGTACCTCGACGCAGGCGGTGGCCAACACCCGCACCGACGCGCTGGTGCGCGAGGCGCTCGAGCATCGGCAGCCGGGCGTCACGATCCACCCGGACGTCGTGTTCAGCCTCGACTTGGATAGCCGGCCGCCGCGGCGGCAGCCGGGCGCTGCCGAGTCGGCGGTCGCGGCGTTCACGGAGCTCGTGCCGCTGAGCTGGCAGCTCTCGGAGCGCCAGCAGGCGGCGATCCGCGACTTCTGGGTTCGCGAGCCGGCGATCCGCGATGCGATGCGGACGGTGGGTGTCGCGCTCGACGCGACGCCGCAGGGCGGCAGCGTCGAGGCCTGTCTGAACTGGGAGGGCGAATCGGGTGGCTGACGGCCGGGCCGTCGGCGTGGTCGTCCTGGCAGCCCTGGCCGTGGCGTGCCGCGCCGCGCCGGCGGAGCCGCCGGGGTCGGGGCGGTCGGCGGCCGGCGTGGCGCCCCCGTTCGGCGCGACCGCGTCGCGGCCCACGGCGACGGCCACGGCGATACGCCGTCCGTCGCCCGCGCCGTCGGCGAGCGCATCGACGGCGCCGCCCTCGCCGACGCCCGCGGCTCCCGCGCGGCTCGCACCGACATCGCCAGAACCCGCGCCGACCTGCGCCCCGCCGCCGCCCGACGACCGCGGCCGCGTCGAGGTCGCGGGCGAGACGATCACGGTGCGCACCCGCGCGATGCTCGAGGCGGCGCAGGCGCGCTACGGCAGCCCGGGCGACCTGCTGCGCATCGTCCAGGGCTCCTACAGCGACGCCGTCGCCGGCAGCTTCGGGACCCATGACGGCGGCGGGGCGGTTGACATCTCGATCCGCGACCCGCGCCAGCCGGAGGTCCGCTTGTTCGGCGACGTCGAGGCGATGGTCGCCGCGCTGCGGTGGGCGGGCTTCGCGGCGTGGTACCGCGGCCCGGACGAGGTCTTCGCCGGCTCGGTGCCCCACATCCACGCCATCGCCGTCGGCGACCCCGAGCTCTCGCCGGCCGCGCTCGACCAGCTCGCCGGGCCGGCGGGCTACTTCCGCGGCTTCGACGGCCTGCCGCACGACCCGCCCCGGCCCGACCGCCACGGCGGGCCGGTGGTGTGCGGGTGGATGGCGGCCCTGGGCTACCGCGACCTGCGGCAGTGACCGCGTACGGGTCGCGTGCCGGCTGCGCCGCGCGGCGGGCACGGCGCGGTGCGATTCGGCCCCGTGCGATTTCGCGCCGAGGGTCGCCGGCGTGTTGACGCGGCGGCGCAGGCCGCCTACGCTGGCCCGATGACGACCGCGCCCGACCTCGTCAACGCCATCGACGCCGCCCGCCGCCGCTGGAGTGTCCCCGGCGTCGTCGTGGCCACAGCGCGCGGCGGGGCGGCGCCGGCGTTCGTCGTCGTCGGGACCGACGCCGCCGGGCGGCCGCTGGCGGCCGACACGCTCTTCCCGGTCGCCTCGATCACGAAGGTGGCGACGGCGCTCGCCGTCCTCCGCCTGGCCGCGCGCGACGCGGTTCGGCTCGACGACCCGCTGGCGGTCCATCTGCCGGACGCCGCCGCGGCCCGGCCGGGCGTCACGCTCCGGGCGCTGCTGGCCCACACCGCCGGCTTGCCCAACGACCTCGCGCAGCGCGACGCGCCCTACGACGCCCGCCTCGATGCGTCCGTCCTGGCCCGCGCCTGCCTCGCCACGCCACCCGACAGCGTGCCCGGCGCCGCGGTCCGCTACAGCAACGTCGGCATCGGCTTGCTGGCGCTCGTCGTCGAGCGGCGCACCGGGCAGCCGTTCGCCGACGCGCTGGCCGAGCTCATCCTGGCGCCGCTGGGCGTCGAGGGCTACCTGGGGGTCGAGCCGCCGCGCGCACCGGCGGTCATCGGCGGCCAGCTCGGGGATCATGCCGGCACGACCCTCGAGCCGTTCAACTCGCCGTTCTGGCGGTCGCTGGCCTTCTCGTGGGGCGGCCTGGTGACGACCGCCGCCGGCGCGCTGGCGCTGGTGCATGCCTTCGCCGGCCGGCCGGCCGGCTTCCTGCCCGCCGATCTGCGCGCCGACGCCGTGCGCGACCAGACGCACGGGCTCGCCGGCGGCCTGTTCCCGCCGCTGCGCTGGCCGCGATGCCCGTGGGGCCTCGGCGTCGAGCTGCGCGGCGACAAGCGGCCGCACTGGACGCCGCGCGCGGCCGCGCCGGAGAGCTTCGGCCACGCCGGCGCGAGCGGCGCGCTGGCGTGGCACGACCCGGCGGCTGACGTGTCGTGGGCCATCCTGGGGGCGCGGACGTTCGAGAAGTGGTGGCAGGACTGGGCGGCGATCGGAGCGGCGGTGTTGGCGTAGCCTTCTGCCGGACCAGCCACCCACGAAGGGCGCACCCAAGGCCGCGCAGTGCCTTGGGTGCGCCCATGCCGATGGGCCGGCCGGATGGGGGTTCTTCAGTCTGGCGTCGCGGCGCCGCCGCGGCTCAGCTCAGGGCGTTGGAGACGCAAGCTCGCAGCACATCGTGCTGGTCTTGAAGGACATCACCTCCTCCTCCGAGAACCACACCCGGGCGAACATCGGCGTGCCGTATGGCGTGGGGCCCTCGCAGGTGTCGAAGGTGAGCGACCACAGCCGCGCCGCGAAGCCAGCGCCTTGGGCGTCGAAGATGTACGAGGCGCCCGAGTCGAACTCGACGGCGATGCGCGGCGGGGTCGTCGTCTCGTCGCACGTCAGGACGGTGATCGTGTAGTGGCGGCCCGGGCCGGAGCACTCGCTGTCGCACTGGGTCGCGAACGGCATCCACGCCGTGCTGTGGCGTTCGTCGCTGCAATCGAACTTCCACTCGTTGATGCAGATGCCCTGCCCCGTCAGTTGACAGCCGCAGCACAGGACCATCATGTTGACGTGCGAGATGCGCGTGAGTCCGAGCGAACCGTTGGACACCCGCCACACCGCCGGCCACTCGTCGCCCGTGAAGCACGGACCGTTGACCGTGTGGTGGTAGACGTTACCGTTGTGGTCGCGACTGACCTCGATCGTCGTGCCGGGCATCGTCAGCAAGTTGCGAAACACGCCTCCGGCGTCCTGGAACTCGATACGGTAGGGATCGATTTCGTGGAACTGACTGAACGTGAGCCGGAAGCGCGGCGCGTATGCGCGCTGGCCGCAGTCCAGTTGATCCTTGAACAGCATCTCGGGCGCCAGGATCGACAGGCCGCCCCCTGGCGGCATCGGGCCGTTGTGGAGCACCACGCCGTTCCAGTTCGTCGGGTCGACGTAGAGTGACGGGCACGCGTCCTGGGACGGGGTGGCTTGGGCGGTCAGCGGACCGCCGATGCCGGCGCCGGACGCCAACCCGGCGAGGACGCCGAGGCACGCGGCGGCTACGAGGCCGAGCAGCTTGTTGATTCGCATCACGGATCTCCTTGGGGGCCGGCCGGCAGCGCGCCGAGTCGATCACGCCGGGCCGAGTCGAGGCCGTCAACGTACCCACCGCGACGTTTCGCCACTGTTTCGTCGCGGCGTGCCCGGACCGTCCGTCGACGTTCGCCCGTAGGCGGACGCCCGCCTGCCTTTGCACCCGGTGCGAAACGATGCCGAAACGCCGACCCGATAGCGTGAGTTGGCGCGCGATCTCATCGCGGGCGCCACCCACAAGGAGGGTCGACGATGGAAGCGGGGTCGATGATGGGCCGCAGTGCCCTGTGCGCCGCGGGACGCCGATCGGGTTCACTGCGCGCTGTGCTGGCCGCCGGCGCGCTGGCGGCCGCTCTGCTGTCCCAGCCGCACGGCCGTGCCAGCGCCCAGGCCACCGATGCGTATGAGCTGAACCTGGTGCCGACGCTCTCGCAGGACTGCTCGACCGAGACGGGTGCCGCGATCTATCGCGGCCTGCGAACGACGTGCGTCTACCAGCCGCCGTTCGGCTGGTGCAACACCCAGAGCCTCTGGCGGCACGGCTGGCAGGTCAACCTCGAGGCACACTACCGGTGCGTCGACTGTGCGTGCAGCGGCTGTCCGTCGGGTCAACTGAACTGGGCACTGGGGATGGCGACGGTGAGACCGGACGGCAGCGTCCTCGACATGCCCGGACGCATCGACGTCCTCAGCAACGACGGCGTCGGGCTGGTCGAGGACTGCACCGCCGGGTTCAGCCGCTACCGAATCGTCTACGAGGTCTACCGCCAGTTCACCCAGTTCTTCGACTGCGACGGCGACGGGGCCGTCGAGCTGCACACCTTCAAGCGGTTCGACTTCCCCGACTGCAGCACCGACGAGAGTCGCCAGGTCCAGGTGACGGTCATCGCCGCAACGGGCGGCGAATCGCCCGGGCTGGGCTTCTTCGATCCTGGAGGCAAGTCCCCCTCGACCTGCCAATTCGACCCGCTGCCGGGCTGCGTGCAGGCCGACATCTTCATGCAGCCGCAGCCGGGGACCATGAACCGTCCGTGGCTCGTGAGCAACGGTGGGTGGCAGTGATCGCCGCAGGCGGCGCAGCCAGCGCCAGCGTCCTACGGCGACGCGCATCCGCGACGGTGGTCGCGACGGCGGCGGTCGTCGCGCTGGCCGGACTGGCCTCGCCGGCGCCCGCGGTACGAGCCGCGCCGGCCTCGCCCGCGTGTTGCGATCCCTACGCCATCGAGATCCACACGAATGCCGTCACGCCGGGTCCGTCGATGCAGCCCGAGCAGATCGCCTGGCGTGCACCTTCAGGCGCGACGGTGCCGATGTCCTTCTCGATCGTCTACCGCAGCGACGATCAGGGCACCGTCCGACGGGCGGACGGGTGGATCGACGTGTTTGGTGATGTGCACCGACTCAACGCCTGGCCAGCGGGCGACCCAGCCTGCCCGACGTGCACCGACGGCGCCGGCGGGTCGCAACTCGTGCGGCACGATGCGTTCGTGTCGACGATGCACAACGACTCGGCCCTCGAGTGTCAGACGGGTCCGCTGGCTGTCGCGCCGTGCTTCGCCGATGTCGACCACGTGCTGTTGATCTGTCCACGTCTGCGGCCGTCTGTGTCGTGGGGCGGAATCGACACCTGGCGGTTCGACAGCTTCGCCTACTGGTTCGAGGGCGACGGCGCGGCGCTCGGGCCGGATGCCAGCGTCGACGGGTTCCTCGAGCAGGTCGACCTGCCGTGCAGCACTGGACCCGACGCCTACCATCTGGCGTTCGGCCAGTCCGCCAAGCGCGTCCACTCGGTCACCGAGTGGGGGCAGCGAACGTGCGCCGAGCTACCGAACCCGGTGTCGTCGTGCGCCAACCTCATGTTCGCGCCCAACTGACCTGCCGGCTGCATGAACCGTGCTAGGATGCCTCCTGGCGACCGACAGGATCATCGTCACCAGGAGGCATCCATGGGCGCGCGTCACGTCGGGCGTACCGTTGGCACGCCGCACATGGGCGTCCGAGCGCGGTACGTGGCGTGGGCGGCCGTGATCGTGGCCGCGGTGGCGCCGCTGCTCGGGTCCGCCTGGCCACCGGCCGTGGCCACGACCGCACCGCCGCACCCCGCCGCGCCGGCCGACCACACCCAGCCCGACCTCATCGACCTCGACGGCGTGGCCGGCATCCGCGCCGCGTTCAACGCCGACGTCGGCCGGACGCGGCTGCTGCTGACGTTCTCGCCCACCTGACCCGTCTGTGCCGAAGGCGCCCGTTGGGTGCAGCGCGATCTCCTGGCGGCCTACCCCGATGCCCCGTTCCAGGTCTACGTCCTCTGGATGCCGGTCCTCGGCCGCGACCGGCGCGACAGCTGGGACCCGGCGCTCATCGACGACCGCCGGGCCACACACTACTGGGACGCCGGCGCCAAGGTCGGCCGCTGGCTCCACGGCTTCGCGCCGTTCTGGGACCACCCCGACCCGATGGCCTGGGACATCGGCGCCGTCTACGGTCCGACGTCGGTGTGGCCCACCGACGGCCCCCCGACGGCGCTCCTCGCCTACGCCTGGACTGTCACCGACGACCGCGCCGTCCTGTGGCGGGCGATCGAGCCGCGGCTGCGGGGGCCGTGGTTTCGGGCGGTATTGCCGGTGGCGCTGCGGTGAGTGGGCGTGGCGCGTTTGTGGCCCACCGGGGTCTGGCGACCGCGCCCGGCTGACGCCATGATGGTGTGACCGGGCCGAAGACCGCCCGACCGCACGGCGGGCACGTTCGTCCCGATCGCTCAGCCGTCGCGAGGCGAAAGGAACGTCCAATGACCCCCCGCCTGTGGTTCACGCTGGCTGTGGCGTCCGCCGTACTGGCCCTCGGCCAACACGCGGCCGTGCGTGCCCAGCTGTCGCCAGCGCCGAAGGTCTGCCCTTTCCTGCACCAAGCCGTGCCTGCCGCGGTCATTGCCGACGCGCTCGCGCAGCCCGACAAGGTGTACGGCTGGAACAAGCGGGCCAACCCCAACGCCCCGCCGTCACCGTACAACACGCCGCGAACCTGGCTTTCGCTTCGAACGCCTGGGGCGCGCTACCACCCGCTCTACAACGGCTTGCTCTTCGTGTCCGGCTGCCCCGTCGCTGCCGACCCAGCGACGGTCGCTCCGCCCCCGCCGACCGATACGCCCACGGTGCCGCCGCCCCCGCCGACCACGCCGCCGACGACGCCGACGCCTGTGCCCCCGCCCGTCGTGCTGGTCACGCCGACCGATGCGCTGTTCGTGGGCAGCTATGTCGAGGTGCCGATCCACATCGCCCCATCGGCGGGGCTGACCGCCGCCGATCTCGACGTGGTCGTGCCGGACGGACCCGCAGCCGGTCGCGTGTCTCGATCCGAGGTTCCGGGCGCGGCGGGGCCATCGTTCATGCTGCTCGTCGGCCATGAACCGGGTAGCTACCCCATCCTGGCGACCTTGCAGGGCACCGGAACCGTCGTCGCGACGGCGCACTTCACCAGCACGGCGACCTGGAACGACGTCGACGACGGGCCGGGACTCTGGCTCGAAGCGGTGAGCGAAGCGGCGCCGTCGCTGCCGGCGGCGATGGCACCCGCTGACCCCGCCGCCGCCCACGCCTCTCACGCGGCCGCGGCTCCCGCCAACCCCAGACTCCTGATCGTCATCGCCGACACCTCCAGCAACCGCTTCACCGGCAGCCAGGGTGCGGATGCCGTGGCGCGCTGGGAGGATGAGGCGCGCGACGGCGTCAGCGTGGGCGGCATCGTTCGCAGCACCCGAGCCTACTACGAGGAGCTGACCGGCGGCGCCGTCGACCTCGACGTCGAGGTGCGCGGGCCCGTGGCGCTGCCCGGCAGTTGGACCACGTACTACGAGGACTACACGGCCACCGACTCGCGCCAGGTCCCCCGCTGGAGCAACCTCTACGCTGCGTGCGTCGACGCCGTCGACGACGCCGTGGACTTCAACGACGTCTTCAGCCTGGCCTGCGTGACCAAGAGCGCCAGCGACACCTTGTTCGCCTGGCCGTTTGCGTGGTCCCGAACGCTGGTCACCGACGAGGGCAGCCTGACGCGAAGCGTCATCGCGATGCCCGAGGAGTGGCCGACGTTGAGCGGCAGCGGCGGACGAGCGCGCCACGTCACCCTGGCCCACGAGTTCGGTCACAACCTCGGCCTGCCCGACGAATACCACGTCGCCGGCACGCATGAGGCCGGGCTGGCCGCGCGTGACCCGGACGACTGGACGCTGATGAGCCGCGAGCACGACCTGCCCCACGTAACGGTGCCAGAGCGCCGTTGGCTGGCCACCACGCCGGCGAGCGCGATCCGCACGTTCGACTACGGGGGCGCCACCGCGCCCTTCGTGGATACGGTCGAGCTCCATCCCGCCGAGCTCGCGAGCCCGCCGGCCGGACGCGCGACCGGCGTCGAGATCCGCAAGGCCGCCGGCTGGAGCTACTGGTGCGAGTACCGCGTCGGTCAGACCAGCCAGACCGGGGACCGCAGCCTGCCGACGAACGATCGGGTGCTGTGCACCGACGTCATGCCGTCACCGCCGGCCGATCGCCGAAGCATCGTTCTGCTGTCCCCCGATGCCTCCGGCGACGGCTCGGTGCTCGGCAACCTCCAAGAGTACAGCGAGGTCGATCCCGACAACCCGGACGCCACGCTCAAGTTGTCGGTCAGCGCCATGGACGGCAGCAAAGCCCGTCTGCAGGTCGAGTACGGCCCGCGCGGCCGGCCCGACCCGTCGATCCGGCCTTGGCCAGCGGGGCCAGGGCGGCGGTGGCAAAGCGCCGACATCGAGGTGAAGAACGCGCGCAACCAGGCATCGCCGGCGTTCTTCAACCTGCCGTGGGCCGGCCACGACAACGAGATCCACGCCACGCTCCGCAACCTCGGGACGATCGACGCCACGGCCGTCGAGGTCGAGTTCTACATCAAGGACTTCAACGCGGGTGGATCTCCGGCCGCCACATTCCTCGGGGCGACCACCGCCACCATCCCGGCCGGAGGCAGCACCGTCGTGCAGTCGCCCGTGGTGTGGCAGCCCGCGGCGGAAGGCCACTACTGCGTGGTGGTGCGCATCCTGCCCTACAGCAAGGCCGTCGGCGGCTTCTCGGTGGCCGAGTTGACCGGGACCAACAACGAAGCCCAATCCAACTACGACGACTTCATCTCCGCCAGCGCATCGCCGGCGAGTCGAGCGGTGACGTCGATCGTCGTGCGGAATCCCTACACCGCCACCACCGTGATCGGACTCGCGATCGACCAGTCGCGGAGCGACTTCCGCACCTACCTCGAGCACAGCTGGTTGCGCCTCGCCCCCGGCGAGTCGCGCGCCGTCCGGGCGATGTTCGAGAGCACCCGCGATGTCCCGCTCGAGGATCCCGACCGCCAGCGATGGGCGGCCAACCAGATCTCGATCACGGCGAGCATTCTGGACCCGCTGGACGATCGGGCCGACCACGCCGGCGTGCTCGGCGGCGCCGATGTTCGCGTTCGGCACGGCTGGGCCACCCGCTTTGTCGACCTGGCCGTGGAGGGAACGCGGTCCGCCGGTCGCGTGGTTCGCGCCAACGGCCAGCCCGTTCCCGGCGGATGGGTCATCGTCGAGGCAACCGAGCAGCGAGGCGGTGCGGTCGTCCGCACGTCGGCGACCGCGGTCGTCGGCGCGAACGGCGCGTTCAACGCGACGCTGCCGTCGCCGAACTGGGAGTCGGTGCAGGCGTTCTACGTGCCGGTGCCGGGCTACGCCGACAGTCAAAGCGAGCGCGTTGCCCGGCCGTGACGTCGGAACGGAGCGGTCTTCGAGCGACGCGACGCGAGGGGCCGGAATCGATCGGTCGTGCCACCGGCCACCAGCACGACCGATCGATTCGCCGGCACGAGGCTGGCGATCGGCGGCCGAAGGACGCCGCGCACGACGAGATCACGCCTCCGTCAACGGGACGAACAGCACCGGCCCCATCACCTCGTCCTCGTCCCCCAACGCGGTGCGGGTGACGACATGGAGCTCCTGCTCGAGATCGCCCACCGGCACCACCAGCCGACCGCCGACCGCCAGCTGATCGACGAGCGCCGCCGGCACGTCCGCCGCGGCGGCGGCCACGACGATCGCGTCGAACGGCGCGGCCTCGGGCCAGCCGGCGCGCCCGTCGCCGCGGCGCACCCGGGCGCGGTAGCCGAGGTCCTTCAGGCGCTCGGCAGCGGAAGCCGCCAAGCCCGCGACGATCTCGATCGAGTAGACGTCGGCGCCGAGGGCGCTCAAGAGGGCCGTCTGGTAGCCGGACCCCGTGCCGACCTCCAGCACGTTGTCCCCCGGCGCGATCCGCGCCAGCTCGAGCATCGCGGCGACGATGTACGGCTGGCTGATCGTCTGCCCCCAGCCCAAAGGCAGCGGTGTGTCGTCATAGGCCAGGTCGTGGTGGTGCGCCGGCACGAACCGATGCCGCGGCACCTCGCGCATCGCGGCCAGGACGCGCGCGTCGCGCACGCCGCGGCGCTCGATCTGCCGCTCCACCATGAGGTGGCGCGCGGCGACCATCGCGGGCGGGTCGAGCGACGGGGGCGGGGATGGGGGCTCGGGTGCGGCCATCGGTTCGTCGGGAGCTCCTGCGCCGAGGGCGCCGGCTAGCCAAGCCCTTCGTCGCGCGCCCGCAGCACGGCCTGGGTGCGGTCGGCGACGTGCAGCTTGGCGAAGATGCTGCTGATGTAGTTGCGCACCGTCTTGGGGCTGAGGCACAGCTCGACCGCGATCGCGTCGTTCTTCAGGCCGCGGGCCATGAAGCGCAGCACGTTGCGCTCGCTGTCGGTCAGCTCGGGGAGCGCCGGCGCCGTCGACGAGATCGGCGGCGGCGTGGCGGCGAAGAAAGCCATCATCCGCTCGGCGATGGCCGGGCTGAAGATGGCCTCGCCGTGGCCGACGGCCAGGATGGCGCGGGTCATCTCGGCGTCGTCCATGTCCTTGAGGACGTAGCCCCGCGCGCCGGCCCGCAACGCGGCGAAGACCGAGTCGTCGTCCTGGAACATCGTGACGACGAGCACCCGCACGTCGGGGTGGCTAGCGCTGATGCGGCGGATGGCCGAGAGCCCGTCGCCGCCCGGCATCTGCAGGTCCATGAGGACGACGTCGGGCCGCAGCTCGTCCACCCGGCGCTCGGCCGCGACGCCGCCGTCCGCCTCGCCGACGATCCGCACCCCGGGCACGCCGGCCAGCAGCGCGCGCAGCCCCTTGCGGAACAAGGGATGGTCGTCGACGATGAGCAGCGTGAGCGGTGGTCGCGGCTCGTTCACGGAACCTCCCGGCGGGGGATCGTCGCCCGGACGATCGTGCCGCCATCGGGACCGGCGGTCCAGGCGAGGGTGCCGCCGATCTCGGCGGCCCGCTCGCGCATCGAGGCGCACCCGACGCCGACGCCCGGCGCGTCGCCGATGCCGACGCCGTCGTCGGCCACGGTCAGCGTCACGGCGTCGTCGGACACGTCGAGGCGGACGGTACACGTGGAGGCCCCGGCATGGCGGTCGATGTTGGTCAGGGCTTCGGCGGCGATCCGGTAGATCGCGACCTCGACCGCCGCCGGCAGCGGCGGCAGCGTGTCGGGCGCCTCGATGCGGCGGGCGACGATGGCGTCGATGGCGCCGAGGTTGCGCAGCGCACCGGCCAAGCCGAACTCGTCGAGCATCGGCGGGCGCAGGTCGTAGACCAGGCGGCGGATGTCGGCCGTGGCGGTCTGGACGTCGCCGCGCAGGCTGTCGATGAGGGCCGCGGCCTCGGTGTTGGCGTCGGGGATCGTCCGCCGCAGCGCGCCGAGCTGGAGGCGCATCGACGCCAGCGTCGGGCCGAGGCCGTCGTGGAGGTCGCGGCGGATCCGCCGCCGCTCCTCCTCGCGCGCGGTGACGATCTGCTGGCGCGACGCGCCGAGCGCGGCCGTGAGCTGGGCGGCGTGCAGCGTGATGCCGACCTGACGCGCCAGGTCGGCGAGCAGCCGCCGGTCGACCGCCGTCAGCGGCTCGTCGGGCCGCCGACCCGACGCGCGCAGCGAACCGACGGCCGCGCCGTGGTAAGTCAGCGGCACCGTCACGATCTCGGCGCCGGCGACCGGCGCGCCACTGGCGGCGGTCAGCGGCGCCTCGCCGAGCGTCGTCTCGATGACGACATGCGGCAGCCGGAGCGTGGCGGCGATGGCGTCGGCGATGGCCGGCACCATGGCGCCCGGGTCGGGATCGGCTTCGGCTTGCTGGTGGACGGCGGTGAGGACGGTGTACGGGTCGTCGTGCTGGCCGTCGAAGACGCCGTCGACGCCGCGCCGCAGCCAGTTGCGAACCGGCCGCACCGTCAGGACGATGATCGGCAGGCTGATCGCGTTCAGCCACCACGGCACGCCCGTCGTGTCGTTGTTGACGCCGCCGAGGCCGAGGACGGTCACGTAGACGGTCACGATGTAGCCGGTGAGCAACTGGCCGACGAGCGCGCCGCGCAGCCACCCCTCGCCGAACGGGCGGCGCACGGCAGCCGGCCACCGCACGCGTCGGTGCGGCGGCCGGCCGGTGGGCGGGACGTCGTGCGCCACGTCGCCCGCGGCGTGGGTCACGCGGTGGCGGGCCGCGGCTTGGGCCACAGCAGCAGGCCGATGATGACGATGGCCAACACGACGCCCGTGCTGGCCATGACCTTGAGGGTCGGCGTCGGCGCGAACAGGATGCCGGGCGCGGCCAGGATGCCGTCGGAGGCGCGGGTGACGATCGTCAGGATGACGCCCCAGCGCTGACCCTGCCAGATGCCGTAGGCCGAGACGAGCCCGACGACGCCGATGGCGAACGCCGCCAGCACCACGAAATACGGCGGCATCTCCTCCACGGGCGTGGCGCCGGGCATGAGGTCGCGCGCGCCCCAGGCGACGGCGGCGGCGCTGGCGATGAACTGCAGGACGGCGGCGATCGTGTGGTTCCTCGGGCGGGGCAGGGCGGACATGGCGGCGGTCTCCTGGATGGTCACTGGCTGGCCCGCCGCGCGACCGCGGCGCGCGCTCGAAGCGGCGCGGCTTCGCCGCGGCGGGCCGGGGCGATGCACCGGGATCAGCGTAGCTCTGGGCGGTCCCAACGTCACGGGGCAGCGGTCACGACGCGATCCCAAGATCGTCCCATGCCGCGTCCCTGGTCAGCCTACATCCGATGCCTCTGGTCCCACCGACCCGACCGCGCCCGGCGCCGCCTCGGCGAGCGCCAGCACGGCCCGTCCGCATCGCGCCGGGCACGGTCGCCCGCCCTCAGTCCGCCGCCTCGCCCTCGTCGTCCGCCGCCACCCGCACACCGCGCTCGTCGCGGACCCACCCCGCCGACCCGGCGCCCACCACGTCGCCCAGTGCGCCGGCGGCGGACGGCGCGGTCAGCGGCGTGGCGCGCGCCGCGGCGTCGCCGGGGCGGCCGTCCGCCGCCGCGGCGGCTGTGGTCGCGGCCGGTTGGGCGCCGTCGGGGCGGAAGTAGATGATCTGCTTCCAGCAGCGGTTGATCTTGTCGCCGAAGACCAGCACCAAGTCGTCGTGGCGGGCCATGCGCAGGGCGTGCTCCACCGCCTCGGCCTCGTCGATGACGATCTCGACGGCGCCGGCGGCCACCCCGGCGGCGGCGAGGGCGTCGGCCATCATCCGCGGCACCTCGTCGGGGCCCCGTCCCCGCGGGTTGTCGTCGCGGCGGCAGATGTAGTGGTCGAAGTGGCCGGCGCAGATCGTGGCGATGGCGCGGATGTCCTCGTCGCGGCGGTCGCCGGGGGCGGCCAGGACGACGATGCGGCGGCCCTTGGGCTCGAGGCGTTCGACGAGGTCGACCATGGCCTGGACGGCGGCCGGGTTGTGGCCGTAGTCGAGGATGACCCGGAAGGGGTGCTCGTGGAAGACGTTGAGGCGGCCGGGCGCCTGGAAGTAGCTCGTGTCGAACGTCCGCAGGCCGTGGCGGATGTCGTCGGCCTTGACCCCCAGGCTGTAGGCCACGGCCGCCGCGAACATCGCGTTCTGGACGTTGTGCAGGGCCCGGCCCTCGAGCGTGGCCGGGATCAGATGGGTCCAGAGCAGCGGCAAATGGGTCGGGCCGTCGTAGAGCGTGATCATCTGGCCGTTCATGCCCTCTTCGAGCACCAGCGCCTTGCCGCCGGCGCGGATGTGCTCGCGCACCAGGGCATGGCGATGGTCCATCGTGACGTAGATCAGCGCCTTGGCGCGGGTGTGCTCGGCCATCTTGAGGCACTCGGGATCGTCGGCGTTGAGGACGGCCGCGTCCTTGGCCACCTCGACGACGACGCGCTTCACCTTGGCCAGCTGCGAGAGCGTGTCGATGCCCTTGAGCCCGAGGTGGTCGGCCTGGACGTTGAGGACCGCGCCCACATTGCAGTGCTTGTAGCCCATCCCGGCCCGCAGCAACCCGCCGCGGGCGGTCTCGAGCACGGCCAGGTCGACGGCCGGGTCGCGCAGGATCATCCGCGCCGCCTGCGGCCCGGTCATGTCGCCAGCCACCGTCAGCTTGCCGTCGATGTAGACGCCGTCCGTCGTCGCCAGCCCCACGGTGTGGCCGCTCATCTTGGCGATGTGGGCGATCATGCGCGCCGTCGTCGTCTTGCCGTTCGTCCCGGTCACGGCGGCGATGCCGATCCGCGACGGCGAGCCGGGCGGGAACAGCATGTCCATGACCGGCCCGGCCGCGTCGCGCGGCGTGCCCTCGCTGGGCGCGACGTGCATCCGGAAGCCCGGCGCCGCGTTGACCTCGCAGATCGCGCCGCCCGACTCGGTGTAGCTGCGGCTGATGTCGTCGCACAGGAAGTCGACGCCGGCCACGTCGAGCCCGATCGCCCGCGCCGCCCGGACCGCCATCTCGCGGTTGTCGGGGTGGACGATGTCGGTGACGTCGACCGCCGTGCCGCCGGTGGACAGGTTGCCGGTCGAGCGCAGGTAGACGACCTCGCCCGCCGCCGGCACGCTGTCGCGATCGTACCCCTTCTGGGCCAGCAGCCGCTCGGCCTGGTGGTCGAACTCGAGCCGCGTCAGGACCTTCTCGTGACCGATGCCGCGCCGCGGATCCTCGTTCGTGAGGTCGACGAGCGCGCCGATCGTCCGCACGCCGTCGCCGACCACATGGCCCGGGACGCGCTTGCTGGCGGCGATGAGCGTGCCGTCGATCACCAACAGCCGGTGGTCGAAGCCGGTGATGTACTTCTCGACGACGACGGTGCTGGCGTGGGCCGCGGCCTGGACGAACGCCGTCGCCACGTCGTCGGGCTGGACCAGGTGGATGCTGACGCCGCGCCCGTGGTTGGCGTCGAGCGGCTTGACGACGACGGGGTAGCCGATCCGCTCGGCCGCCCGCACGGCCTCGTCGGCGTCGTAGACCAGCCGCTGCTCCGGCACCGGCAGGCCGAGGTCGCGCAGGATCCGGTTCGTCTCCTCCTTGTCGGAGGCGATCTCGACCGCGATGTGCCGCGTCTCGCTTGTCACCGTGGCCTGGACCCGCTTCTGGTACTTGCCGTGGCCGAGCTGGATCAGGCTGAAGCGGTTGAGCCGCAGCCACGGGATGTCGCGCTCCTCGGCCGCCTTGACCAGGCTGGCCGTGCTCGGGCCGAGCGCCCGGCGCTGGGCGAAGCGGATGAAGCCGTCGCGCGCGTCGGCGAACCGGTAGCCTTCGTCCGCCGGAAGGTCGTCGGGGCGCAGCGCGGCCGGCAGCAGCCGGTGGATGAGCTCGAGCCCGACGCGCGCCGCCTCGAGCCCGACGTCCTCCTGCTCGTACTGGTAGATGACGTCGTACTGCCCCTCGGTCCCGTTGCCGCGCGTCTTGCCGAACGTGACCTCGGCGCCCGCCTCGTTCTGCAGCTCGATCGCCACGTGCTCGAAGACGTGCCCCAGCCACGTCCCTTCGCCCTCGCGCAGCCGCCGCACGAACCCGCCCGGCTCGCCGTAGGAGCAGCCGTGCTCGTGGAGCCCCGGCAGCGCCCCCAGCAGCGGCTCGACGAACGCCTCGCCCAGCCGCCCCGTCGGCCAGGCCTCGAGCGGGCCGAGGTCCACCGTCAGGCGGATGACCGGGAACAGCGCGTAGTGGTTCGGGCCGAGGTAGACGTTCTGGCTGAGGATCTGCATGGGCCGGCCGACCTCGCGCGAAGGAGGAGCGTCGGCCGCGAGTGTACCCAGCGCGGCGCGGGCTGGCAACGGTGCATGCCGCCGCGAACCGTCGACCGGGATCGCGGACGCCGTCAGTCGGCGGGCGCCTCGCCCGACGGCGCTGCACCCTCGGCCGCGTCGCTGCCGGCAACGGCCGCGATCCCGACGTCCTCGTCCCCGACTTCGTCGTCGTCCTCGTCGCCGCCTGCCGCCCGGCCCGGCATGTAGGCCACGGCGGCGACCTTCTGGCCGCTGTCGAGGCGGATGACGCGGACGCCGCGCGTGAGGCGGCCCATCCGGCTGATCTCGTCGGTGCTCGTGCGGATGATGATGCCGCGGTCCGTGATCACCGTCAGCTCGGTGCCGTCCTCGACGACCCGGGCGTCGACGATCTCGCCGATCTCGTCGAGGCGGGCGATGTCGATCGTCCGGATGCCCTGGTTGTAGCGCCCGAGCGGGCGGTACTCCGACAGCGGCGAGCGCTTGCCGTAGCCCTTGGTCGTGATGACGAACAGGTCGGCTTCGGGCTTGACGAGGTCCATCGCCGTCACGACGTCGCCGGCCTTGAGGCGCATCGCGTTGACGCCACCGGCGGCGCGGCCCATCGGGCGCACGGTGCGCTCGTGGAAGCGCAGCGCCATGCCCAGGCGCGTGACGAAGATGAGCTCGTCCTCACCGGTCGTGATCCGGACCCAGTCCAGCGCGTCGTCGGCGTCGAGGTTGACGGCGATGAGGCCGCTGGGGCGCACGCCGTCGTACTCCGAGAGCACGGTGCGCTTGATGCGGCCGCGGCGGGTGGCCATGACCAGGAAGTTGCCGTGCTCGAACTGCCAGTCGGCCGCCGGCATCGCCACCGTCACCCGCTCGCCCGGCTGCAGCTGGACGAGGTTGATGAGCGGCGTGCCGGCCGCCTCGCGGCTCGAGGCCGGGATGTGGTGGGCGCGCAGCTGGTAGACCCGGCCGCGGTCGGTGAAGAACAGGAGCCGGTCGCGCGTGTTGGCCAGGAAGACGTGCTGCAGCGCGTCCTCGTCGCGGGTGCGGGCGCCGATGATGCCGCGGCCGCCGCGGCGCTGGCTGCGGTAGGTGTCGGCCGGGACGCGCTTGATGTAGCCGCGGTCGGTCAGCGTGACCAGGACGTCCTCGCTGGCCACCAGGTCGGCCTCGCTGAACTCGCCGGCGCCGGCCACGATCTCGGTCCGGCGCGGGTCACCGTAGGTGGCCTTGAGGTCGGCCAGGTCGGCGCGGACGACGCCGAGGATCTTGTCGGGATGGGCCAGCAGGTCGAGCAGGTAGGTGATGCGGGCGGTGATCTCGGCGTGCTCGGTCTCGATCTTGAGCCGCTCGAGCGCCGCCAGCCGCCGCAGCTGCATGTCGAGGATGGCCTGCGCCTGGACCTCGGTGATCGACAGCAGCGCCATCAGGGCGTCGCGCGCGTCGGCGACGTCGTCGGCCTGGCGGATCGTGCGGATCACCTCGTCGAGGGCGCTGATCGCCTTGAGCAGCCCCTCGAGGATGTGCTGGCGCTGCCGAGCCCGCTCGAGCTCGTGCTCGCTGCGCCGCCGGATGACCTCGCGGCGGTGCTCCAGGAAGTGGAGCAGCATCCGCTTGAGCGGCAGCACCGTCGGCTGGCCGTCGACGAGGGCCAGGGCGTTGATGCCGAACGTGTGCTGCAGCTGGCTGTACTTCAGCAGGCGGTTGAGCGTGGAGTGGGCGTCGGCGCCCTTCTTGAGCTCGATGACGATGCGCATCCCGTCGCGGTCCGACTCGTCGCGCAGGTCGTGGATCGAGTCGATCCGCTTGGTCCGCGCCAACTCGGCGATCCGCTCGAGCAGCGTCGAGCGGTTCACCTGGTAGGGGATCTCGGTCACGACGATGGCCAGCCGCTCGCCGCGGACCTCCTCGAACTGGCTCTTGGCGCGCATGATGACGCGCCCCCGCCCGGTGGCGTAGGCCGAGGTGATGCCCTCGTAGCCGACGATCTGGCCGCCGGTCGGGAAGTCGGGGCCCTGGATGAACTGCCGGATCTCCTCCGGCGTCACCTCGTCGCGCTCCGCCCAGCGGTCGATGAGGTGGATCAGGGCGTCGCAGACCTCGCCGAGGTTGTGCGGCGGGATGTTCGTGGCCATGCCGACGGCGATGCCCGAGGCGCCGTTGATGAGCAGGTTGGGGATGCGCGACGGCAGCACCGTCGGCTCTTGGCGCGAGTCGTCGAAGTTGGGCCGCCAGTCGACGGTGTCCTCGTCGATGTCGACGAGCAGCTCCATCGCCGCCCGCGACGGCCGGGCCTCGGTGTAGCGGTAGGCGGCGGCCGGGTCGCCGTCGATCGAGCCGAAGTTGCCCTGGCCGTCGATGAGCAGGTAGCGCATCGAGAAGTCCTGGGCCATGCGGACCATCGCGTCGTAGACCGCCGAGTCGCCGTGCGGGTGGTACTTGCCCAGGACGTCGCCGACCGTGGCGGCGCTCTTCTTGAAGGGGCGGTCGGGCCGCAGCCCGTTGTCGTACATCGTGTAGAGGATGCGACGCTGGACCGGTTTGAGGCCGTCGCGGACGTCGGGCAGGGCGCGGCTGGTGATGACGCTCATGGCGTAATCCAGGTACGCCTCGCGCATCTCCTGCTCGATGTTGACGAGCGTGACCGCGGCCGAAGTGCTCTCGCCGTCCATGGCTGCTCCCGATGGGTGCGACGCGACGCCGGGGGGATCGGACGTCAAGGGGGAATTGTACCACGGCGGGCTTATTTAACTGTCGCCTGGGCGACGCGCGCATCGCGGTCGTCGCGCGGCAACCAGGCGCCGCGCTCCGCCGCTACCGTCCGTCGCGCTCCCGGCGCCGCTCGGCGCGGCGCCGGCGGAGCTCCCAGAAGTCGAGCCGGCGCTCGATGCGGCCGGCCCAGCTGCGGGGGCCGGCCAGGGCCAGCCGGAGGGCCTGGCGGGCGCGCTTGTAGGGCGACCAGCGGCGGTCGGCGGGGCTATAGGTCCATTGGACCAGGCAGGCGCCCCAGGTCAGGCCGCCGCCGAAGCCGATCATCATGAGGTGGTCGCCGGCGTGGAGGCGGCCTTCGTTCAGGGCGTCGATCATCGCCAGCGGCACGCTGGCCGCCGAGGTGTTGCCGACGCGCTCGAGGTTGGAGTAGATCCGCTCGAGCGGGTAGTTGAGCTGCTTGGCGGCGGTGGCCAGGATGCGCTGGTTGGCCTGGTGCGGGATGATGAGGTCGATGTCGTCGACGGCGATGCCGGCCTCGGCGGCGACCTGGCGGGTGACCTGGTTCATCGTCTTGGTGGCGAACCGGAAGACCTCGTTGCCAGCCATCTTCATCGTCGGACCGTTGCCGTTGACCATGTTCAGCGGGTGGATCGGGATCCGCGTCCCGAGCGGCACCTTGAGGTACTCGGCGCCCGAGCCGTCCGAGCCGAGCTGGCAGCTCATCACGCCGCCCGGCTCGTCGCGCGCCTCGAGGACGACGGCGCCGGCGCCGTCGCCGAACAGGACGCACGTCGTGCGGTCGGTCCAGTCCATCACCCGGCTCATCGCCTCGGCGCCGATGACGAGGGCGTTGCGGTAGAGGCCGCTGCGCAGCATCGCCGTGCCGACGGTCAGGGCGTAGACGAAGCCCGAGCAGGCGGCGTTGAGGTCGAACGCGCCGGCGTGCGAGGCGCCGAGGCCGTCCTGGATCAGGCTGGCCGTGTTCGGCATCAGGTAGTCGGGCGTGCTGGTGGCGCAGATCACCAGCTCGAGCTTGGCCGGGTCGAGGTTGGCCACCTTGAGCGCCTCGCGCCCGGCCTTGATCGCCATCGTGCTGGTGTGGTCGTCGGCGCCGGCGATGTGGCGGGTCTTGATGCCGGTGCGCTCGGTGATCCAGGCGTCGGTCGTGTCGACGACGTGGCTGAGCTCGTCGTTCGTAACGATCCGGGGCGGGACGTAGGCGCCCCAGCCCGTGATGTGCGCATAGCGCATGTCCGGCCTCCGATCGGCCCCTAAACCTTGCGGAACACGAGGGCCGCGTTGTGGCCGCCGAAACCGGCCGAGTTGAGCAGCACGCTGCCGACGCCGCCGGGCAACGTCCGCGCCGTGTTGGGGACGTAGTCGAGGTCGCAGGCCGGGTCGGGCGTGTGGAGGTTGATCGTCGGGGTGACGATGCCGGTCTGGATCGACATGCAGCTGCCGATCGCCGCCGCCGCGCCGCTGGCGCCCAGCAGGTGGCCGATCATGCTCTTGACCGAGCTGACCGGGACGTCGTAGGCGCGCTCGCCCAGCAGCGTCTTGAGCGCCACCGTCTCCACCTTGTCGTTGAGGGGCGTGCTCGTGCCGTGGGCGCTGACGACGTCGATGTCGGCGGCGGTGACGCCGGCCGAGTCGAACGCCATGCGCACCGCGCGCATGAGCCCGTCGCCGTCTTCGCTGGGGGCCGTGATGTGGCCGGCGTCGGCCGAGAGGCCGTAGCCGGCCAGCTCGGCGTAGATGCGCGCCCCGCGGGCCTGCGCCCGGTCGAGACGCTCCAGGATGAGGATCGCGGCGCCCTCGCCGATGACGAAGCCGTCGCGCTCGGCGTCGAACGGCCGGCTGGCCAGCGGGGCGTCGCCCGACCACTTGCTGAGCGCGCCCATGTTCTGGAAGCCGGCCACGACGACGGGCAGGATGGCCGCTTCGGATCCACCGGCCACCATCATGTCGGCCGCGCCGCGCCGGATCAGCTCGAGCGCCTCGCCGATGGCGTTGGCGCTCGAGGCGCAGGCGCTCACCAGCGACATGTTGGGACCCTTGAGCCCATGCTGGATCGAGACCGCGCCGGGCGTCGAGTCGTTGAGGATCATCGGCACCGCCAGCGGGCTGATCCGGTTCTGGCCCTTCTCCAGCCGGACGTTCTCGCTCTCGACGAGCGTCCCGACGCCGCCGACGCCCGAGCCGATGTAGCACCCGGCGCGGTCGGGATCATAGGCGCGGGCGTCGATCTTGCCGTCGCCGCCGAGCAGGCCGGCGTCGGCCATGGCCTCGCGCGCCGCGGCGATCGCGAGCTGCATGACGCGGTCGGAGCGGCGGGCGACCTTGCGGTCCATGTGGTCCTCGGGCACGAAGCCCTTGACCTCGGCCGCCACCTTGGCCTCGAAGCCCATGCCGGCGGCGTCGAACAGGGCGATCGGCGCGATCCCGCTCCGGCCGGCCACGTACGAGGCCCAGGTGCTCGGCGCGTCGAGGCCGACGGGCGTCACGGCGCCCAGGCCGGTGACGACGACGCGCTGGTGGGGGGGGTAGGTCATGCGGCGGCTCCCATGGCTGCGGCGTGCCGATCCATTGTACACAGCGCACCCGGCGCGTGTCGGCCCGCGGCCGCCGGCCGCCCCGGCGCGGCATGCTACACTTCGCCGACACCCCCCTGCCGTCCGGAAGCGCGCGTGTCCGTCGACTTCATCCCGTCCGACCCGCTCGTCCTGGCCCTCGAGGACGACATCGCCGACGTGTTCGCGATCCACGACGTCCGCGTCCAGGGCGGCGGCCGGGCGATCGTGTTCGTCGGCCAGTTCCTGCGCAGCCCGGCGATGGTCTTCGAGGCCGTCGCCGACCGCTTCGCCGCCCGCGATCGCATCCCGGTCCTGCGGCGCGAGGGGGGGCGCGACATCCTCGTCGCCCAGACGGCGCCCGCCGCCCGGGCGCGCCGGCGGGTGCGCACGAACATCGTCCTGTTCGCGCTGACGGTCCTCTCGACGCTGTTCGCCGGGACGCTGCAGAGCCTGCCCGAGCCGGCCTACGTCGCCTTCGAGGCCTCGCTGCAGGCGCTGGCCGTCCCGCCGGGCGCCGACATGACGGCCCGCCTGGCCTGCGCCTGGACGGCCACCGGGCGCTTCTTCGCCATGATCGCCGCGAACGCGTCGTACGGGCTGCCGTTCACCTTCGCCCTGCTGGGCATCCTGGGCGTCCACGAGCTCGGCCACTACTTCACCGCCCGCCGCTACCGGCTCGACGTCAGCCTGCCGTACTTCATCCCGTTCCCGAACCCGCTGACCGGCACGCTCGGCGCCGTGATCCGCATCGAGTCGCCGTTCGCGTCGCGCAAGGCGCTGTTCGACGTCGGCATCGCCGGGCCGCTGGCGGGCCTGGCGGTGGCGATCCCGGTCCTGGCCGTCGGGCTGTCGCAGGCGACGCTGGTGCCGGTGCTGGGGCCGGACACAGGCGGGACGGTGTTCAACGAGCCGCTGCTCTTCCGGGCCATGGCGCGCGTCATCGTCGGCGAGCGGCCGCCGGGGATGGACCTGGCGATGAACCCGCTGCTCATGGCCGGCTGGTGGGGTCTGCTGGTGACCGCCCTCAACCTGCTGCCGGTGTCGCAGCTCGACGGCGGCCACATCGCCTACGCCGTCTTCGGCCGCGCCCACCGCTACGTGGCGTGGGGCATGTACGCCCTGGCGGTGGGGGTGGCGGTGACGACGTCGCCGGGCTACCTCGTCATGCTCGTCCTGATCCTGCTCATGGGCCTCCAGCACCCGCCGGCCCTCGACGACCTCTCCGACGTCGGGCCGCGGCGGCGGCTGCTGGGGATCGCGACGCTGCTGCTGTTCTTCGCCCTGGCCACGCCGAACCCGATCCAGACGCTCGGCGGCCCGCCGGACGGTGGCGGGGCGTCGGCGGCCGCGCAAGGGTCGGTGTGCCGGTTGGGGGAGTGAGCCCGCGCCGGCGCGATGCGGCGCCGGCGATCGTTCGAACGCACAAGGAGTCGACGATGGCCCAGCTCCAGCGGATCGTGCCGTGCCTCTGGTTCGACGACCAGGCCGAGGCGGCGGCGGCGCTCTACACCTCGCTCTTCCCGAACGGGCGGATCGTGGCCGTGACGCGCTTCGGCGAGGCCGGCCGCGAGATCCACGGCCGGCCGCCCGGCTCGGTGATGACGGTCGAGTTCGAGCTGGACGGCCAGGCGTTCTCGGCGCTCAACGGCGGGCCGATGTTCCAGTTCACCGAGGCGGTGTCGCTCCAGGTGATGTGCGAGACGCAAGCCGAGATCGACCACTACTGGGCGGGGCTCGGCGAGGGCGGCGACCCGGAAGCGCAGCAGTGCGGCTGGCTCAAGGATCGCTTCGGGCTGTCGTGGCAGATCGTGCCGACCGGCATGGTCGAGATGATGGCCGACCCGACGTCGCCGGCGACGAACCGGGCGATGGAGGCGATGCTGGCGATGACGAAGCTGGACATCGCGGCGCTGCGGCGGGCGTACGACGGGGTGTGACGGCCCCGGCTGGACCGGCTAGCCGCCCGCCAGGACCACCCAGCGCCCCGCCGCCACCGCCGCCAGCCCGAGCGCCAGGTGCGCCGCGGCGTGCCAGACCGCCAGCGCCGGCCGGCCGCCGCCGAGCAGCGCGTGGGCCTCGAGGCCGAAGGCCGAGAACGTCGTGAAGCCGCCGAGGACGCCGACGACGACGAACAGCCGCAGCTCGGGCGCGGCGGCCAGCCGCGGCTCGAACCAGGCCGTGAAGGCGCCGGCGGCGAAGCAGCCGACGACGTTCACCGCCAGGGTCCCGAGCGGCAGCGGCCCGCCCGCGGCCGCCTCGACGGCGCGGCTAAAGCCGTAGCGGGCCATCCCGCCCAGCGCGGCGCCGGCGGCGACGAGGGCGTAGCGCAGCATCGCGGGCTCCAATGGGTGTCGCGGGGCGGGCGGGACGGCGGCGTCGGGTCGCCCGCCCTGCGCTACGGCCCGCGCGGGCTACGCCGCGCCGACCCGCGGCGCCGCCAGCCCGGCCACCACGGCCTGGAGCCGGCGCCCATCGGCCGGCGGCAGGGCGGGGTGGCGGCGGCCCTCGTCGCGCAGCCAGGCGCGCAGGCCGGCGGCGACGACGGCGTCGGGGTCGGGCGGGCGGGGGCCGGCGGCGAGGACGAGGCCGGGTCGGGTGAAGACGACGACGGCGGCGATTGGCACGGCGGCGAACGTCGGGTCGGCCTCGGCCAGCGCGGCGCGCAGCGCGTTCACGTCGGCGTCGACGAACGGGCGCGGGTTGCGGATGGCGCGGCGGCCGAACGCCAGCAGCCGCCGCCAGAGGGGGCGCCGATCGCGCCACGCCGGACCGTCGATGGCCACGGGGCCCTCGGTGTTGAACGGATGGAGCACCGCCAGGCCCCACGGCGCCACGACGACGTGATCGGCCGGCAGGGCCCAGTTGTAGAGCGTGTACAGCGGCCCGGCGTCGGCCAGCGCGCCGGCCAGGGCGTCCTCGGCCCGCGGCATCGCCACCCAGCGGTCCATCAGGGCGATGCCGACCCACGACGCCATCGTGCCGCCGATGAGGCTCATGAGCGCCAGGACCTGGGTGCGCGGGCCGTTGAGGAACAGCCCGCCCAGCAGCAGGCCGAAGCCCAAAAGGGCCACCCGGACCGCCGTCCGCCGCCGTCGCTTGACGTAGTCGGCGGCGGTGATCACCTTGGCGCCGGCGGCCGGCGCCGGTGCGCCCCTACGCGGCATCGCTGGCCGCCCGAGCGGTCGCCTCGGCGCGGGCGATCCCGTCGGCGATGGCGTCGACGAGGCCGTGCTCGACGCCGCGGCGGGCGACGGCGATCGCGCTGCGGATGGCCAGGGCGTCGGACCGGCCGTGGCCGATGACGACGGCGCCGCGCACGCCCAGCAGCATGGCGCCGCCGTAGCCGCGGTAGTCCCAGCGCTGCCGGATGCGGCCCATGGCGGGCCGCATGAGCAGGCCGCCGAGCGCGCTGAGGACGTCGGCCTTGGCCTCGCGCTTGAGCGTCGTGGTGACCAGGCTGGCGATGCCCTCGGACAGCTTGAGCATGACGTTGCCGGTGAAGCCGTCGGTCACGGCCACGTCGGCGCGGCCGAGCGGCACGTCCTGGCCTTCGATGTTGCCGGCGAAGTCGATCGGGGCGGTCGACAGGAGCGGCAGCGCCGCCTGGACGAGCGCCGTGCCCTTGCCGGGCTCCTCGCCGATCGACACGAGGCCGACGCGCGGGTTCGGGATGCCCAGCACGCGCTCGGCGTAGGCGGCGCCCATGACGGCGAACTGCACCAGGTGCTCGGGCTTGACCTCGGCGTTGGCGCCGACGTCGAGCAGCGCCACCGGGCCGTCGACAGCGGGGAAGACGGTGACCAGGGCGGGGCGCTGGACGCCCTTGACGCGGCCGAGGCCGAATGCGGCGGCGGTCATCGCGGCGCCGGTGTGGCCGGCGGTGACGAAGCCGTCGGCCTGGCCGTGGTGGACGAGGTCGATCCCGACCGTCATCGAGTTGTCGCGGCGCGACCGGACGGCCTGGGCGGGCGCTTTCTCGTCCATGGCGATGACGGTCTCGGCGTGGACGACGTCGATCGGCAGGCCCTGGGTCCGGTGCCCGGCAAGCTCGCGCTCGATCGCGTCCTGGCGGCCGACGAGCACGACGCGGGCGCCGTCGCGCGCGGCCAGCACGGCGCCGGCCACGTTGGCGGCCGCGCCGTTGTCCCCCCCCATCGCATCCACGACGATCCGCACGGCCGGCGATTCTAGCATAGGGGGGCGGGCGGCCTGGGCGGGGTGAGCGTGGCCTTGGCGAGGCTCATCAGCTGGTCGCACCCGCTCCCGACGTGCCAGTGCGTCGAGGAACATCCGGATCGCCGTCTCGATGAACTCCGAGCGGCTGCCATAGCGCGCCGACCGGCCATCCACGGCCACCAGGACATCTTCCGACAGAGAGATGGACGTCTTGACCTTCATGCCACGATCGTACGACCAGGTAGGGCCGACGATTGACACCGTCAGTCGATAACCTTGTAAATCCACCGCGCCGTGGCTACTATGCAAGGATGATTCCCCGCCACGCCCTAGCTGCCGTCGAGCGCGCCCTGCACCGCCAGGCGGCCGTCGGGCTGCTGGGGCCGCGTCAGGTGGGCAAGACGACGCTGGCACACGCGATCGCGGCCGACACGCCGGCGCTCTACCTCGATCTGGAGTCACGATCGGACCGCGCCAAGCTGGCGGATCCCGAGCTCTTCCTGCGGGGCGTCGCCGACCGGTTGGTGATCCTGGACGAGATCCATCGCGCACCGGAGCTCTTCAGCACGCTCCGCGGCTTGATCGACATCGGCCGACGTGAGGGCCGGCGCACGGGGCGCTACTTGATCCTCGGATCGGCGTCGATCGACCTGCTCAAGCAGGCCAGCGAGAGCTTGGCGGGGCGGATCGAGTACGTGTTCTTGAGTCCCCTCGACGTGTTGGAAGCCGGGAACGAGCCGACGGCCGCCGGCCGTCTGTGGCTGCGCGGCGGCTTTCCGGACAGCTTCCTGGCCGCTTCGGACGAAGATAGCCTGGCGTATCGACAGAGCTTCATCCGCACGTACCTCGAACGCGACGTAGCGCAGTTCGGGCCGCGGATCCCTGCCGAGACCATGGACCGCCTGTGGACGATGCTGGCCCACCATCAGGGCTCCGCCCTGAACGCGTCGCAACTGGCCGCCGGGCTCGGCATCGGCGCGACGACGGTCATGCGCTACGTCGACCTCCTCGTCGACTTGATGCTGGTGCGACGCCTGCAACCCTTCCAAGCCAACGTCGGCAAGCGGCTCGTGAAGTCGCCGCGAATCTACGTCCGCGACAGCGGCCTCCTCCACGCGCTGCTCGGCCTCGGAGACCCGATGGCGCTGGCCGGCCATCCCGTGGTCGGTACCAGCTGGGAGGGCTTCGTGATCGAGAACTTGGTCACCCTGGCCCCCACGGGCACGAACGCCAGCTTCTATCGCACGGCGGCCGGGGCCGAGATCGACCTCGTGTTGGATCTGCCCGACGGTCGCGGGCGCTGGGCGATCGAGATCAAGCGCAGCTCGGCGCCGCGCATCGAGCGCGGATTCCACCACGCCCGAACCGACCTGGCAGTCGATCGCGCGTTCGTCGTCTATGCGGGCGACGAGCGCTTCCCGCTGAGCGCAGACGTCGAGGCGGTGGGGGTCCGTGAGCTGGCGGGCATGCTCGTAAGGCCTTGATTGGCGCCGCGGCAACGGAATAGATGATCCCGATTGGCAACGCTGCGGGCTACGGTATCGTCGTGCGGGACCGAGCGGCCCGCTCTATGGCTGTGACAGGGCTGTGTTCATGAAACCACCGTATTGTGGACGCGGGCTTGCTGGTTGCGAAAGCGCTGATTCCCCTGTCCGGCCTGGCCGTGGCACGCTGTGGGCCCGATAGTCCACAATGGCGCTGGTCAGGCACGGTAAAGGAAACGGTGGTTTGCTTTACCGTCTCCGGCCGACTACGTCGGTTGCACTCAGTCGTGAAGGCCCATCTCCCATCTGCCAAGCGTGCCCCCCTGCGAGCAGCTTTGGCCGGGCAGGGCTAGTACCGGCCCACCATGAAAGCCCTGGCCACTTCTGGTAGACTGTCGATGGCG
>CAZYVI010000020.1:0-84473 GCA_964651245.1 uncultured Anaerolineales bacterium | reverse complement strand
GGCGTTCTCGACGAGCTCCTTGACCACGGACGCCGGCCGCTCGACGACCTCGCCGGCGGCGATGCGGGCGATCGAGAGCTCGTCGAGCCGGCGGATCGGGCGCACGGCGCCGCCGGCGCTAGGCGCGCAGCACGTCGGCCCCGACGCGCTCGCGCAGCACCTCGGGCACGCGCACCGACCCGTCGGGCAGCTGATGGTGCTCGAGGATCGCGATCATCGTCCGCGGGATGCCCAGGCCCGAGCCGTTGAGCGTGTGGACCGGCGTGGCCGCGGCGCCGGGCTCGGGCCGGTACCGGATGTTGGCGCGCCGGGCCTGGAAGCTGCCGAAGTCGGAGATCGAGCTGACCTCGAGCCACTCGCCGCAGCCCGGTGCGAACGCCTCGAGGTCATAGGTGATCGTCGAGCCGAAGCCGAGATCGCCGCTGCACAGCTGCACGACCCGGTAGGGCAAGCCGAGCGCCGCCAGCACCGCCTCGCCGTCGGCCAGCATCGCGTCGAGCGCGGCCGGCGACGCCTCGGGCGTCGTGAACTTGTACATCTCCACCTTGTCGAACTGATGGCCGCGCTTGATGCCGCGCACGTCGCTGCCGGCGCTCATCTTCTCGCGCCGGAAGCACGGCGTGTAGGCCACGTAGTGCAGCGGCAGCGCCTCGGCGGACAGGATCTCGTCGACGTGCAGGTTCGTGAGCGGGACCTCGGCCGTCGGCACCAGCCAGAAGTCCTCCTCGGCGTCGTGGTAGAGGTTGTCGCGGAACTTGGGCAGCTGGCCGGCGTGCCACATGCAGGCCTCGCGCACGATGTAGGGCGGGGCGATCTCGACATAACCGCGGCTGGCGTGGAAGTCGAGCATCCATTGGATCAGGGCGCGCTGGAGGCGCGCGCCGGCGCCGCGCAGGACGTAGAACCGGCTGCCGCTCATCCGCACGCCGCGCTCGAAGTCGATCAGGCCGAGCGCGGGTCCGATCTCCCAGTGGGGGCGAACGTCGCCGCCGCCGGGCTCGCCGACGGTGCGCACGACGACGTTGTCGTCGGCGCTCCGGCCGTCGGGCACCGAGGCGCTGGGCAGGTTCGGGATCGCGTTCATCGCCTGCTCGAGCGACTGCTCGATGGCGGCCACCTCGACCTCGAGGGCGTCGATGCGCTGGTTGGCGGCGCGCATCGCGGCGATCGCCGCGTCGCGCTCGGCGGCGTCGGACAGCGTGCCGATCCGCTTCGACTCGGTATTGCGCGTCGCCTTGAGCCCTTCGAGCTCCGTGAGTCGTCCGCGGCGGGTCTCGTCGAGGTCGCGGACGCGGTCGACGACGGCCGTGTCCTCGCCGCGCCGGCGCAGGCCGTCGCGGACGACGTCGGGGCGCTCGCGAAAGGTGCGGATGTCGTGCATGACACGCTCCTGGCGGCGTCGTGGGCGGCGCACAGAGCGCGATTGTAGCGACCGGCGCCCTGGGCGGCGAATGCGCGCCGCCGCGCCCGGCCGGCCTGTCAGCCGGCGCGGCCGCCCGCCGCGCGCCCGCCGAGCGCCGCGTCGAGCGCCTCGCCCAGGGTGCGCGCGCCGATGACCGCCAGCCCGTCGTCGGTCCGCGGCCGGCCGAGCGCGCCGCGCGGCACCAACGCGCGGCGGTAGCCGAACTTGGCCGCCTCGCTCAGCCGCCGCTCGATCTGGCCGACGCTGCGCAACTCACCCGCCAGCCCGATCTCGCCGACGATCACGAGGTCGTCGGCCACCGGCCCGCCGCGGCCGCTCGAGACGATCGCCAGCGCCACGGCCAGGTCGAGCGCCGGCTCGTGGACCTGGAGGCCGCCGACGAGGTTGACGAACACGTCGGCGTTGCCCAGGGGCATCCCGAAGCGCTTCGTGAGCACGGCGACCAGCAGCAGCAGCCGGTTGCCGTCGAGCCCGTTGGCCATCCGCCGCGGCGGCACCGGGCCCTGCACCTGGCTGACCAGCGCCTGGACTTCGACGAGCAGCGGCCGGGTGCCCTCCATCGTGACCGTGACGCAGCTGCCCGGCGCGCCCGCAAGCCGCTCGGCGAGGAACACCTCGGACGGGTTGGGGATCTCGACCATGCCCTCGCCGCGCATCTCGAACACCCCGACGTCGTTCGTCGAGCCGAAGCGGTTCTTCACGCTGCGCAGCAGCCGGTAGCTGTGGTAGCGGTCGCCCTCGAGCTGCAGCACGACGTCGACCATGTGCTCGAGGACGCGCGGCCCGGCCAGGTCGCCCGACTTCGTGACGTGGCCGATCAGGATGATCGGGAGGCCGCGGGCCTTGGCCACGCGCATGAGCTGCGACGCGCTCTCCCGCACCTGGGTGACCGAGCCGGCCGTCGAGGCGACCTCGGGAACGTACACCGTCTGGATGCTGTCGACCACGACCGCGCCGGGCTCGATCCGCTGGATCTCCGCCAGCACGGCTTCGAGGTTCGTCTCCGATAGGACGAACAGCCGGTCGCCGCCGATGCCGAGCCGATCGGCGCGCAGCTTGAGCTGCTGGGCCGACTCCTCGCCCGAGACGTAGAGCACCGGGCCGGCCACCGCGGCCAGCTCGGCCGCCGCCTGCAGCACGAGGGTGCTCTTGCCGATGCCCGGCTCGCCGCCGAGCAGGATCAGGCTGCCGGGGACGATGCCGCCGCCGAGCAGCCGGTTGAGCTCGCCGATCGGCAGGACGAGCCGCCCGGCGCCGTCGGCCACGATCTCGGCCAGCGGCAGGGCGCGGCCCGGCTCGAACGAGAGGCGCGCGGCGCGCCGGTCGGGGGGCGCCACGGCGCGCTCCTCGAGGGTGTTCCAGGCGCGGCAGGCGGCGCACTGGCCGGCCCAGCGTGCCTGGCTGGCGCCGCACGCGGCGCAGACGAACGCCGTGCGCGACCGGCTCACGGCTCGGCGCGGGCGAACGCGTCGGCGTCGAGGATCGTGCCGACCTTGCCGGCCGGCCAATAGCGCAGCCACGCCTTGCCGACGATCTGGGCCTGCGGCAGCGGTCCGTAGTGGCGCGAGTCGCTGGAGTTGCCGCGGTTGTCGCCCATGACGAACACCTCGTCGGCGCCGACGCGCACCGGCCCCTCGGAGCCGGTGGTCGGTTGGACGAGGTAGGGTTCGTCGAGCGGGACGTCGTTGACGAAGACCTGGTTGTGCTTCACCTCGACGGTGTCGCCCGGCAGGCCGATCACGCGCTTGATGAAGTCCTCGTGCTGCGACCAGGCGTGGAACACGACGACGTCGCCGCGCTCCGGTGCGCCGAAGCCGGCGTAGGCCAGCTTGTACACCAGCACGCGCTCGCCCGTGTGCAGCGTCGGCTCCATGCTCGAACCCTCGACCTGCCGGCTCTGGACCGCGGTGTGGACGCTGATCGAGACCACCGCCGTCAGGACCGCCGTCTCGACGATGTCGCGCCACGACAGAAGGCCGGCCGGGCGTCCCGGCCGCGACCGCTCGTCGTGCTCGCCGATCGCGGGCGGCCAGGCCATGGCCTCCCGCTCGAGCCAGGCTGCGGCTGGGTGGTCGTGCCCCTCGCTCACGCGTCGGACCCGTCGTAGACCTCGGCGCCGTTGGCCAGGCGGCGGAAGTGCGACAACGGCCAGTAGGTGAGCCACGCCCGGCCCACGATGTGGTCGCGCGGCAGCGGGCCATGCACGCGCGAGTCGCTGGAGTTGCCGCGGTTGTCGCCCAGCACGAAGTACTCGTCGGGGCCGAGGCGCACCGCGCCCTGGCCACCGCCGGTCGTCACGCCGTCGAGGTACGGCTCGTCGAGCGGCACGCCGTCGATGACGACCCGCCCGTCGCGAATTTCGACGGTCTCGCCCGGCAGGCCGACGACGCGCTTGACGTAGTCCTCGTCGTCGTTCCAGTTGCGGAAGACGATGACGTCGCCGCGCGTCGGCTCGCCGAGGGTGGCGTAGATCACTTTGTTGACGAGGATGTACTCCAGCGGCGCCAGCGTCGGCGCCATGCTGTTGCCCTCGATCTGGTAGTTGCGCACCAGGGTCGTCAGGACGACGAGCATCACGCCGGCCATCGCCAGCGTCTCGACGACCTCGCGGACCAGCTGCGCCGGCCGCAGACGAGGCGCGGGCCCGACGGCGGGCGGCGATGCGTCGGTTCCGTCGGCCGCGGGCGGCGGCTCGATCGCCGCTTCGAGCAGCGATGGCGGCGCCCACCATTCATCGGGCCGCCAGCCGTCGGCCGCGCCGGCCGCCGTCGGCTCGGGCCATGCCATCCCGGCGCGCTCGAACGGGACCGCCTCGGCGGCGGCCTGCGTCGTGTGCCACGCCGCGGCTGGATCGTGTTCGTCGCGCTCACCCATCGCGCCGCCGATCATAGCATCGGCGGCGCGGCGCCGAATCCTTCGTCGCCGCGAGCCGCGTCGGCCTTCGCCTGCTGCCGCGCCAGCGCGAGCGCGTCGGCGCGCGTCTGGACCGCGCCGTCCCACCAGGCGGCGCGCACCGCCGCGAGCACGCGGCCCACCGCCGGTCCGCGCGGCACGCCCAAGGCCACCACGTCGTCGCCGTCGATGGGCGGCGTCCGGCCGGCCCAGCGGGTGGCGTAGGCGTCGAGACGGTCGCGCACCCCGTCGTCGGCCACCACGGCGGCCAGGACGAGCGCCACCGGCGTCGGGTGGCGCGCCGCGAGCGCCGCGTTCACGGCGCTCGCCGGCGCCGCGCCGTCGGCGAGCCGCGGGTCAGCGGCGCAGGCGACGGCGCGGGCGATGTCGGCCGCCAGGCGCGCCGAAAGCCCCAGGCGCGCGGCCGCGGCGACGCCGGCCGGTCCCTGGGCCGCCAGCCAGGCGGCCAGCGCCAGCGGCTGCGCGGCGTCGGCCGGCGCCAGCCGAGCGCGGCGGGCGGCGAGGCGGGCGGCGAGCGCCTCGGCGTCGCCCGCGACGAGCGGCGCCGGGCCGAGGACCGCCAGGGCGCCGAGCGCCTCGAGACGACGCAGCGCGGCGTCCGGGCGCGGTTCGGCGAACAGCCGCACCAGCTCGCCGCGCAGCCGCGCCGCCGAGAGCGCCGCCAGGCCCGTCACCCCGTCGCGGGCGAGGAACTCGGTGTCGGGGTCCATGCGAAAGCCCAGCCGCGCCTCGGTCCGCACCGCGCGCAGCAGCCGGGTCGGGTCGTCGCGGAAGCTGGCCGGGTGGAGGACGCGCACGACGCCCTGCGCCAGGTCGTTGCGCGCGCCGAAGCGGTCGATGAGCGCGCCGAAGCCGCCGACGACCACCGGCAGGGCCAGCGTGTTCACGGTGAAGTCGCGCCGCGCCAGGTCGTCGTCGAGCGTGCCCGGCGTCACGACCGGCAGGGCGCCCGGCGCCGGGTAGCGCTCGCGCCGCGCGGTCACGAGGTCGATCGCGGCGCCGCCGTTGCGCCAGGTGGCGGTCAGGAACCGCGGGTGCCGGACGACGCGCCCGCCGGCCGCCGTGCGCACGGCGTCCGCCACCGCCAGTGCGTCGCCGGCGATGACGACGTCGAGGTCGGGCGCCTCGTGTCGGCCCAGCAGGGCGTCGCGCGGCAGTCCGCCCACGACGTACGCCGGCCACCCCAGGCCGTCGGCGGCCGCGGCGATCGCGTCGAGGGCGGCGCGGGCCGCGGCCGACAGCAGCCGCGCGGCGCCGACGTCGTCGGTCGCGCCGGGCACGGTCAGCCGGCCGGCGGGCGATCCGGCGCGCCGATCGCGGCCCGCGCCGCGGCGGCGCAGGCGCGGGCGCGGTCGGCGGCGTCGCCGACATGGGCGCGGGCGTCCGTCGCCAGCGCCCGCACCTCGTCCGCGGCGACCCAGGCCGTGATCACGGGGTCGGCCGCCAGCAGGTCGGGCAACGGGTTCGAACCGCCCTCGGCGACGGTCGCCCATGCCGCCAGGCTGTGCTGACGGATCCGCTCGTGCAGTGCCTGGCGATCGGCGCCGCGCCCGGCGGCCGCCACCAGGACCCGCTCGGTGGCGACGAACGGCCCGAAGCGCGCCAGGTTGCCGTCGACGGCGGCAGCGTCGAGCGCCCAGCGGTCGACCAGGCGGCGGGTGCGGCGCACGATCTCGTCGGCCAGGAGGAAGGCGTCGGGCAGCACGAGGCGGCGGTTGGCGGAGTCGTCGAGGGTGCGCTCCAGCAGGCACGCGGCGGCGTTGTGCCAGGCCACCTGCGGCAGCACGGCCAGCTGCCGGGCCAGCGAGTCGACGTTCTCGGCGTGGATCGGGTTGCGTTTCCAGGGCATCGCGCTCGAGCCGACCTGGCCGGGCGCAAAGCCCTCGGACCACTCGCCGAACGGCGGACTCTGCAGCAACCGCACGTTGAAGGCCAGCTGCGCGGCCGTGGCGCCGATCCCGGCCAAGGCGTTGAGCACCCGCCACTCGACCTTGCGGCTGACGACCTGGCTCGTGACGAGCGCCGGCGCCAGGCCGAGCCGGTCGCACGCCGCGCGCTCGAGGGCCGCCGGCGTCGTCGTCGAGCCGTCCAGCAGCGCCGCGTAGCTGGCGCTGGTGCCGACGGCGCCCTTGAAGCCCTTGGCCCGCAGACCGCGTCCGGCCTCGTCGACGGCGGCCAGGTCGGCGATGAAGTCCTGGAGCGCGAACGCCAGCCGATAGCCGACCGTGGTCGGCGCGGCGGGCTGGAGGTGCGTCCAGCCCAGGCAGGCGACGTCGGCCGTGGCCTCGACGCGGTCGGCCAGGGCGGACACGAGCCCGGCGAGCGCCTCGCGCACGAGCGCCAGCCCGTCGCGCAGCCGCATCGTGTCGACGTTGTCGGTGATGTCGGCGCTCGTCGCCCCGAGGTGGATCACCCCGCCCGACGGTCCGATCTGCTCGGCCCAGGCCAGGATCTCGGCCATGACGTCGTGCTGGGTGGTGGCCTCGTGCGCCGCGGCGCGGGCGATGTCGATGTCGTCGACGGTCCGACGCAGGTCGGCGATCGCCTCGGCGCCGACAAGGCCGGCGTCGTGCTGCGCCTCGGCCAGCGCCAGCCAGACGCGGCGCATCAGCCGCCGCTTGTGGGCCTCGCTCCACAGCGTGCGCATCGCCGGCGAGCCGTAGCGCCAGCCGAGGGCGCTGTGGAAGGTGTCGTGGTCGATCATCGCCTGCTCCGCGCCCAGCGGAGCCGGCCGGCCCCGCTGGGCGCGATTGTAGCCGACGCCCCGCCCGCGGCCACGGCCGCCGCCAGGACGCGCCCGGCGATCGGCGCCGCCGCCCGCGCCCCCTCGCCGCCGTGGACGACGAGCACCGCCACCGCCACCTTCGGCGCGTCGGCCGGCGCGAAGCCGATGAACCAGGCGTGGGGCCGGCCGTCGGCGACCTCGGCGGTGCCCGTCTTGCCGCCGACCGTCGGCCCGCCGGGCGCCTGGATCGGGCCGAGGTAGCCCGTCTCGGCCGCCGTGACCATCGCCCGCCGGACGTCGCGCGCCACCGCCGCCCGCACCGCCCGCCGCCACGCGCCCCGCTCGTCGCCGATCGACCACCAGCGCACGCCGGGCACGTCGGCCAGCAGGTAGGGCGTCGGCACCCGGCCGTCCCCCGCCAGCGCGGCCGCCACCAGCGCCATGTGAAGCGGCGTGACCAGGACCTCGCCCTGGCCGAAGGCGGCGCTGACGAGCTCGGGCAGCGGCATGGCGTCGTCGTTGGACAGCTGGCCCGCCGCCGTCGCCAGCGGAAACGGCACGGCGTCGTCGAGACCGAACGCCCGGGCATGCTCGACCCAGCGCGCCCGGCCCAGATCGCGCCCGAGGCGGGCGAACGTCAGGTTGCAGCTGTAGGCGAAGGCGTGGGCGATGTCGAAGCGCACCACGCCCTCGGGCTCGTTGTTGCAGCGCACGGCGAAGCCGTCGAACGCCTCGACCGCTCCGGCGCCGTCGTCGACGACGTCGTCGAGCCGGACCACGTCCTCGGCCAGGGCGGCGGCCAGGGTGACGGCCTTGAGCGTCGAGCCGGGCGGGTAGCGGCCCTGCAGCGCGCGGTTGAACAGCGGCTGGCGCGGGTCGTCGGCCGCGATCGTGCCGGCGTCCAGCGCGGCCGGGTCGAACGTCGGCTGGCTGACGAGCGCCCGCACCGCCCCGTCGGCGACATCGACCGCCACCACCGCCCCTTCGCGCTCGCCCAGCGCCTCGGCCGCCAGCGTCTGCAAGCCGGCGTCCAGCGTGAGCACGACGTCGTGGCCGACCTGCGGTCGCCCGAGCACGAGGCTGCCCATCGCCTGCCCGAGCGAGCGGCCGAGGTCGCCGCGCAGCGCGGGGTCGTAGGCGGCCTCGGCGCCGCCGGCGCCGTAGCTGGCGCCGGGCAGGGCGCCGGCGCCGTAGCGCCAGGTCTGGTAGCCGGTCACCGGCGCGGCGGCGGGCACCGGATACACGCGTTGGGCCGTGCCGTCGTCGAAGCGGGTCACCGCCAGCTCGACGCCGGCCCGGTCGAGCAGCCGCCCGCGCCGGATGCGCGCGTCGAACGCGATGCGGCGCGGGTTGTCGGGTCGGTCGGCGAGCGCGGGCGCCCGCACGAAACCCCAGAAGGCCGTGGCCGCCGCCTGGGCCACCAGGAGCGCCGCGGCGACGGCCGCCAACCGCAGCGTGCCGGTGCGCAGCACGTCGTCGGGCGGGCTCATCGCCCGGGCGCTTCCGGCGACGGTCGGCTGATCCGCAGCAGCAGGCCGATGCTGACGGCGCACACCAGCAGCGACGAGCCGCCGTACGACAGGAACGGCAGCGTGATGCCGGTGAGGGGCATGAGCCGTAGGTTGCCGCCGACGATGATCGCCTCCTGGAACACGAAGCCGAGCGTCAGGCCGGCCGCCAGGTGCGCGTCGAACGAGCGCCGGGCGCCGAGCGCGATGGCGAAGCCGCGCCACGCCATGACGCCGTAGAGGGCCAGGATCGCGGTCGCGCCCGCCACCCCGAGCTCCTCGACCGCCGCAGCGAAGATGTAGTCCGTGTGCACGGCCGGAATCGACGTGGGGAAGCCGCCGCCGATCCCGGCGCCGATCACGCCGCCGCCGGCCATCGCCAGCAGGCCCTGCACCAGCTGGAAGCCGGCGCCCTGGCTGTCACTCCACGGATCGCGCCAGATCGCAACCCGGGTGGCCACGATGCCGACGTGGCGGTGCAGCAGCGCCGCGCCGACGCCGAACGCCGCCACGGCGCCGCCGACGACGTCGCCGCGCAGCGTCGCCAGGTACAACATCCCGACCGTGATCGCGAACAGTAGCAGCGCGGCGCCGAGGTCGCGCTGCGCCACGAACAGGCCGAGCGTGAGGCCCAGCATGACGCCAAGCGGCGCCAAGTACGGCACCGGCGGCAGGCGCCACCGGCCGAGGCGCGGACCCGCCTCCCGCAGCAGCTCGCGGCGCTCGTCGATGTAGCCGGCCAGGAAGACGATCAGGACGAGCTTCATCACCTCCGACGGCTGGAACGCCCAGCGGCCGACCCCGAGCCAGAGCCGCGGCGAGCCCGGCGCGGCGTCGGCCGCGGCGCGCCCGAAGAGCAGCGTGACGCCCACCAACGCGATGCCGGCCAGCGCGATCGAGTAGCGGTAGCGCTGCAGCAGGCGGGTGTCCCATGGTCCCAGGGCGGTCACGGCCACCGCCGCCACCGCCAACAGCTGCCAGCGCAGTTCGGCGGCGGCGAAACCGGGCGCCAGCCGACGGACGAGCACGAGCCCGAGCCCGCCGAGCAGGGCCACGACCGGTACGAGGTACGGATCGGCGCCCGGCGCGCGCCACGTCAGCGCGGCGTGCAGCGCGGCGTAGCACGCCATCACCGCCCCGACCGCAGCGACGTCGACGGCGCCCGCCGTCCCGTCGGCGGCGACGGACCACGACCAGGCCGCGGCCAGCGCCGTGACGGTCGCCACGGCCAGCAACACGAACTCCCGCCGCCGCGCCCGGCGGCGCCGGGCGGTCACGCGGCGTCGTCCGGGCAGACGAGCCGCAGCCGCACCGCGCCCAGCGTGATCGCGTCGCCGGAGCGCACCACGTACGGCACCGCCGGACCGATGGACGCCTGGTTGACCCGCACGCCGTTGCGGCTGCCCAGGTCCTCGATCCACCAGGCGCCGTCGCGGCGCGTCAGGACCGCGTGGCGGCCCGAGATCGTGGCGTCGGCGAGGACGACGTCGTTGTCGAGGTCGCGGCCGATGCCGGTGACGGGGCGCAGCTCGAACTGGGTCCCGGGCGCGCGGTCGCTGGCCCCGCCATCGAGGACGATCAAGCGCGCGCCGGCCGCGGACCGCACGCCGCGGGCGCCGCGACCGGCCGCCCGCAGGTCGTGCCAGGCCGCCAGGCCGACGAGCGCCAGGAAGCCGTAGAGCCCGATGAGGACCAGGGCGCGCGCGATCACCAGCTCGGCCTCGCTCGCCGTCACCGCGGTTCGACCTCGATGCGAAGCCGCTCGGCCCCGACGACCAGCTCGTCGCCGGGGCGCAGCAGGGCGCGCTCGACGCGCCGCCCGTTCACGACCGTGCCGTGCCGGCTGCCGAGGTCCTCGACGAGCCAGGCGCCGCCGCGCGCCGTGAGGCGGGCGTGATGGCGCGACACCGAGGCGTTCGACAAGATCACGTCGTTGTCGAGCGCCCGCCCGATCCGCAGCACGTCGCCGTCGGCGCGCGGCAGCGCGCGGCGGCCGTGGGCGCCGACGAGCTGCGCGGCCGGCGGGCCGGCGTCCGGCGCGGGGGCGGCCGGCGGGACGGCCAACGGCGTCGTCACGCCGAGGTCGCCGCCCGTCATGGCGTCGCGGTCGACGACGTCGGCCTCGACCCGGACGCGATGCGCCGGCAGGCGCTCGTCGGCCAGCAGCGCGACGCGCACGCGGCCGAGGAACCGATAGCCGCTGGCCTGGGCGTGCGCGACCGCGCCGGCCGCGAGCTCGTCGGCCAGGGCCTGGCGGTAGCCGCTGAAGCCGGCCATGACGCGCGGCGCCAGATAGACCCGGAAGCTGTTGGGGGCGTAGCGCGACGCGCTGCCGACCGTGAGGTGGCCGTCCATGAACGCGGCGAGCTGGCGCGCGATGTCGACCGGCTGCAGGCGCGCGCCGAGCCACGTCCCGAGGCGTCCCTCGACGACGCCGCGCACCCAGGCCTCGAACCGCGCGATGGGCGCCATGGCCGCCGATTATACCCGCCCGGACCGACCGCCTCGGCCGGCCCGACCCGCTGCGGCGGCGGGAGCTGCCCGGGCCGCGGCGCGACGCGCCGGCCACGACGCGAGCAGCGGGCGACACGTTGACTCCCTCCGCCCGGCGGCTACCCTTGCGCCATGACGACGATCGAGCCCGCCGACGGAGGCGGCTGCGTACGGACGGCGGCCATCTTCGTGCTGGTGGCCTCGCCGGTGTACCTGCTGCTGCGCGTCGTGGCCCGCACGGCCCGACAGCTCTACGGCTTCGATGCCGCGCCGGCCGAGCCGCCCCTGGTCATCTGCCAGCGCTGTCACAACAGCGTGCTCGAGCCCGGTTGGTCGCACTGCCCGTACTGCGGCGCGCCCCTTTCGTCCCCGGACGAGGCGGCGGCCGACGTCGCCGGCGACGGCGCGGACGCAGCGACGCCGGCCGGAGCGGCGCCGCGCGCCGATCCGCTATAATCGGCCGCCGTGATCGACCCGCACCCCCCGGATCCTGTTCCGCCCGCCCACCCGCCGGCGCCGTTCGAGGCGCCCGCCCTGGGCGTCGACGGCGCGGACCCAAGCGCGCGCCCGTCGCTCGGCCGCCGGGTGCTGCGCATCCTCGGCGTCGTGCTGCGCGACGTGGCCGAGGCGGCGCTGTTGGCGGGGGTGCTGTACTTCGTGCTGCAGTTCGCGCTGCAGAGCACGATCGTCGAGGGCACCAGCATGGAGCCCAACTTCTTCGACGGCGAGTGGGTGCTGGTCAACAAGCTCGCCTACCGCTTCGGCGAGCCGGAGCGCGGCGACGTGATCGTCTTCCACGCCCCCGACACGCCGGACAAGGACTACATCAAGCGCATCATCGCCCTGCCCGGCGAAGCCGTGCAGGTCCGCTCGGGCCAGGTGTTCGTCGACGGCGCGCGGATCGACGAGCCGTGGCTGCCGCGGCTCGACGCCACGGCGTTCGGTCCGTACGTGGTGCCGACCGACCACCTGTTCGTCCTGGGCGACAACCGACCGGCCTCCAGCGACTCGCGCCTGTGGCGCGACGCCGGGTTGGCGGAGTCGCGGGTCGTCGGCAAGGTGTGGTTGAGTGTCTGGCCGCGCCGGGCGTGGGGTGTCGTCCCGTCCGACGCGCCGCCGGCCGGGCGCCGCGGCGGCTGACGGGGGCGGGCGCGCGTGCGCTGGACGGTGCTCGGCGCCAGCGCCGTGCGGCCCAACCCGGGCGGCGCGTGCAGCGGCTACCTGTTGGAGGCCGACGGCGCGCGCATCCTCGTCGACTGCGGCGCCGGCGTCGTCGGGCGGCTCCTCCAGGTGGTGTCGCCCGCCGACCTGACCGCCGTGCTGATCAGCCACGGCCATCCCGACCACTGCCTCGACCTCGTCGCGCTGCGCCAGACGCTGCGCTACGGGCCGGAGCCGCGTCGGGCGGAGCGGCTGCCGCTCTACGTCGCGCCCGGCATGGACGGCCAGCTCGCCCGGCTGGGCGGCGCGTTCGCCGACGACGGCGACGACGCGCGCGGCGACGACTTCTGGTCGGTCGACTTCGCGCTGCGGACGTACGATCCGGACGCCGGCCTGGCGCTGGGCGGGGTGCGGGTGACGTTCGCGCCTACCCGCCACTACGTGCCGTGCTGGGCGATGCGGTTCACCGACGCCCGCGGCCGCTCGATCGTCTACGGCGCCGATGGCGGCCCGTCGGTGCCCGTCACCGAGCTGGCGCGCGGCGCGGACCTGCTGGTGCTCGAGTCGACGTTCACGTCGCGCGCGGCGCATCCGGGCGATGCGGGTCACCAGTCCCCGGACGAAGCCGGTCAGACCGCGGCCGAGGCAGGCGCCCAGCGCTTGCTGCTCACCCACGTGTTCTCCGACGCCGACCTCGACGCGCTGCGCCGCGACGCGGCTGCGCGCTGCGCGGCGTCGGTCGAGGTGGCGCGCGAGGGGATGAGCTGGACGGTCTGACGTCGCTGCCCGTCCTGAGCCGCGCCCAGCTGGCGCGGCACGACGGCGAGCGCGCGCCCGCGTACGTGGCCTGTGACGGCTGGATCTACGACGTCAGCGCCAGCGGCGAGTGGCGGGGCGGACTCCACCGCAGCCTGCACTGGGCCGGGCAAGACCTGACCGCCGCCCTGGCCGACGCACCGCACGGCCGCGAGACGGTCCAGCGGATGCCATGCGTCGCCCGGCTGGCCGACGGGCCGCCGTGAGCTAGGGCGACGGCCGCGGCGCGAGCGTCGGCTCGGCCGGGCTGGGATCCTTGGGCGGGATGCGGGTCGGGGCCGTCACCGGCGGCACGAACGGCGCCGGGGCCGCGCCGCTGCCGCCACTGCCGCCCACGCGCGGCGGCACGGCGGCCGCGCCGCCTTCTGGCGGCGCCGGGTTCGGCGGCGGCGGCGTGTACCAGGTGGTGGGATAGGGCAGTGGCGCCAGCGTCGGCGGCGGGCCGTCGGGCGCCTTGGTCGGCCACAAGGGCGACGGCGCACCGCCGTACGGCGGCGCCGGCGTGGCCTTGGGCGCCGGCCACACGGCGCCCGGCTTGAGGCCGAGGCCCGGTCCGGGCGCGGTCCAGCCGGCCGGCTTCGACGGGAAGCGGGCCAGGAAGATCAGCCGGCCGGCGTAGAGAACGTCGCTGGCCATGCAGTTGGCCGCCATGAGCGTGTCCTCCGCGATCCCCGTCCGCGCCGCCAGCAGCGACACGGTGTCGCCCGGCTGCACGGTGTACTCCACCCAGCCCGGGGGCCGACGGCAGCCGACGGCGCCGGCCGGCGGCGCGGCCGGGGGCAAGCCCACGTCCCCGTACGGATCGGACGCCGAGACGCCGGCCCGCGCCAGCTCGGGCGCGACGACGACGGCGACGGCCGTCGGCGCGGCCGGGACGTCGCCGACCGACCACGCCACCGCCTTGCCCACCGCCAGCGGCGGGTCGCCGATGGACCACGTCGTCGCGTAGCGGCCGGCCGGCCAAGTGCGCCCGCCCTCGAAGAGCATCGGGACGTCGTCGCGGCCGGCGGCGGCGTAGGGCCGTCGGCTCTCGAAGACCGTCGCGCCGGCCGCGTCGGTCGTCTTGAGGCGGACGGTCGTGTTGGCCATGCCGGCGTAGTCGAAGCTGGCGAAGACGACGACCGTCGCCGGCGCGAACGCGTCGACCGGCGCGCCGTCGGCCGTGGCGGCGACGTTGTAGCGAGCGATGGTCGGCCGCTCGTCGCCGGCAGCGCTCAGCGCGCCGAACGGCGGCGCCACGACCATCGTCGGCGCCAGCGTGCCGACCGCGCCGCTGGCGGTCTCGCCGCCCGCGCCGACCGCGGCCGAACCGACCCGGTCCCAAGTCAGACGCCGGATGTCGAGCTGCAGCAGGTCGAGGGCGATCCCCTCGGCGAAGCGCGGCTGCGACGGCAACGTCAGCGTGATCGCCAGCGGCGCCGCGACGACCTGACCGGCCGGCGCGAGGTCGACCACCGCCAGCGGCAGCCGGCCGGCCGGCGCCGGCGCCGGAAACGCCGCTTCGTCCGGGAGACAGGTGACGCGCAGCGCCAGCGGCTCGTCGACGGCCCCGGGCGGCACCGCGAGCAGCGTCGCGCCGCAGCCGGGCGCCACGCCGCCGAGCTCCGGCACGATGTACGTCGGGGCGTCGGCCGCGAGCAGCGGCACCAGTCCCAGGTCGAGGCCGGTGTCGCCGACGGTGGCGCGGCGGCTGAACATGGTGTGGTGCTCCCCCGGGCCGAAGGCGATCGTCACCGGTCCGACCGGGACACCGTCGAACCGGAACGTGCCGTTTGGGGCCGACAGTGTCCGCCGGCCCGACTCCACGAGCTGGATCTGGACGTCCGGCGCCGGCAAACCGGTAGCAGCGTCGATGAGCCGCCCGGCCATGACGCCCGCGCCCGGGGGCGGCGGCGCCGGTTCCGCTGCCGGGTGCGCAGCCCGGGGCGTCGTGGCCGGTTCGGGCGCCGACGGGGCGCCGCCGCCGGCGACCGCGGCGACCGGCCCGGCGCCGGCGTCGGCGCGATCCGTCGGGCGGCAGCCGGACACGAGCACGGCCCACAGGACCGTGCATGTCCACCAGCGCCGTTGCGCTCTCGTGCGGGCGCGGCTCCGCCGTCGTTCCCGCCCATCGGCCCTGTCGGAGCAAGACATCGCCGGTCCTCCTCGACGCGCGTCGCGCACGCGCTGCAGCGGTCCGCGCGACACCGGAACGCGTCGCCTTAATGCAGTTCGAACCGGGCCGAGGATAGCATCCGCCGCGGCCGCCGTCCAAGGCCCGGCCGCCAATCTCTCATCGACCGCTCAGCCGCCGAGGGTATCGGCCAAGCCAGGCACGCGTTACAATCCGCGTCGTTGCTTACGAGCCGTAAGAGTTGCCGCGCCGCGGGTGCACCGCGGGCCGCTCCCGGCCACCTGGAATCGGACGTCGTCGCCATGGAACCTCAGGATCGCGCCGAGCGCCTGCCCGCCTTCAAGCTCGACCGCCGCGGATTGGCCCGCGTGTTCGGCGAGCTCGAGGCCGAGGTCATGGCGGTGGTCTGGGACCTCGGCGACTGCACCGTCGGAGACGTGTGCGAGCGGCTGGCCGACGGCAGCCACTACAAGACGGTCATGACCGTGATGAACCGGCTGGTCGAAAAGGGCACGCTCGTGCGCCGCCGTCAGTCGCGCGCGTTCCACTACGCCGCCGCCGAGAGCCGCTCGGCGTTCGTACGCCGCGTGTCGCGCGGCGTCGCGGCCGGGCTGGTGGAGGAGTACGGGGCGTTGGCGGTCGCCCAGTTCGTCGACGTGCTGGACGACGTCGACCCGGCGCTGCTGCGGCAGCTGTCGGCGCTCGTCCAGGCGCGGACGGGCGATGGCGCCGCCGACGGCGCGGCGCCCGCCGCGCCGGCCGAGGGGACCCGGCGATGACGCACCACCGCCGCCGAACCGCCGACCTGCCGCTGGTGATCCTCGTCGGCATCGCGCTGGCGCTGGCCGCCGGCTTGGCCGCTTTCGTGGTCCATCACAGCGCGGCCGCCGATCCGTTCGTGGCCTGCGAGACCTGGGCCACCACGCTGCTGGCGCGCCTGTCGTCGCTGGGGCTGCTGCTGCCGACCGCCGTCCTGGCCGCGGCCGTCGTGGCGGCCGCGCTGGCCCTCGCCCATCAGCTGGTGGCCACCCGCCGCATGCTGCGCGGCGTGCTGGCGGCGCGGCTGCCGGCGCTGCCGGCGGTCGTGGCGGGCGCGGCCGGGCCGGGCCTCGACGGTCGGCTCGACGTCATCGACGACGACCACGCGTTCACGTTCTGCCACGGCCTCGTCCGGCCGCGGGTGTGCTTGACGACGGGCCTGGCGGCCCTGCTGGCGCCCGACGAGCTGGCGGCGGTGCTGCGTCACGAGCGCCACCACGTGCGCTACCACGACCCGCTCAAGATCCTGATCGGCCGGACGATCGCGTCGGGCCTGTTCTTCCTGCCGCTGGCGGGCCTGCTGCGCAACGGCTATCTGGCCGGCAAGGAGCTCAGCGCCGACGCCGACGCCGCCGCCGGCAGCGGCGACGGCCCGCTGGCGCGGGCGCTCGTCAAGCTGCTCGGCGCGGCGCGGCCGCGCTGGCCGGCCGGCGTGCTGGCGGTGGGCGCGTTCTCGCCGACCGAGGCGCGTCTCCAGCAGCTCATCGAGCCGCACCGCGTGCCGCGCACGCTGCCACCGGCCATGGACTGGATCGCCAGCGCGGCGCTGGTGGCCGGGCTGTTCGGCTTCAGCTTCGGCGCCGCCGCGGCGCGCACGACCGCGCCCATCGAGGCCGCGTGCGCGCCGGCGCTCGCGTTCGCCACGCCCGCTGCGGCGGTGCAGCCGTGACGGGCCCCGGGCGGCGGCGCGCCGCACCCGGCCCACTTGACACATCCGCACACCCGTCGGACGATAGTCTTACAGCGGGTAAGAGTTGGAAGGCCATGCGCGTGATCTCGTACTCAGGTCCAGTCCGCGTCGCCGCCGGTCGGCTGGTGACGATCCTCGCCCTCGGCGCCTCGATCGCCGCCTGCGGCACGGCGGACACGCCGGCCGGCACGGTCGACGACCCGTTGCGCAAGCTCACCGCGGTCGCGGCCGGGACGCCGCTCGGCGCGGCCGACGCCACCGCGGCGCCCGTCGCCGACGCGCCGACCCCCGCGAGCGCGTCGCTCGACGCCGCGCCCAGCGAAGCGGCGCCGATGTCGATGGACGCCATGGCCACGCAGCTGGCCGGCGAGGGCGCCGGCGCGATCCCGCCGCTGCCGACGGATGCCCTCGGCGGCGTCGACGTCGCGGGCGGCGGCGAGGGGCTCTCGCCCTCCGCGGCCGAGACGATGTCGGCCGAGAAGCGGGCGACCGCCGACGTCAAGGCCGGCATCGCCAACGTGGACGCGCTGGTGGCCCAGCAGCCGCCGCTGGCGACGTTCACGCCGGCGCCGAAGCCGGCCGCGCTGCGCGGCGAGCTGCTGTTCGTGCGCGGCGGCGAGTTCTACGTGGCGGCGGCCGACGGCCAGAGCACCCGCAAGTTGGAGCTCGAAAACCGGCAGATGCCGTCGGTCTGGTCGCCGCCGGACGACCCCGGCCGCGCCTGGCAGTCGCCGGACCGGCGCCGCGTGGCGTTCCTGGCCGGGAACGACGCCGGCGTCTGGGTCATGGACACCGACGGCGACAACGGCCGGCAGCTCCACGCGAACACGCTGCCCGACGAGATGCACACCGTGCGGCTCGGCAGCGCCGAGATGGAGGTCAAGCTGCGACCGGGCAGCGACTACACGCTGGTGCTGACGCCCGGCGGCTCGACGCCGATGGGCGTGCTCGTCGACAACAACGAGTACCACAAGCGCGGCCAGGCGCGGGTGCGGTTCGTGCACGCGGCGCGCGGCCTGGCCGACACCGTCGTGATCCCGATCTTCAACAGCGAGCCGATCAACCGCGCCGCGTACGGCCGCACGAACGGCGAGAGCGGGCTCGACGTCGGTCCGCTCCAGCTCGACCTGCGGGCGCAGGGCGGCGGCAACGTCGGCAGCTTCAAGGACCTCCAGCTGGCCGACAAGGAGGTCAAGACGATCTTCGTCTACGGCGACGCGGGCGCGCTCGAAGTGGCGGCCGTGGCGTACGAGGCCGGGACGCGGCCGACGGCGGGCAAGGCCCGCGTGCGCGTCTTCAACGCCGGCACTGCGCCGGTGGATCTGGTGGTCGACGGCCAGCCGACGGCGGTGCGCGGTCTCGGCGAGGGCACGCTCAGCCCGTACGTCGAGGTGCAGGGGACGCTGGGCGAAGGCGAGCTCGAGGACATGCGCATCGACATCTACGGCCTGCGGGCGGGCGAGAGCCCGATCGCGTGGTCGCCCGACGGCGAGCGGCTCACGTTCGTGTCGGCCGAGACGGGCCAGCGCGACCTTTGGGTGACGACCGTCGACGGTGACGCGCGCCAGCTCACGAACGACGTGAGCCGCGAGATCAACCCGCAGTGGTCGCCCGATAGCCGTCACCTCCTCTGGCTCACCGAGGACGAGATGAACCAGACGGTGCGGCTGGTGGTGCAGCCGGCCGCGAGCGGCGACGCGGTGGTCGTGGACACGGCGCCGATCCGACAGGCCGAGCAGCTCGCGGCCGACAAGCCGTTGTCGTTCGGCCTGGCGCTGGGCTGGATCGACGCCGACACCGTCTACCTCACACCGCGCATCCAGCAGCAAGAGCGCGGCATCTGGACGTACGACATCGCCAGCCGCCAGCTGCGGCCGCTGTTCCGCGGTGCGATCGACGGCGTGACCTGGTCGGCCGCCGCCGAGGCGTTCGCGTTCCACACGCCCGACACGGGGGCGATCTCGACCGTCGACACGGCGGGCAAGGTGAGCCCGATCGTGGCCGCCAACGGCTACTTCCCGCAATGGTCGCCCGACGGCAAGACGATCGTCTACGGCGAGGGCGCCTCCACCGACGGCACCGGCTGGCGGATGATGTCCGTCGGCCGCGACGGCAAGGGCGGGCGCGCGCTCACCGACAAGCTGCCGGCGATGCAGTCGTCGCCGCCGGTCCCCGGCCCGAACTTCAAGCTGGCCTGGTCGAAGGACGGGCGGATGGTCCTCTTCTCGCGCGTCGGCCGCGACTACGGGCTCAAGGACCGCGTCGGCGTCGTCGGCAGCCTGCCGTCGGCCGGCGACGATATCGAGAACCTGTACGCCGTGCCCTTGGCCGGCGGCGCGCCGACGCAGCTGTCGGACCTGACGAAGGCGTTCTACCTCAACGACCTGACGCCCTCGAACGACGGCGCGACGCTGGCCTTCATCGGCTTCACGTACCTCGACCGCACCCAGCGGTTGTTCACGATGCCCAGCGGCGGCGGCAAGCCGATCTCGATCGACACCCCCGTGCGCTGGTTCACCTGGGTTCCGTAGCCGCGCCCCGGCGTCGGCTATTGACCGCTACGCCGCGCGGTGGAGGCCGCCGGCCCGTCCCATCCGCACCTTCGACCCACCGATTCCGACAAGGAGAGGATCCGCAGTGAGCAACAACAGCGTGACCGTCAAGGTCGACTCCCGCGTCTTCTACGGCCTGATCGCGATCTTGGCCGTCGCGGGCATCTTCGCCATCGGCATGTACCTCGGCGGCGTCATCGGCGGCCCGAAGACGGCCACGACGACGCAGACGACGACCGCGCCGGGCGGCGCGGCGCCGGGCGCCGCCGCGCCCGCCGTCGACGTCAGCGGCATCCAGCCGGTGAACCCCGCCGACCCGAACGCGGCGGCGCTCGCGGCCCAGCCGCAGGCGGCCACCGCCGCCCAGGCGCCGGTGTCGGTCGAGGAGGCGCCGGTCGCCGACGGCGAGCCGCGCATCTGGATCGAGGAGCCGGCGGCCACGAACTGGACCGTCGACCTCGGCCCGATCGCCGGCGACAAGGCGACCGAGCAGGACTTCACGATCAAGAACATCGGCAAGGGCCTGCTGGTGATCGAGGACGCTTCGGCGTCGTGCGGCTGCACGGCGGCCCACGTCGGCAAGAAGGAGCTCCAGCCGGGCGAGACCTCGCAGGTGCGCGTGAGCTATGACCCGCGCGTGAACAGCGAGCAGGGCAAGTTCGTCCAGAAGCAGGTGCGCATCAAGTCGAACGACCCCAAGACGCCGCTCGTCGAGTTCACGATCCAGGCGGACGTCGCGGCGCAGTAGCGCTCGGCACACGCCTGGACGCACCGCCCTGCCGCGCAGGCCGCGGCAGGGCGGTGCGTCGGCGCGCGCCTCGACGTCGATCCGACGCCGGGCCGGACGGCCCGCAACCCAAAGGACCACCGCATGAGCCAGAACCGCAGCCGCACACGCGCCGCCTACGGCGCGCCGGACGACCAGAAGGAAGTCGTCGTCACGGTCGACCGCCGCCTGTTGTTCGGCGTGGCGCTGCTGGCCGTGTTCGGCGTGGCGCTTGGCGTCGGCGTCCTGGCCAATCGCCGCGGCGCGGCCCCGGCCACGGCCGGCGTCCCGGCGGCGCAGGCCACGCCGCTGCCGCAGGGCATCGACGAGGCGTCGGCCAAGGCCACCGCGGCCGCGCTTGGGCTGGGCGAGAGCGTCACGATCGTCGACACCGGTATCGAGCGCAGCACCGTCGAGCCGATGGACATGGCGGGGGCGCCGCCCATCGTCGGCGACTTGGCGACGTCGATGCCGGGCAGTTCGGTCGACCTCGACCTCGAGAACTTCGCCCCGAATGCGCGCGCCAACGCCGAGAATTGGACGCCCGACGTCCTGGCCAACATCCAGGATCCGAACCTGTCGGTCGACTACCGCCCGTTCCGCGTCGAGGACTACGACGAGCCGATCACGGGCGGGCCGCGGCTGGCGGTGAAGGACCTCAGCCCGATCTGGACGTACAACTTCGGCGATGTGAACCGCAACGACAGTGTCAAGCGCGACTTCGTCGTCAAGAACATCGGCGACGAGGACCTGATCATCAGCCGCGTCTACACCGGCTGCGGCTGCACCACGACGCGGATCGGCGACGTGCCGATCGACGGCGCCGGCAACCTGCCGCAGCCCTACGTCCTCAAGCCGTGGGAGGAAGTGCCGTTCACGGTCGAGTTCGACGCCCGGCTGTCGCAGGAGCAGGGATCGCTGGCGAAGTACATCCAGATCTTCTCCAACGACGACACGAAGGTGGTCTTCGACGACGCCGCCCCGGAGCTGTCGCACGAGACGCGCTTCCGCATCGTCGTCCGGCCGGTGAGCGGCACGCCGGAGGTGCCGTCCGACGACGCCAAGCGCGCCACCGAAACCGCGGGCGGTTGACCGGCGGCGCAGACCGCGAACGGAGACGAACATGGCTCGAACGAACGACGGCCCGCCGCCCCGACGCATCCGGGTCGGCCCGATCGTCGCCTGGGGCGTGCTGGCGGCGGTGGCACTGGGCGCCGGCGTCGGCCTGCAGCTGTGGCGCGGCGGGACGGCGGCACCGGCCGGCGCAGTCGTGGCCGAGGTGAACGGCGCGCCGATCACGTCGCGCCACGTCGACGTCGAGTTCGCCGTCCAGAAGGACCTGCAGCTGCGCCTGGCCGGCAAGGTCCTCGACGCCACGCCGGCCGCGGCCGAGGCGTTCCGGCGCGACCTCGTCGATCGTCTCATCGATCGCTGGCTCGTCCTCGACGCCGCCGCCAAGGCCGGGCTGAGCGTCAGCGACGCCGAGGCCGCCGGCGCCGTCGAGCAGGTGGATGCCCGCTTCGGGCTGCCGGCCGGCACGGTCCGGCAGGCGATCCTCGGCAGCCCGTACGGCCTGACGGACGCCGACGTCGACACCTGGGCCCGCCAGCAGATGCTCGCCGATGCCTACGTCCGCCGACCGGAGTCGCAGGCGATCGTCCAGCAGTGGGTCAGCGAGCGGGGACCGGTTCAGGACCAGGTCACGCCGGTGGCGCTGGCCCTCTACCCCACCGCCGACGTCAAGCTGCACATCGACGGCGCGGTCGTCGCCCCTGTACGCGAGGGACAGCCGGCGCCCGAGCTCGTGCTGCCCACGCCGGACGGCGGCCAGCACCGCCTGTCGGAGTTCCGCGGCAAGGCGGTGATGGTGAACTTCTGGGCCACCTGGTGCGCACCGTGCCGGGCGGAGATCCCGCTGTTCGTCAACGCGGCCAGCAAGAACGCCGACCGGCTCGTGATCCTCGGCGTCGACTCGCAGGAGCCGGCCGCCCAGGTGCAGCAGTTTGCGCAGAGCATGCGCATGAACTACCCGATCGTGATCGACACCGACGGCAAGGCGTCGGCCGTCTATCGGGTCAAGGCGCTGCCGACGACGTTCTTCGTCAACGCCGAGGGCATCGTCGTCAAGGCCGTCCGCGGCACGATCCACAACCGGATCGAGCTCAACGGCTACCTCGAGCAGATCATGGACGCCCCGCAGAGCGCGCTCCCCGACCTGCGCGACCGCCTGGCGCTGCGGCCCTAGCCGTCCGCCGGCGCCGTGACGACGCTCTCGATCGACCGCACCGCCCTCGACGCCGCGGCCCTTGTCGCGGCTTTCGCCGCGGCGATCGGCATCGCCGGCGCCGTGGTGGAGCGCTCGGCGCCGACGGCCGCACCGCGGCCGCTGCCGACGGCCTTGCCGCGCGCCGTCCGCTACTTCGACCCGGTGCCGACGCCGGCGCCGACGCGATCGGGGCTCCAGCGCCGCTTCACGCCTGCGGGCCTCGAGGGCGGGCTGTCGCACGAGGTGTTGGCGCGGCTGCCGGACCCCAACGCCTCGGACCCGCGCTACGCCGTCCTGTCCCTCGACGCCGTCACGACGACGTTCGACGGTCCACGGCTGGCACTGGGCGGCGGGGCGGTCGGTGGCACGCTCGACCTGGGCGAGGTCGTGGTCGGCTGGCCCGTCACGGTGCCGCTCGTGTTGGCCAACGTCGGCGACGCCCCGCTCACGCTCAGCCGCGTCCACATCCCGTCGCCCGGGCTGAGCCTGGCGGTCGAGGCGTCGATCGTCGATGCCGACGGCTCGTTGCGACCGCCCGTCGCGATCGCCCCCGGCGGCTTGCGGGCGCTCACCGTCCGCTTCGCGGCCGATGCCGCGCGCTCGCCCGGTGACAGCGGCCCTGTCGACACCGGCGCCCAGGCGATCTACCTCCAGCTGTTCAGCAATGACGCCGCGGCGCCCCGCCTGGACGACGGCGATCCGGCGTCGGGCGAGCACCGCCTTCGGCTGGTCTACACCGCCCGGTCGCCCGAGGCGCCCGGGCGGCCCGTGGCTCTGGCGGAGCTGCCGCAGGACCGGTCCGCGCCGCGGCTCTGGATCGACGAGGGCGCGCGCTTCGGCCGCGGCGGACGCATCGTCGACCTCGGCGCCGTCGACGGCGCCGCGCCCGGCGTGGTGACGGCGACCTTGCGCAACCTTGGCCTGGCGCCGCTGGGTCTCGAGCTGCTGCCGCCGGCCGCGGGCGCGACGCTCAGCCGGCCCGTCGTGCCGCCCGGCGGCACGGCCGAGCTGCGCGTCGCGCTGCCGCCGGCGGGCGACGACGACGCGCTCGGCGCGATCGGCGTCTACCGCCATGTGGTCACGCTGAGCACCAGCGATCCGCTGCTGCCGACGATCGACGTCGCTTTCATCGGAGCGCGCGCGCTCCAGCTGTCGCCGGCGCGTTGACCGGCTCCAGGCCGCTGCTTACACTTGCCCAGGGCGCGAAGGATCGCCGCACGACCGCGGCGGTTGGGTCGGGAGGGTTCGTCATGCGCTTGCGCTATGTGCTCGGGGCCGGGTTGATCCTCGGCGCCGTCGTCGTCATCAGCATCGTCACGTTCAGCCGCGAGGCCGAGGCGTACTACACCGTCGCCGAGCTGTGGGACGCCGCCGCACCGGCCGCACCGGCCGACGCGCCGGCGTCGGTGCTCAGCGCGTCGGCCGGCGAGCGGATGCGGGTGCGCGGCTACGTCGACGCCGCGACGGTGGCGCGCACCGACCACGGGCTGGGGTTGGCCTTCGTGCTGGCCGACGACGAGCGCCACCTGGCGGTCCGCTACCGCGGCCTCGTGCCGGACACGTTCGATCGCGCCGAGTCGATCACCGTCGGGGGCCGGTTGGCGGCGGACGGCACGTTCGAGGCCGACGAGCTGTTCGTGCAGTGCCCGTCGAAGTACGAGGCGGTCCCGCCGGGCGCCACCGCGCCGTCCGACGCGCCAACCGGCTAGCCGCATGGCCGAGCTGGGCTATGGCAGCACCGCCGCCGGGCTGGCCGCGGCGTTGTTCGCCGCGCTGGCGTCGACGTTCGGCGCCGTGCGCGGCGCGCCGGCGCTGGTCGTCAGCGGGCGGCGCGCGCTGTGGCTGTCGACGGCGCTCGTCACCGTGGCCGTGGCCAGCCTCGAGATCAGCCTCTACCGCCACGACTTCTCGATCGCCTACGTCTGGAAGACGTCGAGCCTGACGACGCCGCCGCTCTACCTGATGACGGCGCTGTGGGGCGGCCAGGAGGGCTCGCTGCTGTTCTGGAGCTGGCTCCTGGCCGGCTTCGCCGCCCTGGCGCTGGCGCGGCCCTGGCGCGCCGACGTCGGGCTCCTGCCCTGGTTCGCCGCCGTCAGCGCCGTGGTGCTGGCGTTCTTCCTGGCGCTCGTCGTCTTCGTCGCCAACCCGTTCGCCCGCCTCGACGTCGTGCCCGCCGACGGCAGCGGCCTCAACGCGCTGCTGCAGCATCCCGGCATGGCCTTCCACCCGCCCATGCTGTACCTCGGGCTGACCGGCCTGACGGTGCCGTACGCCTTCGCCATGGCGGCGCTGATCACCCGCCGCCTCGACCCGGCCTGGCTCTCGGCATCGCGGCGGTGGCTGTTGGTCGCTTGGCTCTGCCTCTCGATCGGCCTCGCGCTCGGCGGCCGCTGGGCCTACGACGTCCTCGGCTGGGGCGGCTACTGGGGCTGGGACCCGGTCGAGAACGCGGCCCTCATGCCCTGGCTGTCGGCGACGGCCTTCCTGCACTCGATCATGGCCGAGGAGCGCCGCGGCCTGTTTCGGACCTGGAACGTGTCGCTGATCGTCCTCACGTTCTGCCTGGTGCTGATCGGCACGTTCCTGACCCGCGCCGGACTGGTGTCGAGCGTCCACGCCTTCGCCCAGAGCGACATCGGGCCGTACTTCCTCGTGTTCACGATCGCGATCGTCGCCGCCAGCCTGGCGCTGGTGGCCTGGCGGTTGCCGCAGCTGCGGTCGACGGTGTCCGTCGAGGCGGTGGTCAGCCGCGAGGCGACGTTCCTGGGCAACAACCTGCTGTTCATGGGCGCCCTGTTCGCCGTCTTCTGGGGCACGACGTTCCCGCTGCTGAGCGAGTGGCTCACCGGCCAGGAGGTCACGGTCGGCCCCGCCTACTTCAACCGGCTCGTCCTGCCGCTGCTGGGTGCGGCGGTCCTGCTCATGGGCGTGGGGCCGGTCGTCGGCTGGCGGCGGGCCGACCCGCGCGCGGTGGCCCGACTGCTGGCGCGTCCGGCGTTCGTGGCCCTGGCGTGCGTGGCGTCGCTGGCTGCGGCCGGCATCCGCCAACCGGCGGCGCTGGCCGGTTTCGCCGTCGCCATCTTCGCCGCCGGTGCGACGCTGGTCGAGATCGCCCGCGGCGTCTGCGCCCGGCGGCGGCTGGGCGAGGGCTGGGCGGTGGCCACCGCGCGGCTGTTCGCGCGCAACCGGCGCCGCTACGGGGGCTACGTCGTCCACCTAGGGGTGGCCCTGATGGCGGTCGGGATCGCCGGCAACGCCTACCGCACCGAGGCCGAGGCGGCCGTGGGACCGGGCGAGGTCGTGGCCAGCGGCGGCTACCGGCTGCGCTTCGAGGGCTTCGAGTCGGCGCGCGAGCCCGATCGCGAGATCCAGCGGGCGCGCTTCACGGTGTTCCACGGCGACCGCGCGGTCGGCTCGGTCGCGCCCAGCCGCGAGCTGTTCCGCAACCGCGAGGAGCAGCCGATGACGATCCCGTCCGTCCTGCATCGGCCGCTCGAGGACGTCTACGCCCTGCTGGGCGGCGTCGACGACACGGGCGGCGTCGCCACGGTGAAGGTTCACATCAACCCGCTGGTGGGCTTCGTCTGGCTCGGCCTGCTCATCTTGGCGCTGGGCACCGTCGTCGCCGCCTGGCCGGATGGCCGCGAGCAGCGGGTGCTCGACGCCGAGCTGGCGCGGCGGTTGGCGGCCGCGACGGCTCCGGCCGGCGCCGCATGACGCCCAGCCCGCCGTCATCGACCGCGGCCCCAGCGACCGCACCCGTCGACGACGCGGCCGTCGTGGCCGTGGCCAAGACGCTCAACTGCCCGATCTGCCAGGGCCGCAACCTGGTGGACTGCCCGCTGCCGGTGTGCGCCGAGATGCGCGCCGACATCCGCACCCAGCTGGCGCAGGGCAGGTCGCCCGAGGCGATCGTCCAGCACTTCGTCGACTACTACGGCCCGGCCGTCCGCAACACGCCGCCGCTCGTCGGGCTGCTCGGCCTGGCGTGGTGGGTGCCGCTCGTGGTCGTCGTCGGCGGCTCTTGGGCGGTGGGGCACATCCTGCGCCGCCAACGGCCCGGCGCGCGCGGCGCGCGCGCGATCGCCGCCGCGGAGGGCGATGCGACGGCGGAGGCCGTCGCGCGATCGGCGTCCGCTGCCCAGGGCGATCTGGCGCGCTACGCGGCCGAGTTGGAGCGGCTGGCGTTCGACGGCTCGCCGGCGCCGTCGGCGCGCGCGCCCGAGGGCGGATCGACACCGGACGGCGGCGCCTGATGGCAAGCGACCCGTCGCGCCCCGACGCGAACCCGTCCGCCGCCGCGGCTGGGCGCGGCCGCGGCGCCGTCCTCGCCCTCGTCGGCAGCGGCCTGCTGGCGTTGGCCGTGCTGGCGGCCATGGCGGCCGCGGTGCGCCGTCCGGCGGCCGGCCCGCAGGTCGGCGCACCCGCGCCGGCATGGCGGCTGCAGACGTTCGATGGCCGGTCGATCGCCTCGAGCGACCTGGCGGGGCAGGTCGTCGTGCTGAACTTCTGGGCGTCGTGGTGCATCCCGTGCGCCGACGAGGCCGACGACCTCGAAACGCTCTGGCAGCGGTTCCAGGACCGCGGCGTGCAGTTCATCGGCGTCGCATATGTGGATACCGAGGGCCCGGCGCGCGCCTACCTGGCCACCCACGGGGTCAGCTATCCGAACGGACCCGACCTCGGCGGCCGCATCAGCCGCGCCTACCGCGTGGCGGGCGTGCCCGAGACGTTCGTGATCGACCGCGCCGGGCGGATCGTCTCGCTGGCCGCGCCGGGCGCCGAGCCCGTGGACCGACTCCAGGCGCCGCTGACGACGACCGCCGCGTTCACGCCGGACCATCTGGACGCCCTGCTCGAGCGGTTGGTGGCCGAGGCCGGTCCCGTCGGCGCCGCCGGCGGCGGCCCGGGCGCGGCGCGCACGGCGTGGATCCGCCCGTGACGGTCGAATGGCTCGGCGCCGCGGCCGCCGCCATCGCCCTTGTGGCCGGCCTGGTCTGGATGGCGGCGCCGCTGTGGCGCGGCGCGCCGGGCGCCGTCGGCGACGATCCGCGCCTCGTCGGCCTGCTGGCCGAGCGCGAGGCCGTGCTGGCGACGCTGCGCGACCTCGACGCCGACGCCCGCGACGGCCGGCTCGCGCCCGCCGACCACGAGGCGCTGCGGGCCGAAGCCGTGGCCCGCGGCGCGGCGATCCTGGCGGCGCTCGACGCGCTGCCGACCCTCCAAGCGGCGGCCGCCGAGAGCGCCACCGACGCCGTCGAGTCCGACGTCGCGGCGTGGCGCGACCGCCGCTCCGCCGGCGCATGACGCTGCGTCCCGCCGTCCCGCTCTTCATCCGGTGCTGCGCCGCCGGCTTCGCCGCCGCGCTCGTGGCGGCCGCGGTCGCCGCGCCGGCCGTCGCGCAGTCGCGACCGAACGCCGGCGCGACGCCGAGCGCAACGCCGACCGCGGCGGCCGCAGTCGCCGCCGCGCCGCCGCTGACCGGCACCGCGGCGACCCGCGGCGACGCCACGCGCGGCGCGGCGCTGTTCGCCGCGCACTGCGCCGGCTGCCACGGACCGACGGGCCGCGGCGATGGACCGCTCGTCGACCGCCTGCCGGCGCCGCCGCCGAACCTGGCGGACCCGCAGCGGATGGCCGAGCGCTCGCCGGCCGACCTCTGGACGACGATCACGAACGGCCGCCTCGAGGCGAACATGCCGCCGTTCGCGCGCCTGCTCAGCGACGACGAGCGGTGGGACACCGTGGCCTGGGTCCGCGCGCTGTCGGTCGAGCATCCCGTGCGGCTGGCGGTCGGCCGGGCGGCGTACGCGGCCCGCTGCGCCGAGTGTCATGGCGACGCGGAGGCGTGGGCGGCCCGGCTGGCGGCGACTCCGGCGCCAGCCGATGGGCCGCCGGGCGCGGACGGGCTTGCGATCCGGTCGCCCGCCGCCCTGGCCCGCGCCTACGACGCCGTCGCCGACCACGCCGCGCTCGCGGCGGAATCCCTCGAAGTCCGGTCCGCCCTGGCGCTGCTCGGCAGCCACGGCAGCGGTCCGCTGGACGTGGCGGGGCTCGTGCCCGGCGGTCGGATCGCTGGGCGCGTCGGGCGCGGCGCCGGGGTCGCCGCCAGCGCGCCGCTGTCGCTCTCGCTGGCCGCCTCGGCCGTGGGCCTCGCGGTCGACCTCGGGCCGGTCGCGTTGGGCGCGGACGGGTCGTTCGACGTGCCCCACCTGCCGGCGGGCGACGTCCGGTACGAGCCCGAGGCCTGGCTGGCCGGCGTTCGCCACCGCGCCGCCGAGGCCGTCGCGCTGGGCGTCGATGCGCCGCAGCGGACCGACGTCGCGATCACCGTCTACGCGGTCGAGCCGGGCCCGCCGGCGGAGGCGCAGGGCGTGTCGACGCTGGTCAAGGCCGACGCCGACCGCGGCGAGCTGGCGGTCTTCGAGGTCTGGCAGATCGCCAACGACGGCCAGACGGCGCACGTCGGCGCCGCCGGCGGGCCGAGCTTCGCGCTGCCGCTGCCGATCGGCGCCCGCGACGTCACGCTCGAGGATCGCACCACCCGCTTTGACGTCGCCGCTGCCAGCCGCTCGAGCGAGGGGGCCATCGAGGTCCGGCTGCCGGTTCCGCCCGGCGGGCTGGAGATCGTCGCCAGCTACGCCATGCCCTACCGCGGGCGCAACGCCGTGCTCGACCGCGTCCTCGTCGGCGGCGCACAGCGGCTCGGCCTCGTCGTCGCCGACCCGGGCGTCAGGGTTGCCAGCGACGCGCTGAGCGGCCCGACGGCCGATCGGTTCGGCGACGTGGCCGTCGAGCGCTACACCGGCGGCGGCCTGCCGCCGGGGGCGCGCTGGACGGTGCGCCTGACGGGGCTGCCGGCGGCCGCCGCGGTGCCGGGCTCGGCGCAGGACGTGCTCGGTCCGGCGCCGCCGCCCCTGCTCGACGCATCGACGCAGCGGCGCGCGGCAGCGGTGCTGGCGATCTTGGCGATCGCCGCCGCCGCGGCGATCGGCGTGTTCGCGCCGGCCGGCCGCACCCGCCGGACCGGGGCCTACGAGCGGGCAGTCCGCGCCATCGCCGACCTCGACGCCCGCAACGGGCGCGGCGAGCTGGCGCCGCGCGACTACCAGCGCCGTCGCGCCGCGCTCGTGGCGCGCGCCGTGGCCCTGCGTCCCGCGGCACGGTCGACCCAGGAGTGAGCCCATGGGCTACGTGATCGCGGCCTGGCTGGTGGCGGGATTGCTGCTCGGCGGCTACGCGGCGTCGATCCGGTGGCGACGGCGGGACGCCGCGCGCGAGGCGGCCGAGCTGGCGGCGTTCGAGCGCGAATCCGAACGATCGCCATGACGTCGGCCGTCGCCTGGCTCGGGCGGCGCTGGCTGGCGCTGTGGCTCGCGGGCGGGGCGGCCTACCTCGTCGGCGCCGTGGCCGCGCCCGCACTCGCCGCGGCGGGCGCCGCGCCCGCGGCACGCCTCGTCTACTCGCTGTACCGTCCGCTCTGCCACCAGCTGCCGGACCACAGCTGGTTCCTGTTCGGTCCGCGCGCCCACTACGACTGGCCGGTGCTGCAGCCCCACACGACGGCGCCGCTCGACCGGCCGCTGGCGGCCCTGCACCAGCCGGTCGGCGACCGGGCTGTCGGCTACCAACTGGCGGTCTGTCAGCGCGACCTGGCGACGTTCGCCGCGCTATGGGTCGCCAGCCTCGCCTGGGCGGCCACCCGGCGCCGACACGGCGTGGCCCCCGCCGTGCCGGGTCGCTGGTACCTGGCCGCCCTGGTGCCGATCGCGCTCGACGGATTCACGCAGCTGTTCGGCTGGCGCGCCTCGACGCCGCTGCTGCGCACGCTGACCGGCGCGCTGTTCGGCGCCGCGACCGCCGGCTTCGTCCTGCCGCTCGTCGAGGCGGCGATGGCCGAGCCACCCTGGCCGCCGGACCGTCCCGCCGACCGGGACGGCGTGGACTACCGCGAGTAGTACTCGACGATCAGGTTCTCTTCGATCTGCATGTCGATGTCGCGCCGATCGGGCATGTCGAGCACGCGGACCTCGAAGTCGTCGCGGCTCAGCCACGCCGGGCACATGACCACCGGCGAGTCGACGGACCACTGCACGTCGGCCATCTTGCGCGCCCGGGCGTCGAGGCCGATCGTCATCCCCGGCTCGACGATGAACGAGGCGATATCGACCTTGCGCCCGTTGACGGTCACATGGCCGTGGCCGATGAGCTGGCGGGCCATCGCCCGCGTCCGGGCCAGGCCGGCGCGGAACAGCGTGCTGTCGAGGCGGCGTTCGAGCAGCTTGAGCAGCGCCACGCCCGTCATCTCGGGCTCGTGGCGGGCGATGTCGAACATGCGCCGGAACTGGCGCTCGCGCACCCCGTAGATGCGCTTGACCTTCTGCTTCTCGCGCAGCTGGCGCTGGAAGTCGGACGGCCGGCCGCGGCGCGGCTTGCGCCCGTGGTCGCCCGGGATCTGCTCGATGCGCCGCGCCAACGATGCCCCGCCGTTGCCGAACAGGTCCATCCCCTCGCGCCGCGACAGCTTGTTTCGCGGTCCGGTGTATCGCCCCATGGTCCTCTCGAGCTCCTCGCGTCCGAACGGCGCGCCGTGCGGCGCCCGTGGTTGGTGATCCGCTCCCCGTCGATGGGGCAACAATCCCGCGATTCTATGCGGACCGGTCAGGCGATGCAAGTCGCCGCGCGGCCGGCGCGGGCCGCTGTTCCGGGGCGTCCGCCGCGGTCAGTGGTGGTCGACGGCCGGGCGCGGCTCGCGCCTTCGTGGGGCGCAGCTGTGACCGATTTGCGCCCGCCGTCCATGCGACGGATGATCGAGCCCGCGGGCCGCAAACGGCGACCCGCGCCACCGGGAGGTCCGGATGCCGCTGACCCGTCGATCCCTGTTCCGGGGCGCCGCCGCCGGCGCCGCCGCGGTCGCCGTCGGGCCGCCGCTCGGCGAGCCACGGCTGCGGGCCTGGGCGGCCGGCTGCGGCCGGATGACGACGCCGAGCGCGGCCGCCCACCTGCTCAGCCGCGCCACGTTCGGCCCGACCGCCGCCGAGCTGGCGCGCCTCGATGCGATGGGCGTGGACGCCTGGATCGAGGAGCAGCTCGCGCCGGAGTCGATCGACGACGCCGCGTGCGAGGCGGCGCTCAACCCGCTGACGACGCTCGGCATGAGCGCTGCGGCGCTCAAGGCCCACCGCGATGCGGCGCACCCCGTCTCGAGCGAGCTGACGGCGGCGACCCTCTACCGCGCCGTGGCCAGCCGCCGCCAGCTCTTCGAGGTCATGGTCGACCACTGGTCGAACCACTTCAACGTGTTCCTGCCCGAGGAGTTTATCTTCCGCTACAAGACGGTCGACGACCGCGACGTGGTCCGCGCCCACGCCCTGGGCTCGTTCCGGGCGATGGTCCACGCCAGCGCCAAGAGCCCGGTCATGATGCGCTACCTCAACGTGCCGTCGAACACGAAGAACGGGCCCAACGAGAACTACGCCCGCGAGCTCATGGAGCTCCACACCCTGGGCGTCGGCGCCTACGGCGAGGACGACGTCAAGGCCGTGGCCCGCTGCTTCACCGGCTGGAACTGGAACGGCGAGGTTCGCTTCGAGTTCCGGCCGGCCGACCACGCGCCCGGCGACAAGATCGTGCTCGGCCAGCGCATCCCGGCCGGCGGCGTCGACGAGGGCGAGGCCGTGATCGACCTCCTCGTCGACCAGCCGGCCTGCGCCCGGCACGTGTCCCGCCGGCTGGTGCGCCGCTTCGTCGCCGACGCACCGCCCGAGGACGTCGTCGACGCCGTCGCCGCCGCCTTCGGGCGCGACGGCGACATCCGGGCGATGCTGCGGGCGCTGTTCGCCGCCCCCGGCTTCTGGGCCGAAACCGTCGCCGCCGACGGCGGTCCGGCCAAGATCCGCCGGCCGTTCGAGCACTGGGCGGCCTGCCTGCGCGCCCTCGAGTGCGATGCCCGCGCCGTGCTGCGCGACCTGCCGGGCGACGTCTACGAGGGCGCCGACACCGCCAACTACGACGGCCGGGCCGAGGCCTACCTGCAGCGGATGGACCAGCTGCCGTTCCGGTGGCGCGCCCCGGACGGCTATCCGGACGTCGGCCGGCCCTGGGGCGGGATGCACGTCGTCGTCGGCCGCTGGAACTTCGCCCAGGCGCTGTGCGCCGGCGAGCTGGCCGGGCTGCCCAGCTACCTCTACGAGCTGACCGTCATGCACCTGGCCGACCGTACCGCGGCCCGCGTCGTCGACGACTGGGCGGCCCGCATCCTGCCGCGGCCACTGCTGGCGGACGACCGCGACCGCCTGATCGACTTCCTCGGCGCCGGCCAGACCGAGCCGCTCGACGCGGCGACGCTGCGCGCCCGGCTGCCGCTGACGGTGGCGGCGATGCTCGACAGCCCCTACTTCGCCTGGCGCTAGCCGTGGCCCACTGTCTCCGCGGAGGCGCCCGATGACCGACACCCGCACGCCCTCGACGCCCGCCGATCCCGCCGCCTTCACGCGGCGCCGCCTGCTCGGCGGCGCCGGCGCGCTCGGCGCGTCCGCCCTGCCCGGCGCCTGGCCGCGGCTGGCGTTCCGCACCGCCGGCGCCCCGCAGCGCGGTGACATCCTGGTGGTGATCTTCCAGCGCGGCGGCATGGACGGCCTGTCCGCCGTGGTGCCCTACACCGAGCAGGCGTACTACGACAAGCGGCCGCGCATCGCGTTCAAGCCGCCGAAGGCGGGCGACGCCAAGACGGTCCTCGGCCTCGACGACCAGTTCGGCCTCAACCCCGCCCTGACCGGGCTCAAGCGCATCTGGGACGACGGCCGCCTCGGCGTCGTCCATGCCACGGGCGCGCCGCACGGCTCGCGCAGCCACTTCGACGCGATGAGCCTGATGGAGCGCGGCACGCTCGGCGCCCAGAGCCTGACGACGGGCTGGCTCGGCCGCCACCTGTCGGCGACGGCGCAGCGCAACGCCTCGCCGTTTCGCGCGATCGGCGTCGGCCCGGTCGTGCCCGAGAGCCTGCGCGGTCCCATCCCGGCCTCGGCGCTGCAGAACATCGCCGACATGCACCTCCAAGGCGATCCGGCCGAGATCGGCCGGTTCACGTCGATGATCGAGCAGCTGTGGTGCGCCGGCGACTGGTTCGCCGCCGACGCCCGCGCCACCCTCGACGCGCTGGCGCTCTTGGAGCGGGCCGACCCGGCCCGCCACGCGCCCGAGAACGGCGCCCAGTACCCCGACGAGCCGCTCGGCCGCGGCCTCCAGCAAGTGGCGCAGCTCATCAAGGCCGACGTCGGGCTCGAGGTGGCGTGCATCGACCACGGCGGCTGGGACACCCACATCAACCAGATCTGGGGCTGGGACGACCCGACGCGCGGCATGATGTTCAACCTCCTGTCCACGCTCGACAAGGCGCTCTACGCCTTCTACCAGGACCTCGGCCGGCACTTCGACGATCCCGGCGTGACCGTCTTGACGATGAGCGAGTTCGGCCGCCGCGTGGCCCAGAACGCCGGCAACGGCACCGACCACGGCCACGGCAGCTGCATGTTCGTCGTGTCCGGCGCGGTTCGCCGCGGCGTCCACACGCGCTGGCCTGGCCTCGCGCCCGAGGCGCTGGCCGACGGCGAGGACCTGGCGATCACGATCGACTACCGCGACGTCCTGGCCGAGCTGCTGGCCAAGCGCCTGGGGAACCCGCGCCTCTACGAGGTCTTCCCGAACCATTCCCCGGTCGAGCACGGCATCTTCGACGCCCGCCCCGGCGCCGAACCGGCGCGCTGGACGCGGCCGCCGCTCTACCTGCCCTTCGCGGCCCGCGCCGCCGCCCCGTAGCGGGGCCGTCGCGGCGGCCGATCGCCCTCGACCGACGCGACGACGCCCCGGTCGCAGCGACCGAAGCCGCCGCGACCGGGGCGTCGCGTGCTCGACGAGGCCCGGCGCGCCTAGCGCGGGCCGGGGCGGACGCCGGGGTTCGGCGGGCGCTCGCCGCTGCGGGCGCAGCGGGTGGTGCACTGCGTGCGGGCCGCATCCGCCGCCGCGTTGCAGCGCTCGGCCGTGCCGCCGGCCGCCAGGCAGCGCTGCTCGGCATGCTCGGCGGCGCGCTCGCAGACCGCCTCGCAGTTCACCGACGGCGCCGGATCGGGCTTGGGGCACGCTTCGTGGCAGGCCTTGAGCTGGGCCCGGGCGTCCTCGGCGCACTGCGCTGCGTCGCCACCGCCGTCGATGCACGCCTTGTGCGCCTCGCGGGCCTTCGTGGCGCAATCGCGGTGGCAGGCGTCGACGGCGACGGGCGGCCGCGCGGCCGGCCGGCAGTCCTTCTTGCACTCGGCGGCCGCCTGGCGGGCGGCGTTGGCGCAGCGCTCCTCGGCCGCGCCCGAGGCCACGCAGCGGCGGTACATCGCCCGGGCGTTCTCGTCGCAGCGCTTGGCGCACTGCTCGGGCGACGGCCGGCGGGCGCCGGTGTCCTGGGCGTGGGTCGGCGCGGGCGCCAGCCCGGCGAGGAAGGCCGTCAGCCCCGCCGTCACGGCGACGGCGAGCAGGCGACGGCGGCTGGACGGGTAGGTCGTGGTCATGGCGGTCAGACTCCTTGTTCCACGGACGGCCAACGGTTCAAATCGGTTGGATCCTCGCTCGGTTCGGCGTCGATGCGGTGGCGCCGGTCCCGCACCCGCGACGCTCCGGCGAGCGATCGATCTGCGGTACCCAACGCGGCGGCGTGGACGGGGGTTAGAGGGCCGGCAGCGAACCGCGCGACCGTGGATCTCGACCGCGTTCACGCGCCGCGTCGAACCCGTCGGCCACCGATGCGCCGCAGCCGTGCGGTCAGCGCCGCGGCCGGACGTAGCGGTAGGCGAACGGCAGGTGGATGCGGCTCGGCCAAGGCGGTCCAGCGACCCTCGGCGTCGCCGTCGGCGGATCGGTCGGCGTGGCGGCGGGGAGGGTCGCGGTCGGGCGGCCACCGGCCGGCGTCGGCTCGGACGGCGGCGTCGACTCGACCGTCGCCGCCGGGGTCGCGGTGGCCGTCGGCTCCACCGGCAGGGCGATCGTCGGCAGCCGCGGCGCCACCGTGGGCTCGTCGGTCGGCGATGGCGTGGCCGTCGGCGCGGCGGTGGGCGGCGGCGGGCTCGACGTCGGTCCCGCCGCCGTCGGGGCGGACGTCGCCGCCGCGGGGGTGGTCGCGGTGGCCGGCGCCGACAGGGTCGGCGTCGTGGGCGGGCGGCCGCCGCCGCGGTCGATGCGCACGACCTGGTGGTCGAGCGGCCCGGGGGCGTTGGCGGTGAACAGCAGCAGCACCGCGCCGGGGTCGCCCGGCGCGCCCGCCTCGCCCGACTCGTCGGCCAGCCCGACGTCCAGGACGCCGGACCCGCCGGGCGCCAGCCGGACCCGCGGCTCGGCCGCCGGGGGCGGCAGCGTCCGGGTGTCCCACCGCAGCCCGGCCGCGATCCGACCGGCGCGCAGGGCGCCGTCCGGGGCGCTGTCGACCCGGACGCCGCCGAAGCGTGCCGTCGCCTCGACGGCCAGCGCGAGCGGCGGCGGCGGGCCGTCGGCGGGCAGCCCCAGGTCGACCGCGTCGGCGGCGAGGACGACCAGCCGGCTGTTCACGTCGACGTCGGCCGGCCCGGCGACGGCCGGCGCACGGCCGCGCGCGTCCCCGGCGATCGTCACCAAGACGCCGCTGGCGGACGCGCCGACCGTCACCGCCGCCGCGTCGTCGACGCGCAGCGTCCGGTCGATGACGCCGTCGCCGTTCGTGTCGAGGCTGGCCTCGACGAGCACGTCGTAGGGCGCCAGCGTCGGGGCGCCGAGCACGACGGCCAGCTCGAGGCGGCGACCGGCGCCGGCGCCCACCCACCGCGCGCCTACCTCGGCCACGTCGAAGCCGTCGGGCACGTTGGCCTCGAGCGGGTCGCTGCCGAGCCAGGTGAACCCCTCCGCCACGCCCGGCAGCGGGCCCGGGTTCGCGATCGGGATCGCGACGGCGGTCGCCGCGGCGGCCACCGCCACGGTCGCCGGCGCCGCGAGCGCCGAGGCGCCGCGGGCATAGGCCCAGATCGGCGCCCGCACCACGTCGCCGCCCACGCGCGGCAGGCCGGTCGCATCGAGCTCGGTCGCCACCAAGAACGCGTCGCGCTCGCTCGCGTCGAGCCGGCCGTCGCCGTTCATCGCGGTCGCCCCGCCGCGGCGGGTGTCCGGGGCCAGCTCGGACGGCACGATCTCGGCCCGCAGCTCGGACCGGACCGCGGCGCCGGGGCCAACGGTGACGATGGTCTCCGAGGGCGCGAGCCGCAGCCCGGCCTCGACCTCGCCCGGACCGGCGAAGGCGACGGACAGCTCGTAGCGGCGCGGCGCCGCGGACAGGTTGCGCAGCTCGAAGGTGCGCCCGGCCGCCCATGGGCGATCGGCGGCCACCGCGCCGAACGACAGCGCCGATCCCTCGAGCGGCCGCAGCACCGTCCGCGACCGCGCCGCGGCATCGACCGCCAGCCGGCCGCCGCCGCGGCGGGCCAGCGGCGCCGGATCGGGCACGCGGCGGTCGACGCGGCCGACCATCGGCTCGGCGGCGCCCACCAGCAGGGCGCGCACCTCGCTGGGCGTGACGCCGTCGCGGCCGCCCAACGGCCGCCCGGCGCGCGCCATCGCCTCGACGACGACCGCAGCGCCGCCGGCGACCATCGGCGCGGCCATCGACGTGCCCGACAGCGCGACCGCGCGGTTGCCCGAACCGACCGCCGCGGACCGGATCGCCGTGCCGGGCGCCGCCAGGTCGGGCTTGAAGCGTCCGCCGCGGGCGACGCCGCGGCTCGAGAACGGCGACACCGTGTCGACGACCGAGGATCGCGGGAAGCGACCGTTGAAGGCGGCGTCGAAACGCACCCGCACCGCGCCGCCGGCGTCCAGCGCCCGGCGCAGCGCTTGGCCGTCGACGGCGGGGATCATGTAGGCGCTGAGCGGCACCGGCTCGGCGTCGCCGCCCATCGGCACCAGCCCGGCGCCGTGGTCGACCACCAACGCCGCCACTGCGCCGGCGGCCGCGGCGCCGGCCAGCTTGGAGCGGAAGGTGCAGTCGCCGCGCTCCAGGACGGCCACGCGCCCGGTCGCCGCGCCCGGCGGCGGCGCGGTGCAGCCCAGCCCCAGCCAGACGGCGTCGCCCTCGAGCCGGCCGACGGCCGCAAGGCGCTGCGCGAGGCTGGGATGGGCCTCGATCGCCTCGACGTCGGCGGTGACCCCGTCCACGACGACCTGCACCCGGTCGCCCAGCTGCCCGGGACCGACGGTGCTGGCGACGCCGATCGCCTCATCCGCCAGGCCGGGGCCGCCGGCGATGAAGGCCACGTCGCCGTCGTTGCCGGCCGCCCCGACGACGACGATGCCGGCCGCCGTCGCCGCGGCGATGACGTCGCTCTCGAAGGACGACGTCGAGGCCCACGCCGAGCCGAGGCTGAGGTTCAGGACGTCGACGGCCGCCGCGTGGCCGGCGACGGGGCGGCCGAGCTTCGCCTCGACCGCCCACTCGATCGCATCGTACGCCAGGTTCGTGCTGCCGCCGGCGCCGAACACCTTGAGCGCGACGAGCCGTGCGCCGGGCGCCACGCCGGCCGCGCTGCCCGGCCAGGCCCGGCCGGCCGCGATGCCCGCCACGTGGGTGCCGTGCCCGTTCTCGTCGACCGGGTCGGGATCCGGGTTCGGCGCCCCGCTGCCGTTGTAGCCGGCGCCGGCGAAGTCGTGCCCGCCGACGACGACCGCGGTCGGGAACGTGCCGTCCTCGACGACGCCGTGGTCGTCGGCGGCGTAGTCGGCGGCGCGCCCCGCCGCGCCGAAGGCGGCGTGGAAGTAGTCGATGCCGGTGTCGATCACCCCGATCGTGACGCCGCGCCCGTCGAGATCGAGGGCGGCGCGGGCCGCGTCGGCGCCGACGTGCGGCCCGGCTGACAGGAGGGCGAGCCGGTGGTCCGGGGCCGCCCACACCGCCGCGACGTCGTCGCGCGCCGCAAGCGCCGCGACATCCGCCCGCGTCGCGGCCACGACCATCGCGTTGGCCACGGTGTCGAGCGCCGACACGAGCGGCGCGCCGCGGGCGGCCAGCGCCCGCCGCAGCGGCGCTTGGACGCGCGCGGCGTCGCCGTACGCGCTGTCGAGGGCCGCGCGCCGCGCGGCCGCGGCGCCGCGGCCGCCGCCGGCCGGCGCCGGCAGCGCCAGCCACCGGCCGGCGACGCCCAGCGCCGCGGCCGGGTCGCGCTCCGCGGCGCGGAAGCGCTCCCAGGCCGTCGCACCGCGCAGCACGACGATCACGTCGCGCCTCGTCTGGGCGGCTTCGCCCGACCAGCCGCGCCCGTCGGCCAGCGCGCGGTCGACCGCGGCCGACCGCGGCGTGAACCTCGGTGCGGACGGCGCCGCCTGCGCCCAGGCGGCCGTCACCGACGGCGGCGCCGCCGCCGGACCGGCGCCAGCGCTGCGCGCCACGTCGCCGGGGAGGGTCGTCAGCACGACGAGCGCCGCGGAGGCGACGGCGACCCACCGGCCGCGCGGGCGCGCGCCACGAACCCGCCGCGGCCGCGCGGCGCCGACGAACGCGCACGGTCGGCCGTCGGACGCTCGCGGGTGCGCGCCGCGCCCCGGGCGAGGGCGGTACAGGTGTCTCACCCCGATCACGACGCACCGGGCGCCGAATCGGTACTCGGCGACACGCCGGCGACGCGGCGTCACCCCAGCACGGCCACCGCTGCCGCGGCGTCGGCCACGAGGCCGCGGGCGTCGAGCGCGGCGCCGACCGCGCGCTCGAGCCACAAGGCCGGCGTCAGGCGGCCGATGGCGCAGATGCGCAGCGTCTCGGCCGCCATGTCGCCGCCGGCCAGGTGGCGTCGGATCTGGTGGCCGATCACGTGGCCGATGGCGTAGTTCGGCAGGTAGAGCGGGTAGGCGATCATGTGCTGGTAGGCCGCCAGCAGCGCGTAGGGGTCGTCGCCGTAGGCGCCGTAGTGCCGGCGCCAAAGCGCGCCGGCGCGCTCGAGCACGGCGTCGCGCAGCGCGGCAGCGTCCGCGTCCGGATGGGCGTAGAGCCAGCGCCAGACGTCGAGCTCGAGCAGGGCCGGTCCGGCGACCTGGAGGGCGTCGAGCGCCGTCTCGACGGTGACCGCGGCGGCCGCGCGCGCCTGCCCGACGTCGTCGGCCAGCCCGAGGACGCGGCGGGCCTCGGCTTGGAACAGGAACGCGAACGCTTCGCTGCAGGCGGTGTTGGGCACGCCGCGCAGCGCCGGCCGCGGCACGCGGTGGAGGCTCACCAGCTGCTCGACGTTGTGCCCCAGCTCGTGCAGGGCGATGTCGAAGCCGCTCCAGTCGAGGCGGCCGCCGCGGCCGTTCGTCCGCAGCCAGGCCGGCCGCTCGGCGATGCCGGGCGGCGAGGCATGGCCGGCGCCGCGCGCGATCTCGACGCGCACGCGCCGGCCGAGGAAGTCGGCGTCGGCGGCGTTGAAGCCGAGCCCGGCCAGGATGTCGGGCAGCGCGGCCTCGAGGGCGGCGGCATCGGGAAAGCGCTCGGCCACCCGCGCATCGAGGTCGGCGGCGTCGACGCCGGGCAAGGCGGCGTCGAAGTAGATGTCGAACGGCTCGAGCGGCCGGCCGAGGCGCCCGACGAGCCAGGCCTCGATCGTCCGGCGCTCGGGCGCATCGAGAAGGTCGACGAGGATCCGCTCGACGTCGGCGGCGGCGATCTCGCGGTCGCGGTCGCAGGCGCGCTCGATCGCCGAGCCCGACGTCGGGTCTTCGGCGTCCTCGGCCTGCGCCACCCGGAACAGCGCCAGCCAGCGCGCGTAGCGCTCCGGCCCGAGCTGCGCGCCCTCGGCCACCGCCTGGTCCGCGATCGTGTTGGCCGCCGGATCCCACGGTGCGTCCGCGCCGGGCGCGAGCTGGGCGCGCGGCAGCGTGCCGTCGATCGTGCGGCGCATGACCCACGCCAGCGCGCGCTGGCGGGCCCGGCCGGCGGCCGGGTCGGCGCTGCGGTAGCCGTCGCGGATCGCCTGGCGCACGAGCCAGTGGGCTACGAGGGGGCGGCCGAGCCCGCCGACGCGGCGCCCGTCGGCGTCGACGAGGTGGCCGACCTGGACGTGCTGGGCGTTGACGAAGTCGTCGGCGGCGTGGAGCGCGGCGCGGCGGGCGTGCCCAAGCGCGGGCGACAACCGCGACCGGAACCGCTGCGCCACCCGCGCCGCCGCCCAGTCGTCGGCCGTCCAGGCGTGGCCCGCCGCCTGCATCGTCGCCAGGTCGGGCGCGTCGAAGTTCAACAACGCTGCGAAGGCCAGGCGCTGGGCATACCACTGGTCGTCGAGGCCCGGCGCCGGGTCGAACACCGCCGCCAGGCCATCGAACGCCGGCAGGGCCGGCCCTTCGAGGTCGGTCCAGCGTCGCAGCGCGCGACGGATCTCGTAGAGGTGCCCGTCGACGGCGTCGATCACGGCCTCGAGGCGGTCGAGGAGGCGGGCGCGGTCGTCCGCCTCCTCGACCCAGAGTTCGGCGCACAGCGCCGCGAACGCCTCGGCCGACCCGTCGTCGTCCCGCCAGCGCGCCGCGGCGCGCGCGATGCCCGCCGCGGCGCGGTCGGCCGCGGCGGGGCCGTGGCGCGCCGCGACGGCGGCGTGGGCGGCGGTGGCGAGGCCGGCCGGATCCACGGCTAGCGGCTCTCCATCACCTCGACGTCGAAGATCAGCGTCGCGTCCGGCGGGATCACCGGCGGGTAGCCCGAGGCGCCGTAGCCGAGCGCGGCCGGGATCACCAGGGTCCGGCGGCCGCCGACCTTCATGCCCGGGATGCCCTGGATCCAGCCGTCGATCAGGCTGCCCGGGCTGAGGTCGGTCGGCAGCGGCTCGCCCCGCGTGCAGCTCGTGTCGAAGCGCGTGCCGTCCTCGAGGAAGCCGGCGTAGTGCATGGCGGTCGCCATGCCCGGCTGCACTTCCGCCCCGGTGCCGACGACGACGTCCTTGATCTTGAGCCCGCCCTCGAGCTCGACGAAGTCGCTGCCCGAGACGTCGGGCGGCTGCGGATCGCTGGCGCACAGCTGGCTGACGGCGGCCGGTTGGGCGTCGGCGGGCGCGGCGGCCGTCGTCGGCACGGCGACGTCGGCGGCGCCGGCGGCCGCCGTGGTCGGCGCGCCGGTGATCGGGTCGGCGGCGTCGTCGGCCGGCTGGCCGCAACCGGCCAGGAGCGGCAACAGGACGGCGCCGAGGAGCGCCGCGTGGCGAATGCGGTTCATGGAGGCTCGCTTTCTTGCTGGGTTGCGTTCAAGGGGGCGCGTCGACGTCCGATGCCTCGGGGCGTGGGCCGGCGGCGCGACGGGCTATCCTAGGGTGCGCACGCGCGCCGGGTCAACCCTGGCGCGCGCGCTATCGCCCACCGCTCGAGCGCCGCGCGCGAGGTCCCGCCGTGTCCGAGCCGATCCGGATCGATGATCCCGATGACGCGCGCCTGGACGACTACCGCGCGGTGCGCGACCGCGACCTGCGGGGCGCAGCCGGTCGTCCCGGGCTGTTCATCGGCGAGCAGGCGTTGATCGTCGAGCGGATGCTGGCCGTGCCGGGGCGCACGAAGTCGGTGCTCGTGCAGCGGGCGCAGCTGGCGCGGATCGCGCCGCACGTCCCGGCCGACGTGCCGTTGTACGTGGTGTCCGACGCCGTGCTGCGCGCCGTGGTCGGCTTCGACCTCCACCGCGGCGTCCTGGCGGTCGGCTGGCGGCCGCCGCCGGGCGCGCAGACGCTCGCCGTCGCGCTGCCGCCGCCCCTCGATCGGACGGCGCCCCTCACGGTGTTGGTCTGCGAGGACATCACCCACCACGACAACCTGGGCATGCTGCTGCGCAACGCCGCCGCGTTCGCCGTCGACGCCGTCGTCCTCAGCCCGCGCTGCCACGACCCGCTCTACCGCCGCTGCCTCCGGATGTCGATCGGCCACGCCCTCGACGTGCCGACGGCCCGCAGCGCCGACTGGCCGGCCGACCTGGCGGCGCTGCGCGACCGCTGGGGCTGCGCGATCGTCGCCGCCGCCACCGGTCCCGGCGCGGTCGCGCTCGACGACGCGCCGCGGCCGCGCCGCCTGGCGCTCGTCGTCGGCACCGAGGGGCACGGGTTGAGCGACGCCGCGCTGGCGCTGGCCGACCACCGCGTGCGCATCCCGATGCGCCGCGGCATCGACTCGCTGAACGTCGCCGTGGCGGCGGCGGTCTGCCTGCATCGCCTGACGACCGGCGACCGGACATAACGTGAAGCGGCGGCACCCGTCGCCGCCGGGCCGTCGGCGAAGGCCGACCGCAACCGAGGCGGCCCGGCCGTGTTGTAGCCATCCGAGCCCTCGTCGTCCACCGCCCGGCACGGCGCGCCGCGCGGCGGCGGGAGGGCATCGCCGACCGTCTTCGCCCGCGTCCGGCCGCCGAGCGCGCCGGACCGTCCCGACCTCGACGAGGGTTCACCATGTCCCACGCCCCGTCGGCGCGCGCCGAAGCGCTGCGCCGGGTCCTGCTGCTCGTCTTCGTGCTCGGCCCGCTCGCGGCCGGCGCCTACGCCGTCCACGCCGTCTGGATGCGGCTCGTCACGCCGCTCGACCTCGGCCTCCTCGTCGGCGGCTGGCTGGTGACCGGCCTCGGCATCACCGTCGGCTTCCACCGCATGCTGACCCATCGCAGCTTCGAGGCGCCGGCCTGGGTCCGCGCGTTCTGGTTGGCGCTGGGTTCGATGGCGGTCGAGGGCGGCGCCCTGAACTGGGCGGCGATCCACGCCGAGCACCACGTCCACTCCGACGCCGAGGGCGACCCCCACAGCCCGCTCGAGGGGTTCTGGCACGCCCACCTGGGTTGGATGTGGTCCGGCTTCCACGGCGACCCGGAGCGCTATGTGCCGCAGCTCGTCGGCGACCGGCTGGTGAACTGGTTCGAGCGCACGTTCATCGTCTGGGTCGGAGTCGGCCTGCTGGTGCCGTTCGTCATCGGCGGGCTCGTCGGCAGCCCGCTGGCGCCGGCGGCGCCCTGGTCATGGCCGGCGGCTTGGATGGCGCTCGTCTGGGGCGGGCTGATCCGGATCGGCGTCACGCACCACATCACCTGGAGCGTCAACTCGGTCTGCCACATGTTCGGACGCCGGATGTTCGACACGAAGGACGTCAGCCGCAACAACGCCCTCGTCGGCGTGCTGGCGCTGGGCGAAGGGTGGCACAACAACCACCACGCGTTCCCGCGCTCGGCCTTCCACGGCCTGCGGTGGTGGCAGGTCGACCTGTCGGGCTACGTGATCCGGCTCATGGAGGCGCTCGGCCTGGCCAAGGACGTCTACCGCGTCCCGCGCGAGCGCCAGGCGCGGCGGCGCGCCGGCGCGGGCCGGAGCGCCGCCGATCGGCACCGCGGCGCGCCCGGCGCGACGGTCGCCGCGGAGCGCGACGCCGAGCCGCCGCGCCGCGCGATCGGCCGCTCGCGGCCCTAGCGGGCGCGCGCCACCCAGGCGCGCGGCGATCGGCCGACGGCGGCCACGACGCCCAGCGCCGCCGCGGCCATCGCCACCGCCGCCGCCGCCAGCCACGGCACGCGGGGGTCGGCGGGCCGCACGCCCAGCCACCAGCGCGCGACCGCCATGCCCGCGTCGCCACCCATCACGCGATCCGCCTCGAGCCAGCCCGCGCCGGCCGCGGCGCTGGCTACGACCACGACCAGCGCCGCCACCAGCGCGCCAACGACGTCTCCCGCGGCCAGCCGGAAGCGCGGCGCGCGCTCAACCCGCCGCAGCGTCGCCGCGGCGAAGCCGGGCGGCAGCGGCGCCAGCGGCCAGTGCGCCAGGGCCTCGTCGAGCGCGGCCTCGGACAGCGGCACGGCGGCCGATCGGCGGCGATCGCTCATATCCCCGACCTCCCGAAGTGGGTCGAACGCCGGCAAGGCGCCGACGATCGCGGACAGGCGCGCGCGCAGCCGGCCGCGCGCGCGGTGGATGCCGGTCTTGACCGTCCCCAGCGGCAGGCCGGTCACGCCGGCGATCTCGTCGTAGCTCAACTCGTCGAAGTGACGTAGCGTCAACAGCAGGCGGTAGCCCGCCGGCAGCTCGGCCACGGCCGCCCGCACCGCCGCCGCCACCTGCGCCCGCCCGAGGCGCTCGTCGAGCGGCGCGCCGTCGTCGACCGCGCCGCCGTCGACCGCGCTGCCCAACGCGTCGAGGTCGAGCGCCGCCATGTCGCGCCGCAGCCGTGGGCGGCGGTCGTAGCAGACGTTCAGCGCGATGCGGTAGAGCCACGTCCGCACCTCGGCCTCGGCCCGAAAGCCGGCCCGGGCGCGCCAGGCGCGCACGAACACCTCCTGCGCGGCGTCCTCGGCGTCGTGCGCGTCGGGCAGCAGCTGGGCGGCCAGATGGTGGATCGCCCGCCCATGCCGCCGCACGATCGCCGCGAACGCGTCGGGGTCGCCGGCGGCGGCGCGCGCCAGGGCGGACGCGTCGTCCGCCGTCGACGACGTCTCGGCGCCGCGGGACGCCATCGGCCATCGGGTCGGCGGTGACGCCGCGATCGACATGCGAGAGACCTCCCTGGTGGACGCCGGCCGTGGCAGCGGCCGGCGCGCCTCGTCCCGACGGCGCGCCGCGCGAACGGGCGGCGCGTGACCGGTGGGCTGAGTGATTGGACGGCATTCTCCGCGGCCAGGTTTCAGCCGCGCGCCGCATGAAACTTATGCCGCGCCGGTCCGTCCAAGGCTAGCGATCGCGTCCCTCCGCCGCGATGCCCGCCCCCGAAAGGACCGCCCATGCGACTGCGCACCCTCGCGATCGGCGCCGTGGTGCTCGCCCTGCTGGCCACGATGATCGGCCTCGGCGTCGCCGCCGCGATCGCCCACCGCGACGGCTGGTTCGCCGGCTTCGGCGCCGTCGAGCTGGGCGGCGGCGCGTTCGTCATCCAGGGTACACCCGTCGAGCGCACCCTCGCCGTGCCGACCGGCGTCACCGTCGAGGTGGCGATCGACCGCGGCGATGTCCGCGTCACCGCCGGCGGCGTCGCCGCCGTCGTCGTCGTCACCCCGACCGTTCGCGCCGACGACCGCGACGCCGGCCTGGCCGCGTTGGCGTCGATCTCGCCGACGATCCGCTTCGCCGACGGACGGCTCGAGGTCCGGTGGACCGGCGCCGACGCGGCCGGGGGCCGGCGCATCGCGCCCGGCGTCGACGTCGCGATCCGGCTACCCGCCGCCGCCGGGGCGTCGCTCTCGGCCCGCACCCGGGCCGGGGACATCGCCGTCGACGGCGTGGCCGGCCCCATCGCGGTCGAGACGGACTTCGGCGACGTGGCGGTGGTCGGCGGGCGCGACGGCGTCCGCGCCCGCAGCGCCGCGGGCGATGTCGAGGCGCGCGACATCGAGGCGCCCGCCGGCGCGGTCGAGCTGGCCACCGAGTTCGGCGACGTCCGCCTCGCGCGCGTCCGCGTCAAGGCGCTCCAGGCGGAGTCGTCGTCGGGCGACATCGACGCCGCCGCCGTGCGCGCCACGGCCGCCGCCGGGATCGTGCTGCGGACGCGCTTCGGCGACGTGGACGTCGCCGGGGCCGAAGCTGCCCACCTCGTCGCCGCCTCCGACAGCGGCGACGTCCGCCTCGTCCTGACCCGCTTGGCCGGCGGGATCGAGGCCTCGACGCGCTTTGGCGATGTCGACGTCTCGCTGCCACCGGGCGCCGGCGCCGAGGCCACGCTCCACACCCGCTTCGGCTCGGTCGAGGCGCCGTTCGTCGACGCCGGCCGCGCCGCGGACGTTGCCCGCGCCGCCGACCGCGGAACGCCGTGGGTCGGCCGCGTCGGCGCTGGCGGGCCGTCGGTGGCGCTGTCGACGGACAGCGGCGACGTCCGGCTGTCGGTCGGCAGCGCGGCGGACCGCTGAGGCCCGCGCCGCCGGAGCGTCCGCCACCGACCCGCCGCCCGCCGCCGTCCGTCCCTGGTCCCAAGCGACGAGCTTGTTCGTCGTCCCCGTCGCCGGCCCGCCCGTGGCCCGGCCGTCTCGCCCCGGAGGTTCGATCATGCGCGACATCTTCGAGTTCGTCGTCCCGGCCGTGTTCGTGCTGCTGTTCTTCGCCCTGTTCCTGGGCTTCGCCGGCTGGCTGCGCTGGATGCGCTTTCGCGAGACACTGGCCCTGGCCGACCGCGGCTACGCGCCCGTCGGCGCGCCGAACGGCACGAACCGAACGCTGCGATGGGGCCTGATCCTCGTCGCGATCGGCCTCGCGCTGGCGTGCGGCATGGCGCCGTTCGCGCTCGAGGCGCTCGATCGCTCGCCGGTCCTCATCCCGGGGCTGCTGTTCCTGTTCGTCGGCCTGGCGCTTCTGCTGTACTGGCTCCTGACCGGCGGACGTGCCACCATCCTCGACCGCAGCCGCCTGACGCCGCTGCCGGCGCCGGTGTGGCCGCCGCGGGCCGACGCCGCCCCGCTGCCCAGCGCCCCCGTCCACGACGGCGCCGAAGGAGCCGGCCCTCACGCGACCGACGACGTGACCGGGACGGACGCGGCGTACGACGCGGACACGTCCGGCGGCGGCGGATCGGACGGTCGGCCGTAACCGCGATCCGTCGACCGCATCGGGCCGGCCGTGTGGCCGGACGAAGCCCTCGACCTCGCGGAGCCGATGATGACGCGTCCGACCGCCGCCCCGTCGCCCACCGCCGACCCGTCGCCAGGCGCGGTGCGGGCGCGCCCCGCCGCCGGCCGGCGCCTCGTCGCCGCCCTCGACGCCACCGTCGCGGCGGCGGCCGCCGCGGCCGCCCTGGCGACCGCGGCCGGCCTCGGCGCCCGGTGGTTCCCGCTGCTCGACCTGGCCCGCCACTTTCGGCTGCACGGCCTCTTGGCGATGACGCCCGGCCTGGCGCTGGCGCTCGCCCGCCGTCGCCGCGCCGCGGCGCTGGCGCTCGGCGGGCCGTGGCTTGTCAGCGCCGCGACCGTCGCCGCGTCGTGGCGACCGGACGGCGGCGGGGCGACGACGTCGACGGGCGCCGCGCCCGAGCCGGGCGCCGACCTCTGCCTGACGGTCTTCAACGTCTGGGGCCTCAACCGGTCGCCCGAGCGCATCGGCCCCTACCTCGAGGCCACCGGCGACGATCTCGTCGTCGTCGTCGAGCTGCGGCCGCCGTTGGTGGCGCGGCTGGCGTCCGAGCTGCCGTCCTATGCGGCGGCCGCGCTCGCGCCGCGCGACGACTTCTACGGCGTCGGCCTCTACGTCCGCCGCGACGCGGCCCGGCGCGGTGTCGCGCTGGCCGACGCCCAGGCCGGCGTCCTGGTGGCCGACGACGCCTTGGCGCGTCCGTTTGTCGCGGCCCGCGTGTCGTTCGGCGGCCGCGAGGCGACGCTGCTGGCCGCCCATCCGCCGCCGCCCAAGGGCGCGGCGATGACGCGGCAGCGCGATCGCGCCATGGCCGAGGCCGTCGCGCGGCTGGCGCGCGACGGCCGGCCAGGCATCTTGTGCGGCGACACCAACGCCGCCCCGGCCTCGACCGGCCGCGACGCCGCCCGCCGCGCCGGGCTGCGCGACGCCGCGGCCGGCCACGGCTACCGCGGCACCTGGCCGGCGTTCGTGCCGCCGTGGCTCGGCATCCCGATCGACGTCTGCCTGATCGACCCGGCGCTGCAGGCCACCCGCGCCGACGTCGGTCCGGCGCTCGGCTCGGACCACCGCCCGCTGCACGTGACGCTGCGCTGGCGCGCGCCCGACGGCGGAGCGACGGCCCGGCGCCGGCGCGCGCCCTAGCTGTCGGCGTCGATCACGAACGTGATGTTGCAGTTCACGCGGTACTTCGTGATCTTGCCACCGTCGACGACCGCCTGCATGTCCTTGATGTAGACGTGGCGGACGTGGCGCAGCGTCTTGTGGGCCTCGGTGACGGCGTTCTGGGCAGCGTCCTCCCAGCTCGTGCTCGACTCGGCGATGAGCTCGATGACCTTGGCGACCGACATGGCGTGCCTCCTGGGCGCGGGAACACCGGCGCGGGCCGACGTCCGCCCGCGCGCCCATTGTACGGTCGGCGGCGCCCGAGGCTGCGCGCCGCCCGAACGTGCGCCCGGCGCGGTCCTCGCTTATCCTTGCCGAATGACGGCCGACCTCCGCCCGCTGCTCCGTCTCATCGCCCGGCACAAGGGGCGCTACCTGGCCGGCGCGGTGCTGCTGGCGATCGCCGACATCGGGCAGTTGGTGGCGATCGACGTCATCAAGCGCTTCATCGACGCCCTCGAGGCCGGCCGCGCCGACGCCGCCGACGTCCGCCTCTACGCCGGCCTGGTGGCCGGCACCGGCGTGGCCGTGCTGTTCGCCCGCTTCGGCTGGCGGCAGATGATCTTCGGCAGCTCGCGGATGATCGAGCGCGACGTCCGGCAGCGGCTCTACGACCACCTCCAGATGCTGTCGCCGCGCTTCTACCTCGAGCGCAAGGTCGGCGACCTGATGGCCTACGCCACGAACGACATCCCGCAGGTCCAGCAGGCGGCGGCTGGCGGCATGATGCAGTTCCTGGACGCCGTGATCCTGCTCGTCGGCTCGGCGGTGGCCATGGTCTGGACGATCGACGCCCGGCTGACGGCGATCGCGCTTGCGCCGCTGCTGCTGCTCAACCCGGCCACGTACTGGCTCGGCAAGCGCCTCCACGCCACCTACCTCAGCGTCCAGGCGCAGTTCGGGACGCTGTCCGACCGCGTCCAGGAGAACTTCGCCGGCATCCGGGTGGTCAAGGGCTTCGGGCGCGAGGCCCACCAGTCGGCGGCCTTCGGCGCCGTCAACCGGCGCTACCAGGCGCTGTTCGGCCAGATGCTGCGCTACGACGTGGCCTTCGACCCGGTCATCGGCATCCTGACCGGGCTGTCGGTGGCGATCGGCCTGGGCTACGGCGGCCGGCTCGTCCTCGCCGGCGACCTTACGCTGGGCGGCTACATGGCCTTCAACAGCTACCTCTGGATGCTGGCCTGGCCGATGATGGCGCTCGGGATGGTCCTCAACCACATCCAGCGCGCCACGGCGTCGCTGGCGCGCATCGAAGTCCTGGAGGCCGTCCGCCCCGACATCACCGACGCGCCCGACGCCGTGGCCCTGCCGGCGCCGCGCGGCGAGGTCGACGTCCAGGGCCTGACGTTCCGCTACGCGCCCGCGCTGCCGGCGGTGCTCGACGGCATCGACCTGCGCGTCGCGCCCGGCGGCACGCTCGGCATCCTGGGCCGCACCGGCAGCGGCAAGAGCACGCTGGCCAACCTGCTGGTGCGCGCCTTCGACCCGCCGCCTGGCACGATCCGGCTCGACGGCCATGACGTGCGCGACGTGCGCCTGGCCGACCTGCGGCGCGCCATCGCCTACGTCCCGCAGGACGCGTTCCTGTTCAGCCGCTCGATCCGCGACAACATCGCCTTCGACCCGGCCGGGGCCGACGACGACGCCGTGCGCGCGGCGGCCCGGCTGGCCGACGTCGACGACGACATCCAGGCGTTCACCGACGGCTACGACACGCTGCTGGGCGAGCGCGGCGTCACGCTCTCGGGCGGCCAGCGGCAGCGGGTCTGCCTGGCCCGGGCCCTGGTGCGGCCGAGCCCGATCTTGGTCCTCGACGACTGCCTCTCGGCGGTCGACACGGCCACCGAGGCGCGAATCCTGGCCGCGCTCCGGCCGACGATCGCGCAGCGCACGGCGATCATCATCAGCCACCGCGTGTCGGCCCTGCGCGACGCCGACGAGATCGTCGTCCTCGACGGCGGCCGGATCGTCGAGCGCGGGACGCACGACGCGCTGCTGGGCGCAGGCGGCGAGTACGCCCGGCTGTGGCGCAAGCAGCAGATGGAGGCCGACCTCCAGGGCGATGCGCCGCCGCTGCCGCCGACGGGCAACCGGCCCCAGTCGCCGCCCGACACGCCGACCGACATCGCCGCGCTGGCCGGCCAGCACGCCGGGCCGGGCGAGGCGGCGCTGATCGAGACGGTGCTGGAGCGCTTCGACGACGATGCGACCGAGGTCGAGCGTGGCTAGCCCCGACCCGTGGCGCGACGACGACGTCGTCCTGGGCAGCTACGACCGCGAGCTGGTACGGTGGCTGTTGGGCTACGCCCGGCCGCACTGGCGCAGCCTCGCCGGCTGCGTCGTGCTGCTGCTCGTGGTGACAGGCCTGCAGCTCGGCCAGCCCGCCCTCATCGCCCACGCCATCGACAGCGTGATGACGCCGGCCCTGGCCGTCGACGGCGCGGCGCGCGCGGCCTACGCCCCGCGGCTGACGCCGCTCGTCGGGCTCTACCTGGCCTTGGTCTTCGGCCACAGCGCGCTCAGCTACGGCCAGGCGCTCTGGCTGCGCGTCACCGGCCAGAAGATCATCGCCCGGCTGCGCCAGGACGTCTTCGACCACGTCCAGACGCTGTCGCTGTCGTTCTACGACCGCAACCCGGTCGGCCGGCTGGTCACGCGCGCCACGAACGACGTCGAGTCGCTCAACGAGATGTACACCTCGGTCCTCGTCGAGCTCTTCCGCGACCTGTTCATCATCGTCGGCGCGCTGGGCTTCATGTTGGCCCTCGACTGGCGCACGGCGCTCGTCGGGGTCGGCTTCATGCCGCTGGTGGCGATCACGAGCTACATCTTCCGCCGCTACAGCCGCGCCACCTGGCGGGCGATGCGGGCCAAGCTGGCGCGGATCAACGCCACGCTGGCCGAGTCGTTCTCCGGGATGCGGATCATCCAGATCTTCGGCCGCGAGCCCAAGAGCGCCGACGAGTTCCGCGCCATCAACACGGATTACTACGCCACGGCGCGCAAGCTCATCCACATCTTTGCGATCTTCACCCCGACGCTGGCGTTGATGACGACGCTGGCGCTGGCGCTCGTCGTGCTCATCGGCGGCCACCTCGTCCTGGCCGGGGCGATGACGTTCGGGACGTTCTACGCCTTCCAGGCCTACCTGCGGCGCCTGTTCGACCCGATCAACGGCCTGGCCGAGAAGTACAACATCCTCCAGAGCGCGCTGGCCTCGGCCGAGCGCCTCAGCCAGCTCATGGCGACGCCGGTCGAGATCGTCGACCCGCCGGCGCCGGCCCCGGCCGTGGCGGCGCTGCTGGCCGCCGCGCCTGCCGCCGGCGGGCCCGGCTACGTGGCGCCGCGGGCCGGCCGCGCTGGCACGCCAGCGGTGGCGTTCGACGACGTCGAGTTCCGCTACAAGGAGGGCGAGCCGGTCCTGCGCGGCGTGAGCTTCGCCGTCCAGCCGGGCGAGCGGGTGGCGTTCGTCGGCCACACCGGCGCCGGCAAGTCGACGATCATGGGCCTGGTGCCGCGCTTCTACGACGTCCAGTCGGGCGCGGTGCGGGTCCACGGCTGCGACGTCCGCGACTGGCCGCAGGATGCGCTGCGCGCGCACGTGGGCAGCGTGATGCAGGACGTCTTCCTGTTCGCCGGCGACGTGGCCGAGAACATCTCGCTGGGGCACCCGGGCATCGACCGGGCGGCGGTGGTTCGGGCGGCCGAGATCGTCGGCGCCGACGCCTTCATCCGGCGGCTGCCGGGCGGCTACGACGAGCCGGTGGTCGAGCGGGGCATGACGCTCTCGGCCGGCCAGCGCCAGCTCATCAGCTTCGCCCGGGCGATGGCCTTCGACCCCGAGATCCTGATCCTCGACGAGGCGACGGCGGCGATCGACTCCGAGACCGAGGAGGCGATCCAGCACGCGATGCACGCCGTGGCCCGCGGCCGCACGACGATCATCGTCGCCCACCGCCTCTCGACCGTCCAGGACGTCGACCGCATCCACGTCATGCACAAGGGCCGCATCGTCGAGGTCGGCCGCCACCCCGAGCTGCTCGCGGCGGGCGGGCTCTACCGGCGGCTCTGGGAGCTGCAGTTCGAGGCGAGCCGGGGGTAGGGCGGGGCGCCGGCGACCCTAGCGCCGCCGGGCCAGCCAGACGGTGTGCCTGCCGCAGTCGGGATCCTCGGCCTGGTGCGCCACGACGTCGAAGCCGTGCGCGTCGAGGAGGCGGCGATACTCGGCCGGGGCCAGGCTGGCGTGGTAGAGCGGCTCGTCGTGGAACGTCCCGATCGCCTCGCCGTGGCCGGGGCCGGTCGTGAACAGCAGCGGCGCGCCGGGCGCGGCGTGCGCGCTGAAGACGGCGAACATCGCGCGCTGGTCGTCGTAGGCGAGGTGGAAGAAGCTGTCCCAGGCGACGACGCCGCCGAAGCGGCGCCCGAGCGCCAGCGCGCGCATGTCGGCGACGATCCACGCCTGGTCGGGCAGCCGCTGCCGGCACAGCGCGATGAGCGAGGCCGACGCGTCGACGCCGACGACGCCGAAGCCGCGCGCGACGAGGTGGCGGGCGATCGGCTGGCCCGAGCCGCAGCCGAGGTCGAGGACCGTGGCGCCCTCCGGCAGCAGCGCCTCGAAGCGCGCCAGCCAGCCCGCCTCGACGCCGACCTCGGCCCGCCGAACGCGGTCCCAGTCCTCGGCGTGCCGCTCGTAGAGGTCGATGATGGCGTCGGGGGCGGCGGGCGTCGGCGAAGCGGGATCGGGGCGGCTCATCGTCCGTCGGGCGCCGCGTCGCCCCAGTACGCGAACCGCGGCTGCCAGCTGCCCGCCCCGCCTTGGAGCAGGTCCAGCAGATGCCACAGCCCGCAGTACGGATCCCCCGGACCGAACCAGTCGTAGCCCGTCCGGACGATCCGGCCGTCGTCGCCGCGCCGCAGCGCGCTGACGCCGGGCTGGTAGCCGTGCTCGGTGCGGAAGCCCAGCGCCCGGCTGAACGCGCCCTCGGCGTCGGAGATCATCCGGAAGCGCCAGCCGCGCTCGGCGGCGAAGCGGGCCTGGGTGGCGGGGTCGTCGGGCGAGACGAGGACCACGCCGGTGCGGTCCTCGAGGTGGGGGAGGAGGCCGTTCAGGCCGTCGGCCCAGAGCGTGCAGTAGGCGCAGCCCTGGCCCATGTTGTGGAGGACCAGGAGGTCGGGCTGGGCGCCGAAGAGCGACGAGAGCGGCATCACGGCCCCGCCCGGCCCGACGAGGGCGTGGTCGGCCACGTCCTCGGGCGGCTCGGCGCGGCGCAGGGCGCTGATCTGCTGGCGGAGGCGCATCTCTTCTTCGAGCAGGTTCTGGATGGTGGGGTTCACGGGCGCGGTCCTTTCGCGGGGGCGGGCCGGGCGATGGGGCGGGTCGTGCCGCGGACCGCCGCCTGCGGTCATGGTAGGCCGCGCGCCCGGCGGGTCAAACACCCTGCAGCGGCCGCCCCGCGGCCGCCGCGGATGCTTGACAATCGAACACATGTTCGATATCGTGAGTGTCCCCCCAGCGCTCGCCCCTCGCCCGACCCCGCCACCCAGGACAGGGTCCCGCCGATGACGCACCACGCCACCGACCGCGTGCCGGTGTGGTCGCCCGCCCCGGCCGCCCCGGCGCCGTCCCCATCGCCGCCGGCCCGGTCGCCGGCCCCATCGCCGTCCGCGCCCCCGCCTCCCCGCCGGCCGCCGGCGGCCGGCGGCGATGGGGACGGCGCGCCCGCCCCCCAGGCGCTGGCCGACGCCGTCAACGCCCGGCTGCGCACCGGCGCCGTCCGGGTCGGCGCGGCGCCGCACGCGCTCGCGGCGCTGTCGACCGGCTTCCCGGCCCTCGACGCCGCCACCGGGCTCGGCGGGCTGCCGCGCGGCCGGATCACCGAGCTCGTCGGGCGGCCGACGTCGGGCCGCGAGACGGTGGCGGCGCGGTCGGCGGCGGCGGCCGAGGGGCTGGTGGGCTGGGTCGACCTGACGGGGAGCGTCGACGTGGCCTGCCTGGCCGCGGGCGGCGTCGACCTGGCGCGCCTCTTCGTCCTGCGGCCGCCGGCGCCGGCCGACGCGTTCGCCGTGGCCGGTCGGGTGGCGGCGTCGGGCGGCTTCGACCTCGTCGTCCTCGACGCCCTGGCCGACCTGCCGCCGGGCGGCGAGACCGAGCGGGCGCTGGCGCAGTTCGTGCGCATCGTCGTGCCGCGGCTGGCCCGGACCGCCACGGCGCTGCTGCTGTTGTCGTCGCCCGACCGCTACGCCCCCGCCCTGGCCCACGCCGCCGCGCTGCGGATCTGCCTGACCAAGGTCGGCTTCCTGCGCCCCGGCGGCGTCTTCCGCGGCTGGTGCACCCGGGCCCAGGTGCTCAAGTCGCCGGGGCTGCAGGGGGGGGAGTCGGGGATCGAGGTGTGGTTGTGAGGGAGACTCGCCCGCCCGCACGCGGGCGTCGACGCACCGGGGCAGGGGTTTGCAGGGCGACGCCCGTCATCACCGTACCTGGCCTCGGACATCCTCCGCGGCGAACAGATCGGCATGGCCGATTCCGAAGCCGAAGCGCACGGCAATGCGATCGAGCGATGTGTTGGCAGAAGATGTCGGGCTGTTTATCATGCGCTGGCTCGGATCAGGTTGGCCCCGAGCCCCAGCCGGACGTTCGCTCAACAGATCTTCGAGGGGTATGGTCAGCCTTGGGTCGGATCTAGGTGCGATCAGAACGATACCGAACACCAACATCCAACCTGAGGATCCGTCGCGATGAGAGTCTTCATTGCCGGTAGCACCGGCGCCGTCGGTCAGCGACTCGTGCCGCATCTGGTCGAGCATGGACATGAGGTGATCGCGCTCGCCCGTGACGCCGCGAGAGCGCAGGCGCTCGAAGCGACGGGTGTGACGGTCGCCTTGGCCGATGCGCTCGACAAGGCGGCGCTGACGGCGGCCATCACGAAGGCCAAGCCCGAGATCGTCATCCATCAGCTTACGGCGCTCGCGGGCGTCGGAAACTTGCGGCGTCTCGACGACTCGTTCGCGCTGACCAATCGCTTCCGCACCGAGGTCACCGACACCCTGCTCGCGGCAGCCCGACTGGCGGGGGCGCGCCGCTTCATTGCGCAGAGCTTCTGCGGCTGGACGTTCGCGCGCGAAGGCGGACCCGTCAAGACGGAAGAGGACCCCCTCGATCCGAACCCGCCGGCTCGCTTCAGCAAGACGTTGGCGGCGATTCGCTATCTCGAGGCCGCCGTGCAGACGGCCGGGGATCTGCAGGCGCTGGCCCTGCGCTATGGACTCTTCTACGGGCCGGGCACGAGCATCGCCCACGATGGCTCGATCGTCGAGCTCGTCCGTCGGCGGCAGATGCCGATCGTCGGTGACGGTGGCGGCATCTGGTCGTTCATCCACATCGACGATGTCGTTCGCGCGACCGCCGCGGCCATGACGCACGGCGAACCGGGGATCTACAACGTCGTCGACGACGAGCCGGCGCCCGCGGCCGCATGGCTGCCAGCGCTGGCGGACGCGGTCGGCGCGAAACCGCCCTATCGGGTGCCCGTCTGGCTCGGCCGGCTCGCGCTCGGCGATGGCGCCGTGTCGATGATGACGCAGATTCGCGGTGCGTCGAATGCCGAGGCGAAACGCGGGCTCGGATGGCAGCCGATCGTCCCGAGCTGGCGGCAGGGGTTCGTCGACGGGCTTCGCTGATCACACACGCGACGAACGGTCGGGTACGATCACCCCCTTGCCCATCAGGAGGTTCCCATGACCACATCCACCCCCAAGTCCCCCAAGCGCCCCGCCGCCGCCGACTCGCCCGACGGCTTCACGCCCGAGGAGCGCGCCGCGATGCAGGAGCGCGCCAAGGAGCTCAAGGCGGCCGCGCGCCGCGGCGCGGGCAAGGCGGACGGCGAGGCCGACGTGCTGGCCAAGATCGCCGAGATGGCCGAGCCCGACCGCGCCATGGCCGAGCGGCTGCACGCGATCGTCAAGGCCAGCGCGCCGGACCTGGCGCCGCGGACGTGGTACGGGATGCCGGCCTACGCCAAGGACGGCAAGGTGGTCTGCTTCTTCCAGAGCGCCCAGAAGTTCAACGCGCGCTACGCGACGTTCGGCTTCAGCGACGCGGCGAACCTCGACGACGGCGACGTCTGGCCGGTCGCGTTCGCGCTGCGGACGCTGACCGACGCCGAGGCGGCGAAGATCGGCGCGCTCGTGAAGCAGGCGGCGGGGTGAGGGCCGGCGCCGGCATCGCCGCCCGTCCTGACGCGGCCGGGCCTCGACCGTGAACGCCATAAACCTCGCCCAGAAGCTCGCGACGTTCACCGAGCACTGGCAGCCGCGGACGATCGCCCAGTTCAACGGCCACGACATCATGGTCGTCAAGGTCCAAGGCGAGTTCGTCTGGCACGCGCACCCCGACACCGACGACTTCTTCCTCGTCCTGGCGGGCCGCATCACGATCCGGCTGCGCGACGGCGACGTGACCCTCGGCCCGGGCGAGCTGTTCGTGGTCCCGGCGGGCGTCGAGCATTGCCCGGTGGCCGAAGACGAGGCCCAGCTGCTGCTCATCGAGGCCACCGGGACGCCGAACACCGGCGACCCCGCCACCGCCGAACCGCGCCGCGTCCTCTAGGGGCGGTCGAGGCGTTCCGGTCCTCGCTCGCGCCGTGGCCGGTATTCCGTGCGCAAACGCCGGCGCCGGGCGACGGCCGGACACCGCCGACGGCCGCCGCCCATGCCCCGCCGCCTCAGCCGCGGCCAGGCGACGCGCCCGACGCGACGACGCGAAAGCCGATGGCCGGGTCGCGCAGCATCGCCCGGGTGTTGCTGCGGAATGCAGCCAGGGCCCTCCCGCGATCGGCCTTGTAGGCACAGCCCCGGACGACCCGGTAGACGCTTGGGGCCGCCGCGGCGTCCTCGCGACCATCGTCGGGGCGGTAGGGGTAACCGAACTCGGGTACGTCGCCGTCCGTCCCGAACAGGCTGCTCGTCCACTCGCTGACGTTGCCGGTGAGGTCGGCGACGCCCTCCGGCGTGTCGCCCGTGACGAACACCCCCACCGGCGTCGGTCGTAGGACGCGCGTCTCCAGGGTGTTCGCCCGCAGCGGATCGAACGCATCGCCGTGGGCGTACGCCCGGGCGGGCAGGCCCCGCGCCGCCGCCTCCCACTCCACCTCGGTCGGCAGGCGGAACGCATCCCCGGTCTGGGCGGCCAGCCAGGCGCAGTAGGCCCGCGCCTCGTAGACGCAGATGCCCACCACCGGCTGCGCCGGCCGGCTGAGGGACTCCGCGGGCCAGTACCGCGGCTCCGTGAACCGCTGTTCCGGGTACATCTCGTGCAGGTGCGCCTCCAACTGGCGCGGCGTCATCGCCAGCCGGGCCTTCCAGCGGTCGTAGATGGTGTCGCCGGCGTCCCAGCCGGCCCGCGCCGCCTCCAGCTGGCCGGGCTCATCGCGGTAGCGCGCCAGCCAGTACCGCACGACGCCGTGCGCGTGCGCGGCGGTGCCCTTGCCCCGCCGCCAGTCGCGCCCCACCGCCGTGTCCCACCACGCGTCGCTCTCGTAGCCGCCCGCCTCCACGAAGCACCGGTACTCCGCGTTCGTCACCAGGAACTGCCCGATCCGAAACGGCGCAAGCTCGACCCGGTGGCGCGGCACGTGGGCCGCGATGGTGCCTGACTGCCACTCGATGGGCTCGTCCGTCCCGATGGGATAGCGGCCGCCCGGGACCCCGACCATGGGCGGCGCCAGGTAGGCGCCGTGCGGTCCTGTCCGCCGCTCGAAGCGCGGGTCGCCCAGATCGCCCACGGCGTAGCCGCACGCGATCCGATCGCGCAGGTCGGCGCGCGGGTCGCGGCTGCGGGCGACCAACGCCCGGCGCAGCTCGTCGACCAGCGGCGCATCGAGCCGCGCCCGCACCGCCGGCAGGGCCGCGGCCCGTCCGGCGAGCGCCAGGTTGTGCGCCATGACGGACCGCAGGAACGCCGACGGCGACTCGGCCATCGACGCCGCCAGGATCGTCGTCTCCTCCCACCCGGTCGACGGCAGCGCCGGCAGCGGTTCGCCGGCCGGCAGCTTGTCCAGGAGCGCGCCGAGCGCGGGCCGGACCTCCGAGGCCCGCCACGGTGACGCCACCCGCGCCGGCTCCGGCCGGGCCGCCATCGCCCGCGCGGCGAAGTACTCCTGCAGCAGCTGATGGCCGAACAGGACCTCGCTCGAGCCTCGATCCTCCTCCAGCACGCCCAGCGCCGCCCCGGCGCCGAGCACGTCCGCCCCGTGGCCCCCGTCCACGACGGCCCGCGCCGCCTCGAGGTCGATGCGCACCTGCGACATCGACGCGGGCGCCGCGCAGGCCTGCATCGCGTGCGCGAGGCGCGCCAGCGCCGGGAACAGCGCGCCGCCCTCGGGCAGCTCCCAGGGCGAGCGCCAGCGCGGCGGGCCCGTCAGCCGCTGGCGATCCCGCGCCGTCAACAACGCCTCGGGGGCGAACAGGGGGTTGTCGCGCTCCAGCTCGCGCGCCAGCGCCCGCCGCACGAAGCCCGTGAACACGGCGGCGAGGCCGCCGTCGAGCTGGCCCGTCTCGGTCGCCAGCTCCACCCACATCCGCAGGACGAACGGCCAGCGGAGGGCGTCCAGCGCGCGGTGCGCCGCCATGGCTGACCACAGGACGGCGTCGTTGCCCGGGCTGTAGCGCGCCAGGAAGGCGCGGACCTGGTCGTCCGTGAGCGGCTCGAGCTGGACGTGGGGCACCCGCAGGCGCGGCGTCGACAGCGACGTGCTGTAGTCCAGGCTGCGGCAGGCGACGACCATCCGGTTGCCAGGCACGGCGGCCACCCGGTCGTGCAGGAACTGCTTCCAGGCCCGCACCCGCTCTCGGTAGTCGTCCAGATCGCGGTGCGGCATCTCGTTCAGCCCGTCGAGGAGCAGCACCATCCCCCCGGCGGCCAGTAGCTCGTCGAACGGGGGCATCGTCGGGTAGCGCGCCGCCCAGTGATGGGCCAGCCACGCCCCGGGCGAGGGCGGGTGATCGCCGTGCCGCTCGGCCCGGTACTGGTTCAGCGACACCAGGAACGTGAGCGGCGCCGGAGCGGCGCCGGGCGCCGCCGCGAGGGCGTCCAAGGCCAGGTCGAGCTCGAGGCGGCGCAGCTGGGTGCTTTTGCCGGAGCCCGGCGGTCCGAGCACGACGAGGGCCGGATCGGCCATGGCCGCCAGCACGGCGGACAGCCCGTCGAAGCGCTCCTCCCGCGGCTGCCAGCGCCCGGAGCGCGCTTCCTCGCCGCGGTCGACGAGCAGCGACATCGTGACGTACCGCTCGTCGAGCCGGTAGCGCGGCAGCGACCACTGGGCGATGCGCCCCAGGCGATACGACCGGGCGTCGGAGGCCGGATAGCGGGCCAAGACGTCCAGCTGCTGGGTGTGGATCCGGACGACGCCCTCGCCCGAGCGCAGCATCGCGAGGATCGCGCCGAGGACGTCCGCCTCGCTGCGGCGCGGCGCTCCGTCGTGCCCGACGATCCGATCGTGCGGGGCCAGGCCGGATCCGGCCTCGACCTGCCGGCGCGCCGCGACCTCGAGCTCGCGCAGCCGCGCGGCCAGCACCTCGCAACCGCGGACGAGGCGCTTCTGGACCGCGCGCTCGGTCATGCCCAGCACGGCGGCGATGCGCCCCACGGGCGGCTGCAGCGGCGACAGGAACCGGGCGTACAGCAGCCCCCAGGTCAGCCGTTCGGCGTTCGCCGACCGCAGATCGTCCAGCAGCTGCGCGTCCTCGCGTTCGGCGCAGGTCGTCGGGTCGAGCGCCGCGCCGCGCGCCCGTGCGTAGTGGTCCCGGACGGTCGCCTCCAGCTGGCGCGCCAACGCCCACTCGCGGCCTTGGGGCGTGTCCGCCAGCCCTTCGCGCCGCAGGTGCAGCGTCACGAAGTCGGCCTCGATGAGGGGCGAGGGTCGCAGCGGCCGGGCGTAGCGGATGGCCCGCAGCGCCGCCATGACGGCGTCCGGGGTCACGGGGTGGGCGTCGCGATCCGCGGCCTCGGGCGCGCTCGTCGGGGCGACGGGGCGCGCGCCGGTCGGTTCGGGTTTCATTCGCAACAGTATGGTGCAGGCCCGGTGGGGCCGCTAGGCTCGAGCGCGCCACGTTGTGGCGCCCGGGCTCGTCCGGCCGGACGTGCCCGCCGGACCCATCAGGAGCTGATGAATCATGGCCGCACGGCAGGGATGGATCAGGCTGTTCGCCGCGCTCGCGCTCGCCTCGCTCTCGGCCACCGGCGTGCACGCCGCCCGGGGCGGCGGTGGCGGCGGCGGTGGCGGCGGTGGAACGCCGCCGAGCGCGCGGATCGCGTACCGCGCCTTGGACGCGGGTGGCCGCTGGACGGTCCACTCGGTCGCGGCCGACGGCACGGCCCGGGTGCAGCTGGTGAGCAGCACCTCGGGCGCCGACCTGGTGCCGCTGGATTGGTCGGCCGACGGCTGGATGCTGGTGCTGGAGGGCGCGGACCTGCGCGTGCTCGACGTGGGCGCCGGCGCGGATCCGGCGGCCGTCGTCGAGATGGCTCGCTTTCCCGTGACGGGCTTCAACAACGGCGGCCAGTGGTCGCAGCACCGGGACGGCGCGGGCGCGGTGCTGCCGGCGGCGCACCAGCTGATCGCGGCCGGGATCGAGGACGGTCCGGCGAACGGCGCCAACGTGTACGCGCTGGCCTACGATGGCGCGGGCAGCACGGCGCTGACGAGCTATGTCTCGACGTTCGTTCCCGGGACGCAGCCGACGGGCGACCGCTACCGCATCGCCGACCTGGGCTGGCTGCCCGATGGGCCCGACGACACGATCCGCCTGTACTACCGCCTCGTCCACGACACGTTCGTCGGCGGCGTGCTCACCGGCAGCGTCCTGTCGAGCCGCGTCGTTACGCTGGACACCGCCGCGTGGCCGTCCGTGTCCGTGGTGGCGGACGACGTGCTGCAGGGCGCCACGGCGGCCTTCGACGCCGCGGACGTGGCGTTCGCGCGCGGCGGCACGCAGGTGGCGTACGCGCCCGGCAACGGCGACCGCTACCTCTGGGTCGCCCCGGTGGAGCACGACCCCACGACGGGCGCCGTGACCGTTCGCGACGACCTGCGGTGGATCGTGGCCGACAACCGCGGCAGCGCCCGCTTGGCGGCCTCGAACCCGAGCTTCAGCCCCGACGGCGCGCGCCTGGCGTACTGGAGCCCCGTCACCGGCAAGGGCGGACGGGCGGGCTACGACAGCGTGTTCACCACGAGCGCCACCCAGGCGTCGACGTCGACGGAGATCGACGGCCTGAGCCAGTCCCACGCGCGCAGCCCGATCTGGGGGCCGTAGCGGGGGCAGGCGAGCGCGACGACCGCGGCCACGCCGACTCGCGAACCTGACGCAAACGTGACGCTTTCTCTCTGCCGAGCTGCCCATCAGCTGCCGTACCGTCGGCGCGCCGACAAGGACGTCGGCGTGCCGGGCTGTAGTCGACAGCCTAACGATTGACCGCCTCACCGTCGAAAGGGCAATGAACGATGCGCAACCTCACGACCATCGGGTCGCTCCTGCTGGCCTCGCTGCTCTGGACGGCGGTCACGCCACAGCGCCTCACCGCCGCGCCGAGCCAGGCGCCGCAGGCGGTCAACGGGATCGGGTCGTTGACGGTGACCCGCGCGACAGGTGACGTCGGGCCTGACGCCCTCGGGACGCTCAAGGTCACGTGCCCCAGCGGGCGCGTAGCCCTCAGCGGTGGAGTGGATCCGTCGGAGGGGGCGGTGTTCGTGGTCGACAGCGGGCCAACGTGGGGCGGGGAGTCCATGAAGACCGTGACGGCCGAACAGGCCACCCTGCCTCCTGATGGGTGGGAGGCGAGTGTGTGGAACCAAGATTCCCAAGCTCGACGCTTCGCGGTTGGCGTCCGCTGCGGGGTTGTGTCCGAAGCCGTGCACGTTGTCATGAATTCGGTGAGTGTCGTCGGTTCCCGCGGTACGACATTCAAGGTTGCTCACGGACTCTGTCCAGCCTCGATGGTCGCGGTTGGAGGCGGCACGAAGGTTGTCGTTGGACAAGAGAGTCACATTCGGACCCTGATCTCTTCCCCCCTGTTTCCGCCATCTGCCGCCCAGCCTGGTAGTCCGCGATCTACGGGGTCGATGCCGCCGGGCAATCACTCGTCGTCGGACCCAATCGGCTGGGAGGGTGGGTTCATCAACCTGGCAGACCGCGTAGCAAACTTCAGAGTCGGGGCGATCTGCGTACCGGCTATCGATGTGAAAACGAGGATCGACAAGCCCAGCAGCACTTCGGGCCAGCAGATCGCGGCCGTGGCTCTCTGTCCGGCAGACACGCGATTGCTGGGCGGTGGCGCGTACGTCCAGGGTCTCGACACGCTGCGGCTTGTCTCGTCGGCGCCGAATTTCGACGACGACCGGCTGTACTCCACCCTTGTCGGGCTCCTGGCATCACTGGTTGACGGATGGCGCGCGGAGTTTCGGAGCCCGTCATCAGGCTCTTTGGCCAGCAGCGACGTCAAGGCGGTCGCCATTTGCCTACCCAACACCCCTCCGCCCACGCCGACGCCCACGCCGACGGTGACGCCGACGGCCCAGCCGGAGCCGCCTCCGTCCATCGACGTCTGGATCCAGGCCGGCGCATCGAACGTCTGTGGTATGTCGCTGGCGCCGCAATCCCAAGTGCGCATGTTCTTTCGCAACTCGGTCGAGCGGCGGGTTGAGGTCCTCCATTTGCCGGGTGGCCAGCAACTCGTCGACGGGCGCTACAGCCCCGGAACGTGGTACCGGGACTTGACCCTTTCCTCCGTGCCCGGCAACTACCGATTCGTGGCCAATCTCTACAACGACGGTGCGCCCGGCATGATCAGCGACACCTGCGACTACTCGATCGCGTCCGTGCCGGTGCCGCCCACGAGTGCGCCGACAATCACACGAACGCCAACGCCAACGCCAACGCCAACGCCATCGCCCACTCCATCGTCCACGCCGACGGACGAGCCGGCGAGCCGGCTGGACGTCTACCTCGAGGAGGGCTGCAACCGCAGCTACCGCCTCGATCAGACGGTGTCGCTGGCGTTTGCGGCCAGTCGGGCCGGACACGTGCACCTGTTCCACGAGGGTGGCGAGGACATCTGGAGCGGTTCGGTGGTCGGCGGCCAGGCCGAGCGCAAGCCGCTCATCCTGGGACCGCCAACCGGCCGCCGGCGGATCGTCGGGCGGCTGTACGTCGCCGGCGCGGTGGTGGCGACGAACGCGTGTGAGTTCATCCTCGAGGTGCCCACGGACACACCGACCGCGACGAGCACGGTGACGCGCACCCCGACGCGGACGCGAACCCCGTCGCCGACCCCGACGCGCACGCCGTCGCCGACCCCGACGCGGACGCCGCGCGACGAGCCGACGCCCGTTCCGACGGTGATGCCCACTTCCGCCACCGGCCCGTCGCGGCTGGCCTTCGTGCCGGCGCTCAGCCCGATGGGAGCGAACGGCGTGGTGGCCGTCCAGAACGTGGATACATGGATGACCGCCCGAATGAGGTTGTCGCTGTACGACGGCCAGGTGGGGCTGTTCCAGGCATTCACGCGCGAGGGCGTCCGCCCGCAGGCTTCGACGCAGTACGACGTGGGCCTCTTACCCATCACCCGGCGCGACGATCTCGCCGCCATCGTGGACTCGGATCGCCCTCTGGCGGCGATGGCCAGCGCCAACTGGCCGAGCCGCGCCGCCGCCTCGGTGGGCCGGATCCAGCCAGACGTCGAGATCGTCGTACCGCTGGCGCTGCGCGGCTACTACGACCAGAACGTGATCATCGCGATCCAGAACACCATGACCACGCGTTCGACGCGCGTCGAGGCGCGGCTGTTCGCGACCGGCAGTGCTGCACCTGCCTGGACAGGTGAGACCGCGATCGGGTCGGGAAGCGCGGTGTTCCTCGACCTTGGGCGCGACCCGCAGTTCGCATCGCTGCCCGCCGGCTTTGCCGGCGCGATGCGTATCCGGTCGTTGGACGGCGCGCCGATCGCAGCGCAGGCGTCCATCTACCAGAGCACCTCCGACCAGGCGATCTACGGTTACGAGGCTGTGCCGCTCTCGCTCACCGGCCGCGAGCTGATCGCGCCGCTGTTCCGGCACCAGTGGGCAGGCGATACGGGCATGTCGATCGTCAACCCGCAGCCCTTCGCCGTGGACGTGGCCGTGACGTACTACGGAACGGACCTGGCAGGCAATGCGTGCCGCGGTCAGGTGCTCAGCCATCCCCCTGTGCGCATTCCGGCGAACTCGAGTGCGTTGGTCTATCAGGGGAGCGGAGGCGGGCATGGCCTGCCAGCACCGTGCTTTGGGTCCGCGGTGATCCGAGCGTCGGACGGTGTCCTCGGGATTGTCAATGACGCCGTCACCGATGGCCGGCGCACGCTGACGTCGGCCGCGTACCTCGCGCTGCCCGCTGGTGAGGCGCGGAATCGACTGGCCGTTCCGCGCCTGCGCAACGAGGAAGGCCCAGATCACATGACGACCGGCGTCCAGGTGATGAACGTGGGTGGTGGTCGGGCCGACGTCGAGATCCGGTTCACCGATGCGGCCGGCAATGTGCTGCCGTGCGGCGCCGCCTGCCGTGCGACCGTGGCGTCACGCGGCGCGGCGAACTTCGTGCTCGGCAGAGGCGCGCTCGGCAGTCCCTTCGCTGGCAGCGCGGGTTCGGCGATCATCATCAGCAATCAGCCGGTTCTTGCGATCGCGAACGACTTCTCCTACGCGGGCTCGGCGGACTCGTCGACCTACAATGCCATTGGCATCGACTGAGAGCGCGTCTCACGGGCGATGCGGGTGAACTCTGTGATGGTCGGGGTTGCGTCACAATCACCCGCATCGCCCGGGCGCGATGGTCGGCTCATGTGAGCAGGCGCGGACGGAGGAAATCGTTGAACGTGCTGTCTCGCGCGTCGCGTGCCGTGAGCGCGGCAGTGTCCGGCCGGAGCTTCAGTGCCCAAGTCCTTGATGACTTCGTTCGCCCTGTCGTCGATCCTGCGATCTACACTCTTCGTGGGCGCGTTACGAACGATCTACTGAGCGGTAGTGGCCTGGAGATTGGCGCGGGTCTTCATCCGCAAGAACTGCCACCGAATGCCACGTGCGTCTACTTCGACAAGCTGGATGCGGCGGCGCTGCGCGATCTCTTTGGTGCATCTGTACCGTACTCAGTTCATCCCATCGGCGAGATCGGGTTGCTTTTCCCTGCTGGCGCGGATTTTCTGATCGCACACAATGTTCTGGAGCACTCAGCGGATCCGATCTCTACGCTGATGCTGTGGATGTCTCACGTCACACCAGGCGGTATTGTGATTATCTCGATACCGGACAAGCATTACTGCCCGGGAGACGCTGATAGAGTCGTGCCGCCACTTGAGCACATCCTGTTAGACTTCCTGTCAGCAAATTCAGACGACTCCTTCGAGTCCAGAGAGCATATCCTCTCCTTTCTGGCTGGTTGGCATGAATATATTCGACCAGGTATGTCAAAGTCCGAGTATCTGGCCTACTGTCTGTCTGAGTTGGGGCGATCCGGCCATGATCTTCATTGGCATGCGATGGACACGGATCTGGCTGCGATGATCATCCATGCTTCGGCGCTTCTCTCCAAGAGGTCAATACGCATCGTTCGAACGTGTACGCCATCTTCGGAGCATTTCAAGACGCTTGGCGAGACGATATTCGCGATTCAGATGGATGCCATCGACCCAGACAGTGATGTTGCTTGCGCCGTCGCGGGTCGGATTGACCACATGGCCCGGACGCTCGGTGCGTGGTGTGACGCGTTGTCTGGCATCCACAAGTCTTTATCGCCGTAGCCAGGAGGCATGAGCCGAGGGTCGATTGGATGTCACGAACTTCACCGGCCCGTTTCCCCTGCCTGTCAACGCGTGGATGCCCCTGGCTCAGCGGGCGGGGGTGTCTCGTCGCCGGCGATGGCATGCCCCAGCGTTCTCGGATGGACCGTCTTCCACCAGCCGGCGGCGGGTGGTGGATAGGGGGCTGGTCGCACGGTCTCGTCCACGTCGTACACCCGCCCCCCGAAGCCCCCGCCTGCACCGCCGCCCCGATCGTGGTATCGGTATCCTGCGGACCGTTGCGCCCCAGGAGCCCGCCCATGCCCGCCCCATCCCTCCGCCGCGTCCATGCCCTCCTCGTCGCCCAGACCGTCGTCATCCTGCTGCTGACCGCCAACCGGCTCGGGCCGTGGACGCTGGGGCCGGCGGCGGCCAACGGCTTTCTGCGCTGGGTCGATGTGCACAACATGTTGACGCTGCCGCTGGCCAGCCTGGGGGCATTCTGGCTGCTCAAGGCCCACCTGCCCGACCTCGCGACGGACCCCGGCCGCCGCGACGCCGTCACGACGGCCGTCGGGCTGACCATCGCCGTCGGCATCTACCTGCTGGGGGCCGGCTACGGCGCGCACGAGGTCACGAACTACCTCCACGCCCGCTTCCTCGGCCCCGACGTCGCCGCCGCCGACGCGCTGTCGGGCGCCGGGCGGGCGGCGCTCGAGCGGATCGTCGTGTTCAACGACGACGCCTTCTCGCATTGGGTGTTCTTCGTCGGCTACAGCGTCATGAACGGCGGCCTCATGCTCTGGCAGGCCGCCTTCCCGTACGCCGGCCGCCCGTCGCGGCGCGACCTGGCGCTCATCGTCGCCAACGGCCTGTTCATCGCCCTGGGCATCTTCGCCAACCTGGCCTTCGAGCCGATCGGCCTCGACCTCTGGGTCGTCGCCGCGCTCGCCGCCCTGTCCGCCTGGCTCGTGCGGCGCCACGGCCCGCAGCCCGTCCTCGTCTACAGCGCCACGGCCTACCTCGTCGGCCTGGCCGCGACGGCGGTCGCCAAGCTCGTGGGGTGAGGCGGGGGCGGGCGCGGCGGGCGGTTACGGGACGCCGGCGTACAGCGCGGCCAGCCGCACCTCGGCCCGGGCGGCCTCGATCGCCAGGCGCCCGTCGAGCCCGTCGATCTCGTGGAGCAGCCAGCTTTCGCCTGCACGGCGGTAGTGCTCGAGACGCGGGCGGTCCTGGGCGACGAGCACGTAGTCGCGCAGGCTCGGCAGGCGCCGGTAGTGGGCGAACTTCTCGCCGCGATCGAACGCTTCGGTGGAGGGTGAGAGGACCTCGAAGATCGCCACCGGGTTGAGCAGCGTGTCGGCGCGCTCGTCTTCGAACGCGGGCTCGTCGCAGACGACGAGCACGTCGGGGTAGGCGTACAGACCGGTCGCCTCGACCTTGATGCGCATGTCGCTGCCCAGCGGACGGCAGCCGGGCGGCCCGTCCGCCGGCCCTCCGCCCCTGAGCGCCGCGTCGAGCGCGGCGATGAGGTTGGCGACGAGGACGTTGTGGGCATAGCTCGCGCCGGCCATCTGGACGACGATGCCGTCGACCAGCTCATGCCGCTGGGCGGAGGCGCGCTCCTGGGCGAGGTAGGTCCGGGCGTCGGTGCGCGGGATGTCGGCGGGAATGGCCATCGACGGCCTCGCTGGTCGATGTGGGGCGGGGGGATCCGTCCTCACGACGCCGGTTGACGCGACGAAGTCTAGGCGCTCGGTCGCACGCCGGCCAGCGGCGAGGTGTCGGCGCGCCCGTCGGCCGCCTCTTGACGATCGAACACATGTTCTATATACTCGTGCCGCTCCCGTTCAGCCCGCGCGACCCCTGCGGCCCGCCCACCCGGCGAGGACCCTGCCGATGACGCACGCCACCCCGGCCCTCTCTACCCCCCCTACCACCCCCGCTGCCCCCGCCCGCATCGCCTGCGTCAGCCTGCCCCACGCCGCCATGGCCGTCGAGGTGCGCGACCGGCCCGAGCTGGCCGACCGGGCGGCCGTCGTCGCCGCCGCCCGGCCGGGCACGCCGGCGGTCGAGGACCTGACCCACGCCGCCCACCTGGCCGGGGTGATGCGCGGCATGACGATCGCCCAGGCCCGGCAGCTCTGCCCCGAGCTCGTCGTCGTCGCGCCGCGGCCCGAGGCGTACCGCGACGCCTTCCAGCGCCTGCTCGACGCCCTGGCCGAGTACACCGGCGCCGTCGAGCCGGCCGACCTCGAGCACGCCTGGCTGGCCGCGTCCGGCCTGGCGCGCGACCGCGACGACGAGGCCCGGCTGGCCGAGGCCGTCGCCGCGCGCGCCGCGGCGGCGACCGGGCTGACGGCCCGCGTCGGCGTCGCCCACGGCAAGCTGACGAGCCGGATCGTCACCCGCTACCTCCAGGCCCGGCCGGCGATGGCGCTGCCGCGCGGCCGCGAGGTCGCCTTCCTGGGCGGGCTCTCGATCCGCTACCTGCCGCTGGCCGGCGCCACCCAGGCCCGGATCGTGGCCCTCGGCCTGGGCAAGGTCCACCAGTACGCCGCCCTGCCGCAGGGCGGCATCGTGCCCCGCTTCGGCTACGAGGGGCTGCGCGCCTGGCGGCTGGGGCACGGCCACGACGACGACGCGATCCAGCCCTGGCGGGCCGCGCCGTTCCTCGAGGCCGAGCACGTCTTCGCCGAGCCCGTCGCCAACCTGCGCAGCCTGCGCTGGCAGATCGAGCGGCTGGTCTACGACCTGGTGCGGCCGCTGTCGGCGCGCTTCCAGATGGCCTCGGCCCTGGCCTTGACCGTGACGTTCGAGCGCGGCGAGGTCGCCGCCGCCAGCCGGACGTTCCTCGAGCCCGCCATCCAGCCGTCGGTCCTGCTGACCCACGTCGACGCCCTCATGGCCACCGTCCGCTGGGCCGGCCCCGTCGAGCGCGTCAAGCTCCTGGCCCGCGGCCTCTGCCCGACGACCGCCCACCAGCTCGACCTCTTCCGCCACACCCACGCCCGCCGCCTCGAGGCCGAGGCCGCCCTGCGCGACGTCCAGCAGCGCTTCGGCCCCGACGCCGTCCGCCAGGGCCGGGTCGTCGACGCCACCGCCGCGCTGCACGAGCGGCGGGCGCGGCTCGTGCCGTGGCCGGGCGGGGAGGCGCCGGCCGTCGGCGCGCCCGCCGGCTAGCGCGCCCGCCCCGCCCGCGCGACCGCCGGTGCGACAGTACCCCGACGGCGTGCCGATCCGCGTCCGCGTCCAGGGCGACGGCCGGCCGCAGGCGTTCGTCTGGGCCGGCGAGACCCACCGCGTCGAGTCGGTCGAGGCGGTGCGCGAGCCGCGCCTGGAGTGGTGGACGCCCGAGGGCGAGATCCACCGCCGCTACTACCTCGTCGTGACCCACCGCGGCCTGGTGTGCGAGATCTACCACGACCTCGGCGCCGACGCCTGGTTCGTCGGCCGACGGCTCGACTGACGCGCCGGCGCCGGCGAACCTGGCCGGTTGGCCGTTGGCGCGACCGGCCCGCGTCGACTACGGTTGGGGCGCGCCACCGACCGCCAACCGCCGGGTGGGCGCCGGCGCCTGCGGCGGACGGCGCCGCGATCCTTCCCGCCTGCCAGGAGCACCCGATGAGCGAGAGCATCCCGATCCAAGACCAGCTGACGATCCCGGCGTCCGAGATCGACTGGCGCTTCAGCATGTCCAGCGGCCCCGGCGGCCAGCACGCCCAGACGAACGCCACCCGCGTCGAGCTGCGCTGGAACGTGCGGACCTCGCGCGCCCTCACCGACACCCAGCGCTTCCTGCTCCTCGAGCACCTCGAGGACCGCCTGACCGACGACGGGCTGCTGCGGATCACCGTCGAGACCGAGCGCAGCCAGCACCAAAACCGCGTCGCGGCCACCGAGCGCTTCGTCGACCTCGTCGCGGCCGCGCTCACGCCCGACCGCGTCCGCTGGGCCACCGACGTCCCGCGCGCGGTGCGCGAGGCCCGGTTGCACGACAAGCACCACCGCGCCGCCACCAAGGCCGCCCGGCGCGATCCCGAGCCCGAGGACTTCGAGCCTGAGGGCTGAGCGGGCCTAACCCAGCAGCGGGCCAAAGGGTTATGAACGGCGCAGCTGTCCGACCGACCGGGGTCCGCCGCGCGGGCGCCGTTCGGTGCCACGCGCGCCGCCCGGAGGTTCCATGCCCCGCCGTGCCCTCGTCCTGGTCCTCATCCCCGGCCTTCTCGCCGCTGCCGCCCGTCCGGGCCATGCCCAGACCGGCAGCGCGGCCTTCTTCCCCGACGCCCACACGAACGCGATCCGCTACGGCCTCGTCCTGGCGGCCGCCGCGCCGGACGCCGCCGCCGGGGCGCTGGCGCCGCGCGGCCAGGAGGGCTACGGCAAGACGACGATCGAGGCCGCCAACGGCGGCGACGCCGACGCCTCGGCCACGCTCCGGCTCTACGCCAAGTTCGACGGCGCCGCCGCCGGCCTGACCGGCGGCGCCGTCGCCGCCGGCCGGACCGCCGCCTACGACCTCTCGATCATGGCCGGGCAGGCCGGCGGCGGCAGCTTCGCGGCCGAGCTGACGTCGACGGCGCCCATCGCCGCCCTGGCCCGCACCCGCTGGGCCAGCGGCGCCGGCGCGGCGTTCGAGGCGGCGCCGGCGGCGCGCAGCCTGCTGCTGCCGCTCATGGCCGTGAACGTCGGCAGCCAGTCGAGCGTCCTCGTCGTCCAAAACGCCGCGCCCGGCGCCGGCAGCCAGGCCGACCTCATGATCCACGACCCGGCCAGCGGCGCGCCGCTGGTGTCGTTCCCCGAGCCGCTGGCCGACCACCAAGTGGCCGAATGGGACACCTCGGTCGAGGCCAACCTGTTCGGCCCCGAGACGCTGAGCCCGAACGTCGGCGGCGGCTTCCTGGGCGCGCTGCGGGTCAGCGGCGCGCGCAACCTGGCCCTGCTGGGCTACATCGACGAGCACGCCGGCCCGGCCACTGCCGGCATCGTCGGCCGGCCGCTCGACGCCGCGGCCACCGTCCAGGTGCTGCCGCGCGTTCGCGCCGCCGCCGACGGCGGGACGCTCGTCGCCATCGCCAACGCGTCCGACAAGGCCGTCGAGGCCACGCTCCGCTACCGGGCCGCCGACGGAACCGCCGCCGGCGTCCCCGCCGAGCGGACCTTCAGCCTCAAGGGCTGGGGCGCGGCCTTCGTCGACCTCTCGCCCGGCGGACGCAGCCTGCCGGCCGCGGCCGCGCCCGCCCCGTTCGACGGCAGCGCGATCGTCACCGCCAGCGGCCCCGTCCTGGCCGCCGCGCTCGAGGACGTGCGCGTCGGCGGCGTCGTGAACACGCTGGCGGCCTACAACGCCTACGGCCCGCGCGACCTCAGCACGGCCTGGGCCGTGCCCGTCGTGCGGCGCGCCACCGACTTCGTCTCGACCGCGATCGTCGTCCACAACCCCGCCGACGGCGCCACGACCGCCCGGCTGCGCCTCTACGACAGCAGCGGCCAGGGCCGCGGCGACCTGGCGTTGCCGCTGGGGCCGGGCGCCACCGCCACCGTCGACCTGGCGACGGCGGCCGACTTCCCGATCGGCACCGGCCGCGCCACCATCGACGCCGACGCGCCGCTGGCGGTGGTCGTCTTCGAGCGCCGCGACGCGTCGCGCGAGTACCCGCCCAAGCCGCTGGACTTCATGCTCGAGGACGAGCGCAACTCGATGGTCAAGGGCACGGCCCGGCTGACGCCCGAAGGAGCCGACCTCAAGGTCTCGATCACGCTCACCGAGGGCAACACCGGCAGCTCGCTGACCGCCCAGATCCAGGCCACCACCTGCTCCGACGAGGACGCCCCGGCCCTCCACCCGCTGACCGACGTCGTCGCCGGCCGGTCGCAGACGACGCTCCACAACGTCGACCTGCGCGCGCTGGCCGACGGCAAGCACGCCCTGCGCCTGCTGCGCAGCGGCGGCCGGTTCGGGGGCCGCGTCTCGTGCGGCATCATCCCCGAGGTCCGCGGCGTCGAGGTCGCCGACACAACGGCCGTCCGGGCGCTGGCCCTGGTCCCCGGCCCCGACGCCCTGCCTACCGCCGCCCCGACCGCCCCGCCGGCGGCCACGACCGCCGCGCCGCCGCCGACCGCCACCCCCGGCGGCGCCACGCCGACGTTCGTGCCCGAGCCGCCCGCGGCGCGGATCTTCCTGCCGCTGGCCCAGCGCGGGCTGCCGTAGCCCGCGATCGGCCTCCCCTACAATGGCGGCCGATGCCGCCGCCCCATCCGGCCGAGCCGCTCGGCCCGCTCCTCCACGACCGTTTCCTGGCCGCCGCCCGCCGCCACCCGGCAGGCATCGCGCTCGAGGTGCCGGCCGGACCCGGCCGCGCGGCCGTCGCGCTGCGCTACGACGCGCTCGCTGGCTGGGCGTACGCGATCGCGGCGCGCCTGCGCGGCCGCATCGGGCGCGACGACCGCGTGGCGTTGCTGCTCGAGCGCGACGACCCGGCGCTCGTCGCCGCCCAGCTGGGCGTGCTCCTGGCCGGCGGGGCCTTCGTCGGCCTCGACCCCGCCGCGCCCGAGGCCCACCGCTCCGCCCTCCTCGACGACGCCGCGCCGGTCGCCGTCGTCGCCCGCCCCTCGCGCGCCGTCGAGGCCGGTGGACGGCCGGTCGTCGACCCGGGCGGCCCGGGCGACTCGGCGCCGATCAGCACCGCCGCCGGCGCGTCCGGCCCGCCGACCGCCGCCGCGGTCGCTCCCCCCGACGGCACGACGACCGCCGCCCGGTCCGACGACACGGCGCTGGCCTACGTCGTCTACACGTCGGGCACGACGGGCCGGCCCAAGGGCGTCGCCGTCGAGCACCGCAGCATCGTCGCCCTCGTCGACGGCGACCGGGCGGCGTTTGGGCTCGGGCCCGGCGACCGGGTGGCGCTGTGCTCGTCGCCGGCCTACGACTCGTCCATCGAGGAGGCCTGGCTGGCGCTGGCCAGCGGCGCGACGCTCGTCGCGCTCGACGACGCCACGCTGCGGCTCGGGCCCGACCTGCCGGCGTGGCTCCACCAACACCGGATCACCGTCCTGTGCCCGCCGCCGACGCTGCTGCGGATGATGGCCTGCCCGGACCCCGCCGCCGCCCTGCAGGCGCTGCGGCTGCTCTACGTCGGCGGCGAGCCGCTGCCCGCCGACCTGGCCAACCGCTGGTCCCGCGGCCGGCGGCTGGTGAACGGCTACGGCCCCACCGAGTGCACGGTGACCTGCACCCGCGCCGACATCGTCCCCGGCGGGGCGGTGACGATCGGCCGGCCGGTGCCCGGCAGCCGCGGCCATGTCCTGGCCATCGGCGGCGCCGCGGTCCCGGACGGAGGCGTCCCCGTCGGCTCGGCGCGCGACGCCGACCCCAGCGCCCGTCCCCCGACCGACGACGGTCCCGACGAGGTGCCGATCGGCGTCGACGGCGAGCTGGCCATCGCCGGCCGGGCGGTGGCCCGCGGCTACCTCGGCCAGCCGGCGCAGACCGCCCTGCGGTTCGTCGACCACCCGCGCTTCGGCCGGATCTACCGCACCGGCGACCGGGTGCGCCGCCGGCCCGACGGCGACCTCGAGCACCGCGGCCGGCTCGACGCCCAGGTCAAGGTCCGCGGCCACCGCATCGAGCTCGAGGCGATCGAGGCCCGTCTGGCGGCCCTCGATGGCGTCCGCGCCGCCGCCGCCACCGTCGAGGGCGACGGCCCGGCGGCGGTGCTGGTGGCGCATGTGGTGCCCGAGCGGCCCGCCGCGCCGCCGGCGGCGCGCGACCTGGCCGCGGCGCTGGCGGCCGAGCTGCCGGCGCACATGGTGCCGTCGCGCTTCCGCATCGCCAACGACCTGCCCACGGCGATCGGCGGCAAGCTCGACCGCCGCGCGCTGCCGCCGACGCTGAGCGCGGCCGACGCGCGGGCCGCCGCCGACGCGCCGCGCGGCGTCCCGGCCCCTGCCGGTGCCGCCGCGCGGCACGACGCCCGCGCCATCGCCGTCGCGGCCGCGTTCGAAGCTGCGCTCGGCGTGCCCGTCGACGATGCGACGGCCGACTTCTTCGCCGACCTGGGCGGCACGTCGCTCACCGCCGTCGCCGTCGTCGTCGCCCTGCGCGCCGACGCCGACCGCCTCCCGGCCGGGGCCGCGGCGCTGGGCGTGCGCGATCTGTACGACGCGCCGACGGCAGCGGGACTGGCGGCGCGCTGGCGGGTGCGGGCAACCGAGGACGGCGGCGACACCGGCGCCCCGACGCCCGCGGCGGTCGACGCCGCGCCATCCGTCACCCGGTTCAGCGTGATCCAGCTCGGTTGGCTGGCGGCCGAGGTCGCGCTGCTCAGCGCGGCGGCCTACGCCGTGGCGTTCGTCGCCGCGCCGCGCGCCGTCGCGGCGGTCGGTCCGATGCTGGCCCTGGCGGGGCTGCCGCTGCTGGCGGCAGGGCTGCGAGCGCTGCGCCTGCCGCTCGGCCTGGCCTGGGCCGTCGCCGTCCGTCGCGCCGTGATCGGCCGCTACCGGCCGGGACACTACCCGCTGTGGGGGTCGTTTCACCTCGCGCATTGGGCGACGGCGCGCGCGGCGCGGGCGGTGCCGTGGGCGCTCGTCGAGGGCACGGCGCTGCAGGCGGCGGCGCTGCGGGCGCTCGGCGCGCGCATCGGCCGCGACGTCCACCTCGGCCGCGGCGTCGACCTGGCCGGTGGCGGCTGGGACGTCGTCGCGATCGGCGACGGCGCCTCGCTGGGGCGCGACGCGCGGCTCGAGCCGGTCCGGTTCGCGGCCGACGGCATCACCGTCGCGCCCGTCACCGTCGGCGCCGGCGCGACGCTGGCGGCCCGCGCCGCCGTCGGCGCCGGCGGCCGGCTGGGCGACGGGGCGCAGCTCGCGGCGCTGTCGGTTCTCGCCGACGGCGGGTGCGTGGCGCCGGGCCGCCGCGCCGCGGGGGTCCTGGCGGTAGACGTCGGTCTGGTCGGGCCGCCGGCGCCGATCGACGACCGCGGCGGGCTGGCGGCGCCGCTGCATCCGGCGGCGTACGCGGCCATCGTCGTCGGCGGCCGGCTGGCGGCGACGGCGCTGGGCTGGGCGCTGCCGGCGGGCCTGCTCGCCGCCGTGGTCGGCGCGCTGGGGCTCGACGCCGGCGCGCTGATCGGCTGGCTGGCGGCGCCGCGGGCACTGCCGGCGGCGGCGGGCGCGGCGGTGCTGGCGGGCATGGCGGGTGTCGTCGGCGGGCTGATCGGCCGGGCGGCCCTGCTGCGGTTGGCGGGTCCGGTCCGCGCCGCGACGGTGCCGGTCCGGAGCCTGGCCGCGGTACGGGCCGCGGCCAAGGCGCGCGCCGTCGAGTCGGCCGGGCGGTGGCTGTCGGGCGCCATGCTCTGGCCGGTCTGGCTGCGGGCGGCGGGCATGCGCATCGGCCGCGGCAGCGAGATCAGCACGATCCACGACACCGTGCCGGAGCTGGTGACGATCGGCGCGGGTTCGTTCTTCGCCGACGGCGTCTACCTGGCCGGGCCGGCGGTCGACCGCGGCCGGCTCGTCCTGGCCGCGACGCGCTTCGGCCGCGACACGTTCCTGGGCAACCACGCCGTCCTGGCCGCCGGCCATGACTGGCCCGACGGCTTGTTCGTCGGCGTGGCGACGGCGCCGGACGCGCGCGCGGTCGGGCCCGGCTCGGCCTGGTTCGGCCTGCCGGCGATGCCGCTGCCGCGGCGCGAGGTCGTGGCGGCGGACCGCCGGCTGACCCACGCGCCCGACGCGCTGCGCTGGTCGACGCGGGCCGGCTGGGAGACGCTGCGGCTGGCGCTGCCGGCTGGGCCGATCGCCGCCGGCGCGCTGTGGCTGTGGGCGATGGCGGCCGCGGCGCGCGGCGGCCCGATGGTGGCGTTGGCCGCGGCGCCGCTGGCGACGCTGGCCGCCGGCGGCGCGCTGGTCGGCGCGGCCAGCGGGCTGAAGTGGGCGCTGCTGGGCCGCGTCCAGCCCGGGCGGCACGCGTTCTGGAGCGGCTGGTGCGGACGGTGGGACTTCGTCTACATGGCGTGGGGCGCCTGGGCCCGGCCGGTGCTGGCGAGGCTCGAGGGCACGCTGGCGCTGAACGCTTGTCTTCGGGCGTTCGGCCTGCAGCTGGGACGCCGGGTGGTGCTCGGCCCCGGCTTCGCCCAGGTGGTGGACCCCGACATGCTCTCGTTCGGCGACGACGCCGTCGTGCTCGGCCACTTCCAGGCCCACAGCTTCGAGGACCGCATCCTCAAGATCGGCCGCGTGACGGTCGGCCGCAGCGCCACCGTGGGCGCCGACGCCGTCGTCCTCTACGACGCGCACATCGGCGACGGCGCCACGGTGGGGCCGCACGGCGTCGTGATGAAGGGCGAGCGACTGAGGGGCGGCCGGCGGTACGACGGGGCGCCGGTGCGGTAGTCGAGCCGGTGGCTGCTCACAGCTGCCGGCGGCGACGGCTGCCGGGCACGCTCGCTCCCAGGTGCGCTACGCTGGCGCTACGCCCAACCGCTACACTCCCCCGCATCGGCGGCGGCCACGCCCGTCGCTGATCGCTGATCGACGTATCGAACTGGAGGACTGGCCATGAAGCGACTCGCCACGCTGGGTGCGTGCGCGCTCCTGCTGAGCTTGGGCATCGCCATGCCCGCGGAAGTCCACGCCGAGCCGCCGCCCGGCGCGCCGCCGATCCCGGGCCTGGGCGTCGGCTTGTACTACCAGAACGGCCTGTTCGGCAGCTGGTACGACACCCTGGTGGGCAGTGGCACAGCCACCGATGCCTCCGGCGCCTGGATGCTGAACGTGCCCAACGGCTTGCCCAATCAGAGCTTCTGGTCCGTCATCGACCTGACGGGCACGAACCCGACCGTGCCGGTCCACGGCGATCTGTACGAGTGGATCAACGGCAATAACTACGCGCTCAACGGCGTGACGGCAACGCTCTGGGCTGACCGGAACTTCGACGGCACGTTCGGCCCGGCGTCGGCGGACGGGCCGTGGCTCGATCAGGACGTGACCCACTGCGTCGCACCCGGCTGGTGCGGCGACTACGCGCTCGAGGGGTCTGACGGCAGCTACACGCGCGGCGTCACCCTCGAGATCGGGGTGCCGGCCCAGGGCGTGACGCGCTACCGCGGCAACCTCTGGTACCCGTAGTTCGTTACGCGTCCGACAGGCTGGCGAGGTGGGCGACGCGCCGCGCGGCGGCGCCGGCTTCCACCTCGCCAGCCGCCGCGCCGGCGGCCTCGGCCTCGGCCAAGGCCTCTGGCGTGAGCGTCGTCGAGGCGAGCGCGACGAGGGCGGAGGTGAGCTGGCCACTGGCGTGCGGCCGTGGGAGGTCGAGCGCCGTCCAGAGGGCGGTGGCCGTCGCCATGGCCGTCCGAGCCTCGGCCATCGACCGTCGCGCCGCGTGCGCCACCGCGAGCGCCTCGTAGTCCAGCGCCAGCTGGCGGCGCTGGGCGGCGCGGCGGTGATGCGTGAGGGCATCCTCCGCCGCCTCGAGGGCAGCGTCGCCGTCGCCTTGGGCAGCGAGAACGAGGGCGGCGACGCGCTGGGCCCACGACCAGAGGCCGCGATCGCTGCGATCGCCCAGCAACGCCGTGGCGCGCGCCAGCTCGGCCGCCGCGCTCTCGACACGCGCGCCGGCCAGGTGTCGCTCCGCCACGCCTAGGTGTCCGTACACCAGCCCCATCCGGTCGTCGGCGCGGCGCTTGACGTCGAGGCTGTGGCGGAAATAGGCATCGGCGACGTCGAGCCGCCCCTGCTGCAGCGAAGCTTGCGCCAGGCAGTCCTCCACCCATGCCGACATCACGGCGGTGCCCTCGGCGCGATAGCGCTCCATCGCCGCGCGCAGCGCCGCGGCCGCCGCCTCGAATGCGCCGAGCTCGGTGAGCACAATGCCGTGAAGGTGGTTCCAGCGCGCCTGGTCCGCCTCGTCACCGGCCTCGCTGGCGGCCGTCTCGCCTGCGCGGATCTCGTGCTCGGCGCGTCTGTGCGCAGCCACGTCCAACCAGATGCGTGCGAGCTGGAAGCGCGCCGCGCGCGCCTCGGCCCCGCTGGGGGCCGTGCCCGTCGCATGCTGCAGCGCGTGCAGCCAGTGCCGGTGGGCGGCCTCGATGTCGCCATGCCGCTGCGCGAGGAGCGCGCTCAACCGCCCGATCGTCGCGTCCACATCGCGGTCCGCGAGCGTGCCGGCAACGGCGACGGCATCGCCCAGCGTGCGTTCGGCAGCGGTGACGTCGAGCATCGACAGCTGCGTTTCGCCGAGCAGGCCGAGCAGCCGCGCCTCCTGGCGACGGTCGCCGGCGGCGCGCGCGTGGCGGAGGCTGATGCCAAAGCACGTCGCGGCGCGCGCGAAGTCGACCTGCCACAGGCACAGGCTGCCGGCGATGTCGGCGGCGCGTCCGGCGATGGCCGGATCATCGTCGGCGCCGGGCGCGGCCAGGAGCCGTAGCAGCGTGTCGCTGGCATAGCGCAGCTGGCCCAGGGCGTACCAGTAGCGGTAGACGTCGAGTGCCATCGTCAGCGCCGCGACGGCGCCGTGCTCGGACTCGGTCGTCGCCAGCGCGACGTCGATGCTGGCGAAGTCGGGCCGGAGAGCGTCGAACGTGTCGGCAGGCACCTCGTCGATCCGCCGGTCGCGCAGCGTGGCGGCGACGAGCTGCCGGAAGTGCGCGGCGTGTCGCTGCCGGTCGTCGGGTGCAATGTTGTCGGTGGCGGTCGCGACGAACTCCCGAACCGGCTGCGGCAGGGCGAAGCGCCGGCGGGCGCCCGCCGACGGCTGGAGGGCGACGAGCGACTTCTCGACCAGCCGCGTCGTAAGGCCGAACGCGCTCTGAGCGGTGAGCGGCGCGCCGCCGACGACCGCCGTGGCGGCCGCGGCGTCGAAGCTGCCGGGGAACACGGCCAGGCGGACCAGCGCCAGCTGCTCGTCGGGCGCCAAGAGGTCGAAGCTCCAGCGCACGCTGGCCGTCAGCGTCGCGTGTCGATGGTCGTCGCCGTCGGCGCCCAGGCTGGCAAGGCTCGTCGTGAGCTCGTCGCGCAGCTGGGCGGGCGACAGCAGCACGGTGCGCGCGGCGGCGATCTCGATGGCCAGCGGCAGCCCGTCGAGGAGCCGGCAGATGGCGGCGATGGCGTGCAGATCGTCCGGCGACGGTCGCCAGGTGGCGTCCAACGCGCTGGTGCGGTCGACGAACATGGCCACCGCGGCCGACCGGGCGATGGCCTCGCGGGCGGTGTCGTCGGCCCGTGGCACGTCCAACGGGGCGATGGGCCATCGCACCTCGCCGGGCACCGACAGCGGCTCGCGGCTCGTCGCCAAGATGTGCAGCCCGGCACAACCCGCCAACAGCACGTCGGCGGCCTCTCGGACGGGCTCGACGACGTGTTCGCAGTTGTCGAGCGCGAGCACGAGCGAGCGTTCGCCGATGAGCGGGACGAGCGCGTCGACGGACGTCGTCGCGAGGCTGGGCAGGCCGATGGCGCGGCCGATGGCCGCGGCGACCGGGGCATGCCGCGGCAGCTCGGTGAGGTCGACCCATCGCACCACGTCGTCGCGCTCGGCGGCGTGGCGCAGCGTCTCGACGGCCAGGCGCGTCTTGCCGGCGCCGCCGGGGCCGAGGATCGTCACCAGGCGGTGCCCGTCGACGAGCTCACGCAGTCGGGCGATCTCGTCGTGGCGGCCGACGAAGCTCGTGAGCGGCTGCGGCAACCGCTGGCCTTCGACGGCAGCCCGGGGCTGAGGCACGCTCGTCGTCGCTCTGGCGTGGACGATCGGGGGGGCCGCCGGCGACTCGGCGGCCGCCAAGAGCGCGTCGTACAGCGCCACCGTGTCGGCCGACGGATCGAGGCCGAACGTCTCCTGCATCCGCTGCCGGCAGGCGTCCAGCGTCCGCGCCAGGGCGCCGACGTCGGCCAGCCCCCCGTAGGCGCGCAGGAGCAGGCGGTAGCCGTGCTCCTCGTCGGGGTCGAGCGCGATCCGTCGCTGGGCGGTCGTCACGGCTTCGGCGAACGCGCCGGCGTCAAGCTCGCGCGTGGCCAGCTCGTCGAGCACGCGCACGGCGACGGCGCGCAGCTGCTCGCGCGGGGCGATGAGCCAGGGCTCGTCGTGATCCGGCAGCAGGTCGCCGGCGTAGAGCGTCGCCGCGGCGCGCAGCCGCGCCAGCACGGCGTCGGCGGGCACGGCCGGGTCGTCGCCGCCGCTCGCGGCCAGCCGTGCGAACGCGTCGATGTCGAGCCAGGTGTCGGCGTCGCTCGACCAGCCGACGACGCGGTCGCCGCGGTCGATCCACGGTGCGCCGTCGCCGACATCGGGCAGGTCGTCGGCCAGCTTGTAGAGGTGGAACCGCAGGTTGAAGCGCGCCTTGTCGGCCGGCAGGTCCGGCCACAGCGCGAACGCCGTGCTCTGCCGGTCCAGCTGCCGTGCGCGATGCAGCAGCAGGTAGACCAGCAGCCGCTCGGACTCCCGCCGCCGCGGCCGATCGATCGGCTGGCCGAACGTAGCCAGGCGCAGGCCGCCGAGGAGATGGATGGACAGGCGGGCGTTGGTGCCGTCGGTCACGCGGTCTCCACGGCCGTTGAGGAGCGGGCTCGCGCTGCAGGAGCCACCGGCGCATGGGCCAGTGAACGGCTATCGGACGGGTAGGCAGTGGAGCCCACCGAATGCACGGTGAGCCCGGCCCGCCCTCTTCACACCCGGGCTCTGACCCAGCCGCTTCCGTCGGGGCTAGGTCGCGATTCTGCCATGGATGAGTCGAGGCGCCGAACCTGCCTGCCGCGATGGCATCGGCAGGCGTGGCGTCGTCCCATGCCCGCTCGCTACGCAACCGTTGCGCGGACCCGCAACGGTGAGGCTACGGAGGCGATACGGCCCGGCTGCAAGCTGAGCGCCGTTGAGTCACTGGCTGAGCGGCTTGACCTCACGAAGCCCTTGCGCAACGTGCGTTGAACAGCTGCTCCGCCACCACAGGGACGCGAACAGGAGTAGATCGATGTTGAAGTTCAGTTGCCCTCGAATCGTGTTGTCGTCGCTGATCGCCCTCGCCGCGCTTGGCTTCGTGCTCGCGCCGCGACCCTCGGTGTCGTCCGCGTACGCCCAGAGTTCCTGTGACTGCGGCTACGAGGTCACGGACTACTTCGAGGAGTGTGTGCCTGGTGCTGTGCTGTGGGCGACCTGTGACCCGGAATGGTTCGAGGCGGAAACGTTCGAGGCTGAGATCACTCTGTGTGCAGCCAACTTCCCGCAATCGCTCCCGGCGACGATTCAGGCGCACCTCGTTCTTCAAACGACCAACGGCGCCCACAAGGTCTATCTAGGTACGTTCACGCTCTCTCGTGTAGGTGTGTCAGATCGCTACGAAGGAAGCGCTTTTCTTCCACACTTCGGTGTCTGCCACCCGGCCGGCAACGACTTCCAGGTTGGCGTCGAGTTCGACTCCCGGCTGGCGTCGGGCTTCTGGTTCAACGAGGAAGCTCTCCTTCGAGTCGTCTGCAACAGCGAACTGTGCTACTGATCCCCAGGCGTATCAGCCACCGTGGGGGCTGAACCCCTCCTCGTGATCGAGAGGACGCCCCTCCCGGCAGTGAGTGCTTGGCATTGGGGCATTCGATCCCCGGTGCACCGGTAGTATCGCGGCCGGAGCGCATGCGCTCCGGCCGCGACGTTTGGCCGTACGTGAGGTGCGGTGTCACCCTCACGGACACCCCGTCAGCCGCCCCGCGATCCGCCGGTAGATCGCCGCCAGATCGTCGGCGTCGGGCGTCTCGAAGTACTGGGTCGGATCGCTGGCCGCCGCCTGCAGCAGCGCCCGGTCGAGGTCGGCCGCGTCGCCGAAGCCGATCGTGAACACCACGGTGCCGGCCGCTTTGGCCCGCGCGGCGCGGTCGAGGATCGTCTCGTCCGTCGTGCGCCCGGGGTCGGCGGGAACGCCGCTGGCCTGGCCGTCGGTCAGGAGGATGAGGGCCGGCGTGTTGCCGGTCTGGCGCGGGCCCTCGTCGAGCGCCGCCTGGCCCTGCTCGAACGCCAGGTCGAGTCGCGTCCCGCGGGCCATGTCGGCCGGTAGGCCGTCGAGGGCGGCCTGCGCCGCCACGGCGTCGCGGCCGAGGCCCAGGGCCGTCCAGGCGCGGCCGTGGAACGCGCTGACCGCCACCTGGTCGAAGCCGCCGCGCGCGTCCGGCGCGAAGCGCAGCTGGTCCACGAAGGCGCGCGCCGCCGCCAGCGCCGCCTCGCGCCGCGTGACGCCGCCCGTCGCCGGCCGGTTCATCGACGTCGACATGTCGAGCACGAGCGAGGCGTCGGTGTGGGTCAGCGACGGGATGCAGGCGGTCGGGGTGGGGGGCGGCGTGGCCGTGGCGGTCGGCGGACGGGGCGTGGCCGGCGGCGGGTCGCACACGCGGCGCGTCACCGCGATGCGGCCGTAGACCGCCGCCAGGTCCTCGGCCCGCGGCGCGTGGTGGAACAGCGACGGCTCCGAGGCGCACTCGGCCAGGAGGCCCAGCGCCACGTCGCCGGCGTCGCCGAGCCCGATCGTCGCCACCCGCGCGCCGCCGCCGCGCAGCCGCTCCGCCGCTTGCCGGACGCTGTCCTCCTGGCGGGTGCTGCCCGGGTAGGGGCTCAGCGGGCCGAACGGCACCCGGTTCGGCAGGCCGTCGGTGAGCACCACGACCAGGGCGCGGTTCGCGCCGCGCCGGCCGGGGCCGTCGAGCGCCGCGGCCGCGCCGGCGAACGCCAGGTCGAGGCGCGTCCCCTCGGAGAGCCGTCCCGCCAGGCGGTCGAGCGCCGCGTCCGCCGCCGCCTCGTCGGCCGTCAAGGCCAGCTCGGTCCAGGCGGCGTCGTGGAACCCCACGATCGCCACCTGGTCGCTGCGGCCGGCGGCGTCGGGGGTGAGGTCGAGGAGCCGGACGAACGACCGCGCCGCGTCGATCGCGGCCGCGTTCTTCGTCAGCGCGCTGGGCGGGATCGTGCGCGCCATCGACGTCGAGCGGTCGAGGACCAGGACGACGTCGACGTGGGTGCCCTCGAGCCGGCAGGCGGGGCTCTTGAGGGCGAAGGGGAGGTAGGCGCGGGCTGGGGACGGCGGGGCGTCGGCCTGCTGTTGGGCCGATGCGAGCGGTTGGGCGACGGCGGCGGCGTGCGTCACGACGGCGACGGCCGCGACGACGGCGCTGATCGCCGCCGCGGCGGCGCCCGCGGACGCGATCCGGGAGCGCCGGGGGACGGCGCGACAGAGCGATCGCCGGGTCGTTCGTTGGCTGAACATCGACAGCCTCCCGTTGGGCGGCACGTCCCCCCGTGCCGGAAGATACGCCTTGCGGGCCGCCGATGATCGTAGCGACGGCCGGACGAGCTGCCAACGACGCGTCGGCGCCGACCGAGGCCGCGGTGCTATCATCGGACGCCGCCGCCGGGACGACCGGTCGCCGCGCGGCCCGCTGCAGTCCGATTCGGCTCGCCGTCCGGCCGCGGCCGGCTGCGGCCCGGCCGATGTCAACGCCCAAGGAGCGAGAACGATGACCCACCCGATGCAGCAGCTGTTCGACCAGCTCGACCCGTCGACGATCGGCCAGCTGGCCGCCCAGCTCGGCATCGACCCCGACACCGCCGGGCAGATCGTCGACCAGGCGCTGCCGGCGATCGTCGCCGGCATGGCCGGCAACGCGCGGTCCGACGACGGCGCCAGCGCGCTCAACGCCGCGCTCGACGCCGACCACGACGGCAGCCTGCTCGACGACCTCGCCGGCTACCTGGGCGGGGCGGACACCTCGATGGGCGGGGCGATCCTGGGCCACGTCTTCGGCCGCAAGAAGGCCGGCATCGCCGACGAGATCGCCCAGCGCCTCGGCCTCGACCCGTCCATCGTCAGCGCCGCGCTGGCGTTGCTGGCCCCGATCGTCATGGGGCGGCTGGGCAAGCAGCGCAAGGAGGGCGGCTTCGACGCCGGCCAGCTCAGCGAGCTGCTGCCGACGCTGCGCGATCTCATGGGAGGCGGCGGGCTGGCCGACCTGCTGGGCGGGGCGACGCGCGGCTAGAGCGCCCGATGCGCGCCGCGGGCTGCCGCTAGCCCGGCGTCGGCCCCGGCGCGCCGTCGAAGAAGTCGACCCGCCCCGTCGCCAGGTCGTACTCGGCGCCGACGACCCAGAGGCCGTCGGCGCCGATGAGGTGTTCGAGGATGTCGGAGCCGTGCCGCAGCTGGTTGGCGGCGGCGCGGATGTTGGCGCGGGTGGCGTGCGCGGCCAGGGCCGCCGGGTCGCGGCGCAGGTCGGTGGCCAGCAGCGGCTCGATCGCCGGCCGGATGCGGTCGACGATCGAGCGCAGGTGGCGCGACTGGTCCGTCGACGGGCGGCCGAGCTCGTCGAGCGTGGCCTGGATCGCGCCGCAGCGGGTGTGCCCCAGCACGACGACGAGCCGGGTGCCGAACTGCTCGGCGGCGAACTCGACGCTGCCGATCTGCGACGGCGCCACGATGTTGCCGGCCACGCGGATCACGAACAGGTCGCC
>CAZYVI010000019.1:0-86867 GCA_964651245.1 uncultured Anaerolineales bacterium | reverse complement strand
TGCGCCGACATCCCGTGGTGGCCGACGCGCTGGCGGCGATCGCCAGCGGCGGGCCGGGCGACCTCGTCGGTCCGCTGGGCCTACCCGAGGCGGTCCAGCCGGCCGCGGTCGCCGCGATCGCCGGCCAGCTCGACGTCCCGATGTTGTGGCTCGTGCCCCACATCGACGAGGCGCGCGCGCTCGCCGACGCGCTGGGGGCCTACCTGGCGGCGCCTGAGCGCCTCGTCGTCTTCGGCGCGCCCGACGCGCTGCCCTACGAGCGCATCCCGTGGGACCCGGCGGTGCGCGAGCAGCGGATGGCCGTGCTGGCGGCGATCCACGGCTATCGCCGGGACGAACCGGGGGCGGCCGGACCGCCGGTCATCGTCGCGCCGCTGCGGGCGGTGTTGACGCCGACGCTGCCGCCCGACGCGTTCGACGGCGGCACGTTCGTCGTGGCGCGGGGTGACCGGCTGCCGGTGACCGAGGTCGTTCGGCGGCTGGCGCGCCTCGGCTACGGCCAGGTGTCGCGGGTGGCTGCGCCGGGCGAGGCGGCACACCGGGGTGGCATCGTCGACGTCTGGCCGGCCTCGAGCCCGGTCCCGGCGCGCTTGGAGTGGTTCGGCGACGACGTCGACGCGATCCGCACCTTCCAGGCGTCGACGCAGCGCTCGCACGGCGCGCTGGAGCGACTGGTCATACCGCCGGCCTCAGAGGCGCTGCCCTACGACGGGCCGCGCGCCGCGGCGGTGTTGGCGGCGCTCGATCTCGGCCGATTGCAGCCGCTGGCCGAGTCGGAGCTGCGGCGACAGATCGAGCACCTGGCGGCTGGCGAACGCTTCCGCGGCATCGAGCACGTGGCGACGCTGCTCCACCCGCTGGCCTCGGTCGTCGATCACCTGCCGCCGGAGGCGGTCGTCGTCCTCGACGGGATCGAGGCGCTCGAGCCGGCAGCGATCGACCTGGCCGCCCAGGCCGAGACGGTACGCTCCGAGCAGGTCGCGGCGGGCGAGCTGCCGGCCGACTGGCCGGTCCGGCCGCTGCTGCCGTGGGCGCATTTGGACGCGGCGATCCGCCAGCGCCGGCGGCTCGTCGTCGACGGCGTGGCGCGCCTCGCGTCACCGGCCGGCGGATTCGCCGCGCCGCCGCGCTATGGCGGCCGCATCGACGAGGCGGTGGCCGACGTCGTGCGGCGCGTCGAGGGCGGCGACGCCGTCGTCGTCGTCAGCCGCCAGGCGCCGCGCATCGCCGAGCTCCTGACCGAAGCGGGGTTGGGCGCGGCGGCGATCGAGGCGCTCGCGTCCCCGCCCGGGGCGGGCGGGCTGGCGGTGGTGCGCGGTGCGCTCGGCAGCGGCTGGGAGGCGCACCCCGCCGCCGGTCACGCCACGATCGTGCTCACCGACGGCGAGCTGTTCGGCTGGCGCATGCCGCACCGGCGGCGCAGCCGGCGGGCCGCCGAGGAGGCGAGCCGCGCCGACGAGTTCGCCGAGTTCCAACCCGGCGACGCCGTGGTGCACGTCGAGCACGGCATCGGCATCTTCCGCGGCCTGGTGCGGATGCAGGTGGGCCCGGCCGAGCGCGACTACCTCCACCTGGAGTACGCGGCCGGCGACACGCTCTTCGTGCCCACCCACCAGGCGGACCGCGTGGCCCGCTACGTCGGCGCCGGCGACGTGGCGCCGGCGATCACGCGCCTTGGCACGGCCGATTGGGAGCGGGCCAAGGCGCGCGCGCGACGCGAGGTCGAGGACATCGCCCAGGAGCTTCTGGCGCTGTACGCGCGGCGCGAGGTGGCCCACCGGCAGGCGTTCGCCCCCGACACGGCATGGCAGGCCGAGATGGAGGCCGCGTTCCCGTTCCTCGAGACGGACGACCAGCTGCGGGCGATCGACGCCGTCAAGCGCGACATGGAGAGCGAGCGGCCGATGGACCGCCTCGTGGTCGGCGACGTCGGCTTCGGCAAGACCGAGGTGGCGCTGCGGGCGGCGTTCAAGGCGGTGATGGCCGGCGCCCAGGTGGCCGTCCTGGCCCCGACGACGGTCCTCGCCCAACAGCACTTCGAGACGTTCCGCGAGCGGCTGGCGGCGTTCCCGGTGCGCATCGACGTCCTGTCGCGGTTCCGGCGCCGCAAGGACCAGCTCGACGCCTTGGCGCGCCTATCGCGCGGCGAGCTGGACATCATCATCGGCACGCACCGCCTCCTGGGCGACGACGTGCGCTTCAAGCGCCTCGGGCTGCTGGTGGTCGACGAAGAGCATCGCTTCGGGGTCAAGCACAAGGAGCGGCTGAGGCAGTTGGCGGAAGGGGTCGACACGCTGACGTTGACCGCGACACCGATCCCGCGCACGCTGCACTTGGCGCTGACCGGGCTGCGCGACCTGACGACGATCGACACCCCGCCCGCCGAGCGGCTGCCGGTGACGACCCACGTCGGCCGCTACGACTCTCAGCAGGTCCGGCACGCCATTCAGCGCGAGCTGGCCCGCGGTGGGCAGGTCTTCTACGTCTCCAACCGGGTGCAGGGCATCGACGGCGTGGCCGCGCGCGTGCGCGAGCTGGTGCCCGAGGCGCGTGTGGCGGTGGCGCACGGCCAGATGGCCGAGGACGAGCTGGCGGCCGCCATGCTGGCCTTCGTCGGCCAGCTGGCCGACGTGCTGGTGTGCACCAGCATCATCGAGAGCGGCCTCGACATCCCCAACGCCAACACCCTGATCGTCGAGCGCGCCGATCGCTTCGGGCTGGCGCAGCTGCACCAGCTGCGCGGACGGGTCGGGCGGGCGGCGTCGCGGGCGTTCGCGTACTTCCTGCTGCCGCCGGGCGGTGAGGCGACGCCCGAGGCGCACGATCGGTTGCAGGCGCTGGCCGAGTACGCCGACCTCGGCGCCGGCTTCCGGATCGCGATGCGCGACCTCGAGATCCGCGGCGCAGGCGAGATCCTGGGTGCCCGGCAGCACGGCCACGTCGCCGCGATCGGCCTCGACCTGTACACGAAGCTCCTGGCGGCGGCCATCAAGCGCGTCCGCGCCGACGACCGCGATCCCGTCGAGGTGCCGGCCGCGGTCGCGGCCGAGATCGAGGCGATCGACCTCGGCACGCTGCCGACGATCGACCTGCCGATCGACGCCTTCCTGCCCGAGGCGTACGTGGCCGAGACGGCCGAACGCACCCGGCTCTACCGCCACATGGCCGCCGCCGACTCGCCACGCGCCGTCGCCGACATCGAGCACGAGCTCGTCGACCGCTTCGGGCGGCCGCCGGCCGAGGTGCGGCACCTGTTGCTCGTCCTGCGGCTGCGCGTCCTGGCCCACCAGGCCGGGGCGCTGAGCCTGGCGTACGAGGGCGACGCCGTCGCCCTTCGGTTCGGCGAGCGCCGGGCCCTCGACCGGCCGCGGCTGGCGGCCGCGCTCGGCGCCGACGCCCGCATCGGCCACCACCGCGTGGCGCTGCCCGTGTCCGGTCCCGCCGAGGCCTGGCTGCCGCGGGCGCTGTGGCTCGTCCAGACCGTCGCCGAGGTCGAAGGCGCCTCGGCGGCGGCGTGAGCGCGCCGCGTAACCCGGCGGCGTCCACCCTCGGCATGACCGCGACCCCAGGCGCGCCCGATCCGACAACCGCCGCGACCCCGTTCGCCGCCGTCGACGACGCCTCGCTCGTGCGGCGCGCCCAGGCGGGCGACCGCGACGCGTTCGTGGCGCTCTACCGGCGCCACGTCGACGACGTGTATGGGTTTGCACTGCGCCAGCTCGGCAGCGTCCAGGACGCCGAGGACGTCACCAGCGAGACGTTCCTCAAGGTGGTGGCCGCCCTGGCCACGTTCGACGGCCGCGCGTCGTTCCGGACCTGGCTGTTCGCCGTGGCGCGCAACCAGCTGCGCGACCGTTGGCGATCCGAGCGCCGTCGGCCGCGCACCGTGGCGTTCGACGACGCCCTCGCCGCCGAGCCCGGCGCGTGCGACGCGGCCGACGGCGCGTTGGACGGCGACGGCGCCCACGGCCCGCACGGCGCCTCGGCCGAGGCGGCGCCGACATGGCCCGACGGCCCGGTCGCGGCCTTGGGGCGGACGGTGCTCGACGGCCTGCCGAGCCACTACCGCCGCGTCCTCGAGCTGCGGATCGGCCACGGCCGGTCGATCCGCGACGTCGCCGAGGCGATGGAGACGTCGCCCGGCAACGTCAAGGTGCTGCAGCACCGGGCCCTGCGGCGCGCGGCGCTGCTCGCGTCGCGCCTGGCCCCCGGCGATCCGCCGCTGTCGCCGACGGCACCGTAGCGATGCCCCCGACGATACCCCGCCGCGACGGGCGGGACCGCCTGCGGCACGCCTGCGCCAGCGCCGGTCGACCCGCTGCCGGCGTGTCGCGGACGGACGGCGCCCGGGTCACGCGCACCGCGATCGGCGTGCGCACGGTGGCGCCCGACCCCCGCTTCGTGGCCGCCCTCGAGGAGCGGCTGGTCACCGCGCTGGCCGCGCCGGCGCCGGCACGGCCGCCGCGCGGGCCTGCGGCCGCGGCGCCGTGGCCGCGGCGGCGGCTGGGGCAGCTCGCGATGGCCGCCACGGCAACGCTGACGCTCGGCCTGGGCGCCGTGGCGTTCGGCGCCGCGGCGCCGACGGGCTTCCCGGCCGCATCCTCGGTGGCGCACCGCACCGACACGCCGCGCGGGCCGACCCTCACCGCCACCCGCTTCGCGCCGAGCGCGGCGTCGACGGCGGTGCCGTTGGCGCTCGGCGTCGCGGTCGGCGGCGAAGGCTAGCCGGCAGCGTCACGACGTCGGGCGCGGCGCGTCCCGCTCGCGCACGGGCGTGCCGAGGCGGTCCAGCCAGGCCTCGCGCACGTCGGCCGCAACGAAGATCGACCCGGTCGCCACGACGACGCCCGCGCCGGCGGCGGCCAGGGCGCGATCGAGCGCGGCCGCCATGTCGGCGCCGCCGACCGTCAGCGGCACCCGCAGGCCCCGCCCGGCGATGCGGTCGGCGAGGCGCGCCGCGTCGAGGGCCTTCGGGTGGTCGGCCTGGACCGTCACGACGTGCGCCGCGCGCGGGCCGAGCGCGTCCAGCATCGCGTCGACGTCCTTGCCCCCCCCGAAGCCGAGGACGAACACGTAGGCGGGCGCCGGGTCGACGGCGTCGAGCGCCGCCAGGAGCGCGGCGACACCCGGCGGGTTGTGGGCGCCGTCGACGACGAGGGTGCCGCCCGCGGGTGTCGCGAAGCGCTCGTAGCGGCCGGGCCAGCGCGCCGCCGCGAGGCCGGCCTCGACCGCGGCCGGGCCGACGGGCCAGCCGTGCCCGTCGAGCACCGTCAGCGCGGCGGCGGCGACGGTGGCGTTCACGTGCTGGTGCGGGCCGAGCAGCCCGGGCACGACCGCATAACGGGTGGGCGGCGCGTCGCCGGCGTCGACCTCGATGTCGAGGACGGGCGGGCGCGTGCCGGGCCGCACCCGCCACCGGGCGTCGCGGCCGACGATTGACAGCGGACAGCCGAGGCGCCGCGCTTCGGCGTCGATCACGGCGGCCGCGTCCGGCTCCTGGGGAGCGGAGACGACGGGCACGCCGGGATGGAAGATCCCGACCTTGTCGGAGGCGATCTGCCGCACCGTGTCGCCGAGGATCTCGCGGTGGTCGAGGCCGATCGACGTCAGGACGCTGACGGCGGGTCGGACGACCCGCGTCGTGTCGAGCCGGCCGCCGAGGCCCACCTCGACGACGGCGATGTCGACCTCGGCCGCGCGGAAGTGATCGAACGCCAGCGCCGTCAGCACCTCGAACGTGGTCAGGCCGGCCAGCGCGTCGAGGAGCGCGCGGTGGGTGTCGAGCCAGGCGATGACCTCCGCCTCGCCGATGAGACGATCGCCGACGCGGATGCGCTCGCGCACCGTGTGGAGGTGCGGCGACGTGTAGCGCCCGACGCGGTACCCCGCCGCGGCGAGGGCCGCCGCCACGAAGGCGCAGGTCGAGCCCTTGCCGTTCGTGCCCCCGACGTGGACCGCCGGCCAGGCGTGGTGCGGCTGGCCGAGCGCCGCCAGCAGGTGCTCGATGCGCTCGAGGGCGAACGTGTGGGGTGTGCCGGGCGGGCGCGTCTCCCAGTTCGTGAACCCGTAGATGCGGTCCAGGGCGCGCTGCCACGCGCCGCCCGCCGGCGGCGGCGCCGCGGGCGCGGCGCCGGGCGCGGCCGGCGGCGGGGGCGGGGGGCGTTGGGCCATGGCGGGCGATTGTACCCGGCTCCGACCCTTTTGCTACACTCGCCGCCGATGCCGAACCCACGCCCGGACACCCGACGCGCCGTGATCGCCGCCGTGGCGTCGCTGTGGCTGGCGGGCTGTGCCGCCGGTCCGGCGCTCGCGGTGGTGGACTTCGGGCCGACGACGATCTCGCCCGACCGCGACGGCCACGACGACGTGGCGCGCCTCCGCTACCGCGTCGGCCGCCGCCTGGCGCTGACCGTCACGCTCACCGCCGCCGACGGCCGCGTGCACGTCGTCCGCGACGGGGCCGTGCGCCAGCCGCGGTCCGAGCCGTACGAGCTCCTCTTTGGCGGCGCGATCGACGGGCGGATGCTGCCCGACGGCCAGTACGCCGTCCGGCTCGACGCCCGCCCGCTGGACGGCAGCCCGGCCGTGGCGGTCGAGGCCGCGCCGCTGACGATCCGCGACGCCGACGCGACGCCGCCGGCGGTGCGCGACCTCACGGTCGTTCCGGCGCGCTTCACCCCCAACCAGGACGGCATCGACGACCGCGTAGCGATCAGCTACGCGCTCGACGAGCCGGCCACGGTGCGGCTGCGCCTCGAGACCGCCGACGGCGACTACGTGACCGACGTCCTGGCCGACACCGACGCCGCCACGTCGCCGGGCGACCCCGGGCCGCACGTCTACGACTACGACGCCGGCGTCGACGCCGACGCCCCGCCGCCGCCGGACGGTCCGTACGTCGTCGTCCTGGAGGCGCGCGACGCCTCAGGCAATGTGACCGTCGAGCGCCGACCGCTCGAGATCGCCCAGGGCGGGCAGCCGCGGGCGGCGTTCATCGACGACGTGCGCTTCAGCGCGACCCGGCTGACGCTCGGCGCGACGCTGTACTTCACCGCGACGGTGAAGAACGTGGGCGGCACGCCGATCCGCACCCGCGGCCCGGCGCCGGGCACCGTCTACGACAACGACGAGACGTTCAACCGGCTGGCCGAGCGCGCCTTCGTCGTGCTGGCGCGCCACGACGGGCGGCGCGGGGCGCTGCGTGTGCCCGCCAACCGCCGGGGCGACGTGACCGTCGCCCTGTCGGCTGAGGCGCCGCTCGTCGACGCGGTCGCGAGCGGCAACGCCGACGGCGCGGCGGCGGCCGCGGCCGGCGGCGGCGAACCGGCCGCGCCGGCGCGGCTGTGCGGCGTCGTGCGCGACGTCGACGGCGCGCCGGCCGCGGCGGCGGAGGTGTTCGCCTTCGAGGCCGACGGCGACAACGGTCGCCGGGAGGTGGCCGACGGCGACGGTCGCTTCTGCTTCGACGGGCTGGTCGTCTCGCCCGACCACGAGCGGACGTACGCCCGCAGCCCCGGGGCGCTGCGCGTCGGCTTCACGTACGACGACCGCCGCTCCGACGTCGACTACCCATTCCGGTTCCAGGTGGGCGCGACGGCGGCATTGGACGCCTGTCCGGCCGACGACCTGTGGTACCTCTGCCTGATGCCGGGCGAGACGGTCCGGGTGCAGGGCGCGGTGCGGTTCGTCGAGGCGCCGTACCGCCGCGTGACGCAGGCGTACGTCGCGCTCATGCACGAGGACGTGCGCGTCATGCACGGGCCGTACGGCGTGCGGTCGCTGTCGGTCGAGTTCGACGCGCCGCGCGCGCCGTGAGCGCGGCGCCGCTGGGCGTCGTCATCGTCAGCTTCAACACCGCCGCCCTGCTCGACGCCTGCCTCCGCTCGGTGCGCGCCGCGCTGGTCGAGACCGGCTGGCTCGAGGACGCCGAGGTCGTCGTCGTCGACAACCACTCGGCCGACGAGTCGGTGGCCTTCGTGCGTCGCCACCACCCGTGGGTCCGGCTCGTGGCGTCCGACGTCAACCTCGGCTTCACCGCGGCGAACAACGTGGCGTTGGCGCCGTGGGCGTCCGGCCAGGCGCCGTGCCCGGCGCGCGTCCTGCTCCTGAACCCGGACGCCGAGCTCCTGCCGGGCGCGCTCGCGGCGCTGGCGGCGGTGCTCGACGCCGAGCCCCGCACGGCGGTGGTCGGGCCATCGCTGCGCTACGCCGACGGCCGCTTCCAGCACGGCGCGTTCCGCTTCCCCGGCCTCGTTCAGACCGGGCTCGACCTCTGGCCGGTGGCGCGGCTGGCGGACAGCCGCCTGAACGGGCGCTATCCGCGGCACCGCTACGACCGCGGCCGCCCGTTCGACGTCGACGCCGTCCTCGGCGCGTGCATGCTGGTGCGGGCCGACGCCCTCCAGACGGTGGGTCCGCTCGACACCGGCTACTTCATGTACTGCGAGGAGCTCGACTGGTGCCAGCGCTTTCGCGCCGCCGGCTGGCGGGTCCGATGCGTGCCGGCGGCCGGCGTGATCCACCACGGCGGCGCCAGCACGAGCCGGTTCCAGTCCACGACCTTTGTGCACTTGTGGCGCAGCCGCTTGCGCTACTTCGACGCGCACGCGGGCGGCATCCGGGCCCGCCTGCTGCGCGCCCTGGTCCGCCTCGGGTTCGCGCTGCACGACCGCGCCGACGACCGCGCGGTGCGCCGCGGCCGGATGGCTGCCGCCACGGCCGCCGCGCGACGCGACGCCCGCCGGGCGGTGTTCGCGCCCGCGCCGCCGCCATGAGTACGGCCGCCACGGCCGCGGGCCGCCGGGCGGACGGGGTGACAGCGATCGTGCTGACGCTCGACGAGGCCGAGCACCTGCCCGGCTGCCTCGCCACGCTCGGCTTCGCCGACGCGCTCGTCGTCGTCGACTCCGGGAGCCGCGACGCGACGCCGGCGATCGCCGCCGCGGGCGGGGCGCGGGTCGTCCATCACCCGTTCGAGAACTACAGCCGGCAGCGGCAGTTCGCGCTGTCGCAGGCCGCCACGCGCTGGGTGCTGTTCGTCGACGCCGACGAACGCGTGCCGCCGGCGCTGGCCGGCGCGGTGCGCGCCGCGGTCGACGCGGCGGCGCGCGCCGGCGCGTCGGCGCCGGCCGGCTACTGGCTGCCCCGCGCGAACCACTTCTGGGGCCGCCGCCTGCGCGGCGGGGGCTGGTGGCCCGATCTGCAGCTGCGGCTGCTGGACCGCGACCGAGCGCGCTACGACCCGGAGCGCGCCGTCCACGAGGTGGCGCAGCTCGACGGTCCGGCCGGGCGGCTGGAGGCACCGCTCGTCCACTTGAACTACGCGTCGTGGTCGGAGTTCCGGGCCAAGCAGCGCGCCTACGCCGACCTCGACGCCCGCCGGCGCACGGCCGAGGGGTGGCGCTTCCGCGCGCGCCAGTACGTCGGCCAGCCGCTGCGGGTCTTCGTCGACCGCTTCGTCCGCCAGCAGGGGTGGCGCGACGGCGCGCTGGGCCTGGCGCTGGCGGCGCACATGGCGTGGTACGAGCTGCGCACCCTGCGGGCGCTGCGCCGGCGGCGCTGAGGGCCGCTCGCTCCGGCCCGCGGCCGCGCCGGCCGCGGCGGCCGCCACCGCGCACGCCGCGCCGGGGTGGCCAGCCGCCCATCGGCCGCAAGCGCGCTCCCACGCGAGCGCCGGACGTGGGCCGCGGCGAGACGGCTCAGGGCGGCGGCCGTGTCGCCGCCAGGCGCGCGAGCGCGGCGTCCGTCAGCGCCTCGAGCCGCGCCGCCAGCAACCCGTAGTCGGCCGCCGGATCGCCGAACGGGTCGGCGATGTCGCCGTCCGTCCCGGCGGCCGCAGTGAGGAGCTGCGGCGCCGGGCACGCCGGCCAGCGCCGCCGGATCGCCTCGACCTGGGTGCGGGTCATCGCCCAGACCACGTCGGCCTCGGCCAGCACGGCGGCGTCCAGCGAGCGCGCCCGGTGCAGGCCCAGGTCAAGACCGCGCGCCGCCAGCGCCGCGGCTGCGCCGGGCGTGGCCGGCGCGCCCGGGGTCGCGGCGAGCCCGGCCGACGCGCACGCCAGATCGAGCCCGCGCCGCGCCCCGCCGCGGGCCACGAACGCGGCGGCCATCGGCGAACGGCAGGTGTTGCCGTCGCAGACGACGACGATGCGCACCGCCTAGGCCTGGATCGGCTCGAGGAGGCCCAGGTCGCCGCCCTTGCGGTGGTAGAGGACGTTGATGTCGCCGGTGCGGGCGTTGCGGAACAGGTAGAAGTCGTGCCCGAGGAGCTCGATCTGCTCGGCCGCCTCCTCCTCGGACATGCTGTGGACCTCGAAGCGCTTGCGGCGGCGGATGCGCGGCGCGTCGTCCAGCTCGCGCTCGGCGCCGACGGCGTCGGGCACGTCGCGCAGCGGCGGCCGGTCCTGGCCGTGCCGGCGCGACGTGCGGCGGTCCTTGAAGCGGTGGACCTGGCGGTCCATCTTGTCGACGGCGAGGTCGATGGCCGCGAACAGGTCGGCGTGGCTCTCCTCGGCGCGCAGGATCCGCTTGTCGACCCACGACGTGATCTGCGCCTTGTAGATCTCGCCCTGGCTGTGGGTGACGGCGTGCGACAACTCGACGCGCGTGGCGTGGATGTCCTGCAGGACGCGGTTCAGCTTGGCCAACCGCGCCGCCACGTGTTCGCGCACCCGGTCGGTCAGGTCGACGCTGCGGGCCAGCAGCTCGAGCTCCACGGTTCGCACTCCCTCGGCGTGTGCGGCGCATCGATGACCGGCGCGCCCGGCGGCACCCGTTGGCGCGATTATACCGGCCGCCGGGGCGGCGGTCGACGGCCCCCCGGCGCCGACAGCGGCGGTGCGCCGGACGCCGGGCGGGTGGCGCGGGCGACGGTCACGACGACGACCGCCGTCGCGCCCGCGGCGCGCAGGGCGCGCGCGCAGGCGTCGGCGGTGGCGCCGGTGGTCAGCACGTCGTCGACGAGGACGACCCGCTCGCCGTCGAACCGCTCGCCGGGGCGGATCGCGTCGCGCAGGTTGGCGCGGCGGGCGTCGCGCGACGCCCCGACCTGGGGCGGCGTGTCGACGACGCGCACCAGGCCGGCCGGGCGCGACGGGACGCCGAGGACCGCCGCGACGGCGTCGGCCAGCGCACGCGGCGCGTCGATGCCGCGCGCCGCACGGCGCGCCGGGTGGGTGGGCACCGGCACGACGACCGTGGGCGCACCCCCGCCGGCGCCGGCGGCCGGCGCCATCGCGGGCGCGACGCGCGCCGCCACGCCGCGGCGGCGGTCGTACTTGAGCGCGTGAATCCAGTCCGTCACCGGCGGCGCATGGCGCCACGGAGCCCCGGCGGCGTCGAATGCGGGCGCCTCGGCCAGGCAGCGGGCACACCGCGGACCGTCGGTGCGCGCCACGACGACGGCGTCGCCGCAGACACCGCAGGCGCCCGCCGGAACCGTCGGCGCCTCGGCCAGGCAGGCCTCGCACACCCAGCGGCCGCGCCGGCCGCAGCCGGCCGACAGGCAGCGCGGCGGAAAACAGAGGTCGAGGGCGCGGTCGAGCCACGCCACGGGCGGGAGCGCCATGGGCCACGTCTCCGCGGCGGTCGGCGCAAGGGTCGCTCCGACGGTAGCACGGTCCGCCGGACGCGGCCAGGGACGCGCGCGTTAGGGTCGGCCGCCGCGCGCGACGCCGTCGGCGATCGGGCCGCGCGGCTCGTCGGCCACCATCCCGTCGACGGGCCGCAGGGCGCTGATCACGCCGAGCACGATGCGCACCGCCGTCGGCGTGAGGCCGCGGGCGGCTTCGGCCAGGCGGCGCGCGGCCGGGTCGTGCAGGAGCGCCGCCACCAGGGCGGCCTCGCGCTGCGACTCGTCGCCCTCGCCGACGGCGCCGAAGAAGAACTCGGGCGGCACGTGGAAGAACGCGGCCAGCGCCTCGATGACGTCCAAGCTGGGGTTCTGGCTCTTGCCGTTGCGCAGCTTCCAGACGTACGAGCGCGACACCTGGCCGCCCGTTCCCCGCTCGATGTCGTCGTACGTGTACGCTCGACCGTCGGGCCGGCGAACGGTATGGAACAGGTAGTCGATCTTGGCCGCGATGGCATCGGCAGCGCGATTCACGGTCGGTCCTCTCTGTCCCTGCCGGCACGCCGCGGCGCCGGGCGCGCCGCGGCCCGGCGCGCAATCATGCCACGTCCGCCCCACCGCCCGCCAGACCGCCGCCTGCGGCCGGGCGACGGCCGCCGCGACAGGCCGGCGCCGGCGCGCGGCGTTGCGTTCCTTAAGGCCGCCCCGTACAATCCGGGCCGGCACCGAAGGCCGCACGCGGGGATCGGCGATGTCGCGAACCAAGCCCTTGCACGACCTGCAGCAAATCGACCAGCTCGTCGACCATACCGCGCGCCAGCTGGCGCGCGTCGAGGCGGCGTTGGGCAAGGCGCCGGCCGTGGCCGCCGCCCGCGCGGCACGCGATGCGGCGGCGGCGGAGCTCGCCCGGGTCGACGAGGCGCTGGCGAAGTGCCAGGCGGAGCGGCGCGACCTCCGCGACCGGATCGACCGCGAGGAGGCCGCCCTGTACGGCGGTCGCGGCGTCGCCGCCCGCGAGCTTGAGGCCCAGAAGGCGAACATCGACGCCCACCGGCGGCAGCTGGAGGTGCTCGACGACCGCGCCCTGGAGTGGATGCTGGCCCGTGACGCGGCCCAGGCGGGCTTCGATCGCGCCGACGGCGACCTGGCCGCCGCCGTGGCGACGGCTGCCGGCCACGACGCCCAGCTCCACGCCGCGCACCGCAAGCTCCGCGCGGGCCTGGCGTCGCTCGCGCCGCGTCGCGACGAGGCGCGGGCGCTCGTCGACGCGGACGACCTGGCGCTCTACGACCGTCTGCGCGGCGACCCCAAGCGCGGCGGGATCGCGGTGGCCGAGGTGGCGGGCGACGCCTGCGGCGGCTGCGGCCGGGCGCTGACGTCGGCCGAGACGCAGCGGGCCGCGGCCCAGCGGACGCAGTGCCCGGCGTGCGGCCGGGTGTTGCACGCATGAGCGTCGGGCCGACCGACCGGTGACCGCCGCCGCGCGCCCGTACGTGCTGCGCGCCGGCAGCCTGCGGCTCGACGTCGGCGCGCGCACCCTCGTCGTCGGCCGGACGTTGCACCACCTGACGCCCAAGGAGTGCCGGCTGCTGGAGACGTTCCTGACCCATCCGGGGCAGGTCCTGACGCGCCAGTTCCTGATGCGCGAGGTCTGGCAGACCGACTTCGTCGAGGACACCCGGACGCTCGAGGTCCATGTCCACTGGCTGCGCCGCAAGATCGAGCCGACGCCGCCCGATCGGCCGAGCGCGACGATCCACACCGTGCGCGGCGTCGGCTATCTGTTCCAGCCGGCGGTCGGCGAACGCTGACGGCCGCGCGCGCGGCGACGGCCCAACCGGCTACACCGCACCGACCGGCGCCGGCGCAGGCTCGACCGCCGTGGCGTAGGCCGCGAACGACGAGCCGGGGTCGACGAGGCTCACCACGTTCGTCCAGCCGGCGCGCCGCAGGGCCGAGGCGGCCACATGGGCGCGGTAGCCGGTCTGGCACTGCAGCACGATCGGTCGGTCACGCGGCAGCTCGGCCTGCCGGGCGACGATGTCGCCGAACGGGATGTGGGTCGCGCCGGGCACGTGGCCGGCCTGCCACTCGCCGGCGCCGCGCACGTCGACGATGGCCGCCCGCCCCGTCGCCAGCTCGGCGCCGAAGTCGGCGACGTCGAGCGTCGGCAGCGCTTCGTCGTCGTCGCGCACCACGGACGGGTCGGCCCAGCCGCGGACGTCGTCGACGCCGACGGCGCGCAGCGCGCCGAGCAGCCGATCGCGGTCCGCCGCGGGGGCGATGAACGTGAACGGTCGGCCGAAGTCGGCGTACCAGCCCACGTACGTGGAGAAGTTGGCGCGGCTGGCCGGCACGCTGAGCGTGCCCGGCAGGTGGGCGCGGGCGAACTCGGCCTGCGGCCGCAGGTCGATCACCTGGCCGCCGGCGGCCAGCTCGCGCTCGACCGCCGCCCGATCGAGCGTCGCCGGACGCGGCAGGTCGCGCAGCAGGGCCGGCCCGTCGCGGTTCACGCGCTTCATCTGGGCGAAGTAGCGCGGCGGCTCGGGCTGGCCGTCGAGCAGCCACGCCACGAACGACGCCTCGTCCGACCGCTGGAACGCCGGGTTGAAGAGCCGCTCGTAGCCCAACGTCGTCGACGGGATGGCGCCGAGCGCCTTGCCGCAGGCGCTGCCCGCGCCGTGACCGGGCCAGACCTGCAGGTAGTCGGGCAACGCCGCCAGCCGTCGGATCGAGGCCAGCTGCTGGCGCGCGCCCAGCGCCTTCGTCCCGGCGAAGCCGGCGGCGGTCTCGAGCAGGTCGGGCCGGCCGACGTCGCCGACGAACAGGCAGTCGCCGCTGAACACGCCGATGGGCCGGTCGGCCGCGGCCGTGTCGGTGACCACGAACACGATGTGCTCGGGCGTATGGCCGGGCGTGGCCATGACCTCGAAGCGGATCCGGCCCAGCCAGAAGACGTCGCCGTCGCGCAGCCGCTGCGCCCCCGCCGCGTCGCCGTAGCCGTAGCGCCAGTCCGGCGCGCCCTCGTCCGACAGCAACAAGCGCGCGCCGCTGGCGGCGGCGAGCTCGCGCGCGCCGCTGACGAAGTCGGCGTGGATGTGCGTCTCGGTGACGAACGCGATCTTCAGCTGGTGGGCGGCGGCCGCCGCCAGGTACGGCGCGATGTCGCGGGCCGGGTCGATCACGCAGGCCTCGCCCGAGGCGTTGCAGCCAACGAGGTACGACGCCTGGGCCAGCGCCTCGTCGTAGAAGTACTGGATGCGCAAAGCCGACCTCCTCGCGTCGCCGTCCCGACCCGCCCGAACGGCGGATCGGCTGCGGGCAGTGTAGCGTCAAGCGCGGCGGGTTGACAGTCCGCGGCCCTTGCCGGGCCGGCGCCACGGTGTCGCGGCCGCTACGACACGGCGCGCAGCGCCTCGGCCTCGCGCTCGGCCGTCATACCGGCCGCCAGCGCCGCGACCGTGCGGCCGCGGTGCCAAGCGAGCGTGTCGGCGACGGTGTCGCGCAGCGGCCGGAACGCGAGGCCGCGGGCGATCGCCCGATCGCCCCGGGCGCGCAGCGGCCAGCGCGCCGATGGCGGGAGCCACATCGGCAGGTCCGTCCACGGCGCGACGCCGAGCTCGGCCAGTCGCTCGGGCGCGATCCAGACCGGCGCGGCCGGGCGCGCCGCGGCCTCGGCGCAGGCGTCGAACAGCTGGCCGAACGTCGCCATCGGCGCCGGCCCGACGGCGTTGAACGTGCCGCCCAGGCCCGTCGCGATCGCCGACGCCAGCCAGTCGGCCAGGTCGCGCGCGTCGATGTACGCCAGCGGGGCGTCCGGTCCCTCCGGCGCGACGAACGGCCCGCCGCGCGCCACGCGCGCCGGCCAATAGGTGAACCGGTCGGTGGGATCGTACGGGCCGACGATCAGGCCGGGTCGCACGACGAGCGCCCGGTCGCCGTAGCGCCGGCGCACCTCGTCCTCGCAGCGGGCCTTGAGGCCGCCGTACGTCGCCGCGTCGACGGTCTCGGTCGACGGGTCGTCCAGCGCGACCACCGGGGCGCGCTCGTCGGGTCCGCCGGGGGTGCCCGGCGGCGGTTCGGCGTAGACCGAAATCGATGAGATGAACAGGTAGCGGTCGACGCGCGTCGCCAGCGCCGCGGCGGATGCGGCGACGATGCGCGGCACGTAGCCGCAGGTGTCGACGACGGCGTCCCACCGCCCGTCGCCCAGCGCCGCCAGCCCCCCGTCCCGGTCGCCGATCCGACGCTCGACGTCCGGAAACAGGTCCGGACCGGTCCGGCCGCGGTGGAACAGCGTCACGGCATGCCCGTCGTCGACGAGGCGCGCCACGAGGTGGCGGCCGAGGAAGCGCGTGCCCCCGAGCACCAAGATGTTCACGTGGCTCCCCCGTGGGGTGCGGCGACGGCCGCGGCGGCCGGTCGCGCGTCGGCCCGCGCGCGACGGACCGCGCCCGATCGCCGGATCGTCGCTGGGTCGGGACGCCGTCGGCCGGCGTCCGGCGGTGTGACGACGGGGCGCGGCCCGGCGTGACGGGCCGCCCCGACGGCGCCCGGCGCGGTCCGTGGGGCGCGACGCCTGTGCTAGCATCGGCGCCAGCCCTTGATCGACCGGAGGTCCGACGGCGATGTCCCGATGCCCCGCCCACCCCGCCCGGACCCGACCGCGGTGACCGGGCGGCCAGCGGCGGCCGCGGGCGCATCGCGGCGGCGCCGCGGCGGCCGCGCCGCGCGCACCCGGCGGGCGATCCGGCTGGGAGCGGCACTGGCGCTGGCGCTGGCGGCGGCACCCGCCGCCGTCCGCAGTGCGCCTTCCGCGCTCCCGGCGTCGGCTCGGCCCGCCCAAGCCGAGTGGATCGTCGACGACGTCGGCCCGCTGCGGCTGGCGTACCGCCCGGCCGACCGCACGGCCGCCGACGCGCTGCGCGATCGGCTGGGCGCGATGGCCACCGACCTGGCGGCGGCCCTCGACGCGGCGCTGCCGACGCCGTTGACGCTGCGGCTCTACGGCGACGTCGACCGCTTGCGCGCCGACCACCCGCTGGCGCGCCTCACCGACGCCGGCCTGGCCGAGGAGCACCGGCCGCGCCGCGAAGCGGCCGCGCTGGTCCCGGTCGGCGCCGGCGGCGCCGTCGACCCGATCGGCCTCGACGCGGCGGTGCGCTATGCGCTGGCGCACCAGATCCTGGCCCACGCCGCCGACGGCCGGCTGCCCGGCGGCTTTCAGGAGGGCCTCGCCCGGCTCGTCACGCCGCCGTCGGCCGCCACCCAGACCGGGGTCGCGGCGCTGCGCGCGGCCATCGACCGCGGCGACCTCATCGCCTGGTCGGAGCTCAGCGGACCGGGCTCGGCCTACCTCCGCCCCGAGCTGTCCTATCCCCAGAGCGCCTCGATGGCCGTATACCTCGCCCTCGTCCACGGCTTTGACTGCGTGACCGGCCTGCCGCGCGCGGCCGCGGGCGACGCGCCGTTCCGGACGGCCTTCGCCCGCGCCTGCGGCGTCCCGTTCGAGACGGCCGAGCGCGCATGGCGGGCCTGGTTGCCAAGTTATGTCGACGGCGGCTGGCGCGCCCACCCGCTGTACGACCCGTCGTTGTCGCTGGCGCGGGAGCGCATGGCCCGCGGCGACGATGCGGGCGCCGCGTCGTTGCTGCGGGCCGCGGTGGCCGTACTCGACGACGGGCCGGCCCGCGACGCCGCCCGGGCGCTGCAGCAGCGCGCCGCGGCCGGCGGCGCCGCCGCCACCGGCCTTGCGACGGCCGACGCAGCCTTGCGGGCCGGCGACTACGCGGCCGTCCGCACCCGCGCCGAGGACGTACGCCAGGCCGCGGCCCCGGTCGGCGCGGCGGGCGCCGTGAACAGCGCCGAGCGCTTGGCCGAACTCGGCCGGACCGGCCTGTCCGCCCACGACGACCTCCGGCGCGCCGTGGCGCTGCCGCCATGGCGGGTGCTAGCGGCGCGGCGGAGCGCCGACCGCGCCGCCCGGGCGTTCGCCGCGCTGGGCAACGACCTGGCGGCGTCGGAAGCCGTCACGGTGCGCGGCGCGCTCGATCGGCGGGCGGCACCCTGGGGGTGGTTCCTGCTGGCCGCGGGCTTGGGGCTCCTGGCCCATGCCCATGCGCGGCCCGCGATCCGGGCGTGGCGGGTCCGGCGGTGATCCAGTTCCGGGTCCGCTACGGCGAACTCCACCAGGCGCTGCGGCGCGCCCAGCGCTGGCGCAGCCTGGCGCGGGCGGCCTGGCTGTCCCTGTGGGTCCCGCTGGCCGCGACCGCACTGCGCGCCGCCGGCGGTCCGGCGGCGCCGCCGGCGCTCGTCGCCGGCCTGTCGGCGCTCGTTCTGGGCTTCGCCGCCTGGCGAGCGCAGCGGCGTCGATCGCTGGACGTCCGGTCCGTCGACCGCCGCTTCGGCCTGGACGACCTCCTGGTGACCGCGGTCGAGGTCGATGCGCGCGGGCCGCGCACGGCGCTCGAGGGCGATCTGCTGGCCGCGGCCGCGGCCCAGGTCGAGGCCATCCCGACCGACCTGCGCTCCGAGCCGGCCCGGCTCCGGCGCGAAGCCGAGACGGTGCTGGCCATGGCCCTGCTGGCGGCCGGGGCGCAGATCGTGGTCGACGGCTGGCGCCGGGCGCCGCTGCCGGTGGCCGCCGTCGCGCCCGGCGACGCCGTCGTGGCGGGCGCGGAGGGCGCCGGGGCCACCGGCCAGGCGGCGGCCCACCGGCCCGCGGACGGCGCCCTGGCCGCGGCGTTGGCCGACGCCCCAATCGCCGCGCCCGTGGCCGCCGCCTTGGCGGCGGGCGACCCGTGGGCGGCGGCCCAGGCGGTGCGGGCGCTGGCGGACCAGGCGGAGTCGATGTCGGCGCTGGGTCGGTCCGAGCTGGCGGCGGCGCTGCGCGACGCGCAGCGGCGGGTGGCGCCCGACGACCCGGAGCTGGCCGCGGCGGCGGCCCGCGCTGCCGACGGCCTGGCCAGCGCCACGCCACCCGCGGGCCCGAACGGCCTTGACGCCCTGGCCGACGCCCTCGCCTCGCGCGCGGCGCGGGCCGCCGCCACGGCGGCACCCCGGGCGGCGCCGCGCGCGGGCGTGATCGCGACGCCGCCGGCCGGGCTGCCGAGCGGGGCGCCGGGAGGGATCGGCGCCGGTTCGGCAGCGGGAGCGGCCGGCGCCGCGGGCGACGTCGAGCCGGCGGCGGTAACGGGGGACAGCGCCGGTGCCGTGGCCGGCGGCGGCGGCGCGCGCGGCGCGGTCGGGGCGTCGGACCGCGAAGCGGTGCGCCGCTACTTCGACCGCACGGCCGGCGCCGAGGCGGACGGCCGATGAGCCAGCGCGCGCGCTGGGCGCGCCCGTGGCGGCGTCGGGCGGCGCCGGGGGCGGAGGTCGTGGCCGGGCCCGCGCCGGAGCTGCCGGCGCCGGCGACGAGCCTGGCGCTGGACGACGCCTTCCTGCGTCGGCTCGAGCGCCTCGCGCTCCACGCCCGGCGGGTCGCGCCGACGGTCGGCGGGCGCGTCGGCCGCCAGCACTCCCCGGCGGCGGACTTCGTCGACCATCGCGCCTACGCGCCGGGCGACGACCTGCGGCACCTCGACTGGCCGGCGCTGGCCCGCCACGACGCCGTGGTCGTGAAGGTCGGCCGCGTGCCCCAGGCCGCGGAGGTGCGGCTCATCGTCGACGTCAGCCCCTCGATGGCGGCGGAGCCGTCGAAGTGGCGGCTGGCGTTCGAGCTGACGGCGGCGCTGGCGTGGCTCGGCTTGGCGCGGGGCGATCGGGTCATCGTCCAGCCCTGGCCGGCGACGGCGGGCTGGGGTCCGGCCAGCGGCGCCGGGCGCGCCCACACCCTGCTGGCCTACCTTCGCGCACTGCGGCCGACCGCCGCCGGCCAGCCGCTGTCCGCGGCGGTGCGCGCGGTCGCCGGTGGGGCGGCCGGCGGCGCGCTGGTGGTGATCAGCGACCTCTGGCGGGTCGACGACCTCGACGCGGCGCTGCGCTTGGCGCCGCGCGCCCGCTGGGAGCGGAGCGTCCTGCAGGTCCTGTCGCCGGACGAACTCCGCCCGCCACCGCTCGGCGCGGTGGCCCTCGTCGACAGCGAGACCGGCGACCGGTGGTCGCTGACGCTCGACGAGGCCGCCAGCCGCGCCTACGCGGTCGCGCTGCAGACGCGGCTCGACGGTGTCGCCGCGCACTGCGCCGGCGCCGGGGTGCATTGGTCGCTCGTCCCGTCCGACTGGCCGCTCGAGCGCGCCGTGCTGCCGCTGCTGCAGCAGCGCGGCGTCGTGGTCTAGGCACGGCCATGCGCTGGGCGCTCCCGCTCGGGCTGGCGGCGCTGGCGGCGGTCCCGCTGATCGTCTGGCTGCACCGGCAGCGGGTGCGGGTCGTCGAGCGGGTCGTCCCGTCGCTGGCCGGCTGGCTGCACGTCGTCGCCGCGCCGCTGCGGCGGCGGCGGACGGTGCCGCCGTCGGCGCTGTTGGCGCTGCACGTGGCCGTGGCGGCGGCGATCGGGCTGGCGCTGGGCGACCCGCGCCGGCTGGGCCGGCCGACGATCGGCGGCGACGTGGCGGTGATCGTCGACACCAGCCTGAGCATGGCCGCCGCCGACCGCTGGCCGGCGGCCCGGGCGGCGGCCCGATCGCTCATCGACGGCGCCGGCGGGCGCGTCACCGTCGTCGAGCTGGCGCGTGGACCCAGGGTGCGCCTGACGCCGAGCCTCGACCGCGCGGCGGCCCGCGCCGCCCTCGACGCGCTGGCGCCGGCCGGCGTGGGCGCCGACGTCGCCGGCGCCGTCGCGCTGGCGGCCGCCGTGGCCGGCCCAACGGCCCGGCTCGTGGTCGTGACGGACGGTGCGTTGGGCGCGCCGGGACGCGGGGCGGTCCGCGCTCCGTTCGCCGCGGCGGTCGAGTGGCGCGTCGTCGGCGGCGAGGCCGCGCCGGACAACGTGGCGGTCGTCGCCGCCGAGGCGGCGGTCGCGCCCGACGGCCGGCGCGTCGTCGCGCGCATCGCCAACGGCGGCGCCCGACCGGCGCGCGTCCGGGCCGAGCTGGCGGTGGACGGACGGCCCGCCGGAACCGCCGACCTGGCCCTCGCCGCCGACGAGACCGCCTCGGTCGGCTGGCGCGTCGACGGCGGCGGGGTGGCCGAGGTCACGGCCCGACGCCTGGACGGCGACGGCGCGCCCACGCCCGACGCGCTGCCGGCCGACGACCGCGCCGTCGTGCCGCTCGGCGCGCGAGCGCGCCAGCTGCAGTTCGCCGGCCCGCCGGGCGTGCTGCGCCGGGCGGTGGCGGCGCTGCCCGACACCGAGGTACGGTGGGTCGGCGTCGGCACGTTGTCGCACCGGGGCCTGGCGGACGTGTCGGTGATCCACGGACCGGCGCCGCCGGTGCTGCCGCCGGGCGGGGCGCTCGTGGTCGATCCGCCGGTCGGCCCGTGGCTCGCCGCGGCCGGCGCGGCGATCACGGGGGCGCTGCAGGCCGCCGCGCCCCACCCGATCGCGGCCGGACTCGATCTGGCAGGGGCTGTCGTCGGCGGCGTGCGGGCGACCGCGGCGCCCGAGTGGGCGGCGGTGCTGGCGACGGTGGACGGCCGACCGGCCATCTGGGCGGGGGCGACCGACGGCCGGCGCGTCGTCGTGCTCGGTTTCGACCCCGACCTCGGGCAGATCGCCCGGCGCGAGGCGTTCCCGGCGCTGGTCGGCCGGGCCGCGGCGTGGTCCGCGCCGGCGCTGCCGGCGGCGACCGTGCCGGCAGGCGAGCCGCTGCCGCTGCCGCCATGGCCGGTGACCGTCGAGCGCCCGGACGGAACGCGGACCCTGGCCGCGCACCGGTTCGACGACGACCGCCTGCCGGGGCTCTACACCCTGCGCCGCGCCCCGTCCGCGGCGGGCGGGGCGCCCGAGCGCGGCGTCGTGGTCGGCGTCCGGGCGGGCGATGCCGTGGAGTCGCGCCTGGCGGCGCGGTCGGCCGCCGAGCTGGCGTCCGCCTTCGGTCCGCCGGCGGCGGCGGTCGCCGAGGCAACGGCCGCCGCGGGCGATCGCACGGAGTCGCCGATGCGCGGCGAACTGCTCGCGCTGGCGCTGGGCCTGCTGGCGCTCGAGGCGCTGTGGCGGGTATTGCCGCCGCCGCGGGGCGCGGGTGCGCCGCGGTCGAACGCCCGGGCCGCCGGATGAACACCGCCTGGCGGCTGGCGCTCGATGCCCCGACGGCCGGCGCGATCGCCGCGCTGGTCGCGCTCGTCGCCGCTGCGGCCGCGCGCCGCGCGCACGGGTGGCGGGCCGCGGCGGTGCGCCTCGCCGTCGGCGGCCTGCTGGCGGCGGCGCTCGCCGAGCCGGTCCTCGCACCCTCCTCGCCCGCAGCGCGGGCCGTGCTCGTCGACGCCTCGCTCAGCCTGGCGCCCGGCGCCGCGGCCACCGCCTGGCCTCAAGGGCTGAGCGGCGTCCCGGTGCTGTGGTTCGGCGACCGGACGGAGTCGCCGCTGGCGGCGGCCATCGACGTCGCGGCCGGCGCGGCAGCCGGCGGCGGGCTGGTGGTCGCCAGCGACGGGGCGGCGACGGACGGCGCGGCGGCCGAGGGGGCGGCGCGCGCCGCGGCGGCGCGCGGGGTCCAGGTCGACGCTGTGGCGCTGGCCGGCCGGGCGGGGACCGACGCCGCGGTGACGTCGCTGGCGGCGCCCGCGCTGTGGCGCGGCGGCGAGACCGTGTCGGTCATTGTCGGCGTGGTCGCGACGCAGCCCGTGACGGGCTCCGTCGAGCTGGCGCTGGACGGGCGAGCCGCGCACCGCGCGCCGGCGGCGATCGGGCGCGCGCCCAGCACCGTCGCCTTCGACATCGAGCTCCCGCCGGGGAGCGGTCCGGTGCGCGTCGAGGCGCGCGTCGCGGCGGCCGGCGACCGCGAGCCGGCGAACGACCGCCGGCACTGGGTCATCCAGCGGGCGGCCCCGCCCCGGGTCCTGGTCATCGGCGACTCGGCCGAGGCGGTCGGGTTGGCCGATGCGTTGCTGGCCGCGGGCCTGCCCACGGCGGTGTTCGGACCGACCCGCCTGAGCAGCCGGCTGTCGGCGGCCGCGCCCTGGGATGTCGTCGTCGTCGTCGACCTGCCGGCGGCCGTGTTCGGCATCGACCAGCTGGCGACGCTCGAGGCGCTCGTGGCCGGGCGCGGCCACGGGCTCGTGCTGACTGGCGGCCGCCAGAGCTTCCTGCAGGGCGGCTGGCGCGGCACCGCGCTGGCGCGGCTGTCGCCGGTCACGCTCGAGGCGCCGCCCCACGGCGATCGCGAGGCGGTGGCGCTGTTGCTGATGATCGACCGCAGCGCCTCGATGGCCGGCGGCGACCAGCGCGCGCCGTTCACCAAGCTCGACCTCGCCCGCGAGGCGGCCGTGCTGGCGACCGAGGTCCTGCAGCCCGGGGACGCCGTCGGCGTCCTGGCCTACGACAGCGCGGCGCAGTGGCTCTGGCCGCTCGCGCCGATCGCGGCCGGCGGCGGCCGCGGTCCGGTCGAAGACGCGCTGCGGCGGCTCGCGGCGGGCGGCGGCACGCTGATCGAGCAGGCCCTTGCGGTCGGCCTGCCCGCGCTGGCCGCGGCCGACGCGCCGACGCGGCACGCCGTGTTGATCTCGGATGGTCGCGACGCCGCCGAGTCGGCCGCCCCGCTGGTGGCGGCCGTGACGGCCGCCCATGCCCGCGGCGTGACGTTCTCGACACTGGGCGTCGGCCGCGACGCCGACATCGAGCTGCTGGCCCGGCTGGCCGAGCTCGGACGCGGCCGCGCCTACCGGGCCGTCGACGCCGGCGACCTGCCCCGGTTGACGGTCGAAGAGAGCGAGATCGTGCGCGCCCGCGCCGAGCGCAGCGGGGCGTTCCGCGCCCAGCGCACGGCCGACGCCGATGGCGGCGCGATGGTGGCCGGCGTCGACATCGGCGCTCTGCCCGAGCTGCGCGGTTACCTCGCGCTGCGGCCGCGGCCGGAGGCGGTCGTGGCCCTGGCGTCGCCGGCGGGCGATCCGCTGCTCGCCGGCTGGCAGGTGGGGCTGGGTCGGGTGGCGGCCTGGACGAGCGACGTCGGCGGGGCGTGGGCCGAGGGCTGGCCGAGCGATCCGGCGGGACGCGCCGCCCTCGTCGCGACGCTGCGCTGGGCCGCGCGGCGCCCGGGCGCCGCGGGGATCGACGCGGCGGCGCAGACAGACGACGCGTCGGGCCGCACGCGCGTGGTGGCGCGCGCCGTCGACGCCGCCGGCGGACCGCTCGACCTCGCCGCCGCGACGCTCGTCGTGACCGGCACCGAGGGGGCCAGCCGGACGGCCCTGGCCGAGGTGGCGCCGGGGCGCTACGAGGGCACGATCACGCTGCCCCGCCCCGGCGCCTGGCCGGCGGCGGTCGAGGTCGCGCGCGACAGGCGCGTCGCGGCCGCCGCACTGACCGTAGCCCGCGGCTACCCGCCCGAGCTCGTGCCCGACGGCGACGCGGCGGCCCGGCTGGCGCGGCTGGCCGCGGCCGGCGGCGGCGACGTCGTGGCGCCCGCCGCGGTGCGCGCGCCCGCGTCGGGCCGGCCGCGCCCGCTGTGGGCGTGGTTCGCCGCGCTGGCGGCGGCGCTCTGGCCGCTGGACGTCGGCCTGCAGCTGGCGGCGCGGCGGCGGCGCGCGGCGCCGTCGGCCACCGCCCCTTTGGACCCGTCGGGTGCATCATTGGCCGCGCCCACCGCCGCGAGGAGGTCGACATGACGCCCGACGCGCCCGCCCCTGCACGGACGCTGCCGACGCTCAATCCCGACACGTTTCGGGCCCGCTTCGCGGCCATCGAGCGCGAGGTCGGGCGCGTCATCGTCGGCCACGACGAGCTGGTGCGGTTGACGCTGACGGCGCTCGTGGCCGGCGGCCACGCCCTGGTCGAAGGCTTGCCGGGGCTGGGCAAGACGCTGCTCATGCGGACGCTGTCGCACGTGATCGACGGGGTGTTCAGTCGCATCCAGTTCACGCCCGACCTCATGCCGGCCGACATCGTCGGCACGCAGGTGCTCTACGAGGATCCGTCGGGGGGCCGCCAGTTCCGCTTCGAGCCCGGGCCGATCTTCGCCAACTTCGTCCTGGCCGACGAGGTGAACCGCGCGACGCCCAAGACCCAGTCGGCGACGCTCGAGGCGATGCAGGAGCAAACGGTCACCGTCGGCAAGCAGAGCTATCGGCTGCCGCAGCCGTTCTTCGTCCTGGCCACCCAGAACCCGCTCGAGATGGAGGGCACGTTCCCGCTGCCCGAGGCCCAGCTCGACCGCTTCCTGTTCAAGCTCGACGTCCGCTTCCCGAGCGTCGACGAGCTGGTGGCGATCGCCGAGCGCACCACGGGCGCCGAGCCGACGCCGCCGCTGCGGGTCGCCGGCGTCGACACCGTGCTGGCCATGGGCCGCCTGGCGCGCGAGGTGCCCGTCGCCCGCGAGGTCGTCGACTACGCGGCGCGGCTGGTGCGCGCCACCCACCCGCACGACGCTGCCGCGCCCCCGCTCGTGCGCGACGCGGTGCGCTACGGCGCCAGCCCGCGCGGACTGCAGGCGATCCTGCTGGGCGCCAAGATCCACGCGCTGATCCACGAGCGCCTCCACGTGTCCCGCGCCGACGTGCGGGCCGTCACGCCGCCGGCGCTGCGCCACCGGATCCTGCTCAGCTTCGCCGGCCAGGCCGAGGGAGTCGAGGCCGACCGCGTCGTGGGCGAGGTGATCCGGGCCGTCGCGGAGTGAGGCGCGGCCGGTCGCGGCCGCTGCGTCAGCCGTCGACGGCCGCCTCGTCGTCCGGGGCCCGTACTCCGAGCCGCACCTCCTCGGCGCGCATCCGCGCCGCCCCGGCGTCGTCGGCGTCGTCATGGCCCAGCAGGTGGAGCAGGCCGTGGACGGCCAGCAGCCGCATCTCGTCGACGAGCGGGGCTTGGCGGGCGGCGGCGCTGCGCGCGGCATAGGGCAGCGAGACGACGATGTCGCCGAGGTCGTGCCGGGCCGCCGCGCCGCCGGTCGGGAATGGGGCGCCGTCGGCGCTGCGGAAGCTCAGCACGTCGGTCGGGCGGTCGAGGCCGCGGTAGCGATGGTTCAGGGCGTGCAGGTAGGCGTCATCGGCGACGACCAGCGCCACCGCCGCCGTGCGCCCGAGGGCGAGGCGGGCCATGGCCTGGCGCAGGGCGTCGCGGGCGGCGTCGACGCACGCGCCGAGGCGGGCGCCGGCCAGGGCGGCGCGGATCGCCGGCGTGTCGGCGGCCACGAGGACGTGGACCTGAATCGCTCGCGCGTCGCCAGCACCGCGCACCGCGTCGCCGTGCGCCGTCACGGCGCGGCCGAGGTGCCGGCGCGGCTGCGGCGACGTACGGGCGCGCCGTCGACGGCCCGCGGATAGCGGATGCGGGGGTGGTACATCCCCTTGAGCGTGGCGACGAAGCTGTCGGCGATCCGCTGGATGTCGCGCAGCGTCAGGTCGCAGTCGTCGAGCTCGCCCTCCGACAGTCGCCGGTCGACGATGCCCTGTACGATCCGCTCGATCTCGTCGTCCGACTGCGGGCTGGCGGCCCGAACGCTGGCCTCGGCGCCGTCGGCCAGCATCACCAGCGCGATCTCGCGCCTCTGGGGCCGCGGCCCCGGATAGCGGAACGCCGCTTCGTCGACGCCGTCGAGGCCCAGCTCGGCCACCGCCTGGTGGTAGAAGTACTCGACGCGCGTCGTGCCGTGGTGCTGCCGGATGAAGTCGATCACGTCGTCGGGCAGGCCCGCCTGGCGCGCCATCTCGGCGCCGGCGGTGACGTGCTCGACGATGATGCGGGCGCTGGCCGTCGGCTCGAGGTCGGCATGCGGGTTGGGCGCGCCGACCGCCTGGTTCTCGACGAAGAAGTAGGGCCGCTTCGCCTTGCCGATGTCGTGGTAGTACGTCCCGACGCGCACCAGGATCGGATCGGCGCCGATCAGGCTGGCGGCGCGCTCGGCCAGGTTCGAGAGCACGACGGAGTGCTGGTAGGTGCCCGGCGCCTCGATCTGCAGCCGCCGCAGCAGCGGGTGGTCGGGCCGCGCCAGCTCGAGCAGCTGCAGCGGCGTGGCCAGCTTGAGAAGGATGCCGGCGGCGATGACGTTGAGCGCCGTCAAGGCGCTGGCCAGCGTTGCGTTGGCGACCACCGCCCCGCCGAGCTCGACGAGGCCGCGCAGGTCGATCGCCGCGTCCGGCAGCCGGAACAGCGTCAGGACGGCGGCGTTGGCGCCCATCACCGCCACCGTCGCCACCAGGAAGGACTGCACGCGCTCCGCCCGGCCGATGCTCACGGCGCCGATCAGGCTGGCCGCCCCGACGTAGAGCGCCATCTCAAGCCGGTCGCCGGCGGCGCCCGTCATGATCGCCACCACCGACGACATGAGCAGGCCCGCGAGCACCCCCGTCTCGATCCCGGCCACGACGGACAGCGTCATGGCCACGGTGGCCACCGGGAACGCCAAGGCCAGCACCCGCTGGCCGACGAAGAAGCGGGCGCCGACGGCGTACGCCAAGACGAGCACCACGACCACCAGGACGTGCCGCGGCCGCAGCAGCGCGCGCGGCGCCAGCCGCCACAGGGTGCCGGCCGTGACCGCCACCAGCGTCAAGCTGCCGACGAACATCGCCACGACATCGCGCCAGTCGGTGTCGCGGTCGACGAGCCCAAGCGCCCGCAGCGCCTCGAAGTCGATCTCGTCGATGATCTCGCCCTCGGCGACGATCCGCTGACCGCGCGCGATCGTCACCTCGACGGGCGCGACCGCGTCGCGCGCGCGCTGCCGGGCGGCGGCGGTGGCGGACTCGTCCAGCAGGCTGTTGGGCACGACGAAGCGGCCGGCGAGGTCGGCGATCAGCTCGGCGTCGCTCTGCTCGACCTCGCGGCGCACATTGGCGATCGTGCTGCCGCGCGCCGCGGACAGGCTGTCGGCGCGGACCGGCAGCCGCATCGTGGCATAGACGACCTCCGGCACCTCGGCGCGGACGACCTCGAACGCCCCGTCGGCGAGGTCGAGCATCGCCGCGGGCAGATCGGACGGCCCGCCCGTCGCCGCCGCCAGCTCGGGCAGCGCCGCCAGCTCGGCGAGCGCGTCGGCCCGGGTCGTGACGGTCGACGCCCGCAGCGCCGCCGCCCGATCGAGAACGAGCCGGGCGCGCCGCACCTGGGCGCTCGTGATGGCCGTGTCCTTGGGCTGGAACACCGGCGCCACGGCCGCCTCGGCCTCGGCCCGCCGGCGTTCGGTCTGCAGCCGGCTGGTGTAGCGGACGTCGCTCGGCGCCAAGACGGCGCGCGGGCTGGGTCCGCCGGCGACGAGCCCGGTGTCGGCGGCGGCCAGCGGCAGCGCCAGGATCGCCGTCAAGCCGACCACCAGCGCGATGCCGAGCGCCGCGACGAAGCGGCGCGGCCGGCGCACGGCCCAGGCGCGCAGGCGCGCGATCCACGCCGCGCGCGGCAAGGTCGGGCTCGGGTCCGGGGCGGGACGCGACATCGGGGGGCGGTCGGGCGCGGGCGCCGCCGGGCTAGCCGGCCAGCAACCGCCGCGCGATCTCGTTCACGAGGCGGCCGTCGGCTCGCCCCTGCACCGCCTTCATGAGGGGGCCCATGAAGCGCCCGATGTCGGCCGGCGACGTCGCGCCGGCCGCGGCGATGTGGTCGCGGACCAGCGCCTCGAGCTCGTCGGCGCCGAGCTGGGCGGGCAGGTAGGCCTCGATGACCGCCAGCTCGGCGGACTCGGCCGCCACGAGGTCGGCGCGCCCGCCCTGCTCGAACAGCGCGATGCTGTCGCGACGCTGCTTGGCCTGCGCCTGGAGCACCCGCAGCACCGCCGCGTCGTCGAGCGGACCGCGCTGCTCGATCTCGGCGTTCTTGATCGCCGCCCGCAACAGGCGCAGCGTGTCCTTGCGCGCGCCCTCGCCGGCCTTCATGGCCGCGACGTAGTCGAGCTGGATGCGTTCGGCGAGCGTCATGGCACGGTCCCCCAGCGACGCGGTGCGGTTAGTAGCAGGCGCCGAGGCTGCACGGGTTCACGTGCTGGCCGTTGAAGGTCACCTCGAGGTGGAGGTGCGGTCCGGTGCAGCGACCGCCGCGACCGCGGGTGCAGCCGATCGTGCCGATGATCTGGCCGCGCTGGACCTGCTGGCCGGCGCTGACGCCGATCGAGTTCATGTGGGCGTAGAGCGAGACGTAGCCGTTGCCGTGGTCGATGAAGACGGCGTTGCCGGCCCAGGAGTACCAGCCGGCCATCGTCACCGTGCCGCTGTCGATGGCGTAGATCGGCGTGCCGGTGCGGTTCGCCAGGTCGGCGGCCCAGTGGCCGCGGTGGTAGCCGTTCGTCATCCGCCCGAACGCGGCGATGTGGAACGTACCGGTGCCGCGCAGCGAGCCGGGCTGGACCTTGGCCCAGGTCGCGGCGGCGCCCTCCTGCTGGAACTGGTCGAAGTACGACGGCACGGCGATCTCGAGCTTGCCGCCCGGCACGACGATCCGCGCGCCGGCCGCCAGCACGTCGCCGGGCTGGAGCTGGTTGTCGTCGAAGGCGACGATGGCGTCCGGGGCGACCTCGTACTTCTGGGCCACCGACTCGAGCGTGTCGCCGTCCGCCACGACGTGGACGACGCCGTCGAACGGCAGCACGGTCAACTCGGTACCGATCGGCACGTTGTGCGGGTCCTTGCGGATCTCGGGGTTGAACCGCATGAGCTGGACGACGTCGATGCCAAAGGCGTTGGCGATGCCCGAGATCGTCTCGCCGTTCTGGAGCACGTGGCGCTGCGGCGTGTCCCACGGCAGCAGGTTCGGGTCGGCCTCGGCGACGACGCCCGGCGACATGAACCCGTAGTCGGGGGCGTCGACGCGGGCCGGCGCGCGGGAGGTCGTCACCGTGTCGGGCACGAGGCCCGGCGTGATCCACTGCCGCGTCTCCTCGCCCAGGAACTGAGCCGCCCACGACACCTCGGACTGCGCGCTGTCCGGCGCGAGCTCGGCCGCCTGGGCGGCCAGCTGCGACCAACGACCGGCCATGAACACGCCGATCGAGAGCACGAGGACGGCGCTGTGCGAGACCATCCGCCAGCGGGTGGGCGCATCGACCCGGTAGAGGCGCGTCGACGCCCGCCACCGGCGGCCCCACAAGTGCAGCCGGCTGCGCATCACGCTGACGGCCACCGTCCACGCCGAGCGCGTTCGGGGGAGGCGCGGCGGCGCGTCGAGGCCCCCGTCACCCGCGGCGGCATCGGCCGCGCTGCGCGGTGGGCCATCGTTGAGGTCCACGACCAAGGTCGCTCTCGCTGTGCATGCCCTGCGGGGCGCGCGGCCGGACGGGCTAAGGTGGCCGACGCACGCCGAAGGGAGGAGCCGGCGCTACAGGCTGAGGCGGCGCCGGGGCGGCCGCGGACCGGCCGGCCGACGGTCGCCCCGCCCGCACGGGACGGTCGACCGCCGCGAAGGGTATCGGCCGGCAGAGGCCGAGTCAAGCCCCGGCGGCCCGCTGGCCGTCGTTCCAACCAGCGCTCGACCGTCGATACGGCCGACGCCAACCTTAACGGCGGTCAGTCCACCGCCTGGTGGATCGTGCTCAGGAACTCGTCGTTGGACTTCGTGCGCTGGAGACGGTCGATCACCGACTCGACGGCCTCGTGCCCGCCGCCGATCATGTCGATCATGCGGCGCACCAGCCAGACCCGGGCGAGCGTCTCGGCCGGCAGCAGGAGCTCCTCGCGTCGGGTGCTGGACCGCTCGATGTCGAGCGCCGGGTAGATCCGCCGCTCGGCGAGGCGGCGCGACAGCACCAGCTCGTGGTTGCCGGTCCCCTTGAACTCCTCGTAGATCGAGTCGTCCATGCGGCTGCCGGTGTCGACGAGGCAGGTGGCGATGATCGTCAGGCTGCCGCCCTCCTCGGTGTTGCGGGCCGCGCCGAAGAACCGCTTGGGCGGATAGAGCGCCGCCGGATCGAGGCCGCCGGACAGGGTGCGGCCGCTCTGCGGCACGACGAGGTTGTAGGCCCGCGCCAAGCGGGTGATGGAGTCGAGCAGGATCACGACCGACCGACCGTGCTCGACCAGCCGCTTGCCGCGCTGCAGCGCCATCTCGGCGACGCGCACGTGGTCGGTGACCGGCTCGTCGAACGTTGACGAGTAGACCTCGGCGTCGACCGACCGGTCCATGTCGGTGACCTCCTCGGGCCGCTCGCCGATCAGGACGACCATGAGGGCGACGTCGGGGTGGTTGGCGGTGATCCCGTTGGCGATCTGCTTGAGGATCGTCGTCTTGCCCGTCTTGGCCGGCGAGACGATCAGGCCGCGTTGGCCGCGGCCGATCGGCGCCAGCAGGTCGATGAGCCGGGTGGCGGTGATGTTGGACTCGGTCTCGAGCGCCAGGCGTTGGTCGGGGAAGATGGCCGTGAGCTGCTCGAACCGCGGCCGGGCGAAAGCCGCCTCGGGCGGCTCGCCGTTGATCGCGTCGACCCGCAGCAGGCCGCTGAACTTCTCGTTGTCCTTGGGCGGCCGCACCTGGCCGATGACGAGGTCGCCGGTGCGCAGCCCGAAGCGCCGGATCTGCGACTGCGAGACGTAGACGTCGTCCGGGCCCGGCTTGAAGTTGTGCGCCCGCAGAAAGCCGATCCCGTCCTGGACGATCTCGAGCACGCCGCCGCCGAAGTGGTGGCCCTCGCGCTCGACCTCGGCCTTGAGGATGCCGAACACGAGGTCGGTCTTCTTGAGATGGTCGGCGCCGTCGACGTCGTGCGCCCGGGCCACGGCGCGCAGGGCATCGACGGTCATCGCTTCGAGTTCGGCGATCTCCACGCGGTTCGGCTCCCGGGCAAGGGCGTCGTCGGCTCGCGGCGCGGCAGGTGCGCCGGCGACGGCCGGTCGGCGGCGTGCCGACGCGGCGGCTCAGCGCATGGCGCGGTTGGACCCGTCGTAGTCCACCTGGCTGATGACCATGAGCTTGTCCCAGCGGTGCTGGCTCTCGATCCGCCGCACCGTCCCCGACAGGCTGCGCATCACGACCGACGTCGTCGACGCGCCGTGGCCAAAGAACTGGACGCCCTTCAAGAGCTCGCCGTCGGTGATGCCCGTGGCGGCGAAGAACACGTTGTCGCCGCGCACCAGGTCGTCCGTCGTCAGGACGGCGTCGACGTCGAGGCCCGCGGCGATGGCGCGGCTGCGCTCAGCGTCGTCGCGCGGCCGCAGCCGCCCGTGGATCGCGCCGCCGACGCACTTCAGCGCGCAGGCGGCGATGATCCCCTCGGGCGTACCGCCGACGCCCATGAGCGCGTCGACGCCCGTGCCGTCGACGGCGGCCATGATCGCGCCGGCGACGTCACCGTCCGTGATGAGCCGGATGCGGGCGCCGGTGGACCGGATCTGCGCGATCAGGTCGTCGTGGCGCGGCCGGTCGAGAACGACGACCGTGAGATCGTCGAGGTCCTTCTTGTTCGCCCGCGCGATGGCCCGCAGGTTCTTCTCGACCGACGCCGTCAGGTCGATCGCCCCGGCCGCCGCCGGACCGACCGCGATCTTGTCCATGTAGACGACCGGCCCAGGGTCGAACATCGTGCCGCGCTCGCTCACCGCCACCACCGACAGCGCGTTGGACCGGCCCAGCGCGAGCAGGCGCGTGCCGTCCACCGGGTCGACGGCGACGTCCACCGCCGGTCCGCCGCCGGCGCCGACGGGCTCGCCGTTGTAGAGCATCGGCGCCTCGTCCTTCTCGCCCTCGCCGATGACGACGACGCCGTCCATCGGGATCGTCCGCAGCAGCAGGCGCATCGCATCGACCGCGGCCTGGTCGCCGGCCTCCTTGTCGCCGCGGCCCATGTGCCGGGCCGCGGCCAGCGCCGCCGCCTCGGTCACGCGGACGAGGTCGAGGGCCAGGTTGCGCTCGGGTTCGGTCGACACGTCGGTCCTCCAGGCAGCGCGGCCCGACCGGCGGCGGTTCACCGGTGGGCATGTCACTCGACGGGCGGGCGATTATATCCGACGGCGAGAGGGGGGGCGAGTCTGCTGCGCCGGCGCGCTAGCCGGACCCGCCTAGCGCCTTGGCCAGGTCGTCGCCGTTCTTCACCAGGCGGGTCGGCACACCCATCGCCGCCAGCTCCGCCACGACGCCCAGGCTCGAGCCGGCTGCGCCGAACGTGCTCGGCTCGACGAGCACGGCCATCGTGCGCACGCCGCGCGACGCGAGGCCGCGGGCGCTCTCCGTCCAGCGCAGCGTCGTCGCCGGGGTGATGAGCACCAGCGTGGTGTGGCGGGTGAACTCGGCGTTCTCGGTCGAGAGCACCTGCGACAGGCCGGTGCGCCCGGCCGCCCGCAGCACGGCCAGGCTGGCCAGGATCTTGTGGAGCTGGCGCTCGCCGCGGTCCGGCCGGTGCACCACCCGCCGCTGGCCGTACGCCACCAGGCCGACGGCGCGGCCGGCGTCGAGAAAGTGGCGCGCCAGGCTGGCGGCGGCGGTGATCGCGTACTCCTCGGTCGTCGGCGGCAGCGGCTCGTCGCGCTCGACCCAGGCGGCCAGGTCCGGCCCGCGCTCCGGCGCGGCGCCGACGTGCACGTCGCGGGCGAGGTCGACGACGAGCCAGAAGTCGGCGATCGGGTCGAGCTCGAACTCCTTGGTGAACATCTGGCGGCGGCGGGCCGTCGTCGGCCAGTGGATCCGGCTGAGGGCGTCGCCCGGCTGGTAGGCGCGGACCGAGCGGACGTTCGTCGTCGCGAACTGCGCCCGCCGCCGGATCACCTGGCCGCCGGTCAGGTAGCCGGTCGGCAGGTCGATCGCGGCGAGCGGCACCATGCGGGGGTAGACGGTGAACGTCTGGGTGGCGTCGAGGTGGCGCACGGCCTGGAACAACCCGAGCGGATCGCCGCCGACGAGCGTCAGCGGGCCGAGGGTGAACTGGCCGCGCTGGACGCAGGTGCTGCGGACCGACCACGTCCGCGACGCGCCCGGCGCCAGGGCGCTGACGACGCGGCTGGCGCGATGGCCGGGCAGGTCGCTCTCGTCTCGGACCTCGATCCAGAGCTTGGGCAGCCAGCCGCGGTTCGTCAGCCGGAACGTCTCCTCGCAGACGCCGCCGACCTCGGCGCGCCGGCTGCGGGTCGTGCGCTGCACCGACAGCCAGCGGACGCTGGCCCAGGTGAGGACCCGCGCCACCGCCACCGCCGCCAGGAGGATGTAGGACACCCGCAGCAGCAGCGGGCTGCCGGTGGCCAGCCCGAGGACGCCGACGAACAGGCCCAGGACGAGCAGGGCAACGCCGAGCACGGCCGGGCGTCAGGCGCGCGCCCGCACCGTCGCGCCCGGCACCGGCGCCGAGCCGACGATGTCGGCGATGATCGCCTCGCTGTCGACGTGGCGGATGCGGGCCGACGGGCTGGCGATGACGCGGTGGGCCAGCACGGCGGTGCTCATCGTCTTCACGTCGTCGGGCACGACGTAGTCGCGGCCGGCGATGGCGGCGGTGGCCTGGCTGGTGCGCAGCAGGGCCAGCGTGCCGCGCGGGCTTGCGCCCAGGTAGAGATCGGGGTGCGACCGGGTGGCCGTCACGAGGTCGAGCACGTAGCGCTGGATGAGCGGATCGACATAGACGGCCTGCAGCGCCTGCTGCGCCGCGACGAGCTCGGCCGCGGTGACGACCTGGCCGAGCCGCTCGATCGGGTGGCCGCCGCGCTGGCTCTCGACCATCGCGAGCTCGGACGCCGGGTCGGGGTAGCCCAGCCGCAGCCGCAGCAGGAAGCGGTCGAGCTGCGCCTCCGGCAGCGGGAACGTGCCCTCGTACTCGATGGGGTTCTGGGTCGCCAGCACGATGAACGGCTCCGGCAGGGCGCGGGTCACGCCGTCGACCGTCACCTGGCGCTCCTCCATCGCCTCCAGCAGGGCCGACTGCGTCTTGGGCGTGGCGCGGTTGATCTCGTCGGCCAGCACGACCTGGGCGACGATCGGCCCTGGGCGGTACTCGAACGCACCGGACTGCTGGTTGAAGATCGAGACGCCGGTGATGTCGCTCGGCAGGAGGTCGGGGGTGCACTGGATGCGGCTGAACGTGCAGCCCAGGCTGCGCGCCACGCCCTTGGCCAGCGTCGTCTTGCCGACGCCGGGCACGTCCTCGACCAGGACGTGGCCCCGGCACAGGATCGCCACGAGCAGGCGCTCGACCTCGGGCCGCTTGCCCAAGATGACCTGTTCGACGTTGTCGGCGACGCGACGCGCGAGGGCGGCGATGTCCATGGTGCACTCCTGGCGCTGGATGGGGGCCGGCGAATCCCCGCGGGCGACGGACGGGCGAACGGCCCACGACGGCGGCGCGGCGGACGAGGACAGCAGCACGGTGGGCGAGCGGGCCGATCGGGTGTGGCCGACCGTCGTTCCCGGCCGGCCGCGTCGCGTGGCGGCGCCCTGTCAACGGCCGTCGAGCGCGCCGCGTTCGAAGACCGGGGGGGACGGGGCGGCGCGGCGCAACTATACCACCCGCACCCGACGGCCGGATGAGCCCCGGGTGAGGGTCGGTCGGCGATCGCCTGGCACTATAATCGCGGCGATGCAGCCACTCGCGACCGCCTCGCCGGCCACCGCCGACCCAGACCGCGCCGCCCGCCGCGACGCCTACGACCTCGACCCCGCGGCGCTGGCGGCGGTCCTGGCGGACCTGGGCGAGCCGCGGTACCGGGCGCAACAGGTCTGGCGGTGGCTCTATCGTCGCCTGGCGCCGTCGTTCGAGGCGATGACCGACCTACCCCGCTCGACCCGCGCGCGGCTGGCCGAAACGCTGACGATCGACGCGCTCGAGACGGTGGCCACGACCACGAGCGACGACGCGCTGGCGACGAAGTTCCTGTTCCGCCTATCCGACGGGCAGCTCGTCGAGACCGTCCTGATGCATTATGTCGACCCAGCGGACGATGCGGACGATGGGGGCGGCGAGGACGGTGGGTCGCCGGCGGCCACGCCGCGCGGCCGCCACACGGTCTGCCTCTCGACCCAGGCCGGCTGCGCGATGGGCTGCGTGTTCTGCGCCACCGGCCAGATGGGTCTGGTGCGCAACCTGACCCGCGGCGAGGTCATCGCCCAGGCGGTGGCGTGCGCCCGGCTCGTGGCGGCGGACGGCGAGCGCCTGGACAACGTGGTGTTCATGGGCATGGGCGAGCCGCTGGCCAATTGGGACGCGACGTGGGGCGCCGTCGAGACGCTCGTCGACCCGGCCGGCCTCGGCCTCAGCCCCCGCCGGCTGACGATCTCGACGGTCGGCATCGTGCCCGGCATGCGCCGCCTGGCCGCCCAGAAGCTGCCGGTGCGGCTGGCCGTGTCGATCCACGCCGCCGACGACGCGCTGCGCGGCGCCCTCGTGGCGGTGAACGCGACCTACCCGCTGGACGAGGTCCTCGCCGCGTGCCACGACGTCCAGGCCGCCGGCCACCGGCGCCTGACGATCGAGGTCGTGCTGATCGCCGGCGTCAACGACCGCCCCGAGCAGGCGGCGCTCCTGGCGCAGCGGCTGGCCGGCCTGCGCTGCCACGTCAACCTGATCCCGCTCAACCCGACGCCCGGCAGCACCCTGAAACCCAGCCGCTACCACGACGCGACGCGGTTCCAGGCCGTCTTGCGGCGCGCCGGCTACCCGACGACGCTGCGCATGCGGCGCGGCATCGAGATCGCCGCCGGCTGCGGCCAGCTGCGGTCGCGGGCAGCCGAGGGTCGGCTCGGCCGCACGATTCCGCGGCCGGCTGGGGCGGACGCGCCATGAGCGGTCGCACCGCCGCGCCGGGCGTCGAGATCGTGCCGTCGATCCTCTCGGCCGACTTCGCGCGGCTGGCCGACGACGTCGAGGCGGTGGCGGCGGCCGGCGTCCAGACCGTGCAGGTCGACGTCATGGACGGGCACTTCGTGCCGAATCTGTCCGTCGGCCTGCCCGTGGTGGCGGCGCTGCGGCGGCTCGGCCGCGTTCGGCTCGACGTCCACCTGATGATCGCGTCGCCCGAGCGCTACCTCGACGCTTTCGTCGATGCCGGCGCCGACGTCGTCACGGTCCACGCCGAGGCCACGCCGCACCTCCACCGCGCGCTCGAGGCGGTCCGCGCCCGCGGCGTCCTGGCCGGGGCCGCCATCAACCCCGCCACGCCGACGGGCCAGATCGAGGGCGTGCTCGAGCTCGTCGACGTGGCGCTGGTGATGACGGTGAACCCCGGCTTCGGCGGCCAGCGGTTCATCCCGCTCTGCCTGCCGAAGATCCGCCGCCTGGCGGCGGTCATCACCGAGCGCGGGCTGGACACCGCGATCCAGGTCGATGGCGGGATCGATGCGACGACGATCGGTCCGGCGGTGGCGGCCGGGGCGAGGCAGTGCGTGGCCGGCTCGGCCGTCTACGGCGCGGGCGTGCCGCCGGCGATCGCGGTGGCCCGTCTCCGGGCTGCCGCGGACGCGGCGCTGGCCGGCGCCAGCTGACGCGGCGACTCGTCCAGCGCGCGCCACAGGGCCCGTTCGCCCTCCGCCACAAGGGCGTCGACGTCGACCGCAGCGAAGAGGTCGAGGTGTGCCACCCGCGGCCGCACGACGAGCTCGGGGGCGTCGAGCGCCAGGCGGCTCTCGACAAGGGCGCGGTGGCCGAAGTCGGCGGCGCGGACGAAGACCTCCAGGGCCCGGATGGGCCGCAGCGCACCCAAGCGCCGCAGCAGCGGCAGCCGCGCCAGCCGCGCGCCCGCCGGATGGGCGGCCGCGACGCCCAGTTCCGGCGTCACCACCACCGCCACCACCGGCAGCCCTGGCGCGAGCGCCCGCGCCGCGCGCACCGGCACGGGATCCACCGCCCCGCCGTCGATGAGCTGCCACGGGCCGACGGGCTGCGGCGCGAACAGCCCCGGCACGGCGATGGCGGCCCGCAGCGCCGGCCCGACTGCGCCGCGCTGCAGCACGTGCGGGGCGCCGGTGTCCAGCCGGGCCGTCGTCAGCGCCAGCGGCAGGGCGAGGTCGTCGAACGTGCGGGCGCCGACGAGCTGCTCGACCAGGCGGTGGGCGGCGCGGGCGTCGAGCAGCGCCTCGCCGCGACGGGCGCGCCGGAGGCGGGCCGCGCCCTGCGCGGCGGCGCACAGCGCGACCAGCGCGTCGATGCCGTGGCCGGCCGCCAGGCCGGCGCCGACCAGGCCGCCGGCGCTGGTGGCGGCGACGCCGCGGACGCGCAGGCCCGCGCGCTCGAGGCCGCGCAGCGCGCCCAGCTGGGCGAAGCACTTCACCCCGCCCCCACCCAACGCCAGCACGACGTCCATGCCCGCCCCCTGCGCGTCGCGGGTTCGCCGGCCCGTCGCCGCGCGGCGGGCCGGCGCTGAGAGTCCCTAACAATACCGGCGCGACGACGTGCCTCGGCCGTGAAGAGATCCGTGGCCGTGTGTTGTTAGGCCCGCTAAGGATACGGCGCGCGCGGCGGTTTGGCGCGCGACGCCGCGGCCGGCTATGCTCGCCGCCGCGCCGCCCGCGGCGCCGTCCGCCCGACCGCCGCCCGGCGCGTGGGGTGCACGCCGCCGCTCCCGCCAGGCACCGCCCCGCGATGGACCCCGCCGACCCGCTCCGGCGCATCCTGTCCCTCGAGCAGTCCCAAGGCTGCCGCGACCGCGCCGTGATCGGCGGCCTGGACGCGTTCGCGGCGCGCTGGGCCGGGACGGCGTCCGCCGTCCCGGCGGCCGTCCGGGCGGATGTCGCGGCGGCGCTGGCCGGCTACGGCGCCGCCGGCGCCGAGACCCGCGCCGCCGCCGTGGCGCGCGCGCTGGCCGCCCTCGACGGGGCGGCCGAGGCGACGCGTGCGCCGGCCGCCGAGGGCGGCGCGGGTGCGCCGCGCGCCCGTCGCCCGGCGCAGCGCCCCGCGGCGGCGCCGCCGGCCTTCGCGCCGCGCGCGTCCGACGATCCGGCCCTCGACCAGCCCGTGACGGCGCTGCCGGGCGTCGGCCCCAAGCTGGCGGCCACGCTCGAGCGCCTTGGTCTGCGCACGGTGCGCGACGTGCTGTTCCACGCCCCGCTGCGCTACCAGGACTTTCGCCACCGAGCGCGCATCGCCGACGTGCGCGTCGGGGACGAGGTGACGGTCGCCGGGCGGGTCGTCGAGGTGCGGCGGACGACGGGACAGCGCGTGAAAGACGTCGTGACGGTCACGATCGCCGACGCCAGCGGCCGGCTGCCGCTCGTGTTCTTCCACCAGCCCTACCTGGCGTCGACGCTGCGCGCCGGGGACGGCATCGCCGCCAGCGGACGCGTCGAGCGCCTGGGCCACCGCCTCGGCCTGTCGTCGCCGGCGTGGGAGGCGCTCGACCGGGCGGGCACCCACACCGGCCGGCTCGTGCCGGTCTACCCGCTGGTGGCGGGCCTGGGCCAGCGCGCGTTGCGCCGGCTGGTGGCGGCCACGGCCGAGCGCTATGCGCCGTGCCTCGGCGAGCCGCTGCCCGACGACCTCCGGCGCGCCGAGGGGCTGCCGGGCCGCGCCGAGGCGGTCTGGACGCTCCACCACGCCGAGTCCCCCGCCGACGTCGCGCGGGCCCGCGCCCGGCTGGCGTTCGACGAGCTCGTGGCGCTGCAGCTCTGGGCGCGCCGCCGTCGCCGGGCGCGCGACGCGCAGCCGGCGCCCGACCTGGCGGCCGGGCGGCCGCTCCAGGCGGCGTTCGTCGCGGCGCTGCCGTTCGCGCTGACCGAGGCGCAGCGCCGCTGCATCGACGAGATCGGCGCCGACCTCGCCCGGACGACGCCGATGAGCCGGCTGCTGCAAGGCGACGTCGGCAGCGGCAAGACGGCCGTCGCCGGGGCGGCGGTGGCGCTGTGCGCCGGCGCCGGCCGGCAGGCCGCGGTCATGGCCCCGACCGAGATCCTGGCCGAACAGCACCGGCGCGGTCTCGGCCGAACACTGGAGGCGATCGGCTTCCGTCCGTTCCACGCCGGCGACGGACCGGCGGGCGCGCCGACGTACGCCCGCCTGGTCGGCAGCATGCGCCCGGCCGAGAAGGCCGCCGTCGCCGACGGCCTGGCGCGGGGCGACATCGACGTCGTGATCGGCACCCACGCCTTGATCCAGGACCGCGTCGCGTTCGCGCGCCTCGGGCTGGCGGTCGTCGACGAGCAGCACCGCTTCGGCGTCGTGCAGCGCGCCGCGCTGGCCGCGTCGGCGGACGGGATGGTGCCGCACACCCTGATCATGACCGCCACGCCGATCCCGCGCACCCTGGCCCATGTGCTTCACGCCGACGTCGACCAGAGCGTGCTCGACGCGCTGCCGCCCGGCCGCACCCCGGTGCGCACGATCTGGCTGCGGCCCGACGAGCGCGCCCGCGCCTACGCGTTCGTCCAGCAGCGCGTCGCGTCCGGCGAGCAGGCGTTCGTCGTGTGCCCGCTCGTCGAGGACAGCGAGCGCTCGGACGGCCCGTCGGCCACCGGCGTCTTCGAGCAGCTGAGCGCCGGCGCACTGCGCGATCTCCGGCTCGGGCTGCTCCACGGCCGGATGCGGCCGGTCGAGAAGGAGCAGGCCATGCAGGCTTTCGCCGCCGGCGACACCCAGGTCCTGGTGGCGACGACGGTCATCGAGGTCGGCATCGACGTGCCGAACGCCACCGTGATCCTGGTCGACGGCGCCGATCGCTTCGGGTTGGCCCAGCTGCACCAGCTGCGCGGCCGCGTCGGGCGCGGCGCCGCGCCGGGCACCTGCCTGCTGCTGGCCGAAGACCCGTCGCGCGGCGCGGCCGAGCGGCTGGCGGCGATCGCCGGCACGTCGGACGGGCTGGCGCTGGCCGAGCGCGACCTGGCGCTGCGCGGACCCGGCGACTACTTCGGGACGCTCCAGGCCGGCGTCGCCGATCGCTTCCGCTTTGCGCGGCTCGTCGGCGACCCGGCGCCGCTGGCGGCGGCCGCGCGGGTGGCGCAGACCGTGCTCGGCCGGGACCCGTCGCTGGCCGATCCCGCCCACGCCGCGCTGCGCGCCGCCGCCGACGCCTTCGCCGCCGGCGCCGAGCGCGCCTGATCCGTCGACCCGCCTCAGGAGCAGACGATGACGCCCTCGCCCGCCGACGCCGGCATCCGCTACGACGTGGCCGTGTTCCCGGCCACGTTCGACCCCGTCACCCGCGGCCACGTCGCGATCGCCGAGCGCGCGGCGCGCGTGTTCCGGTCGCTCGTCATCGGCGTCTACGCCCACCCCGACGGCAGCGCCAAGACCCCGCTGTTCTCGACCGACGAGCGCGTCGACCTGGTGCGCGAGGCGATGGCCCACATCCCTGGCGCGCGCGTCACCCGGTTCGGCGGCCTCTCGATCGCGTTCGCCCGCGGCGAGGGCGCCGGGGTGATCGTGCGCGGCCTGCGCGTGGCGGACGACTTCGAGTTCGAGCGCAAGATGGCGATGATGAACCGGCATCTCGCGCCGGCGATCGAGACGATGCTGCTCATCAGCGACCCGAGCCACGCCTTCGTCAGCGCCTCGATCGTGCGCGAGGTGGCGCGGATGGGCGGCGACGTCAGCAGCTTGGTGCCGCCCGGCGTGCAGGCGGCGCTGGACGCCAAGCGCCGGGCCGGTCTGCTTGCCGCCGACGGCGGGGACGGGTATGCTGCGGGCTGATGCATCGCCGGCGGAGGCCGGCCGCGCGTCGACCGCGCAGGCCGCGGGCGAAGGAGGTGCGCCATCGACATCGATGTCCTGATCGACCGGCTCGAGGAGCTCCTCGACCGTTCGGCGCGCATCCCGTACACCTCGCGCGTGATCATCGACGAGGCCGAGTACCTCCGGCTCGTCGACCAGATGCGGATCAGCGTACCCCAAGAGATCAAGAACGCCCGTCAGATCGAGGCCGAGCGCGAGGCGCGGCTCGGCGCCGCGCAGGAGCAGGTCGAGGCGATGATCGAGGCCGCCCACCAGAAGGCGGCGGCGCTCACCGCCGAGCACCCGATCCGCGCCCAGGCGCAGACCGAGGCCGACGGGATCATCGCCCGCGCCATCGACGAGGCCAGTGCGATCCGCGCCGACGCCGATGCCTATGCGCTCGAGGTCCTGCAGCGGATCGCCGGCCAGCTCGAGGGGTTCGGGCGCACCGTCCAGAACGGGATCCGACACCTCCAGGTCGGCGGCCGCGTCGAGCTCGAGCCGGGCGCCGCGCCACCCGAGCCCGTCGTCGTGCCCAGCGAGGCCCGCGGCTAGCCGGCAGCGCCACGCGACTTGACGCCCGTCCCGGCTGGGGCTAGACTCCGCCGGTTGTCAATCCAGGGTCGCCTGGAGAGGTCTTTACATGCGCTACAACGTGGCCGACCTGCTCATGCGGCCGACCGGGACGTCGCGGACCGTCGACATCGACGACCGCCTCGACGTCGACGTCGACGGCATGGCGCTCGTGGCCCCGGTGACCGGCCGACTGCGACTCGTGCGCGATCACGCCGGGATCCTGGTCCAGGGGCAGTTGTCGACCGAGGTGGAGCTGGAGTGCGCGCGCTGCCTCGCCCCGGCGCGGGTCCCGGTGGCGTTCGAACTCGTCGAGCACTTTCGGCCGACGATCGACCTGCCCGAGGGCCCGCCGGTCCTGCGGGATCCGGACGAGGAAGACGAGGCGGCCACCGAGATCGACGCGCACCATGTGCTGGACCTGTCCGCGGTGATCGAGCAGACGCTCGTGCTCAACCTGCCGCTGCACGCCCTGTGCCGGCCCGACTGCAAAGGCCTGTGTCCGACGTGCGGGCACGACCTCAACGACGGGCCGTGCGGGTGCCGCGGCGACACCGACCCGCGCTGGGACGCCTTGCGGGCGCTGCTCGCCGAGCCGAGCGGGCCCGAAGGATCGGATCGCTAGAGGAGATCGACGATGGGCGCAGCCCCCAAGAGCCGCATCGGTCCGCGCCGCCGCCGCCTGCGCCGGACGCACTACAAGCTGACCAAGCTGAACCTGGTGCCCTGCGAGACGTGCGACGCGTTGATGATGCCGCACGTCGTTTGTCAGAACTGCGGCAGCTACCGCGGCGTGCGCTATGTCGGGTCGGCCGAGGAAGCGTAGCATTCGCCCTCCCCGCCCGTCGCACCCACAGGCCGTGACGCGCCCGGTGCCCCGCCCGGACGCGGCGGGCGGACGGCCGTGAGCAGCGCTTGGCTGTTCCCGGGCCAAGGGTCGCACCACGTCGGCATGGCGACGGGCTGGGCGAACCGGTCGCCGGCCGCCCGCGACGCCTTGGCGGAAGCCGCCGCGGTCCTGGGCTACGACCTGCCGGCGCTCATGGCCGACGGCCCGGCCGAGACGCTCGAGGAGACATCGCACCAGCAGCCGGCGCTGTTGGTGGCGGCGGTGGCCGCGCTGCGCGGCAGCGCCGGGACGATCCCGCCGCCGGCCTTCGTGGCCGGGCACAGCGTGGGCGAGTACGCGGCGCTGGTGGCCTCCGGCGCGGTCGGCTACCCGGACGCGCTGCGGCTCGTCCAGGCCCGCGCGACGCTGATGCGCGAGGCGGGCCGGCGCCATCCGGGCGGGATGGCGGCCATCCTGGGCCTCGACGACGGGGTGGTCGAAGCGACCTGCGCCACCGTGCCGGGCGTGCAGGTCGGCAACTACAACGCGCCGGGCCAGGTGGTGATCTCGGGCACCGTGGACGGCGTCGCCCAGGCGTGCGAAGCGCTGCAGGCCGCCGGGGCGAAGCGCATCGTGCCGATTCGGATCACGGTGGCGGCGCACTCCCACCTCATGGCCGAGGCTGCGGCAGAGTTCAACGCCCGCGTCGACGCCCTGGCGGTGACGAACGCGGGCGTGCCCGTGGTCGCCAACGTCACCGCGGCGCCGATCACGGCCGCCGACGACCTGCGCGCCGAGATGCGCGCCCAGCTCACCCACGCCGTCCGGTGGACGAGCAGCGTCGAGACGATGCTGGCGGCCGGCGTGCGCACGTTCTACGAGATCGGACCTGGCACCGTCCTCGGCGGCCTTGTCAAGCGCGTCGCACGCGGTTGGCCCGACGCCGAGATCACGGTGCACGCGCTCGGCGAGCCGCCCGAGCGTTGAGCGCCGTTCCCGCCGCACCGCCCGCGCTGGGCGCGCGGTCCGTCCGCCGCCGCGCTGGCCCTCGGTGCGGCGCGCGCTCGCCAGGAGACGCCTGAAGTGGCTGCGCTGAAGGGACGGGTCGCGCTCGTCACCGGTAGCTCGCGCGGCATCGGCCGCGCCATCGCCGAGCGCCTGGCGCGCGACGGCGCCACCGTGGCCGTCCACTACCGCCAGCGGGCCGCCGAGGCCGACGCCGTCGTGGCGGCGATCGCCGCGGCCGGCGGCGTCGCCCTCCCTTTCGGCGCCGACGTCGCCGACCGCGACGCGTCGGCGGCGCTCGTCGAGCGGGTGACGCGCGAGCTCGGCCAGCTCGACATCGTCGTCCTCAACGCCGGGATCACGCGCGACGGCCTGCTGATGCGCATGAAGGACCCGGACTGGGACGACGTCCTGGCCACGAACCTGACCAGCGCGTTTGCGCTGACCCGGGCGGCGCTCAAGCCGATGCTGCGTCAGCGCTACGGCCGGCTCATCGGCATCACCTCGATCACCGGCCTCGACGGCAACGCCGGGCAGGCCAACTACGCCGCCGCCAAGGCCGGCCTCGTCGGCTTCCTCAAGAGCACGGCCAAGGAGGTCGGCAGCCGCGGCATCACCGCCAACGCGGTGGCGCCGGGGTTCGTGGCCACCGACATGACGGCCGAGCTGGCCGGGGCGGCGATCGAGCAGGCGGTGGCCCATACGCCGCTCGGCCGCCTCGGGTCGCCGGACGACGTGGCCGGCGCTGTCGCGTTCCTGTGCTCCGAGGACGCCGCGTTCATCACCGGCCAAGTGCTGCGCGTCGACGGCGGCTTGACGCTGTGAGCGCGGTGGCGCGCCGGACCGGCCGGCCCGAGCGGGCCGCGACGACCGCGGACGGCGCGTGAAGGGGCGACGCCGCGCCCGGCGCATGGCGCTCGAGGCGCTCTACGAGCTTGACCAGAGCGACCACGACCTGGAGGCGGTGCTGCTGCACCGCGCCCAGGCGCTGATCGAGGATGCGCTGGCCACGCCGGACGGCGGCGGACCGCGGCTGGCGCTGGCGCTGGCCGCGGCCGCGGCGCCGGTCTTCGTGGTCGAGCCTGCGGACGGCCCCGCGGCCGACGGCTGGTCCGAGCCGTTGCCGGCGGCCGAGCGGGATGCGCTGGCCGCGGCGTGCGGCGTCGACGCGGCGGCGGTGGAGGCGGCGCACGCCAAGGTGACGACGCTGCGGTCGCAGGCGGCGTACGGGGCCGCCATCGTGCGCGGCGTGGTGCGGGCGCGGGAGCGCATCGACGCCGTGATCGCCCAGATCGCGCCCGAGTGGCCGGTGCCGCAGATGGCGCCGGTCGACCGCAACCTGCTGCGGATCGCGCTGTGGGAGATCGCGTCCGGTTCGGCGCCGCTGCGCGTCGTGATCAACGAGGCGGTCGAGATGGCGCGCGAATACGTCGGCGAGAGCACGCGGCGGATGGTGAACGGCGCGCTGGGCAGCTACAGCGCCGGCCCGCAGCCGCTGCGACTCGAGGGGGGGGTGTGACGCCGCCGATCGAGGCGTCCGCGCTCGGGGCTGCGGCAGTGGCGGAGCGCGTGGCGCGCGTGCGGGCGCGGATCGCCGCCGCGTGCGCGCGCGCCGGGCGCGATCCGTCCGAGGTGACGTTGGTGGCGGTCACCAAGGCCGCCGCCGTCGCCGACGTCGCGGCGGCGGTGCGGGCCGGCGTATCCGACTGCGGCGAGAACCGCGTGGCGGACGCCGAGGTCCGCATCGCGGCGGTCGACGCGGCGCTGGCGCGCGACGGTCACGCCCGGCCGCGTTGGCGCCTGATCGGCCACCTGCAGTCCAACAAGGCGCGGCGCGCCGTGGCGTGCTTCGACGCCGTCGACAGCGTCGACTCGCTGGCGTTGGCCCACCGGCTCGACGCCCTGGCCGCCGACGCCGGTCGGACGCTGCCGATCCTGCTCGAAGTGAACGTGACCGGCAGCGCGGCCCGCAGCGGCTTCGCCCTGGCGGACGTGGCCGACGCCGCCGCGGCGATCGTCGCGCTGCCCTGGCTGCGGGTCGACGGGCTGATGGCGATCGGGCCGCAGTCGCCGTCGCCGGCGGACATCCGCGGCGCGTTCGAGCGCGTGGGCGCGCTCCGCGAGACGCTGCGCCGGCACGTGCCGCAGCGGCCGTGGGACGTGCTATCCATGGGCATGACGGACGACTTCGAATGGGCGATCGAAGCCGGCTCGACGCAGGTGCGCGTCGGGCGACTCCTGTTCCAAGCAGAGGACTGAGCTGACGTGGACATCTGGTGCCCGATCGCCAACGCCGTGCAGGCCGTCGCTTCGCTGATGACGTTGGCGATCCTGGCGCGCGTGCTCTACAGCTGGATCGATCCCAGCCCAGTGCCGACGAACGCCGCCAAGCGGATCCTGTTCCAGCTCACCGACCCGATCCTCGAGCCGATCCGCCGTTGGCTGCCGGCCGCCGGCCCGCTCGACCTCTCGCCGATCGTCGCGACCGTCCTCATCCAGGTCATCGCCCAGGCGATCGTCGCCGGCCTCGGCGGCGATCTCTGCGCGCCGTACTAGCGGGCCCGGGACGCCCGCCGGCGTCCAGCCCAGCCCGCCGATCGCGCGGCGGGCGCCCGGTCACCCCCCTGGACAGCGACAGGGGCCGCCTCGCGAGGCGGCCCCTGTTCGTTCGCGGCGCGGTCGCGCCGGCGTCGCGCGCCGGCAGCGGCCCTACGGCATCGGCGTCGGGGGCTCGGCGGTCGGGGGCTCGGCCGTCGGTCCCTCGGCCGTGGGCACCGCCGGATCGGGCGTGGGCGCCTCGGCGGTCGGCGGCTCGGGGGTCGGCACCGCGTAGCCCTCGAACGTGTGCATGTGGCTCAGGTAGGGCAGGTACGCCACGCCGCCGGAGCGCAGCGTTACGTTGCGCGCCTGCCACGACGCCGGGCCGGGCAGGTTCGTGCGGAAGATCGAGAGTACCCCGGTCTCGATCGTGCCGTCGATCTCGCCGCACGCGTTGCCGATCTTCGACCGCGACTGGGCGCCGCCCGGGAAGCTCGGAATGCCGACGCCGACATCGAACAGGTCGAGGGTCGGGTTCGTCGGGTCGGTGAGGGTCAGGCAGCCCTGGCGCGCCAGGTCGAACTCGTAGCCCTCGCCGTCGACCAGGCCGTCGGGCGCCATGTCGTCGCCCAGCCACTTGCTCGTCTTCGGGAAGTCCTCGTACTGGTCGCGCAGCGCCACCGCGTAGCGGAAGCGGAGCGTGCCGGCCGCGATGTCGCTGCCCGGCATGACGGCCGCCGCCGGCACCGCCAGCGTCGTCACGCTCTCGCCGAGGTCGTAGAACTGCAGGAACGCCGCGCTCAGCTGGCCCGTGGGCTGGAGGTTCGTCGGATCGACGCCCGCCCACGCCACGAGGAAGCGGCCGGCCGGGGCGGCGGCGTTGGCGGCCGACTCCGGGTACGGGAAGACGACGGTGTCCCAATCGCCGTCGACGTCGGCGTCGACGTAGACGAAGTAGCCCAGCGGCGACGGCGTGCGGCGCGGTCCGTGCGTCGTCAGCGTGAACTGGACGATCGGCAGCGCCGTCCCGTCCGAGGCCGGCACGACGCCGGCGTTCACGCCGACCGCGCCGATGTCGATCGGCGACGGCATGTCGCTGTCGTCGACCGTCGACTCGGCCGCGTCGACGCCGCCGAGGTAGGCGGCGAACATTTGCCCGGGCAGCTGGCAGGGATGCTCGTAGTGCTGGTCGACCTGCGTCGTCGTGTCCGCGATCGTCACGGCGTCGTGGGTCGTGGCTTGGACGCACGCCCGGCGGTGCGGCAGGACGTGGAACGGCAACCCGACGACCTCGCCGTCCGCCACCGGCGCACCGGCGGCGTCGGTCTCGGTCAGGACGACGAAGCCGTCGATCTCGTGCGTCCGGAAGGCGGGCTCCTTGGCCGCCGACATCCCGTCGAGCCCCGCCAGGTCCCAGGCCCGCAGCTGGCCGGGCGTGACCTTGAACTCGATCGTCACCGGCACCTCGTCCCCGCCCTCGACGGTCACGACGTCGTCCGGCACCTCGACCGCCAGGCCCTTGCCCGCATCCTCCTCGGGGAAGGCGAACACGCTCGACAGCCGGTAGTGCTTGGTGGTCTCGGTCAGGTTGCGCACCGTCATCTGGCGCGGGATCGTCGTCAGCGGGTCGGTCACGTTCACGTCGCCCAAGCTGAACTCGGCCAGGCCGCGGTCCGAACGGACGACGACGCTGCCCTTCGCCGCCGCCAGCGCGTCGACGCGCCCGGCGCCCTGGCGGGTGACGCCGACGAGCGGACCGGTGTCGTTGCGCCCCAGCCGGATCGCGGGCGTGGCGTAGTTCATCGCCAGCGCCGCCAGGTCGGCGGCCGACATGCCGAGCTCCTGCGCCCGGTTGCGCTGGGCCAACAGGGCGACGATGCCGGCCACGGCCGGCCCCGACATCGACGTGCCGCTGAAGCTGACGCCGTCGGTGCCCGAGCCGGCCAGTGCGCTGAACGTGTTCTGGCCCGGCGCGCTGATGTTCGGCTTGATGAGCCCGGTGGCGCGGCTCGGCCCGCGGCTGCTCGAGTCGGCGACCGTGTCGGTCAGCCACGGCAGCGGCACCTTGACGCTGGGGTCGATCGTCGCCATGACCGGCGTGCCGTTCTGGAGCAGGGTCTGGATCTCGAGGCCGCGGTCGCGGTCGATGATGATCGCCGGGATCGTCGGGAACGGCGGGTTGCCCGACGGGCCCATCGGCACCTTGGCGGTCAACCCGCTGAAGATGACGACGGCGACGGCGCCCTTGGCCTGGGCGTTGCGCACCTTGTCGGTGAACGCGCAGTCGCCGCGCTCGACGAGCGCCACCTTCTCGTTCACGTCCTGGAAGGGCTCGGCCGGGTTCGCGTTGCAGGCCTTGCCGAAGTACGCCATCGGCTTGTTGAGCAACGGCGTCGTGATCTGCGGCAGCCAGCCCGTGTCGGCCAGGTAGCCGGTCTCGAACTGCTTGGCCGCGCCCGCCTCGGTCCATGACGCCCGGAACAGCTGCTCGAACTCACCGCTGGCGAACGTGTTGGCGACCGACAGGATCATCTCGGTCGACGACGGCGAGCCGGTGATGTAGGGCAGGTTGCCGGCGTTGCCGGCCGACGCGACGACCGTGACGCCCGCCTGGTGCAGGGCCGCCACCACCTCGGCGTACTCGGCCGTGCCGCCGCCGTAGTTGCTGCCGAGGCTCATGTTGATGACGTCGATGAGCGTGCTGGGCCGGTGGCCGGGCACGTCGCCGTCGGGGTTGTCAAGGGTCGTGTTGTGGTTGTAGACCCACTCGAGCGCCTCGATCGTCAGGTCGGTCGAGCCCTGCATGCCGGCCGGCGAGCCGAAGACCTTGATGGCCACCAGGCTGGCGCCCGGCGCGGTGCCGGCGCCGACCTTGTCCGTTCCGATGCCCGCCGCCGTGCCGGCGACGTGGGTGCCGTGCTTGCCGTTGGGGTCGACGTTGCCGTCGATCGGATCGTCGTCCGGCTGCGGCGTCTGCCAGCAGGTCTCGGTCTGCTGCGGGCAACCGGGGTGGTAGTACTGCCCGGCGAGGTCATAGCCGCCGACCACCTTGGCGGTCGGGAACCCGCCATCGTCCGTCGTCTCGGGGTCGTTCGCGGCGAACTCCGCCGGGTCGCCCGAGCCGCCGAAGTCCTTGTGGGTGTAGTCGATGCCGGTATCGAAGACGGCGATCGTCACGCCGGTGCCGTCGAAGCCGAGCTGCTGCGCCACCGCCGCCGCGCCGGTGTGCGGCCGGACGTCGACGTTGTCGACGGTGTGGATCGGCGCCTTACGGATCGCGACGACGCCCGGAAGCTGCGCGATGGCCGCCAGCTGCTCGGGCGTGCAGTGGACGTGCAGCGCGTTCAGCGTGCCCTGGAAGCGTCCGACCACCGTCGCCCCCAGCCCTTCGACGGCGCGCACCGTCGGCGCCTGCCGGCGGGCCAGGTCGCGGCGCGCGGCGCGCAGGCCGTCCTTGGCCAGCGGTCGGCCGCGCTTCTGCGCCTCCGACGCGACGCGCCAGACCGGCGCACCGTCGAGGCGGACGATGACGCTCAGCCGCCCCGGCGCCAGGCCGGCGCTCGACCAGGCGTCGGCGTCGACGACCGCGGCCGTCGCGGGGACGACCTGGCGCACCGGCGCCGTCGGCTGCGCAGCCGACGCCGGCGCGGCGCTGGTGGCCACACCGAGCGCGGCCACGGCCGCGGCCCAGCCGGCAAGAACGTGGATCGGTCGGATCATGGTACAGGCCCTCCCTGGGGTGCTGAACGTGTAACGCCCTCGGCCGGGACGGCGTGACCACGCCGCGCCGCCGCGAATGGATCGGTCTTGGGGTCGCCGTCAGCCGCGATCGCCGCCGTAGCGGGGTCGATCGCCGCCGCGGCCACCGTCGCGGTCGCCGTAGCGGGGCCGATCGCCGCGGTCGCCGCCGCGATCGCCGTAGCCGCCGCCGCGCGGCGGCCCGCCGCGACCGCCGCCGCGGCCGCCGGCGCCGGCGTCGTTGGCCCGCGCCTCTTCGAGGGTCCAGCCCTCGATGACGGCGCGGCGCGACAGCCGCACCTTGCCGTCGGCGACGTCGGTCACCATGACGGTCACCTCGTCGCCGAGCTGGACCTCGTCGGCCACGGTGGCCACGCGCTCGTTGGAGAGCTGCGAGATGTGGACCATGCCGTCGACGCCGGGCATGATCTCGACGAAGCAGCCGAAGTCGGTGATCCGGTTCACGGAGCCGGTGTAGACGGCCCCGAGCTGCGGTCCCGCGGTCAAGCCCTCGATGATGCCGCGCGCCTTCTCGGCGGCGGCGCCGTCGCTCGACGCCACGTAGACCGTCCCGTCGTTCTGGATGTCGACCTTGACGCCGGTCTGCTCCTCGATCATCCGGACGTTCTTGCCGCCCGGGCCGATCAGCTTGCCGATCGCGTCGGCCGGAATCTTGAGGGTCATGATCCGCGGCGCGAACGGCGACAGCTCGCTGCGCGGCGCCGGCAGGGTGTCGGTCATCAGGCCGAGGATGAGGAGGCGCGCCTCGCGCGCCTGCGCCAGGGCCTGACGCAGCACGGCGTCGGGCAGGCCGCCGATCTTGATGTCCATCTGCAGCGCCGTGATGCCGACCGCGGTGCCGGCGACCTTGAAGTCCATGTCGCCGAGGTGGTCCTCCATCCCCTGGATGTCGGTGAGCACGGCGTGGCGACCGCCCACGGGATCGCTGATCAGGCCCATGGCGATGCCCGCCACCGGCGCCTTGATCGGCACGCCGGCGTCCATGAGCGCGAGGGTGGCCGCACACACCGAGGCCTGCGACGTCGAGCCGTTGCTCATCAGGCACTCGCTGACGACGCGGATCGTGTAGGGGAACGTCGCCTCGTCGGGCAGGATCGCCTTCAGCGCCGACTCGACGAGCGCGCCGTGGCCGATCTCGCGGCGGCGCGGGCCGCGCATTGGCCAGGTCTCGCCGGTCGAGAACGGCGGGAAGTTGTAGTGGTGCATCCACCGCTTCGTGGTCTCCGGCCGCAGCGAGTCGAGCTTCTGTCCCTCGCCCATCGTGCCCAGCGTCGCCACCGACAGCACCTGGGTCTCGCCGCGCTGGAACAACGCCGAGCCGTGGGTGCGCGGCAGCAGGCCGACGCGGCAGCCCAGCGGCCGGATCTCGCGCGTGCGGCGGCCGTCGGGGCGCAGGCCCTCGCTGAGGATCCGCTCGCGCACGGCGGCCGAGATGGCGTGCTTGAAAGCCGCCTTGATGTGCTTGACCATGTACGGCTTGCCGTCCGGCGCCAGCTTGGCAGGCGGCGCGCCCCCCTCGCCGGGCAGGAAGGCGGCCTGCCAGGCCGCCTGGACGGCGTCGATGCGGGCGTTACGGTCGTCCTTCAGGAGCGTGGCGTCGGCGACGATCGCGTCGAGGTCGGCGCGGCATGAGGCGTTGCAGTCGGCCTCGAGCTCGGCCGGCGGCGCGTCGAGGTGGACATCGGCCTTAGGGCGGCCGACCTCGGCCTGCATGCGGCGCTGCAGCGCGAGCAGCGGCCGCATGGCGTCGTGGCCGGCCCGGATGGCGCCGAGCATCGTCTCCTCGTCGACCTCGGCCGCCGCGCACTCGACCATGAGGATCGCGCCCTCGGTGGCCGCCAGGCGCAGGTCGAGCACGCTGCGCTCCATCTCCTCGGCGTTCGGGTTGAACACGAGCTGGCCGTCGACGAGCCCGACGCGGATGCCGGCGATCGGCTCCGGGAACGGCACGTTGCTGACCATGAGGGCGGCCGAGGCCGCGTTCATGGCCGGGATGTCGAGGTAGTTGCTGTTGTCGCTCGACAGCGCCGAGGTGATGATCTGGACGTCGTTGCGCATCGCCTCGGGGAACAGCGGCCGCAGCGGGCGGTCGATGAGGCGGGCGGTGAGGATGGCCGACTCGCTCGGCCGGCCCTCGCGGCGGAAGAACGAGCCTGGGATGCGCCCGGCGGCGTAGAGCTTCTCCTCGAACTCGACCGACAACGGCATGAAGTCGATGTCGCGCACCGAGGCGCTCGTCGACGCCGTGGCCAAGACGACGCTGTCGCCGAGTTGGCAGGTGACGGCGCCGCCGGCCAAGAGCGCCAGCTGTCCGGTGCGGAAGGTGAACGTCTTGCCGCCGACGTCGCAGCTGTAGACGCGCTCCGGAGCGTCGATCGGGCGGACCACCGGCGGCGGGCCGCTGAGGTCGTCGGGCGAGAGCGAGAGGCGGGGATCGGACATCGTGCGGGCCATCCTTTGGGTTGGGGCGGAGGCCAGACGCCCGACGTCAGGAACTGGGGGCTGCCCCGCCCACCGCCGGCGGAGCGGCAGGCGGGGCAGCCCCCAAGTCCTGAGGTCGCGACGTCTGAGACGGCGCCGGACGCGATCGTCCGGGCGCGCGGCGCCGCGCGGCCGACCGAGGTCCGCCAGGCACGGCGCGTGGCTCGGCGCTCGGCGGCGTTAGCCGCGGATGCCGAGGCGGCCGATCAGCTCGCGGTAGGCGGCGTGATCGGTTCGGTTCATGTAGCGCATCATTCGCTTGCGCTGGCCGACGAGCCGCAGGAGACCGCGCTTCGAGTGCTGGTCGTGCTTGTTCTGCTTGGCGTGCTCGGTCAGGTTGCGGATGCGCTCGGTCAGGATCGCGATCTGCACCGCCGGCGAACCGACGTCGTGCTCGTCGCGCCGGTAGTCGGCGATGAGCGCTTGCTTCTTTTCCTGGGTGATCGACATGTGCTTCGAAGCCCTCCACCGTGGGCACTCGCCGGCGCGGCCGGCATGCGGACGTTCATCGTTCAATCTTCCGGAGCATACCACGGCTGGTCGAAGGGTCCAAGTCCGGCCGCGACGAGCAGCGCCGTGACCGCTTCGAGGTCGCCGAGGTCGACGACCTGGCCCGGCCGGTGGGCATGGCGGGTCGGGATGCTGACGGCCCCGGCCGGGACGCCGGCGCGCGCCAGCTGCAGCGCGGCGGCGTCGGTGGTGCCGCCCGGCAGGACCTCGCGCTGAACCGGGATCCCGCCGGCCGCGGCCCGCTCGAACAGCCACTCGGCCACGCCGCGGTGGCTGATCATACCGCCGTCCGCCAGCTTGACCGCCGCCCCGGCCCCCAGCGCCAGCGCCAGCGGCGCCGCGCCCGGCAGGTCGCCCGCCCCGGTGATGTCGACGGCCAGCGCGACGTCGGCCGCAACGCCGAAGCCCGCTGTTTGGGCGCCGCGCAGCCCGATCTCCTCCTGGACGGTGAACACGCCGAACACGTCGGCGGCCGGCTCGGCCTCGGCCAGACGCCGCAGCGCCTCGGCCAGGGCGGCGCAGCCCGCGCGGTTGTCCATGTTCGGCGCCATCGCCCGCCGGCCACCGGCCAGCCACGACAGGCCGCCGGTGAACACCGCCGCGTCGCCGACCGCCACCGGGCAGCCGTCGCGGCCGGCGGCGCCGACGTCGATGTAGAGGCCGTCGAGCGCGGGCGGCGGCGGCGGCTGCCCCTTGCGGGCCGCGGCCTCGATGTCGACCACGCCCTCGAGTCCACCCTCGAACCGGACGCGCAGCCCGACGAGATCGGCTACCGGCACCCCGCCGACCGCGCTGAAGCGGACGAAGCCGGCGGCGTCGACGTGGTTGGCGATGACGCCGATCTCGTCCATGTGCGCCGCCAGGAGCAGCCGCGGCGGCCGCGGGCCGGTCGCGCGCCGCGCCGGCAGCCGCGTCACGAGGTTGCCCATGGCGTCGACGCGCATGACCTCGACGGCCGGGGCGTGGCGCGCCAGCCAGGCGGCGATGGCGCTGCGCACCGCCTCCTCGCGGCCGCTCGGGCCCCAGACCGGCACGAACGCGGCCAGGGCGTCGAGAAGCGGGATCGGCGCGGGGGACGTCGGAGTCGTCGGGGACGTCGGGGTCGTCGGCGGCGTCGGGCGCGGGGCATCGGCGGCGGGCATGGCGGCACCTCGGAGGGGGTCAGGCGGGGCGCGGCGGGGTGAAGTCGGCCAGCGTCGCGCCGAGGAGGGCGACCATCCCGGCCAGGTCGTCCTTGGCCACCAGCGCCTGCGGACCGTGCAGGTAGCGGCACGGCGCCGAGACGACGGCGGTGGGGATGCCGGCGCGCATGCGGTGGATCCGGCCGCCGTCGGTGCCGCCGCCCTTCGGCGCGCGCAGCTGGTGGCGGATGCCGGCGCGCGCTGCGGCGGCGCGCAGCTGCTCGACAAGGCGGCGATCGGCGACCAGGCCGCTGTCGACGAGCGTGATCGCCGGGCCGTCGCCGACGCGCATCACGGGCGCGTCGTCGCGCTGCCGAGGGGTGTCATCGGTGGTGCCGCACTCCAGCACGAATGCGACGGCCGGCGCCAGGCGGTGGGCGGCGACGCCGGCGCCGCGCAGCCCCGTCTCCTCCTGGACGCTGAACACGCCGACGACGTCCGGCGCGTGCCGGGCGCGCAGCAGCATCGCCAGCGCCCAGCAGCCGGCGCGGTCGTCGAACGCCTTGCCCAGCAGCCGGTGGCCGAGGTCGAGCGTGGCCGTGTCCCACACCGCCACGTCGCCGACCGCCACCAGCGCCAGCGCCGCCTCGCGCGTCGCCGCTCCGATGTCGATGCGCAGCTCGGCCAGCCCCGGCAGGCGCGCGCGGTCGGCGTCCGTCGTGGCCGCGTGCGGCGGCAGCCCGACGACGCCGGGCACGCCGCCGGCGCCGATCCGGACCCGTTGGCCGACCACGGACGCCGGCACGACGCCGCCCACGGCCGCCAGCCGCAGCAGGCCGTCGCCGTCGGCCGCGGTGACGATGAGGCCGACCTCGTCCATGTGGGCGCAGACCATCACCGGCGGCTCGTCGGCGGACCCGGCCCGAGCGCCGCGCCGCAGGGCGTAGAGGTTGCCGGTCGGGTCGGTCCAGAGCGCGTCGACGTGCGGCGCCACGGCATCGGCGAGCAGCGCCCGCACCCGGTCCTCGTCGCCGCTCACGCCGCGCGCGTCGGTCAGGGCGACGAGGAGCGGCCAATCGAGGCCGTCCGCCGCGGCGGGCGGGCTGCGGCGCGCGCTCACGACCGGCCGGCCCGGTCGGGACCCACCGCCGCGCCGGCCGCGGCAGGCGCCGCCGAACCCGCCACCGCGCCGAGCGCCGGGCGGAGGGCGGCCGCCGCCGCGGCGTCGAATCCGACCGCCACGGCCGCGACGAGCCGCGCCGCCCGCTCGGCATCGACGACCGCGACGACCTCGGCCGCCGTTCCGCCGTAGCGCACCGGCAGCGCCAGGCAGGCGGTCGCAACGCCGCGGCCCGCGATCTGCAGCACCGCCGCCTCGGACGGCGCCAGCGCCGGCAGCGCCTCGACCTGGTGGGCGATCTCGTGGGCGCCCGCGGCGTCCACGAATCGCTCGAACAGCCGCGGGTGGACGTTCGGGCCGCGCCCGATCGCCGGGCCGCCGCCGAGGGCCGGGCCGGCCTCGACGCCGCGTTGCGCCGCGGCCGTCGTCGCCAGGGCCAGCGCGGCGTGGATCGGCCGCGCGGTGTCGCCGCCGGTTCGCGCGTCGGGCGGCGCATCGACCTCGCCCGCCCCGCCCCCCAGCGCCGCGCCGCCGCGCAGGCCGAGCCCCGACTGGACGGCGCCGACGAAGCGCAGGGCGCACGGTGGGTCCACCGCCGCCAGCGCGCGCGCGGCGGCCACGAGCGCGGCCAGCGCCGCCCGCCGGCCGACGGCCTTGCCGGTCGTCCGGCCCGCGGCGAGCGCGACGGGCGGGCGCCGCAGCGTGATCGCATCGCCGATCTGCACGGCGGCGCGCGCGTCCTCGTCGCCGAGGCCGAGATCGACGAACAGATCGTCGACGGCCGGGGTGGCGTCGCGCTGCGCGGCGTCGAGGACGTGCGGCGGCCGGGTGCCGATCACGCCGGGCAGCGGCCGGCGGCCGTGGACGGTCACCGGCTGGCCCAGCCAGGCGCGGATGTCGACGCCGCCGACCGGCACGAACCGAACGAGGCCGCCGGGGTCGAGGCGCGCGACGTGCAACGTGGGCTCGTCGAGGCCGGCGGTGAGCCACAACACCGGCGCCGGCCCGTCGATGGCGCCCGGCGCCGGACGCGGCGCGCGCTCGGCGATCACGTTGCCGAGCGCATCGCGGCGGACGCGGTCGACGTGCGGCGCCAGCGCGGTGGCCAGCGCGGTGGCGACGGCCTCCTCGCCGCCGGCCGGGCCGTCGAGCGCGGCGAGGGCGGTGAGGTCGTGGGCCAGGGTGGGCGCCGTCATGGCCCGGCGGTCGGCTCGGCGGTCGGTTCGGCAGGCGGTTCGGCGGGCGGCGCGGTCGGCGGGTCGGTCGGCGCCGGCGGCGCCGTCGTCGGCGCGGCGGTGGCCGCGGGCTCGGTGGCGGCGGCGGTGGGCACCGACGTCGGCGCGGCCGTGGGCGCGTCGGTCGGCACGGCCGTGGGCTCGACCGGCGGCGTGGCGGTGGGCGCGAACGGCGTCGCGACCGCGGTCGCCGGCGGCTCGTCGAGGACCGGGCCGGGCGTCGCCGTGGCGCGCCGGACGACGGTCGGCGCGTCGTCGGGCGGCGGCGCGTCCGTGCGGTCGGTGGGCGCCTCGTCCGGCGCGGCCGTGGCCGTGTCGCTTGCCGGGGCGGTGGCTGCGGCGGCGTCACCGGCCGCCGGGCCCGGCGCGCCGGGCGCCGCCGGCGCCGACATCAGGTAGACCGCACCACCGACGCCGTAGCACGGCAGCGTCAGGACGATGATCGCCAGCAGCACCGCGCTGAGGCGGCGTCGGTTGGGCGGCTGGGCGTCCAGCCAGTCCCCGATGCGGTCGAACACGGCGGCCTCGTGCACTCGGCGCGGCGGGCGGGGGGCGATGGTAGGGCGCGGCTGGGCGAATGTCAACGGGGGAGACGGTGGGGGAGACGATCGCAACCCCGGGCTTTCCCCACCGGGTTGGTATACTCCGCCCCGCCCCGCCGGGGACCCGGCGCCGATGCCCGGCCGCCGCCGGGCCGCACCAGAGAGGCCGCCGATCGTGACGCTTCCCGAGACGATGCGGGCCGTCCGCAAGCTCGCGCCGGGCGAGGGCCTGGGTCTGGCGCGCGTGCCGGTGCCGCAGCCGGGGGCGGGCGAGGTGCTGCTCAAGGTGACGGCCGCCTCGATCTGCGGTACCGACGTCCACATCTACAACTGGGACAGCTGGAGCGCCAGCCGCATCCGGCCGCCGGTGACGCTGGGGCACGAGTTCGCCGGCGAGGTCGTGGCGCTCGGGCCGGGCGTCGACGACGTGGCGCTCGGCGCGCCGGCGTCGGGCGAGGGGCATGTCGTGCTCGAGGGCGCCCGGCACGTGGTGCCCGGCCACGAGCACCTGGCCAAGGACATGGAGGTGATCGGTATCGACCGCGACGGCGCGTTCGCCGAGTTCGTGGTGGTGCCGCGCCGCAACCTCTGGCTGAACGATCCGTCGCTGCCGCCCGAGGTGGCCTGCCTCCAGGACCCGTTCGGCAACGCCGTCCACACCGTCCACGCCCAGGACGTCGCGGGCCGGACGGTGCTCATCACCGGCGGCGGCGGCCTGATCGGCCTCATGGCGATCCCGGTGGCGCGGGTCGCCGGCGCGGCGGCCGTCTACGTGACCGACGTCAACCCGTCGCGGCTCGCGGTGGCGCGGGCGATGGGCGCCGACGGCGCCTTCGACGCGCGCAGCGACGTCGTGGCGGCGATCGAGGATCGGACAGACGGCGCCGGCGTCGACGTCGTGCTCGAGATGAGCGGCAGCGCGCGGGCCATCGACCAGGGCGCGCGGGCGCTGCGGCCGGGCGGCGAGATGGCGGTCCTCGGGCTGCCGAGCGGCCCGATCGAGCTCGACTGGGCCAGCCATGTCGTCCTCAAGGGGGCCACCGTGCGCGGCATCTACGGCCGCAAGATCTGGGAGACGTGGCACCGGATGCGCCGCCTGCTGCAGACCGGCGCGGTCGACCTGCGCCCGCTCATCAGCCATCGGTTCGCGCTCGACGACTTCCAGCCGGCCTTCGACGCCATGCGCGCGGGCGAGAGCCTCAAGGTCGTGCTGCTGCCGTGACGCCGCCGCCCGCCGTGCGGGCCGCCCCGGGAGGATCCCCGTGTCCGACGCCACCCCGGCCGCCGAGGCCAAGCTGGCCTACCTGGTGCACGACCTGGCCGAGCTCAAGGCCAGCGGGCTGTTCACGACGATCCGCTCGCTCCAGGGCCCGCAGGGCGCCTGGCTGACGATCGACGGCCGCCGCGTCCTCAACTTCTGCTCCAACAACTACCTCGGCTTCGCCAACGACCCGATCCTCAAGGACGCGGCCAAGGCGGCGATCGACCGCTGGGGCGTCGGACCGGGCGCGGTGCGGACGATCGCCGGCACGATGGACCTCCACCGCGAGCTCGAGGCGCGGCTGGCGGCCTTCAAGGGAGTCGACGACACGATCAGCTTCCAGAGCGGCTTCGCCACGAACCTGGCCACGATCCCGGCGCTGGTCGGCGAGGCCGATTGCATCATCTCCGACGCCCTCAACCACGCCTCAATCATCGACGGCATCCGGCTCACCAAGGCCGAGCGGATGGTCTACCGCCACGTCGACATGGCCGACCTCGAGGACAAGCTACGCGCGGCGTCGGCGAAGGGCTACCGGGCGATGCTCGTCATCACCGACGGCGTGTTCTCGATGGACGGCGACATCGCCCCGCTCGACGCGATCTGCGACCTGGCCGAGCGCTACGGCGCGATCACGATGGTCGACGACGCCCACGGCGAGGGCGTCCTGGGCCGCGGCGGCCGCGGCGCGGTCGACCACTTCGGGCTGCACGGCCGGTTCGACATCGAGACCGGGACGCTGTCGAAGGCGTTCGGCGTCATGGGCGGCTACACCGCCGCCAAGCAGCCGATCGTCGACTGGCTGCGCCAGCGCGGCCGGCCGTTCCTGTTCTCGAGCGCCCTGACGCCGCCCGACGTCGCCGCCTGCATCGCCGCGGTCGACGTCCTCGAGCGCTCGACCGAGCGCGTCGAACGGCTCTGGGACAACGCCCGCACCTTCCAGGCGGCGATGCGCCGGCTCGGCTTCGACCTCGGTGTCACGCAGACGCCGATCAGCCCGGTCATCGTCGGCGACGAGCAGCGCACCCAGGCGCTGAGCCGGGCGCTGTTCGAGCGCGGGGTCTTCGCCACGGCGATCGCGTTCCCGACCGTGCCGTTGGGCAAAGCCAGGATCCGGGTCATGATCTCGGCCGCCCACAGCGGCGAGGACCTGGAGTACGGAATCGGCGCCTTCGAGGAGGCCGGTCGAGCGCTGGGGATCGTGGGCTGATCGCGGGGGGCCGCTAGCGCTCGTCCTCGTCCCACGCCCACGCTTCGCGGTCGATCTCGTCCTCGTCGTCGGGCCACGGCGCGCCCTCGGCCGCCTCGTCCGCGTCGTCGCTGTCGTCGTCGCCACCTGGTGCGCCGTGCCGCAGCGCCCGGCCCAACGACACCGCGTCTTCGACCTCGTCCTCGTCCTCGTCGTCGATCCAGCCGTCGAGCTCGTCCGCCGCGCCGTGGTCGCGCAACCAGCCGACGATGTCGTCGTCGTCCGCCGCGCCCGCCGGCGCACCGACGTCGGTGTCGAGCTCGCCCAGGGCGGCAGCCTCGGCGGCATGGTCGATGACCTCGACGAGACCGTCGTCGACCTCGGACTCGGCCAGCGCCTCGAGCGCCAGGACGGCCCGGTAGCCGCCGATCTCGCCCAGCGCCTCGATCGCCGCGCGGCGGACCGCGGTGGGTGCGTCCTGCGCCACGCGCGCCAACGGCGCCACCGCCGCGCGCAAGCCCAGCGCGCCCGCGGCGTAGGCGGCGGCGGCTTGGATCGTCGGCTCGGCCGAGCCCAGGTGCGCCAGCACGTCGGCCGCCCAGCCATCGTCGGCCGAGCGGCCGACGGCCACCAGGCCGGCGGCCACGAGCGCCGGCTGCGGTCCCGCCAGCGCCGTCGCCACCACGGCGCCGGCCGCCGCGGTCTCCGACCACCCGGCCGACGCCACCGCGGCACAGCGCAGCGCCAGCGGGGCCGCGGTGTCGGCGGCGGCAGCCAGCACCAGCTCGAGCGCCGGCGCCACGCGCGACCGGTCCAGGGCGTCGAGCTCGGCGCGCTCGATGTAGGGGCCGATCGCCTCGGCCGCCGCCGCGCGGACGGCCGGATCGAGGTCGTGGGCCAGCAGCTCGGCGTAGCGGTCGAGCAGCCGCGGCTCGGTGGCCTCCCACAGCCCGCCGATGGCCGTGGCCCGCACCGCCGGGGCCGGATCGTCGAGGAGCGCGATGAACAGCGGCTTGTAGTTCACGTAGAAGTCGTCGTCGGCCCGCGCCTTGAGCGCCCGCGCCAGCTGGAGCCGGCGCTCGGCGGGCGCCTCGGCCGCCGCGCGGCGCCACGCCACGACGTCGTCGGCGCGCGCGTTCGACAGGGCCTGGAGCCACGGGCGCTCGGCGGCCGGATCGGCCGACGCCAGCAGGCCGGCCAGCGCCTGCTCGAACGGCACCACGGCCCGCAGCGGATCGGCCGCCGGGTCGAGCCCGGTGTCGAGGTCGAGGTCGGCGTCGAGGTCGGGCTCGACCGAGGGCTCGACGGAAGACCGCGGATCGTCGATCACGGTTGCGCGAACGGCATGGGGTTGACGACCTCCATGACCGTGATCACGAGCATGAGCAGCAGCACGAAGCCGATCCCCAGGGCGTGGACCAGCGCCTCGCGCGTTGGCTCGATCCGGGCGCCGCGCACCGCCTCGAGGGCGACGAACAGCAGCCGGCCGCCGTCGAGACCCGGGATCGGGAAGAGGTTGATGAGCCCGAGGTTGGCCGAGAGGATCGCCGCGAACCGCAGCAGCGTCATCCAACCGCTCTCGCCGGCCAAGCGCGACAACCGGGCGATGCCGACCGGGCCGGCCACCTGGACCTCCTCGGTGCCACGGACCATGGCCGCCAGACCGTCGATCATCATGCCCAACATGCCCACCGTGCCGGTCACGCCGTACCACGGCGCCCGCCACAACGGCACCGGCGTCTGGACGGCCAAGCCGCCGATCGCCACGCCCATCTTGGCGCGCCCCGTCGCGGGGTCGAGCTGCGGCGTGACCGCCAGCTCGAGGGTCTCCAGCGGCGCACCGCCGCTGTCGAGAACGATCAAGCGCTCGCCCGGCGTCGGCGCCCGGCGGCCCTCGGCGACGTCGGCGGGGGCCACGATGAGGTCGTGCGGACCGAGCGCCGCCGACGGCGCCGCGTCGGGCGCCACGGCGCGCGACGCGAGGACCGCCGCGACCGGCGCCAACGCCAGCCCGTCCGGCGCCTCGACCCGGCGCACGTCGCCGCCGCCGCGCAGGACCGTCAGGACCAGCGGGCGGTCGGCTGCGGCGGAGGTGGCGTCGATCAGGCCTTGGACCGCGTCGCCCGACGTCCCGCCGTCGCCGGCGGCGGCATCGCGGCCACCCGGCGCCGCGCCGTCGATGGCGACGACGAGGTCGCCCGCCGCCAGGCCGGCCGTCGCCGCCGGCGACGCCGGCTCGACGGAGCCGATGCGCACCACCGACTCCGGCCGCACCGCCTCCTCGACGCCCCAGACCGCGCCGACGACGCCGAGCAAGACGACGGTGAGGGCGAAGTTGGCGAACGGCCCGGCCAGCAGCACCGCCGCACGCGCCGCCGGGCGGGCGGCGGCAAAGGCGCCGGGCTCGGTCGGATCGTCCTCGCCGTGCAGCCGGACAAAGCCGCCCAGCGGCAGCCAGTTCAGGGTGTAATCGGTGCCGCCGGCGCGGAACAGCGTCACGGCGCGGGGCGGAAAGCCCAACCCGAACTCGTCGACCCGGATCCGGTTGAGCTTGGCGACCACGAAGTGACCAAGCTCGTGGACGAGCACGAGCGGATAGAGGGCGGCGAAGAAGTAGAAGACGGTGATGAGCCAACCGGGCAATTGCATCGCAGGTGCTCTCGAACGACGGCGTCCAGGTCGGTCGGCCGCCACGGCGGATGGCGGCAATCATAGCGGTCGCCCGGAGAAAAGGCAGGCCGACGGCGTGCTACAATCGCCGGCGCCGCCGCCGGCGCCGCCGCCGGCGCCGCCCAGGGGATGCCGATGCTGCCACTGGACCAGCTGGCGGGCCTCGCCGCCCGCTTCGAAGCCCTCAACGCCGCGCTCGGCGACCCGGCCACGAGCGCCGATCCGGCGCGCCTGCGCGAGATCGGGCGCGAGCAGGCCGCCCTGGCGCCGATCGTCGACGCCTTCCGCGCCTACCAGTCGGTGGCCGATCAGATCGGCCAGGCCGAGGCCATGCTCCAGGGCGACGACGCCGACATGGCGGCCCTGGCGGCCGAGGAGCTGCCGGCCCTCGAGGCGCGGCGCGCGGCGCTCGAGGCGGACCTCGTCGAGCTGATGCTGCCCAAGGACCCCAACGACGAGCGCAACGTCATCGTCGAGATCCGGGCCGGCACAGGCGGCGACGAGGCGGCGCTGTTCGCGGCCGACCTCTTCCGGATCTACCAGCGCTATGCCGAGGCCCGCCGCTGGAAGGTCGACGTGATCAGCGCCAGCGAGATCGGCATCGGCGGCCTCAAGGAGATCATCTTCGAGGTCCGGGGCGAGGGCGCCTACTCCCGGCTCAAGTGGGAGAGCGGCGTCCACCGCGTCCAGCGGGTGCCCGAGACCGAGGCGCAGGGCCGGATCCACACCAGCACCGCCACCGTCGCCGTCCTGCCCGAGATGGACGAGATCGAGATCGACGTGCCGGAGAGCGACATCCGGATCGACGTCTTCCGGTCGAGCGGGCCGGGCGGGCAGTCCGTGAACACGACGGACAGCGCCGTCCGGCTCACCCACCTGCCGACCGGCATCGTGATCAGCTGCCAGGACGAGAAGTCGCAGCTGCAGAACCGCAAGAAAGCGCTGCAGGTCCTGCGCGCCCGGCTCTACCAGATCGAAGAGGACAAACGGCGCGCCGAGCGCGGCGCCGAGCGGCGCAGCATGGTGGGCGGCGGCGAGCGCTCCGAGAAGATCCGCACCTACAACTTCCCGCAGAGCCGCGTCACCGACCACCGCATCGGGCTGACGAGCCATCGGCTGCCGGAGATCCTGGCAGGAGACATCACCGACTTCATCGACGCCCTGGCCGCCGCCGACCGGGCGCAGCGCCTCGACGAGGCCCGGGCCGCCTCGCCGGCGTGATGGCCGGCACCGTGGGCGGCGCCCTCGCCGCCGCGCGCCGCGCGCTGGCCGCCGAGCCGCAGCCCGACGTCGTCGCCCGCACGCTGCTCGCCGACCAGCTCGGCTGGACGAGCGCGGCGCTGCTCGGCGCGCTGGGCGAGCCGCTGCCGGCGCCGGAGCGCGCCGCGTTCGAGGCGCGCGTGGCCCGCGTTGCGGCCGGCGAGCCGCTGGCGTACGTCGTCGGCCACCAGCCGTTCCTCGACGTCTCGCTGCGCGTCGACCGGCGGGTCCTGGTGCCGCGGCCCGAGACGGAGGAGCTCGCGGAGTGGGCGCTCGGCTGGGCGCGGCGGCGGGCGGCCGCGGGCCGGCCGGTGGCGCGCGCCCTCGACGTCGGCACCGGGTCGGGCGCGCTGGCGATCGCGATCGCCCGCGGCTGCCCCGACGCCGTCGTCGTGGCCACCGACATCGACGCCGCCGCCCTCGACGTCGCCCGCGCCAACGCCGATCGCCTCGGCGTGGCCTCCCGGGTGCGGTGCGTCGTGGCCGACCTCGTCGTGCCGCGGGGCGGCGACGCGGCGGCGGGCGCGGACCTCGACGGCCCGTTCGACCTCGTCGTCGCCAACCTGCCGTACGTCGGCACGGACGAGCGCGGCGAGGTGGCGGCGTCGGTGCTGGCGCATGAACCCGCGCAGGCGCTCTTTGCCGGGCGCGACGGGCTGGCGCTCTTGCGGCGCGTGCTGCCGCTGCTGTCACCGCGCCTGGCGCCCGGCGCCGCCGTCGGCCTCGAGATCGGCTGGCGGCAGGGCGAGGCGGTGGCGGCGCTGGCGGTCGAGGCGCTGCCCGGCGCCCGCGTCGCGGTCCGCCGCGACCGCTCCGAGCGGCCGCGCTTCGTCATCGTCGAGACCGCGCCTTGACGACGATCGGCGTCGACGCCAGCCGCGGCTACGAGGCTCGACCGACGGGGACCGAGAACTACGCCCGCGCCGTGATCGGCGGCCTGCTGGCCCTGGGCGGCCCGCGCTACGTCCTCTACACCCGCGGCGCGCCGCCGCCGGCGCTGGCGGCGCAGGTCGGGTCGGCCGCCGCGCTGCGGCCGCTTCCGACCGGCCGGCTCTGGACCCAGCGGCGGCTGGCCGCGGCGGTCTGGCGCGACCGACCCGACGCCTTGTTCGTGCCGGCGCACGTCCTGCCGCTGGCGCTGGCGGCGCCGGGCGTCGTGACCGTCCACGACGTCGGCCACCGGCGCTTCCCCGCGGCCCACACCCGCGCCCAGCGAGCCTACCTCGAGCTCACGACGCGCCACCACGCCCGCCGCGCCCGCGCCGTCATCGCCGACTCGGCCGCGACCGCGGCCGACCTCACGACGTTCTTCCGCGTGCCGCCCGACCGGATCCATGTGGTCCACCTCGGCGTCGACGCCGACCTGCGGCCCCCGGCGGCGTCCGACGTCGCGCGGCTGCGCGCCCGGCTCGGTCTCGTCGCCGCCGATCCGCTCGTGGTGCACGTCGGGACGCGGCAGCCGCGCAAGAACCTCGTCCGGCTCATCGGCGCCGTGGCCCGCCTGGCGCCCGACCACCCGTCGATCGCGCTCGTCGTGGCCGGACGGGCCGGCTGGGGCGGCGAGGACCTGGCGGCCGTCGCCCGCCGGTCCGGCGTGGCCGACCGCGTCCACCTGATCGATTATGTCGATCGCTCCGACCTGCCGGCCCTCTACGGCGCGGCCACCGTCGTGGCCGTGCCGAGCCTGCACGAGGGCTTCGGGCTGCCGGTGCTCGAGGCGATGGCCTGCGGCGCCGTCGTCGCGGCCTCGGGCACGTCCAGCCTGCCCGAGGTCGGCGGCGAGGCGGCGGCGTACTTCGACCCGCTCGACGAGGCCGACATGGCGCGCGTCCTCGGCCGCCTCATGACCGCGCCCGACGAACGGGCAGCGCGCCGCGCGGCCGGACGCGTGCGCGCCGCCGGCTTCGGTTGGGCGCGCTGCGCCGCCGCCACGCGCGACGTGCTGGTGGCGGCCGCCCGGCCCGTCGGCCGCCGGGCCTGAGCGATGGCCGACCCGTCGCCCGCGGCGCCGCTGCCGCGTCCGCCGCGGCGCATCCTGGTGATCAAGCTGGCCGACCTCGGCGACGCGCTGCTCTCGACGCCGCTGGTGCGCGCGCTGCGCGACGCTTGGCCGGACGCCCGCCTCGACGTCCTGACGACGCCGCAGGCGGCCGTCGCCTACCGGTACGCCGCCGCCGTCGACGGCATCGAGACGATCGACGTCCACGGCCGCCACGACCGGCCGACGGCGGGCGCCCGGATCGCCCGCTGGGCGGCGGCGGCGCGCCAGCTGGTGGCGCTGCGGCGCCGCGGTTACGACGTGGTCGTGCTGTGCCATCCGCTGGTGACCCGGCGGGGCGCACTCAAGCACGCCGGCGTCTGCCTGGCCGTCGGCGCGCCGGTGCGCGCCGGGCTGGCGGCAGCGGGCCAGCGGCGGGCCTGGTTCCTGACCCACCGCGCCGCCGACCCCGGCTACGACGGCGCCCACGTCGTCGAGGCCATGGGCGCGATCGGGGCCGCGATCGGCGCGCCGGCCACGGCGCCGCGGCCGGCGTTCGCGCCCGGGGCGGACGCCGAGGCCGAGGCGGATCGACGCCTGGCCGCGCTCGACGGCCCCGCCCGCCCGTCCGGCCGCGGCGGTCCGCTGGCCGGTCGGCGCATCGCGCTCCATCCGGGCGCCGGCCCCTACAGCGCGGCGCGCCGCTGGCCGCCGGCCGCGTTCGCCGACCTCGCCCGCCGCCTCAGCGCGGCCGGCGCCGCGCTCGTCCTCGTCGGCACGGCCGGCGACGACGGCGCGGCGGTGCGCGCCGCCGGCGGGCCGATCGACCTCGACCTGACCGGCGCGACCGACGTGCCGACGTTGGCGGCGGTGCTCGCCCGCTGCGACCTGGTCGTGGCGAACGACGGCGGCGTCGCGCACCTGGCGGCCGCCGTCGGCACGCCGGTCACCGCCATCTTCGGGCCGTCCAACGACCGCGCCTGGGGCCCGTGGCCGCCGGCGCGCCCGGCGGCGCCGTCGCCGCATCGCGTCGTGGCGCTGGACCTGCCGTGCCGGCCATGCTTGTATGTGGGCCACCGCCTCGGCCAGCCGGCCGGCTGCCGGACGCGCGACTGCCTGCGCTGGCTGCCGGTCGAGCGGGTCTGGACGGCGGTGCTCGGGCAGCTCGGCCCGGCGCGCCAGGATGGTCGTGGATGAAGTCGCCCGATCGACCCGCGGCTCGCGCCGCACACCCCGCCGCGGCCGGCGCGCCGCCGGCGGGCCGCGGCGCACCGGCCGCCGCCGGCGAACGCGACGCGGAGCGCGCGCTGGCGGCCATGGCGCAGCAGACGATCGTCGTCGTCGGCGACGTCTGCCTCGACGCGTACTGGATCGGCCGCGCCGAGCGGGTGAGCCGCGAGGCGCCCGTTCCGGTCCTGTCCCTCGTCCGCCAGGAGCACGTGCCGGGCGGCGCGGCGAACCCGGCGGTGAACGCCGCCGCCCTCGGCGCGCGGGTGCGCCAGGTCGGTGTCGTCGGCGACGACGAGGCGGCGGGCGCGCTGCGCACGGCGCTGGCCGCGCGCGGCATCGACACCACCGGCCTCGTCGTCGACCCGTCGCGCCCGACCACGGTGAAGACGCGCATCGTGGCCGAGGGGCTGTCGGCGCCGCAGCAGGTGGCGCGCATCGACCGCCAGGACCGGCGGCCGGTCGACGGCCCCATCGGCGCGGCGCTCGCCGCGGCGCTCACGGCGGCCGCCGACGGGGCGTCGGCGATCCTGGTGAGCCACTACCGCAGCGGCGTCGTCACGCCGGCGCTGTGCGACGCGGCGCGGCGCGCCGCAGCCGCCCGCGGCGCCTGGCTGACCGTCGACGGCCAGGGCGACCTCGGCTGGTTCGCCGGCTTCGACGTCGTGCGGGTCGGCCGGGCCGACGCCGCCGCCAGCCTGGGCCGACCGCTCGACGACGAGGCCGACTTCGAGGTCGCCACCCGGGAGCTCCGGGCCGCCCTCGGCGCGCGGGTCGTCGTCGTCGGCCGCGGCGCCCAGGGCACCAGCGTGGCCGACGCCGCCGGCTACCGCGTCGTGCCGCCCACGAACGTCAGCGAGGTGTTCGACGTCACCGGCGCCGGCGACACCGTGATCGCGGTCGTGACGCTGGCGTTGGCCGCTGGCGCCACGGCGTCGCTGGCGGTCGAGATCGCGACGGCGGCCGCCGGCCTCACCGTCCGGCGCCTCGGCAACGCGGCGCCGACGGCGGCCGAGATCGCCGCCGAGCTCGCCGCCGCGCGGCCCGGCGCCGCCGGCGGCGCGGCGTGAGCGGCCCGCCACCGCCGGCGGCGCCGGGCGTCGCCGTCGACCTCGCGGACGCCGCGGCGCGCTGCGCGGCGTGGCGCGCCGCGGGCCTGGCCGTCGTCGTCACGAACGGCTGCTTCGATCTGCTGCACGTCGGCCACGCCCGCTACCTGGCCGCGGCGCGGGCGCTCGGCGATCGGCTGGTGGTGGCGGTCAACGGCGACGGCTCGGTGCGCGCGCTCAAGGGCCCGGGCCGGCCGATCGTGCCCGCCGCCGAGCGCGCCGAGCTTCTGGCGGCGCTGCGCTGCGTCGACCTCGCCGTCGTCTTCGACACGGCGACCGCGGTCGAGGTCGTGCGGGCGCTGCGACCGGCCGTCTACGCCAAGGGCGGCGACTACGACGCCGGCGCGCTGCGGCCGCCCGAGGCCGACGCCGCCGAGGCCGTCGGCGCGGCGGTCCGCTTCCTGCCGTTCGTGGCCGGCCGCTCGACGCGCACCCTGATCGACGCGATCCGGCGCGGCGCCCCGTGAGCGCCGACGCGGCCCCCGCCGCGCCGGGCGCGGTCGGCGCCGGCGCGGCCCCCGCCGGCGGCGCGCCGGCCGACGCGCCCGGTGGCGACGGCCGGGGGCGCGGCGCGCGGCGGCTCGTCGGCTCGGCGGCCGTTCTGGCCGCCGGCAACCTGGCCAGCCGGCTGCTCGGCTTCCTGCGCGACGCGCAGATCGCGCGCGCCTACGGCGGCGGCGTGGCCGCCTCGGCGTTCAGCATCGCCGAGCGCGTGCCCAAGCAGGTCTACATCCTGCTGATCGGCGGCCAGCTCTCGGCCGCGCTGGTGCCCACCCTCACCCACTACGCCGCCACCGATCGCCGCGAGCTGCGGCGGGCGGTGGCGGTCGTCCTGACGGCGGCGGCGGTCGTCAGCGGCCTCGTGGCGCTGGCCGTGGCCACGTTCGCGGCGCCCCTGGCGTCGCTGCTCGTGCCGCCCGGCTCGCCGCTCCTGGCCGAGGGCGGCGATGAGCTCGTGGCCGCCGGGCTGCGGATCATGGCGCCGGCCTGCGTCCTGTTCGCGCTGTCGGGCGTCGTCACCGGGCTGCTCTACGCCCGCGAGCGCTTCTCGGCCGCCGTCTTCGCCGGCGCAGCCTACAACGTCGGCATGCTGATGGCGGTGGGCCTGCTGCGGCAGCGGCTCGGGCCCGCCGCGCTGCCGGCCGGCGTCGTCCTGGGCTCGGCGATCCAGCTGGCGATCCTGCTGGGCGGCGCGCGCGGCGAGGGGCTGCGCGGGACGTGGCGGCTGCGGCACCCGGTGCTGCGGCGCATCGCCTGGCTCTACGCCCCGATCGCCGCCGGCCTCGTGGTGACCGACCTCGTGATCCCCGGCGTCGACGCCCGCTACTCGGCGCTCGGCGCCCCGGGCGCGCCGGCTTGGCTGGGCTGGGCGACGCGGCTCGTGCAGTTCCCGCACGGCCTGCTCAGCACGACGATCGCGCTCGCCATCCTGCCGGCGCTCGCGAGCGCGCACGCCCGCGGCGAGGCGCGCACGTTCGCGCGCACCCTGGCGCGCGGGCTGCGGCTCGTCCTCGCCCTGACGCTGCCGGCGGCGGTCGGGCTGGCCGTGCTGGCCGGCCCGATCGTCGCGCTCGCCTACGAGTCGGGTGGCGGCGCGTTCGGCGCCGCCGACCGCGTCGGTGTGGCGCTGGCGCTGCAGGGTTTCCTGGTGGGCCTCCCGTTCGCCGCCATCGACGTGCCGTTGAACTACGCATTCTACGCCCGCGGCAACACCTGGCTGCCGGCCCTCATCGGCGTGCTGAGCGTGGCGGTGTGGTGGGCCGTCGCCCGGCTCATCGGTCCGCCGGCGGTGGCGGGGCCGTTCTCGGCCGAGAGCGCCCACGTCGGGCTGGCGCTGGCGGACAGCGCCAAGCACGCCGCCCACGCCGGCTGCTTGTTCTGGCTCGTCCGCCGCTCCAGCGGCCGCGACGTCGCCGCCGGCGTCGCCGGCACGGCGGCGGCGGCGGGGCTGGCGGCGGCGGCGATGGGCGTAGCCGTCGCGGGCGCCGACCACGTCCTCGCCGCGCGCCTCGGCGGCGGCTTCGGGCCGTGGGCGGTGCGCGCGGCCGCCGGCGCCGCGCTCGGGGCCGCGCTCTACGTGCCGCTGGCGGCCCGGCTGGGGGTGGGCGAGATCGGCTGGCTGGTCGGCCTGGCGCGCGAGCGCTGGCCGTCGGCCCGCCGTGGGGCGTCGGCCCCGCGCGGCTGAGCCGCCGCTCGGCCGGTCGGCGCGCGCCCGGCGCGGCCGTGTGCGCCACGGCTCGACATCGGTCCGGGCGGCCGTATAATCGGCGGCCCGCCTTTAGGAGGATGACCATGGCCCGCAGGACGCCGCAGCGCCCCCGCCCGAACCCCAGCCAAGCCCCGCGTCCCGCGGCCGCGACGGCCGCCCGCGCCCCGCGTGCCCCGCGCGCGGCATCGGGCCCGGCGACCTCCGTCGCCGACTACGAGGCCGACCTCTCCGAGCGCTACGGCCACGTGCGCCGCGATCTGCTGCGCATCGTGGTCATCGGCGTCGCGCTGTTCGCCGTGATCTTCGCCGCCAAGTACTACGTCGACCAGACCGGCGCCCAGCTGTTCTTCAACTTCTAGTCGTCGAGTCCAGGCTGGCGCGGCGCGCGACCCCGGGTCGCCGCCGCGCCCGACGGCACCGGCGGCGCGCCGTGGGCGCCGCGCTCCACGACGGCCGCGGCGATCGCCACCGCCAGGTGTGCCGCCAGCCCGGCGACCGCCGCGCCGCCGAGCGTCCAGCCGAGGTGGCTGGCGGCGGCTGCCGCGGCGAGTCGCCCGACCGACCAGGCGCCGTCGCGATCGGCGACGGCGTGCCGTAGCCACGGGTTCGCCAGCGCCTCGCCGACGAGCAACACGAACACCGCCAACTGTCCGACGCCGGCCGCGGCGCCGCCCGGCAGGGCGAACCAGCCCGGCGCCGCCGCCACGACGCCGGCGCGCACGAGGCCCCAGTGCGCCTCGCGCAGGACGACGTCGCCCGCGCGGACGCCGAGAACGGCGGCGAAACCGCCCTGCGGCGTGCCCCCGGCCACCGCGCAGCCGACGCCCGCCAGGCGCCACGGCACGACGACCGCCGCCGCGCCAGCCGCAGCGGCGGCGGTGGCCGCCACCCCCGTCACCCACGGCGCGGCCGGCGAGATCCAGCCCGACAGCCACAGCGGGGCGACGCCGAGCCCGACCGCCGCCAGCGGCACGCCGCCGAGGTAGAGCCACCGTCCGATCGCCAGCGCGGCCGCGATGCGGGCGGCGCGCGCGGGCGGTCCGTGCGCCGCCGCCCACCACGCCGCGTTGACGGCGACGGCGCCCACGACGAGCGACGCCGCCAGCCAGACGGTCGGATCGTGGGCCACGCCCCGGCCTCAGGGCGTCGCCGAGGCGGGCGGACGCGCCGGGCGGGTGGCCGCCACCGCGCGCGGCGTCGCTGACGCGGCGGTGCGCGACGGCGCGGGCGACGCGGCGGCGCTCGACGGCGGCCGGACGGTCGCCGTCGGCGGGACAGTCGGCGTCGGCGTGACGATGAACGTGGCCAGCACCCAGCCCTCGAGGCCGGTGCCGCCGACGCGCACCAGCCACCACCGGCCGTCGTCCGACGCGTCGAGCCGGATCAGCCGGTCGCCCTTGCGCAGCGTCGACAGCGCGCGGGACGACGTGCTCGGCTCGGCGCGCAACGCGGTGTCGGCCACGTCCAGCATGGCGTCGAACGCCACCTCGGCCGCGGCGGCGTCGGGGTCGTCGCCGATCGTGACCGGCGCCCGCGCGCGCAGCTCGTCGCTGGGCGCCTCGGCGGTCTCGATCGTCTCGGGGGTGGGCAGGATCTCGATCGTGAACGGCGTCGGCGTCGGGGTCGGCGGCGGCGGCGGGGCGACGGCGACCACGACGTCGGGCCCTGGGGCGGCCAGCTCGCCATCGCCGGTCATCAGGCTGACGCTGAGCCGGTATTCGCCCATCGCCCGCGGCGCCTCGAACGCGAACGTGGTGGCGTCAAGCGGCTGGTCGGCCTGCTGTACGACCTGTCCGGCAGCGTCGAGAATCTGCCACCGCAGCCGGTAGCTGGCCTGGCCGCTGCGCGCCTCGCCGTCGGCCAGGTAGGACCGCACCATCCGCCACAGGAACGGGTCGACGCCGTTCGAGACGCCGTCGAGGACGATGGCGCCGATGCGGTAGTAGGCGGCGGTGACGAAGACCGGGCGCAGCCCTTCGACGTCGGTCAGCCACACGGTGTGGCGGCGGCGGTTGGCGTCCCAGTAGTAAAAGCGCCAACGCTGGGTCGAGGCGTCCTTGCCGAGCTCGGCCGCGGCGATCGTCGGCAGCTCGATCGTCGTCGCCACGCCGGGCGAGATCCGCGTCGGCGCGTCGGAGCGCGCCAGGTCGAGGATCCGCGCCAGCGCGTCGCCGTAGCGGATCGGGGTGACGACGTTGTCGACGATGTCCTGGCCCTGCACCGACATCGCCAGCTGCAGCTTGCGGCGGTCGACGGCCGAGAGGCACCACTGGACCAGGCTGTCGAGGTCGGCGGTCGACAGCGGGACGCCGTCCGGCAGCCGGACGCGGACGCCGTCGGCGCCGTCGCCGAGCCGCCGCCACTCGACGTGGCCGGCGGTCCACTCGTCGCCGGCCAGCGTCGGCATCGGGACGGTGACCACCAGACGCTTGCCGACGCGGCGCAGGTCGTCGCCCAGCAGGGCCACGAACTCGGCCCAGGCGTCGCCGAGCGCCTCGTCGATGTCGGCGTAGTCCAGGACGATGCCGGCCAGCTGGTCGTCGACCGCGGCGCGGACGAGCTCGGCGCGGTGGCGCTGCCGCGACTCGGGCCGGGTGAGCAGGTTGTTGACCAGGTCGCCGCGGACGCGGTTCGGCTCGCGGTTGTCGGCCACGCCGTAGACCGCGGCCTGCGGGTTCACCGGCACGTAGGGGCGCCGCGCGATCCGTCCGTCGTCGCGCTCCAGCGTGAAGGCGCGCAGCTCGAGGATCGGCAGCTCGGCGGCCGCGGCGGGCACGGCGTTCGGCGGCGGCAGCAGCACCGCCGACACCGCCGGCCGGCCGGTGTCGGCGCGCGCCACGACGAGCGTCTCGGGCACCCAGTCCGCCAGCGGCACCAGCACCCGCAGCCGGCCCGGGATGACCCACTGCGACGGCAGCCAGCGCCAGCGGCCCCCGTCGAAGCCGAAGGCGTCGACGAACGGCTGGTCCTCGGTGGCCACCGGCACCGACACGTTGAGGAACGCCTCGCGCGGCGCCGGACCGCGCAGCGCCAGGCGGAAGTAGTCGGTCAGCGGCGTCGCGTCCGCCGGCAGCGGATCCGTCCCCAGCGGCGCGCCGGCCTGGGCGGAGAGCTGCACCCGGGCCGCGCGGGCGACGCTGTAGCGCCGCACCTCGAGCTCGGCGGACGCCTCGCCGCGCGCCGGCACGACGGCGTCGATGCCCGGCCGCAGCCGGTGGTACGTCAACGACCAGAGCCGCGCGCCGAGCGAGATCGGGGGCGCCAGCAGGCCGACGGCGACGAGCGCCGGCAGCGCCACGTAGAGGACGCGGCGGAGGTGGCGCGGATCGGCCAGCCAGCGGCGGCCGCGGGCGGCGGCCGCCGCCGCCGCCGCCAGGGCCCCGGCCGCCCGCCGCCGCACGCGGGCGCCGACCGCCCGCAGGCGCGCCGCGGCGCCCGCCAGCCGTTGCCAGCGCTCGAACAGCGGCGTCGGCGGCGCCTCGGCGCCGTCGGGGCGCGGCTCGGTCGTCATGCGGGCGCCCCGCCCGCGGCGCCGTCGCGGGCGCGCAGCAGGGCGTCGACGCGGCGCAGGATGGCGCCGGCGAGGTCGGTCTTGGCGCCCATCGGCCGGGCCTCGACACCGCCCGCATCCACGAGCAGCGCCTCGGACTCGTCGCCGCCGAACGACGCCGGCACCTGGTTGGCGACGATCAGGTCGAGGTGCTTGCGGACGAGCTTGTCGCGGGCGTGGCCGACGAGGTCGGACGTCTCGGCGGCGAACCCGACGCGGACGGGCCGCCGCGCGGCGCCGGCGATCGCGGCATCGAGGGCGATGAGGATGTCGGGGGTGCGGTCGAGCGTCAGCACCAGGTCGCCGGGCTGCTTCTTCACCTTCTCGGCCGAGTATGCCGCCGGCTTGTAGTCCGCCACGGCGGCCGTCATCACCAGCGCGTCGGCGCCCGGCGCCACCGCCAGCACCGCGTCGCACATCTCGGCCGCGCTCTCGACCGCCACGACGTCCACGGCCGCCGGCGGCGCGAGCGCGACCGGTCCGGAGACCAGCGTCACCCGCGCGCCGAGGTCGCGGGCGCGACGGGCGATGGCGTAGCCCATCCGGCCCGTCGAGCCGTTCGACAGGAACCGCACCGGGTCGATCGCCTCGCGCGTCGGCCCGGCGCTGACGACGACGTGGCGGCCCGCCAGCGGCCCATCGCGGCCGACCGCCGCCGCCAAGTGCTCGACGAGCACGTCGGGCTCGACCATCCGGCCGACGCCGCGCTCGCCCGACGCCATCCGGCCCTCGACCGGGCCGACCACGACGGCGCCGCGTGCCTGCAGCGTCGCGACGTGGTCGCGCGTGGCGGGGTGGTCCCACATCCGGGGCTCCATGGCCGGCGCGAGCACGGTCGGACAGCGCACGGCCAGCGCGGTCGTGCCGAGCGCGTCGCCGGCCAGGCCGAGGGCCAGGCGGGCCAGGCTGTCGGCCGTCGCCGGGGCGACGACGAACAGCTCGGCGCGGTGGGCGATCGCCACATGGTCCATCGCGATCGCGCCGGCGGGGTCCCAGAGGTCGAGCGCCACCGGCCGGTGGGTGAGCGCCTGGAACGCCAGCGGCCGGACGAGCTCGGCTGCGGCGGCGGTCAGCAGGACGTCGACGCGGGCGTCGAGTTGGGTCAGACGGCTGCACAACGACAGCGCCTTGAAGGCGGCGATCGAACCGGTGACCCCGAGCGCGATGTGCCGGCCGGCCAGCGGCGGCCGCTCGAAGCGGTCGGCGGCCCCGGTCCCGCCGTCGGGCCGCGATCCGCCGGTCATGCGCACGCGGCGGCCCGGCGTGCCGGCTGCCGCTGCCAGATCGCCCGCAGGCCATCGTGGATCAACCCGGGCCGGCGATGGTCGATCCGCGGCACGAGCGGCGCCACGACGCCCAGCCAGCCGCCGGTCGCCACGACGGGCACGTCGGCGGCGGCATCGCCCGCCAGCACGTCGAGGACGCGCGCCAGCAGCCCCTCGACCAGCGCCGCCTGGCCATGGACCAGGCCGCTGCGCAACGCCGACTCGGTCGTCCGGCCGACGAGCTCGGGCGGCGGCCCCCCTAGCTCGACGCGCGCCAGGCGCGCCCCCGCTTCGGCCAGGCCCTCTGCCGCCAGGCCGATGCCCGGCGCGATCGCACCGCCGCGGAACGTGCCGCCGCCGTCGACGGCGTTGATCGTCGTCGCCGTCCCGAAGTCGAGCACGACGACCGGCCCGCCGTGCGCGGCGTGGGCGGCGACGGCGTCGACGAGGCGGTCGGCGCCGAGCGCGGCGACCGGTCGGTAGTGCACCGCCAACCCGGTGCGCACGCCGGGGCCGACGACGAGCGGTCGCCGGCCGAAGAGGTCGCGGCAGACGTCGGCGACGACGGCGGTGACGGCCGGCACGACGCTGCAGAGGCAGACGGCGTCGATGTCGGCCGGCGACAGACCATCGCGGGCGAGCAGGTCGACGAGCCAGATCCGCAGCTCGTCGGCCGTCCGGCGCACGTCGGTGTGCAGCGCGAAGGCGGCGCGGAGCCCTTCGCCGTCCGCGCGGTGGACGGCGAAGGCGGTCCGGCTGTTGCCGACGCTGACGGTCAAAAGCATCGCGAGCGCACCGGCGCAGGGACGGTCGCGCGGCGGGGCGCGGCCGGGAGGGTCGGCGGACGGGGCGATTATAGCCGACTCGCCGCGCGCGCCCGCTGCGCCCAGACCCGACGGCGCAGCGCCTGGCCGACCGCCGGTCGATCGCCTTAACCGACCTTGCGGGCGGCTTTACGGTGGCTTAAGGCGACCGGCCCACGCCGTTCACGCCGCCGGCGCACCCTCGCTGTCGAGCGGGCGGGCGGCCTGCCCGGCGCCGCTGCGCGGCCGCGCCGCAAGGGCCGCCGGCGCCCGTCCCCAACCACGCTCCGCAGCGCATAGGAGAGATCGCATGCAGCGCAATCCGTGGGGCGGCCTGTTGGCCGTCGCCGCCGCCGCCGTGATCGGCGGCATCGTCAGCCAGGGGCCGTCGGCCGCTCCGGCCCGCGCCCAGTCGCCCAGCCCCGACCGCATCGACACCGGTAGGGCCTGCTACGTGCGGCTGCCGTCGCTGCCCCAGGCGCGCTACGGCGGGTTCGGCGGCTACAACCCCGACAGCGGCGTGCTGGTCTACGCCGGCGGCGCCCAGAAGTTCGGCGCCAACGAGACCCGCACCTTCTCCGACATGTGGGCCCTCAAGCTGGACGGCACGAAGAGCAGTTGGACGAACGTGCCCTACAACGCCAGCGTCGGCTACGAGTCGTCGAAGAGCGACCGCGGCTGCCGCGAGATGGCCACGGTGGCCCTGGGCGGCACGAACTGGCTGTCGGTGTTCGGCAAGGACGGCTGCGACGGCGCCAACACCGCCGCCGTCGACAGCAGCAAGAAGGCCACGAACGGCGACCTCAAGGAGTTGACGATCGGCGACAGCGCGTCGTCGACCGGCGTGCGCTGGGTCACGAACAGCGGGGTGAGCAGCTTGCCGGCCGGCACCGACCTCGAGACGAACAAGGGCAAGATCGTCCGGATGTTCGCCGCCTGGGACGGCCAGCGCAACCGCGTCGTGTTCGGCCAGGGGACGGTGAACGACGAGATCGAGGGCGAGTCGCAGGACGAGGTCTACGCGGCGACGAAGTCCGGCGCCAAGTGGAACGTCCAGCAGCTGAACGTCGGCGGCGCCAAGCCACAGCGGCGGTTCGGGTCCTGCGCCGCGGCGGTGTACAACAAGGACACCGGCGCCGACGGCATCCTGGTCCTGGGCGGCAACTCCGGCGGCCAGTCCGGGGCCACCACGTTCAACGACGTGCACTGGATCGACTTCAGCGCGAACCGGACCGGCGTCTGGCAGGACATCACGGACCGCTTCAGCAACCAGAAGACCGCCGATGCCGACGGCCTGTCGTTCGGCGGCCGGCGCGAGGGCGGGTGCGCCTACGACGCCGACAGCAAGATGTTCTACAGCTGGTTCGGCCGCGCCAGCAGCAGCATCAAGGACGGCGCCAGCCACGCCACCGGGCTCTGGCGGGTCGACCTGTCGAACCTGCACGATCCCGCCGCTGAGCTAAGGTGGGAGCGTCTTGCCGCCGACAACCTCGAGGCCACGACCAGCAAGCAGATCCGGGCGGTGCGCCTGTTCCCGAGCGTCTGGGACTGGAAGCACAAGCGCTTCTTCGTGATGGGCGGTCGGGCGTCGGGCAACGACGGCAACGAGGCGCTGGCCGACGTCTGGGCCCTCTACCCCGACGTGACGGGCGACGCCTGCGCCAACCTGGATGTCTACGCGCCGTTCCGACCCGGCGCGCCGACCGTGGCACCGCCGGCCACGGCGACGCCGGAGGCCGGACCGACATCCGTCCCGACGCCGACGCGGACGACCGGCCCGCTGCCGACGGCGGACGCCTCCGTGGCCGCGTGCCCCAACGTGGACGCCAAGGTGCCCGCCGCGGCGCTGGCCCAGGCGCTGTCGAACCCGTCGTCGCTCAGCGGCTTCGGGATGGCGTGCAATCCGAACGTGCCACTGAGCCCGGTGAACCCGTTGCGCCGGCACGTCACGTTGCGCAACGTCAACCTGCCCTACCACCCGCTCTACAACGGCCTCGTGCTGCGCTGCGGCTGCCAGTAGGCGGCCACCGGAGGCCCCAACGCGCCTCTCATCGTGCGCCCGCTGCCCCGGCGGGACGGCCGCGCCCTGTGACCCGTCGGTCCCGGCTCCTCCGGGACCGACGGGCCGCGGCGCCGGCCGGATCCGTCGCGCGCAATCCCGTCGAGATTAACCGCCCTTAACGCGACCGGCCGACAGGCTTAAGACGCGTTTGGTGCAATAACGCGGTTGGCCGGCGCACGATGTTCCCAGTCGGCCGCACGGCGAATCACTGGCGCAGCCGACATCGACCCCGCACCCGCCCTACCGTCCGAATCGCCCATCGACCGTATCGAGGAGTACGCACAACCATGTTCTGCACCCTGAACGACCGGGCCAGGACGCTGCCGCTGGCGCTGCTGGCCGCCTTGACCCTCTCCGGCTGCGGCAGCGAGCCGGCGGCGCCGGCCGCCGAGCCGACCGCGGCCGTCGTGTCCGACGCCCCCACGACCGCGCCCACCGGCGCGCCTGCGGCAGCCCCGGCCGCCGATGCGGGTGCGGTCACGCTGGCGCCCATCGACCCGGCGGCCGTGACCGGCGACATCGTGACCGCCGGCAGCTCGACCGTGTTCCCGCTGAGCGAGCGGATCGCCGACCGCTTCCGCGACGAGGGCTACGCCGGCAACATCACGATCGACAGCGTCGGCACTGGCGCCGGCTTCGAGCGCTTCTGCGACACCGGCGAGACCGACGTCGCCAACGCCAGCCGGCCGATCAAGGACGAGGAGAAGGCGAACTGCGCCAAGATCGGCCGCGAGGTGGTCGAGTTCCGCGTCGGGACCGATGCGCTGGCGGTCGTCGTCCACCCCGACAACGACTGGGCCAACGACATCACGCTCGCGGAGCTCAAGACGCTGTTCTCCGGCGCCGCCACCTGGCAGGACGTCCGCGCCGACTGGCCGGCCGAGCCGGTGAAGCTGTTCAGCCCGGGCACCGACAGCGGCACGTTCGACTACTTCGTCGAGGCCGTGTTCGACGAGGACGAGACCGCGATCCTGGCCGCCAACCCGCAGATGTCGGAGGACGACAACATCCTCGCCCAAGGCGTCGAGGGCGACAAGGGCGCGGTCGGCTACTTCGGCTACGCCTACTACGCCGAGAGCGGCGGCAAGCTCAAGATCCTCAAGGTCGACGGGGTCGAGCCGGGCGGCGCGACGGTCGAGGACGGCAGCTACCCGCTCTCGCGGCCGCTGTTCATCTACTCGTCGAAGGACGTCCTGACGTCCAAGCCGCACGTGGCCGACTTCGTCAGCTACTACCTGAGCACCGTCGGCGAAGAAGTGGTGGCGGCCGGCTACTTCCCGGCCAGCACCGAGGCGATCGACGCCGCCGAGACGGCCTGGCAGCAGGCGACCGGTCGCTAGCCGCGCCGCGTCGGCGGGTCGAGCCGCGGTCGCGGCGGCGGTCGAGGGGCGGTACAATGCCCCGTCGGCGCCGTCGCGACCGCGGCGGGCCTGGCGACCTCGGCGCGCGGCCGCGGTCGACCGACGATGGGCGGTGGTGACGGGGCAATGGACGAGGCGAAGCAGATGGCGATCGCTACCGAAGCGGCCCAGCCGGGCGCAGCCGACGTCAACGCCGTACGCGCGACGTTGCGGCGGCGGGCCCGTCCGATCGAGAGCACCATCCAAGGGGTGCTGTTCCTGTGCGGCGCGATCTCGATCCTGACGACCGTCGGGATCGTCGCGGTGCTGGGGCGCGAGAGCTGGGCGTTCTTCGGCAGCCCGGACGTCTCGCTCGGCGCGTTCCTGACCGGACGGGTGTGGCAGCCGCACCTCAAACAGTTCGGGATCTGGCCGCTGCTGAACGCCACGCTCCTGACGTCGACGATCGGCATGGCGGTGGCGTTGCCGCTCGGGCTGGCGGTGGCCATCTACCTGAGCGAGTACGCCAGCGAGCGCACGCGCAACGTCCTCAAGCCGGTGCTGGAGGTCCTCGCGGGCATCCCGACCGTGGTGTACGGCTACTTCGCCCTCACGTTCATGACGCCCGTGCTGCGCGCCGTGTTCGGGCGCGACGAGGTCTCGATCTACAACATGGCGTCGGCCGGCATCGTCATCGGCATCTTGATCCTGCCCTTGGTGACCTCGATGAGCGAGGACGCGCTGCACGCCGTGCCGCGCTCGCTGCGCGAGGCGAGCTTCGCCCTCGGCGCCAACCGCTTCGAGACCAGCGTTCGCGTCGTGGTGCCGGCGGCGCTGTCGGGCATCGCCGCGGCGTTCATCATCGCCATCTCGCGCGCCATCGGCGAGACGATGGTGGTGGCGATCGCGTCCGGCGCCAGCCCCAGCCTCACCTTCAACCCCTTTGCGCCGGCCGAGACGATGACCGGCCACATCGCCCGCATCTCGTCGGGTGACCTGAGCTTCAACACGATCGACTACGACAGCATCTTCGCCATCGGCCTGGTGCTGTTCGGCATGACGCTGGTGCTCAACGTGATCAGCCAGCGCGTCGTCCGACGCTTTCGGGAGCAGTACGAGTGAGCGCCGGCGCATCGTCCGCGGCGGGCGACGGCTTCGCGCCCCGCGTCACTGCGCGCCGGCGCTTCGCGGCCGCGTGGCGGCTCCTGTTCGTGGCGTCGACGTGGGTCGCCATCCTGGCCCTCGCGGCGCTGCTGTACAACGTGGTGAACGGCGCGTTCGGCTACGCCGCGATCGAAGACGAGCGCGACCGCGCCACGCTGCAGCACGGCGGGGTGCCGCTGGACGAGCTCGACGCCGCCGGCCTGGCGGCGCTGCTGCGCGCCGAGCTGCGGCCGGCGGTGGTGCGGCGGCTCGACGCGGAGGCGCCGCTCGAGGGACGCTCGGAGCGGGCGCTGCGCCGGCTGGTCGACGATCGCATCGTCGAGCCGCGGGTCGTCCGCAGCTGGCCGCTGGTGGAGTCGCTGCTGCGACCTTCGGCCGTGCGCCAGGCCCACGCGGCCGAGTACCCCGGCACCCGGCTGGAGTTCAAGAGCTGGCTCACGCCGGCGTTCGTGCGCGCACCGCAGAGCAGCACGGCCGAGCTGGCCGGGGTGCGCACCGCCATCCTCGGCTCGCTGTGGATGATCGCGATCACGATCCTGTTCGCCTTCCCGGTCGGCGTCGGGGCCTCGATCTACCTCGAGGAGTACGCCGATCACCGCAGCCGGGTCAACCGGCTCATCCAGACGAACATCAACAACCTGGCCGGCGTGCCGTCGATCATCTACGGCATGCTCGGCCTGGCGATCCTTGTCCGCGCCCTCGAGCCGCTCACCAGCGGCGCGATCTTCGGCGTCACCGACGGCACGACGGCCAACGGCCGGACGATCCTCTCGGCCGGGCTGACGCTGGGCCTGCTCATCCTGCCGGTCCTGATCATCAACGGCCAGGAGGCCATCCGGGCCGTCCCCAGCAGCCTGCGGCAGGCCAGCTACGGTCTCGGCGCCACGAAGTGGCAGACGATCTGGCACCACGTCCTGCCGGGCGCCGTCCCGGGCATCCTCACCGGCACGATCCTGGCCATCTCGCGCGCCCTGGGCGAGACGGCGCCGATCATCGTCGTCGGCGCCAGCACGTACGTCGCCCTCGACCCGTCGGGGCCGTTCTCGAAGTTCACGGCGCTGCCGATCCAGATCTACCAGTGGACGAGCCGCCCGCAGGACGTCTACCGCAACATCGCCGCCGCCGCGATCCTGGTGCTGCTCATCCTCCTGCTCACGCTCAACGCTTCCGCCGTCCTGTTGCGCCAGCGCTACCGCGCCAAGGGGTGACCCCAATGACCGTCCCGACCCGCGCGCCCCGGCTGCGCGGCGCCGACGACGCGCCGCACGTCTTCGACAGCACGTCCAACCCCGAGGCGCTGCGCGCCCCGACCGGGCTGCCGCTGGCCATGGCCACCCGCAACCTCGCCGTGCATTACGGCGACTTCCTGGCCGTGCGCGGCGTCGATCTCTCGGTCGCGCGCAACCGGATCACCGCCCTGATCGGGCCGTCGGGTTGCGGCAAGAGCACCGTGCTGCGCTGCTTCAACCGCATGAACGACCTCATCCCGACCGCCCGCGTCTCGGGCGAGGTCGCCCTCGACGGGGTCGACATCTACGCCCCCGACATCGATCCCGTCGAAGTGCGCCGCAAGGTCGGCATGGTGTTCCAGAAGCCGAACCCGTTCCCGAAGAGCATCTACGAGAACGTGGCCTGGGGGGCGCGGATCAACGGCTTCCGGGGCTCGCTCGACGACCTCGTCGAGGATGCGCTGCAGCGGGCGGCGCTGTGGGACGAGGTGAAGGACAAGCTCGGCGCCAGCGGCCTGTCGCTGTCGGGCGGTCAGCAGCAGCGGCTGTGCATCGCCCGCGCGATCGCCATCAAGCCGGAGATCGTGCTCATGGACGAGCCGTGCTCGGCGCTGGACCCGATCGCCACGCTGCGCATCGAGGAGCTGATGCAGTCGCTCAAGAGCGACTACACGATCGTCATCGTCACCCACAACATGCAGCAGGCCGCCCGCGCCTCGGACTACACCGCCTTCTTCTCGGTCGGCGGGCGGCGCGACGGCTACCTGGTCGAGTTCGGGCCGACGGCCGAGCTGTTCACGAACCCGGTCGATCCCCGGACCGAGGACTACATCACCGGCCGCTTCGGCTAGATCCGACCGCCCCCGGGAGGGGCGCCCGCGATGTCCCGCGCCTTGTACGACCGCGAGCTGCGCCGCCTCGAGAACGACGTCCAGACGCTGGGCAACATGGTCGGCGACGCCCTGCGCCGCTGCGTCGCCCAGCTGCGCCGCGACGACCTCGAGGCCTCGCAGCGGCTCATGGCCTTCGACCGCGAGATCAACCAGCGCCGCTACCGAATCGAGGGCGAGATCATGACGCTGATCGCCACCCAGCAGCCGGTGGCCGGCGACATCCGCCTGCTGGCCGCGCTGCTCGAGATCGTCGCCGAGCTCGAGCGGATGGGCGACTACGCCAAGGGCATCGCCACGATCCACCTGCGCCTGGCGGGCTGGCGCATGCCCGACGACGTCGCGGCCCGGCTGGACCGGATGGCCGAGTTGGCCGCGGCGATGCTCGGACGGGCCCTCGATAGCTTCGAGCGGCGCGACGCCGCCATCGCCCGGGCCGTCATCGACGACGACGACGCGATCGACGAGCTGTTCAACGCCGTCTTCGCCCAGACGATCTCGCAGCCGGTGGACGACGGCCGGGCCATCGAGCGCGCCAACTACATGCTGTGGGTGGCCCACAACCTCGAGCGGGCGGCCGACCGGGTCACGAACATCTGCGAGCGGGTGATCTACACCGTCACCGGCCACATCGAGCCCGTCGAGAAGCTGACGCCGGACCGCGGCGACGCGGTGAGCGCCCTCGAGTAGCGAGCGCGCCAGACCCTGCGCCCGTGACACCCGCCGACACGCCCGCCCGCCTCGACCGGCCCACGCTCGGCCGCGCACTCGCCCGGCCGCTGCGGGGCCGGTGCCCGTGGTGCGGCCGCGGCGCGGTCTTCGCCGGGCCGCTGGCGCTGGCGCCGCGCTGCCCGGCGTGCGGTGCGGCGATAGACGGTGACGGCAGCGCGGTGACGGCGGGGATGGTGTTCGGCTTTGGGGTGCCGCTGCTCGTGGCGCTGCCGCTGGGCTTCGTCCTCATCGCGCGCGACGCGCCGCTGACCGTCGCCCTCGGCCTGCCGTGCGCCGTCGTGGTGCTCGCCGCGCCGGCCGTGGTGCGGCTGTCCAAGGCGCTGTGGATCGGCCTGATGGCGGCGCTGGGCGTGCGGGAGCGCGCGCCGTAACGGGGGCGGTGGGGCCCGCCAGGCGTTGGCCGGTCGGGCAGGCCGGCGTATCATGGCCGCCATGTCGACGCTCGCCGTCCGAACCCGCCCGCCCGCGCGCGCCCGGAGGCGCCCGTGACGCGGCTGCTCGGTCGGGCCGCGCTCGGCGTGGCGCTCGCCGCGGCGGTGGCGGTCGTCGCCGGCGTGCTGTGGCTGCGGCGCAGCCTGCCGCAACAGCGCGGCACCCAGCATGTACCCGGGATCGCGGCGCCGATCGAGATCGTCCGCGACGGCTGGGGCGTGCCGCACGTCTTTGCCGCCACCGACCGCGATGCCCACTTCGGCCTCGGCTACGCCCACGCCCAGGACCGGCTGTGGCAGATGGAGTGGCAGCGGCGGATCGGCGCCGGACGGCTGAGCGAGGTCGTCGGCGCCGACGGCCTCGAGGCCGACAAGTTCCTGCGGACGCTCGGCGTGCGCCGGGCGGCCGAGGCGTTGGTCGACGGGCTGTCGCCCGCGGCGCGCGACGTCCTCGAGGCGTATGCGGCGGGCGTGAACGCCGTGCTGGCGCAGCAGCGGCCCTTGCCGCCGGAGTTCCTCGTCCTGGGCGTCGAGCCGGCGCCGTGGACGCCGGCCGACTCGCTGTCGTGGATGAAGTTGATGGCCTGGGACCTGGCCGGCAACTACGACATCGAGCTCTTGCGCACCCGCCTGATCCAAGCCGTGGGCGTCGAGCGGGCGGGCGCGTTGCTGCCCGGTGGGCCGACGGCCGGCGAGATCGAGGGCGCCCGCCGGTCCACGCCGGCGCGCGCCGCGGCGCTGGCGCTCGCGCCGGCGCGCATCGACGCGCTGGCGCGGGCGTCGCGGCGCCTCGACGCCTTCACCGGTCCGCGCGGACCCGACATCGGCTCGAACGCCTGGGTGGTGGGGGGCGCGCGCACGGCCACCGGCGAGCCGATCTTGGCCAACGATCCCCATCTGGGCGCGCAGATCCCGGCCCAGTGGTACCTGGCCGAGATCCAGGGCGATCGGCTGCACGCCGTCGGCGCGACGCTGCCCGGGCTGCCGCTCGTCGTCATCGGCCGCAACGCCCGCGTCGCCTGGGGGCTGACGAACCTCGGCGCCGACGTCCAGGACCTGTTCGTCGAGCGCGTCAAGCCCGACGACCGCAACGCCGTCGCCGACGGCGACGGCTGGGCGCCGATGACGGTCGTCGACAGCCCGATCGTCGTCCGCGGCCAGCCGCAGCCGGTGCCGTGGTCGGCGCGCGCCACCCGGCACGGGCCGGTGATCTCCGACGTCATCGACGAGCGCGCGGCGGCCGACGTGAGCGGCGGTGAGGACACGGTGTTGGCGCTGCGCTGGACCGGTCTCGACCCCAACGACACGACCTTCGACGCCTTTCTCGGCCTTAACCTCGCCGCCGACGCCGACGCGGTCGTTGCGGCGCTGCGGGCCGTCGTGTCCCCGTGCCAGAACGTGGTCTACGCCGACGTCGACGGGCAGTTCGGCCAGATCGCGCCGTGCCGCATCCCGATCCGCGCCGCGGGCGACGGCTCGTTGCCCGTGCCCGGCTGGGACGAGTCGCACGCCTGGCGCGGCTCGATCCCCTTCGACGACCTGCCGCAGCGGCGCAACCCGCCGGACGCCGTGATCGTCGCCGCCAACCAGGCCGTGCGCGCCGCCGACCCGTCGCACTTCATCGGCCGCGACTGGGCGCTGCCGTATCGGGCCGCGCGCATCGCGTCGCTGCTCGAGGCGCCCGATGCGCTGGGTCAGCCGCTGAAGGCGCTGGACATGGTGGCGATCCAGACCGACGAGACGAGCCTCTACGCCCTCGAGTTGCAGCCGTTCCTGACCCGCCTCGACGACGGCGGCGACGCCCGCCGCGCCGAGGCGATCGCGCTCGTCGCAGGTTGGGACGGCCACGCCCACGCCGGCTCGGCCGCGGCGGCGATCGCCGAAGCGTGGCTGGTGCACCTCAACCGGCTGATCCTGGTCGATGACCTGCCCGGCGACCTCCTCGACGACTACCTGCCGAACGACAACCTGCAGCAGCAACCGCGCCGCTTCCTGGCCACGGCGCTGCGCGAGCCCACCTCGCCGTGGTGCGACGACAGCCGCACCGCCGAGCGCGAGTCGTGCCCCGACCTCGCCCGACGCGCCCTCGACCTCGCCCTGGCCGACCTGCGGGCGCGGCTCGGTCCGAACATGGCCGGCTGGCGCTGGGGACGGCTGCACGCGCTGACACTGCCGCATCGGCCGTTGGGCGAGGCCGCCCTCTTGGGGTCCCTGTTGAATCGGCGCGTGGCCAACGGCGGCGATGCGTTCACCGTCGACGCGGCGCCGCCGAACCCGGCGGCGCCCTACCGCCAGGACAAGATGCCCGGCTACCGCCAGATCGTGACGTTGCGCGCCGACGACGTTGGGCGCTACAGCGTCGCCACCGGCCAGTCCGGTCACCCGCTCAGCCGCCATTACGACGACCGTGTGCGCGCGCACGGCGCGGGCGACTACGCGCCGATGACGCTGGGGCGCGACCACGTGCAGGGCGACGTCCTGCGGCTCGAGCCCGCCACGGCCGCGTCGGGCCGCCCGTGACGGTCGCTCCCGCGCCGGTCCCGCCGGACCGCGCCGGCGCGCGATGGCGGCAGGTCGAGTCGCTGCTCGGGCTGGCGATCTTCGGCCTCGCGCTGTGGGTGCTGGGCCGCGAGGTCGAGGCCGTCGATCACCGCGACGTGGCGCGCGCCGTGCGCGCCGTGCCGCGCTGGCAGCTCTGGATGGCGTTGGCGGCCACGGCGCTCAACTACGCCATCATCACCGGCTACGACCACCTGGCGCTGCACCAGCTGGGCCGGCGCTTGTCGGCCTGGCGCATCTCGCTGGCGGGCTTTGTCGCGTTTGCGATCGTCAACAACTTCGGCTTCGCGCTCATCAGCGGCCCGTGGGCGCGGCTGCGGTTCTACACGCGCTGGGGGATCGACCTGGCGGCGCTGCCACAGGTCACGGCGTTCAACGCGCTGACCGTCTGGACCGGCCTCTCGGCCCTGCTCGGCGCGGTCCTGACGGTCCAGCCCCCGCCGAGCCTCGCCGCATGGGCGCCGCTCGCCGCCTGGAGGGTCGGCGGCGTCGCGCTGCTCGGCCTCGTGGCGCTCTATATCGGGCTGGCGGCCGCCTGGCGGGCGCCGCTGCGCGTCTGGCGCTGGACGCTCCACATGCCCAGCGTCCGGATGGCGGTCGGACAGGTGGTGCTGTCGATGCTCGACTGGGTGATCCTGGCCGCCGTGCTCTGGCTGCTCATGCCCAGCCACAGCGTGTCGTTCACCACCCTGCTCACCGCCTTCCTGGCCGCCCAGGTGCTCGGCATCCTGAGCCACGTGCCAGGCGGCCTGGGCGTGTTCGAAGGGACGATGCTGGCGCTCCTGCGCGGCCACGTCGCCGCCCACACGCTGCTCGCCAGCCTGCTCCTGTTCCGGATCATCTTCTACGTCGTGCCGCTCGCCGTCGCGTTGGGCCTGATGGCGGCCGTCCGGCTGCCGACGCGCCGGCGCGGCGACGCCGAAGGCGGAGCGGCGCGGGAGGCGGCGGCGGCGACCGGCGACCGGTGATCGCCCGAACGGCGACGGCCTCGGCAGGCGGAGCGGCGGCGATCGCTCGGGCTCGGACGGCGACCCGGGACGGCGCAGCGTATCGCCGCCACTGCCCGTCGGCAACGGCAAGGCCATCCGTCGGCGGA
>CAZYVI010000018.1:0-100157 GCA_964651245.1 uncultured Anaerolineales bacterium | reverse complement strand
GATCAGGGGACATCTTAACCCGTTGTTCTGGGGACTTGCGCGGCCGTTCTTGACATGGACGAGGCTACCACGTGCTGGTCAAGATGTTCTCGTCGGTTCGCGCGGCCCGATTGGCCGCGTCTGTCACGAAGTGGCATCCAGATCCCTCGGTCGCGGATCGGGAGATCGGCTGGATCGAAGCCCCGCATGCCTATGTCGCACCGACCCGGCAGATCGCGATCCGGACCGCCAAGAAGGCCGGAGGGTGGTACCACCATGCCCTCGTCACCACCGTCGATGACGACACGCTGTTCGCGTTGGCCGACCGGCGCAGGCCGCGCCGTCCCTCCAACGCCGATGTCCTGGCTGCCGCCTCGCACGCCTACGACCTCCGGGGCGGCGGGCTCGAAACCCGGATCCGCGGCGACAAGCAGGGCCTCAACCTGACCCATCGCAACAAGCGCCGCTTCCTCGCCCAGGAGATGCTCGTCCTCCTCGCCCAACTGGCCCCCAATATCGTCGTCTGGGCCCGCAACGCCATCGCGCGGTCAACGCCCGCGTTCGTTCGCTTCGGCATCCAACGCGTTGTCCGCGACCTCTTCCATGTCCCGGGCGTCCTCGTGTTCGACGATCGTTGCCTCGTGCACATGATCGCCTTCAACCACCATCACCCGTACGCCCGACCGCTCTGCGCTGGGCTCCAGCCAGTCATCCCCGATACTCGATTGCCCTCCCATTTGCGCAAAACGTAGGTACTGAGAGTAGGAAACCGCCGATGGGCGCGCGGAGTGAGAAGCGTCGAGCTGTGAGGACCACATGCACATGAATCCGCCAAAACCGGTCAAGACTACTGCTACCGCGGCGATTCCCCACTTCATCGACGTGCCGCTAGGAGTCACCTTCAGTGTGCTCCTCTAGGGCTCGGTTGACCTGGCGACAAGCCAGAAGACGAGTGAGCCCAGGAGCAGACCTGATACTCCCGGAAGAAATAGCAGCGGCTCGGCCGGGCGGCCGGCATTGACGTGATACATCGTTCGGGCGCAAGCCAGAAGGGTTATTCCGAGCGATGCCCCGATAATCGCTTTCGGGAAGGCCTGCTTACGCTCCGAGCCGACTGAGTCCGAGCAAAGTATACTCACTGAAGCGGCAACCGTCGCCAGAGTAAAGAGTGCAAAGACTGCGTACGTCAGCCGCCCGACTCCAGAATGTACGATCGACGTAACCAGTGCAGTGAAGAGCACTAGTTGACTTACGATAACCCATCTGGAGCGCGCGGACATGTACATGGCAATTCGCTCCCGGACGTAGACTGCGCGTGTTTGGAGTCCCGTTCAGAGCCGGCGCGACGAGGACAGGCGATGACATGTCAGCCACAACGGTAGCTGCGATGATCACACGCCCCCACGCCCCCACGCCCCCACGCCCCAGCTACCGCGCCGCCGCCGCGTCCTCGGCGAGCCGCTCGGCCGCCGGCCCGCACGCACCGGCGCGCCAGTCGCGCCATACCCGGCCGTAGAGCGCCTCGACCCGCTCGGTGATGGCCGGCCAGCCGTAGGCCTCGGCCGTGGCGGTGCCGTGCTCGCCGAGCGTGTCGTGGATCTCGGGCAGCGCGAGCAGCGGTTGGAGCTTGGCCGCCAGGGCCTCGGGGTCGCCGTCGGGGACGAGGAAGCCGGTGCGGCCGTCGCGCACGAGGGTCGAGAGGCCGCCGACGTCGGAGGCGATGACCGGCGTCCCACAGGCCATCGCCTCGAGCGCGACCATGCCGAAGCTCTCGTAGCGCGACGGCACGACGACGACCTCGGCGGCGTTGTAGTAGTAGCGCAGGTCGTCCTGGCCGAGCGAGCCGATGAACCGCACCAGCTGGCCCAGGCCGAGCGACGCCGAGAGCGCGTTGAGCCGCCCCAGCTCGACATCGGCCCGGCGCAGGTCCTCGCTGGCGTCGCCGCCCACGACGCACAGGCAGGTGTTGAGCCGCAGCGACGGATCGCGGCCGAAGACGAGGGCCATGGCGCGGATGAGCGTGTCGAGCCCCTTGATCGGATCGATCCGCCCGACGAACAGGATCATCCGCTCGCAAGGGTCACGGTGCAGGTGCGCCAGCGCCACGGCGCGCGGCATCGGGCGGAACACGTCGAGGTCGACGCCCGGCGGGATGATCTCGATCTTGGCCGCCTCGGCGCCGTAGAGCGTGACCATGTGGTCGCGGTCGATGGCCGTCGCCGCCACGAGCGCGTCGGAGAAGCCCATGATCGCCCGCTCGACCGGAATGCGGTCGGGGTGCTCCGTCGACGGCGCGCCGTCGGCGGCGAGGTCCTTCATCGCCCCCAGGGTGTGGAACATGTGGATGATCGGCGCCGGATGCCGCGCCTGGAGCCGCCGCGCCACGTGGCCGCTCATCCAGTAGTGGCTGTGATACAGGTCGTAGCGCAGGCCCTCGGCGGCGATGAACGCCTCGACGCCGTCGACGAAGGCATCGACGTGGGCCCAGATCTCGTCGCGGCTCACCGGCGCCTCGGGCCCGGCCACGACGTGGATGACCCGCACGTTGGGGCCGAGATCGGTGTCGGGCACGTGCGGGATGGCCGCGCTCTCGGAGCGGGTGAAGGCGTCGACGAGGAAGCCGCGCCGGCCGAGCTGGCGCATGAGCTCGCGCACGTAGACGTTCATCCCGCCGGTCTGCTTGCCGCCCGGCGCCGCCAGCGGGCAGGTGTGGACGCTGAGCATCGCGATGCGCGCCGGCGCCTGCAGCACCTCGACGCAGCGCGGGTCGCTCGGCGGGCGGTCGCACGCCGCGTGTCCGTTCAGCTCGCTGGCCGTCGCCGACATCGTGTCCCCCGTCGTTCGTGGCGCGCCCGGGCCGACGTCGCCCGCTGCCCAGCCGCAAGCCTAGCACAGCGCGCGGCCCGTACTGTCCGACGCCAAGGGCGGCGTTGACCGTGACCGCGCCGCCTCCTACCATGATCATCGACCCTTCGATCGCCTACCGCTGGGAGCTCCATCCGATGGCCATCCGCCCCATCGTCACCGTCGCCGACGACGATCCCGTCCTCCGCCGGCCCGCCGAGCGCGTCCGGCGCATCGACCGCGCCGTGCGCGCGCTCATGGACGACATGATCGAGACGATGCGCGATGCGCCGGGCGTCGGCCTGGCGGCGCCGCAGGTCGGCCAGGCGGTGCGCGTCATCGTCGTCGAGGTGCCGACCGACCCCGACGACCCCGAGAGCGAGATGCGGCTGCACGCGCTGGCCGACCCCGAGATCCTGTGGCGGTCGCCCGAGATCGAGGAAGACCAGGAGGCCTGCCTCTCGATCCCCGGCCTGTACGGCGACGTCCCGCGCCATGTGGCGATCCAGGTCCGCGGCCTCGACCGCTCGGGCCGGCTCGTGGAGCTCGAGGTGGCCGACTTCGAGGCCCGCGTCTTCCAGCACGAGATCGACCACCTCGACGGCATTCTCTATACGCAGCGCGTCACCGGCCCCGACAAGCTCTATCGGCTGGTGAAGAACGAAGACGGCGAGTACGAGCGCCAGCCGCTGGCCGGCGGCGAGGTGCCGGTGATCTAGCGCGCGCAGCGGGCCCGGGCCGTCGTCGGCGACGGGCGCCGCCGCGCGGCGACGGACGTCGCTTCGACCGCGCCCGACAGGTCGCTTCTGCGCCGCTGGCCCCGCGGCGCGCCGGCCTGCTAGAATCGGCCGCCCGTCGCCCCCATCGTCTAGGGGACCAGGACACCACCCTTTCAAGGTGGGAACCGGGGTTCGAATCCCCGTGGGGGCACACCGTGGACCCGCTGAGCGACTCCGAGCCGGTCGACCTCGCCGACGCGCACGGCCAGCCCGCCGCGCTGGGCATCGACGCCGTCGTGCGCGTCGCGCGCGGGCTGGCGCCGGTCGCGCCGCTGCGCGAGGACCCGGCCGAACACCGGCCGCTCGAGGCCGCCATGCAGGCCTCGGCCGACTGGGTCGACGACCTCGGCGCCCGCCTGGCCGATCCGGCCACGCCGCTGGTGTACGGCATTAACACCGGCTTCGGCGCCCTGGCGGGTCGGCGCGCGCTGTCCAGCGCCTACGAGGCGGACGTCCTGCAGCGCAACCTGCTCGTCAGCCACGCCGTCGGCGGCGGCCGGCTCCTGGCCGAGGACGAGGCGCGCGCTGCGGCGTTCGTCCGGGCCAGCCAGCTCGCGCGCGGCCGCAGCGGCGTGCGCATCGCGGTCGTGAACCGCCTGATCGCCCTGCTCAACGGCCGCGTCCTGCCCACGATCCACGCCTACGGCTCGCTCGGCGCCAGCGGCGACCTGGCGCCCCTGGCCGAGCTGGCCCTGGCGATCAGCGCGCCGCCCGCGGCGCCGCCGGGCGTCGCGCCGCTGCCGGTCGACGCCGGCGACGTCGACGCATGGGTCGTCGTGGACGGCGACGGCGGGCGGATCCACACGGGCGACGTCGGCGGCCGGCGGGTGGTCGGCGCAGCGGTCGCCGAGGCGCACGCTGTCCCCGCCGCCGACCTGCGCCTCGAGACGGATCCGCGTGACGGCGCGACGCGCGCCTGGCGGAGGGTGCCGGCGGCGGCGGCGATGGCGCCGCACGGCGGGCAGGTGCGGCTGCGGGCGAAAGAGGGGCTGGCGCTCACGAACGGCGCGACCGTCACGGCCGCGCTGGGCGCGCTGGCGCTCGCGGACGCGGCGCAGCTGCTGGCCGCGACCGAGCTGGCGGTGGCCATGACGCTCGAGGCGGCGCGCGGCTTTCGCGACGCCTTCCTGCCCCACGTCCACGCGGCGCGCTCCGCCGGGGCGGCCGCCGCCGCGGCCGCTCGGGTATTGCGCCTGACGGCCGGCTCGACGCTCCTCGACGGCGGCGACGCCGACGTCGACCCGGTGCGCCGGCCGCCGCAGGATCCCTACGCCATCCGCTGCGCGCCGCAGGTCCTGGGCGCGGCGGCCGAGGCGGTGGCGTTCGCGCGCGACATCGTCGAGCGCGAGCTCAACGCCGCCGTCGACAACCCGCTGATCTTCACCGAGCTCGCGCGCGAGACGAAGGCCGTCAGCGGCGGCAATTTCCACGGCGCGCCGCTCGGCTACGCCCTCGACCTGCTCAAGATCGTCGTCACCGACGTCGCCAGCCAGTCCGAGCGGCGGTCCTACAAGCTGACGGACTACCGCTTCGACGGCGCCGATCGCGAGGCGATGTCGCTGCCGCTGTTCCTGGTGCCGCCCGGCAGCGGACCCGAGGGGCTCAACAGCGGCTTGATGATCCCGCAATACGTGGCCGCCGCGCGCGTCTCGGCCTGCAAGGCGCTGGCCCACCCCGACAGCGTCGACTCGATCCCGTCGTCCGCGGGCCAAGAGGACCACGTGGCGATGAGCTTGAACGCGGCGCTGCACGCCCGGATGATCCTCGACCACGCCCGGGCGGTCATCGACGTCGAGTTCCTCACGGCGCTGCAGGCGATCCGGCTGCGCCAGGATCGCGGCGACGGGCAGCCCGGCGCGGGCGTGGCGGCGGCGGTCGCGGCGCTGGGGCGCGACGTGCCGCCGCCGGGCTTCGACCGCGCCCTGCGCCGCGACCTCGAGGCGGTGTCGCGCGCGCTGTGGCGCACCGACCTGGTGGCGGCCGCGCTTGCGGCCGCGGGGGGCGGCTCCTAGACTTGGCGCCGTCGCCGGTCTCCGGCCGCGTGTCGCCCGCCGCCCGGGTCGGTGTGGGCGCAGCGGCGGCGCCGGCGCCGTGGATCGAGTGCCGTGGTTCGGACGCCGCTTCACCCTCGCCCCAGGACGACCGATGACCGCCACGCCCGCCCCGCTGCCCTCCGGACGCCGCGGCGACGCCCGCGCCCAGCGCGCGCTCTGGGCCACGACGCTCTTGGCGGCGGCCCTCGTGGCGGCGCTGGCGCCGATGCTCTACCGGCTGCGCTACCGCGACCGCGTCCTGCCGGGCGTCCAGGTAGCGGGTGTGCACCTGGGCGGGCTCGACCGCGATGCGGCGCGGCTGCGGCTCGTCGCGGCGGGCGTCGATCCGGCGACGCCGGTTACGATCCGCGGCGACGGGCTCGATGCGACGGCGCTGGCGGAAGGCGCGGTCGCGCTCGACGTCGCGTCGACGTTGGACGCCGCGCTGGCCGTCGGCCGCGACGGCTCGCGCGTGGCGCAGATCGGGGCGCTGCTGCGCAGCCGGACGAGCGGGGTGCGGCTGCCGGCGGTGGTGCGCCTGGACGCGGCCCGCGTCCGGCAGGCCCTGTCCGACGTGGCCGCCGACTTCGACGCGCCCAGCGTCGACGCCCGCCTCGTCCTCGAGCCGCGCGGCGTCTCGGCCACCGAGGCGCGCGACGGCCGCGCCCTCGACGTGGACGCCGCGACCGAGCGGCTCGGGCAGCTGGCGGCCGCGGGCACCTGGCCGCTCGTCGAGGTCGACGTGCCGGTGCGCGTGCTCCGGCCGGCGGTCACCGACATCTCGCCGGCCCTCGAGCGGGCGCGCACGCTGGCCGCCGGGCCGGTCGAGCTGACGCAGGGCGAGCAGCGCTGGACGCTCTCGCCCGAGCAGCTCGTCGGGGCGATGACGGTGGTCACGGCGGGCGCCGGCGTGCGGCTGGCGATGGCGCCGGACCGCTGGACGGCGCTGCTCGCGCCGGTGACCGAGGCGGTGTCGCGCACGGCCGAGGCGCCGCGCTTCCGCTTCGACCCCGCGACGCGGCGGCTGGCCGTCGTCACCCCGGCCCAGGACGGCCTGCGCGTCGACGTCGACGGCACGGCCGAGGCGATCCTCGGCCTGCGCGCCGGCGCGGCGCGGAGCGTGGCGGTGGCGGTGGAGCGCACCGCGCCGCCGATCACGAACACCGTCTCGGCCGACGAGCTGGGGATCCGCGAGCTGGTGGCCGAGAGCACGAGCTACTACGTCGGCTCGGCGCCGGGGCGGGTGACGAATGTCCGGATCGCCGCCTCGAAGTACGATGGGCTGATCATTCCGCCGGATGCGGTGTTCTCGTTCAACGCCCACCTCGGCGACGTCTCGGAGGCCGAGGGCTACCAGAAGACGCTGATCATCCTCGACGGCGCGACGGCCGACGGCGTCGGCGGCGGCGTCTGCCAGGTGTCGACGACCCTGTTCCGGGCCGCCTTCTGGGCCGGCCTGCCGATCGTCGAGCGCTGGGCGCACGGCTACCGGGTGGGCTACTACGAGCAGCACTCCGGCCCCGGCCTCGACGCGACGATCTACAGCCCGTCCGTCGACCTGAAGTTCCGCAACGATACCGGCCACGCCCTGCTCGTCGAAGCCAGCCCCAACAGCCGGGCGATGACGCTCACCTTCCGCCTCTACGGCACCAAGCCCGACCGCGAGGTGGCGATGGAGGGGCCGTTCACGACGAACGTCGTGCCGCCGCCGCCGCCGCGCGTCGAGGTCGATCCGTCGCTGCCGCCGGGCAGCAGCGAGACGAAGGAGCTGGCCCGCAACGGCGCCTCGGTCTCGGTGCGCCGCATCATCCGCGCGCCGGGCGCCGCGGACGTCGTCGAGACGTTCTACAGCCGCTACGTGCCGACCGGCGCGCTCACGCTGGTCGGGCCGCCGGCGGCGCCAGCGGACGAGGCCCAGGCGTCGGTTCCGCCCGGATCCGACGCCCGTCCCTGAGCGCGGCGCCGGTGCGTCTCGCGGTCGTGGCCGGCGCGATCCACGCCCACGCCGACGACCCGTTCATCCCGGCTTGGGGCGACATGCTCGGGGCGCTGGCGCGGCGCGCCGACGTGCGCCTCTACGCGCTGCGCTACCCGGCCGCCGGGCCGCCCCAACGGCTGTTCGGCGCCGACGTCGTGCGGTTGGGGTGGGGCGGGGCGCGCCTGCGCCGCAGCCCGCCGCTGTGGCGCGCCGCGGTCGCGTCGCTCGCCGCCGACCACCGGCGCGCACCGTTCGACGCCGTCCTGGCCTGGCAGGCGTCCGAGCCGGGCCTGGTGGCGGCCTGGAGCGCCCGGCGCATCCGCCGGCCACTGCTCGTGCACGTGGCCGGCGGCGAGCTGGCATGCCATGCCGACATCGGCTTCGGCGCCTGGTGCCAGGCGCGGGAGCGCTGGGCGGTGCGGTGGGCGCTGCGGCGGGCCGACGTGATCACCTGCGGCGCGGACGACGGACGGGCGCGCCTGGCGCGGCGCCTGCCGCGCCGCGCCGCGCGCGCCGTCGTCGCCCCGCTCGGCCTCGACCTGTCCGCCTTCGCGCGGCTGGCGCCGGACCCGCTGCAGCCGGGCGCGCGCGCCCGGCTGCTGTCGGTGGCCGACTTCCGGCCCGTCAAGGACCATGGCTGCCTCCTCGAGGCGGTCGGTCGGGTGGCCGCGGTGCGCCCGGTGGCGCTCGACCTCGTCGGCGACGGGCCGCTGGCCGCGCGCGTCGTCGGCGAGTGGCGGCGGCGGGGCCTTGCCGTCGACGGCCGGTGCTGGGGTCGGGTCCCGCCGGCCGTCCGCCACGTGGCGTTCGCGCGCGCCCACGCCTTCGTCCACGCCAGCCGGCACGAGGCCCAGGGCATGGTCTTGATCGAGGCCGCCGCCGCCGGCCTCCCGATCGCCACGACCGACGTCGGCGTCGCCCCGTCGCTCCCCGGCGCCCGCTTCACCGCGCCACCGGGCGACCCCGCGGCCCTGGCCGAGGCGATCCATGCCGCCCTCGACGCCGCGGCGCGGCCGCAGGAGGCGCGCGCCGCGGCCCGCCAGGCCGTGATCGCCGCCTACGATGCCGACGCCGCGGCCGAGCGGTGGCTCGCGCTCGTGGCGGAGGCGGTTGCGCGCCGGGCGAGGCGATGAACGGCCCGCCGGGCGGCGGCGCGACAGGGGGCGGCGCGACCGGGCGAGCGTCGTCGTCGCCGGCGCCGTGGCGCGACGGCGCATCGCCCGACCCGCTGTGGTCGCGGGTGGCGCTGCTCGCACCGAGGCGGTTTCGCCGGCTGGGCCTCGCCATCGACGTCGCCGCAAGCGACGCGGCGGGCTGGGTGCTGGCCGAGGCGGCGTTCGGTGCGGCGGTTGACGTGGCGATGGTCGACCGCACGCGATCGGGCGCGGCGTACGAGGCGGGCGACGACGGGGTAGCCCGCGCGCCCCACGACGCGGCCGGCGCGGCGGACGGCACCGGCGTCGTCGCGCGCGGCGCCCGATCGAAGCCCGCGGGGGACGGCGCGTCCACAGTCGCCCCGGCCGATCTGCGCCTGCACCTCGTCGTCGGTCCGCCCCCTGGGGGCGATGGGACGGGGGGCGCGGTGACGAACCGGTCGGGTGTCGGGCAGGCGACGGCGGCGGCACCATCGGGGCCACCGTCGCCAACGCTGTTTCGCGAGCGCGACCGCTGGTTCGTCGGCACCGACGGCCACGGCGGGGTCGTCATGGCCGACCTGGCGGAGGGCGTGGCGGTGGCGTGGTGCGTCGCGGGCGCACCGGCGGCGGCCGTCGTGGGGCACCTCCTGGAAGCCCCGCTGTGGCGGCTGGCGACGTGGCGCGGCTGGCTGGCCGTCCACGCCGCGGCGGTCGTCGTCGACGGGGCGGCGGTGGTCGTGCGGGGGCCGTCCGGAGCCGGCAAGTCGGCCGTGGCGGCCGCGGCCGACGCCGCGGGCGTAGCGGTGCTGGCCGAGGAAGTCGCCTGGCTGGAGCCGTCGCGGCGCGTCGTGCGCGGCGGGGCGGTGGCGACGCACGAGGCGCGGGCCGGTGGCGATCGCGCGGCCGGAGCGGCCGGCTCCGCAGTCGCACGCGCCGCGGCCAAGCGACGGCGCGGCCTGGCGACGCCGGCGCCGGACGTCGATGTGCCGCTCGGCCCGCTGGTGTTCATCGAGCCGCCCACCCCTGCACGCCGGCAGCCCGCCGCGACCTGGCGCGCGGTCGCGTCGGCCGCGGCCGTGGCGCGGCTCGAGGCCGAGCGGATCGCCGGCGAGCATGCCCAGCCGGCGGAGCGGTGGCGCCGGGGGGTCGAGGCGCTTGCGGCGCGCGCCTACGTCCTGGCCGGCGGCACGGCGGCGGAGCGGGTGGCGGTGCTGGCCGCGATCGTGGCCGACGCGCGGCGATCGGCCAGCGGCGTGCGATGACGCGGCCCGTGCCGGTGGCCGGCCTCCGCCGCGTGGCGCTCGTCGTGCCGTACTACGTGGCGGGCCGCAGCGGCGACCCGGCGACGGCCCTGCGGCGGTTCCCGACCGTGGCCGAGCTGGCGCCGGGGCTGGCGCGGCGGGGGTTCGACGTCGTCGGATTCCACCTGGCCGCCGGCCGGGCCACGGCGCGCTGGCGCGGCGTCGAGCACCGCTTCGTCGGCGCCGGGCCGCTGCGGCGTGCGGCGGCCCGGTGGGTGCATCGCCGCGCGCCGCGCCACGGGCCGGCGTACTGGGAGCCGGCGTGGGAGTTGGCCGCATCGGTCGCGCGCTGGCGGCCCGACGTCGTGCACGTGTTTGGGCTCGGCATCGACCTGAATACGGCGCTGCTCGTCGCCGCGGCGCGGCGCGCGGACGCGCGCGTCGTGCTGCACTTCCACGGCGCGCAGCCCGCCGCCGACGGCCTCACCCGCGCCCTGCAACGCTACGCCGTCCGCCGCACCGACCGCGTCCTGTTCACCCACGCCGACCAGGCGGCGCCGTGGCTTGCCACGGGCTGGCTGCGCCCGTCGCAGGTGGCCACGGTCATCGAGACGTCGGTGCGGCCGCACCGCTCGCGCGTCGATCCGGTCGCCGGTCCGCTGCCCCAGCCGCGGCCCGACGGTGACGCACCCGCCGCGGCGGGCAGCGGCCCGGTCGTGGCGATCGTCGGCCGGCTCGACGCGGTCAAGGACCCCCTCACCGCCCTGTTGGCCTTCGCCCGTGCAGCCGATGCGCTCCCCGGCGCCCGGCTGCACGTCGTGGGCGCGCCCGGCGGGCTTGGCGCGCGGCTGCGCGCCCTTGTGGGCTCGATGCCCGGCCTGGCCGGGCGTGTAGTCTTTCATGGCTACACGAAATCGCGGGCGCTGGCGGCCTGGCTCGGAGGCGTCGACATCCTCCTCCACGCCAGCCGTCGCGAGTGGTCGAGCCTGGCCATCCTCGAGGCGCTGGCCGCGGGCGTCGTGCCGGTGGCCAGCGACCTGCCCGCCCTGCGGACGTTGACGGACGACGGTCGCTGCGCGCGACTCGTGCCGCCGGGCGACGACGCGGCGTTCGCGGCGGCCATCGTCGCGCTGTGGGCCGATCGGCCGGCGCTCGAGCGGCTGCAGGCGGCCGGGCCGGCGTGGTTCGCCCGTGCGCGCTCGTTCGACGCGATGGCCCGGGACGTGGCGGCCGTCTACGGCGCGCTGGGCGTGGCGGGCACGACGGGCATGGCGGTCGCAGCAGGGAGTGCGGGCGTGGTGGACGCGCCGGGCGTGGGGAACGCACCGGTCGTGGTGGACGCGCCGGGCGACGGCGAGCCAGCAACGCCGTCCAGCGGGACGACGATGCGGCGGGCGTCGACGTCGACACGGCCGCCGTCCAGCGCGCCCGACGGCAGCGCGCGCTCGCCCGTCGCGGCGTCGTAGAGCCCGAGGGCGACGACCGCGCCGGCCGGCCAGCCGCCGGCCGCCGACAGCCGATGCTCGCTCATGAGGCGGGCGCCGGCGGGCCAGAGGCGGGTCGGGAACGCCGGGCCGAACGGCATGCCGTCCGCCTGCGCGGCCGGCGCGCCGTCGCCCGCGGCGGGCAGCACGTGCACGAAGACCGTCCAATCGCGGTGGGCCGGGGCGTCGACCTGCCAGTCGAGCGCGAGCGTGAGCGCTGGCGATGACCCGTCGCCGTCGGCGGCAGCGCCGTCCGCGCCGGCCGTCTCCGGCGCGACGAGGCGCATGCCGACGAGCCGCGGTCCGCCGTCGAAGGCGACGTCGACGCGGCGCCGGCCGCCGCCGTCGGACTCCGGACGCGACCGGCGTCCGCCGTCGCGCGCGTCGCCCCGGGCGGGGTCTGGCGGGCGGACGAAGATGCCGGTCAGGAACCGGTCGTCGACGGCGCGTCCGTCGACGACGACGGTGCGGCGCTGGCCGCCGGACTTGTCGTAGAGGCCGACCTGGAGCCACGCCGGGCCGGCGGGCATATCGGGCGGGATGCGGACGGCGAAGGCATCGTCGACCCGCTCGCCGTCGCGCCAGGCATCGGTCGGCCGGGCGCCGTAGAGGATCTCGCGGTCGCTCGACGCCCGCAGGCGCTGCTCGGCGTCCAGGACCTGGACGAAGGCCTTCAGCCGCGGGCGCGATGCCCCTTCCGCCTCCCACCCGGTGGCCACCCAAAGCCACTCGCCGGGCCGGACGAGGCGCGACCGCGGCGCGAACGCGGCGAGCCGGACGCCGGCGTCGAAGCGCACCGGCGCGTCGAGGCCGGGCGTGCCCTCGCGCCAGGGAATGCCTGGGAGGGTGAACCCGTGCGCCGCCGTGCCGCCGTCCCCGCCCCGCGCCGCACCGCCGCCGTCCGCCGCCAACGTCGGCGCCCGCCACACGAGGCGAGCGTCCGCGACGGCCGCCCGGCCTAGCCGGTCGCGGCGGGCGTCGAGGGTGGGGGTGATGACATGGCGCGTGACGATGACCGGCCGGGCGGAGCGGCCCGGATCGGCGGCCGCCCGGGCCGGGCCCGCGGCGACGTTGCCGGCCCACGCGAGGCGCGCCGCCGACGTCGCGCCGCCGACGGACAGCGCGGCTTCGAAGGACGTTGGGGCCGCGCCGTCCGCGGCCGCGCCGTCGGCGGGCGCGGCGTCGGCGGGCGCGGCGTCGAGGGCTGCGACGGTGGCGGCAGCAGCGGACCCAGCGGCAGGCGCAGCGTCTGCCGTCCAGAACGCGTCGACCCGCAGGGCCGCGCCCGGCCGGGCGCCCAGCGGCGCGCGCACGCCGACGAGCGCCACGCCGGCACCCGCCGCGCCGCGCACCGCGACGACGTCGGCGAACGCGGGGTCGCGGGCGAGGTCGTCGGTCGTGACGGGTCGTAGGTCGACGTCGCCGAGGGGGATCCAGCGGGTCCGGCCGCCTGCCGCGGCGCCGGCATCGGCCGACGGCACGACGTCGACGCCCACCTCCACGGAGTACCGTCCCGGCGCCCAGTCGAGGTCGGTGGGCGCGACGCGCCGATCGAGAATCCGATCGCCGGACCGCCACTGCGCGGGCGGCCGCGCTTCGGCCACGGCGCCGGGCGGCAGCGCACGCTCGGCGGGCGTCGCCGCCGGCGCCGCGTGCGGGCGCCAGCGCACGCGCAGGGCGACGTCGTCCGGCGGGTGGGCGACGCGCCAGGCGAGGGTGATCGGCAATCCGTCGCCGGCACGGACCGCCGGCACGTCGTCGCGCCACGGCGGGTCGCCGGCGCGGGCGGCGGTGAGCGCGACGCCGGCGTTGCGACCGGCGTCGCCACCGGCGTCGCGGTCGTTGTCGGCGGCGCCCGCATCGCCGGGACCGATGGCCCGGTCGGGCTCGGGAACGTCGGCACCGTCGGACAGCACGACGAACGGCCCCAGCGCCCGCGGCGGGGCGCGGTCGCGCCAGGCGTCGCGCGGGGGGACGCCGTAGGCGACGACGGGTCGATCGGAGGCGGCCGGGTCGTCGAGCGCGGCGCGACCGGCGGGCCAGTCGGCGTAGACGACGTCGAGGTCGGGGCGGACGCCGGCCAGGTGGCGGGCGAAGAGGAAGCCGGCGCCGACGGCCGGCTCGACGACGAGGCGCGCGCCCGCGGGGATCGGCAGGGCCAGGGCCGCGTCGGCCTCCGCCTGCCCGCTCCAGCCGCGCGACCCATCCACCTGCGGCCCCGCCCGGGCGACCGCGGCGGCCGTGACGAGCGCGGCCAGCGCCGCCGTCGCCGGCCGGCGCCAGGTACCAACGTCGCCCGCAACCGCCGCCGTCCCCACGGCCGCCAGCACGGCCGTCGCGCCCAGCGCAGGCAGCAGGACGACCCAACCGTCCCAGGCGAAGTAGCCCAGGTAGAACGCCCCGTAGCTGGCGACGACGATCGGCAGCACGAGCGCGAACGCGTGGCGGCGGCGCGCGAGGGCGACGACGCCGATGGCGGCGGCGACGAGGACGGCCGGGGCGAACGCGGTGGTGAACTGGTGGGCGGCCAGCACCCAGCGCGCCGGCTCGTCGGCCACGCGGCCCATATCGAGCAGGCCGGGGTAGTTGCGACCGGTCACATAGCCCAGGAACGTCGGCGCGTCGAGCGCTGCGCCTTGGACGGCGCGCCACCGCAGCGGCAGGTAGGCCAGCGGGACGAGGCCGGCCGCCAGCGCGGCCGCGCAGGCGGCGACGCGGCGCGGCCGCAGCAGCAAGCGCGGCTCGCGCAGCAGCGACACGAGCGCCACGCACGGGTAGAGCAGGACGGTGGTCAGGTGGTGGGTGAACCCCAGGCCGCTCAGGACCAGGGCGGCGCCGCGCCAGCGCGTGCCCGGCTCGACGCCCTTCGGGGTGAAGGGCACGCAGGCGAGGCACACCAGGATCGCCAGCACGATCGCCATGTGCAGCGTGTAGACCTCGGTGATCACGGCCTGCGACCACAGCTGCGGCGTCCACGACAGCCACAGGGCCGCCAGCACCCCGCCCAGCGGATTGCGGGCCAGCCGACGGCCCAGCGCGAGCGCCAGCGCAGCGGCAACGACGCCGAACGCCGCCGACAGGAGGTTCATGCGCCACGCCACGTCGCCCACCGGCAGCCACGTGGCCACGTGGCCCAGCAGCGTGTAGAGCGGGTAGCCGGGCGCGTGGGCGATCCGCAGCGTCCGCGCCACGATCTGGAACTCGACGCTATCGGTGGCGTCGGTGGTGGGCGACAGCGTGGCGGCGAGCGCGGCGGCGACCGCCCAGAGCGCCAGGACGGACGCGGCGCGGGACAGCGCGTCCCACGGCCGCTGCGACGGCGTTCGCCATGCGGCGGACGCGCCGAGGCGCGCCGGGCGGCGCGCGTCCGGGGTCCGAGCGCCATGGCGTTGCTCCGCGCCGCCGGTGCGACCCGCGGCCGCCGCGCAGCCGATCGCCGCGGCGGCCAGCAGCGCCGCGAACGGCCACGCTAGGCGGCCGGTGCTGCGCGTCGCGGCCCACGCGGCAACGACCGCGACGGGCAGACCGGCGGGCAGCGCGGCAGGCGGCAAGGTCGCCCACCGCGCCAGGCGGCGCCGCGCCGGCGTCACCACCGCGGGCGGTCGGGGGCGGGGCGGCGGGCGCGCCAGCGCGTGCGTGACCGCCAGCGCCGCCAACCCAGGCGCAGCACGGTCTGACCGGCGCGGACGATCTCGGCGCGCGAGATCTTCGAGGCGCCGTGGCGCCGGTCGGTGAACCGGATCGGGACCTCCACGATCCGCGCGCCGGCGCGCGCCGAGCGGAAGAGCATCTCGACCAGGTAGCTGTAGCCGCTGGCCCGGATGTCGCCGTAGCGCACCGCCGCCAGCAGCGGCGCGCGGTAGCAGCGGAAGCCCGACGTGCAGTCGTGGGTGGTGATGCCCAGCAGGCGGTGGGCGAGCGCGTTCGCGCCGTAGCTCAGCAGCCGGCGGTGCCAGCCCCAGTCGCTGTCGACGATGCCGCCGGGCGCGTAGCGGCTGCCGATCACCAGGTCGGCCGCCGTGGTCGCGGCCAGCAGCTGCGGGACGACGGCAGGATCGTGCGAGAAGTCGGCGTCCATCGTGCAGACAAGGGTCGCGCCCAGCTCCATCGCCCGGGCGAATCCGGCGCCGTAGGCCGTGCCGAGGCCCAGCTTGCCCGGGCGGTGGACGACGTGCACCCGGCCGGGATGCGCCGCCGCCAGCCCGTCGGCCGCGCGGCCGGTGCCATCGGGCGAGGCGTCGTCGACGACGACCACGTCGACCGGCGCCGCCGCCAGCACGGCGGTGACGAGCGGCGCCAGGTTGTCGATCTCGTTGTACGTCGGCAGCACGACGACCGCCCGGCCGTGGTCGGCGTCCATCCGCGGTCAGCGCCCGGTGCGCCGGCCGGCGCGGCCGGTGTCGCGCACGGCGCTCGCGCCGCCGGCGACGCCCACGACCTCCGCCACGCGGCGCAGCAGCGCGTCGACCCCGGCGTCGAGGGCGCCGTCGGGCCGCGCCGGGCCGCGGCCGGCGAACTGCAGCCGCGCGTACGCCTGGCCGAACGCGACGTCGCGCCCCGGGGCGGGCGGCAGGACGAGCACCTCGTCCGCGCCGACCCCGTCGATGCGCACGGCCGGGCGGATCGCCGGCCGCGGCGGCGGGGGGGCGGACGGGACGCGCCAAAAGCCCGCGGCGACCCCCTGCGCCGCGCGGAAGGGGGCGCCGCCCACGTGGTGGGCGACGACCTGTCCGCCGGCGAGCGGGCCGGCGCCGGCGTCGAGCGGCGCCTGGTCGGCGTCGGGGTCGAGGTGCGCCAGGAGGTGGCGGGCCAGCAGCGGCAGCCGGCCGTCGGCGAGCTCGAGCTGGGTATAGAGGGCGATCGATGCGATGAGGCGCGGGTTCACCTCGATCGCGAGCAGCTGGCCGTCGCGCGCCTGGACCACATCGACGCCGAAGACACCGCGGAAGCCGGCCGCCGCCATCGCCGCGCCGAGGCGCCGCGCGACGTGCGCCACGCCGTCGACGTCGACGTCGAGCGCCCCCATCACCGACCAGTCCTGACCGCATGACCCCAACGGATACGGCGTGACCGCCGGCAGCCCGGTGAGCTGCAGGAAGGGCGCCCCGACCGCCACGCCGCGCGTCGTGGCACAGGCGTTGACCGACAGCGGCAGCCCGTCGACGAGCGCCGCCACGCGCCACGTCGGGCTGCGCGAGCCGGCCAGCGCGGCGGCAAGGGCGTCGTCGTCGGCGACGACGTGGCTCTGCATCCCGGCGTAGCCGTACGGCGCCTGCACGACGAGCCGTGGCCCGAGGGCCGCCGCCAGGGCGTCGTAGCGCATGTCGGCGCGCCCGACGATCCGGCCGGGCGGCTGGGCGAGTCCCAGCTCGTCCGCCAGCGCCCGAAAGGCCGCCTTGTTTTCGAACCGGCGCGCCAACGCCGCCGGCGCCGCCAGCAGCCGCCAGCCGGCCGCCGCGCTGAGGGCCTCCAGACGATGGGACGGCTTGAACACGAGCAGCGGCAGCGGTCCGTCCAGCCCCGCCGCGCGCGCCGCCAGCCAGCGGCGGACGTCGGCGCGGGCCATGAGGGCGGGCGTGCCGCGCGGCTCGGACGACGGGTCGCGGTCGGGGGCGGCGCCGGGGGCGAGCAGCGCGTCGGCGTCCTCCCGCCCGGGCGCGGCGACGTCGGTCGGGATCGGCTCCTCCGCGCCGGGACAGAACACGGCGACGCCGGCGCCCCGCAGCACCGTGGCGGCCGGCGTGTCGTCGAAGCAGACGATGCCGTAGCCGGGCAGCACGCCTTCGAGGCCGATGCCGTAGTGCGGGTCGGGACCGGCGTACGTCACGCCGCGGGCGTGCGAGGCCGCCCACGCGGCGAAGTCGGCGGCCGTCCGAACGACGGCGCTGGCGGCGGTCATCGCGTCGGACGCATCGCCGCGGCGGCGATGGCGCGGCCCTTGCCGTCCGACGGGTCGGCGTGGTCGACGGTGGCGACCCCGCCGCGAGCTTCGGCGTGTTCGCCGCTTTCGGGGCGATCACCGGCCGCGGCGCTTTCGGGGCGATCAGCGGCCGCGGCGCGGTCGTGGCGTTCGCCGGTCTCGGCGTGACCGGGGCGATCGGCGGCCTCGTCGCGGTCGGCGCCGGTCACGACGACGATGGCGCGCCGAACGCCGGCCTCCGCGGCCGCCCGGCCCGCCGCGGCCACGGCGCCCGCCGCCTCGTAGGCGACGGCCAGGCCGTAGCGGCGGAGGAGGGCGTCGGCCGCGTCCGCCTCGTCGTCCCCGATTGACCAGCCCCGGCCGCCGGCCCGTCGCACGTGCCGCACCGCTTCGCCGAGACGGCGCGTCTTGCGCGCGCCCAGGGCCCCGAGGCGCGCGCCCTCGACCGGCGGGCGCGCGTCGAGCGGGCCGGCGACCGGCGCGCAGCCGGCTCCCTGGACGGCGTGGAGCGCGGGCAGCGCCGACACGGCCGCGACGACCTCGCCCGCGCGCTCGAACGCCCGGCCGATCCCCACCAGCGACGTCGCGCTCGACACGAACGTGAACAGCGCCTCGGGCGGCGCGGCGTGCGTCCCGGCGAGCGCCTCGACCAGCTCCCAGCCCAGCGTCAGGAATCCCTCCACCGCGGCGTCGTCGGTCGACGGACGGAGGTTGGGGACGTTGTGCGCGGCGCACCACGCGGCGCAGTCGTGGATCGCGTTCGGCGACTCGACCACGATCGCCCCGGCCGCGCGCAGCCGCCGCAGCTTGCCCGGCGGCGTCGTGGGCGCCACGAAGGCGGTCACGGCAAGCCCGGCCGCACGGCCGTACGCGGCCGCGGCGATGGCCGCGTTGCCCGACGACGACAGGGCGATGCGCTCGATCGGCCGGCCGGCCCGTTCGGCGGCAGCGCGGGCGGCCGCGACCTGGAAGGCCACGCCGCGGTCCTTGTGCGAGCCCGTCGGGTTGCGGTCCTCGCGCTTGAGCCACAGCGCCTCGAGGCCGAGGGCGCCGGCCAGCTCGGGCGCCGCCTCGAACGGCGTGTCCCCTTCGCCCAGCGAGAGCTGGAGGTGCAGCGGGATCGGCGGGGCGAGGTGGGCGGCGTACCGCCAGATGCCGGCGCCGCGGCGCGTCGCTACTTCTCCTCCTCCTCGAAGAACTCGAGGACCACCGGCGCCAGGCCGACGATTTCGAGCTCCGCCCCGCAATAGCCGCAGACGAGGATCTCGCCGACCACCGCGTCGGGGGGCAGCGGCAGTGCCAAGCCGCAGGCCGGGCACGGTGCGTTGCCGTCCATGGCACATCCCTCCGTTTGCAGGCGCGCCCAACCGCGTCGCCGGTCCCATTCTAACCCGGCGCGCCGCCGCGACCGGCTTGCGCTGCCCGCAGCAGCTGCCGAAAGCCGATCTCGGCGCCGCCGTCGACGTAGTGGCGGCGAAAGAAGTACGGGCAGGCCGGCGAGAGCAGCACGACGTCGCCGGGCCGCGCGCCCTCGACCACCCGCGCGACGGCGGCGTCGAGCCGGTCGATGCGCTCGACGACGGGCGAAGACAGGGGCGCGTCGAGGCCGGCGGCAGCCGCGTCCGCGCCGGACGCGGTCACCGCTCCGTCGGGCAACGTCGCGGGCGCGCCGGTCGCGGCCTCGACGGCGGCGGCGATCCGCTCGCCGCCCGGCCCCGGCAGCACGACGAGCCAGCGCACGTGGCGGCGAACCGCGGCGGTGAGCGCGTCGAGGTCGAGGCCCTTGTCGTCGCCGCCGACGAGCAACACGACGCGGGCCGGCCCGTCGTGGCCGAGGGCGTCGAGGGCGGCCACCGTGGCCTGCGGCGACGTGGCGTTGAGGTCGTCGTAGAAGCGCACGCCCCCGTCGCTCCAGACCAGCTGGGTGCGGTGGCGGAGGCCGTGGAACGTGCGCACCGCCTCGGCCAGCTGCGCCGCGCCGGCGCCCGCGGCGCGGCCGGCGGCCACCGCGGCCAGAACGTTCTCGAGGTTGTGGTCGCCCACGAGCGGCACGTCGGCGGCGGCGAGCACCGGCTCGGCGGCGGCGCCGGCGTCGAGGCGAACCCAGATCCGGCCGCCGTCGAGCCAGGCGCCGCGCGCCACGCACCCGCGTCGGCTGAACCACAGCACCGGTGCCGCCAGCCCCTCGGCCATGGCCGCGGTGGGCGGGTTGTCGGCGTTGAGCACCGCCCAGCCGTCGGCCGGCACGCCTGCCACCAAGCGGCGCTTCACCGCCGCGTACGCGGCGAGGTCGCCGCCGTGTTCGTCGAGGTGGTTGGGCAGCACGTTCGTCACCACGCCGATCCACGGCGTCGGCGCGAGGTCGATCAGGTGCCGGTTGCTGACCTCCAGCACCAGCCGGTCGTCGGCGGCCATGTCCGAAAGCGCGTCGAGGACCTGCACGCTGCGGCGCTCGTTGCCGGCGTAGAACGTCCGGTGCGGGGTGGCCTGCAGGATCCGCTCGATGAGCCGGCTGGTGGTCGACTTGCCGTTGCTGCCGGTCACCGCGACGATGGGCGCGGCGGACAGCCCGAAGTAGAGGTCCATCAGGCCGTAGAACGGCACGCCCCGCTCGCGCAAGGCGCCCAGCGCGGCGCGGTTGCGCGGGTAGAGGTACCAGGCCTGCGGCGCGAACACGGCCTCGGCCGCGTCGACGCCCGCCAGGTAGTCGTCGCCCAGCCGCCAGTCCACCGGCAGCGCCCGCAGCGCCGTCCAGGCCGCCGCCCGCGCTTCGCGGCTCAGCCCGACATGTTGGCGCTTGAACTCGGCCTCGAGGGCGTCCGGCGCCGCCAGGTCGTGGGCGGTGACGTGTCGCAGCCCCTGGGCGCACAGAAAGCGAGCGATCGAGGCGCCCTCGGTGCCGGCCACGCCGACGACGTGGACGTTCCGCTCGACGAGCGCGCGCAGGGCGCCCCACGCAAGCCGACGCGGCGCGGGCGCCGTGCTCACGCCGGGCAGCGGTAGCCGCTCGGGAAGCGGCGCGCGGCGCGGAAGGCGTAGCGGGTCAAGATTGCGGCCAGCGACTCGACCGTGACGACGGCGTGGTCGAGGCAGGCGTGGGCCGCCGCCACCCCGCCGGCGCCCGACGCGACGACGAGCACGACGTGGCTCGCGCCGCGCTCGAGGTGGGAGAGGTGGACGAGGTCGCCGGCCGCCACCTCGCCCAGCCCGACGCGCACGCCGAAGCGCGCCTGGTCGCGCGAGTGGCGCGGCAGGCCCAGCCCGGTCACGTCCTTCACCAGCGTCTGGGTGAACGCGGAGCAATCGATCCCCGACCGCGACCGCCCGCCGAGCCGGTACGGCACGCCGAGCCACGGCTCGACCGCCGCCCGCCACGCCCCGGGCGCGACCGGCCGCGCCACGCCGGCCCAACCGGCGCGCCATGCCGCCACCGACGCCGGGGCGAGGCCGGCGGGCACCGCGTCCAGCGCCGCGGCCGCCGCCCAACCGACGGTGCGGTCGGCCAGCTCGACGACGAACGCGTCGCCGACCGTCGCCAAGAGGCGCGCCGGCGCATCGCTGGGCAGCAGCTCGGACGCCGTCGCGCCGCCGGCGCGGTCCAGCAACGGCACCGGCTGGGCGTCGCGGCCGCGCAGCCAGCCGTCGCTGGTCGCGCGCTCGGTCAGCGCTTCGACGTCGACGGCGACGCTGTCGGGATCGCAGCCCGCGGCTGCCAGGCCCGACGCCAAGCTGCGCCGCAGCGCGTCCCGCTGCCCGGGGACGAGCACGGTGCCGACGATGCGCGGCCCGGAGGGCGGAAGGTGCTGGGTCGTCGGCGGCTGCGGGCTCGTTCGCGGCGATGCGGTCGCCGGCGCGCCGCCGAGAGCGTTCGCCGGGTCGCCGCCGTCGCCGCCACGCAGCCCGCGGGCCGTGTCGCCGGCGACGGCGCCTCTGTCGAGGGCAGACACCACGCGCACGTCGGCCACGACGGCGCCGTAGCGCGCTCGCCACGCGTCGAGGACGCCGGCGAGCAGGCGCTCGAGCTGCGCGACGGTCGGGGGCGGCGGCGGGGCCGACGCGGCCGCGTCGCCAGGGCGAGCTTCGGCAGGGCCGGCGGGACCGGCGGGGGGGATCGGCATGCCTCGATCGTACGCCATCGCCCGCGGGCGTCCAACCGCGGCGCGATCCGGCGGGCCGGAACGACCGGCGGGCGCCGCGGCGGGCCGGCCGCCGGCCGGCCGCGGCGGACCGGCGTGCTAGAATCGCGATGCCGCGCGCGGCGGCGATCGCTCCGACCGGGAGGCCACGACCATGCCCAACCGCGACGCCTTCGGTGCGCGCGCCGAGATCGAGACGGCCGACGGGCCGGTCGGCTACTACCGCCTCGACGCGCTGGCCGAGCGCGGGCTGGCCGACGTGTCGCGGCTGCCGCTGACCGTCCGGGTGATGCTCGAGGCCGCGCTGCGGAACCTGGACGACTTCGCCGTCACGGCCGAGCACGTCGCCGCGATCGCCGGCTGGCGTGCCGACCGCCGCTCGTCCGACGAGGTGCCGTTCGTGCCGGCGCGGGTGCTGCTACAAGACTTCACCGGCGTGCCGGCCGTGGTCGATCTCGCGGCCATGCGCGACGCCGTGGCCCGCCTCGGCGGCGACCCGCAGCAGATCAACCCGCGCGTCCCCGTCGACCTCGTGATCGACCACTCGGTGCAGGTCGACGCGTTCGGTTCGCTGGCGGCGCTGTTCATCAACGCCGAGCTCGAGTTCGAGCGCAACCGCGAGCGCTACGCCTTCCTGCGCTGGGGCCAGCAGGCGTTCGAGCACTTCCGCGTCGTGCCGCCCGCCAGCGGCATCGTGCACCAGGTGAACCTCGAGTACCTGGCCACGGTGGTCACGCGGCGCGGCGACGGGGGCGAGGCGCTGGCCTTCCCGGACTCGCTCGTCGGCACCGACTCGCACACGACGATGATCAACGGTCTGGGCGTGCTCGGCTGGGGCGTCGGCGGCATCGAGGCCGAGGCCGTCATGCTCGGCCAGCCCTTGTACATGGTGCTGCCCGAGGTCGTCGGCCTCGAGCTCGTCGGCGCGCTGCCCGAGGGCTCGACCGCTACCGACCTCGTCCTGCGCGTCACCGAGCTGCTGCGCACCCATGGCGTGGTGGGCAAGTTTGTCGAGTTCTTCGGCGACGGCTTGTCCCACCTCAGCCTCCCCGACCGGGCGACGCTGGCCAACATGGCCCCCGAGTACGGCGCCACCTGCGGCTTCTTCCCGGTCGACGGCGAGACGCTGGCGTTCCTGGCGCGGACGAACCGCGCCTCGGTCGTCGACGTCGTCGAGCGCTACTGCAAGGCGCAGGGGCTCTTCCGCACGGACGGCATGGCGCCGCCCCAGTTCAGCGCCACGCTGCGCCTCGACCTGGGCAGCATCGTGCCCAGCCTCGCCGGCCCCAAGCGGCCGCAGGACCGCGTCGACCTCGCGCAGGCCAAGCGGGCCTTCGCCGCGGCCATGGCCACGGCGTACGGCAAGCCGTCGACGGCGGCCGCCGAGTCGACGGCCGAGGCCGTCCAGCGCTGGCTCGGCGAGGGCGGCGCGCCCGGCGCGCCCGCCGCGCCGGCCGCGCCGGCCGAGCGGCGCGCCGAGCGTCTCGACGTCTTCGGCGGCGCGCGGCAGCCGCTGGCGCTGGGGGACGAGCCCTGTACGCTGACCCACGGCTCGGTCGTCATCGCCGCGATCACGTCGTGCACGAACACCTCGAACCCGTCGGTCATGGTCGCCGCCGGGCTGGTGGCGCGCAAGGCGGTCGAGCGCGGCCTCACCCGCCGGCCATGGGTCAAGACGAGCCTGGCGCCCGGCTCGAAGGTCGTCACCCGCTACCTCGAGAACGCCGGGCTGACGCCGTACCTCGAGGCGCTGGGCTTCCACACCGTCGGCTACGGCTGCACGTCGTGCATCGGCAACAGCGGCCCGCTGCCGGCGGCGGTCGAGCAGGCGATCCGCGCCCACGACCTGGTGGCGGTGGCGGTGCTCTCCGGCAACCGCAACTTCGAAGGCCGCGTCCACCCGCTCACGCGCGCCAACTACCTGGCCAGCCCGCCGCTGGTGGTGGCCTACGCCCTGGCCGGCACGATGGACATCGACTTCGCGGCCGAGCCGGTCGGCTTCGACCCGAACGGCGCGCCCGTCTACCTGAGCGACCTCTGGCCCAGCGCGGCCGAGGTCGGCGAGGCCATCGGGCGCGGCCTGAGCCCGGCGCTGTTCGCCGAGGAGTACGGCCAGATCTACGACGGCGACGCCCACTGGCAGGCGGTGCCGGTCGGCCAGGGCGCCCGCTACGCCTGGGATCCGCACTCGACGTACATCCGCGAACCGAGCTTCTTCGCCGACCTGACCGCCGAGGCGCCGCCCGTGGCCCCGATCCAGGGTGCGCGCGCCCTGGCGCTGCTGGGCGACTCGATCACGACCGACCACATCTCGCCCGCCGGCAGCATCCCGGCCGCCTCGCCCGCCGGTCGCTACCTGATCGACTGGGACATCGAGCCCAAGGACTTCAACAGCTACGGCAGCCGCCGGGGCAACCACGAGGTGATGGTTCGCGGGACGCTGGCCAACATCCGGCTGCGCAATGCCCTGGCGCCGGGCACCGAGGGCGGCTGGACGACCCACGTGCCGTCCGGCGAGGTGATGTCGATCTTCGATGCCAGCCAGCGCTACCAGGCCGACGGCGTGCCGCTCGTGCTGCTGGCCGGCGCCGAGTACGGCACCGGATCGAGCCGCGACTGGGCGGCGAAGGGCACGCTGCTGCTGGGCGTGCGCGCCGTCATCGCCCAGAGCTTCGAGCGCATCCACCGCGCCAACCTGGTGGGCATGGGCGTCCTGCCGCTGCAGTTCGCGCCCGGCGAGGGCTGGGCCGAGCTCGGCCTCACCGGGCACGAGACGTTCGACATCGCGCTGCCCGACGACCTGGCGGCCGGCGCCGCGCTGACTGTCGTGGCCACGTCTGCCGACGGGACGGCACGGCGCTTCACGGTCACCGCCCGACTCGACAGCCCGGTCGACGTCCGCTATTGGCGGCAGGGTGGCATCCTGCCGGCGGTCCTGCGCGACATGGTGCGCGCCGAGCGCGCGCCGGCGTAGCCGGGTCCGACGCGGGCGCGCAGGCCGTGCGCACCGGGCTGGCGGCGCTGACGGCGGCGGTCGGCTTGGCCGCGGTCGCCGGATCGGCGCACACCGTGGCCCAGGTCGTGCCGCGACCCGTATGGATCGAGGGCGAGGACGCCGCGCGCACCAGCTTCAACCGGCACGGCTGGTACTGCTGCGACGGCGTCCGGCGCGACGTGCTATCGCCCGGCGTGCCCGGCGGGCGAGCCGGCGACTGGCTGGCCCACTACGCCAACGACGGCCGCGCCGCGTCGGCCGAGTACGGCTTCGACGTGGCGGCGACGGCCGCCTACCAACTGTGGGTGCGCGCGAGCAGCTTCCAGACGCGCCTGTCGTGGCGCATCGACGACGGGGCGGCGCAGGCGGTCGAGCCCGATGGGCTCGCCCGCGAGCGGCTCAACTTGATCGCGCCGGGCATCGACATCCGGTTCCTGGCCTGGCTGCCGCTGGGCACCGTCGAGCTCGGCGCGGGCCGCCACCGCCTCGTCGTCGAGGTGAGCGGCCACCCGGCGCGCGACGGGGGTCGCGAGGTGCACGGCGGACTGGATGCGATCGTCCTCGTGCCGGGCGACTTGGCCTGGGCGCCAACCGGCGCCCTCCGACCGCCCGATCCGCAGCGCCCGCCGCCGCCGCCCGGCCCGGCCGACTGGTTCCCGCTGGTGCCGATCGTCGACCCATTCGACCCGGCCAGCGCGACCGACCTCTCGGCGCGCCTCGAGCGGCCGGCCGGGCTCCACGGCCCGCCGCGGGCCGTCGGCGACGCCATCGCCTTCGCCGACGGCACGCCGGTGCGGTTCTGGGGCGTCAACGCCCTGCCGCTGGCGACGCCCGAGCAGATGGCGCGCCAGGCCCGGTTCTACGCCAAGCACGGCATCAACCTTGTGCGAATCCACCCGGTCCAGTCGATCGTCGGCCTGCTGCGGCGCAACCCCGACGGTTCGCGCGGCTTCGACCCGGTCGGTCTCGACCGCCTCGACCGCTACGTCGCGGCGCTCAAGGCCGAGGGGATCTACGTCGCCTGGTCGCCGGTCTACCCGCACGTCGTCACGGCCGACGACGGCTACCCGGCCGACCTCCTCGCCGAGCTGCCCGACGCCCCGACCTGGAACCTGCCGCCCGGCACCTCCGGCAAGAGTACGAGCGGCATGGTCCACTTCATGCCGCAGCTGCAGGACGCCGAGTGGGCGTGGCTCTCGACGCTGTTGCAGCACCGCAATCCGTACACCGGATTGCGTTATGTCGAGGAGCCGGCGCTGGCCATCGTCGAGGTGCGCAACGAGGACAGCTTGCTGTGGCACGCGCCGCTCAACGACCTCGAAGCGGGGCGCGCCGGACCGCGCCACACGGCCGAGCTGCAGCGGCGCTGGCAGGCCTGGATCCGGGACCGATACCCTTCGGACGCCGCCCTGTTCGCCGCCTGGGGTCCGGTCGGCGCCGGCCGACGCGCCGACGACGGGCGCGACAATCCGCGGCCGGCGATCTACGGCGCCTGGGAGATGCAGGCCGGCGGGCCGAGCCGCAACGCGGCCGAAGCGCGGCGGATGGGCGACTTCATCCGCTTCGCGGCCGAGACGATGTGCGACGGCTACGAGCGGCGCCGCGCGGCGCTGCGCACGCTGGGGTACCGGGGGCTGACGGTCGCGACCGCCTGGCAGGCCGGCGGGCCGGCGGCGCACCTGGCCAACCTCTGGAGCGATGCGGCGATGGACGTGATCGACCGCCACGCCTACTTCGGCGGCGGCGCCGGCGGCCACGAGATCCGCGCCGGCGAGGTGCGCAACGAGGCCCACGTCCGCCGACTCGACGACGGGATCCTGGCCCGCGGCTACGAGCAGGTCGAGGGCAAGCCGTTCATGCTCAGCGAGTGGACGCAGTCGCCGCCCAACGCTTGGAAGGCCGAGATCGCGCCGCTCGTCGCCTTCTACGGCTTCGGCCTGGGCGGCTGGGACGCGAGCACCCACTTCTCGGCCGGCCGCGCCGACCTCGCCGGGGGCTGGCCCGACGAGAACAGCTACGTGACCGAGACGCCGCACTTCCTGGGCCAGTTCCCGGCCCTGGCCCGCAGCGTGCACCGTGCCGATTTCGCCGCCGGACCGGTCGTCGCCGCCCGCCGCCTCGTCACCGACGACGCCTTCACCGGCCGCGACGCCCTGGCGCACGGCGCGCCCAGCGGCGGCTGGGGCCGCGACGGCGGGCCGCTCGACCTCGTCCCGGGCGCCCAGTTGCTGGGCCGGGTCACGGTCAGTGTGGCGGACGACGCCGCGCCGAGCGCGCGCCTCGACGTCGCCGGGCTGGTGCGCGACGGCGTCCTCGCCAGCGCGACGGGCGAGCTGGCCTGGGACACGACGGGCGTCGTCACCGCCAACAGCCCGCGCACCCAGGCGGTGGTGGGCTTCGCGGCCGGCCGCCGGTTCGCGCTCGACGCGCTCGAGATCGAGGTCGGCGCCACGCCGTTCGTCAGCCTGATCGCCACCAGCCTCGACGACCGGCCGCTGCGCGACAGCCGGCGGGTGCTGATCACGGCTCTCGCCCGCGACCGTCAGACGGGAGCCCGCTGGAACGGCGACGGGACGCGGCTCGAGGCGGTCGGCGGTCCGCCGCTGGAGCTCGAGCCGGTCCAGGCCCGCCTGACCTGGCGCCACGGCCGCGTCGTCGCCGCGCGCCCGCTGCGGCCCGACGGCGTGCCGCGCCCCGAGCCGGTGCCGCACGACGACCGCACCGTCGCAATCGACGGGCGCGCGGCCGCCTACCTCTACCTCGTCGAGGTCGCGCCCGACGCGCCGCCGAGCCCAACGCCGACCGAGCCGACGGCGACGGCGCCGCCGCCGACGGCGGTCGGGCTGGCGACGGCGACGTCGACGGGCGCGGCGTCGACCGCGACGGCGCCGCCGAGCGCCGCGGCGACGGCGGGCCCGCCGCCCGGCGGCGGACGGCGACGGCTCTGGCTGCCGTGGGTGTGGGCGTCGATCGGCGCGCCGTGATGGCGCCGGCGGCCGTGTGGTAGACTTCGACCTCCGTCCCCCGTCCGCGCCAAAGGCCTCGTCATGTACAGCATCTATCTCTCCGTGGCCGCCGCCGTGGCCGCGTACGTGGCCGGTTGGCAGCTGACCGGCCGGTGGTGGGTCGGCCTGCTCGCCGGCCTCGTCGCGGCGCTGGCCGTGTTCGCCGGCATCAGCTACTGGGTTCGCCGCCGGCTCAACGCCCAGATGCCCGAGATCGAGCAGGCCATCCAGGGCCAGCGCGTCGAGCAGGCCCTCAAGCTGCTCGAGGGCCTGCGGGCGCTCGGCCGCTGGCAGCCGGGGATGAACGCCGTCGTCGACGGCCAGATCGGCGTGATCACCTACGCCACGAAGATGGCGTTCGACCAGGCCCAGCCGTACCTCGAGCGGGCGGTGGTCAAGAACTGGCACGCCAAGGCGATGTTGGCGGCGTTGCACTTCAGGGCCCGGCGCTACGACGACATGGGCCGCGTGTTCGAGGAAGCGGTGCGCTTCAACAAGAAGGAGCCGCTGTTGTGGTCGGCGTACGCCTGGTGCGAGGCGCGTCGGCAGAACAAGGCCAAGGCGGTCGAGATCCTGGGCCGCGCGATCAAGGCGCTGCCGGAGGACGACGACCTCAAGGAGAACCTGGCGGCGGTGCAGCAGGACAAGAAGATGAAGATGGGCGCGTACACGCCCGAGTGGTGGGCGCTGCACCTCGAACGGCCGCCGAACAAGGTGCTGATGGCGGACCCGCGCCAGCAGCTGCGGATGCGCCAGATGCGCCGGATGCGGCCGTAGTCGAAGCGGTCCTGGGCGGCGCGCTCACCGGCGCCGCCGGGCACGACGCTCGTCATCGCGCCCGTGCGTTGCGCTTTGTCCTGCCGGCGGCCACGCATCGGCGCGTAACAGCCGACCGGCCCGCGTCGTTGTGCACGCCGGGAGCCCCTGCCAGACGCCCCGCCGGAGCACACGATGTGGATTGCCGCCGTCTGGCAGCGACCCGTGGCGCACGCGCGCGCCGCGGGCGGACGTTCGGGTCGCGCGCTGGCCCTGGCCTTCCTCGGCGGCCTGGCGATCGCCGCCGGCGCCGCATCCGGCGCGGCTGACGGCCGCCGTGCGCGCGCCGCGGGTGACGCGGAACCGGACGCGTCGTCTGGCTGGCAGCGCGTGGCGCAGCTCGGTGGGGCGCCGACGGCGGTGGCGGTCGCCGGTCGGCTGGCGGCGCTAGGCGTCGCGGAATCGCTGTGGATCGTCGATCTGACCGTCGACAACCGGCCGCGGGTGATCGGCCGCACCGGCCTGTTGGGCGCGACGGTCGTCGACGTCGTCTGGGCGGGCGGGCGCGCCTTCGTCGCCCTCGGCGCGGCCGGCCTGGCCGTGGTCGAGGTGGCCGAGCCGACGGCCCCGCAGCCGATCGCCCACCTCGACGGCGAGGCGTCGTCGCTCGCGGTGGCCGGCGACCGGGTCGTGGCCTGCGGCGGCAGCGGCTGCCGCGTCGTACGCGCCGCGCCCGAGGAGACGCCGACCGTCGTCGGCAGCGCCGCGTTCGGCGGGCGGGCGGGCCCGGTCGCCGCGGCCGGCGGCGTGGCGTACGTCGCGGTCGACGCGTCGCTCGATGGCGGCGGCGTCGCGCTGCACGTCGTCGACATCACGGGCCCGGCGGGGCTGCAGACGCTGCAGACCAAGGCGCTGGTGGCCAGCCCGGTGCGCGGCCTTGGGGTGGCGGGCGACTGGCTCTATCTCGTCCAGGATACCGGCGACCTGCGCTCCTACGACCTCAGCGGCGGCGGGCCGCCGGTGCCGCGCGGCGGCGTGCGGGTGATGTCGGGCGTCCAGGCGACGGGCGCGCGGCCGCTGGCGGTCGGCGGCGACCGCGTCTACGTGGCGTCCGGGCTCGAGGTCAGCGCGATCGACGTGTCGCAACCCACGACGCCGCGCTTCCTGGGCGCCACGGCCGTCGACGGCTTCATCGCCGCGCTGGACGCCACGCCGGCGCGGGTCTACGTCGCCAACCACGCCGACCTGCTGGGCGGCCGGCGCGCTTACCGCGGCCTCGAGGTGCTCGCCGCGGCCGCCGACGGCGCCGCGCAGCCGCTTGGCAGCCTCGACGAGGCCTGGCACGCCTACGGGGTCGCGTGGCAGCGCGGCCGCTACGCCGTCGTGGCGGCCGGGCGCAGCGGCCTGCGGGTCGTCGACGCCGCCGCCGACGGTGGTCCGCGCGAGATCGGCAGCTGGGTCGGCGAGGCCGAGCTCGTCGACGTCACCGTCGTCGGCGACATCGCCTATGCGGCCGACGCCGGCACCCGGGCGATGGTCCACCTCGTCGACTTGACCGACCCGCTGCTACCGCGCTGGATCGGCGCCCTTGCCGAGCCGGCGCCGCGGGCGAGCGCGCTCGTGGCCAGCGGCCGCTTCGTGGCGGTCGGCCTCGAACCGCGGCAGCTGGTGGTCTTGGACGCGGCCGATCCGCGGGCGCCGCGGGTCGTGGCGCAGCTCGATCTGCCGGGCGCCACGCTCGCCCTGGCCAGCGCCGGCACGCGGCTGTACGTGCTGTGCGGCCGACCGGAGCGGCGGCCGATGCTGCTGGTGCTCGACCTCGGCGCGGAGGGCACGGTCACGGCGCGCACGGCGGCGACGATCGACCTGCCGCTGTCCGAGCGCAGCCTGTTCGGGCTCGCCGTCGTCGGCGACGTGGCGCTCGTGTCGGCCGAGGGGCGCGTCGTGGCCCTCGAGGCGCACGGGGTTCCGCCGCGCGAGCTCGGACGGCTCGACCTCCCCCACCCGGCCGTGGGTCTGGCGGCCGGCGGCACGCGGGCGGTGGCGGCCGGCGGCGGGCTGTCGCTGCTGGACATCGGCGACGGCACGAGCCCGGCGCTGGCGACGACCGCGCTTTGGCCGGCCGGCTGGCCCGAGAAGCGCAACGCCGTTCAAGTGAGCGGGGCGCTGGTGGCCGCCGCGCAGTGGGACGCCGGGCTGTCGCTGGCGCGCCTGGCCGCGCCGCCGTGGCCTGCCGAGCCACCGACGCCGCCCGCGGCGCCATCGGCCACGGCGCCGGAACCGTCGGCCGCGCCGCCGACGGCGCCCCCCACGGCGACGGCCGAGGTCCCCGCCACCGCCGCGCCGCCGACCGCGTCACCGACGGCGTCGGCGACCGTGGCGTCGACGGCCGTGAGCGCCACGCCCGGGCCGCCCACCGCCACGGCGAGCGGCCCGGAGCCGCCGTCGGCGACGTCCGTGCCAGCGGCGCCGTCGAGCACCGTGACGCCGCCGGCCGACGCGACCGCCACCGGCACGCTCGCGGCCAGCCGCACGCCGTCGCCGCCCACCGCCACGCCTCGCGCGGCGACGGCGACGGCCCGTGCGCTCGGCCGACCGGCGACGATCTACCTGCCCCTGGCCGTGAACGAGTCGTGCCCGCCCAAGAACGTCTACAGCGACATCGTGCTGGTGCTCGACGCGTCGACGAGCATGGCCGAGCTGACGCCATCGGGCCAACAGAAGATCGACGCCGCGATCGACGCCGTCTGGACGTTCCTCGACGGCCTGCGGCTGGTGGCCGGGGGCGACCGGGCGGCGATCATCGCCTTCAACAGCCGCGCCGTGACCCTCCAAGAGCTGACCAGCGAGCGCCGCCGGCTGGTGAGCGCCCTGCGCCGCGTCGCGCTCGCCCCCCGCTCGCGCGTCGACGCCGGCATCGACGCCGCCGCGGCCGAGCTGAGCGTGCGCGGCCGCCCCGAGCGCAACCGCGCGATGGTCGTGCTGTCCGACGGCAAGGCCAACCCGGTGCCGGCCAGCGCCGTCATCGCCGCGGCCGGCGCGGCGCGGCGGATGGGCCTCGGCGTGTTCGTCGTCGGCGTCGGACCGGACATGGACGCGCCGACGCTGCAGGCCATGGCCGGGGCGGCCACCCGCTTCTTCGGCGCGCCGGACCCGGACCGGCTGCGCTCGATCTACGCCCAGCTGGCCCGCACCGTGCCGTGCCCGGCGGCGGGCTACTGGGCGAAGCGGTGACGTCTGGCCGCCAGGACCGACGCCGTGCGCCTAGCGCGCAGCGTCGGTCCTAGCGGCCGCAGCCAGCGCGCCGCGCACGGCGGCGACCGCCGAGGCGACGTCGAGCCAGGCCATCGGCTGCGGCTCGCTCGGCGCGACGACGGTGACCGCGGCGCCGACCGGGCGCCAGCGCGCGGGCGGCGTCGGGCCGAACAGCGCCACCGTCGGCACGCCGAGCGCGGCCGCCAGGTGGGTCGGCCCGCTGTCGTTCCCGACGAAGCCGGCCGCCGTCCCGAGCCGCTCGGCCAAGGCGGACGGTGACGGCGGGAACCGCACGTCGAAGGCCGCCCGCCAGCGCCGCAGCTCGCCCTCGCGCCAGCGCTCCCGCTCGGCGTCGCCCAGGACGACGACGACCGTCCGCCCGTCCGCCTGCAGCGCCTCGGCCAGCGCGGCGAAGCGCTCGGGCGGCCAGCACTTGGCCAGCGCGCCGCTGCCCGGATGGAGGACGATCGGCGCCGACGCGTCGAGCGCGCGCGGCGCCGGTGGCGGGGCCGAAGCGGCCCAAGGGAGCACGGCGATGCCCTGATCGGCCAGCGCGCGCGCCTGCCACGCGGTGACATGGCCGTCCCAGCCATCCGGCGGGCGCGGCGAGACGCAGGCGCGCGCGGCGCGCGGCGCAAGGCGGGCGAGGTGCGCGCTCCACGGGTCGTCGGATCGGGCGACGAACGAGATCACCGCCCGCGCTGCGCCGAGCGCCGCCGCCAGGTCGTCGTCGACGGTCGCCAGCGACGGCGCGTAGAGCCGCGCCCAACGCGGTTGGTCGCCGTCCACCGCCGCGACGCCCGGCACGAGCCGCGCGACGCACTGGGCGAGGGACCACGGCGCCACGAGCCAGACATCGCCGTCGGCGGCCAGCTGCCGCAGCAGCCCGATCGACAACACGACGTCGCCCAGCGCGCCGCCGTGGACGACAAGGGCCGGACCGCGGTCGGGGGTCGGATCCGGCTGCGTCATGGCGGTTCTCCCGTCCGGCCCTCGACGGGCAGCCACGGCTGCGGGCAGCGGCGGCCGAGGTTGCGGCGCACGGCGTCGAGGTCGGCGACGTTCACGGTGCCGTCGCCGTTCACGTCGCTGCAGGCGTGGGCGGTGCGCAGATCGCCGCGCGCATCGCGTGCGACGCGCACCAGGTCGCGGACGTCGATCACGCAGTCGGCCACCACGTCGCCGCCCACGAACGACCCGCGGCCGAGATCGAGCCGCTGGCCGGGCTGCAGCGCGACGACGCCGGCGTCGAGGTCGAGGGCACACGGCGCGGTGGCGGTGATCGACGCGGCGGCCGCCGGCAGGCCCACCAGACCGAAGCGGCCGGAACGCCCGCTCGCCGTCGCCGCCGCGCCGACATGGACCCGCGCGCCCGAGGCCGCCCGCCCGTCGCGCTCGAGGCGGCCGAACACCGCCGCGTCGGCGCGGCGGCACGGCGGCGTACGCGGCGCGACGCGCTGCACGTCGAGCCGCGGGCAGGCCCGCTCGACCGTCGCCCAGCCCTCGGCGGCCACGTAGGCGCCGTGAAGTCGCGCCAGCGCCTCGTCGCCGCCCAGCACGGTGGCGACCGTCTCGCCGTCGCAGGCCACGATGTGGTAGCCGTCGCCCTGGCAGCCGGCGATCAGCGGTGCGTGGACCAGCACGCCCTCGACCGCGCGCCACGGCCGCTCCGGCCCCGGCCATGTGACCTGCGCGAGCGCCAGGGCCGCGCTCGGCGCCGGCCCCGGCTCCTCCCAGGCGAGCCACATCCGGCCGTCGTGGCCGGCGGCGACCGCGGGCGCGGCGGCGCGCGGTGCGTCGAGCGTGCCGTCCAAGCGCTGCCGGCCCTCGCTGGCGGCCTGCCCGTCCCAGCCGGTGGCATAGAGTCGCCAGACATCGGCCGGTCGGCCCTCGGTCCAGGCCAGCACGAACCGGCCGTCGGGCCGAGGCGCGAGCGCCAGCGCGCCCAGCGGACCGAGCGCCTGGACGTCGACGGCGCGCGCCGGGTCCCAATACGGTCCGGCCGCCGGCCGGCGCGCACCGTAGAGCGCCGCGCCGCCGTCGCCGTCGCGGCTGACCCAGGCGGCCACCACGTCGCCGTTGGCGGCCGCGGCGACGACCGGCGGTCCGGCCGCGGCGTGCCCGGCGGCCGAGATGCGCGCATCCGGCCACCAGACGAAGCTGCGCTCGGGCAGCATGCTCGTCCAGATCGCCGGCAGCCCGTCGCGGTCGTCGCGCCACGCCGCGTGGACCGTGCCGTCGGCGGCCAGGACCAGCGCCGGCGCCGTTTGGGCGCCGGCGGCGGGCTCGTTGATCGTGCTGACGTCGCGCCAGCTGCCGTCGGCGAGACGCTGCCGGTAGCGGACCTCGGAGCGGCCGTCGCCGCCGTCCGCCCAGGCCACGTGCAGCTGGCCGAGGGCGTCGGCCACGGCCACCGGACCGCTGCGCCGGACACCGTCACCGCCGTCGTTGACGCGGAGGCCGGCCGTCCAGCGGCCGCCGGCTGCCGGACGGGCGTGGTGGACGATGTCGGCGCCGGCCGCGCCGGCCGCGACCACGACGACGTGGACGAGGCCCGCGGCATCCACCGCCACCGTCGGGGAACTGCAGTCGACGCGCGCCGCGATCTCGGGCCAGCCGCACGGCAGGCGCTCCGCGGTCCAACCGCGCCCGGCGTCCACGGCGTAGCCGACGAACGTCGTCGCGCGCCCCAGCCGGTCCTCGCCGGGCTCGGTCCAAACCGCGTGGGCCGCGCCGGTACGGTCGGTGGCGAGGGACGGCTCGCTCCGCGGCGACGCCCCCAGCGGCCAGGCCGGCGCGGACCACTCGCCGGGCAGCGCGGCCGCGGTCGCCGCCCGCGGCCCGTCGAGGGCGACGGCGGGCCCGTGCGCGGTCGGCGCCGTCCGGCCACGTGCCGCCCCCGCGGCCATCGCCGGATCGCCGGCCGTGGCCCGCAGTCCGACCACGCCTACGACCACGGCGACGACCACCGTCGCTGCGGCGGCCGCGGCGCGGTGGCCCAGCCGTCGCCGTCGGGGGCGCGGACCCGTCCGCATCGGGCCGAGCGCCGTCACGGCCGCGTACCCGTCGGGGGCACCGCTGACACGCGGTGCGTCGCGGTCGGCCCGGCGCGGCGCGGCGCGGCCGCGCCCACGCCGGCGAGCGCGGCGAGCGCCGCGTCGTAGCGCGGCGCCATGCTCGGCCAGCCGAACGGCGCCAGCGCGGCGCGCAACGTCGCCTGCTCGGCGCCCCGGGCGCGCCGCGCGTCGGGCGTCGCCGCCCGGTCGAGCGCCGCGCCGACGAGCGCCCGGAGCGCCGCCGGTCCGTCGTGGCGCGCCCGGGGCGCCGACCAGGCCGGCAGCCAGGCGTCGTAGCCCAGGCCCACCGGCACCACCGGCCAGGCGCCGGCCCAGACGGCCTCGGCCACGCTCACGCCGAAGAACTCGTGCCGGGCGGTCGACACGACGACGTCCGCGGTCGCCAGCGCCGCCCGGTACGCGGCGCGGTCCGCGCGAAAGCCGCCGGGCACGGCCCGGGGGCCCAGCACGGCCCGCGCCCGCTCCAGGGCCGGGTGCGCGCGGCCGAACGTCTCGCCCAGCAGCAGCGCGTCGAACGCCACGCCGTCGGCCACGAGGTCGGCCAGTAGGTCGACGAACGCGTCGGGGTCCTTGTCGTGCTCCCAGCGGTGATTCCACACCAGGCGCGGCGGGCGGTCGGCGTCGTCGGCGGGCCGCGCCGTCACCGCTCCGAGGTCGAGCCCCAGCGGCACGACCGCGCTCTTGGCGGCGATCCGCTCGGCGAGCGCCGGCGGGACGTGGTCCGGGAACTGCCGGACGAAGCGCGGCAGCGCCGACAGGAACGCGTCGCGGTTGTGCGCCGAGTTCCACCATACGGCGTCCGCCGCCAGCGCCGAGGTGACGTTGAGCCAACCGTAGTGCGCGTCGCGGCGCGCCGCCCGCTGCTGGCGCGACGGGGTCCAGCGTGCGTCGACGGCGGCTGCCGGGTAGGCGAGCTGGTTCTCGTGCATGTAGAGCGCCAGCGGCGACCGGCCCGCGTCCCCGGCCAGGGCGCGCCACGTCGCCACGTCGAGCATGTCGGTGGTCAGGACGACGTCGGGGCGGCGCGGCGACGCGGCCGCGTCGTGGGCGAAGGTGACCGCGGCGCCGTGCATGCGCCACTTCCAGAACCGTCCCGGCAGCCGCGCGACCGTCCAGCGGTGGCGCGAGTGGGCGACGAGGCCGTCGGCCCAGGCCCGGTGGGAACCGGTGTCGTAGGGCTGCAGCAGCAGCGCGTCCACGGCTCAGTCGCCGGATCGGCCGCTGGCCGGCTCGATCTGCACCTCGATCGTCTCCGGCGCGACGCTCACGCGCTCGAGGCCGCTGGGCAGCCGGAGCTCGACCGGGACGCGGTGGACCCCTGCCGGCAGGCGCCGCACGCTGACGAAGGCCTCGACGTCGGTGGGACGCAGCTGGTCGAGCACCGGTCGATCGCCGCGCAGGACGACGAGCACCGACCGCGGGTTGAGCGCGGCCCGCAGGCCGGGCGCGACCCCCTCGGCGCCGACGTCGACGGTGAACTGCTGCGAGCCGGGCAGGACGTCGACCTGGACGGTCACCGTGATCCGACCGTCGGGCAGACCGACCGCGTGCACGTCGGGCGGCAGCGCCAGCGGCGCCCTCAGCCGCAGCGTGCGCGTGATCGCGCTGAGGTCGACCGGCTCGGCGCTCACCTTGCCGTCGGCCAACAGGGCCTGGATGCCGGACCGCGGCCCAAAGACGTGCACCTCCTTCGGGTCGTACGTCAGGCCGCGCCAGTCGTAGCCGGCCGGCACGTCGCCCCGCGGCTCGACGACCACCGGCAGGCGGTAGCCGAACGACTGCGGGTCGACGGACACCGTGACCGCCGCCGGCGTCAACACCACGCCCTCGACGACCGCGCCGCCGGCGTCGAGGGCGACGAGCGGCTGGCCCGCCAGCGGTGCGCCGGCTACGCCCACCAGGACGTCGCTGTCGATCTGGGCGACGGCGCGCGTGATCCGCGCCAACCGGGATCGCGGCCCGCTCACTTGAACCGTCGTCGGGCTGGGCGAACTCTCGCCGAGCTCGATCCCGCTGCCGCCCGTGGCCAGCTCGACCTCGACGCGCAGCGTGCTGGTGACGACCGGGTCGAGGCGCACCAGGACGGTCGCCGGCTCGGTGCCCACGACCCGCACGCCCGCCCGATGGCGCGCCGCGAACCCGACGTCGTCGTGCCACCGCCACCGGACGCTGCGCCGCACCGGGGCCTCGACCGCGGCGGCCGCCTCTGCCGGCGTCATCGGGCCGACGTCGACGCTGACGTCGAGCCGCGACGGGTCGAACGCCGCCACGGCCGCGGGCACCCCGCGGACCAGGACGCGCACGCTGGACGCGGCGGACGTCGCCTCGTAGCCGTCGGGCACGCGCTGATACGCCAGCTCGAGCCCGCCGCTGGCCGGCACGGCCACGGTCTGCATCGGACGGTCGGCGTCGCTGATCAGCAGCCACACCATGAGCGACAGGAACAGCGACAGCAGCAGCGAGCCCGCGCTGTCGAGCCAGGCGCGGACCATCAGCGTGACCCCGCCCCGGCGCCCGCCGCGCGGCGTCGCAGCGCCCGCCGCAGCCAGCGGGGCGCCAGGCCGCGCGCGCGCCGCCACAGCCGCGCCGCCGGTGGCGGCGCGCCCCGGCCGACGAGGCCGGTGGTGAGAAGGCTCGACAGGCTGCTTTCGTCGAGGTGCCGGGTAAGCCGGCCGTCGCTGGCCAGCGAGATCGTCGACGTCTCCTCGGACACCGCCACGACGAGCGCATCGGAGCGCTCGCTGATCGCCATCGCGGCGACGTGCCGCGTGCCCAGCGTCTCGTCCGGCGACGGCAGGTCGCCGATCGGGAGGACGACGCGCGCGGCGGCGACGCGGTCGCCGCGCACGACGACCGCCCCGTCGTGCAGCGGCGTGTGGGGGTAGAAGATCTGCAGCAGCAGGTCGGCCGACACCTTGGCGTCGAGCTGCAGGCCGTTCTCGACGAGGTCGTCGAGCGCGACGGCCCGCTCGATGACGATGAGGGCGCCGTGTCCCCGCTCCGACAGGCTACAGGCCGCATGGGTGATCGTGCGCACCACGAGCGGGCTGCCGACGAGCTCGGCCTGACGGCCGACGAGCAAGCGCGTCCCCCCCAGCCGGTCGATGGCCCGGCGCAGCTCCGGCTGGAAGATCACCGGGACCGCGACGATGACGCCCTGCAGCAGCACCCGCGACACGGTCTCGAAGGCCCGCAGCTCGAGCGCGGCCGCGTTGCGGACCACGAAGTACACCAGCGCCAACAGGAGAATACCCCGCAGCAGCCGGACGGCGCGCGTGCCGCGCACCACGTAGAGCATCGCGTACACCAGGGCCGCGACGAGCACGATGTCGAGCACGTCGCCCGGGCGCAGGGCCATCAGGCGGGCGGCGATGTCGCCCAGGGTGTCGGTCACATCGGTCGCTCTGGGGTGTGGCGGCGCCGGACGGGCAGGCGCGACGCGGGCATCCCGCAGAGTATACGAACGGCGTTGTGGGCCGGCAACGGCACCCGGCGTCGCGCCGCCGAGGCGGCGGCGCAAGCGGGCGCCGCTGCGCGCCGGGCTAGGGCGTCAGGTGGTCGACGCTGCATACCGCCCACAGCACGGCGGGCACGGCGTGCGCCAGCCACGCGCGCGGCAGCGGTCGCCGCGCGTGGACGAACGGCCAGGCGGCGGCGAGCGCGAGCGCCGCCAGCCACAGCCCGGCCGCCCGGGCGTCCCACGCCAGCGCGCCGGCCAGCGCCAGCCCGAAGGCCAGCCGCGGCCCCACGCCCGCGCCCCGGCCGTCGTGCTGCGCCGGCGCGAACGACGCCGCCAGGCCGCCGCACGCCACCAGCACGGCCAACGCGCCGACCTCGACGCCGGCCGGGGCGGGCGCCGCCAGCGGGCCGACGGCGGTCCAGGCCGCGATCGCGGCGGCGGTCGCCGCGACGCCGAGGTCGAGCGGCCCGCTCGGTCGCCGGGCGCGCGCGGCGTGCAGGACCGCGGCGGCGACGGCGGCGGCGAACGTGAACACGCCGAGCAGCGCGGCCACGGCCAGGCCGGCCGCTGCGAGGCCTGGCGCGCCGCCCAGGATGCCCGGGACCGCCGCGGCGCGACCGCGCAGCGACGCGGCCACGCCCAGCAACCACACGGCGGCCGCCAACGCGGCGACCCGCGGCCAGAACAGCTCCGGCGGCAACGGCGTCGCGCTGATGAACACGCCCCAGGCCGCACCCCACGCCGTGACGCGGACCACGTCGTGGCCGGTCGTCGTCACGCTAGCGCCCCAGGCGTCGGCGCGCCATCGCCACCCACAGCGTGGCGGTCTCGCGATCGATGCCGATCACGTCCGGCGCCGCCAGACACGCCACAACCTCGTCCGGATCGCGGTCGGCGAGCGCCGCCAGCGTCTCGATCCCGCCGGCGCGCAGCAGGTGCGCGTACACGGGCGTGATCCCGGGGATGCGCCGCAGGTCCAGCGGATCGTCGGCGTCCGCCCCGTCCGCGGCGTGGGTTGCGTGCGTTGGGTGCGCCGTCGCCGGCGGCTCGGGTCCGGCGTCCGCCGCGGGCGCCTCGGCCGGGGTGAGCGGCGGGTCGGCCGTCGGCGCGGCGTCGGCCGCCGATTCGCGGCCGACCCGTTCGTCCGCGCCGCCCCTGCCGTCGGCGGCCGCGAACGGCGCCGTCGCGGCCGCGACCTCGGCGCGCGGCGCCACGGCGCGCGACCGGAACGGCAGCGACAAGAGCGCGACGCCGATCGCCCAAGCGCCCCAGACCAACAGCAGCGCGCTGCCACCGCACAGCAGCACCAGCAACCCGGTTTGGTTGAGGGCGGCGATCCCGAGGCTCGGCAACCCCAGGCCGAGCGCGACCTGGACAGGGGCTGGCCGACGCGGCGCCAGGCGACGGCCCAGCCGCGCGCCGAGGCCGAGCGCGCCGAACGCCGCCAGCACGATCGGGCCGAGCCACGCCAGCCACGTGTCGCCATCGGCGCCCGGCAACCAGGCGACGGCCAGGGCCGCGGCCACGACCGCCAGGCCGATGAGGGTGGCCAGCAGCGTCCACGCCGTACCCCGCGCGGCGGTGTCGCGCAGGCGGTTCACCCAGCGCGGCAGCGACAGCGCCGCGAGCGCCCCGAAAAGCGCCGCGAGCACGACCGTGACCGCCACGTTCCACAGCGCCCGGCCCGCCCCGCGCACACTCCAGCGGGCACCATCCGGGCCGGCCGTCCAGCCACGACCGAGCTCGACCTGGTCGCTGCCGAGCCGCGCCGCGGCGTCGGCCCGCACCCGCCCGCCGGTCACCCGCCCGTCGACGCGCCCAGCGGCCGCGATGCGCACGTCGCCCGAGGCGTAGACGTCGCCCGTGACGCGCCCCGCGATCGCGGCGTCGCCGCCGATGACGTTGACCGAGCCGCGCACCGTGCCGTCGACGATCGCGCGGCCGCTGAGCGCGAACACGTCCCCCTCGACCTCGGCGCCCTGCTCGACGATGGCGTCGTGCCCGGCCACCCAGATGCTGCAACCGCGCGTCGCACCGGTGGCCACGCGCACCGACGCGTCGAGCACCGGCCGGCAGCCGTCGTCGGCGCGCGCGGGGCGCGCCGCAGCGGCGAGGACCAGCACCGCGAGCCCCACCGCCGTGGCGCACCGGACCGCGGCGCCGGCAACGGCCGACGGCGCCGTGGCGCTGCGCCGTCCCGGGCGCGCCGTCACGGGCGCCGCCGGGCGGGCTGGCGATGGGCCACGGCGCGCGGCGCCACGGTGACGCCGAACCACAGGGCGGCCACCGCCACGGCGGCGACGGCGTAGGCGACGGCGCGCCCGACGACGGGTCCCGACGCCCCGCCGAGCGCGAGCAGGCCGATCGCCAGCGCCCGCGCCGCCGGAAGCACCGCGCCGGCCAACGGCGCGGCGTCGATGGCGGCATGCCACTGGCCGGCGACCAGCAGCGCGCTCCAGGCCACCAGCAACACGCCCGACAGCACCATGCCGATCACGCCCAGCGCCTGCCGCCACGGCACGAGCCGTTGCTGCTCGGCCTCGATCCGGGCGACGACCCGGCCCCGAAAGCCGGGCGGCACCTCGACGTCGACGTCGGCGCGCAACCAGCCATCGAGCCAGGCGAGCGACGGCGCGTCGTCGTCGGGGCCGTCCGCGGCCGGCCAGGTAGAGAGCATGTTCATGCGCAGCGCCTTCCGTGCGCGACGGTCCGAGCCCGCCGCCGAGTGCTCACCTTGGGTCGCATCATCGGGTCAACCTCCCACCGCGGCCACGCCCGTCGCACCGACCCGTCCCCCGCCCCCGACGGCGCGGGCATCGCCCGTCGCGCCTCCGACGGGGTCGATCGCCGCGACGTGTTCGGCCAGCTGGCGGCGGGCACGGTGGAGCCGGCTCTTGATGGCCGACTCGCTCTCGCCGGTCAGCGCCGCGATCTCGCTGTAGCCGAAGTCGTGCCAGTAGCGAAGGACGACGACCAGGCGGTAGTCTTCCGGCAGCAGCTGCAGCAGCGCGCGCACCCGCCGCGCATGGTCGTCGGCCACGGCGTGGTCCTCGGGGTCGACGGCCGGCGCCGCCAGCTGGCGCCACGGCGGCAGCGCGTCGAGCGACACCTCGTGCATGCGCCGCCGCCGAATGCGGTCGATGCAGTGGTGGGCGGCGATCGACAGCAGCCACGTCGAGAAGGGCCGGGCGCTGTCGTACGCGGGCAGGGCGCGGTAGGCGCGCAGGAACACCTCCTGGCCCGCGTCCTCGGCGTCCTCAGCGCGGCCGAGCATCCGCAGCGCCAGGTTGTAGACCGGCCGCTGGTAGCGCTCGACGAGCGCCTCGAACGCCCGCCGGTCGCCGCCGCGCGCCGCCGTCACCCACGCCTGCTCATCGGGGTTGTCGGCCATCTGCTCGCCTCCCAGCCCGGTCCGGCGCCGCTGTGTACGCCGGTTGCCGCCCGCGGGTTGCGCGGGCCGACCTCGCGGTCCACACTGTGCCCCGCGCTTCGATGTCCCAGGTCGCCCCCTCGAGCGCCGACTTCGATGCGCCGGCCACGCCGGCGCCCCTGCTAGCGAGCCGCCCGCGATGCGCACCGTGTTGATCGATCACCCCGGAACCTACGGCGGATCTCGGTCGCGCGACGAGATCATCCGCCTGCTCAAGGAAGCCCTGGCGCTGGTGGAGTATACCGCCAGCGATGCCCGACTCGAGTGCGCCGGCCTGCACATCGAGGTCACCGACCCCGGTACCGTCGAGGCGGATCCGCGGGCGACCGCGCGCCGGCGCGGCTGAGCGTCGCTGCTCGATGCGGCCCCGCCGCGCCGTGGCTGGCGACCGGCGGCCGCGTCGTTCGAAGCGGCGTTACGGGACGATCGGCGACGGGGGCGGCGGCGACGGCAGCGCGAGCTCCTGCTGGTAGAGCTGGAACAGCTCGACCCACTGCTCGGCCGGAATGGCGCCGGACACCTGCCGTCCGTTCACGAGGAACGTCGGCGTGCCGCGAAAGCCCTGCGCCTTGGCGTACGCCGTCGACGCCTCGACCCGCGCCCGCGTCCGACCGGAGGCGACGCACGACTCGAACGCCGCCATGTCGAGCTCGATCCCCCGCGCCAGGCCCGTGAGGTGCGCGGCGTCCAGCTTCTCGTCGGCGGCGCGCAGCGCGAACAGACCGTCGTGGAAGCGCCAATACCGCCCCTGCTCGCCCGCGCACTGGGCGGCCTCGGCGGCGCGCTGCGAGTCGGCGCCGAACACGACGAGGTCGCGGTAGACGATGCGAACGAAGCCGGTGCGAATCCAGCGGTCCTTGATCGCGGGCACGACCTCGGTCGCGAACTGGCGGCAGTTCGGACACTGGTAGTCGCTGAACTCGACGATCTCGACCGGCGCCGTCGCCAGCCCGAGCTGCGGGTGGCCGTCGGCGGTCACGCCGGTCAGCGGATCGTGCGCCACGGCGCCCGTGTCGCCGATTGCGGCCGGCCCGGCGCCCGGCGGCGACGGCGCCCGCGCGGACCGCCACAGCCAGAGCCCGCCCAGGACGAGCCCGCCGACGACGAGGACGGCCCCGAACGCGGCGCCGAAGCCGCCGATCTCGACGGGCCGAGCCGCCGGCGCCGCGGGTCGTCGCGGCGCGCGGCTCATCGAAGGCCCCGATCGCGGCGGCGGTTCCGGCCGGAACGTCGCCGTCTAGCGGTGCGCCACACGGCCCAGCCACGGCAGGAAGGCGCGCCCCTGGAAGAGCGTGTCGGACGGCGTCGGGCCCGGCGTCGGCGACGGACCGGCCGGCGTGCGCGTCGGCACGACCGCCACCGACCGGAAGGCCGAGAGCTCGCTGCTCGTGTCGCCGTTCGTGGCCGTCACGCTCACCGTGCCGAACCGAAAGCCGGTCGGGTGGTCGAAGCGAAACGTGCCGCTGGCGGCGTCGGCGGTGACGCGGCCCTCGAACTGGCTGGCCTCGCCGGCCGGATCGCTGAACACCTCGACGACGCAGCCGCCGCACGCCCGGCCGGCGACGAAGTCGGACCCGGCCTCGGTGATCGCGGGCTTGGCCATCCGACCCTGCGCCCCTTGCGAGAACGTGATCGCCTTCTGGTTCGTCTCGGCGATGCTGTTGGCCGAGATGCGGTTGCCGGTCGATCCGGCGCCGTTGATCGAGATCCCGCCGCCGCGCGTGCAGCGGATCGTATTGCCGGTCAGGCGCGAGCGCTTCGGCCCGAAGTTCAGGATGACCCCAGCGCCGCGCGACGCCAGACACGTGGTGCGGTCGGCGGCCAGCCCGAGCGCGTTGCCCTCGACGACCGACTCGTGGCTCTCCTCGAAGACGGCGATCGAATCGCCCTCGGTCCCGCCGATCACGTTGTCGAGGATCTGCGTGCGGTGCGCACCCTGGATGACGAGCACGCCGGCGCGCAGGTCGCCCTTGGCGGCGCCGGTGGCGTCGAGGCCCATCCAGTTGCCGCGCACCATGTTGTCGTTGCTCTCCGGACCTTCGATCTTCAGCCCGACGCCGAGCGTGCTGGCGGCCAGGACGTTGCGGTCGGCCTCGGTCGGCCCGCCGACGGTGTTGCCGCTCGTGCCCTTGTCGAGCACGACGCAGTCCTCGGCGATGGGATCGATCTCGCCGTCGCCGCGCAGCCCGCACCAGATCCCGACCACCCGGTTGCCGACCGAGCTGCGGTCGCTGATCCGAATGCCGTTGCCGCTCGTGATCGCGTGGAACGACAGCCCCGGACCGAGCTGGTTGTTCGACGAGCCATCCCCGGCGATGCTGGCCTTCAGCAGCACGGCCGAGTCCTGAAATACGCCGACGAGATCGAAGCCGGCGAGCACGTTGCCGTTGCTCTCGATGCGGAACGCCACCTGCTGGTTGCCGTCGCCGCTGGCCACTTGGAAGCGGTTGTCGGGCGGTCCGCGGTAGCCGTCGACGTAGCGGCCGAACTCGAGGCGGGTGCCGCCCTTGCTCAGCACGAAGTTCTGTGCGCCGCTGGCCAGCGTCAGGCGCCACGTGCCAGAGGCTGCATCGAAGCCGGGGTCGTCGGCCAGCAGCGGCTGCACCCCGAGCGGGCAGCGCTTGGCGTTGGGCACGACCGTCGGGTCGAAGCAGGCCGTCACGATCGCGCCGCTGCTCACGCTCTCGGCCTTTTCGATCGCCGACCGAAGCGTGCAGACCTTGCCGGGCAGGCACTGCTCGCTCGACACCGGCAGATCGGCGGTCGTGTTCACGAACAGCTGCGCCTGCGCGGCGGCGCGCCGCGGCCCGCCGGCCATACCGGCGAGCGTGGCCAAAACGGCGGCGGCGAGCACGCGGGCGAAACGCACCATGGCTCTATCTCCCAGGGAACGGGCGCCGCGGCGGGGCGGGCGAGGGCGTCGGGGGGCGCGGTGCGCCCAGTATACCGCGGTCGGCGCGGCGGCGGTCCGGGCCGAGTGCAGCGGTCGCGGGCGGGTCCGGGGCTGGCCGGGCCGCGCCGCCCCGTCAGTAGAGCGGCGGGGTCGGCGTCGCATGGGGAGCGTAAATGAGGCGGAAGACGCGGCGCCCGGCCTCGTCGGCCACGAGGAGCGCGCCGTCCGGGGCGACGACGACGTCGACGGGCCGTCCCCACAGGCGTGTGTCCGGCTTCATCCAGCCGGCGGCCACGTCGCGGACCTCGCCGGTGGGCGCACCGGCGCGGAACGGCACGAACAGCACCTTGTACGCCTGCAGCGCGAGCTGGACCTCGGAGCCGTGGCTCGCGACGAACAGCCCGCCGTCGTACTCGGCCGGGAACATCGCGCCGCGGTAGAACGCCGCGCCGCGCACGCCGAAGTGGGGCGGGAACGTCAGCGCCGGCGGCTGGGTGGCGCGGCAGATGTCGAGCGTGGCGCCCAGCTGTGGGTCGGGCCGCTGGGCCCCGACGCAGAAGGGCCAGCCGAACTCGGCGCCGGGTCCGAGGCGGTTCAGCTCGTCGGGCGGCGTGGCGTCCCCGAGGTCGTCGCGGGCGCGATCGGTCACCCAGACCTCGCCGCTGCCGGGGTCGACCGCGATGCCCGACGGGGCGCGCAGCCCCGAGCTGTAGCGCTGCGTCCGACCGGTCTCGGCGTCGACGCGGAGCACCGTGGCGCGGCGGATGTCGTCCTCGACGCAGGCGTTGCAGCTGGCGCCGACGCCCAGGAACAGCTGTCCCTGCCGATTCACCGCCAGCGACCGCCCGCGCACCCGCCCGCCCGACGGCAGCGGCACGACGGTGGTCGGCGGGGCGAGCGCCGTGACGTCGCCGGCATGGTACGGGAAGCGGGCCAGGCCGTCCTCGTTGGCCACCCACAGCGTGTCGCTCCAAAACGCCAGGCCGTCGGGACCGTTGAGGCCGGCGCCGTCCCACCACGTCGTCACGCCGTCGGCGTAGCCGTCGCGGTTGCGGTCGGGCAGCGCCACGATTCGGTTCTCCCGCGGCAGCGCGGCGAACACGTCGCCGTTCGGCGCCACGGCCAGCCGCTCGACCGGACCGACGGCCTCGGCGTAGACGCTGGCGCGCAGGCCGGGCGCCAGCTGGACGGGCTCGGGCGGGTCGACCACGACGGTCGGCGCCACCGAGGGCGTCGGCGACGGTCCCGGCGTCGGCGTCGGGGTGAAGATGACGCCGCCGCGACCGGACGGGGGCGTGTCCTCGAGGTCCAGCGGCGACGATGGCAGCATGGCGCCGCGCCGCGCGCACGCCGTCAAGACGGCGCCCGCGCCCAGCGCGGCGAGGCCTGCGCGCCGGACGGACCACCCGGCGGGCGGACGACAGCGCATGGCGCGGCCGGCGCCGGGTGGGGATGGGCTCATGGCGCCGTGATTGTAGCGGCGCGTCGGCGCTGGGCAACACGCCGCGCCTGGCCGGCCGGCCGGCCCCCCCGTTATACTCGTCGCCCGCTCCCCCGACGTTCACCGCGAGGTCGATCGACGCGATGTTGCGCCTGTACGACAGCGCCCGCCAGCGCCTCGAGCCGTTCCGCCCGCGCGCCGGCGCCGCGGTGGGCCTGTACGTCTGCGGCATCACCCCGTACGACACGACCCACCTCGGCCACGCCTTCACCTACCACACCTTCGACATCCTGCGCCGCCACTGCGAGGTGGTCCACGGCTGGCGCGTGCGTTATGTCCAGAACCTGACCGACATCGACGACGACGTGCTCCGCAAGGCGGCCGCCACCGGCGAGGACTGGCGGGCGCTCGGGCTGCGCTGGACGGCGATCTTCCGGACGGACCTCGGCGCCCTCGGGCTGCGGCCGCCCGACGCCTATCCCGGCGCCACGAGCGCGATCCCGGCCATCCTCGACGACGTGGCGCGGCTCGTCGCCGCGGGCCGGGCCTATGCGCGCGGCGGGTCGGTGTACTACCGCGTCGCCGACGACCCGTCGTTCGGCGCGATCGCCCACCTGGCGCCCGAAGCGATGCTGCCGCTGGCCAACGAGCGCGGCAACGACCCGCTCGATCCGCACAAGGACGATCCGCTCGACTTCGTGCTCTGGCAGGCCGGGCGGCCCGGCGAGCCGGCCTGGCGCAGTCCGTGGGGACTGGGCCGGCCCGGCTGGCACATCGAGTGCTCGACGCTGGCGAGCCGCCACCTCGGCCTGCCGATCGACATCCACGGCGGCGGCGGCGACCTGCTGTTCCCGCACCACGCGTGCGAGACGGCCCAGGCCGAGGCGCTGGGCGCGGCAGCGCCGTGGGTCCGCCACTGGATGCACGTGGCGATGGTGCGCAAGGACGGCGAGAAGATGAGCAAGAGCCTCGGCAACCTGGTGCTGGTGCGCGACCTGCTCAGCGGCGACGAGCCGGACGTCCTCCGCCTCTACCTGCTGAGCCACCACTGGCGGACGCCGTGGGAGTGGTCGGCCGAGGCGTTCGCGGCCTGTCGCCCGTGGTGTGCCGCGCTCCACGCGGCCGCGCGCCGGCCGAGCGGCGCCGGGCGACCGATCGACGCCTCGCGCTACGGGCCCCGCGCGACCGCCGCCCTGGACCACGACCTCGACACCCCGTCGGCGCTGCGCGAGCTGTTGGCGCTGGCCGACGCGATCCTCGACGCGCCCGCCGGCGCCGACGTCCGCGACGCCCAGGCGGTGCTCGAGGCGGTCGGCCAGCGCGTCCTCGGCCTCTGGCTGCGGCCGCGGGCGGAGGTGCCGGCGGAGGCGCGCGCGCCGTGGCCCGAGCCGGTCGTGGCGCCGCCGGACGTCGTGCTCGACGGGGCCGGCTGACCGTCGCGCGGCGATTTCCGGCCGGGCGTCAGCGCGCGTCGGTCTCGACGAGCGCGGCTTCGAGGGCGGCGGGCGTCGCCGCGGGCGGCAGACAGCGGCCAGCGGCGCAGACCTCGGCGGTGGGCACCGTGGACCACCTGGGGCGAGCCGCGGACGACGCCGCCGGCGGCCGCAGCCGCAGGACGGTCGCCCCGTTGTAGCGTCGATGTACGGTCCGCGCCAGCGCGACGGCGTCGCGGCCGCTGAGCGTGACGGTGCGGACGCCGCCATGCCAGGCGTCGAGTGCAACGAGCGTGTCGCCGAACGCCTCCGGCGCGGCCAGCGCCGCGGGAGCGACGTCGCGCAACGCCGCCGCGACGGGCAGCGCCCAGCGGTCGTCGCCGGTGGCGGCGGCCAGGCGGAGCAGCGCGGCGCAGGCCGCCGCGTTGCCCGACGGCGTGGCGCTGTCGACGAGGTCGGGCACCGACGCCGCCAGGCGCGGGTGATGGGGTCCGGTGCGCGCGAAGGGCCCGCCGGACGGCGGCGCGAAGTCGGCGACGAGGGCGCCGGCGGCGGCGGTCGCGGCGGCGAGCCAGGCCGGGTCGCACGTGGCCTCGTAGAGGCTGAGCTGCGCGCCGACGACGCCGGCGACGTCGTCGCAGAACGCGGCGACGCCGCGCCGGCCGCTCGCCTCGTGGTGCGCCAGGCGCGGTCCGGCGGGCGTGTCGAACGTGAGCGTCGCGGCGAGCGCGGTCGCGGCCTGGGCGGCGGCGTCGACCCAGCCCGGCTCGTCGAGCGCCGCCCCGGCCCGCGCCAGCGCGTCGATCGCCAGCGCGTTCCAGCCGGCGATGACCTTGGTGTCGGTGGCCGGCGCCGGGCGCGCACGCCGGACCTCGAGCAGGCGGCGCCGGATCGCGGGCAGGCGTCGGGTCACGTCGTCCGCATCCGTGTTGCAGGCGACGGCGACGGCGGCCAGCGTGGCGCGCTCGGTCGGCACCGAGCGGCCGTCGTCGGTGTGGCCGCCGGCGGTGATGCCGAACCAGGCGCCGGCGAGGGCGGCGTCCGCGGGTCCGAGCGCGGCGGCGAGCTCCGCGGGGGTCCACGTGTGGTAGGCGCCCTCGCCGGCCGCGGTGTCGGCGTCCTGGGCGCTCCAGAAGCGGCCGTCGGGCGTGCGCAACTCGTCGAGCAGGTAGCGGACGGTGTGGCGTGCGGCCGCCGCGAACGCTTCGCGGCGCGTCGATCGCCAGGCGTCGGCGAGAAGCGAGAGCAGCTGAGCGTTGTCGTAGAGCATCTTCTCGAAGTGCGGCACGGTCCAGCTGCGGTCGACGCAGTAGCGATGGAAGCCGCCGCCCAGCTGATCGTGCAGCCCGCCCTGGACCATCGCCGTCAGCGACGCCCATACCGCCTCGACCCAGCCCGCCTCGCCACGGCGGGCGCCGCGCTGCAGCAAGAAGCGCAGCGCGCCCGCCTGCGGGAACTTCGGCGCCCCGCCGAACCCGCCGTGCACGGGGTCGATGGCGTCCGCCAGCGCCGCAGCGGCGGCGTCGAGCGCGGCGTCGAGCGCGGCGGGGTCGTCGCGCCACGCAGCGGCGCCACGGGGCGCGGCGGTGGTCGTCGCCAGGCCCTCGACCAGCGCCCGGGCGTGCGACTCGATGTCGTCGCGCCGCTGACGCCAGGCGTCGGCGACGGCCGCGACGACGTCGGACCAGCCCGGGAGACCGTGGCGCGGCTGGGGCGGAAAGTACGTCCCGGCGTAGAACGGGCGGCCGTCCGGCGTGGCGAACGCGTTGAGCGGCCAGCCGCCGCGCCCGGTCATCGCCTGCAGCGCGGCCATGTAGAGGGCGTCGACGTCCGGCCGCTCTTCGCGGTCCACCTTGACGCAGACGAACGCGGCGTTCATCGCCGCCGCCACGGCCGGGTCGTCGAACGACTCGTGCGCCATGACGTGGCACCAGTGACAGCTGGCGTAGCCGATCGAGACGAGCAGCGGACGGTCGAGCCGCGCCGCCTCGGCCAAGGCCGCGTCGCCCCACGGCCACCAGTCCACCGGCTGGTGCGCGTGCTGGCGGAGGTAGGGCGACGTGGCATCGGCCAGGCGATCGGCCATCGGGGGCTCCTGTCCGGGACGGCGAGACGGGCGCTGGGCGCGCGGCGGAAGCAAGGCGGCGGACGTGGCCGGTGCGTAGTCCATGGCTACACGAAGTGCACGGCGCGCCACGGGCGCGCGCATGCGGTCCCAAGAAAACAAACGGGCGAGCCCCCCCGCTCGCCCGTTTGTCAACCATGGCCCCCGTCTGGCGACGGGGCCCCCCATGGACCGCAGTCGATTGTCGAGCGCCGGAGCTAGTCTCCGGCCAGCAGCCGTGCGACGCGCTCGGCCCGGCCGGCGGCGCCGGCGCGGCGGAACGTGTCGTAGGCGCGCTGCAGGTGAACGGTGGCGTCGGCCGAGCGACCCAGCTGCATGAGGGCCGCGCCGAACGCGGCGTCGGTCTTGGCCCGCTCGTGCTGGTCCGCCAACATCTCGAACACGGCCAGGCTGGTCTGGAAGTGCTCCTCGGCGACGCTGGCGTTGGACTCGCTGACCGCCTTGACCTGACCGAGGACGCGGTGGGCGACGCCGATGAACGCCGGCACGCCCAACTGCTCGGCGGCCGCCAGCGCCTCGGCGGCGTGGGCTTCGGCACGCGCCACGTCGCCCGCCGCCAGCTCGCGCTGCGCCATGACGCGCCGGATCTCGGGCACAAGCCACGTCGCCCCCACCGCCGACGCCGCGGCATCCGCCTCGTCCAACCGCGCGGCGGCGGCGGTGTGGCGGCCCAGGTGGGTCTCGATCAGGGCGAGGTTCGTCAGCGCGATCGCCCGCCCGTAGTGGTCGGCGATCGCCTGCTTGATGGCCAGGCTCTCCCCGTAGCGCGCGAGCGCGGCGTCGTCGTCGCCGGCGTGGTAGTGGACGACGCCCAGGTTGTTGAGGACCGTGGCCTCGCCCAGGCGGTCGCCCAGCGCGCGCTTGAGCGCCAGGCTGCGGGTCAGGTTGGCGTGCGCCTCGTCGTAGCGGTCGCCGTGCAGGTGGGCCATGCCCAGCGTGTTGCGCAGCCAGGCCTCGGCCTGGTCGCGCTCGGCCGGCGCCAGGGCCGTGCTGACCGCCAGCACCGTCAGGGCGTCGCGCCCGATGGCCACCGCCTCGTCGATCCGGCCGAGGCGCACGTAGACCGTGGCCAGGCCGTCCGCCGTTCGGAGGGCGGCCAGCGTCGCCGGCTGGTGCCGCAGGTGGTCGCGCGCCCGCAGGTAGGCGGCGATCGCCGCGTCGAACTCGCCCCGCCGCTCGTGCGCGCGGCCGATGCAGCGCTCGAGCTCGGCCCGGGCGGCGGCGTCGGGCGCCTGCGCCAGCGCCTCGTTGTACGTCAGCACCGCCTCGCGCGACCGCCCCAGGGCCACGAAGGCGTGGCCGGCGCCCGAGAGGGCCGCGAACAGCTCGTCGGCGCCGGCCGCCAGTTGGCGCGCGGTGCGGAAGTGGGCCAGGGCGCTCTCGGCGGCGTAGACCGCCAAGGCCGCGTCGCCGGCCTTGAGCGACCAGGCGCAGGCCCGGTCGCGCACGCCGCCGCGCAGGTAGTGGTAGGCGATCCGGTCGGGCTCGTCGGCGTGCCCGGTCTCGATCAGGCCGCCGATCTGCCGGTGCAGGTACTGGCGGCGCGCCGTCGATAGCCGGCCGTAGATCCGATCGCGCACCAAGGCGTGCGTGAAGTCGTAGCGGGCCGCCATGCCGGCGCCGTCGGCCTCGCGCCACAGGCCGGCCACCAGCAGCGCGTCGAGGGCATCGAGCGCGGCCGGCGCCGGCAGCCCGCTCGCCCGCTGCACGACCTCGAAGTCGATGTCGCGCCGCAGGACCGATGCGGCGTCGGCCAGGGCGCGGGCATCGTCGCCGAGGCGCTCGAGCCGGGCATCGACGATGTGGCCGACGGTCTCCGGCACCGGCAGGTCGGCGTAGTCGTCCTCCGCCGCGCCGGCGGTGGTCGTCCAGCCAAGGCCGTCGGCGCCGGCGCTGAGCGTGCCCTGCTCGAACAGGGCGCGCAACGTCTCGACGATGAAGAACGGGTTGCCGCCCGTGCGGCGGGCCAGCTGGGCGCCGAAGTGCGCCGGCGGCGCATCGGCGCCGGAGAGCTGCTGCACCAGGGCCGCGGTCTCGGCGGCACCGAGCGCCGTCAGGTCGACGACGCGCGCGGCGCGCTCGACGGTGCGCAGCAGCGGCCGCAACTCGGCGGGGACCTCGGCGTCGCGCACCGTCGCCACCACGAGGCACCCCACGCCGTCGAGGGCGCGGGCGAGCGTGGCCAGGAGTGCCAGCGAGGTCTCGTCGGCCCAGTGCACGTCCTCGACGATCCACAGCAATGGCGCCGCGGCCGCTGCCGCGGCGACGACCGCGCCCACCGCCTCGAACAACCGGTCGCGGTCGCGCAGGCCGTCGAGCGGCGCGTTGCGGCCGTCGGGCACGAAGGCGGTCAGCTCGGGCAGCAGCCGGGCGATCTCGCGCAGCCAGACGTCGTCGACCGGCAGCGCGGCCAGCGCCTCGGCGCCGAGACCGGCGCGGAGCGCCTCGACGATCGGCGCGTACGGCGCCTGCGCCGTCGCCTCGTAGCAGCGGCCGATCCAGAGCTGGGCATCGGCCTCGGCATCCGCTGCCAGCTCGGCGGCCAGCCTCGACTTGCCCAGGCCCGCCTCGCCCCGCAGCACGACGATGCCGCCGTGGCCGGTGCGGGCGCGCGACCAGGCGTCGTCCAGCGCGCCGCGTTCCGCCGCGCGCCCGACGAGCGGGCCGCTGGGCCGCACGAGCGGCGCGGGCACACCGACGCGACGCGCGCCGCGCGCCCGATCGGCCGCGGCCCGCGACAGGGCGGCCGGCCCGTCGACGACGGGGCCGAGCGGTGCGTTCGAGCGGATGCGCTCGTAGAGATCGGTGGTGGCCGCCAGCGGCTCGATGTGCAGCTCGCGCTCGAGCAGCGCCCGGCACTGGTCGTACTGCGCCAGCGCTGCGGCGCGCTGTCCAGCCTCCGCCAGATAGCGCATCAGGGCGCGGTGGACTTCTTCGCGCAGCGGGTCGACCGCCAGGATCCGGCGCGCCTGGTCCGCCGCCGCGTCGAACGCCCCGGCCAGGGCGTAGTGCCGGCCGAGGCGCCACGCCGCCCGCAGGTAGAGGTTCTGGCAGCGCTCGCGCTCGACGAACAGCCAGTCGTCGAACTCGGGCGCGTCGGGCACGGCAATGCCGTCGAGGAAGCTGCCGCGGTAGGCCTGCACGGCCGCCTCGGCGCGGGCGACGTCGAACGCGTCGTCGCCGCCGCCGGCCTCCACCACCGCCACGTCGAGCCACAGCGGCACGTCGGCGCGCGCGCCGACGCGGGTGCGCTCGACGAAGATCAACTCGTGGGCGGGGCCGAGGAGTCGGCGGGCGTCGTACAGGGCCGTCCGCAGCGAGGCGAGGGCGTTGCGCTCGGGCACGTCGGGCCACAGGAGGCTGGCCAACCGCTCGCGGGCATGGACCTGACGCGTGGCCACCAGGTAGCCCAGAAGCGCCGGCACACGGCCACTGCCCATGGGCAGCGGCCGACCGTCGACCTCGAACACCGGCGGTCCCAGGAGTCGGGCCCTCACCTCCGGCACGCACCCCTCCTCGCGGCTGCTACGGCGGATCGCCTGCGGTCGGCACCCGGTGTCCGAGCGGCGGCGCCGCACCGGCAGTGGGACTGCCCCCGTGGGGTCGAACCCGGTGTTAGAACGCTTGACCGTAATCGAAAGATACGGCCCGGACGCCGGCCCGTCACCCGCCGCGCGCCCGGGTGAGCACGAGGTCGTACGACGGGGCCACGGCCGCCTGCCAACCAGGGGGCAGCCAGGTCGTCGCGTCCAGTTGGACGATCACGGCCGGACCGACGAGCGATGCGCCGCGCGCCAGCGCCGATCGGTCGATGATCGGCGCCTGGGCGGCGGCGCCATCGTCGAGGATCACCGGCGCGACGCCGCCCACCCCGGCCGCCGCGGCCGGCGGCGCGTGCGGAGCCGGGGCCGGCGGCTCGCCGGCGGCGCGCACGCGCAGCGTCTCGACGACGACCTCGTCGGACGCCACGAAGCCGTAGCGGGCGCGGTGGGCGGCGGTGAACGCGGCGGCGATCGTCCCACGCGTCGGCCACGGGATCGCGAGCGTCCAGGACTGCCCGGCATAGCGCACCTCGGCCGACCGCTCGACGACGACCGTCCGATCGCCGGCGGCGGCCGCCAGCCGCGCCCGCGCGTCGGCCTCGAGCCCGGCGAACACGGTCGGCCACTGCCGCCGGTCGTCCCGCCGGACGGACTGGCTCAGCGCCACCGACGGCGTCGCCGCGGCGAGGCCAAGCGCCGACAGGGCGCCCGCCTGGGCCGGCACGCAGACGCGACGCGCGCCCAGCCGCTCCGCCAGCCGGCAGGCGTGCAGGCCGCCCGCGCCGCCGAACGCCACCAGGTCGAGGCGCCCCGGATCGATGCCGCGGCCCACCGAGACGACGCGCAGGGCGTGGTCCATGACGGCGTCGGCGACGTCGAGCGCTGTCAGGGCGGTGGCGGCGGTCGTCAGCCCCAGCGCATCCGCCAGGCGCGCGAGCGCGCGGTGCGCCGCCTCGCCGTCGAGTGCGGGTCCGCCGGGCAGGCGTAGGCCGGCGGGCAGGCGCCCGAGCACGACGTGGGCATCCGTGAGGGCCGGCTCGAGCGCGCCGCGCCCGTAGGCCGCGGGGCCCGGGTCGCTGCCGGCGCTCTGCGGCCCGACCCGCAGCGCGCCGTGCGCCGCCCAGAGTCGCGACCCGCCGCCCGCCCCCACCGTGTGGACGTCGACCATGCGCCGCCGCACCGGCAACCCGGCGATGTGGCCGTCGCTGGTCAGCGGCAGCCCGGCCTCGGAAACGGCGACGTCGGTCGACGTGCCGCCCATGTCCAGCGTCACGATCCCGCCGAGGCCGGCCCGGCGCGCCACCGCCAGCGCCCCCGTCACACCGGCGGCCGGTCCCGAGAGGACCATCGTGATCGGCAGCTGGGCCGCCATGGACGGCGAGAGCGTGCCGCCGTGCGAGCCCATCACCGCCAGCCGCCGCGGCGCCAGGCCGCGGCCCAGGCGCGCCAAGTAGCCCGCCGTGACCGGCCCGACGTAGCCGTTGATCACCGCACACGTGGCCCGTTCGTACTCGCGGAACTCGGGCAGGACGTCGACCGACGGGCTGAGGAAGCAGCCGGGTCGGACGCGCGCGATCGCCGCGGCGACCCGCCGCTCGTGGTCGGGGGCCAGGAAGGAGAAGATCAGGCACACGGCCGCGGCCTCGGCGCCGCGCTCCGCGACCCGCGCCGCGGCGCGGCGGACGGCGCCGGGCGCGAGCGGCCGGACGACGGCGCCGTCGGCGCCGATGCGCTCGGGCACCTCGACCACGTCGCCGTCGGCCACGAGGTTGGGCAGCGGCGACGGCGACAGCGCGTAGAGGTCGGGCCGCGCGCCGCGGCCCAGCGCCAATAGGTCGCCGAAGCCGGCGGTGGTCACAAGAACCGTGCGCGCGCCCCGGCCCTCGAGGAGGGCGTTCGTCGCGACGGTCGAACCGTGCGCCACGCGCCCTGTGCCGGCGCCGTCGAGCCGGGTGATGGCGTCGATCACGGCCGCCGCCGGATCGCCGCCGGTGGGCTGCTTGTGGACGGTGATCGCGCCGCCGTCGAGGACGACGCAGTCGGTGAACGTGCCGCCGACGTCGACGCCGATGACGGCGCCGGGCGGCCGGGGCGGCGAATCGGCCACCGGCCGCCGCGGCGCGCGACTAGGCGTTGTTGAGCGCGTTGGTGAGGTAGTTGACGGCGTCGCCGACGGTCTGGATCTTCATCGCGTCGTCTTCGCTGATGTCGCCGACGTTGAACTTCTCCTCGAACTCCATGATGAGCTCGGCGAGGTCGAGCGAGTCAGCGTCGAGATCGTCGCGAAAGTGGGTGTCCATCGTGATCTGCGCGGCCTCGACGCCCAGGTTCTCGACGATGATGTCGCTCACCCGGGCGAACGTCTCCTCAGCGGTCACCATGCCTCCATTCCTCCTGCCAATCATCGCACGGCCGCCGTGGGCCGCGGCGCGCGCCAGGTCGGGCGCGGCGCGACACTATACGCCGGCCCTGCGGGCCGGTCAATCGTTTGGGCTGTCGCGCCGATCACCGCGCCGACCCCGCGCGGCGCCCGTGCGCGACGACCGCGGCGTCGGCCTTGACCGACGGTGCGGCGCGCCCGCACCATTCGCCGCGCAGCCCGCACGCGCCGGCGACGCGACCACCCGCGCCGCCCCGCGCGTGCGCCCTCCCAGGCCGGACGATGACCCACGACCACGACACGCCGGCGCGCAAGCGCGACCACGTCGAGATCAACCTCCGCCACGACGTCGCGGGCGCGCAGTCGAACGGGCTCGAGCGCTTCGCCTTCGTGCCCGAGGCGTTGCCCGACCTCGACCTGGCCGAGGTATCGACCGCCACGTCGTGGCTCGGGCGGGCGCTGCGCAGCCCGATCCTGATCTCGTCGATGACCGGCGGCGCCGCCGCGGTAGCCGCCCTGAACCAGCGGCTTGCGGCGGCGGCGCAGGCGTGCGGCGTGGCGATGGGCGTCGGGTCGCAGCGGGCGGCGCTCGAGGATCCGGCGCTGGCGTCGACGTTCCGGGTGCGCGACGTGGCCCCGGACATCGTGCTGCTGGCCAACCTCGGCGCGGCGCAGCTCAACACCGGCTACGGGGTCGACGCCTGTCGCCGGGCCGTCGACATGATCGGCGCCGACGCGCTGATCCTCCACCTCAACGCCGTCCAGGAAGCCGTCCAACCGGAGGGCGACACCGCTTGGGCGGGGCTGCTGGGCCGCATCGAAGCGGTGGCGCGGGCGCTCGACGTGCCGGTCGTGGCCAAGGAGGTCGGCTGGGGGATCAGCGGCGCCACCGCGCGCCGGCTGGTCGACGCCGGCGTGGCGGCGATCGACGTCGCCGGTGCCGGCGGCACGAGCTGGAGCCAGGTGGAGATGCACCGCGCCAGGACCGCCGGCGACCGGGCGGTCGCCGCCGCGTTCGCCGACTGGGGCCTGACGACGGCCGAGAGCCTGGTGGCCGTCCGCGCCGCCGTGCCGGGCGTGCCCGTGATCGCCAGCGGCGGCATCCGCGACGGAGTCGACGTGGCCAAGGCCGTTGCCCTCGGAGCGACGCTGGTCGGGCTGGCCGGGCCCCTGCTGCGCGCGGCCGAGGACGACGCGGTCGTCGAGGCGCTGGAAGGCCTGCGGCGCACGCTGGCGGTGGCGATGTTCGCCATCGGCGCCCCCGACATCGCCGCGCTGGCGGGCCACCCGGCGCTGATCCGCCGCGACCGATGACGGCGATGCCCGGCGACCTCGACGTGACGGCGGTGCCGCTGGCGGCGGTGCACGCGCGGATGCGCCGCGCCGTCTCGCCGGGCGACAGCGCGGCCCCGCTGCTCTACGCCTGGCTGCGCGACCACTTGGGCTGGCCGGATGGCGGCGCCGACCTGCGCGCCGAGAGCGCAAAGGGCATCCGACCCCGGCTCGCGCTGGTGGCCTGGTCGGCGGTCGGTGGGCCGGCCGACCATCCGGCGGCGATCGACATCGCCGCCGCGGTCGAGCTCACGCACGAGTTCTCGCTCGTCCACGACGACATCGAGGACGGCGACACGGTCCGGCGCGGCCGCCCGACGCTGTGGCGCCAGGTCGGCGTCGCCCAGGCCCTCAACGCCGGCGACGCGCTGTTCGCGCTGGCGCGCGAGGTGCTGATGGCGGCGCCGCTCACCGCCGAGACGCGCCTGGCGCTGGCCGCGATCTACGACCGGGCCTGCGTCCGGCTGGCCGAAGGCCAGGCGCTCGACCTGGCGTTCGAGGCCGCCCCGCCTGCGGCGGTGTCCGTCGACGACCACCGCGCGATGATCGACGGCAAGACCGGCGCCCTGCTCGGCGCGTCCGTCGAGCTCGGCGCGCGCGGCGCCGGCGCCGACGCGGCGACGGCAGCGGCGTTGGGGGCATGGGGGCGGCACGTCGGCGCCGCGTTCCAGCTGCAGGACGACATCCTGGGCCTCTGGGGCGATCCGCAGCGCACCGGCAAGCCGGTCGGACACGACCTCGTGCGGCGCAAGAAGAGCCTGGCGGTGCTGCTGGCGGCGCGCGACCCGCGGCTGGCCGAGCGGGTGGCGGCGGTGCTGGCGGCCGAGCCGGTGGACGCCGCCGCCGCGGCCGGGCTGGCCGACGCGATGGCCGCCGCCGGCGTCGCCGACGCCTGTCGCCGGGTCGCCCAGGGGCTGGTCGAGGCGGCCGCGGCCGCGCTCGACGGCGTGCCGATCGACGACCGGTCGCGCCGCGGGCTGACGGCGTTCGGCCGGCAGGCGGTCGCGCGCGACCGCTAGGCAGCGACCGGCCCAACCGATACCTAGATGAGCCCCCACTCGCCCCAGTCGCCGCCCTCCATGAGGTCGGGCGACCACGGCGGGGTGTCCAGCAGCGTCACCCGCGCGTCGTGGCCGGTCACGAAGCGCGTCGTGTCCTTGACCTGCTGGATCAGCGACCCGGCGTAGGGGCAGAACGGCGTGGTCAGGATCATCTGGACCTCGGTCTCGGCCGGGTGGAAGACCACCGCCCGGATCAGGCCCAGCGTGACGACGTCGATGTTGATCTCGGGGTCCACGACGCGCCGCAGCGCCTCGCGGATCTCGGACTCGAGCGCGGCCTGCTCGGCGGCGTCCGCCGCGGCATCCGTGGCGGTCGGCGTGTCGGACATCGTGCTACCTCCCGAGCCGCTGTGGTGGCGGCTCACTCGTCGTAGAGGACGGTCGGCTCGTCATAGGACCGGATCTGGTTGGCCTGGCGCTTGCGGCGGATCCACTCGTCCAGGTGGCGGTTCTTGACGTCGCGCGGGGCCTCGTCGGCCAGGTCGCCCATCGGGAAGTTGACCCGCAGGGCGCGGCCCGGAATGACGTGGCGCGAGATGCCGCTCGGCAGCGCGCCGCCGCGGCGCACGAGCTCGAGGATGTCGTCCGGCCCGAACGCCGGGAAGACGACGAGCGCCCCGACGCCGTCGTAGTGGTCGGCGACGCTGGCGAGGTCGGTGGCGCGGACGCGGTGGATGTCGGCGCGGCCATTGTAGACCGAGACGACGCGTCGCAGCAGCTCGGCCCGGGCGACGAGGTCGTCGCCGCCGTTCAGCGTGGCGACGGTGCCGTCGGTGCGCATCACGTAGGCGACGGCGTCGCGGGCCGAGAGCGCCTCGCGGGCATCGGCGAGCGTCGTCGGGTCGATCTGGAGCCCCGGCACGGCATCGAGGCCGGCGGCGATCATCTCGGCCGGCAGCCCGACCACGAGGTGGTGCCACGTCGAGAGCGACACGCCGGCGTAGTCGACGTGCTGGACGAGCGCGTCGCGGTAGCCCAGGTGCTTGAGGGCGCTGGTGCGGTTGGCGCCGTCGAGGACGACGAAGTCGCCGTCACCCAGCGGGGCGACGATCGGCGGGTCCTTGAGCATACCCTCGCGGACGAGTCGCTCGGCGAGGTTGACGATGCGGCGCTCGTCGAAGTCCTCGTGGGGGTGGATCCGCGCGAGCTCGACGATCCGTAGATCCGGCAGGCCGTGGGCGTCGCCGGTCATCCGCCACCGCCGCCGGCGGCCAGCGCGTCGTCGCGGCCGGCGCTATCGGTCAGGAAGGCGATGAGGTCGATCTTCGTCAGCACGCCCAGCAGCTCGGCGCCGGAGCGGACGACCGCCAGGTCGGTGTCGGCGAAGATGCGGCCCAGGACCGAGAGCGTCGTGCCTGGCTCGACGACGGCGAGGCGGTTCGACGCCAGCGCGGCCACGGCGTCGTCGACGGCCGCGGCGCGGCGGGGGTCGAACATCGCCGCCAGCACGTCGCGCTCGCCGACCACGCCGACGACGTCGCCGCCGGCGTCGACGACCGGCAGCTGCGAGATGCCGTGGGCCTGCATGAGCGCGATCGCCGCCGCCAGCGTCGTGTCGGGCGCCACCGACACGACCGCGCCCGGGCCGCGATGGGCCAGGACGTCGGCCACCTGGCCGCGCACCCGCTCGCCCATCGCGAAGCCGTTCTCGCGCAGCCAGTCGTCGTTGAACAGCTTCGACAGGTAGCGCGAGCCGCTGTCGGGCAGGAGGACGACGACGACGGCATCCGGCCCGAGCGCGCGGTCGCGCACGTACGCCAGCGCCCCGGCGACGGCGCTGCCGCACGAGCCGCCGACGAACATCCCCTCCTCGCGCACCAGCCGGCGCGCCATGCGGAACGACTCGCCGTCCGTGACCTGGACGATGTCGTCGATCACATCGAAGTCGTAGACGCTGGGGATGAAGTCCTCGCCGATCCCCTCGACGGCGTACGTGTGCGCCGGGGTGACGACGCCGGTGTAGAAGTAGTCGTGCAGGATGGAGCCGACCGGGTCGACGCCCACGACCTGCACGGCCGGATTGCGTTCCTTGAGATAGCGTCCGGTGCCGGTGATCGTGCCCCCGGTGCCGATCGTGCAGATGAAGTGGGTGATCCGGCCGCCGGTCTGCGCCCAGATCTCGGGGCCGGTCGAGGCGTAGTGCGCCGCCGGGTTGGCCGGGTTGCTGTATTGGTCGACGAGGACCGCGCCGGGCGTCTCGGCGGCGATGCGCCGGGCCACCGAGTAGTAGGAGCGCGGGTCGTCGGGCTCGACGGCGGTCGGCGTGACCACCACCTGGGCGCCGAAGGCGCGCAGGACGCGGATCTTCTCGTCGGACATCTTGTCGGGCATCGTGAACACGGCGCGGTAGCCCTTGAGGGCCGCCGCCATGGCCAGCCCGACCCCGGTGTTGCCCGAGGTGCACTCGACGATCGTACCGCCGGGCTGGAGCCGGCCGTCGCGTTCGGCGGCCTCGATCATCCCCAGGCCGATGCGGTCCTTCACCGAGCCGCCGGGATTGAAGAACTCGACCTTGGCCAGCACCTGGGGCGCTGCGCCGTCGATGACGTGCGTCAGCCGCACCAACGGCGTGCCGCCGATCGTGTCGAGCAGGCTGTCGACGACGCCGGGCAGCGCGGCGGGCGGCGCCGGTGTGGTCGGCGCGGCGGGCGTGGGGTCCACGGAGCGGCTCCTGGGGGGGACGGTCGGTTGACGTTAGCATCCGCGCTTTTGGCCGGTCAAGAGCTGCGCTATGCTGCCGCGATGCCCGACCCGCGCCCCGCCGACGGCGCCGACACCGTCGACCCGCCCGCCGCCGCTCGCCCCGGCGGCGGACCGCCGTCCGGCGGCGCGGCCGAGCGCGCCGACGCGGGCGCCGGGCGGCGGATCGCGCGCGCGTCGACGCTGATCGCGGCGCTGTTCCTGGCGGCCAAGCTGGTCGGGCTGTGGCGCGAACGGGTGATCGGCGCCCGCTTCGGGATCTCGGCCGACTATGACGCCTACGTCGCCGCGTTCCGGGTGCCGGATCTGCTGTTCACGCTCTTCGCCGGCGGGGCGCTTGTCAGCGCGTTCCTGCCCGTGTTCGCGGCCGCCCTGGCCGACGACGACCGCGACGGCGCCTGGCGGCTGGCCAACGGCGTCACGAACCTCGTCGTGGCGGCCACGGCGGTGGCGGCGGCGGCCGCGTTCGTCGCGGCCGAGCCGCTGGCGCGCCTGCTCACGCCCGACGTCCCGGCGGCGCAGCAGCTGCTCACGGCGCGGCTGATGCGGATCGTGCTGGCCTCGACGCTCATCTTCGCCGTGTCGGGCCTCCAGTTCGGGATCCTGAACGCCTTCCAGCACTTCCTCACCCCGGCCCTGGCGACGGTCGTCTACAACCTCGGCATCATCGGCGGCGCCGTCTGGCTCTCGCCGCGGCTCGGCATCGACGGCCTGGCGTGGGGCGTCGTGGCGGGCGCGGCGCTGCACCTGGCGGTGAAGCTGCCGCCGCTGTGGCGGCGCGGCTGGCGCTGGCGGCCGGTGCTGGCGCTGGGCGACGCGCGGGTGCGGCGCGTGGCGGCGCTGCTGTGGCCGCGGATGCTGTCGCTGGGTGCGGTCCAGGCGGTCTTCGTAGCCAACACGCGCTTGGCGTCGGCGGCGGGCGAGGGCGCGCTGTCGGCGCTCAACTACGGCTGGATCATCAGCCAGATGCCGCAGTCCATCCTCGGCACGGCGGTCGGGACGGCCGCGTTCCCCACCCTCGCCGAGCTGGCCGCGCGCGGCCGGCGCGCCGAGCTGCGCCGGACGGCCGCCGACACGCTCGCCGCGATGACCGCGGCAACGGTTCCGGCGGCGGTCGCGCTGACGATGCTGGCCGGCCCGACGGTCCAGGTCCTCCTCCAGACCGGCCGATTCGACGCCGAGGCCGCGGCCCTTACCGCGGCCGCGCTGCGCATGTTCGCGCTGGGCCTGTTGGGCCACGTCACGCTCGAGGTGGCGGCCCGGCTCTACTACGCCCAGCAGGACACGCGCACCCCGCTCGTCATCGCGCTGGGCACGATGGCGGTGAACATCGCGCTGGCCGTCGGCCTGACCGCGGCCGCGGCCGCCGCCGGGCTCGGCCGCGACGCCGCCGTCGCCGGGATCGCCCTCGCCAACTCGGTGGCGGTGAGCGGCGAAGTCGTCGTCGCGCTGTGGTGGATGCGGCGCCGGCTCGGCGGCATCGAGGGTCGGCAGCTGGCGACGGCGCTGGCGCGCGCCGCGGCCGCCGGCGCGGCGATGGCCGCCGCGATGGCCGCGGCGGGCGCCGCGCTGCCGGCGACGCCGATCGACGTCCCCGTACTGCGCGGCCCGCTCGGCGACGGGCTGGTGCGCCTGGCCGTGCCGGGCGTCGCGGGCGCGCTCAGTTACGGCGCCGCGGCGCTGGCCTTGGGCATCGTGCCGCGGGCGCGGCTTGCGCGCTGGCTGCGGTGGGGACGGCGCGGCTAGCGCCATCGGGACGGTGCGTGGGAACGACGCGGTGCGGGCACGGCCCGACGTCGTCAGCCGCGCTCCGGGCCCGCGTCCAACACCTGGCGTGCCAGCGGGTCGAGGCTCAGCGAGCCGGGCACGGGCACCGCGTCGGCGACGGTGTCGAGCAGCCAGCGCCCGACGAGCGCCACGGCCAGGTGGCAGCCCAGCGTGGCCCGCGGCTGGCCGATCGTGGCGAGCGACACGACCCAGGCGCCGTCGGCGCGGGCGTGGACGGCGATCGCCACGTGCTGCTCGATCGTGGGCTCGGCGATGACGGCGTCGACGAGGAGGCCGGCCAGCCCGGCATAGGCGGCCTGGAGGTGGACGTGGCGGTCCGCGGCCGCCAGCCGGCGCGGGCGGAACGCGGCGGCGGCGGCGGCGGGCGAGGCGGTGGCGGTGCGCAGCGCGACGTGCGGCATGGCGTACTCCGTGATCACCGGCGGGTCCGGCACCGCTTCGGCGGTCCGCTCGTAGCGGAAATAGGCGCACGGGCGGCCGGCCGCCAGCCCGAACCGCTCGTACTTCGTGGCCACGCCCTCGAACCGCACCGGCGACCACGGCGCGCCCGCCGACAGCGCGTTGCGCAGTCCGCGCTGCGCCGCGAGCACGGCGTCGATCGCCGCGGCGTAGTCGGCGACGTCGGTGGCGGCCAGCAGCGTGCCGCCGGGCGCCAGGCGGGAGGCGATGAGCGCCACGGTGGCCGGGCCGAGCAGCCGCCGGTGGGCGTGGCGCGCCTTGAACCACGGGTCCGGGAACTGGATGACCAGGGTGTCGATCGAAGCCGGCGCGAAGAGATGGGCCAGGGCCGACTGGCCCGTGGCGTGGACGACCACGAGGTGATCGAACCCCCGCCGCGCCGCGTCGCGCTCGACGCCGTCGAGGCAGCGGTTCGACATCTCGATGCCGACGATGTTCGCGTCGCCGCGGCGCGCCGCCAGGTCGATCAGATAGTGGCCGCGGCCGAAGCCGATCTCGACGAGCAGCGGGGCCGGCCGGCCGAACAGCGTCGCCCAGTCCGTCGGCCACGGCAGGCCGTGCAGCGTGCGCCGGGGCGGCGGCCCGGCGGAGACCGTCGGGCTGGCGGCGTCGGGCGCGGCGGCGCGGAACGGGGCGGACGGGGCGCAGCGAACGCCGTCCGCGCCCCCGCCGCGATCCGAGGCCGTCACGGCAGCGCCGCGCGCGCCGCGACGGCCGGACCGAAGCCGGGGTGGAACGCCAGGGCGTGCTCGAACGCGGCCCGGGCCTCGTCGGTCCGGCCCAGGGCGGCCAGGGCTCGACCGCGCCAGACGTGCCACTCCTCGAGGTTCTCCCCCTTCATCGTCGCCGTCGTCTCGTCCGCCACGGCGATGAGTGCATCGTAGGCGCCGGAGTCGTAGAGCGCCGCGGCGTAGCCGAACTGGTACCACAGCGCCCGGAACGGCAACCCGATCGCCCGCGCCCGGCCGTAGGCCTCGACGGCCCCGGCCGCGTCGCCGCGCCGCGCCCGCCACTCGCCCTGCGCCACGTGCGCCCACGGATCGCCGGGCGCGCGGGCGGCATGGTCGTCGACGGCCTGTCCGACGCGCGTCCACATCGCTTCGTCGTCGGCGTCGCCGGCCAGGGCGGCGGCGACGGCGGCGGCTTGGTCCGGTCGGTGGACGACGACGTAGGCGCCGAGGAACGGACGGCCCATCGCCTCGAACGCGTCGTAGCCGTAGCGCTCGGCCGGGCCGTAGTACGAGTCGGCCGCGCGGAACGCGGCCGTGGCGTCGTCGTAGCCGGTCACGACGCGGTAGTGGCCCATCTCGCCGCGGCCCTCGACCGCCACCCAGTGCTCGACGATGACCGGAACGCCGGCCCGCAGCAGCGCCCGGAGCCGCCCCCGCTCGGCGCCGTAGCGCACGCGGGCGACGAGGCCGTGGCCGGCGATGTACGCCGCCAGCTCGTCGGGCGTCACGTTCGTGTCCTCGCGGTCCGGCTTGAGCGAAGCGGCCGCCGCCAGCTGGTCGACGACGACGCCGAACGCGCTCATCGCCATCACCGCCGCCGACGGGCCGCAGTTGTTCCACTTTTGCCAGGTGTGGACGACGCCGTCGACCGCCGCGGACGGCGCGTCGAGCAGCGCGGTGGCGACGGCGGCGGCCGAGGCGCTGGAGGCGGACGCCGCGGCGACGGGGCCCGCGTCGGCGCGGGCGGATACGGCGTCGGTAGCGGCGGCGGTGGTGGCGGCGGCGGCACTGGCGGTGGCGGTGGCGGTCGCCGCGAGCGGCGTCGGCGTCGGGGTGGCGGCCGCACGGGCCGCGAGGTCGGGCGCCGCGTCGCGAACGGACGCCGACCCGGGCGTCGGCGTCGGCGCGACGGACTGCACCGTCGCCTCGGGGACGGTCGCCGCCGCGGGCGGATCGGCCGCGCCGCAGCCGGCGACGGCAACCCCGACGACAGCCCACCACGCCCACGCCATCGCGCCCGCCGTGCGCTGCTGCTTCACGTCCGACTCCGTCCGCACCGCCGCGCGGCCCGCCCAGCGCTTGACCGCCCCGAAACGCGCTGCCGATAATGCCGCGCGCCGGCCGGCAACGATAGCACACGGCCTCGCCGGCCGCCGGCGCACCCGCCGGCCGTCGCCGTCGCGCCGCTGCGCGACCCCACGCGTCGCGGAGCCGCTGCCATGACCTACCGCTTCATCGTCGTCGAACGGGACGGCCCGGTCGGCATCGTCCGGTTCAACCGGCCCGACAAGCTCAACGCGCTCAGCCCCGACCTCATCGGCGAAATGGCCGACGCCCTCCAAGCCCACGACGCCGACCCCGAGATCCGCGCCCACGTCTTGACCGGCAACGAGCGCGCCTTCGCCGCCGGCGCCGACATCGGCGACATGGCCGACGCGACCGTCGTCGACCAGATCCGGCGCGACATGTTCGCCACCTGGGACCGGGTGCGGCGGATCAAGAAGCCGCTCATCGCCGCAGTCAGCGGCTTCGCGCTGGGCGGCGGTTGCGAGACGGCGATGATGTGCGACATGATCGTCGCCAGCGAGACGGCCCAATTCGGGCAGCCCGAGATCAACATCGGCGTCATGCCCGGCGCCGGCGGCACGCAGCGTCTGGCGCAGGCGATCGGCAAGGCGCGGACGATGGAGCTCGTGCTCACCGGGCGGTTCGTCGGGGCCGAAGAGGCGCTGCGCATCGGGTTGGTGAACCGCGTCGTGCCGGTCGAGGCCTACCTCGACGAGGCCAAGCGGCTGGCGCGCGAGATCGCCGGCAAGCCGCCGATCGCGGTCGAGCTGGCCAAGCAGGCCGTGAACAGCGTTTTCGACGACTACCTCGACCGCGGGCTGCTGACCGAGCGCCGGTTGTTCTACCTGCTATTCGGCACCGAGGACCAGGCGGAGGGGATGCGCGCGTTCCTGGACAAGCGCCCGCCGGTCTGGACGGGACGCTGACGGTCGTTCGCCGGCGCGCGTCGGGCGCGCCGCAGCGCGAGGGAGGACGGCGATGTCGAAGCGGTGGGTGGTGCTGTGGTTCGTGGCCGTGGCCGTGATCGCCGGCCTGATCGTGGTCGCGCGGCGCGCCGGCGCGCCCGGCCGCGCCCCGGCCGCGACGCCGACGGCGGCCGGCGCGGCCGGGTCCCCCGGCACGGCGTCGACGCCGGACGCCGACGCCGCGACGACCGCGCCGCCGGACGCACGATCCGCCGCGGCCACGCGCCCGACGACGGCCACGGTGTCGGGCGCGGCCGCGCCGGCCGAGGCGGCGGTCACACCGATCGCGCTTGCGGCGCCGCTCGACGTCGCCGAAGCCGAGGTGTCCGGGTTGGCGTGGTATGCCGACACGCTCGTCTTCCTGCCCCAGTACCCGGGCCGTTTCGGCGCCGACGGCGGGGTGATCACCGATACGCGGCGCGGCGACGGCCTGCTGTTCGGCGTGCGGCGCGCCGACGTCGAGGGCGCGCTCGACGACGCCGCGCCAGCGGTGACGGCGTTCGCGATCCCGCTGGCCGGCGCCGGCTTCGGCGAGGGCGAGCCGCGGGCGATCGACGGCTTCGAGGGCTTCGAGGCAATCGCATTTCGCGACCGGCGCGCCTACCTCTCCATCGAGGTCCAGCGCGGCGACGACATGGCGGCCTACCTCGTGGCCGGGCGCGTTGACGTCGACGCCGACGGCGTGCCGGTGGGCATCGCGCTCGACGACGCGCCGCCGGTGCCCGTACCGCTGCCCGTGGCGATCGACAACATGTCGTTCGAGTCGCTGTTCGCCGACGCGGACGGCGTCACGGCGCTGTTCGAGGCCAACGGGGCTGCCGTGAACCCCACGCCGCGGGCGCTGCGCTTCGGCGCCGACCTGGCGCCGCGGGGCGAGGTGCCGTTCCCGGCCCTCGAGTACCGCGTCACCGACGCCGCCGACCTCGGCGCCGACGGCGGGCTGTGGGTGATGAACTACATGTTCCCCGGCGACGCCGAGGCGCTGCGGCCGGGCGTCGACGCCGTGGCCGAGCGCTGGGGCGAAGGCCCGACGCACGGCGGCTCCGACGTCGTCGAGCGGCTGCTGCGGCTCGAGGTGGGCGCCGACGCGATCGCGTTGGCCGATGCGCCACCCATCGCCCTGGCGCTGCGCGACGATGGCACGGCGCGCAACTGGGAGGGGCTCGTCGAGCTCGGCGACCGGGGCTTCCTGCTGGTCACGGACCGCTTCCCCGGCACCGAGCTGGCGTTCGTGCCGCGCCCGTGACGCACGAGCGGCCGTGCTAGAATCGCCCCGCCCCGCCGCGGCCCTCGGCGGGTCACCTTGGAGCGCGCCATGGCCGACAGCGCCGACCCGACGACCGGCAGCGAGACGATCGCCCTGACGATCGCCGACGGCGTGGCGACGCTGCTGCTGAACCGGCCGGACAAGCTCAACGCCTTCACCGACCCGATGCTGGCGGCCCTCCTCAAGGGGCTGCGCCAGTGCGAGCGCGACGCGGCGGTGCGGGCCGTGGTGATCACCGGCGCTGGACGCGCCTTCTCGGCCGGCCAGGACCTGGCGGACGTGCAGGACCGCAGCCACGGCCTGAGCTTCCGCGACCACCTCGAGGCCACCTACAACCGCATCGTGCGCGCGATTCGGCAACTCGAGAAGCCGGTGGTGGCCGGCGTCAACGGCGTCGCGGCCGGCGCCGGCGCCAGCCTGGCGTTCGCCTGTGACATCCGGCTGGCGGCCGAGTCGGCCAAGTTTGCCACCGCGTTCGGCCTCGTCGGCCTGGTGCCCGACAGCGGCGCGACGTGGGTCCTGCCGCGCTACCTCGGCTACGCGCGGGCGTTCGAGCTCTACGCCACCGGCGGTCGGCTGACGGCGGCGGAGGCGCACGCCGCCGGCCTGGTGAACCACGTCGTGCCCGACGAGGAGCTCGCGACGCGCACCGCGGCGCTGGCGGCGCAGCTGGCGGCCGGCCCGACGAAGGCGTTCGGCCTGACGAAGCGGGCGATGCAGCGCGCCGAGGGAGGATCGCTCGACGCCGCGCTCGACTACGAGGCGCAGCTTCAAGAGATCGCCGGCGGCACGGCCGATCACGCCGAAGGGGTCGCCGCGTTCCTCGAGAAGCGCCCGCCGCGCTTCGCCGGGCGCTAGCGGTCGTGGACGACGCCCGGATCGCGCCCGACGCCGAGGTGGGCGTCCTCGGCGCCGGGACGATGGGCGCCGGCATCGCCCAGGTGGCGGCCGTGGCCGGCCACCCCGTCGTGTTGTTCGACGTGGCGCCGGCCCAGCTCGAGCGCGCGCGGGCGCAGATCGCCGGCCAGCTGGCGCGCGAGGCGGCCAAGGGACGGCTGACGGCCGATGCCGCCGCGGCGGCCGAAGGACGGCTGCGGCTGGCGGGCGATCTGGCGGCGTGCGCGGGCTGCTGGCTCGTCGTCGAGGCGGCGCCGGAGCGGATCGAGCTCAAGCAGGCGCTGTTCGCCGACCTCGAGGCCGTCGTCGCCCCCGACGCGATGCTGGCGACGAACACCTCGACGCTGTCCGTCGCGGCCATCGGCGCGCGGCTCGGGCGACCCGAGCGGCTGGTGGGACTCCACTTCTTCAACCCGGCCCCGGTCATGCCGCTCGTCGAGGTGATCCGCGGGCCGGCGACGGCCGACGCGGTGGCGCGCACCGCCGCGGCGACGATGCACGCCTGGGGCAAGACGCCGATCGAGGTCCGGGACACGCCCGGCTTCGTCGTCAACCGCGTCGCCCGTCCGTTCTACGGCGAGGCGCTGCGCCTGCTGGGCGAGGGCGCGGCCGACGTGGCCACGATCGACCGCCTGGCCCGCGACGGCGGCTTTCCGATGGGGCCGTTCGAGCTCATGGACTTGATCGGGATCGACGTCAACTTCGCCGCCGCCCAGTCGGTGTACGAGGGCTTCTTCCACGACCCGCGCTTCCGCCCGCACCCCATCCAGCGGCACATGGTCGAGAGCGGCCGGCTCGGGCGCAAGACCGGGCGCGGCTACTACGACCACGGTGCGCCGGCATGAACGCGACCCGCCGGCGCCGGCCGTTGTCCCCGCGGTGCATGCGCCGCCCGGCATCGACGACGGGGGCGCCCGACGCCGCCGCGCCGCCCGTCGGAGCGGGGCGGCGATGAAGCTCACGATCCTCGGCGAGCCCGACACCGACTGGGCCGACGCCCTGGCGGCGCGGTTCCGCGCCGCCGGCCACACCGTCGTCGCCGGCGACCTCGGCGCTGACCACCGGCCGTCCGACGCCCAGCTGGCCGATTCGCTGGCGACGAGCGACGCCGCCATCGACGTGTGCTGTGTCGACCGGCGGATCAAGGGCGCGGCGCTGGCCCTCGTCGATGCCCACCTTCCCGCCGATCGCCCGCTGTGGTCGTGCTGCCTGGCGAGCGCGGCGACGTACGTCGCCGCCAGCGTCCACACGCCCGAGCGCGTCTTCGGCTTCAGCTTGCTCCCGCCGTGGGACGCCCGCACGACGGTCGAGTGCTGCCGCGCGCTGCAGTCGACCGAGCGTTATGTCGACTTGGCGACGGCGGTCTGGTCCGCGGCGGCGCTCGAGCCCGTCTGGGTCGGCGACGGTACCGGGCTCGTCCTGGGCCGCATCGTCGCCTGCCTGGCCAACGAGGCGGCCTTCACGGTGGCCGAGGGCACGGCCAGCCCCGCCGACGTCGACGCGGCGATGCGGCTCGGGACGCGCTACCCGCGCGGTCCGCTGGCGTGGGCGAACGCGATCGGCCCGCGGGTCGTCGTCGCCGTGCTCGACGCGCTGGCCGCCGAGCACGGCGAAGACCGCTACCGCGCCGCCCCGTGGCTGCGCCGCCACGCCGTCGCCGGCCGCCCGCTGCCCCTCGAGGCGGCGGCAGGTCCCCAGGAGGAGGCACCATGAACCCCACCGTGTCGGCCGACGCCCTCGTGCGGGCGGCGCTCTGGCTGCTGGCCCTCGGGCTGCCGCTGGCGATGCTGCTGTGGATGGCCGCCCAGTACCTGGCGCTGCGGGCGCTCGGACGGCGCCTGGCGGCGCTCGAGGCGCGGGTGGCGCACGCGGCCGATGACGCGCCGGCCGAAGACGTCGCGACCCACGCCGATGTCGACCCCGTGCCGCCCGCTCCCCCGGCGCCGACGGCCGCCGTCGACAACGCTGCCGCCCTCGACGGCGCCACCGCCGCGCCGCGGGCACCGGCCGCCGCCCCGGTCAACGACACCGCCCTCGACACCCCCACCGCCGCGCCGCGGGCACCGGCCGCCGCCCCGGTCAACGACACCGCCCTCGACACCCCCACCGCCGCGCCGGTCGCGCCTGCCGATGGCGAGGCCGCGCCGTGAACGATGCCGTCGTGCTCGCCGCGGTCCGGACGCCGGTCGGCCGGTTGGGCGGCGCGCTGGCCGAGGTGCGGCCGGACGACCTCGGGGCGCTGGCGATCCGGGCGGCGGTGGATCGCAGCGGCGTCGACCCGGCAGCCATCGAGGACGTCTACTTCGGCTGCGCCAACCAGGCCGGCGAGGACAACCGCAACGTGGCGCGGATGTGCGGGCTGTTGGCCGGGCTGCCCGACTCGGTGGCCGGCACGACCGTCAACCGCCTCTGCGCCTCGGGTCTCGACGCGATCCAGCAGGCGGCGCGCGCCATCCAGGTGGGCGACGGAGCGTTCTTCGTCGCCGGCGGCGTCGAGAGCATGTCGCGCGCCCCGCTCGCCCTGCCCCGCGCGCCGCGCGGCAACGTCACCGCCTACGACACCTCGCTGGGCTGGCGGTTCCCGAACCCGGCCATGGAGGCGCGGATCCCGCTCGAGAGCATGGGCGAGACGGCCGAGAACATCCAGGCCCAGACCGGCATCGACCGCGCGCGTCAAGACGCGTTCGCGCTGCGGAGCCACCAGCGCGCCGTCGCCGCCGCGGCGGCCGGCCTGTTCGATGACGAGATCGTCGCGGTCGAGGTGCCGGGCCGCAAGGGCGCGGTCACCCGCGTCGAGCGCGACGAGGGGCCGCGCGCCGACACGACGCTCGAGGCGCTGGCGGCGCTGCGGCCCGTCTTCCGCGCCGGCGGCAGCGTCACGGCCGGCAACGCCAGCAGCCTCAACGACGGCGCGGCGGCGGTGGTGCTCGCCGACCGCGCGTCGGCCGAGGCCGCCGGCCTGCGCCCGATCGCCCGCGTCGTGGCGTCGGCCGTGGCCGGCTGCGACCCGCGCACGATGGGCCTCGGTCCGGTGCCGGCCACCCGCAAAGCGCTGGCGCGCGCCGGGCTGTCCATCGCCGACCTCGACCTCGTCGAGCTCAACGAGGCGTTCGCCGTTCAGGCGCTGGCCGTGATCGACGCCCTCGGCCTCGACGAGGACCGGGTGAACGTCCACGGCGGCGCGATCGCCATCGGCCACCCGCTGGGCTGCTCGGGGGCCCGCCTGACCGCCACGCTGCTCCACGCCCTGCGCCGCCGCGGCGGACGCTACGGCCTGGCCACGCTGTGCGTCGGCGTCGGGCAGGGCGTAGCGACGGTGTTCGAGAACCTGTCCGACTGAGCGGCGGCCGTCGCCGCCGCTGGGCGCGCCCCGACCCGGCCGCGCCCAGGGGCGGCGCGCCGCACCCACCCGCCCGCCCGACCAGGAGGCCGTGATGTCCCGCTTCGACCGCCGCCGCTATCCCATGCTCATCGGCAATGCGTCCAGCGAGGCCGCCGAAGGCGCCTGGCGGACGATCACGGACCCGGCCACGAACGCGCCGCTGGCCGAGGTGCCCGACGGCGGCGCCGAGGACGTCGCCCGGGCGGTGGCGGCGGCGCGCGCCGCGTTCGACGGCGGCAAGTGGTCGCGGCTGGGCGGGGCGCGCCGGACCCGGCTCATGTTCAAGCTGGCGGATCTGCTGTGGCAGAACCTCGACGATCTGGCGCGGCTCGAGAGCCGCGAGAACGGCAAGGCGATCCAGAGCGTCAAGGCCGAGATCGGCCAGGGCATCGGCGAGCTCGAGTACTTCGCCGGCGCCGCCACGAAGATCCAGGGCCGCACGAACGAAGCGCCGTTCGGCTTCCTGAACTACACCGTCCGCGAGCCGCTGGGCGTCTGCGCCCTGATCGTGCCGTGGAACTACCCGCTGCTGCTGACGCTGCGCAAGCTCGCGCCGGCGCTGGCGGCGGGCAACGCCGTCGTGATCAAGCCGGCGAGCTACACGCCGCTGGGGGCGATCGTCTTGGCCGAGTTGGCGGTCGAGGCCGGCTTCCCCGAGGGGACGGTGAACGTCGTCACCGGCGGCGGCGCGACGGTGGGCGCCGCGCTGGCCGGGCATCCCGGCATCGACAAGGTCAGCTTCACCGGCTCGACCGAGGTGGGCCGCACGATCCTCGACGCCGCCAAGGGCGACTTCCGGCGCGTCTCGCTCGAGCTCGGCGGCAAGAGCCCGGCGCTCGTGTTCGCCGACGCCGATCTCGACGCGGCGGTGCCCGGCACGGTGTGGTCGATCTTCTACTCGGCCGGCCAGTCCTGCGAGGCGCGCAGCCGGATCTTCGTCCAGCGGCCGGTCTACGACGCCTTCGTCGAACGCTTCGTCGCCGCCACCGGCAAGCTCGTCGTCGGTGACCCGCAAGCGCCGACGACCCAGGTGGGCGCGCTGATCACGCCCGAGCACCTGCGCAGCGTTGAGGGCTACATCCGCGCCGGCGAGGCCGAGGGGGCGCGGGTGGCGATCGGCGGCGCGCGGCCCGCCGACCCGGCGCTGGCCGGCGGCAACTTCCTGCTGCCGACGGCGCTCGTGGACTGCGCCAACGAGATGCGCGTCGCCCAGGAGGAGATCTTCGGCCCGGTGGCGGCCATCCTGCCGTTCGACGACGAGGCGGCGGGCGTGCGCGCCGCCAACGACGTGATCTACGGCCTGGCGGCGTCGGTCTGGACGCGCGACATCGGGCGGGCCCACCGCGTGGCGGCGCAGGTGAAGAGCGGCGTCGTGACGGTCAACCAGCCCTACACCGTCTTCCCGGGCCTGCCGTTCGGTGGCTACAAGCAGTCGGGTTGGGGCCGCGAGGTCGGCCTCGAGGCGCTCGACGACTTCACCGAGCTCAAGAGCGTCGTCGTCTACACCGGCGGCCGCGCGGTCGACCCGTTCGGCCTCGGCGCCTGACGCGGTCGGCGCGCCGGCCGTGTCAGCCGAGCGCGACGGCGCCGACGATGGCGGCGGCGACGATGACCACGGCCGGGTGGACGTCCCACGTCAGCAGCGCCAGGCTGGCGACCAGGATGCCCGCAAACCAGGCCAGCCCGCTGGGCGGCAGCCCGCGGGTCACGCCGCGGCCGATGTCGAGCGCCGTCCAGGCGAGCAGCGCCACGACCGCCGGCCGCGCCGCGACGAGCGCGCCCTGGACGCGCGGGCTGTGGCGGAACGCGGCCACGGTGGCGACGATGAACAGCATCAGCGCCGCGGTCGGCGCCGTCATGCCGATCAGGCCGGCCGCGGCCCCGAGCGGCCCGGCCTGCTGCCAGCCGATCACGGCCGCCATCTTCGTCGTGATCGGTCCGGGCAGCGCGTTGCCCATGGCCAGCAGGTCGACGAACTCGCCGTCGGACAGCCAGCCGCGGCCCTGGACGACCTCCTGCTGCATCAGCGGGATCATCGACGGGCCGCCGCCGAAGCCGAACACGCCGCAGCGCGTGAACGTGACGAGGATCTCCCAGACGCGCCCGACGACGTCCATCGCATCCCTCCCGGTGGCCGGCGATTATACTGACGCCGCCGGAGCGACCGACCGATGACCGACCGACCCCTGTGGGCGCGCACGAACACGCGCATCGAGGTCCAGCGCACGCTGTCGCGCGCCCTGATCGCCGGCTCGCTGGGCTTCGTCGCGCTGCTGGTGGCCGTGGTGTGGGCCGTGGCCGTCCCGCACGGCCCCTACGCCCCGCGCCGCATCCAGCCCGCGCTCGACGCGGCCGTCCGCCGCGCGGCCAACGGTGACGCCGTCGCGCTGCACGGCCTCCACTCCAGCGCCGGCCTGCGCCAGACGCCGCTCGAAGCGATCGACGACCTGCTGGCCAGCGACGCCTTCGTCGGCGCCACCGGCGTGGCGATCGACCGCATCGTGCCGATCGATGGCCTGGACGCCCTCGCGCCGCAGGCGGCCATCGTGAACGCCCGCATCCGCTACGGCGACGCGCGCCCAAGCCGTCCGATCGCCGTGACGCTCGACCGCGAGGAGGACGCGTGGTGGATCCGCTCCATCGAGCTGACGACCGTCGAGGCGCCGTGAGCGCAGCGGGCGGCGGCACGACGCTCTACGTGCTGGGTTGCGGCGGACCGACCGACGCCGACGGCGTCGGCGACGTCACGCGCTTCGTCTGGCGCTGCCTGGTGCGGATCGCGCCCGGCCGGCGCGACGCCGTGCTGGCGTTCACGTCGATGCCGCGGCTCATGGCGTTCACCCGCGCGGTGAACGGCCGCACCGCCCAGGCGGTGTCGACCGAGGCGCTCAAGATCGACGGGCGACGATTGGACGCCGCACCCGGCGTCGAGGTCACGATCGACCTCGACGCCGACGGGTTCACGGCCTGGCTGGCGGACGGCGCCTTGATCGAGCGGCCGGTGCCGGAGCTGGGCGCGTGAGCGGCGACCGCGTCGCGCTGGGCTGGGACGACATCGTGGCCCTGACGCAGGCGCTGGCGGAGCGGGTGGCCGCGGTGCCGTTCGACGTCGTGCTGGCGGTCTCGCGCGGCGGCCTGGTGCCGGCGGCGATCCTCAGCAGCGTGCTCGACCGGCGCGACCTGCTGTCGGCGGCCATGGCCAGCTACCAGGATGAGGACGCCACAGGGGCGATGACGGTCTACCACTTCCCGGCCGACGCCGAGCTCCGCGGCCGGCGGGTGCTCATCGTGGACGACATCTGGGACTCGGGCCGGACGGCGGTGGCCATCCGCGACCGCGTCGCGGCCGCGGGCGGGCTGCCGATCGTGGCGGTGCTGCACTTCAAGCCGGCCCGCTCCGCCTTCCCCGCCGACGCGCCCGACCACTGGGTCGTCGCCACCGACGCCTGGATCGTCTACCCCTGGGAGGCGCTGCGGCCCCGCGGCGCGGCGTCGGCCGCGGCCGGCGCCGGCCCGAGCACCGTCACCGGCGCGCTGGACGAGCCAACCGCCCCGTAGCGCCTCTCCACCGGCCGCGCGCCGGCCGGGCAACGGCGGCCCACCGACCGGGCATCGCGCGCCCTAGGGGTGCGGCTCGTCGTCGGCGTCGTCCGGGCCGTAGGCCAGGCGCGCGATGTGCCCGACGCCGTCTTGGACGGCCGCCCCGTCGAGTCGGCGGACGCCGCGGGCGGCGCCGGCTTGGCCGCGCTCGGGCAGCTTGCGCACCAGGAACTCCACCAGGTCGCCCTCGGCCAGCTCGCCGAACGTGGCGGCATCGTCCATGTCGGCCACGTGGCAGAAGTAGTCGCGCCCGTCGGCGGCGCGGATGAAGGCGTACATCCGGTCGTCGAACTTGCGCTTCACGTAGCCCGAGAGCATCTGCCCCACCCGCGGCGGCTCGCCGAGCAGCGGCGGCGCGAGCTCGTCCGCCGCCGCGGCCGCGCCGGACCACGCCTGCTCGCGCTGGCGCGCGAAGTCGGCGCGGCAGGCGTCGCAGTAGAACTTCTGGCCCTTGCGCGGGTAGTAGGTGGTCATCACCATCCGGTCGCCCTCGTGCGTCGGGGACTCGCAGCGCCGCAGATGCGGGTCGTACGACAGCTCGAGGTCGTCGACGAGTTCGTTGAGCCAGATGACGTCGAAGTCCTTCACGCGCGCCTCGTCGAGGGGGTCGCTGAACTCGGCGGCGCAGCTGCCCTGCACGCTGGCGATCGCGACGCGCTTGCCCAGCAGCCGCAGGTACTGGAAGACCGGCCGGTAGTCGCCGTCGCCGACGACGGCGACCGCGACGTCGTAGGCGCCCGGCATGGCGGCGTAGTAGAGCATCGTGGTGGCCAGCGCGATGTCGACGCACTTCTCGCGCGGCTCGAACGGGTCGTCGGGGTCGCGGTCGGCGCGGCGGACGCGGCGACCCATGTAGTTCACGCGGAAGAGCTGGACGTCGTAGCGGTACTCCTCGCGCAGGAAGTCGTAGAAGTCGAGTTGGCGCTCGACCGCCTCGTCGTCCTGGGCGTCGTGGTGGGTCGGGTAGCTCGAGACGAGGTGGGTGCGGACGATGTCGGCCGGCCCGCCGCCCGACTGCTCGCCGACGATGCGGGCCAGCACGGCGGGCAGCTTGCCGAAGTGGATCCGGTAGTCGGGCTTGCCGGCGGCCTCCGCCAGCTTGAACGTATTGCGGTAGAGCCACGTGCCGTCGATGAACACCATGATCTTGGGCATGAACCGGAATCTCCTGGACGATGGGTACTCGCTTCGCGTGTGCCGCGACCACGACTGCAAGAAGACGCGGCTGGCGCGGACGGCGCGCCGCCGCGACGCGTCACCGCGCCGCCCGCCGCGCGCTGGCCAGGGCGCCGAGGCCGCCTGCGGCCAGCGCCGCGAGCACGAGGGCGCCGAGGCGGCGGGCGTCCCGGCCCGTCGCGGCGGGGCCGTCGGGCGGCGCCGTCGGCGCCGGAACGGCGGGTGACGCGGCGGGCGGCGCCGGGGCATCGCCGTCGGCCGCGGCCGGAACGTCGACGGCGGCGCCCGCGTCGGGCGGCCGGCCGTCCGGCGCCGCGTCGGTGACCGCGGTGTCGGCCGCGGGCGTGACGAGGCCCGTCGTCAGAACGCGCGCCGTAACCGAAGGCCGCGTTGCGAGCGGCTGGCCGCGGAGGTCGGTCGCCGAGACGACGTCGATCGTGATCGGGATGCCGCCGTCGGCGGCAAGCGCCGCCCCGTAGGCCGCCACAGCGCCAGCCAGCGCCGAGCGGGCGCCGTCGACCGCCTCCACGACGGCGTCGGTCCCGGCGGGCTCGGGCAGGCTGAGCCGCCGGAGCAGCTCGAGCCAGGCCGCCTCGACGACGGTGGCCTGCCCGACCGACGCGAACCGCGACGCCAGGCTGCCGGGCACGCCGCGGCCGTCGACGTACTCGACGTAGGCGCCGAACACGTCGGCGCCTGCCGCCGCCACGTCGCCCGCCCGGGCGCGCACGGCGGCGGCGTCGAGCGCGGCCTCGAGCCGCGCCATCGACCCGACCGGCACGTAGTCGTTCGGATCGGGCGTGACGCCCAGCACGGTCATGATCAGCGACGCGACCTGGGTGTCGACCTCGGGCCCGACCGGCGCCGGGGGCAGCTCGAGCACGTAGTGACCCGCCGCGGCGTCGGTGGCTGAGGCCGCCGAGCCGCCGAGGCCCGCCCACTCGACCCGCTCCATGCGCAATGCCCGCGGGCTCCAGCGGATGTCGAGGACGAACCCGCCCAGGCCGCCGGCCTCGGCCACGCCGCGGGCGACGATGCCGACCTCGACGGCCTGACCGGGGGTCGCCACCACCGGCTGCCCCTCGAACACGAGCGAGGCGGCCGGCGCCGGCGCCGGAACGCCGGCCGTGGCGGCGGCGCGATCGAGGGCGTCGAGGTCCGCGTCGACGAGCCGCAGCGCCGCCGCGGTCTCGTCGGCCGCTTGGGTCAACGCCGCCATCCGCAACCGCAGCGCCAGCACCGTAAGGCGATCGACGGTGGCGGCCTGTCCCGGCACCGCGGCCGCCACGGCGGCGCCGCGGGCGTCGAGGCTGTCGATGAGGGCGATCGCCTCGTTGCGCAGGTCCCGCCACGTGTCCTCGCCCGCCCGCTGGCGGTCGGCCAGCCGCTGAGAGGCGTCGCGGTGGGCGCGCCACTCGGCCAGCGCGGCCGCGATCGTCGGGGCGCCGCCGGCGACACCCGGCGCCAGGCTGTCGAGCGCCTGCCCGACCCGATCGGCCTCGGCGCGGATGCGGGCGGCGTCGAGGGCATCCAGCGCGGCGCCGACGCGCGCCAGGGCGGCGTCGATCGCCTCGACCGCCGGGCGCGCGGCGTCGCCGGCGCCGAGAAGCGCCGGGCGGTGCAGGTCGATCGCGGCCAGGAGCACGTTGTTGTAGGTGTCGTCGACGCGCTGCCAATCGGCGTCGTCGACCGCGGTCGCCGCGGCGTCGGCCAGGGCACGGAACGCCGTCGCGATGGCGCGCGCCGGCTCGGCCAGCGGCAGCGCCGTCTGCGCGGCCGCACCGCGGACGACCGACGCCGCCACGGCCACGGCGTACGCCATGCCCAAGCCGATTCGCCAGCGGTCGATGCTGCGCCCCCTCGCCACGACCTCGCTCCCATCGTGCGGCGGGCGGGCGGCGAACACCGCCCAGCCCGCCCCGGTCGACGGGCTATGATAGCCCAGACGGCCGGCCCGCCTGGGTGGACAATCGTCCACGCCGCCGACACAATCCAGCGCCGGGCCACGCCGGGTGAATCGGCGCGGCGACCCGAACGACCTTCGCCAGGAGCGCACGATGAGCGACGACAGCTTCGAGCCGTACGCGCCGGACGGCTACAGCGACCCCGCCCCGGCCTCGCGGCTGCCGGGCGGCGTGAGCATGCAGACCGCCGCCGCGGTCCTCCTCATCGCCGTCGTGCTGGCCACGCTCTACCTGTTCTTCGGGCCCTTGCCCGACGACGGCGCGACGGCGCCGCCGACGCCGACGGCGGCCCTGGCGCGCGCGACCGCCGCCACGACGCCGGCGACGGGCACGGTCGGAGCGGGCGGCCTCTCCGCCGCCACCGCCAGCCCGGCCACGCTCGCGGGCTCGGCCACCGTGGCCGTCGGCCTGCCGACCGCCGCCACGCCGTCGCTGCTCGGCGCCAGCGCCGACGCCACGCCGCTGCCGGCCGGGTCGCTGGCGGCCGGCGCGTTCGTCACCGTCGTCGGCGTCGGCAGCGACGGGCTGCGCTACCGCATGGGCGCCGGCCAGGACTACCTGACGATCCGCATCGTCGACGAGGGCGAAACCCTCAAGGTGCTCGGCGGACCCGAGGTGGAGGGCGCGACGACGTTCTGGCGGCTCCAGGACGCGCTGGGCAACGTCGGCTGGGCGGCCGAGCCCTTCCTGGCCCCGGCCGCCGCCCCCGCCGGCTGGAACCCGCCGGTCGCGTCGCCGACGTTCGCGGCGGGGCTCGACGCGGCGGGCGGCGCCGGAGCGTCGGCGCCCTGAGCGGCGCGGGGCCCATCGCCGCGTGTGGCGGCGGGCGCCGCCTCGGAGGGCGGGCGCACCGGAACCACAGGGCGGCGATCGTACGGAGCCATCGATCGGAGGGACGATGAGCGGCGACGTCGCGATCCTCGGCGCGGGCAACGTCGGTCAGGCGCTGGCCCAGCGGCTGGTCGCCGCGGGCGCGTCGGTGCGCCTGGGCGTGCGCGATCCCGACGCGGCGCGCGCCGCGCTGCCGCCGCCGTTGTCGGCCGTGCCCGTCGGTTGGCCGAGCGCGGCGGCCGCCGGAGTCGAGGCGATCGTCGTGGCCGTGCCCGCGGCGGCGGCCGAGGCGGCCGTTCGGGCCTGCGGGGACGTGCGCGGCGTCGTCGTCGTCGACGCGACGAACCCGCTGCGGTGGGACAACGGTCCCGTCTGGGCGCCGCCGCCCGCCGGGTCGCAGGCGGCGGCGTTGGCGGCGGCCTTCCCCGGCGCACGGGTCGTGAAGGGCTTCAACCACTTCGGCGCCGAGGTCCAGCGCCATCCGCGCCTCGACGCCGGTCCCGTCGACGCGTTCTTCGCGGGCGACGACGCGGCGGCGAAGGCGCTCGTCCTGGCGCTCGCGGAGCGGATGGGCTTCCGGCCGCGCGACGCCGGGCCGCTGCGCAACGCCGCGCTGCTGGAGAACCTGGCCGTGCTGTGGATCCACCTCGCCACCACGGAGGGCGGCCGCGACTTCGGCTTCCGCACGGCGCCGCTCGCCTGAGGCGGCCGCCGTCATCGGCCGCTGCGGTCACCGGCGGCGCCGCGGCGCTTGCCGCCCCCCAGGCAGCGCGGGGCCCGTGGCCCCGGGTCAGCGCGACAGGTCGACCACGACCGCCGCCGGCGCCGATCCGGCCGCCGGCAGCGCCGCGGGCGGCTGCGCCTGGCCGGCGGCCAGCCGCAGCTCGATCAGGACGTTGCAGTCCTGGCAGGTGACCCGCTCGCCGCGCAGCGCCTGCCCGCGCTCGACGGCCAGGCGCTGGCCGCAGCGCGGGCAGCGAAAGCGGACGAGCTCATACCAGCGCATGGCGATCCTCCAGCTTCGGTTCGGCGGCGCCCGCCGACATCGGCGCCCAGCCCAGCGCGGCCCGGATTGCCCCGGCCACGGCCGTCACGGCGTCGGGCACGGCCGCCGTACCGCCGCCGAACCACGCGCCGATCGCCGGCCGGAGCGAGTGGCGCGTCGACGTCGCATCCTCGATGTTGCCGTGGTCGGAGGCGAGGACGATGACGTCGCCGTCGCGCCAGCCGGCCAACAACCCGCCCAGCAGCGCGTCGAGCCGCTCGAGCGCCGCGACGGCCGGCGCCATCGCGGCGCGGTGGCCGACCATGTCGGCCTCGAAGTGCTCGTAGACCGTCAGCGCATGGTGGCGCGTCACCTCGGCCAGGGCCGCGCCGGCGGCATGCGGATCCGCGACCACCGGTGTCGCCGCGGCGCCGGCGGCGGGCCGCGGACCGAGGATCGGCGGCACGGCGCCGTCCGGTCCGCCAAGGCGTGCGCTGCGCAGCGGCACACCGGCCAGCACGGCGGCGCGGGCCACCGCCGACAGCCGGCCGCGACCGGCGGCCACCGCGGCGCGCAGCCGCGGCGGGTAGGCGGTCGCCAGGACCGCCGAAGCGCCGGCCTCGTGCGCCGCGCGCCACAGGCTGTGCGCCGCCAGGGCCGGGCGCAGCGCCGGGTCCGGGAACGGGCCGCGATGGGCGCCGAGCAGCGCGGCCGTGTTGACGCCCGTGATCAGGGCCGCCTGGCCCGTGCCGCTCTGCGGCCGGCCGGCCACGCCCATCGAGGCGTCCAGCGCCAGCGCGGGCGGGCGCACCGCGCGGCCGTCGGCGACGGGCCGCCGCCCCAACAGCCGCGCCAGGTTCGGCAGCTCGGCGCGGGCGAACGGGTTCGTGTCGCGGTCGTCCGGCCCCCAGCCGATGCCGTCGACGAAGACGAACAGGACGCGCGGCCGTCGGGCGCCGCCGTCGGGCGGCGCCGGCCTATCCGCGGGCGTCGGTATCGTCGGCAAGGCGGCGGTAACGCGTGTTGTGGAAGACCAGCGGCGCCCGCGCGTCGCCGCCGCGGCAGGCCACGACGCGGCCGACGAAGATTGTGTGGTCGCCGGCCGGATGGACCTGGTCGACGCGGCAGTCGAACCAGGCGACCGCATCGTCGAAGCACGGGCAGCCGGTGACGGCCGTGGAGGTCGGGACGCCGTCGAAGCGGTCGGCGCCGGCGCCGTGCCGGCCGGCGAAGCGGTCCGACCGCTCGGCCTGGTCGGCAGCCAGCACGTTCACGCAGAACGCGCCGGTGCGGGCCACCATGTCGTGCGACCGCCAGCGGCGGTCGACGACGACGAGGACGAGCGGCGGCGCGATCGACACCGACGTGAACGCGCTGGCCGTCATCCCGTGGGCGACACCGTCGTCGACCATCGTCACGACGGTGACGCCGCTGGGCCAGTGGCGCATCGCGGCGCGGTAGTCCTCGGCGGACACAGCGTCGGCGGGCGATGCGGCGGAGTCCGGAGCGGCGGTCATGGGCGGCGATTCTATCGGTCGCCCCGGGCGCCGTCAACGGCGGCGCCGACGGGTCCGCGCTGCAACGCCGGCAGCCAGGTCCGCACCGCCCCGTACCCGGCCGTCTCACAGGGCATCTGGCGCGGCGGCAAGGGCTGGTCGTCCAGCGCCAGCGCCAGCAGCGTCACCTGGGCGGCGTCGACGTCCGGCGCGATCCCCGGCCACCGCAGGTCGAGCGGACGGCTCTCGCCGGGCCGCAGCGGCGGCGCCAGCACGGCCGCCGCCAGCGAGAACGTCACGACGCCGCGCCCGTCGAGGACGCTCGACACGACGGCCACGTCGACGGCGTCGCGCACGCCGCAGTGCACGATCCGGCCGCGGAAGCGCGGCGTCGCGCCGTCGTCCTCGCGCCGGACGTCGACGATCCCCAGCGGCACCGGCCATGCGCCATCGGCATAGCGGCGGGCCACGACATGCCATTCGAGGCGCGTCCAAGGCGCTTCGGGCAAGCGCATGTACCACGGATAGTCGACGCCCGGCGGGTGGCCCTGGCCGACGACGGTGCCCGGTTCGTAGCGGATCGGCATCGTCGCTGCGCGCAGCTCGCGGAGGCCGTCGTCGTCCCAGATGGCCGCCACGACGTTCGTGTGGCTGGCGCTGGCGGTGTTCGGCCCAGCGTTCACCAGGCGCCCGAACACGGCGGGCACGCCGGCCACGGTGCGCGTCACGATCGACGCCACCGCCAGCCCGCGCTCGCGCACGCCCTCCGCCCCGGGCACGACGAGCGCCACGTCGACGTGCCCGACCGCCGTCGGCTCCAGCGGGCCGACGAGCAGGAGGAACGGCGACCGCTCGCCGGGCGCCAGCTCGGGCAGGAGGGCGATCGTCGTGCCCGTCGCCAGGAGCATCCCGCCCGGCCGGTCGCGAAACCGCGCCACGACCTCGACCTGCCCGACCGCGGTCGCCCCGTCGTTCACGACCTCGCCGGCGAGCTGCGTCATGGACCGTCCGGCGAAGTCGACGCCCCGCCACGCGACCGAGACCGCCCGCACGGCGTCGTCGGCGCGCGCCGGCGCGCCGACGCGCGCCGCGGCGGCGCCCAGCGCCGCGGTCGCCAGCGCGATCGCCGCGATGGCCGCCGCGCGCCGCCAGAGGCCGTCACGCGGCGCCGTCGACGGGCTCCTCGGTCGCCGCGCGCGCCGCGGCGCGCTCCCGGGCGTCGTGGGCATCGAGCGCCGCCAGCCCCGCCTCGGCCGCCGCCTGCGCCGCCTCGCTCTTGGAGCGCCCCTCGCCGCGGCTCCAGGTCCGGTCCCCGACGCGGACCTCGACGACGAAGCGCTTGGCGTGGTCCGGACCGAGCTGGCCGGTGACCTCGTAGCGCGGCGTCACCTTCCAGCGCGCCTGGACGCGCTCCTGGAACTGGCTGCGGGCATCCTTGCCCCGGCGCGCCAGCGCGGCGCGTGACAGCTCGGGCGCCAGGAGCGGGTCGAGGATGGCGCCGCAGGCCGCGAGGCCGCCGTCGAGGTAGGCGGCGCCGAGCACCGCCTCGAACGCGGCGCACAGCAGCGCGGGCCGCTGGCGACCGCCGCCGGCAGCCTCGCCCCGCCCCAGCCGCAGCTGGTCGCCGATCCCGAGGCGCGCCGCGAAGCGCGCCAGCGACGCCTGGCAGACGATCGCCGCCCGCAGCCGCGTCAGCTCGCCCTCGTCGGCGGCCGGGGCGGCGCGGAAGAGCCGCTCGCCGACGACGTAGCCGAGCACGGCGTCGCCCAGGAACTCCAGCCGCTCGTTGTCGTCGCCGGCGTCGGCGTGTTCGTTCACGTACGAACGGTGCGTCAGCGCGGCCTGCAGCAGCGCCGGGTCGTGCCACGTCCAGCCGAACGCGGTGGCGCCGTCGGCGCCCGGCGCCTCGCGCACGCCGCGATCGCCCTCGGCCTCGGCCTCCGGCCGCTCCCCGCTCACGCCACGACCTCGATCCCGTCGCCCTCGACGACCTCGCCGACGACGGTGACGGCGTCGACGGCGGCGGTCCGGCCGCGGTCGAGCGCGGCGGCTTCGCTGCCGGGCGGCGCGGCGGGCGGCGCGGCGGCCGCCAGCGCCCCCCGCAGGGTGTCGACCGCGCCGGGCGGCACGGCGATGAGCAGGCCGCCCGACGTCTGGGGATCGAAGACGACCGACCGCCACACGTCGTCGACGTCCCCGCTGACCCGCGACCCGAACGACGACGCGTTGCGCGCCGTGCCGCCGGGCGCGCAGCCGGCGGCAGCGTAGGCCAGCGCGCCGGGCAAGAGGGGCAGCGCCTCGCGCCGCAGCCTAAGCCGGACGCCCGAGGCGTCGGCCACCTCGACCGCATGGCCGACGAGGCCGAAGCCGGTGATGTCGGTGGCGGCGTGGGCCCCGGCGGCGGCCGCGGCGTGGCCGGCGGCGCGGTTCAGCGCCGCCATCGACGCCACCGCCGCCGCCACGTCGTCGGCCCCCGCCTCGGCCCGCTTCAGGGCGGTGGTGACGAGCCCGGTGCCCAGCGGCTTGGTCAGCACCAGCGCGTCGCCCGGCCGCGCGCCCGCCTTGCGCAGCAGGCGCGCCGGGTCGGCGCGGCCGACCACCGCCAGGCCGTACTTCGGCTCACGGTCGACGATGCTGTGGCCGCCGGCCACGACCGCCCCGGCGGCGCGGACGCGCTCGGCGCCGCCGCGCAGGATGGCGGCGGCCTCGTCCGGCGCCAGGTCGTCGGGGAACGCGACCAGGTTCAGCGCCAACAGGACCTCGCCGCCCATCGCGAACACGTCGCTCATGGCGTTGGCGGCCGCGATCGCGCCGTAGGCGTACGGGTCGTCGACGACCGGCGGAAAGAAGTCGGTCGTGACGACGATCGCCAGGTCGTCGGCGAGCCGGTACACGGCCGCGTCGTCAGCGCCGTCGAGCCCGACGAGCAGGGCCGGGTGGTCGGCGGCGGGGAACATCGCCTGCAGCGGGCGCAGCACGTGCGCCAGGGCCTCAGGGCCCATCTTGGATGCTCAACCGGCGCACGCCGCGCGCTCGGTGAGGCGGATCTCGCCGCCCAACTTGCCGTCCTTGGCGCGCACCATCAGGCGCCGCCCGACAGCGCCGCCGTCGCGTCGGCGGCGCTCGGCGGATCGGCCTTGAGCCCCGTCCCCGTGAGCACCGCCACGACGCACGGCCCGCCGTCGCGCCCGGCGAGCGCTCGCGCCACCGGCTCGACGACGGCGCTCGTCGGCTCGACGTACCAGCCGCGGCGGGCGAGCGCGCGGTGGCCGGCCGCGAGGTCGGCCTCGTCGACCGCCCAGACGCGGCCGCCGCTCGCCCGCACCGCCGCCAGAACCGCCGCGCCGCGCGGCGGGTCGCCGATCGCGATGCCGCTCGCGGCCGTCGGGCCAGGGGCGACGGCCGACGGCGCCGCCGCGCCGCGGGCGAACGCGTCGGCCAGCGGCGCGACCGCCGCCGCCTGAACCCCGTGCAGCCGCGGCGCGGCCTTCGCCACGCCCCCGGCGACGAGCGACGAGAACCCCAGCGCCAGCCCCAGCAGCAGCCCACCGTGCCCCAGCGGAACGACGACGTCGTCGGGCAGCCGGCCGAGGGACTCCCAGAGCTCGAACGCCAGCGTGGCCTGACCGGCGAGGTAGGCGGGGTGGTGGACGTGGCTGGCGTGGACGACGCCGCCCACCGCCAGCTCGGCCGCCCGCCTCGACGCCGCGGCGCGCGTCGGCGCCGTGCGGTCGATCGCGGCGCCGTAGGCCCCGGCCTGGGCAAGCCGCGCCGCCGACACCGGCCCTGCGGGCAGGCACAGCGTCACGTCGATGCCGGCCGCCGCGCCGTAGGCCGCCGCGCTGGCGCCGGCGTTGCCCGACGAGTCCTCGACCACCGCGTGCACGCCCGCCGCCCGCAGCGCCGTGAACAGCGTCGCGAAGCCCCGGTCCTTGTAGCTGCCGGTCGGCTGCAGGAAGTCCAGCTTCCACCACGGCCCGCCCGGCCCGTCCGCCACGAGCGGCGTCCCGCCCTCGCCCAACGACAACGGCGCCGCGCGGCCGTCGACGGCCAGCGCGGCACGGTAGCGCCAGAGGCCGCGGGCGGCCGGCTCGATGGACGCGGCGTCGAACGGCGGCACGACGGGCCAGCGAAGGCCGTCGTCCGGGGGCCGCCACGGAGCGGCGGCGACGGGCGCGGCGGCGCTCACGACGACGTCGCCGAGGGCCGGGCCGGCGCAGCGCCGGTCGCGTCCGCCCCGTGGCCGGCATCGGCCGTCCAGTCGCCGCTGCGGCCGCCCGCCTTGCGCACGAGGCCGATGTCGGTCAGGCGCATGCCGCGGTCGAGCGCCTTGGCCATGTCGTAGATCGTCAGGAGCGCCACCGACACCGCCGTCAGCGCCTCCATCTCGACGCCCGTCGGGCCGTGGCACGCGACCGTGGCGGTGACCCGCAGCCCGCCGGCCGCGTCGTCGGGTGCGATGTCGACGGCGACGCGGGTCAAGGCCAGGGGATGGCACAACGGGATCAGCTGGGCGGTCTGCTTGGCGGCCTGGATGCCGGCGACCCGCGCCACGGCCAGCACGTCGCCCTTGGCCACCGCGCCCGCGGTGATCGCCGCGCGGGTCGCCGGGGCCATCACGATGCAGCCGCTGGCCACCGCCTCGCGGTCGGTCGCGGGCTTGGCGCCGACGTCGACCATCCGGGCGCGCCCCGCGGCGTCGAGGTGCGTCAAGCCCACGCCAGCCTCAGGCCGTGGGCGGGCGGATCGGCCGCAGCGCCGTGGGCGGGCTCGAGAGCCGGACCCGGATGAGCCCGCGCACGTCCTCGAGCGCGGTCTTGGCGATCTTGACCCGCGTGTCGAGGTCCTCGATCCACTCCACCGGCACCTCGGCGATGCGGTACCCCAGCTGCTGCGCCCGCAACAGCAGCTCGCTGTCGAAGAACCAATGGTTGTTCTCGACGAGCGGCAGGAGCCGGTCGACGGCCCGCCGGCTGACCGCCTTGAAGCCGCACTGCGCGTCGGCGAACGTGCGCCGCGGGAAGAACAGCTTGATCAGAAGGTTGTAGCCGCGCGAGATCAGCTCGCGCTTCCACTGCCGCGTCACGCGCGCGCCGCGCGCCAACCGCGACCCGATCGCCACGTCGTAGCCGCCGCCGGCGATGGCCTCGACCAACGGGACGAACGCCCCGAGGTTCGTCGACAGGTCGACGTCCATGTAGCTGACGATGTCGGCGTCGCTCTCGGACCACGCCCGCCGCAGCGCCCGCCCGCGGCCCTTCTGCTCGAGCCGCAGGTAGTGGACCCGCCCGTACTGCTCGGCCAGGGCGCGCCCCACCGCCGGCGTGTCGTCGATCGACGCATTGTCGGCGATGACGATGCGCCAATCGACCGGCAGCTCGGCGCCGAGGAAGGCGTGCAACGCCGCGATGGACGGCGGCAGCGCCCGCTCCTCGTTGTAGACCGGGATGACGACATCGACACGCAGGTCGGGCTTGAGCATCGGCAACGCGTCCCCCTGGGTGCCCGAGCGTCGCCGCCGCGGCCGTGCACAGTGCCGCCGGCGACCCGCCGAGTGTAGCACACGGCCGGCGGCGGACCGCTTCGGGAATCGCCGGCGCGGGCGCTATACTGCCGCGCCCCATGCGCATCCTCGAGCTGTCCCTCGCCGGCTACAAGAGCTTCGCGTCGCGCACGCGCTTCGCGTTCCCGGACGGGATCACGGCCGTGATCGGCCCCAACGGCAGCGGCAAGTCGAACATCGCCGACGCCGTGCGCTGGGTGCTCGGCGAGTCGCGCCCGACCCAACTGCGCGCCCGGACGAACGACGACCTGATCTTCGCCGGCACCGAACGCCGCGCCCGCGGCGGTCTGGCCGAGGTCGTCCTGACGATCGACAACCACGACGGCGGGCTGGGCATCGACTTCGGCGAGGTCACGATCGGCCGGCGGGCCGAGCGCGACGGCACGATGACGTACACGATCAACGGCGCCCGGGTGCGCCTCCGCGACGTCCAGGACCTCGTCGGCGGCCGGTTCGGGCACGGCAGCTACACCGTGATCGGCCAAGGGCTCGTCGACAGCTTCGTGGCGATGCGCCCCGACCAGCGCCGCGCCCTGATCGACGACGCCGCGGGCCTGGCGCCGCTGCAGCGGCAGGCCGAGCGCGTCGTGCGCAAGCTGGCCGACAGCGAGGACAACGTCCGGCGGGTGCGCGACATCCTGGCCGACCTCGGGCCGCGGCTGCGGCGGATGGAGCGCCTCGCCGAGCGCGCCGAGCAGCACGGCGCCGTCGCGACGGCGCTGCGGGATCACCTGCGGCGCTGGTACGGCTGGCACGAAGCCGCCGCCGCGGCCACGCTGGCCGAAGCGCGCGGCCACGCGGACGCCCTGACGGCGGAGCGATCGGAGGCCGAGGCGCGCAGCGCCGGCGCCCGCCACGCCCTGGACGACGCGGCGGCCGCCGCCGAGACCCGCGACGCCGAGCTGCGCCGCCGCCGGGTCGAGCGCGACACCGCCGCCGCCGCCCTCGCCGCGGCGCGCCAAGAGGCGGCCGTCGCGTCCGCCCAAGCCGCGGCGCTCGTTCGCGAGCACGATGCGGTCGCGGCGGCCGAGGAACGCCACCGGCACGAGGCCGACGCGCTCCGCCGCCGCCACGTCGAGCTCGATGACGCCGTGGCGGCCGCCGAACACGTGCTGGCGGATCGGGTCACCGCGGTCGATGCCGCCCGCCAGGCGCAGCAGGCGGCCGACGACGACCGCGCGGCGCGCCTGGCGGCCGCCGACGCGCGCCGGGCCGAGCTGGCGACGCTCGAGGCCGACCACGCGCGACGCACGGCGCGTCACGCCACGCTGGCCTCGGCCCACGGCGCGCGCGCCGCCGAGCAGGCCACCGCCGAGGCGACGCGGACACGGTCCGCCGCGACCCAGGCGGCGCTGGCCGACGCTGCCGCCGAGGCCCACCAGTCCTGGACGGCCGCCGACGCCGATTGGACGGCCGCCCACGCGGCGGTCGGGCGCGCCGAGGCGGCGCTGGCGGCCGAGACGACGGCGCTGGCGGCCGCCCGCGACGCGAACGCCGAGGCGCGGCAGGCGGTGGCCGAGCTCGAGGCGCGGCGCCAGACGCTCGAGGCACTGTTCCGCGAGGCCGGCGCCGACACCCACGTGCTCGAGGCGCTGCGCGCGGGCGACCGGGTGGCGGTCCGCGGCACGGTGGCCGAACTCATCGTGACGGCGGACGGCTGGGAGGCGGCGGCCGCCGCCGCGCTCGGCCCGCTCGTCCGCGCGGCGGTCGTCGCCCGGCCGTCCGACATCGCGCCGGCGGTCGCCGCGCTGGGTGCGTCGCCGTCGGCGGTCCACCTCGCGCCGGCCGAGATGGCCGGGGCAGCGGCGGGCTGGGGGCCGGCGCGCGGCGAGCGCCGCGCCGACGAGCTGGTGGGCGCACCGGAGGCGCCCGGCCTCGTCGCGGTGCTGCTGGGCGACGTGGCCTTCGTCGACGACCTGGCGGCGGCGCAGCGGGCGGTGGCGCGCCCGGACGGGCCGGCGCGCGCCGCGACACGCGACGGCGCCCTGGTGCGGCGCGGCGGCGCCGTCACGATCGGCGCCGGCAACCGCGACGTGCTCGACCTGGCGCGCCAGCGGCGCGCGCTGCCCAGCGCCCTCGATGCCGCCCGCGCCGCGGCCGAGGCGGCGGGCGCCACCGTCGACCAGCGCCTCGACGCGCGCCGCGCGCTCGAGGCCGAGCTGGCCCGTCTGACCGAGGCCCGGGCCGACGCGGCCCGCGCCCGCGACCGCGCGACCCGCGACCGCGACGCGGCTGCGGCCGCCCTCGACGCCGCCGCCCGCGAGCAGGCCTGGGCAACCGAGCGGCGCGATCGGCTGGCCGGCGAGTGCGCGGCGCTGGCCGCCGAGCTGGAGCGCGAGGCCGCCGCGATCGCCGACGGTGCGCCACGGGTCGAGGCCGCGCGCCAGGCGGTCGCGGCCGCCGCGGCGGCCGTCGCCGCCGAAGCCGACGACGGGGCCGCGGCGCGCGCCGCGTTCGCGGCCGCCAGCCAGGCCCAGGCCGGTGCGGCCGCCGCGCTGGCCGGCGCGACGGCCGCGCGCGACGCCGTCGCCGGCGAGCTAGCCGCGGCCGAAGCGCGCGCCACGGCGGCGGCCGCGCGCCGCGACGAGCTCGTGGCGGAGGCGGCCCGGCTGGCGACCGCCCAGACGACCGCGGCGGCCGAGGCTGATCGCCTCGAGGCGGCGTTGGCGGGGCTCGAGTCTGCGCTGGCCGCGGCCGAGGAAGACGCCGGCGCCTGGCGCGCCCGATCGCGCGCCGACGCCGAGTCGCTCGAGGCGTCGCGACAGGCCGTCACCGCGGTCGAGCGGCGGGCAGCGGACGCCCTGGTGGCGGTCGCGCGCGCCGAGGACCGGCTGGCGCGGCTGGCCGAGCAGCGCGCAGCCGACGCCGAGGCGCTCGAGATCGAGCCCGCGGCGCTGGCCGCGGCGGACGACAACGTGGCGGCGCCCGACGCGGCGCTCGAGGAGTCGATCCGGACCCTGCGCCGCCGGCTGCGGGACATCGGCGCGATCGACCGCGAGGCGCTGGCCACCTACCACGAGTCGGCCGACCACCACACCCATCTCACGGGCCAGCTGGCCGACCTCGAGGCGGCCGACCGCGACCTGCGCACCGCGCTGGCGACGCTCGACGCCGAGATGGCCGCCGGCTTCGAGACGACCTTCGGCCGCGTGGCCGAGGCCTTCGGCCGCACCTTCCCGCGCCTGTTCGGCGGCGGCGAGGCCGAGCTGGCGCTGACGGCCGCCGACGACGGTCCGCCAGGCATCGACATCGTGGCCCGGCCGCCCGGCAAGCGCAGCCAGCCGCTGTCGCTGCTCAGCGGCGGCGAGCGCGCGCTGACGGCGGTGGCGCTGCTGTTCGCGCTGCTCGAGGTGAGCGGTACGCCGTTCGTCGTCCTCGACGAGGTCGACGCCGCGCTCGACGAAGCGAACGTCGATCGCTTCCGCGCCTGCCTGACGGCGCTGGCCGAGCACATGCAGGTGATCATCGTCACCCACAACCGCGGCACGGTGCAGAGCGCCGCCACGGTCTACGGGGTCACGATGGCGGAGGACGGCGCGAGCCAGGTGGTGAGCCTCAAGGTCGAGCCGGCGGCATGACGCCGACGGCGGCGCGGCGGGCGGCGGGGTGCGGCGCGACAGACTGAGGGTCTAGACGCGCGACGACGCGGCATGCTATGATCGCCGCCGTCGGCGGCCGGCGACCGATCGGATGGGCCTGCCTTCCGGTCACCCGTCGGCCTGCGCCGTTCATCGGACCCGGCCTCATCGTGCCCGGGAGCCCGGACCGCCGCCACAAGGGAGTCATCCGTCATGACCCGTCCCCGCCCGACCCGCCGTCTTCGCCTTTGGGCCGTCGCGCTGGCCGTGGTCGCCGGCGCTGCCCTCGTCGCGCCGGCGATGGCCGCCCCGACCGCGCGCCTCGCCCAGGCGGCGCGCAACCTCTGCACCGACACCACCCTGACCCGCACCGGCGCCTTCACCCGCACCACGACGCTGGCCCCCGGCGTGTACGCGGCCCCGACGTGCTCGGTGCGCGTCGACGAGGGCGTGACGCTGACGGTGCCCGCCGGCACGACGGTCGAGTTCGGCGAGAACACGAACCTGCAGGTGAACGGCCGCCTCGTCATCGCCGGCGCGAACGCGGGCGATGTGGTGTTCCGGTCGGCCGCCGAAGCCAAGAACCGCGGCGACTGGCAGGGCATCAAGGTCCAGTCCAAGGGCACCGCCGCGATCCGCGGCCTCGAGATCCGCCACACCGGCGAGACCGGCGCGGCGGCCCTCGACAGCGCCGGGGCGGTGGCGATCGACAACAGCTCGTTCGAGGAGGGCGACGGGATCGGCGTCGTCGTCCAGCGCGGCGGCGGCGTCATCCGCAACAGCCGGATCGCCGACCAGACGAAGGGCGGCCTCGACGTGAAGTCGCCGTCGGGCGCCCAGCACGACATGGTGCTCGAGGGCGTGACCTTCGAGGACAACGGCGGGCCGGCGGTGACGTCGGGCGCCGCCGTCCAGTGGACGCTGACGAACACCACCGCCCGCGACAACGCCACGAACGGCATCGTCCAGCAAGGCGGCAACGTCGACCGTGCGCTCACGCTGCGCGGCGGCGACCTGCCCTACGTGATGGCCGGCAACATCGTCTACACGAAGGACCTGACGATCGAGCCGAACACCGTCGTCAAGTTCAGCACGACCACCGCCGGCCTGCGCGTCGGCAGCGGGGCGCGCCTCGTGGCCGACGGCACCGCCGACGCCGGGATCGTGTTCTCGAGCGACGCCGACGACACGGCCTGCATCTTCGCCGGCCAGGCCTCGCCCCGGATCACCTGCGACACCGACAACGACCAGCGCGAGCCCCAGCCGGGCGCCTGGCAGAAGATCGAGATCCAGGACACGGCCGTCGGCGCGTCGCTGGCCCACGTCTCGCTGCGCTACGGCGGCCCCGAGACGCTGCTGGTGCGCACCGCCGGCGTCACGCTCGACCACGTCCGGATCGAGCGCGCCAACGGCGTGGCGCTCAAGCTGTCGAACACGAGCAAGACCGCCGCCGGCGACTTCCTGCGCGTCACGAACAGCCATTTCGCCGACAACGTCGGCTCGGCGATCGACCTCGAGTCGACGCCGGCGATCACCGCCACGCTGCAGACGAACACGTTCGCGAACAACGCCTTCGCCGTCCGCCTCGCGGCCGACGTCGAGCTGATCAACGGCGGCAACACCGCCACCGGCGACGGCGTCAAGGGCTACGTCTTCGCCCTGGGGCTGCTCGAGGCCAAGTCGAGCCACACCTGGCGCGCCGGCGACCTGCCGTGGCTCGTGCCCACCAGCTACACCTTCAACAACGCCGCCAAGACGCTGACGATCGAGCCCGGCGCCGTCGTCAAGATGGGGCAGCTGGGCAACCAGCGCGGCCAGGGTTCGCTCACCCTGGAGCGGGGCAACCTCGTCGTCGGCGGCGCCGACATGAACAAGCCGGTGCTCATCACCTCGGTCCGCGACGACGCCTGCGCCGCCAACGACACCACCGGCGGCTGCGACACGAACGGCGACGGCGGCGGCAGCCAGCCGCAGAGCGGCGACTGGACGTGGCTCCACGTCGACGACCGGGCGACGTCGTTCCGGATGCAGCACGCCCAGGTGCGCTACGGCGGCGGCAGCGGCGCGCGCTACGGCATGATCGAGATCGACCACACGAACAGCGTCATCAGCGACAGCCTCATCAGCCACAGCCTGGTCAGCGGCATCGCGATCAACGGCGTCCAGCCGCGCATCGAGCGCAACACGCTGCGGGCCAACGCCAAGAGCGCCATCCGCATCATCGGCGCCGACCGCGAGATCCGGGTGCCGATCCAGGGCAACGCGATCTACGACAACAACGGCGGCGCGATCGAGATCGACGCCAACGTCGAGGTCGACCTCCGCGACAACATCACCGCGCCGCCGCCGGGCTACATGGCGACGAACCGCCAGCTCAACGGCATCGTCATCAGCGGCAGCGCCCAGAGCTCGACCACGTGGCGGCGCTCGGCCGACATGCCGTTCATCATCAACTCGCGCGTCGACGTCCTCGACCAAGCCGTCCTGACGATCGAGCCAGGCGTCATCCTGAAGTTCACGCCGCTGGGCTCGATCGCCACCAGCCGCGGCACGCTCATCGCCCAAGGCCAGGCCGACGCGAAGATCATCTTCACCTCGGTCGCCGACGACACCGTCGGCGGCGTCTCGGTCATTGGCTCGGGCGCCCCGGGCAACCGCGACTGGGGCGGGCTCGAGTTCACCCGGCCGGGGTCGTCGCGCTCGGGCGTGCTGCAGCACGTCGAGGTCCGCTACGCCGCCGGCGGCAACCCGGTGGCGGCGGTGCGGGTCCAGCAGGACAACGTCGCCATCAGCCAGGTCGTCGTCCGCGACGGCGCCGGCGCCGGCATCTTCATCGACGACGCCGATGGCGTGCGCATCACGGAGACGACCCTGGAGCGCATCGGCGGCGCGGCGATCCAGGCCCGGACCGTCACGAACCTGTCGGCGGTCGTGCGCAACAACACGATCCGCGACTGCGGCACGGCCGTGGCCACCGACGCCAACGCCCAGATCGAGATCGGCGACAACACCGTCACCAACAACCGCATCAACGGCATCGTCGTCAAGGGCTCGATCAAGACGAAGCGCACCTGGTACGCCGGCGACATGATCTACGTCAGCGACGACGTCTCGATCGACCAGGGCGGCAACCTCCTCGTCGAGCCCGGCACCGTCGTCAAGTCGCTCACCGACAAGGGCCTCACGCTGCGCATCGGCGCCCTCGAGATCAGCGGCACCGCCGAGCAGCCGATCGTCTTCACCTCGATCCGCGACGACCGCTGCAGCGCCACCGTCGACAGCGGCTGCGACACCGACTCGTCCGACCAGGACAAGGAGCCCGGCGACTGGCGCGGCATCGTCGTCGACGCCGGCACGAACAACAGCGTCACCCTGGCCCACGTCAAGCTGTTCTACGCCGGCCAGAACGACGCCGCCTTCGAGAGCAGCGCCAACAACACCACGGTGCGCGACAGCGAGATCGCCTTCTCCAACACCGCCGGCCTGGCGATGCTCAACGTCCGCAACATGGTCGTCACCGGCAACTTGATCCACCACAACGGCACGGCGGGCATCGCGCTGTCGGGCGTCACGGCCGGGCAGCTGGCCAACAACGTCTTCACCGACAACGAACGGCCGGTCGTCCAGAGCGCCACCGGCATCCTGACGACGCGCGACAACGTCGCCGTCGGCAACGTCGCCGACGCGATGCTCTACTCGGTCGACCAGGTCTCCAACGCCCAGGTCTGGGCCGCCGACCTGCCGCGCGACGTCACCCGCGTCGTGTCGCTGGTGACGGGCTCGGGCGGGGGCAACCCCGACCTCAAGATCGATCCCGGCCTGCTGCTGCGCTTCGCGCCCAGCGCCGGCATCAAGGCCCGCGCCGGGCGGCTCGAGATCGGCGGCGCCTACTTCACGTCCGACCTGTCCGACGACGGGCAGCCGTCGTGGGCCGGCATCAGCTTCGAGGGCACGGCGCGCGGCAACCTGCGCCACAGCGTCGTCGCCCTGGCCGGCAGCGGCTCGATCGGCGCCGTCGACATCAAGAGCGAGGGCCAGGGCACGCCGATCCAGGTGGCCTACAACCAGCTACTGCGCTCGAACGGCACGGCGATCACGATCAACCCCGACAACAACAACGCGCCGCGGCCGGCCATCGTCGGCAACCTGATCGCCAGCACGAAGGACGGCGCCACGGGCTACGCCATGCGCCTCAACGGAGACGGCGACCCGGTGGTGCAGTACAACCGGATCTCGGACTTCCCCAACGGCATCTGGCTGAGCAAGAAGCTGCCGAAGATCAACTTCAACAACTTCGCCGGCGTCCGGCTGCGGGCGGTCGAGAACACGACGCAGTCGAACTGCGTCGACGCCCAGAACAACTGGTGGGGCGACCTCACCGGCCCGCAGGACAACCGCTCCGACGGCACGACGGACCGCTGCAAGCTCACCAACCCCGGCGCCAAGGGCACCGGCGTCAGCGAGTTCGTCGACTGGGACCCCTACCTCAAGGCCGCCCCGCCGCCGGTGCCGATGCTCGACCTGCCGCGCTGCGGCGTCACGAACGACACGACGGTCACCGTCGCCGGCCACGCCGGCCCGGGCGCCCAGGTGGTCCTCTACGACGCCGACACCAAGCTCGACGTGCCGATCACGGCCGACGCCGCCGGCAACTTCAGCCAGGACATCACGCTCTCGGCCGGCGTCCACGACCTCTCGATCGAGACGATCGGCACGGCCGACAACTCGGCCGTGCCGCCGCAGCCGCAGAGCCTCAAGAGCCCGCGCATGGGCTACCGGGTCGTGCGCGTCGACCCGACGTCGGACATCGACCCGGCCAGCATCGTCTTCGAGTACGGCGGCCAGGTCCAGCCGCTGCGCGACGCCACCGGCTGCGCCGCGCCGTGCGGCGGCGCGTCGAGCGGGCGCGTGACGCTGCCGCCGGGGACGCCGGTCGTCGTCCAGGTCGAGGTGCGCGGCAGCCCGAGCGCGGTCGAGTTCGTCCAGCCCGGCCGGCCGGCGGTGCCGTTCAGCCCGCGCGCCAGCGGCTGGCGGACGGAGCCGTTCCAGCCGGCGCCGGGCACGTTCACGATCCGGATCAACGGCCAGGGCGGCGCGTTCTGCCAGGGCTTCGTCTACTTCGGCGGCCTGGGCCGCGTCTTCTCCGACACCGGCGCGCCGGGCGACCCGATCGTCCAGGTCGGTTTCGAGGATCCGGCCGCCTTGTCGGACACGCTGCGCATGGGCGCGTTCGTCCGGACGGACAGCAAGCCCAACGCCACCGGCACCTGGAGCGCGGCCACGTCGCCGGGCGCCAAGTACGTCCCGAACGCCGAGTACGTGATCTCGTTCCTCCAGCCGATCGACCTGTCGAGCATCCCGTCGCCGGTGCTGACGTTCCAGCACATGTACTGGCTCGAGCCGGGCGACACGATCACCGTCGAAGGTCGCGCCTCGTCGGCCGCGTCGTGGACGACGCTGGGCCGCGGGCCGTCCGACCCCGACGGCTGGAAGCTCGACAAGGGCTCCATCAACGTCTGGAGCGGCGTCATCCTTCCGCTGGAGGCGTTCGAGCGCTCAAGCCGGTTCGAGCTGCGGTTCATCCTCAAGGCCAACAGCGACGCCCGCGTGGCCGAGGGCTGGTACCTCGACGACATCACGATCCGCCCCGGCGGCACGAACAACCAGCGCTACGACACCGGCGAGCCGCTGGTGGGCGGGGCCCAGGTGACGCTGCTGCAGCGCAGCCCCGAGACGGGCGCGTTCGTGCCGTGGAACGCGGCGCCGACCGACCAGCGCAACCCGCAGACCACCGACAGCAATGGCCGCTTCGGCTTCTTCAGCCTGCCGCCGGGCGAGTACCGCGTCCTGGTGGTCCGCAGCGGCGGCAGCCTGGCGCCCTTCCAGAGCGACGCCTACGTCGTCCTCGACGGCAGCTTCGTCATCGACGTGCCGCTGTCGGGCGGGCCGCAGATCTTCCTGCCCTACGTGGCCCGCGGCCACCTGACGCGGTAGACCCTCCGCCCGCCCCGCGGCGGGCCCCGATGCCTCGACCCGACCCCCGGCGCCGCGCGGCGCCGGGGGTCGTCGCGTTCGGGCGCCGCGATCGGCGCCGTCCCGGCGCTTGCATCGAACATCCGTTCTGCTATCCTGATCGCCCCCCACCCCGCCGCGTCCGCGCCGCCCCCCGCTGCCGTCGACGGCCGACCCGGTGTACATCGAGCTGCACGCCCATTCGAACCACTCGTTCCTCGACGGCGCGAGCCCGCCCGAGGCGCTCGTCGAGCGCGCCGCGGCGCTGGGCATGCCGGCGCTGGCGCTGACCGACCACCAGGGCCTCTACGGCGCGGTGAAGTTCCGCAACGCCTGCCGCGCGGCCGGCGTCGCGCCGATCTACGGCGCCGAGATCACGCTGGCGCCGTGGCCCGGCGGCGGGCGGGCGGCGGCGGGCCGTGCGGCGACCGGTCGGGTCGACGCCGTCGCCGGGCCGCTCGGCGGCGCGCGGCTGCCGGGCGACGGGCCGCTGCCGGGCGGGCACCTGACGCTGCTCGTCGAGAACGCCGCCGGCTGGGCCAACCTCTGCCGCCTGCTGTCGGCCGCCGGCCGCGCCGGCGCCAAGCACGACCGCCCCGTGGCGTGGCCAGCGCTGGCGGCGCACGCCGAAGGCCTCATCGCCCTCACCGGCTGCCGCGACGGCGTCGTGGCCGGCCCGGCCGGGCGGGGCGACAAGGCGGCGACGCTGGCGGCGGCCACGGCGCTGGCGGCGATCTTCGACCGCGACCACCTGTATGTCGAGTTGCAGCGCCACCTCGACGACGGCGACGACCGGCGCGTCGCGACGCTCGTCGCGCTCGCCGCCCACTTCGGCCGGCCGGTCGTGGCCACGAACAACGTGCACTACGCCCTGCCCGACGGCTACCGGCTGCAGCACGTGCTGGCCTGCATCCGGGCGCGGCGACCGCTCGAGGCGGCCGGCTCGCGGCTCTACGCCACCGCCCAGCGCTACCTCAAGGGGCCGGACGAGATGGCGGCGCTGTTCGTCGACCACCCGGCCGCCGTGGCGAACACCCGCGCCATCGCCGCGCGCTGCGCCTTCGCCCTCGACCACACCGCCTACCGGCTGCCGACGTTCGCCACGCCCGGCGGCGTCGACGCCGAGGCGCACCTGCGCGCGCTCGCCGCCGACGGCCTGCGGCGGCGCTACGACCCCGTCCCGCCGGCGGCCGCGGCCCAGCTGGCCACCGAGCTCGACGTGATCGCCCGCTGCGGCCTGGCCGACTACTTCCTCGTCGTCCACGACATCGTCGCCCACGCCCGCGCCCGCGGCATCCTGTGCCAGGGCCGCGGCTCGGCCGCCGGCAGCATCGCCGCCTACGCCCTGGGCATCACGCCGGTCGACCCGCTGGCGCACGGCCTCTTGTTCGAGCGCTTCCTGGCCGACGGCCAGTCGAGCACGCCCGACATCGACGTCGACTTCGCCGCCGACCGGCGCGAGGAGGTCATCCAGTATGTCTACCGCACGTACGGCGCCGAGCGGACGGCCATGGTCGCCAACGTCGTGACGTTTCGGGCGCGCTCGGCGGTGGCCGACGTCGGGCTGGCGCTGGGCTTCCCGGCCGAGCTCGTGGCCAAGGTCCGGCGCCACCTCCACACCCGCCAAGCGTCCGACGTCGGGCTCGACCTGGCCGAGGTCGAAGCGTTCCGCGCCCAGCGCGACAGCTTGCCGTGGCAACAGCTCGTGGCGCTGTGCGGCGCCATCGACGGCTTCCCGCGGCACCTGGGGATCCACGTCGGCGGCATGATCGTGACCGCCGGGCCGCTGGACGCGCTCGTGCCGCTCGAGCCGGCCCGGATGCCCGGGCGGGTCGTCGTCCAGTGGGACAAGGACGACTGCGAGGACGTCGGCCTCATCAAGATCGACCTGCTAGGCCTGCGGACGCTGGGGCTGGTGGCCGAGTGCGTCGGGCACATCGCCGCCGCCGGTGACGCCGCCGCATCGCCGGCCGCCAACGGCGACGGCGCCGCGCCACCGGCGGCCGGCGATGCGGCGGCGTTCGTCGACGCCGTGCCGGCCGACGACCCGGCCGTCTGGGCGATGCTGCGCGCCGGCGACGCGATCGGCTGCTTCCAGGTCGAGAGCCGGGCCCAGCTGGCGCTGCTGCCGCGGCTGCGGCCCGAGCGGATCGAGGACCTGATCATCGAGGTGGCGCTCATCCGGCCCGGGCCGGTGCTGGGCGGGATGGCCAAGGCCTACCTCCGGCGGCGCGACGGGGCCGAGGCGGTCACGTTCTGGCACCCGTCGCTGCGCGGCGTCCTGGCCGAGACGCTGGGCGTCCTGGTCTTCCAGGAGCAGGTGCTGCAGGTGGCGATGACGATCGCCGGCTTCAGCGGCGCCGACGCCGACGGCCTGCGACGCTCGATGAGCCGCAAGCGCTCGCGCGCGGCGATGGAGCGCTGGCGCTCGCGCTTCGTGGCCGGCGCCGCCGGGCGCGGCATCGCCGCGGGCGTGGCCGACGCGATCTTCGACCAGCTGCTGGGCTTCGCCAGCTACGGCTTCTGCAAGAGCCACGCCGCGGCGTTCGCCCGGCTGACCTGGGTGACGGCCTGGCTGAAGTGCCACCATCCCTACCCCTACAGCTGCGCCCTGCTCAACGCCCAGCCGATGGGCTTCTACACCGTCGAGGCCGTCCTCGAGGACGCCAAGCGCCACGGGCTGACGCTGCGGCCGCTGGACATCAACGCCTCGGCCGCGCGCTGGACGATCGAGGCCGACGGCCCGGCGCTGCGGGTGCCGCTGGGCCGGCTGCGCGGCATGCCCGACGCCGTGGCCCACGCCATCGTCGCGGCGCGCGACGCCGGCGGGCCGTTCACGCGGCTCTGGGACCTGGTGACGCGGGCGCGGCCGCCGCGCGCCGTCGTCGAGGGGCTCATCCTGGCCGGGGCGTGCGACGGCTGGGGCGTCGAGCGGCGCGAGCTGCTGTGGGCGCTGGGCGAGATGCGCTGGGACCCGGCCGAGCTGGCGATCGAGCCCGCCGTCGCCGCCGTCGGCCTGCCGCCGACGACCGCCGCCGAGGCGGTCCTGGCCGACTACAAGCACCTCGGGCTGGCCCAGGGCGCCCACCTCGCCGAGCTGCTGCGCCCGGCCTTCGCCGACGCCGGCTGCGTGCCGTGCGCCGAGCTTGCCGACAGCCCGCACGGCGCGCCGCTGGCGATCGGCGGCCGGCTCGAGGTCCTGCAGCGGCCCCAGTCGGCCAAGGGCATCGCCTTCGTGACCCTCGAGGACGAGACGGGCTTCGCCAACCTGGTGCTCTACCCGGCCGTCTTCGAAGCCCACCGCCACGTCTTCCGGCGCTCGCCCGTCGTCATCGCCGCCGGCCGGGTCCAGCAGGACGGCGGCGTGGCCCACCTCATCGTCGAGCGCGTCCAGGCGGTGGCCTGGGACGACGATGACACCGCGGCGCCGTGACGACCGCCGCCGGGGCGACAGCGCCACGGCCGCCTTGACCGCGACGCCGCCGCCGCGCCATGATCGCCGGCGATGACGAACCTGCCCGCCGCCGCCGCCCTCGACCGCCTGCGCAACGGCAACCGCCGCTTCGCGGCCGGCGCGCCGCGCACCGACGCCGGCGCCGACCCGGCGCGGCGGCTGGCGCTGGCCGACGGCCAGTCGCCGTTCGCGATCATCCTGGGCTGCTCGGACTCGCGCGTGCCGGCCGAGCTCGTCTTCGACCAGGGGCTGGGCGACCTGTTCGTGATCCGCGTGGCCGGCAACATCGTGGCGCCGTCGCAGATCG
>CAZYVI010000017.1:0-106955 GCA_964651245.1 uncultured Anaerolineales bacterium | reverse complement strand
CCACCCCTGAGCGCCCGCTTCTGCTCTCTCTTCTAGTGTTAAGGTCCCTCGCCGCGCCCAGACCCGCGCCTCGCGGCGCAGGTGCGCGTCCCGACAAAGAAAACGCCCGGACCGAACGGTCCCGGCGGAGACACCCAGACAACATCTCTGCTTCGCGACGTGCGTCGCTCACGAGTGCGCTGCTGTCCGATGTCCCCCCTTGCGAGTCGGGTCGACGCCTGGGTTGTTCGCGACACCCGCACCGGTGGCGGATCTCGATTCGCTCGAGCGCGATAGCATAGTGGATCCGCTGGCCGCTGTCAAGCGTTCGCGCAGCAACGGTTCGGATCCGGCTCGCCTCTCGCCCGTCCCACCCCGGCGGCTTGCCGGCGCGGGCGGCAGACGATACGCACGCCGCCGCGGCCGGTCAAGTCCGCGCTGTCCCGCGGCGGGCGGGGCCGTTCGACGCGACGGGCGCGCCGCCGTCGGCCGACGTGGGCCGACGTGTCCGACCCGGGGCCCGCGTGACCGCGTGCGGCGTCTAGTAGCCGTCGCCGGCGTCGTCGCGGGCGCGCAGGCCGAGCATGAGGCCGACGACGGGCGCCAGGAAGAACAGCACCAGCCCGGCGTAGCCGACGATCGCCATCGGCGACCGCAGCGCTGCGCCGTCGATGTGCACCCGGCACGCCTGCTCGAAGCGCAGGCCCTGGGCGAGCACGCCGCCGGCGACGGTGACGACGAGGCCGATCAAGGCGAGCGTCAGGATCGTGCGCTGCGTCTGGCTGGCCCAGTCCCGCTCGTCCACGGCGCCGCCGAGGCCGGCCGGGCGCGCCCGCTGGACGTAGTGGCCGATGAACCAGCGCAGCACGGCGGTCAGGGCGACGAGCCCGACGGGGCCGACGGTGAGCAGCAGCCACGTCGGCGCGCCCGGCACCACCCGGAACGCGCCGCCGCCCGGCCGCACGACGTCGGCCACCACGTGCTGGACGCCGGCCGCGATCGCCGCCAGAACAATCGCATAGAGCAACCCGAAGATGACGACCACCACGGCGCCGGCTGCCGTCGACAGCGCCCAGAATCGGGCGCTGCCGATCATGTGGCGCAGCGACCACTCGTGGTAACCCCGGTCCACCATCATGTAGAGGGCCACGTCGGGCGCGTACGCCTCGGGCGGGCCCAGTCGCTCGAGGACGTCGAGCAGCGCGCCGACCGTTGGCTCGCCGCGGGCGGCCAGGGCGTCCTCGATGTGGGCCCGGATCTCCTGTTCGGCCTCGGCGGCCACGTCGGGCGTGACGCGGCGGAGGCTCCGGCGCAGGCGCGCCAGGTAGTCGTCGCGGATGCGCTGCAGCTCGGTGTTCATGCCTCGCCCTCGAGGATGCGCTCGATGTCGTCGGCGAAGACGCGCCACTGGGTGCGGACCGCGGCCAGCCGCGCCCGGCCCCCTTCGGTCAGCGCGTAGTACTTGCGGTCCGGGCCCTGCGGCGACGGCTGCCACTCGGCCGCCACCAACCCCTCGGAGCGCAGCCGGTTGAGCAGCGGGTAGATCGTCCCTTCCTTGATGACCAGCCCATCGGCGCCGGACAGAGCCTGGACGATGTCGTAGCCGTAGCGCCGGCCGCGGGCCAGGATCGCCAGCACGCACAGCTCGAGCGAGCCGCGGCGCAGCTGGGCCATCCACTTGTCGTCGTCGGTCATGCGGGCCACGGCAGACACACCCCGTCGCCCGGCGCCGCGGCCGCCGGTGCCGGGACCGGCGGGGCGCAGGGCACGGCGAGTATACCGCGGCCTACAATCGGGCGATGCAGCCGTTCCCGAGCCGCCGCAGCCCCGTCCTGGGCACCGGCGGCATGGTGGCCACCAGCCAGCCCCTGGCGGCGATGGCCGGCGCGCGCCAGCTGCTCGACGGCGGCAGCGCGGTCGACGCCGCCGTCGCCGCCGCCGCCGCGCTGGCCGTCGTCGAACCGACCGGCTGCGGGCTGGGCGGCGACGCCTTCGCGCTCTGCTACGACGCCCGTACGCGCCGCGTCACCGCCTACGACGGCAGCGGCGCCGCCCCTCGCGCCGCCGACTCCGCCGCGCTCCGCGCCGCCGGCCACGCCGCGGTGCCGGCGCGCGGCGCCTGGTCGATCACCGTCCCCGGCGCCGTCGACGCCTGGGCCGCCCTGACCGCGGCGGCCGGCACCCGCCCGCTGGCCGCGCTGCTGGCGCCGGCCATGGACCTGGCCGAGGGCGGCTACCCGGTCAGCGAGCGCATCGCCGCCGCGTGGCGCGCCAGCGAGGGCCTGCTGGCGGCCGACGCCGCGGCCCGCCGCCACCTCCTGTTCGACGGCCAGGCGCCGCGCCCGGGCCAGGTGGTCCGGCTGCCGGCGATGGGCCGCAGCCTGCGCGCGGTGGCCGAGGGCGGCCGCGACGCGCTCTACGGCGGGCCGCTGGGCACGGCCATGGCCGACGCCGTCGCTGCTGCCGGCGGCTGGCTGACCGCCGACGACCTCGCCCGCCACCGCGGCCGCTGGGTCGAGCCGATCGCCGTCGACGGCCTGGGCTGGCGGGTGTGGCAGTGCCCGCCGCCTGGCCAGGGGCTGGCGACGCTGGTGGCGCTCGGCGTCGCCGACGGCCTGCTGGCGGCGGCGGGCGGCGCCGCCGCCTGGCCGTGGGGCGAGGTCGACCACCTCCACCACCTGATCGAGGCGATGCGGCTGGGCTTTGCCGAGGCCGACGCCCACGTCGCCGACCCCGACGCCTACGCGGCGCCGGTGGCGGCGCTGCTCGACCCCCGCTACCTGGCCGAGCGCCGCGCGCGCGTCGCGCCCGACCGCGCCATGCCGCCGCCGACGACCGGCGTGCCGCGGCCTGGCGGCACCGTCTACGTGGCCGCCGTCGACGCCGCCGGCAACGGCTGCTCGTTGATCCAGTCGAACTATATGGGCTTCGGCAGCGGCCTCGTCGCCGGCGACAGCGGCATCCCGCTCCAGAACCGCGGCGCCGGCTTCACGCTGGCGCCCGACCACCCGAATTGCCTCGCCGGCGGCCGGCGGCCGTTCCACACGATCATCCCCGGCCTCGCGACCGAGCCGCGCGACGGCGCGCTGCGGGCGGTGTTCGGCGTGATGGGCGGCCACATGCAGCCCCAAGGCCAGCTGCAGTTGTTGGCGAACCTTCGCGCCTACGGCCTCGACGTCCAGCAAGCGCTCGACGCGCCGCGGTTCCAGCTGCTGCCGGACGGCCGGTTGGCGCTCGAGCCCGGCTTCGCCGACCGGGCGCACGAGGCGCTGGCGCGCCGCGGTCACACCGTCGTGCCCCGCGACGCCACACCTTCCGCGGCCACGTTCGGCGGCGGCCAGGTCATCGCCGTCGACGGTGACGGCGTGCGCCATGGGGGCAGCGACCCGCGCAAGGACGGCTGCGCCCTCGCGACGTGACGCCGCCGGGGCCGCCAGCGCCCCCCCCCGCCCGCCGCGCTTGACCGCGGTCGACCGCACCCGGTACGCTCGCCATCGCTCGCACCCGCACGCGAGCCCCCACCGCAGGAGCCCCGCGCATGTCACCCCACCGACGCTGGATCGTGCCCACCCTGAGCCTCGCCGTCGTGGCCGCCGCGCTCGCGCCGCTGGCCACCGCCCCGGCCCGGGCCGCGCGATCGCGGCCGGCGGTCGCCGCCGGCGGCTTCGCGGCAGCCGACGGCGTCCGGTCGCTGGGCGACGGCGGCGCAGGCCGGCCGACGTCGACCGGCCACGCCGGGGCGGCCGGTGCGCCGCCCCGCTTCGTCGCGGCGCTGGCGGCGCCAGCGGTGCTCGAGCAGACGTCGGCGCTGGAGGCGATCGCCGCCCACCAGGCCCGGCGCCCGGCGTCGGCGGCCGGCGGCACGGCCGGCGACGGGGCGGCCGGCGCGAACCAGATGACGCCCTACGACGCGATCGACGCCTGCATGGCGGCCGAGATGCAGCAGAAGGGGGTGCCGGGGGCGCAGGTGGCGGTGATGCTCGACGGCCAGGTTACCTACGCCAAGGGCTACGGCGTGAAGCGCGCCGGCGAGACCGACGCGGTCGACGCCGCGACGCTGTTCCGGATCGGCTCGGTGACCAAGATGATGACGGCGGCGGGCGTCCTGCAGCAGGTCGAGGCGGGCAAGGTCGACCTCGACGCGCCGGTCGTGGCGGCGCTGCCGGGCTTCGCCATCGCCGGCGCCTGGGACAGCCCGGCAATCACGACGACCGACGTCACGCCGTGGCACCTCCTGACCCACTCGTCGGCGTTCCCCGACAACCTGTTCCTGACCACCGGCGGCATCGCCGGCCCGACGGCGCCGGGCAGCCTCCAGGCCTGGGCCGACGCCCAGGACGCCACCGTCCTGCACGCGCCGCCCGGCGTCCTGTGGAACTACAGCAACCCGAACTTCGCGCTCGCCGGGGCGATCATCGAGCGCCACAGCGGCCTGACCTACGCCGACTACATGCGCCAGCGGGTCTGGGGACCGGCGGCGATGACGCGCACGATGGTGCTCGCCAGCGACGCCGCGGCGTACGGCAACGCCGCGTCGGGCCACTACGCCGATCCCGTCTCCGGCATGCCCCAGGTCGACGCCATCGACAGCTACGACAACCTCCCGGCCGCGCCGGCGGGCTACGCCTTCTCGACGACGTCGGACCTCGTCCGCTGGGCCGACCTGCTCATGCAGGGCGGCGGCGGCGTGCTCTCCAGCGCCTCGGTGCAGGCGATGACCGGCCGCCAGATGGAGCTGGCGATGGGCGACCAGGCGTACGGCTTCGGCGTCTTCGTCGAGCGCGGCGCCGGGCTCGATCCGATCCTGAGCCACGGCGGCAACATCCCGGGCTGGGGCGCCTATCTAATCTGGGTGCCGGAGCGCCGCTTCGCCGTCGCCACGCTCGGCAACACGACGGCGTCGATGAGCGGCACGGCCGGCTGCGCCGCCGAGGTCGTCCTCGGCCTCGTCGACCCCAACGCGCCGACGGCCACGCCGGCGCCGCAGCCCACGCCCGACCTGGCGGTGCTGCGCAGCTTCGCCGGCCGCTACAACGGCCTGTTCGTCGACGGCAGCACGACCGAGACGACGATCGCCCTGAGCGGCACGATGCTGGTGGCGACGTTCAAGGACGCGATCGCGCCCGGCCAGGACTATGTCACGCCGCTGCCGCAAGTCGGTCCCCACATCTTCCTGCTCGACCTTAACGGCGACGGCGCGCCCGACGTGTCGCTCGACTTCCTCGACGCAGCTGGGGCGGCCGCCGGCGGCGGCGCGCCGCCGCGCTGGCTGCGGACCCGGATCTACGTGGCGACCCGCCAGGACGCGTCGCAGGCGACGCCCTCGCCGACGCCGACGTTCGTCGCCCCGACGCCCACGGTGTCGCCCCAGCCGTCGCCGACCGCGGTCGCGGCGACGCCCACGGCCGTCCCGCCGACGCCGACGGCGGCGCCCACCGGCTGGCCGACGGTGCCGCCGGCGGGGCCGATCCTGTGCACGCAGACCGAGGGCAAGGTGCCGGCGGCGCTGCTGGCGGCGGCCATGGCCAACCCGGCGTCCATCGGCGGCTACGGCCAGCTGTGCCGGCGCAACGTCCCGCCCGGCCCGTTCAACGGCACGCGACGGTCGTTGACGCTGCTCAACAACGCGCTGCCGTTCCACCCGCTGTTCAACCCGCTGACGTTCCAGTGCGGCTGCCGATAGGCCGCGCGCGGCGGACATGGACCGGGTGTGATCGCGGGCAACGTCGCGCGACCGCTGCTGACGCCGTGTGGCCGCGGTGGGCCCGGCGACGGTGACCGCGGTGGACGGTGGCCGTTGCGGACAGTGACATCGGCGGATGGTCCCGACGAGGCCGCCGGCTGGCGATTCGCGCCGGCCGGCGGCCTCGAGTGGCTGACGTGCGATGCGCTGGCCGCGCTGCCGGGTCTTGTCCACGCCTTCACGACCCGCCGCGGCGGCGTCAGCGCCCCGCCGTTCGATACCCTGAACCTCGGGCTGCACGTCGGCGACGATGCCGGCGCGGTCCGCGCCAACCGCGCCCGGCTGGCCGCGGCGCTCGATCTCGAAGCGGCCGCGTTCGTGTTCGCCGCCCAGGTGCACGGCCGCGCGGTGGCCGTCGTCGGCGCCGCCGACCGCGGCCGCGGCGCCGACGACGCCGCCACGGCGATGCCGGGCTGCGACGGGCTGGCCACCGCCGCGCCGGGCGTCGCGCTCGTGGTCCTGGCCGCCGACTGCGCGACCGTCGTCCTGGCCGACCCCGTGCGCCGCACCGCGGCGGCCGTCCATGCCGGCTGGCGCGGCACCGTGGCCGGCGCGGCCGGCGCGGCCGTGGCGGCCCTCGTCGGCCTCGGCTCGCGGCCGAGCGACCTCCGGGCGGCGATCGGCCCGGCGATCGGCGCCGCCGACTACGCCGTCGGCGCCGACGTGGTCGACGCCGTGCGCGCCCGCTGGCCCGGCGCCGCCGATCGCTGGCTGGCCGCCGGCCCGTCCGGCCCGACGTTCGACCTGGCCGGCGCGAACCGCGACCAGCTCATCGCCGCCGGGCTCGCGGCGGACCGCGTCTGGGCGTGCGGCCACTCGACGGCCGCCGACCGCGGCCGCTGGTACTCGCACCGCGCCGAGGGGGGGCGGACGGGGCGGCAGGCGGCGGTGATCGCCTGGCGGTAGGGCGTGGCGTGACCCGAATGCACCTCGCTCGCCCGCGCCCCGCGAAGCGGTCGCGTTGCGACGACTCGACGCTCGACCTGTCGCGATGCGCGCTGAAGCATGGGCGCGCTCGTCCGATGCGGTCGATGCGGACGATGCGATCGATGTGTGGGCGGACTGGCTCCCCGCCACTCCGGATGCGCCGGCCAACACCATCGCCCGACCGCGATCGAACCGAACGTCGGGCCACGGCCGCCACACTGGGCACCTGTTTCAGCAGCGGCGACGGCGATTTTCACAACTAGAACGGACGTTCGTTGACAACGCGCAGAAACTGTGATAGGGTGCCGTGACTCAAAGCGAAATCATAGACGATGTGCAGCTGCACATGGGTCCAGCCGCGTCGATGCTTCGATGCGCGGGTGGCCACGCGCAGTGGAGGTCCCTCCATCGTCGCACACATCACCGAAGGGACATCCGACGACCATGAGTCATGGTGCAGTAGACCGTCAGGATTGCGCCTCGCTGGTTGGATACGGCCGCGGCACAGTCTCGACGAAGGTCCTCGCGCGCCGGTTACTGCATCGTCATACCTACCTCAACGCGGCGATCGCCGCCGTATCGTTCCTGATCTCGTCCTCTGCTACGGTGCTGGCCGCAGAGGACGATCCGTATAGTCTGGCGAAGTATCCAAACGCAGTCTTTGTCAGCGACTACACCGGGTGGTCTGCTGCGGCAAGTGCAATCGCAGACTACGATTCCACTGACCTATCCGTGTACAAGGGGTATGGCGGCCCTATGATCCCCACGCGGATCACCGTCGTCACCACCCAGCGAGCCGATTTCAGTGAGGCATGGACGATTACACGAAGTGCTGGCACCTACTGCGCCAAGTTGCGTCCACCCAAGGATATGCTTTCGGGCGGCTCGTCCCTCACGGGGAGCTGCAATCGCACCGACATGAAGATCACGGCGGCCGACATCTTCATGAACACGCTTGTGATGCCGGGCAGTCATCAGTACAGTCGCTCCCCGGCACCTCTGTGGTTCCAGAATTACATGTATCGGCACGAGCTGGCTCACGCCCTTGGTTTCGTCCATCCACAGTCCTGCGCTACGCAGCGAGCGATGAACCCGCTTGGCTGTTGGTTCGATTGGCAGCTGTCCGATGTGCTCACGAGTGCAGACCTCGATCGGGTGAATACGTGGTACTGAGTGCGGCTGCGCCCCATGGCCTCGGCCAGCCCCTGCGCTGGCGATTGTCGGCCATGCCGCGGCATGGCGCGTAACTCGGACGGCCACCCGACCGTTTGCGACGGTGTGGGCCCTGGCGACCGCAACACGATCGGGACAGGGGAGCCCTCATGAACGCACCGCTGGCGACGATCGTCGTTGCTGCTGGGCTGGGTGTGGTGGCCGGCACGCTTGTGCTTCGCTCCGGTGCAGCCGGCTCGGAGGCCGAAGATCGATCGCTGGGCAACCACGGCATTCACTTCGACGACCTCGCCGACTTCGTAGCGAACAAGGACGCCATCGCCGTCGTCGAGTCGACCGGCGCCCACACGGAGACGGTCGTCGCCTTTGCGACGCCCTCGGCCTGGCCGACGGAGAACGCCTCGGAACACGCGGCCGTCGCTGCGATGCTGGCCAGCCAACCATTCACGAACTACGAGGCCGTCGTGACCGAGGCGCTGCTCGACGATGGACAACTGCCGAACGGGACGCACTTCCTGCTGCGGCAGGCCGGACACCCTTCGGACTGGGTCGGCGCATTGACGGACGTGGCCGAGGGCTACCCGATCGCCGGTCGCGCCTACCTGGTGCTGCTGTGGCGTGAGGCGCCAGGCATCTATGCACCGTGGTACGGCGCCAAGTTCCTGGTCGACGGTGCGTCCGTAACCTATCCGAATGGCACCCCGCTCGACCTCGCCGCCGGGATGACGCCGGCGGCGTTCCTCGACGCGGTGCGCGACGCCATCGACAGCAGCGGACCGTAGTCTGCCGCTGCGGAGACTCCCTCACCCCGACGGGCAGGCGCAGTCACGACCGGATGCACGGTCGCGGCTCGACGCATGGGCAAGCATGGGCCAGGAAGGACGACCGGGAAGGGCGCGACCCTTATAATCGACCGGCGCCCGACCCGTCGACCCGCGGACCCGCCCCGATGCCCGATCCCACCCAACCCCCGCCCGTGCCCGACCGGCCCGCGCCCGCGCCGCCCGAGCGGACGCTCGACGCGGCCGACCTGGCCCCGACGCCGATGGCCCAGTTCGCACGCTGGTGGCGGGCCTGGCTGGCGGCGTCGGCCGCGCGGTCGCCCGACGCGCCGGAGCCCGAGGCCGTCGCGCTGGCCACGGCGGGCGCCGGCGGCGCGCCGTCGGCGCGGATGGTGCTGCTCAAGGGGCACGACGACGACGGCTTCGTCTTCTACACGAACCGCCGCAGCCGCAAAGCCGACGACCTGGCGGCGAACCCGCGGGCCGCGCTGCTGTTCCATTGGCCGGCGCTGCAGCGCCAGGTGCGGGCCGAGGGCAGCGTGAGTCCGCTCGACGACGACGCCAGCGACGCCTACTTCGCCACCCGCGCCCGCTCCAGCCAGCTCGGCGCGTGGGCGTCGCCGCAGAGCGCCGTCCTACCCGATCGGGCCGCCCTCGACGCGCGCCTGGCCGAGGTCACGGCCCGCTTCGAGGGTGGCGCCGTCCCGCGGCCGCCGCACTGGGGCGGCTACCGGCTGACGCCCGAGTCGGTCGAGTTCTGGCAGGGCCGGTTCCACCGCCTCCACGACCGGCTGCGCTACCGCCGCGAGGCCGACGGCTGGCGCATCGAGCGGCTCGCGCCATGACGCCGCGACGCACCGCGGGCGCCGTCGCCGTCACCGTCGGCCTGGCCGCCGCCGTCGTCGGACCGCCCGGTCGCTCGGCGCCGGCCCACGGCGCGCCCGCCGCGCAGCTCGATCCGATCGTCGCCCTCGCGCCGGTCGGCCGGCTCGAGGGCGGGCTGCTGGGGCTGGCGGTGGCCGGCGACCGGGCCTACCTCGTCGACGCCGAGCAGCGGCTGCGCGTCGTCGACGTCGCCGACCCGGCCGCGCCGGCCGTGCTCGGCCAGGTCGACCTGCCGACCCAGGCCGAGGACGTGGCGGTCGTCGACGGCGTCGCCGTGCTGGCGCTGGGCTCGAGCGGGCTGTGCGTGAGCCGCGTGGCCGACCCGGCGCGGCCGGGCGCGCCGGCGTGCGTCGGCTCCGACGGCTATGCCCAGGACGTCGTGGCAACGGCGGGCTACGCCTACGCCGCCAGCGGATCGATCGGCCTCCAGACGGCCGCCATCGCCGACCCGGCCCGGCCGGCCTGGGTCCACCGCGTCACCTATCCCCTGGACGACGCCAGCGGCGTCGCCTTGGCCGGCGGCGTGCTCTACGAGGCCAACGGCGGCAACGGCATCTATGCCTACGACCTCGCCCGCCCCGAGGCGCCGAGCGCGTTCGGCTCGCTGCCGCTGCCGTTGCCGGCGCGGCACGTCAGCGCCGCCGGCGGCGTCGCCGTCGTCGGCCTGGGCGCCTTCGGGCCGCCCGAGAGCGGCGGCCTGGCGGTGCTCGACGTGGCCGACCCGCGCCGGCCGGCCGTGCGCGGGACGCTCGACCGGCTCGGCTTCGTCCGCCGCACGGCGCTGGCCGGGCTCGGCCACGCCGTCACCACCGCCGGGCCGGCCGGGCTGACGATCGTCGACGTGGCACGCCCCGACCAGCCGCGCGCCGTCGCCGCCTTCACCAGCCCCGACGCCCGCGACGTGGCCGCCGTTGGCGGGGCCACCGGCGGCCTGATCTACCTGGCCGACCGCCAGACCGGCCTGACGATCCTGCGCCTGACGATCGCGACGCCGACGCCGACGGCCACCTCGACACCGTCGCCGACGCCGACGCGCACCGCGACCGGCACGCCGACGCACACGCCGACGGCCACGGCGACGCCGGTGCGCTTCGACCTCTGGCTGCCGCGGGTGGTGTCCGGCGACGCGCCCGTGGTCGAGGCGACGCCGACCCCGGCGCCCCCCGCCCGCTCGACCGCCGTCAGCCCGTCGCTCGGCCGCCGAGCCGCGCCAGCACCGCCTCCGCCGCCCGCCGCCCGCTGAGCAGCGCGCCGTCGATCGAGCCGTTCGTGCGGTGGTCGCCGGCCACGAACAGGCCGCCGCCGATCGCCGCCGGGCGCAGCGGCGGCGTGTGGCGTCCGGGCGACTGGTCGGGCAGCGCATCGGCGATGCGGTAGGTGCGGAGGTGGCGCCAGTCGTCGACGGCGGCGCCGAACCAGCCGGCGAGCTGCGCCCGCGCCGCGGCTTCGAGGGCCGCGTCGTCGAGCGGCGGCAGCCCGACGACGACGGCCGCCACCAGCGCCCGGCCCGGCGGCGCATAGCTTGGCGCCACGACGCTCATCACGGCCAGGTTCGTGACCGGCCCGTCGCCGTCGCCGTCCAGCGCCAGCACCGGCGCCGGCAGCGGCGGCTCGGGCGCGTCGAAGTAGAGGCAGGTCAGGCCGCGCCCGGGCGGCGGGGCCGGCAGGTCGAGCAGCCGCGCCGCCGCCGCCTCGCCGGTGGCGACAACGACGGCGCGCGCGGTCACGACGGTGCCGTCGGCCAGCGTCGCCCGCACCACCTGGCGCGGGCCGTCGGTCGGATCGTCGGCCATCACCGCCGCCACCGGCGCGCCGAGCGTGACGGCGCCGGCCGGCAGCCGCGCCGCCAGCTGGCGGGCGATCTCGCCCATGCCGCGCGCCGGCACGGCGGCGTCGCCGGCGGCGAACATCGACCAGACGAAGGCGAACTGGCGGGCGCTCGTCGTGAGCTCGAGGTCGCCGAAGACGCCGCCCAGGAAGGGCCGGAAGAAGCGCTGCACCGCCCGCGGGCCGAAGCCGGCCTCGGCCAGCGCCGCGGACGTCGGGATGTCCGGCCAGCGGCCGCGCTCGTCTTCGTCGGCCGCGTTGAGCGCGCCGGTCAGGCGCAGCAGGCGCAGCTTCTCGACGGCCGTGAACACGGGCGCCCGCCACGCCCGCAGCGCGTCGCCCAGGCGGCGGCTGGGGTCGGCGGCCAGGTGGAAGGCGCCGTCGGCGAAGACGAGCGCGCCGGGGTAGAAGGGCCGGAGGTCGAGCGCGTCGAGGTCGAGCGCCTCGGCCACCTCGGGATAGGCGGTCGGCAGCACCTGGAAGCCGCGGTCGAGCCGGAAGCCGTCGACCTCGTCGGTCCGGACGCGGCCGCCCACATCGTCGCTGGCCTCGAGGACCTGCACCGCCAGGCCCGCTTCGGCCAGCAGCCCGGCGCAGCGCAGCCCGGCCAGCCCGGCGCCGACCACGACGACGTCGGCATCGCGGCCGGCCGCGACCGGCGGCGCTGCGGGCAGCGAGGCGGAGGGCGTCGGGGCCGCCGTGGCGGAGGACGGCCCGGCCGTCGCGGCGGCGTCGACGATCGGAGCGGTGGGCGGGGGCGCGTCGGCGGTATTCACGCGGGCGGAGAGCCTTCTGTGCGGTGCGGCGCGAGGCGGCGAGTGTAGCGCCGAAGGCCCGCGGCCGGAAGCGCGGTCGGTGACGTCGCGCGCGGCCCTGGCCGCTCGACCGGGGCCGCGCGCCGGGCCGCGGCGTGCGCCCGGGAGGCGACGCCGTCTCGACGAAGCGGCTGCGATCGGCCTGCCATGGCGCCCGGACCCGGGCCGCCCCACGACGCCGCCGGCCCGCCACCGCCCTTCGCCCGCGCCGACGCCGTATCATGTAGCCGGCGCGGCCGGAGCCGGTCGCGCAGCCCAGCGGCCGCCCGACGCGGCCGCGCGCGAGGCGCACGATGTTCGGTCGCCGTCCCGCCATCCCAACACCGCGAACCGGCCGCCCGGCGGCGCGGATCGCCGGCGCCGCGTCGCTCGCCGCCGCGCTCGGCCTCGCGGCCGCGGCGCGCGCCGCGCCGGCCGCCCAGCCGCCGGCCGACGCGCCCGACGCGATCGTCTTCGCGGCCGGCGACTTCAACGCCGACCTCGTCGCGATCGACCCCGATGGCGGCGGCCGGCGGACGCTGACCGCCACCGCCGGCGTCGCCGAGCGGTCGCCGGACTGGTCGCCCGATGGCCGTCAGGTGGCGTTCGTGGCGCCGCGGGCCGACGGTCCGGTGGCGGCGGAGCGGGCGATCTGGGTGCTCGCTTCGGACGCCGAAGGGGCGCCGATCAGCCTGCCGCTCTCGTTCGGTCCCGACGACAGCGGGCCCGACTGGTCGCCGGACGGCGGCCGAATCGCCTTCGCCAGCACGCTCGCCCTCGGCCGCGAGGACGAGGCGTCGTCGTCGCTGACGGTCCTCGCGCCGGGCAGCGGCGACCTCCAGCTCGTCCTCGAGCCGCTCGTCAGCCGCGTCGCCGTCCTCCGCCAGCCGCGCTGGTCGCCGGACGGGCGCCGGCTGGCGTTCGTCGTCGACGTCGACGCCGGCCGGGCGACCGCGGCCGGGGCGCCGAACGCCGGCGGCGAGCTCTACGTCGTCGACGCCGACGGCCGGGGGGCGCGCCGGCTGTTCGCCCATCCCGGCTGGGACGACCGCGACCCGGCCTGGTCGCCCGACGGCCGGCTCCTCGCCTTCGCCAGCGCGCCGATCCGCCCGCCCGGCGCCGGCGTCGCCGCCGCGGCGCTCTGGCTGCTCGATCCGGCCACCGGCCAGGCCGGCGCGCTCGTCGGCGGCGGCAGCGACGACGTCCGCGGCCCGAAGTGGTCGCCCGACGGCCGGCGCCTCGTCGCCGCCTGGGCCGCCGGCGGCCCGTCGGCGCCGCCGTCGCTCGTCGTCATCGACCCCGCCGCCCCGCGGCTGGCGCAGCCGCTGGCGGCCGGCGCCGAGCCCGACTGGGCCCGTCGCCCGCTGCTGCCGACCCCGACGCCCGCCGCGACCGGCGGCGCGCCGACGCCGACCGACGGCCCGTCGCCGGCCGCCACGCCGTCGCCGGCGGCCGCCACCCCGACGCCGCCGCCGCTGCCCGGGCTCACGCCGCTGGCGACGCTGGCGCCGTTCCCGACGCTGCCGCCGGCCGAGCCGACGCTGCCGCCGACCCCGCCCACCTGGCCGGTGCCCAGCGGCACGCCGAGCGCGACGGCCACCGCCACCGGCACCGCCCCCGCCACGGCGCGGCCGTCGACCACGGCCACCGCTGTCGCGACCGCCACGGCCGCCGGCGGGCGCCGCGTCTGGCTGCCGGTGGCCCTGGCCGCCGCCGGCCTGGCCTCTGAGGCATCGCCCACCGCCACGGTCGTCGGGCCGCCCGCCGCGCGCGGGCCGTCCACCGGCGCCGCCCCGGTGCGGCGATGACGCCCATCGACCTCACCCGCCGCATCGCGCCCGGCCTGCCGGTCTGGCCCGGCGACCGGCCGCCGACCGTCGTGCGCGCCGCGTCGTTCGCCGCCGGCGACGGCTATGCGCTGTCGCACTGGGCGGCCACGCTCCATCTCGGCACCCATGTCGACGCCCCGTCGCACTTCGTCGACGGCGGCGCCGACGTGGCGGCGCTGGCGCTGGACGACCTCGTCGGCCCGGCGGTCGTCGTCGCGGTCGACGACGGGGCCGACCGCATCGACGCCCCGCTCCTCGAGCGCTTGTCCGAGCAGCCCGGCGTGCTGCCGGCGGGCGCGCGGCGGGTGCTGTTCCAGACGCGGAACTCGCGCGGCCTGGTCGACGGCCGCGATCCGGGGCCGTTCCGGCGCGACTTCGTGGCCGTCACGGCCGGCGGCGCGCGCTGGCTCGTCGCCGCCGGCGTCCGGCTCGTCGGCGTCGACGGCCCGTCGGTCGCGCCATGGGACGACGTCGACGGGCCGCACGCCGTGCTGCTGGGCGCCGGCGTCGTCGTCGTCGAGGGCCTGGCGCTGGGCGAGGCGCCGGCCGGGCCGGGCTGGCTGGCCTGCCTGCCGCTGCGCATCGAGGGCGTCGAGGGCGCGCCGGCGCGGGCGATCTGGCTGCCGCACGCGCCCGGGGACGACCCGGCGATCGGTGCGCTCGGCCAGCGCGGCGACAGCCGGATCGACGCGCCCGCGCCGTCGGTGGCTGCCGCCGACCGATGGTCCGACGACGAAGCCGGGGCCCGCCCGTGATCGCCCGCCGTCACGCCGCCGGCGGTGGGCGCGTTCCATCGAACAGCCATCGGCCGACGTTGGGCCGGTGGGCGCACCCGACCGGGCGGCCGTCGACGATCGCCGTGTGCCCAGCCGCCGCCCACCCCGCCGTCCGCGCCGCCGCCGTCGCGGCGGCCGCCACCCCGCTGCGAGTCGCCCCGTGACGCACCCGACCCCGCCCGGCCCGCCCGCCCCCGCCGCCCGTCCCGACGCGCACGCCGGCGCCCGCCGTCCGCGGCTCGTCCGCGCGGCGGCCGTGCTCGGCGTCGTCGCGGCGGCGACCGGCGTCCTCGCCGCCCCGGCGCCGGCCGCGCCGATCCCGGGCTACCGGCTGGCGGCGGAGTGGCCGGCCGCGGCGCACGGGCTGGCGGCCCCGCGCAGCATCGCCGCCGCGCCCGACGGCCGGATCTGGCTGCTCGACGGCGCCGCGGGCCAGGCGGTGGCGATGCGGCCGGACGGCGCCCGCGACGAGACCCGCGCCGTCCCGACCGACGCCCTCGACCTGGCGGTCGGCGACGACGGCAGCCTCTACCTTGGGCGCCACAACCCGCTGCCGCGCGCCGGCCAGCCGATGTCGGCCGCCGGCCGGATCGACCCGCTCGGCGCCGAGGTCTGGATGCGGCGCTGCGACTGCGCCACCGGCAGCGGCGTCGCCGCCTCGCCCGGCCGCATCTGGTTGACGGAGCCGAGCGCCAAGGCGCTCCACTGGCTCGGCAACGCCGACGGGCGGGTCGAGGGGCAGATCGCGCCGCGCGCCGCGCAGCCGGGCTTCCCGGCCGACGTCACCGCCAGCCCCGACGGCACGCTGTTCGCCACCGACCTCATGGGCGGCGCCGTCTTCGCCTGGCCGCCGCCCTACCTGCCCAATGACGTCCAGACCTGGTCGATGCTCGAGGCCAGCGGCCCGTTCCGCGTCGGCGCCGGCGTCCAGGCGGACGGCGGGATCGTCGTCGCCGTGCTGTTCTCGGACGGGCTGGTGCGGGTCCATCGACCCGATGGCACGCTGCTGGCGCGGTTCATGGCCGCCGGCGACCCGGCCGACATCGCGGTCGGCGCCGAGGGCGTGCTCTACCTCCTCGACGAGCGCGACGGCGTCGTGCGCGTCTACGCCCCGGGCACGCCGCCGACGCCGACGCCGGTGCCGCCCGACCCGCCGCGGCAGCGCGGCTCGTGCCAGGTCGTGGCCGAGCGACGCGTCGACCCGCCGGTGGTGACGCGCTGCGCCCGATCCGTCGTCACGCTGTCGCTTTCGGCCAGCTGCCCGCCCGACGCCGTCGCCGGCGCCGACATCGCGGTCGTCCTCGACACCAGCCTGTCGATGATCGCCGAGAACAAGATCGGCAGCGCCAAGGCGGCGGCGCGGCGCTTCCTGGCCGGCCTCGACCTCGCCCATCACCGCGTGGCGCTGGTGGCGTTCAGCGACGCCGCCCGCCTGGCCCAGCCGCTGACGGCCGACCGCGCCGGCATCGAGGCCGCCCTCGACCAGCTCGCGCCCGACGGCAGCGGCACGAACATCGCCGACGCCCTGTCGACGGCGATGCACCACCTCGGCACCGCCGGGCGCGGCGACGCCCTGCCGGTCGTCGTGCTCTTGACCGACGGTGCGCCGAACCGGCCCTACGTGCCCGAGCCGGTGACGGCCGCGCTGGCGCAGGCCGAGCGCGCCCGCTCCCGGCGGGCCTACGTGATCACGATCGGCCTCGGGCGGTTCATCGACTCGCTGCTCATGGAGAACATCGCCAGCTCGCGCGCCGACTTCTTCTACTCGCCGAACACCGTCGACCTCGACCGCATCTACGCCACGATCCTGCGCGTCGTGGGCTCGATCGGCGTCACCGACCTGACGATCGAGGACCGCCCGGCCGGACCGTTCGTGGCCTACGATCCGGGCCCGAACAAGGAGCCGCCGCTCGTCGTCGGCGACCGGCTGCAGTGGACGCGGCCGGTGCTGCCGGCCGAAGGGCTGGTCGTGACCTGGACGCTCCAGGCCGCGCTGCCCGGCAAGGCCGGCATCGGCCCGGCCCGGGTGCTCTACACGGACGCCGACGGCACCCGGCGCACCGCCGCCTTCCCCGAGCCCGTCCTCGAGTCGATCCGCGCCGCCGCGCCGCCGGCGCCGACGCCCGCCGGCCCGTCGCCGGCGCCCAGCGCCGCGCCGCCGCCGACCGCGACGCTACCGCCGTCGCCGCCGGCGGCGCGCTGCGGGCGCGACCGGGCCTGGCGGCTGGCGATCGACGTCTTCCCCGACGCCGTCGGCTACGGCGGCTACGCCTGCCCCGGCTGCAACGGCGTCTGGCAGGCCGGCGACCGCTGGGAGCACGACGCCTGGCAGCAGCCGGGTGTCGTGGTGGTCTCCGACGCTGCCGGTACGCCGTTGTGGGTGGGTCCCGTCCAGGCCGCGCCGGCGACGCCCGGCCAGGCCTACTTGGTGCTCTGCAGCCCGCCGCCGTGGCGCGTCCAGCTGGCGCAGGCGCCGCTGGGCTACGTCAGCTGCCCCAACAGCCCGCCCGACCGCCTCGTCACCACGACCGACGTCGGCGCCGACCGCTACGTCCGCGTCGCCTTCACGCTCTGGGCCGGCTGCGGCCGGCCGACGCCCGCCGCCGGGCCGACCGAGGTCGCGCCGCCGCTGGAGCCCTGCCCGTGAACCGCCGCCCGATCGCCGCCGCCGCCACCGCGCTGGCCGCCCTCGCCGCCGGCCGCTCCGCCCCGCCGCCCGCCGCCGCCCAGACCGCGCTGACCGAGGCCTGGCGCGAGGTGGCGGTCTGGCGCTCCGAGGCCCAGCCGGCCCGGCCCGGCCAGTTTCGTCAGCCCGAGGGCATCGACGTCGGCCCGGACGGGACGATCTACGTGGCCGACAGCGGCCAGGGCGTCGTCCACGTCCTGTCGGCGGTCGGCGACCCGCGGGCGGTCTGGGGCGCCGGCGCGATCGGCCGGCCGCAGGACGTGGCGGCGACGGCCGGGGCCGTCTACGTCACCGAGCCCGACGGCGACCACGTCCACGTCTTCGACCCCGGCGGCCGCCTGGGCGCCACCTGGGACGTCCCGGGGCGGCCGCTCGGCATCGCCGCCCTCGACGACCGGCTCTACGTCGCCCTCGGCCAGCCGCACGAGGTGGCCGTGCTCGACGCGGCCGGCCGGGTCGTCGGCCGGTTCGGCGGCGACCGGCTGGGCGCGCCGCGCGGCGTGGCGGCCGGCGGCGACGGCCGGATCTACGTCGCCGACGTCGCGACCGGCGGCGGCGGGATCGCCGGCTTCACCGTCAAGGCGTTCGACCCGGACGGGACGCTGCTTGCCACGACGCCGTCGGTCTTCGAGGGCGTCACCCTGCCGCCGATCGACATCGCCGTCGACCGCTCGCAGGCCCAGGTGGAGCGGTTCGTGCTGACCGAGCTCGGCGTGAGCCGCTTCCGCGGCGCCGACGGCACGCCGTCGTCGGAGCTGCGCAGCCCGGGCGGGCGCGGCGTGGCGGTCGGGCCCGGCTCGGGGCTGGTGCAGGCGGTGCAGGACCACCGCCAGGGCGTCACCGGCGTCCGGCACTTCGCCGACCGCCGCGCCGACCGGCCGACGCCGGCCACCTGGGGCGGTCCGTTCGCGCCGCTGGGCGAGCTCAGCCGGCCGCGGCGGGTCAGCGGCAACGCCGACGGCGAGGTCTGGCTCGTCGACGCCTGGCCGCGGGTCCAGAACTGGTCGGCGGCGGGGGCCACCAAGGCGCAGTTCACCGCCAGCAGCCTCCAGGACGTCGCCGCCGGGCTGCGCGGCAGCGTCTTCACCCTCGACGGCCGGTCGCTGACGTTCCGCGACGCCGACGGCACGGCGCTGTGGAGCTGGCAGTCGCCGGCCACCGCGCCCGACGTGGCCGTGCCCTACGGCTGGCTGACCGCGGTCGACGCCTTCGGCGGCGATGTCGCCGTCCTCGACACCGGCGACCAGCAGGTCTGGATCCTCGACTTCTCGGGCAACCGCCTCGCGGCCTGGCCCGTCAGCCCGCCCGACGGCTTCGCCTCCATCGGCGACCTGGCGCTGGCGGCGGACCGCGTCTACGCCGTGAACCGCTCGGCCCGCCGCATCGACATGCTCGCCCGGGCCGACGGGCGGCTGCTCGGCAGCTTCGCCGTGCCCGGCCGCGCCCGGCGCATCGACGTCGGGCCGGACGGCGCCGTGTTCGTCCTCATCGAGGAGGGCTGGGTCTGGAAGCTGGCCGCCGACGGCGCGCCGCGCGCGATCTGGCCGGTCGGCGAGAGCGGCCAGGCCACCGACCTCAGCGTTGGCGCCGCCGACCGCGTCTTCGTGGCCCTCGACGACGGCCGCGTCGGCGTCTACGGGCCTCACCCCACGGGTGATCCGGGCGCGCCGCCCGACCTCGCCGCGCGCTGCCGGCTGCAGCGCGACAAGACGGCCGACCCGACCGACCTCGTCCTCGGCGACACGACCGAGATCGTATTGTCGGTCGACGGCGAGTGCCCGGTGCTCGACCACCCGGCCGACATCGTGCTCCTGGTCGACACGAGCGGCTCGATGAGCGGCACGAAGATGGGCGCCGCCCGGACCGCCGTCCTCGAGTTCGTCGGCCAGCTCGACTACGGCCTGCACCAAGTGGGCCTGATCAGCTTCTCGACCGACGTCGAGCTCGTCCAGCCGCTCACCGCCAACCCGCGCGCCCTGATCCGCGCCATCCCCGAGCTGGGCGACGACGCCGGCACGAACATGGCGGCCGCGATGGCCCTGGCCGCCGACGAGCTCGACAGCGCCCGCGCCCGCCCCGGCGCCCGCCAGGTCGTCGTGCTGCTGTCCGACGGCCGGCCCACCGACTCGGCCGAGGGCGTGCTCACCGTGGCCCGGGCGCTGCGGGCCGCCGGCCGCGACGTCTACACGATCGGCCTCGGCCTCGACGTCGACGGCAGCTTCATGCGGCAGGTGGCCACGGCGCCGAACTTCTACTTCGAGGCGCCGACCGAGTACGACCTGGTCGGGATCTACGGCGCCATCTCGCGCCGCGTCGGCGCCGCGGCGCTGCTGCGCGCGGCCACGGTGACCGACGTCGTGCCGGCCAACATGGCGTACCTGGGCGGCACGGCGTCGCCGGCCGCGCGCTGGGACGCCGCCACACGCACCCTCACCTGGCGCCTCGGGCCGGTGACGCCAGCCGGCCTGCGGCTGCGCTACAAGGTCCGGCCGCAAGCCGTGGGCGTCCACCCGACGAACGTCCGCGCCGACGCCGACGTCGTCGACGGCGTCGGGGTGGCGGCGAGCTTGACGTTCCCGGTGCCCGAAGTGCGGGTGCGGGTCGCCGAGCGCTACACCGCCCACCTGCCGGTGGCCTACCGGAACCACTGCCCGCCCGTCCGCCTCGACGTCGCCCTGGCCATCGACGGCTCGTCGAGCATGCGCGCCGCCGGCGGCGCCGGCGGCGGCACCAAGCTCGACGCCGCCGTCCACGCCGCCAAGGTGTTCCTGGCCCAGCTGACGCTGCCGGGCGATCGGGTGGCGGTGGTGGCGTTCAGCGGCGAGGCCACGACGGTCAGCCCGCTCAGCAGCGACCTCGGCGTGCTGACGCGCGCCCTCGACACGCTGCCGACCGGCAGCGGCACCCGCATCGACCTCGGCTTGGCCGCGGCCGCCGAGGCGTTGGGCCCGCCGTCGCCGAACCGCCTGCCGGCGATCATCCTGCTCACCGACGGCCAGCCGTCGGGCACGACGCCCGACGCGGTGCGCGCCGCGGCGGCGACGGTCCGCGCCCGCGGCATCGTGGTCTACACGATCGGGCTCGGACCGGACGCCGACCTGGCGCTGCTCGCCGACGTCGCCGGCAGCCCGGCACGCGCCTACCCCGCGCCCGACGAGGCCGACCTGGCCGACATCTACCGGGCGATCGCCCGCGCCATCCCGTGCGGTCGCTGAGAGCGGAGGCCGCCGCGCCGGCCCGCCGGGGCGGCGGCCGGTGTTGTGTGCCACCGGCGGCCGCGGCCGCCGATTCGAGGCCAAGCCAGAGAGGTCGACCATGAAGCGTGCCGTCGCCAGCCTGCTCGCCGGAGCCGTGGCGCTCGCCGCCGCCCACGGCGCCTCCGCCGCGTCGGTCGCCCAGGGCGGCCTCCTGGGCTACCAGCTCGTCGACACCTGGTCGACGCGCGCGGCCAGCGGCGTCATCGTCTTCCGGACGCCGGGCGGCCTCGAGGCGACCGCCGACGACACCGTCTACGCCGTCGACCGCGCCGCCAAGAAGGTCTACCACGTCGACGCCGCCGGCCGCCAGATCACCAGCTTCGACGTCACCGCCGGCCAGGAGCCGATCGACGTCGCCGCCACCGCCAGCCGCGTCATCGTGATCAGCCGGACGACGGGCGAGGTGCGAACGCGCACCGGCGTCCTGGTGGGGAGCTGGGGCCAGGCCGGCATGACCGGCATCGGCGCCGGCGCCGACGGCCGCATCTACGTGTCGCGGCTGGCGACCGGTCCGTTTGGACCGCAGGCCGTCGTCGACGTGCGGGACGCCGGCGGCAACCTGCTGGAGACCTGGAACGACGGCGCGTACGTCATCCAGAAGGCGTGCGGCGTCGACGTCGGCGCCGACGGCCGGGTCTACATGGCCGCCGACGGGGGCGTCTACGTCTGGCGCGACAAGAAGGTCGCCGGCCTGATGCGCGTCCGCGCCGCCATCGAGGGCCCGCTCTTGGGCGACGTCGACGTCGACCCCCAGGGCCGGGTGTTCGCGGTCATGACCTCGGTGGCCGACGACTGCCTGCGGGTGCCGGGCGCGGCCGGCGCCGAGCGGCTCGTGGCCTGGGGCGCCGACGGCCGCTTCAGCGGCGACGTCCGGCTCGGCGGGGCGATGTGGCTTTCGACCGGCCCCGCCGGCGGCCTGGTGGCCACGGTGAGCTCCGGGAGCTACAACGGCATCATGCGCCTGGCCGACCGCGGCGCGCTCGCCGGCGAGGTCGCCCCCTTCGGCACCCAGCCGACGTCGCTGGGCAAGCTCGTCCGCCCGTCGCGGGCCGCGCTCAACGACGACGGCGCGGTGTTCCTGGCCGACTTCCCGGCCGACCAGACCAGCGCCGCCGAGGGCCGCGTCCAGCGCTGGTCGGCGGCCGGCGAGCCCGAGACGCAGTGGGACGCCGCGCTCGTCAGCGACGTGGCCGGGGGCGACGACAGCGCGCCGTGCGTCCTGACCGACACGCGGCTCGCCTGCCTCGGCCCCGGGGCGACGCCGCGCTGGTCGCTGCCGCTGGCGCCCGAGATGGCGTTCACGGCGGTCGACGCCGCAGGCGCCGAGACCGTCGCCGTCGACATCGGCCGCCAGCTCGTCGTGTTCTTCGACCGCGCCGGCGCCGTGGCCCGGCAATGGGCGATTCCGTCGTCCCGCGGCTTCGGCGTCGTGAGCGACGTGGCCCTCGACGCCGCCGCGGTCTACCTGGCCGATCGGACGAACCGCGAGGTCGGCGTCTACAGCCACGCCGGCGTACGGCAGCGCGGCATCCAGGTGCCGGGCGGCGCGGTGCGCATCGCGGCCGCCGAGGGCTTCCTCTACGCGCTCTCCGGCGACGGCTGGGTCTGGCGCTACGACGGCGCCGGCGTCTTGACCGCCGCCTTCCGGCCGCTGGCGCCCGACCCGACCGGCCGCCTGGTGCTGCCGGCCGATCTGGCCGCCGGCGCGGGCGGACGGGTCTACGTGACGCACCCCAACCAGGACCAGGTCCTGGTCTTCGCCCCGGGCGGCCCGCCGCCCAGCGGCGTGCCGCAGCTCGTCGACACCCGTTGCAGCGTCACCATCGACAAGCGCGCGGCGCCGGCGGCGGCCAAGGTCGGCGAGGCGGTGACGGTGGCGCTGCTGGCGAACGGCGACTGTCCCCAGGGCGACGGGCGCATCGACGTCGCGCTCGTCATCGACCGCTCGGGCTCGATGGCCGGGCCGGCGATCGTCGGCGCCAAGAACGGCGCGCTGGCCTTCCTGGGCGAGCTGGCGCCGGGCGCGGCCCAGATCGCGCTGGTGGCGTTCTCGACCGCCGCCGACGTCCTCCAGCCGCTGACCGGCCAGTTCGCCGACGTCGTCAAGGGGGTCCGGCAGCTCACGCCGGCGGGGCAGACGAACTTCTTCCCGGCGCTGACAGCCGCCCTGGCCGAGCTCGAAGGCCCCAGCGCCCGCGCCGGCGTGCCCAAGGTCGTCGTCCTGATGACGGACGGCCGGCCCACCGACCGCTCGCGGGTCATCGCGATCAGCGACGAGGTCAAGGCCAAGGGCATCACGCTCTACACGATCGGCCTCGGCGCCGACCTCGACACCGACCTGCTGGCGCGGATGGCGACGAGCCCCGACCGCTTCTACGCCGCCAACTCCGAGCTCGACCTCGCCGCGGTCTACGCCGACATCGGGCGGCGGATCAGCATCTCCGAGCTGTTCCGCACCGCCACCGTCACCGACGTCGTCCCCCCCGACATGCGCTACGAGGCGGGGTCGGCCCAGCCGGCCGCCGCCTGGGATGACGCGACGCGGACCCTGACCTGGACGCTGTCCAACGTCCCGATCTCCGGCCTGCGGCTGTCGTACGTCGTCCGGCCCACCCAGACCGGGCTGCGGCCGACGAACGTCCGGGCCGACCTCGACTACGTCGACATCACCGGCGCGCCCGGCGCGGCTACGTTCCCGGTGCCCGAGGTCTCGGTGACCCGGACCGCCCGCTGGTTCCTGCCGCTGGCCTATCGCTCGAGCTGCCGGCCGCAGCGGGCCGACATCGTCCTGGCCATCGACACCTCGACGAGCATGCTCGAGCCCAGCGCCGCCGGCAGTCGCCAGACGAAGATGCAGGTCAGCCTCGACGCCGTGCGGGCGTTCCTGAGCCAGATGACGTTGCCCGAGGACCAGGCGGCGATCGTGTCGTTCAACGGCAGCGCGACGACGCCGCAGGGCCTCACCGGCGCCCGCGGCGGGCTCGAGCAGGCGCTGCGGTCGCTGGTCAACGCCAGCGGGACCCGCATCGACCTCGGCCTGAACGCCTCGATGCGCGAGCTGATCAGCAGCCGCCACCGGCGCGACAACGTGCCGGTCATCGTGCTGCTCACCGACGGACGGCCGACGCCCGGCACCGAAGCTGCCGTCCTGCAGGCGGCCCGCGACGCCCGGAGCCTGGGCTTCACGGTCTACACGATCGGGCTCGGCACCGACTTCGACGCCGCCCTGCTCCGCCAGGTGGCCGGCAGCGGCGCCCGGGCCTTCGCCGCCAGCGACGGCGCTGCGCTGCGCCAGATCTACACCGCCATCGCCGGCAAGACGCTGTGCCGCTGACCCCCTGGGGCGCCGCCGCCCTACAATGACGGCGCCATGAACGATCCGACCGCCACGGCGCACCGCGCCGCCCGTTGCCGGCGCCGCGGCAGCGCCGTCGCGCTCGCCGCCGCGGCGGCGCTCGTCGCCGGCTGCACCGCGGCCGCGCCGACGCCGATCGGGCCGCCGCTGCCGCCGCCGGCGGCGACGGTCGACCCGCGCGCGGTCGTCTGGGCCCTCGACTCGGCGCCCACGACGCTCGACCCCGCCCGCGCCGGCACCGACGCCGCGGCCATCGCCGTCGCCGCCCAGGTGTACGACGGGCTGCTGCGCTACCGCGACGACGGCAGCTTCGAGCTGGCACCCGGGTTGGCCGAGAACTGGGACGCCGACGTCAGCGGCAAGACCTACACCTTCCTGCTGCGGCGCGGCGTCGTCTTTCACGACGGGACCGCCGTGGACGCGCCCGCCGTGAAGTGGAACATCGAACGCTGGCTGCTGCCCGACCACCCCCAGCACAAGGGGCGGTTCCTGCAGTGGCTGTCGCTGTTCGGCGCCCACGACGACAACGGCATCGTCGAGCGCGTCGAGGCGCTTGACTCGGTGACGCTGCGGGTGACGCTGCGACAGCCGTTCGCGCCGTTCGTGCAGCACCTGGCCAACCCGGCGTTCGGCATCGCCAGCCCGCGCGCGGTGAGCGAGGCCGGCGAGGCGTACGGCGCCGACGGCAGCCACCTGCCGGTCGGCAGCGGCCCGTACCAGGTGCGGCGCTGGGACGTCGCCGCCGGCGTCGTGACCCTGGACGCCAACGAGCGCTACTGGGGCGCCGCCCCGGCGTCCCCGTCGCTCGTGCTGGCCGCCATTCCCGACGCCGAGGCGCGGGCCGCGGCGGTAGCCGCCGGCACCGTCGCCGGCGCCAGCTTCGCGGCCGACATGCCGATCACCGGCACCCTGGCCACGCCCGGGCTGCGGCTGGTGGCGCGCCCGGCGCGCGCTTCGGCGTGGCTCATGCTCGACACCTCGGCCAGCCCGCTCTCGGACCGCCGAGTGCGGGAGGCGATCAACCTGGCGATCGACCGCGTGGCGCTGGCGCCGCGATTCGGCAGCCAGGCGCAGCCCAGCGGCCAGCTCCTGCCGCCGGGCTTCATCGGCCATGTCGACACCCTCGCGCCGCCGACGGCCGACGTCGAGCGCGCCAAGGCGCTGCTGGCCGATGCAGAGGTCGGCGAGGGCTTCCGGCTGCGGATCTGGGTGCCGGACCAGCCGCGGCCCTATCTGCCCGACCCGCTGGGCACGGCCCAGGCCATCGCCGAGATGCTCAAGGGGATCGGCATCGACGCCAGCGTCAACCCGATCAGCACCCGGCGCTTCCTCGACAACCGGGACCGCGGCCTGTACCGGGCGTGGCTCATCGGCTGGGACGCCCAGACCTCCGATCCCGACAGCCTGTGGTACTGGCACTTCGGGCCCGCCCGCACCGCGGCCGAGGGCCGCTACGAGAACACCGACCTGTTCAAGATCCTCCTCGAGGCGCAGCGCACGGTGGCCACCGACCGGCGCCGCACGCTCTACGAGAGCGCCGCCGCGATCGTCGCCGCCGACGTGCCGCGCGTCTTCCTGGCCTACGCCCGGGGCGTCGCGGCCGTCGGGCCGCGGGTCGAGGGCTATGTGCCGGGCGCGATGGGCTACGACGCGCTGGCGGCGGTGTCGCTGGCGGCCCCGCCGAACGGCGCCACGCCGCCGCCGCCGCTGGAACGGTACCTGGCCCCGACGGCGACGCCGACGTCCGACGCCCGCCCGCCCGCGGCCGCCTCCGGCGCGCCCGGGGCGTCGGCCACGCCCGGCGCGTCGCCGACGCCGTCCGCACCGCCCACCGCCGCGCCGTCGGCGACGCCCGTCGGCGCCGCTCGCTCGCGATCGGCGCCGTAGGACGATCAGCTTCGCCGGGCGCGGCGCGCCGCGCCCGCGCCGCGCCGGCGGCGACGGCTATAATGGACCGGTGGCACGGGCCTTCAACCCACTCGACACGACGCGCATCGCCCGGTGGCAGGCGCGCGGCATCGCCCTCGATCGGGCGTCTGCGGCGCTGGGCGCGCCGGCGCCGGTGCGACTGGCGCTCGCCAGCTGGTTCGGATGGCCGGGCGCGGCCGGCGTGACGCTCGTCGCGGACCGCGGCGCGCCCCCGTTGGCCGACGGTTTCGTCCAGTTGCGGCGGCCGCGCGGCGGCCCGGAGGCCGTGCTGACGTACGCGGCGCCCGACCTCCACGGCGGGCATGGCGCGGCGCTGGGCTGGCTGCGCCTGCTCGGCGATGCGTCCGTCGCCCTCGGCCGCGCCGGGGTCGACCGGATCCTGTGCGCCCACGACCACGACGACGGCCTGGTCTGGCAGGTGCTGCACCAGGCCGGCTTCGCCCCCTACGGGCGCGACGTCATGATGCGGGTGCCGGCGGCGGACGTCCCGCCCGCCGCGCCGGCCGGAGCGGAGCACGCCCTGCAGACGGTGACGCTGCGGCCCGAGCACCGCGACCGGGTGGCCGCGCTCGTCGCCGAGGCGCAGCTGGAGGGCGAGCGCGCGTTTGGCGCGGCGTGGCCGCGCTGGCTGACCGTGCCGGCGGCCGCCCCCGGCTGCCAGCGGCTGCGGGTCCTGCTCGACGATCGGGGCCGCGTCGTCGGTGGGCTGCGGTTCGTGGTCGGCCGCGGGGCGCTGTGGCTGGGCCTCGTCCGCGCACCCGAGGCCGATGCGGACGCGGTCGCGGCGGCGGCGCTCGCCGAGGCGTCGCGCCTGCGGCCCGGCTGGACCGTCTGGACGGCCGTGCCCATGGCCGAGCCGGCGCTGGCGGCGGCGTGGCGCGCCGCCGGCGGCGAGGCCGAGGTCGAGCGGCGGCTGGCGGCGCGGCCGACCGGCCGGCAGCGGGTCGCGCCCCGCTGGCGCGCCGCGCGGCGGTCCGCGCCCCACGCCACTTCGAATCCGATCACCCAAGCCCGGCCGGGCGCCAGCCGGGCGCGGGTGGGCGTCGACGCGCTTTCCGGGGAGAGAACGTGACCGAACCCACCGTCCACGAGCTCCAGTTGCTCATCGACCTGCTGCCGACCCGCCTGCAAGCGGCGGTGCGGTCGTTCAGCGACGCCAACGACCTGGTCGAGATCGTCATGGACCTGGGCCGCGCGCCCGAGGTCCGGTCCCACAAGGGCTTCGTGGTCTACGACGACCTCGAGATCGGACCGGCCGACCTGGCGCACGTCGTCGAGCGCATCGGCGACTTCGGCGGCGACAACCGGGCCGGCATCACCCGCACGCTGCACCGCATCTCGGCCCTGCGCAACCGCCGCGGCGACATCATCGGCCTGACGCTGCGCGCCGGGCGGGCGGTGGCGGGCTCGGCCGAGATCGTGCGCGACGTGATCGAGAGCGGGCAGAGCGTGCTCATCGTCGGCCGGCCCGGCGTCGGCAAGACGACGCTGCTGCGCGAGGCGGCGCGGATCCTGTCGCAGCACAAGCGGGTCGTCATCGTCGACACCTCGAACGAGATCGCCGGCGACGGCGACATCCCCCACGCCGCGATCGGCCGCGCCCGGCGGATGCAGGTGCCCGAGCCGGCGCTGCAGCACGAGGTCATGATCGAGGCGGTCGAGAACCACAACCCCGAGGCCGTCGTCATCGACGAGATCGGCCGCGAGCTCGAGGCCCAGGCGGCGCGGACGATCGCCGAGCGCGGCGTCCAGCTCATCGGGACCGCCCACGGCAACACGCTCGAGAACCTCATCATGAACCCGACGCTCTCCGACCTCGTCGGCGGCATCGAGAGCGTGACGCTGTCCGACGAGGAAGCCCGGCGGCGCGGCACCCAGAAGAGCGTCCTCGAGCGTCGCGCGCCACCGACGTTCGACGTGGCGCTCGAGATCCAGGACTGGCACCGCGTCACCGTCCACCCCAACGTCGCCTCGGCCGTCGACGCGCTGCTGCGGGGGCGGATCCTGGCGCCTGAGCTGCGCTACGTCGACGACGACGGCCAGACCGTCGTCGAGCCCGGCACGCCGCTGCCGCCGCCGATCGAGCAGCGCTCGGCGCTGCGCGGCGCGCTGGCTGGCCGGCCGGCCGCCGACGGCGCCGCCTGGACGCCGCTGGGGCGCGGCGCGCGCGACGGCCGGCCCGCGCCGGGCCGCGACGGCGCGGGCGCGGCGGCCGGGTCCGAGGCGGCGGCGCCGTCGGCGCGGCGCGTCTACGCCTACGGCGTCAGCCAGAGCCGGCTGCGCCAGAGCGCCAAGGCGCTGGGCGTGCCGATGCTGCTCGTCGACGAGCTGAACGAGGCGGACGCCCTGATCACGCTCAAGAGTTACTACCGCAAGCGCCCGGTCGTCATCAGCGACGCCGAGGTGCAGGGGGTGCCGACGTACGTCCTGCGCTCGAACACGTTCGGCCAGATCGAGCAGGTGCTGGCCGAGCTCTACGGCCTCCAACCGGCCGTCGACCCCGACGAGGCGGCCCTGCGCGAGACGCACGACGCCATCCAGGTGGTCCGCGCCGGCCGCCGCGAGTTCGTCGACCTGGCGCCGGCCAACGCCTTCGTCCGCCGCCAACAGCACGACCTGGCCCGCGAGGCCAACCTGGCCAGCCTGTCGCGCGGCAAGGACCCCCACCGCCGGGTCCGGATCTCGCGCGTCGACGGATGAGCGCTCCCGGACGGCTCGTCACCTTCGAAGGCCCCGAGGGCGCCGGCAAGACGACCGTGCTGCGCCGCGTCGCCCAGCGGCTGCGCGAGGCCGGTCGGGCGGTCGTCGAGACGCGCGAGCCCGGCGGCACCCCCAGCGGCGAGCGGGTGCGCGAGATCCTGCTCCAGCGCACGGGCGCCGGGCTCCGGCCCGCCGCCGAAGCGCTGCTGTTCGGCGCCGCCCGCGCCGAGCTCGTCGGGCTCGTGATCCGACCGGCGCTGGCGAACGGCTGCCTGGTGCTGTGCGACCGGTTCACCGACTCGACGCTGGCCTACCAAGGCCACGGCCGCGGCCTCGACCTCGCGGCGCTGCGGACGCTGAACGACTTCGCGACCGGCGGCCTCGTGCCCGACCGGACGCTGCTGCTCGACCTCGACGTGGCCGAGGGCTTGCGCCGCCGCCACGCCGAGGGCGGCGCGATCACCCGCCTCGACGCCGAGAGCGTGGCGTTCCACGAGCGGGTCGCCGCCGGCTACCGGGCCCTGGCGGCGGCCGAGCCGGACCGCTGGCGGACCGTCGACGCCGGCGCGCCGCTCGAGGCGGTCGAAGCCGCGGTGTGGGCGGCGATCGCGGCGCTCGACGTCGAGGGTGCGCCGACGGCGGCTGGACAGCGCCGCGCGGCGCGATGACAATGCCCGGCTTCACCCGCTGTCGACAAGGACCGCCGCTGCCGTGATCGTCGAGCCCCAACCGAGCGCCCCGACCGACGCCGCGGACGGCGCCGCCGGCCTCGACGAGGCGGCCGCCGACGTCCGCGACACGTTCGTCGAACGATTCCTCGACCCGCCGGCCCAGCTCATCGTGCTCTCGGGTCCGTCGGGCGTCGGCAAGGACGAGGCGCTCAAGGCGATGAAGGCCAGCGGCTTCCCGTTTCACTTCGTCGTGACGGCCACCACCCGACCCCGCCGCACGACCGAGGTCGACGGCCTCGACTACCACTTCATGAGCGTCGCCGAGTTCGCCGAGATGATCGACCAGGGCGAGCTCCTGGAGTACGCCCTCGTCTACGGCGACTACAAGGGCATCCCCAAGCAGCAGGTGCGCGACGCGCTGGCCAGCGGCCTCGACGTCGTGCTGCGCATCGACGTCCAGGGCGCGCGCACGATCCGCAAGCTGGTGCCGGACGCGATCCTGATCTTCCTGGTGGCCGAGAGCGTCGCCGAGCTCGAGCGGCGGCTGCGCGAGCGCAAGAGCGAGCCGGCCGACCTCCTCAAGATCCGCATCGCCACCGCCCGCGAGGAGATGCGCCTGGCGGCCGACTTCGACTACGTGGTGGTGAACCGGCGCGACTGCCTGGACTCGACCGTCGACACGATCACCGCGATCATCCGCGCCGAGAAGCACCGCGTCGCCCGCGTCGCGCGCGGGGCGCCGATCGTCTTGTGATCGCCGACGGGCCGGCCGGCGCCGACCGGCGCGCCGCCCGGCCCGCCGCGCCACCCCGCCCGCGATGACCGAGGCCGACGGCTGGCGCTACGCCGACGTCGCCGTCGACGTACCGGTCGACGCCGGCCGGCCGCGTCGTGCGAACGTCGCGTTCCGCGCCGAACCGTTCACGTACGGCATCCCGCCCCACCTGGCCGGCGCCATCGCGGTCGGCCGGGCGGTGCGGGTGCCGTTCGGCCGCCGGCGGCTCGTCGGCGTCGTCGTCGGCCTGGCGGCGCGGACCGACGTCAGCGGCGTGCGCGACGTCGAGGCCGTCGTCGGCGACGGCCCGTGGCTGGCGCCGGCCGACGTGGCGCTGGCGCGCTGGATGGCCGACCACTACCGCGCGCCGCTGTTCGCGTGCCTCCAACCGCTGCTGCCGCCCGGCACCGAGACGCGCCCAGCCCGTCGCTTCCGCCGCACCGACGCCGCCGTGCCCGCCTTCGGCGCCGAGCCGACGCTGCTGGCGCTGGTGGGCGCGTTCGGACGGCAGCGCGTGCGCTCCGAGGCCGCGCTGCGGCGGGCCGTCCCGCCGCGCGCCTTCGCGCCGACCTTGGCCGCGGCCCTCGCCGCCGGCCTCGTCGTCGAGCTCGACGCGGCGGCGCCGCGCGCGGCGGCGGGCCCCCTGCACGCCCGCCGCCTCGTCGACGACGCCGCCACGGTCGACGCCCGTCTGGCGGCGCTCCGGCCGCACGCCGCGGCCGATGCCCTGGCCTGGCTGCGGCGCCCGGACATCGTCTTGCCTTCGACGGCCGAACTCCGGGCGGCCACCGGCGCCAGCCGGCGCGCCGTCGACGCGCTCGTGACGGCCGGGCTGGTCACCGTGGCCGCCGCCACGGCCGGCGAGCCCGACGTCGTCGTGCTCGCCGCGCATGGGGCTCGGGCGCGGGCCGCCGAGCACGCCCTGCGTCGCACCACCGCCCACCTCGCGGCCCTGGACTACCTCGCCGCCGCCGGCGGCGCCGCCCCCGCGGCCGAGGTCACCCAGGCCACGGCCGCCACGCCGGCCACGCTGCGGGCCCTGGCGGCAGCCGACCTCATCGCGCTCGGCGCCGGCCGCCTGGCCGGCGGCGGCGCGGCGGGCCACCCGCCGTCGGCCGCGCCGCGCCCGCCCCTCACCGCCGACCAGGCGGCCGCCCTGGCGCGGCTCGAGCCGCGGCTCGACGAGGCGCCGCGACGGGCCGGCCAGGGCACCGGGGCGCCGGTGGCGCTGCTGCACGGCGTGACGGGCAGCGGCAAGACCGAGCTCTACCTGCGGGCCATCGAGCACGTGGCCGCCGCCGGCCGGCGCGCGATCGTCCTGGTGCCCGAGATCGCGCTGACGCCGCAGATGCTCGACCGGTTCGAGGCCCGCTTCCCCGGGCGGGTCGGCGTCTGGCACTCCGGCCTCACGGCGGCCGAGCGCCGCGCGGCATGGCACGCCGCGCGCGATGGCAGGGTGACGGTCGTCGTCGGATCGCGCTCGGCCGTGTTCAGCCCGCTGCCCGACCTGGGGCTGATCGTCGTCGACGAGGAGCACGCCGACGCCTACAAGCAGGACCGCACGCCCCGCTACCACGCCACCGACGTCGCGATCCAGCGCGCCGGCCGGCACGGCGCGGCGGTCGTGCTCGGCAGCGCCACCCCGGCCGTGACGTCGTACTGGCGGGCGCGGCGCGGCGTCTGGGACCTGCTCGAGCTACCGCGGCGGGTCGTGCCCACGGACCCGCGCGCCGCGGGCGGCGAGGCGGCGATGGGCGAGCTGCCGCCGGTGCGGATCGTCGATCTCCGCGCCGAGCTGCGCGCCGGCAACACCTCGGTGTTCAGCCGGCCGCTGGCCGCCGCGCTGCAGCGGGTCCTGGCGGCGGGCGAGCAGGCGATCCTGTTCCTGAACCGCCGCGGCAGCGCCACGTTCGTCCAGTGCCGCGACTGCGGCCACGTCCAGTGCTGCCCGCGCTGCGACGCGCCGCTCACCCAGCACGTCGCCGGCCTCGACGGACCGCGGCCGGGCCGGGCGGCGGCGCGGCTGGTGTGCCACGGCTGCGGCCACGCCGAGGCGCCGCCGATGCTCTGCCCGCGCTGCGCCGGCGCCCGGATCCGCTACGTCGGGCTCGGCACCGAGCGCCTCGAGCGCGAGACCCAGGCGGCATTCCCCGGCGTCCGCACCCTGCGCTGGGACGCCGACACCACGGCCGACCGCGGCGCCCACGCCGCGCTGCTGGCCCAGTTCGCCGGCGGCCAGGCCGACGTGCTGATCGGCACCCAGATGATCACGAAGGGCCTTGACCTGCCGCTCGTCACGCTCGTCGGCGTCGTCTCGGCCGACACCGCGCTGCACTTCCCCGACTTCCGCACCGCCGAGCGGGCGTTCCAGCTGCTGGCCCAGGTGGCGGGCCGCGCCGGGCGGTCCGGGGCCGGCGGGCAGGTCATCGTCCAGACCTACAACCCCGACCACCCCTCGATCACCCACGCCGCGCGCCACGACTACGCCGGCTTCTACACCCGCGAGATCGCGTTCCGGGCCCAGCACGGCTACCCGCCGTGGCGGCCGCTGTGGCGGCTGCTGTGGGTCACCGAGCTGGGCGACGCCGCCGCCGAGCCGCCGGCGCGCGCCTACGCCCAGGCGCTGCGCGACGCGGCCGAGCGGCTCGGCCTGCCCTACACCGACATCCTCGGCCCGGCGCCGGCCTTCTTCCATCGCCAGCGCGGCGCCTACCGCTGGCAGATCGTGCTGCGCTCGCCCGAGGGCCACGCGCTGCTGGACGCCGCCCCGCCGCCGCCCGGCTGGCGGGTCGACGTCGACGCGCTCGACCTGCTGTAACGCCGGGCGATGGGCGATGGCGGCGCGTCAGTTCGGGGCCGGCAGCGCGGCGAACGCCGCCTCGAACTCGGCGGCGTCGGTTCGGCCGCGCCACGACGCGACCGTGGCGCCGCCGCCGTCGACCAGGACGAAGTACGGCTGCGACTTGAAGCCCAGCGCGTCCTTGAGCGGCCGCGTAGCCGGGTCATCGATGTCGAGATAGACGAACCCGATCCGGTCGCGGTGCTGGTCCTCGAGCCCGTGCACGACGGGCTTCATGGCTCGGCACGACAGTCACCACTCGGCATAGAACTCGATGAGCTGCGGCCGCCCGGCGGCGAGCTGCACCGAGGCCGGATCGGTCGGGGTGAAGTCGCGGTCGGGGTCGAGGGTCGACCCCGACCCGACGGCTTCCTCGATGGGCGGCGCGGCGGCCGCGCCGGGCGCCATCGGCTGGCCGGCGCTGGCGGCGTCGGCGGGCAACGCGGACGCTGCGCCGCCGGCCGGGTCGACCGCCGTCGCCGCCGCGTCGCGCCGGGCGTCGCCGGCGGCGGGCGGTGCGGCCGGCTCGGGCCCCGCCGTCGGGGCCGCGCACCCGACGGCCAGCGTCAGTGCCAGCGGCCAGAGGCTGGATCGAGATCGCATCGTGGGTCGCTCCTGAGCGATGGGCTCGCCGCCGGCGCGGCGGTCGACCGCGGCGGCGGGCGCGCCGGCGGTTGCCGGCGCGGCCGCCACGATAGCCGCCGCCGATGAGCCGCCGATGAGCCCCGCGACCGTGCGCCGCGCCGCCCGCGGCGCCGCGCTCCGCCCCGACCGCCGCCCCGCCCGCCGCGCCACCCCCTGTCGTGCCTGGCGCGGCGTGATCGGCGCGCTGGCGCTGGCCGGGGCGGCCACCCCCGGCCCACACGCGGCCGGCGCGACGCCGCCCGCCGGCGCGGGGCCGAGGGTCGACGTCGCCGACGAGGCGGTCCAGCCGCCGACCGCCCGCCTCCTGTTCCTGGGCGACGTCACGTTCGGCCGCGCCATCGCCACCGCCGTCGCCCGCCACGGCGCCGACGCGCCGCTCGCGCCGGCCCGCGCGGCGCTCCGGGCGCCCGACCTGACGATCGCCAACCTCGAGGGGCCGCTCGCGCCGCCCGGACCGGACGGCGGCGCCGCGCCCGGCCGTATCGACCTCGCCGGGCCCACCGCGGCGGCCGGCGCGCTGGCCCGTGCCGGCGTCGACGTCGTGTCGCTCGCCAACAACCACAGCCTCGACGCCGGCGTCGACGGCCTGCGGCGGACCGCGGCGGCGCTGGCGGCGGCCGGCGTGACGGCGATCGGCGGGCGCGGCGGTGCGGCGCCGCCGGCGGATCGCCCGGGTCCTGGCGCGGCGGCGATCCGCCGGGTCGGCGCACTGCGCGTCGCTCTGCTGGCGTACACGACCGTCCTCGGGCCGGGCACCGACCGTGACCAGGCGGCGGACGCCATCGCCGTCCTCGACGCCGCCGCGCCGGGGGCGGCGGAGCGCGACGTCGCCGCCGCGCGGTCGGCTGCCGACGTCGTCGTCGTCGTGATGCACTGGGGCGTCGAGGGCGAGGCCGCGCCGCGGCCGATCGAGCGCCGCCTGGCCCGCGCGCTCGTGGTCGCCGGCGCCGACCTCGTCGTCGGCGCCCACCCGCACGTCGTGCAGCCCGTCGAGTGGGTCGCCACCGGCCGAGCGGCGACGCGCCGGCCGGCCTTGGTGGCGTACGCGCTGGGCAATGCGCTGTTCGACCAATGGACCACCGCCGCGACCCGCGACGGCCTGGCGCTCGAGGTCGTCGTCGACAGGTCCGGCGTGGTGGCGGCGCAGCGGGGCACCGCGTCCACCCGGCCCGGCCGGCGCGGTCCCCAGCTCGCGCTCCAGCCCGGCGGCGCGCTCGACCTGCGGCCCGCGCCCTGAGGCGCGGCGGTCGGGCGGCCGCGGCGCGACGCACGCGAGACGCACGCGCGACGTGGGCGCGACGTGGGCGCGACGTGGGCGCGACGTGAGGCGGACGGCGGTGCGACCGTGACGTGACGGCAGCCCGGCATCCTGGCGCCGTCCGGCCACCGGGCCGGCCCGCCGCCGACGCACCCGAGGACCACGCCATGCCCCGCCGACACCCCGCCCCGCCCGAGCTGCGCGTGGTCGCCGACGGCGCGCCCGCCGCGCCGACCGCCCGACGACCCGTCGTGATCGCCGAAGACGACGTGGCGGCCGCGCTTCGCCTGCTGCGCCGCCCGACGGCGCTGGCGGGCCACCCGCTGTGCGCGCTGCGCGCCCTGCGCCCCCTCCTCCCGCCCGACGCCGCCGACGATCCGACGGCCAGGGCGCGCGCCCTGGCCGAGCTGCTGCGCGCCCTCGTCGCCGACGCCCTGGGCCGGCACCGCGGCGGGGCGCACGACGACGGCGCGGCGCCGGCGGCCGACGAAGCCGCCCTGTTCGACGACTTCGCCGCCGGCGACGTCGAGCGCGAGGCGTTCAGCGTGCTCTACCACCGCTTCGCGGCGCCGTCGCGCTGGCCGGCGCAGCGGATCGAGCGGGTCGGCGCCTGCTCGCGCCGCACCGTCCTGCGGCGCCTGAACCTGGGCGTCGCACTGGTGTCGGACCGGCTGCGGGCGCTGGAGCGCGCCGCCGGCGGCGGCCCGGCCCTGCCGGCCGACGCCCTCGCCGCCGCCTGGCGCGATGCCGTCGGCGGCGGCGCGCGCGACGGCGCCGACGACGGCGGCCCGGGCGCCGCCAGCCGGTTCGGGCTGCGCGCGCTCGCCGCCTCGATGCTGCTCGACCAACTGGAGCGCGCCCTCGGCGACGCCTGGCGCCCCGACGGGCTGCCGTGAGCCTGACCGGCCGACAGGCTGCGAGGGACCCGCTGGACCGACGGGCGCCGTGCGACGGACGACGCGGGCGGGCGCGGGTGAGACCGGCGGCCGCGCGGCTGCAATGAATCTGCAAGAGGCCGCGGCGAAGATGACCGCCACGCAGCGCGCCGTTCGGGCGTGGGCGCGAGGAGGTCGATCATGTCCGCCATCGCATTGCAGATCCTCGGTCCGCTCCGGCTCGCCCGTGCCGACGGGCGCCGTCACGGCATCGCCGGCGAGCGGGTGCGCGACCTCGTCGGCTTCTTGGCGCTGCACCACGGCCGGCCGCAGCCGCGCGAGCGCCTGGCCGAGACGCTGTGGGGCGACGAGGGCGGCGACGCCGCGGCGTGCCTGCGGCAGACGCTGTGGCGCGCCCGCACCGCGCTGGCCACCGTCGACGCCCCCGGCCTGCTGCGCGTCGAGGTCGAGACGATCCGGCTGGACGCCGGCGACGGCGCCGACGCCGACTGGCTCGACCTGGCGGCCTTCGAGCGGCTCACCGCATCGTGCGCCCGCACGCCCGGGTTCGCCGTGTCGGCCGAGGAACACCGGCGGCTCGAGGCCGCGGCGGCGCTCTACCAGGGCGATCTGCTCGACGGCTGCTACCGTGACTGGTGCGCCGCCGACCGGCAGCGCCTCCACGACGCCCACCTGCGGCTGCTCGATCAGCTGGTCGGCCACGCCGAGGCGCACGGCGACCACGCCGCCGGCCTCGACTGGGCCGGCCGCATCCTGGCCGTCGAGCCCGCCCGCGAGCCGACCCACCGGGCCGTGATGCGGCTGCACCTGCTGCACGGCGACCGCACGGCGGCGCTGCGGCAGTTCGACGTCTGCGCCGCGGCGCTGGCGCGGGCCTACGGCTTGGCGCCCAGCCCGCGCACGACGGCGCTGGCCGCCCTGGCGCGCCACGGCGACGGACCGCTCGACGCCGGCGGCGCCGACGGCCACGGCGCCGCGCCGACGACGCCCGACCGCCACGCGGCGTGACGGCCGCCGGCGCGCGGCACGGCGCGGGGCAGCGCATCGTCGATGCCCCGCGCCGCGCGCCCGGCGTGGGCGGTCGCGGCGCGGCCAGTCAGCGCGCCGGGGTCGCTCGCGGCGCGTCGTCCTCGTCGACGGGCAGCCGCACCCGCTCGACGCCCTCGCGGCGGATGCGCCAGACGTCGAGGTCGTCGGCCAGGACCGTGCGCGGGAAGATCGCCTGGGCTTCCTGGCGAATCTGGTGGGCGCCGTAGCGGCGCGACAGGTGCGTCAGGAACAGCGTGCCGACCTCGGCCTCGCGCGCTAGCTCGGCGGCCTGGCGGGCCGTCAGGTGGCCGAACTGGCGCGCCACGGCGCGGTCCTCCCAGATGTAGGTGCTCTCGCACACGAGCGCGTCGGCGTGGCGGGCGATGCCGACGAGGTCGTCGACCCGCGCGACGTCGCCCAGCACGACGAGCTTGGCGCCCGGGACGGGCGGGCCGAGCACGTCGTCGGGTTGGACGACGCGGCCGTCGGCCAGCCGGACCGACTGGCCTTGGACCAGCCGGCGCCGCTCCGGACCCTGCGGCACCCCGAGCTCGGCCGCGGCGTCGACGCGGAACGGGCGATGGGAGCGCTCGTGGAACAGGAAGCCGAAGTTGCCGCTGCCGCGGTGCTTCACCGGGAAGGCCACGACGTCGAGGTCGCCGGTGCGCATCACCGGGCCGGGCTCGAGCTCGACGTAGTCGATCGTCACCCCGATGTCGTCGCCGCGCAGCACGACGCCCATCAGGTCGCGCACCCGGTCGAGGGCCGACCGGCCGCCGTGGATCGTCAGCCGGTCGATTGACTCCCAGCGGGCGAACGTGCTCACGAGGCCGCCGAGGCCCAGGATGTGGTCGAGGTGGCCGTGGGTCAGGAGGACGGTGTCGAGGCGCTTGAAGCCGAGCCCGCTGCGCAGGATTTGGCGCTGCGTTCCCTCGCCGCAGTCGACGAGCCACCGCCGGTCGCGGTAGAGCACGACCGTCGCCGGCAGGCCGCGGCGCACGCTCGGCGCCGAGGCCGAGGTGCCGAGGAACGCGATCTCGAGCATGGCGCGGCGGTGCCCCCAGCGTGCCCAAGCGAGCGCCGCCGACCGGCGTGTGGCCGGGCGGGGCGAAGGCGGCGATGGTAGGGCGAAGGCCGGCCCGGGTCAATGGCCGGCGCGCGCCGGGCCGTGGTCGCGGCCGGCCCCGTCGGCCGCCCCGTCGACCGGCGTGGTCAGCCGGTAGCCGACGCCGAAGACGGTGTGGATGTAGCGCGGCCGGCGCGGCACGGCCTCGATCTTGGCGCGCAGGTTGCGCATGTGGCTGTCCAGCGTCCGGGCGCTGCCGGCGAACGGCTCGCCGAGCGCGCGGTCGATGAGGTCGGCGCGCGTGAACGCCCGGCCCGGGCTCTCCATCAAGGTGCGCAGCAGCCGGAACTCGGTCGGCGTCAGCGAGAGCACCCGCGTCCCCAATCGCGCCTCGTGGCGGTCGTGGTCGATGACGAGGTCGCCGACACGCAGGACCGGCATCGCGCGCGGCCCGGCGTCGAGCATGCGACGCCGCAGCAGCGCCTTGATCCGCGCCGCCACCTCGCGCGGGTGGAACGGCTTGGTGATGAAGTCGTCGGCGCCGAGCTCGAGGCCCAGGATCCGGTCCGTGGCGTCGGCGCGCGCGCTGAGCAGGATGATCGGCAGCGGGCCGAGCACCGGGTCGGCGCGCACCCAGCGAACGATGTCGAGCCCATTGCGCGACGGCAGCTGGGCGGCCAGAAGCGCGACGGCCGGTGGATCGCTGCGGATCTGGCGCAGCGCTTCGTCACCGTCGTGCGCCTCGACGACGCGCAGCCCGGATCCGGTCAGGCCGGCGTGGACCAGGCTGGTCGTGGTCCGATCGGCATCGACGACGAGCACATAGGGCTCAGCCATGGCGGTCACGTCCGCCACGGCCCACGGCCCCGGTTGTCTGTGCGTCACGCGGCCCGCCAAGGCCGCGCCAACGCGCGATGAACGGCTCCCCCCCTCCAACACCATACACCCGACCCTCCATCCGGTGCTCGCCGGCCCACCGCGCCGACCTGCCGCGCGCCAGCGGCAAGCAGCAGCGCCCGCGGGGCCGGCGCCACGGCCCTGCGGCGGACAACCGCATGGTATTTCACCATCCAATGCCGGGCCGGCGGGTCGGGATAGCTTCGACCGGTGTTTGGCCGGTCCAGGGGCGCCTGATCGCGGTCCATCGGCAGGCGACCGGCCCACGTCCCCTCTGTTAACAGGGTGCGCCCGCCCGCGGCGCGCTCGCCAGCACGCGTCGTCCAAGGTGCAGCCACGGTGCAGGAATCGTCGGCGGCGAGGGTCGTTTGGCACGCGGGCCGCCCCGCCACCTATGATTGGCCCCCGCCCCCACGCGAGGACCATGCCCATGGCCAACGTCTCTCCCCGGCGCGGCGCGCTCGCGGCGGTTGCGCTCGCCCTCGGGTTCGCCGTGGCGCGGTCGGCCGCGGGCGAGGGCGCGCGCACCGTCGCCGCCGCGGCCCTGCCCCAGCCCGCCGCGCCGCCGACGACCGCCCCCGCAGGCCCCGCCGCGCCGCGCCGCCCGCTCGACCTGCCCTTCGCGCTGCCGCCGGGTCCCGACACCTGGCTGCTGGGTCAGCCCTACGGCAACACCACCGGCGCCTACCGTCAGCGCCGCACCACCTACGGCGCCAGCGGCGGCATCCACTTCGGCGTCGACCTCACGGCGCCGTGCGGCACGCCGGTGGTGGCGGTGGCCGACGGGGTCGTGTTCAGCGTCGACGCCATGAACTTCGGCTCGGCGCCGCACAACGTGATGATCGACCACCCCGACCTGGGCATCGCCTCGTTCTACGGCCACCTGCGCGACCGCTCGCCGCTCGTGGCCGGCCAGGCGATCGGCCGCGGCGACCCCGTCGGCGTCGTCGGCGACCCGGGCCTGACGTGCCGCTCGCGACCCCACCTCCACCTCGAGCTGCGCGACCTGGCGCACGCCAAGAAGTTCAACCCGGTGACCTACATCGAGGCCGACTGGGACACCCTGGCCCTGGCCAGCTCGCTGGGCATCGGCTTCCAGCGCGACCTCGACGACCCGCGCAAGTGGCAGCACCTCGACGACCAGCCCGAGGCCCGCGTCGGCGGCCCGATCCTCAACGACTTCGCCCGGCCGTGGCCGCCGGACGTCCGATGAGCGCCCGGGGCGGCAACGGCCGCGGCGGGCGATCGACGGGCGCACCGGTGCGCGTTCGCGCCGCGGTACGCGGCGTCGCGGCCGTGGGCCTCGTGTTCCTCGCCGGCTGCGGCGCCGACCCGGCGGCGCCAGACGACTTCGGCGGCCCGGGCGATGCGCCGGAGGTGGCGACAGCGGTCGCGCCGGGCGCGGCGGCGGCCGAGCCGTCCGCACCCGACGTCGCCCTCCGGGTCGCCACCCCATCGACCGAACCGGCGTCGGACGGCGCCGCCGACCATGGCGCCGATCCCGCCGCCCCGCCCGCGGCCCCCCCCGTCGGCCCGCCCGGCCTGCCGGTCCGCCTGACCGACGGCGGCTGCTGCGTTCGGCCGCTCTGGCGCGCCGACGGCCGGGCGCTGTGGTTCATCGACCGGCCTCCGGACGGCCCGACCGGGATCTACGAGGCCCGCCTCGACGCCCCGCTGGCCGCGCCGGCCCTCGTCACGACGACGGTCGGCAGCTACAGCCCCGACCAGCGCTGGCGGATCGAGCTGGCCAGCGGCCGCACGACGCTGCGCCGGCTGGCCGACAACGCGGCGTTCGAGGTGCCGGCCGGCGGACGCAGCGTCTCGTTCAGCCCGGACGGCAGCCGCATTGCCTGGCAGGGCAGCAACCCGGGCGCCTCGCTCGAGCGCCAGGTGGCGCGGATCATGATCGCCGCGCCCGACGGCTCGAACGTCACCGAGGTCGTGCAGCTGCCGCGCGGCTCGCTCGTCGACTGGCTCGGCTCCGACGCGCTGCTGGTGCGGGCGCGCGAGACGGCCGACTCCGACGTCGAGGTGCTGTGGCGGCAGCCGCTGGACGGCGGCGCGCGCGTCGAGATCCTGCGCGCGCAGCGGCTGCGCAACCTGCTGCTGTCGCCCGACCGCGCCTGGTTGGCCTACATGGTGGCAGGCGCCACCGAGCCGGGCGCCAACGGCCTCTGGCTGGCCCCGGTCGACGGCGCGTCGCCGCCGCGCCGCCTCGACAGCCGGTTCGGCGCCTACCGCTGGCGCGACGGCCACCGCCTCGTCGTCGTGCCGTTCGACGTCGGCGCGCCGAGCCACCGCTTCGTCGAGGTCGACGCCGCCACCGGCGCCGAGCGGCCGCTGACGGACCCCGTGACCCAGCCGCTGCGGATCGCCAGTGGCGACTGGTCGATCAGCCCCGACGGGCGGCACGTGGCGTACGTGAGCGCACGCGATCGGAACATCTGGGTCGTGGCCTTGGCCGACTAGCCTTGGCCGACCCGCTGCCGTCCATGCGCGACGGACCCCGCCGCCTCCTCCTCGCCAGCGCGTCGCCCCGCCGCCACGCGCTGCTCGGGGCGCTCGGCGTCCCGTTCGAGGTCGTCGCGGCCGACGTCGACGAGGCGGTGGCCGTCGGCGAGGAGCCGGCGGCGGCCGCCGTCCGACTCGCCACCGCCAAGGCGGCCGCCGCGGCGGGCCTCGCCCGGGCCCAGCCGCGAAGCGCGGGTTTTGCCGGCGGCGCGGTGCTCGTCCTCGGCGCCGACACGATCGTCGCCGCCCGCGACGGCGGCCCGCCGATCCTGGGCAAGCCGCGCGACGCGGCCGAGGCGGCGGCGATGCTCTTCCGACTGCGCGGCCGGCGCCACGACGTCGTCACCGGCGTGGCGATCGTCGACGCCGCGTCGGGCCGCTGCGCCAGCGCCAGCGCCACGACGGCCGTCTGGATGCGCTGCTACGGCGACGACGAGGTCACCGCCTACATCGCCAGCGGCGACCCGTTCGACAAGGCCGGCGGCTACGCCATCCAGCACGCCGGCTTCCACCCCGTGGCCGCCCTGGTCGGCTCCGAGGCCAACGTGATCGGGCTGCCGCTGGGGCTGGTGCGCCGGCTGCTGCAGCGGATGGGCGCGCCGGTCGCCAGCTGAACGGATCACCGGGGCCGATCGCGCCATGGACGCACGCGGACGGCCGCGACGGCGCGGGCGTTCGGGATCCCGCCGGACGCCGGCGATCCGCCCGCTACGGCCCCGGCGACGGGGTCGGCGCGGCGGCCTCGCCCGCGCCGTCCACGGCCGCCAGCGCCGCCCAACGGTCGAGGGCCGCGTCGAGCTGGTCCATCTCGCGGCCGAACGCCGCCCAGTCGCCCGCCGCCAGCGCCGCCTGCGCCGCCTGGCGGCGCGCGATGGCGTAGGCCGCCAGCGCGGCGGCGTCGGCGTCTTCCGGCAGCGCCAGGTCGGCCGCGGGCGCGGTCGGCGCCGCGGGCGGGGGCGCCGCGGCGCGCTCCGGCGCGGCCGCGCCGTCGTCGGCGGGCGGCTCCGCCACCGCCGGGGCGCCGCCGACGAGCGCCGCCAGCGCTTCGTCGAGCGTCGCGCGCATGACGACGCGCTCGTTGTCGCCCACGATGACCCGCTTGAGCTCGGGCAGCGCGTCGGCCGACGTCGCCGCGAGGTAGAGCGGCTCGACGTACAGCAACGTCTCGCCCAAGGGGATGATGAGCAGGTTGCCGCGCACGACCTGGCTGCCGGACTGCCCCCAGAGCGTGAGCTGCTGGCTGATCTCGGTGTCCTGGTCGATGACGCTCTCGAACTGCGCCGGGCCGTAGTACTGCTCGCCCTCGTGGAACCGGTAGGCCACCAACTGGCCGTAGGCCTCGCCGTCCGACCGCCCCGCCAGCCAGCCGACCAGGTTCTGGCGCGAGCGGGGCGTGAACGGGAGCATCAGCACGAACTCGCTGCGCTCTTCGCCGTCGAGGCGCAGCGTCACGTAGTAGGGCTCGGTCACCTGGCGGCCGCTGCCGGCCGCGGCCGTCTCGGCCGGGAACACCCAGACGTCGTTGGCGTTGTAGAACTCGGTGGCGTCGGTGATGTGGTAGCGCGTGTAGACCTCGGCCTGGAGCCTGAACAGCCCCTCGGGGTAGCGCCAGTGCGCCCGCAGACCCGCCGGCATCTCGGAGGCGGGCCGGAACAGCGACGGGAACGCGCCGCGCCAGGCGGCGACGAGCGGGTCGGCGTCGTCGACCACGTAGAACGTGGGCTGGCCGTCGAAGGCGTCGACCGCCACCTTGACGCTGTTGCGGACATAGTTGGCGCTGCCGCTGGGCGACAGGTTCGTGCGCACCGGGCGGCTGTAGGGGTAGTGGTCGGTGACGGTGTAGGCGTCGAGCAGCCAGACCAGGCGACCGTCGTCGTTGACGACCAGGTAGGGGTCGGCGTCGAAGCCGAGGAACGGGGCCAGCGCCTGGACCCGCTCGAGAACCGTGCGCCGCAGCAGGACGCGGCTTTCGGCGGTGATCTCGGGCGATAGCAGCAGCGCCGCGTCGCCGAAGCGGACCGCGAACAGCAGCCGGCGCCAGCGGTTGCCGACCGAGACGCCGTCGGCGCCGTCGTAGCGCGTCACGCGCACCTCGCTCTCGGGCGCGCGGGCGTCGAACTCGCCGCCGCGCGTCCCCACCAACACGTAGTCGGCGCCGCGGGCCTCGCCGAAGTAGAGCCGCGGCTCGGTCACCTCGAGCGGGAACGGGTCGCGGCGGCTGACCGGGATGTCGCGCAGCCAGAGCACCGGCCGGCCCTGCGGGCCGATCTCGTCGACCGGGTTGAGGACGGCGCCGTAGCCGTGGGTGTACTTGAGGTGGGTGTTGACCCAGGTCCGGTTGGGCAGGTCGGCGGCGATGAGCTCGCGGGCGGCGATGAGCGTCTGGCGCGTCCCGTCGGGCAGGGCGTAACGGTCGACGTCGACGTCGAGGAAGTCGTAGTACTTGCGCAGCGCCTGGAGCTGCACGATCGTCGGGTGCATGACGCGCCAGTCCCAGAGCCGCACCGAGGTCAGCGCCTCGGCCTCGGCGTCGAGCACGGCGCGGTCGACCCGCGGCGCGGGCGCGAACGGGCGCTCGTCGACGGCGTCGATGCCCCAGGCGGTGCGGGTCAGGTCGATGTTGTGCTGGATGTAAGGGCGTTCGAGGTCGAGCTCGTTGGGCGCCACCCGGTACTGCTGGACGACCATCGGCGCCAGCGACACCAAGAGCGCGTTCAGCGCCAGCGCGCCGGCGATCAGGCCCAGCGGCCAGATCAGCCGGTTGGCGGCGATGCTGGCGGCGAAGCCGACGGCCACCGCCAGGCCGACGACGATCAGGGCGCGATGGCCGAACAGCCGGACCGTGGCATCGGTGTAGCCGGGGCCGTAGAATGCGTCGCCGGCCCGGTCGGCGAACAGCAGCTGGAACTGCGCCAGCCAGGCGCCGCCGGCCCACAGCAGCGCCCCCAGCGCCGCCAGCGCCGAGAGGTGCGCCCGCGCCCGGCGGCCGACGCTGAACCGGCCGCGCCGCAGGTCGAGCGCGCCGCCTACGGCGTACACCAGCGCGCAGCCGCCGGCGGCCGCCACCAGCCAGGTCCACGCCACGGCCTGCGCCGCCCGCAGCAACGGCAGCGTGAAGACGTAGAACGATGCATCGCGCCCGAAGAGCGGCTCGGCGGTGCCGAACGGCTGGCGGTGCAGCCAGGCCAGGACCGCCGGCCAAAGGCCCGCCACCCCGGACGCGATCGTCACCGCCAGCACGGCCGCCACTGCCGTCAGCGTCCAGACGAGCGGCCGGCGCGCCCCGCCGAGGCCGGATTGGCCGCGGAAGCGCGCCTCGGCCGTCACGCCGCGCGCCGCCCACCACAGCTGGCCGGCCAGCCAGGCGAACCCGACCGCCGCCACCCCCGCGAACAGCGCCAGCGGCGCGACGATCCGCGTCCGGAAGACGGCGGCCTGGCCGAGCGAGGCGTACCACCAGGCGTCGGTGACGAACGTGGCCCCGCCGCCGACCAGGGCGACGATGGCCAGCACCAGCAGCGCGAGGGCGAACGGCCGCCACGGCATGCGCCGCGGCACCGGGGGCCGGTCGGCGGGCGTCGACGGGCCGCTCGGCCCGCGGCGCCGCGTCCGGCCGGCGCCGCCCAGCTGGCGGAAGAGCTCCTCGAAGTCGATCGGGGACTGCGACATCACGCCTGCCACGGCCGCGCGCGGCACGGTCCGGCGGACCGCCCGGCGCGCGCGCCCGGCCGCCGCGCACGCCACCCCCCGAGGGTAGCGCCGCGGGCGGCCGCTTGGCAAGGCCCGTCGCGGCGGCGCCGGGTGCCGCCGCGACAGGTAGCGGCTACGGACAGACCAGCGTCCGGCCCACCGCCTCGTACACCGCCCGCAGGTCCTCGACGGCCGGCGCGTAGCGGTAGTCGCCGTCCGGGCCGGCGATCGCGCGCAGCAGCGCCTCGTCGGCGCCGGCGCCGTAGCCCACGACGACGATGCGGGCGCCGAGGGCGTGCAGCTCGGGCAGCAGCGCGTCGACGGGGTCGCGCGGGCCGTTCTGGAGGCCGTCGGAGAGGACGACGAACACGGGCAGCGCCAGGCCGCGCATCTGGACGGCGACGGCGTCGATGGCGGCGCGCAGGCCGCGGTCGATGCGGGTGCCGCGGCCGGGCGTCAGCGCCGCCAGGGCCGCCACGGCCGGCCGGCGGTCGTGCGACAGCGGCGCGGCGACGCGCGCCTCGGCGTCGAACGTCACCACCGCCAGCCGGTCGCGCGACTCGTCGAGGCGCTCGACGAAGACGAGCGCGGCCTCCGAGGCCACCTGGAGCTTGGTCCGGACGCCATCGGCGGCCGGCGCGCCCATCGAGCTCGAGACGTCGTGGACCAGGACGAGGTCGATCGGCCGTCGCCATGCGGTGCAGACCGTGCGCTGCGCGATCGGGAGGAAGACGCGGTGCGGCTGGCGATCGGTGACCTCGACGATCGGCACCGGGAAGCGGCGCGCGCCGGACGCGCTGCGGACGTCGGTCCAGGTCACGTCGGCCTCGACGTTCGTCGGCCAGACGCCGACCTCGAGCGGCACGACGGCGTAGCGCAGCGTCACCGGCAGGCCGGCCGGCTGCGGGCCGAGCGTCCAGGTGAGGGTCCGCGTCGAGGCGTCCCACGCCGCCGCCGGCACCGCCGAGCCGACGACGTAGCGCATGTTGGCCGGCACCACGTCGCGCACGATCAGGCTCTCGAACAGGCCCGGCTCGTCGCGCCAGGCGCCGACGGCGTCGATGATCGCCTTGGCGCGCTCGGCCGACGGGTCGAGGTGGAGCTTGCCGTCGCCCAGCAGCGCCTGGAGCGCCATCCGGACGGCGCGCGTGAACTCGGGCGTCGTCACGATGAGGCCCTGGACGTCGATCCCGTCGGCGCGGGCGGCGGCCACGGCCGGCGCCGGATCGTCGTTGAACACGCCGTCGCTGACGACGAGGATCGTCCGCCGGGCGGCGGGGTCGCGGCGCGGCCCGTTCAGCTCGCCGTGAGCCAGCGCCACGCCGGCGCCCATCCGGGTATCGCCGTCGGCCTGGGCGCGGATGAGCCGGCCGCGGATGTCGGCCAGGTCGTCGGACAGGACGGTCTGGAGCGCCGCGCCGTCGCCGAACGTCACCAGCCCGACGTCGACGACGGCCGGGTCGAGCGCGGCCAGCAGCGGCAGCACGATCTGCCGCGCCCGCTCGAGCGCGCCGGGCGGCTGGCTGGCCTGCTCGTAGCCATCGTTCATCGACCACGAGGTGTCGACGACGAGCATGATCTGCTGCGGCAGCGGCCGCCGCGGGCAGGCGCCGTGCACCGTGAGCGTGACCGCCACGGCATCGCCGAGAGTGACGCTGGCCGGCGCGGCCGTCTTGTCGATGTCGACCGGACAGGCGTCGACGTCGGGCGGCACCGGCCGCGCGTCGTCCGGCGACTCGACGAGGTCGAACGCCCAGATCCCGGCCGCCTCGACGACGTCGCGCGACCGGTTGGCGGCCGGTCCGACGGCGATGCGGCTGTGGGTGACGTAGACGCGTCCGTCCGGGCCGGCCGTGATGTCGGTGCCGTCGGCGCGCTTGGCGCCCAGCGCCCCCGGCAGGCGCCACGACGCCCGCAGCGCGCCGTCGTCGGTGTAGCGCAGGCCCCAGCCGCCGCGGCCGAGGACGACGACGTCGCCGTCCGGCGTGGCGTCGATGCGCTGCGGCCCGTCGTGGGTGCGCCAGGCGCCGAGGTCGGCGCCGTCGAGCGACCGGACGAGGATGCGGTTGCCGCCGGTGTCGGCCACGAACACGCGCTCCACCGCGACCGCGACGTCGGACGCCGCCACGGCGCGGCCGTCGACGGCGAGTGGCCACGACGCCCGCGCCCGGCCGTCCGGCGTCCAGACCCGCACGGTCGACCCGGCGATGTCGAGCGCCGCGACGGCCGTGTCGTCGGCGTCGACGGCGGCGATCCGCACGCCGGGCGCGCCGGCGAACCACAGCGGCTCGCCCGGCCCGGTGCGCAGCCAGACGCCGCCGGGCGTGGCGGTGTAGAGGCGGTCGCCGACGGCGGCGACGTCCTCGGGCGCGCCATAGGGGCTGAGATCCGGCAGCTTCCACATCGGGTTGGCGTCGTGGACCCAGTGCCCGACGAGCCGGCCGTCGAACGTCCAGGTCTGGACGGCGTTCTCGGTGCGTCGCTCGTCGACGACCACCGCCGCCCCACCGGGGCCGCCAACGCCCGGCATCGTCGCCCCGTCGAGCACGAACAGCCCGCCGGCCGCCGCCGCGATCGCCCGCGGCCGCACCGGACCCTCGATCTCGGGCCCGGCATGGAAGGCCGGGGCAAGCGGCGGCCGCGACGGCTGGCCGGGGACACCGATGCGCACCGGGCCGGCGGTGAAGGGATCGGTCGCCGGCCACACGGCCCAGACCGCGCCGTCGGGGGCGACGTCGAGCGACAGGTTGGGGTCGACACGGGACTCGCGCGGCGCGCTCCCGGGCAGGACGTCGGCCGTCACGAGCCGCATCGACGGGCCGAGGCCGTCGAGCGGGCGGATGAAGACTTGGTCGCGGATCCATCGCCGGTGGCTGATGAAGACGGTGCCGTCGCGGACCGCCAAATCCTCGACATGCGAGCTGAGCGTCCACTTCGCCTCGAGTCCAAGCGACCGATCGAGCGTGAAGGCCGCGTACGTCAAGCACGAGGTATGGCTCTGCAGCGGTGCGCCCGGCGCGCCGACCGCCGCGACCGGCGCACCCGCCGCGCCGCCCAGCGAGGGGCGGGGCGTGCGGGTCGGCCACGGTGTCGGCGACGGGCCCGGCGTCGGCGACGGGCCGTCGCAGGGGCGCGAGCCGACGGCCAGCACCGACAGCCGGCCGTCGGCGGACGCATCGAGGCGATACGGCGAGTACGTGTGCTGCGGGCCGGCGCCGTCGAGGCCGAGCGCGTCGAGCACGACGCGTTCGACGACACCGCTGGATAGGTCGGTGACCGACACGACGCCGCGCTCGGCGACCGCGATCCGGCCGTCGGGCAGCACGGCCAGGTCGGACGCCCCGACGTCGGTCGGATCGAACGACCCGAGCAGCCGGCCGTCGGCCGCCAGGTGGACGACGCGGTACCTCGCGCCCATCGGGTGGGAGCGCCAGCCGAGCACCGCGACGCCGCCGCTCCAGTCGGCGTCGAGCCGATCGGCGGTCGTCAGCCAGGTTGTGGTCTCGTGGATCCGCAGCAGCGTTCCGTCGGGGTCGATGACCTGGACCGCCGGCCGCTGCTGGGTCCTCGGCATGCCGGCGACAGGGGTCCCCGGCCCGGCGGAGACTGCAACTTCCGCCGCCTGGTCGAGCACGAACAGCGTGCCGGCGGGCGCCGACGACAGGTCGACGGGCCGCCGCACGACGGCCCGCGTGCCGCTGTAGGGCACCTCGTACCAATCGCCGCCCAGCCGGTATGTCAGGGCCGTCGTGCCCGGCGCCGGCGCGAGGGGCGTCGGGGTCTGCGCCTGGGCCGCGGCGCCGCCGCCGTGCACGGCGGCGGCCGCGAGGGCGACGGCCGCCGCGACATGGGCGCGGCGGGCGAGGCGGCGCATCGCTGCAGGGCGCGGGCGGTTCCGATCGGTCGAAGCGCGGGCCGTCGATGGTGCCATGTCATGCCTCCCGGTCCAGGATGCGCGCCCGTCGGACGGTCGTCCTGGGCGCTGGTCTGCGACGTCGTAAGGCAATAGACACGATCGGCGACGACACGGCGACATCGACGGCGATCCGCAGTCCCGGCGCGCCGTCGGCGGCGGGCCGAGCCCGGTGGCCGGTCGCTCGGCAGCGCCACGCAAACGACGCCGGCGCGAGGGCCGGCGTCGTCGAGGCGCGATGTGGTTGGTGGACTGCGGCTCGGGGCAGCGCCGGCAGCGAACGCTCCGTCCGCCCGCGCCGCCCTGGCGGACCGGGCTGCCTCAGCTGCCCTTGCTGTCGCGGTACTCGGCGAGCATCTTGGCGTAGACGTCGGTCATTTCGCGCGCCGGGGCCTTCTTGCCGCGGTCGCCGCGGCCCTTGCCGCGCTCGCCGAGGTCGTCCTCGACGTCCTCGCCCATCGCCCGCCGCAGCGCCAACTCGACGACGGTGGGCATCCGCACGGCCGGCTCCTCGGGCACCTCGACCTCTTCCTCGCGCTCGCGGCCACGGCCGCGGCCGCGCTCGCGGCCGCCGGGCGCGTCGTCGCCGCGCTCGGCCTCGGCGCCGGCGGCGGCGTCGCTGGCCAGGCCGACCATCGACAGGCTGATGCGCTTGCGGCCCGCGTCGATCTCCTTGATCCGGACCTCGACCTCGGCGCCCGACTGGACGACGTCCTCGGGCCGGCTCACGAAGCCGCTCGACATCTCGCTGATGTGGACCAGGCCCTCGGTGTCGGAGCCGATGTCGACGAACGCGCCGTACTTCGTGATCGACGTCACCTGGCCGGTCACCACGTCGCCGACCGACAGCCCGCCCATCGGCCGCGCCACCGGCGCGCGCATCGACAGCGAGATCCGCCCCTTCTCGAGGTCGACCTCCTTGACGAACACCTCGACGGACTGGCCCGACTGGACCGCCTCCTCGGCGCTGCGGACGCGCTTGCCCGGCAGCTCGGTAAGGTGGACGAGCCCGTCCGTCGTGGCGCCGATGTCGACGAACGCCCCGAACTTCGACAGCCCGACGACCTTGCCCTGAAGCTTCTCGCCGACGACGAGCTCGCCCAGCGCGCGGCGCGGCCGGCCGCGCGAGGCGCCCTTGGCGGCGCGGGGGCTGTCGGCGGCCGGTGCGGCGTCGGCCACGTCGGCGGCTTCGACCGCCGCGGCGTCGGCCTCGACCGGCGGTGCGTCGGCGGATGGGGCCTCGATGGCGGCGGTGGGCGCGTCGTCCGCCGCGGGCGCCTCGGCCGCACTCGCCTCGACGGCGGGCGCCTCGGGCGCCGCGATCGACGGATCGGCCTCAGCCGCGGGGGTCTCGTGCTCGGTGTTCATGCCTGGAATCCTTCGCAACCCGCCGGCCCGCCTGATCATTGGGATGGGCGCCGACGACCATCGTGCCCCCGGCGGACCTCCCGCGGTGGGCGCTTCCCGGCCGGCTGCCACAGGCAAGCCTTCCCTGACCGGGGAACCGGCCAAGGATATCACCCGCGTTGCAGAGGGGTCAAGGACGGCGCTGCCGCGCCGCCGTCGTCTGGCGGCGGGCCCACGACCCACCGCGGCCGCGTGTCGGGCGCGATGTACAATCGCGCCCATGCCCGACCCCGCCACGCCGCCCGCCGACGCCTACGACGACCCGTTCTTCGCCGCCGCCGCCGCCGAGTCGAGCGCCGACGCGGCCCGGACGCGGGCGGCCGAGCGGCTGCTGGAGGGACTCAATACGGCGCAGGTGGACGCCGTCTCGGCCGACGAGGGGCCGGTGCTGGTGTTGGCGGGGCCCGGCTCGGGCAAGACGCGCGTCCTGACGCACCGCGTGGCCTGGCTCGTCGACGTCTTCGGCGTAGCGCCGTGGCGGATCATGGCCGTGACGTTCACGAACAAGGCGGCCCGCGAGATGCGCGGCCGGCTCGAGCGGCTCATCGGGCCGACGGCGCTCGGGCAGGTGACGATCGGCACGTTCCACGCCATCTGCGCCCGGCTGCTCCGCCACGAGGCGGACGCGCTCGCCGTGGACCGCGACTTTGTGATCTTCGACAGCGACGACCAGGAGCGCGCCGTCAAGCGCGCCCTCGACGAGTTCAACCTCGACCCGAAGCAGTATCGTCCGTCGGCCATCCTCGGCGCGATCTCCAGCGCCAAGAGCGAGCTGATCCGCCCGGCCGACTACCGTCCCGCCTCGTACTGGCACGAGATCGCCGGCCGGGTCTACACCCGCTACCAGCAGCTGCTGCTCGCCAGCAACGCCCTCGACTTCGACGACCTGCTGCTCGAGACGGCCGAGCTGCTGCGCGGCAACCCGGCCGTCCGCGACCGCTACCGCGAGCGCTACCGCCACGTCCTCGTCGACGAGTTCCAGGACACGAACACCGCCCAGTACGCCATGCTCAAGGCGCTGGCGTCGGCCGAGCTGCCCGAGGCGCCGCACAACCTGTTCGCCGTCGGCGACGAGGACCAGAGCATCTACCGTTGGCGCGGCGCCGACTGGCGCAACATCGAGCGCTTCCGGCGCGACTTCCCGGCCGCCCGCACGATCCTCCTGGAGCAGAACTACCGCTCGACCCAGACGATCCTCGACGCGGCGCGGGCGGTCATCGACCAGAACGCGCACCGCACGCCCAAGGCGCTCTGGACCGAGCGCGGCCCCGGCGAGGGGCTGGTGCTCTTCGAGGCCTACGACGAGGTCGAGGAGGCCGCGTTCGTCGTCCACCAGATCGAGCAGCACGTCCGGCGCGGCGGGAAGTTCGGCGAGCTGGCGGTGATGTACCGCACGAACGCCCAGTCGCGCACGATCGAGGATGCGCTGGTGCGCAAGCGGATCCCGTACCAGCTGGTGGGCGGCACGCGCTTCTACGATCGGCGCGAGATCCGCGACGTCCTGGCCTACCTCCGCCTGGTGCACAACCCGCTCGACGAGATCGCGCTGCAGCGCGTGATCAACGTCCCGACGCGCGGCATCGGCGACAAGGCGCTGGCGACGTTGGCGGCGGTGGCCGGCGCCTGCGGCGTGCCCTACTGGCCGGCGCTGCAGCTCATCGCCGCCGACGGCCTGGCCGACCTCTCGCCCGCCGCCGCCGCCGTTGCCATCGACGGCCGGACCCGCAACGCCCTCGGCGGCTTCCACGACCTGCTGGCGCGGCTGATCGCCGCGCGCGAGCAACTCGACGTCACGGCGCTGCTGGGCCTCATCCTCGACGCCACCGGCTACGCCCGCCACCTGCGCGACGGCACCGACGAGGGCGAGGAGCGCTGGGAGAACGTCGTCGAGCTGCGCAACGTGGCGGTCGACTTCGAGTCGCTGCCGCCGCGCGACGGCCTGGCCGCCCTGCTCGAGAGCGTCGCCCTCGTCGCCGACGTCGACGCGCTCGATGCCCGGTCGGCGGCCGACCGGGTCACGCTGCTGACGCTGCACGCCGCCAAGGGCCTCGAGTTCGCCACGGTGATCCTCACCGGCCTCGAGGAGGGCTCGATCCCGCACAGCCGCTCGGCGGACGACCCCGACGCCCTGGCCGAGGAGCGGCGGCTTTTCTATGTGGGCCTGACGCGTGCGGAGCGGTCGCTGGTGCTGGTGCGCGCCCACCGCCGCACCGTCTTCGGCGCGACCGATGTCCGCGAGCCGTCGCGCTTCCTGCTCGACCTGCCGGCCCAGGTCCTGGCCGAGCCGCCGCCCGCCCGCGGCGTCCGCGGCGCGCCGACCCACGGCCGCGCCACGCAGTGGCCGGCCGCGCGCCGCCCCGGCCCGGGCGCCGCCGCCCGCCCCGCCGACGCATCCGCCCGTGCCGCCGCCGGCGGCGACGCGGCCACGTTCCGCCCCGGCGACCGCGTTCGCCACGGCACGTTCGGCGAGGGCGTCGTCGTCAGCGCCGCACAGCGCGACGGCGACGAGGAGGTGACGGTGGCGTTCGTCGGCGCCGGCGTCAAGAAGCTTATGCAGAGCTTCGCTCGGCTCGAACGGATGCGGTGATCGGAACCGGCGGAGCGCGCACGGCGCAACCGCGGGCGCGGCGGCGCGTACGTCCGGCGTGACGGAGGCAACCCCATGACCCTGACCAGCGTCGCCACGCTCCTGAGCGCGTTCGGACTCTCGGCCTCGGCCGGGCTGAACGCCTACATCCCGCTGCTCATCGTGGCCCTCGTCGGACGGTTCGCGCCGGGGTTCGTGACACTGGCGGCGCCGTGGGACGCCCTCACCAGCGGCTGGGCGATCCTGACGCTCTCCGTGCTGACGCTCGTCGAGATCCTGGCCGACAAGATCCCGGTCGTCGACCACGCCAACGACGTCCTGGGCACCGTCGTCCGGCCGGCGGCCGGCGCGATCCTGTTCGCCTCGACGACCGGCACGGTGTCCTACCTCGACCCGACGCTGGCGCTGGTGCTGGGGCTCGTCGTCGCCGGCGCCGCCCACGGCGCCAAGGCCACGGCGCGGCCGGTGGTCACCGCCAGCACCGGCGGCCTCGGCAACCCGATCGTCAGCACCGCCGAGGACATCGCCGCGCTGTTCACCAGCCTGGTGGCGGTGTTCGTGCCGATCCTCATCGGCCTGGCCGCGATCGTGTTCGGCGTGATCGTCGTCGCCTGGCGGATGGGGCGGCGAAGGCCGGCGGCGGCGGGGTAGGCGCCGGGACCCGCCTCAGACCGGGGGCATCGCGACCCGGAATCCGCGCGTGGCGTTCGAGATCGCCGGGCGGTTGACCACGCGGTACGCCGCGCGGGCGATCCCGCGGTCGCTGCCCCACGCGCCGCCCCGGTACACGCGCAGGATGTCCGATCCGGCCTCGGCGTTCTCGCGCCCGTCGTCGGCCCGGTACGGATAGCCGTAGTCCGCATCGACGTCGCTCGCCCCGTACAGGCTGCAGGTCCACTCGTACACGTTGCCGCTCAGATCGCTCGCGCCCTCCGGCGTGTCGCCTTCCGGGAACACGCCCACCGGGCTCGGGCGCTTCAGCCGCGTCTCCAGGGTGTTGGCCGCCAGCGCGTCGAACCCGTCGCCGTATGCGTAGTTCCGGCCCTCGTGCCCGCGCGTCGCCGCCTCCCACTCCACCTCCGACGGCAGCCGCACGGCGCGCCCGATCTGCGCGCCCAGCCAACAGGCGTACGCCCGCGCCTCGTACCAGCAGACCCCCACCACCGGCTGAAGCGGGCTGTGAAACCGCGCGTCCCGCCAATAGCGCGGCTCGGTGAATCGCTGCTCCGGGTAGAGCTCGAACAGGTGCGCCGTCAGCTCCTCGTCCGACATCGCCACGCGTCGCCGGCCCCGCTCGTACAGGGCCTGGTCCCACTGGCCGCGGGCGACGAACTCGTCCATGAGCGCCGGCTCCGCCTTGAACTTGGCCACCCAGTAGCGCACGTTGGCGTGCAGGCCGTCCGCCGTCCCGGCGCCCTGCCGCCACGCCCGGCCGGCGGCCGTATCCCACCAGCGCTCGTCCTCGTAGCCGCCCGCGTCGACGAAGCAGGCGAACTCGGCGTTCGTCACCGGGAACCGGCCGAGCTCGAACGGCGCGATCCGCACCGTGTGCCGCGGCTGGTGGGAGGTCGATGTTCCGCTCACGTACGCGATCACGTCGTCGTCCCCAATCGGGTAGTCGCCGCCGGGAATCGCCACCACGGGCGGCAGCAGGTATGCGCCGTGCGGACCGGCGCGCCGCTCGAACCGCGGGTCCCCCAGCCAGCCCAGCACCAGCCCGGCGTCGATCCGCGCCCGCAGGTCCGCCGATGGGTCGCGGCTGCGCGCCACCAGCGCCCAGCGCAGCTCGTCCAAGAAGCCCGCGCCGAGCTTCGCCCGCACCCCCGGCAGCCGCGCCACACGCCCGGCCACGACCAGGTTCGGCGCCACGAGCGCGCGCAGGAACGGCTCCGGCTCACCCACCATCGCCGCGGCGAGGATCGTCGTTTCCTCCCAGCCCGTCTGCGGCAGGGCCGGCAGCGTCTCCGACGGCGGCAACGCAGCCAGGACCTCGCGCAGCCCCGGCCCGACCTCGTCCGTCCGCCAGGCCGCCGCCACCAGCGCCGGCCTCGGCTCGCGCGCCAGCACCCGGGCCGCGAAGTACTCCTGCAACAGCTGGTGCCGATACAACACCTCGTCGGCCGCCGGATCCTCGTCGAGCACGCTGATCGCCACGCCCGCCTTCACGATCGCCTCGTCGTGCGGGTGGTCCACCAGCTCCAGCGACTGGTCGAAGCTCACCCGCACCTGGCTGGCGCCCCCGTCCGCGGCCGCCTCCTGCATGCCGTAGGCGAGCGCGGCCAGCTTCGGCACCAGCACGCCCCGCTCCGGCAGCTCGTAGGCGTCCCGCCACCGCCATTGGGCGATCCGGCGGACATCGCGGCTGTCCAGGAGGTCCTCCAGCGCGAAGAGCGGGTTGTCACGCTCCACCTCGCGCCGCATCGCCTGGCGCACGAAGCCGGTGAACAGCCCGGCCCGATCCTCGGCAAGATCCCCCGTCGCCTCGACCTGATCCACCAACAGCGCCAAGTAGAACGGGCTCCGCAGCGCTTCCAGCTGCGGCGTGCCCGCGATCGCCGACCAGATGTCCTCGCCCCGCACCGGGCTGTACAGCCGCAGGAACGCCGCGACCTGCTCGTCGGTCAGCGGCTCGATCTGCACCTGGGGCACCCGGAGTGCCGGAGTGGACAGCGGCGCGGAGTAGTCCAGCGTCCGGCAGCTGAACACCACCCGGTTGCCGGGCCGATCCGTCGCCAGCCGCACGAGCCAGTCCTTCCACCCGCTCACCCGCTGGCGGAGCTCCCGCGCGTTGGCCGCCGGCATCTCGTTCAGCGCGTCCAGGAGCAGGATCACCCGGCCCTCGGCCAAGAGGTCGCCCAGCGGCCGCAGGTCGGGGAAGCGCTCCGCCCAGCGGTCCGCCAGCCATGCGCCGGGCAGGGGCGGGTCGCCGCCCACAGCGTCCGGCTTGTACTGGTTCAGCTGGACGAAGAACGTCACCGTGTCGGACGCATCCTCGCCCCGCAGTCCGGCGATCGCCGTGTCCAGCTCCAGGCGCCGCAGCAGCGTGCTCTTCCCGCTGCCCGGCGGCCCCAACACGACCAACGCCGACTCGCTGCCCGCCGCCAGCAGCGCGCCGAGGTCGTCGTAGCGCTCCTGCTTGGCGACCCAGCGATCGCCCGTGACCTCCTCGCCCTGGTCCACCAGGAGCGTCAGCGCCACGAAGCGCCCGTCCAGCCGATAGCGCGGCTGGCTCCACTCGGCGATCCGGCCCAGTCGGAACGCCGCCAGGTCGGCCGGCCGATGTTGGGCGATCTCGCGGGCCTGGTCGGGGCTGAGGGTGACCGTGGCCGTCTCGCCGCGGACGGCCTCCAGCAGTGCCCGCATGCTCTCGGGCAGCGGGCGGGCCGGGGCGCCGGCCTCGGCCACGACGATGCGGTCCCCGGGCGTCAACGCTTCGGCGGTGGTCGGGGGCTTGCGGACATCCGGCAGATCGGAGACGAGGACCTGCCAGATGTGCTCGCTGTGGTGGAGGTCCTTCAGCCGGTGCTCGCCCCAGTCGCGCAGGCGGACGCCGTCGGGCAGGCGGCCGTGGACGACCTGCTGGACGGCCAGCGAAATCAGCACCTGGCCCCCATGCCCCGCCGATGTCAACCGCGCCGTGCGGTTCAGCGCCGGGCCGAAGTAGTCCCCGCCGCGCGCCTCGGCCGCGCCCGTGTGGAGACCCGCCCGTATGCGCAGGACCGCGAAGTCGGGACCGAAGGCCGACCAGTCCTCGGCCACGAGCGCGCGCTGGCCGGCGACGGCGGCGGCGAGCGCCGCGCCGGCGTCGGCGAAGGCCGCGCAGAACGCGTCGCCGACCGTCTTGAACACGTGCCCGCCGTGGGTCTCGATCGCCGAGCGGACCAGGTCGTCATGGCGGACGAGCGCCGCGGACATCGCCGCGTGATCCTGCTCCCAGCGGAGCGTCGAGCCTTCGATGTCGGTGAAGAGGAAGGTGAGCGAGCCGGCGGGGATCCGCGACATACGGTGCCGTTTCTGGCGCCGCCGTCGGATCGCCGCAACGGGGTCTCAGCGCCGCGCGAACGGCAGGAACGCCTTCTTGCTGCCCTGGATGCCGCCGACCGGCGTCAGCTGCTCGTCGATCGCGTAGCCCGCCCAGTCGACGTCGTCGCTGACGCGGGTGCCGGCGGTCTCGTTGGCGACGTTCATGCAGCCATCCTCGGCCGCCGACGGGTCGAGCGGACCGCCGGCGTCGCCCCACCAGATGCGGGCCGCCGTCGAGCAGCGCGACGCATCCTCGTTCACCACGCCCCACTGGCTGCACGCCGTGATCCAGCCCTTCTGGAGGATCAGCCGCGCGCCCTCCGCCGCCCGGGCGCCCACCGCCAGCTGGCTCAGCCGCGGCCCCTCGATCGTCGCCTCGCCGCCGCCGGCGACGAGCAGGCCGGTCGCGCCGGTCGAGAGCGCGTCGCCGGTCACCGTCAGGCCCACCAGCTCGAGCACGCCGCGCACCGTGACGAACGCCTCGCCGGCGCCGCCGCCGTCGACGACCAACCCGACCGCGGCGTCGTCGTCCTCGCGCAGCGACGAGCCCTCGTCGATGACGAGCCCGGCGTGCGGCTGGCCCGGCTGGGCGGCGTGGACCTCGACGGCCGTCGCGCCGCGCGCCTCGTTGAGGCGGACGTTGGCCTGGCGCGGGCCCAACCCGATCCGCATCGCCTTGCCGCCGCGCAGGTAGAAGCGCACGCCGGCGTCGACGTCGATGAGCGGGGCCGAGGTCCCGCCGAGCATGACGTCGCCGTCGAACTCGACGCCGGCGCCGGGATCGGCCAGCACAACCTGGCGCTGGGCCAGCTCGCTGCCGGCCGTCTGGACCAGGATGCGGTCGACGCCGTTGCCCTCGTACTGGTTGCGGTTGACCATCACCTGTTGGTGGGCGCCCATCACGGCGTCGACGTGCGACAGCGGCAGCGTCAGCGGGTAGCCGGCGGCGCCCCGGAACGTCGAGCGGGTCACCGAGCCGCGGACCTTGCCCCACTGCACCATCGCCCCGTCGCGGCCGCCGTTCTCGACCCGCACGCCCTCGAGGAGCACCTCGACCGCGGTGTCGGCGATCACCAGGCCCTGCCAGCCGGCCGGGCCGCCGCTCAGCGCGCCCAGCACGATGTCGCCGCCTTGGGCGGCGGCCGCGTCGTCGGGCGCCAGCGCCGCGCCGGCGCCGACCGCGGCCTGGGCGGCCCGGGCGGCCAGCGGCTCGGCCGGCAACGGGCCGGCGGCGAACCGGGCCCGCGGCCCGGCCGGGTCGCCGATGCGCAGCGCCGCGCCGTCCGCGAACAGCAGCATGGCGCCGGGCAGGATCCGGAACTGGGCCGGCAGGCCTTCGGCGCCCTGGTCGGAGGCCACCGTCAGATCGCCGTCGATCTCGTACGGCGCGCCGATGTTGCCCCAGACGGCGCTGCGGGCCACGTCCACCGCGATGTCCTTCGCCCGCACCAGGGCGCGGTCGACGCCGTTGTCCTGGATCGGCGGCTGCCGCACCTTGCCGACCACGAGGCCGCCCAGGAACGTGTCGACGGCCGTCGACGGCAACTCGAGCGGGTAGCGCTTGGCGTGCCGCATCGTCAGGTCGAGGGCCAGGGCGCGCGGGTCGCGGACCCGGATCATCGCCGCGTCGTCGCTGCCGCCGTAGAGGACGTCGACGTTGATCAGGCTGTTGTCGATCGTGCTGTGCTCGGTCAGCTCGATGCCGCGCCAGCTGCCGGGCGCCTCGGTCTGGCCGGTGAGCACCACGTGCTCGAGGACGTCGACCGAGCCGGACGCCACGAGGTGGCCGGGCTGGTCGGCGCTGAGGCCGGTGTGGATGCCGCCCTCGGCGTCGAAGCGCAACTGGACGCCGGGGTTGAGCGTCAGCGTCGGCGCCAGGTCGACCGGGCCGGCGACCGTGACCATGCCGTTCACGCGGTAGGGCTGGCAGAAGCTGGCCCAGGTGGCGTCGGCGGCGATGTCGACGGCGTCGCTGGCGTCGACCTCGATGTGGCTCTGGCCGACCTGGCTGAACCGGATCAGGCTGCAGCGCTGGTCGCGCGTCGTCACCGAGCCGGCCCGCTCGGTGCTCGGCCCCAGCGCCGACGCGGCGAACGCCAGCGGCGCGGCCGCCGACTGGGTGAACGCCACGTTGAAGAGGTCGGTGGCCGTGCCGCGCACCTCGACCATCGGCCGGTTGTCCTTGCCGCCGTGGCTGATCACCGCCGACTCGATCGTGCTGGTGAGGGCGTCGCGCTCGAAGCGGATCTGGCCCCAGTAGCCGGGCGTGCCGGTCCGCTGCAGGCTGACGAAGCGGATCGGGGCGTTCTGCGCGTCGCCGACGGCCACCAGCGCCGCGCCGGCGTCGATGATCAGGCTGGCGCCCTCGTTGAACCGGATGATCGCGCCGGGCTGGATCGAGAGCGTCGAGCCGCGCACCGTGAGGCCGGCGCTGCAGATGTCGTGGGGGTTGTCGGCCTGGCTCCAGGCCTGGTTCGTCGTCACCTGGCCGCAGTGGTCGAGGGCGAGCGCCGGGCGCGGCGCGAGCGCGCAGAGGGCTGCGGCGGCGGCGGCGAGCAGGTGCAGGCGGCGGGCGGGGCAGGCCATCGAGGAACTCCGTCGGCGCTCGTTTCGGACCCGGATCGCGCCGCCAAGGATAGCCCAAGGCCCCCGCCAAGGCACCCGGGGGCGTATAATCGCGCTTTGCGCTGACGCGGCGACGGCGACGACAAAGGACGGACGCATGGGTACGCGCCTCGGGAACTTCGCGGCCCGCCTGGTCGAGACTGCCTGGCTGGCGGCCGTGATGGTGGTCCCGCTGTTCTTCAATGTCTGGTCGAGCCGCGTCTTCGAGCCCGACAAGCTGACGCTGCTGCGCTCGCTGGCCTGGCTGATGCTGACGGCCGCGCTGGTGGTCTGGGGCCAGGCCGGCCTGCCGCGGCCGACGCTGGCGCGGGCGCGCGCCTGGCTGGCGACGCCGCTCGTGGCGCCGGTGCTGGCCATGACCGCCGCCGTGGCGCTGTCGACGGCGCTGTCGCGCCTGCCCAACCTCAGCCTGTGGGGCTCCTACAACCGGCTGCAGGGTCTCTACACCTGGTCGGCCTACGTGGTGCTGTTCGGCGCGATCGTGCTGTTCCTGCGCGACCGCGCCCAGCTCGAGCGCCTGGTCCTGGCGATCATCCTCCCCAGCCTGCCGATCGCGCTCTACGCCGTCGTCCAGCGCTTCGGCCAGGATCCGATGCCGTGGCTGGGCAACGTGACCCGCCGCGTGGCCAGCACGATGGGCAACTCGATCTTCGTCGCGGCCTACCTGATCATGGTCGTGCCGCTGACCTGGATGCGCCTCGTCCAGGCCTACCGCCGGCTCGAGGCGGACGAGAGCACCGCGGCGGTGCTGCGGCTGGCGGGCTACATCGTGATGGCCGTCGTCCAGCTGCTGGCGATCGTGCTGTCGCAGAGCCGCGGGCCGTTCCTGGGGCTGCTCACCGGGCTGGCGCTGACGCTGCTGCTGCTGCTGGCCCACCACCGCCGCGCGCTGCGCGGCCTGCTGGCGGCCGGACTGGCGGTGGCGGCGTTCCTGGTAGCGTTCAACCTGCCCGGCAGCCCGCTGGCGCCGCTGCGCGACGTGCCCTACCTGGGCCGGCTGGGCCAGATCCTCCAGACCGAGAGCGGCACCGGCAAGGTCCGCGTCCTGATCTGGGGTGGCGCCAAGGACCTGTTCCTGTCCGACCCGCAGCGCATGGTGATCGGCCACGGCCCCGAGACGATGCACATCGTCTACAACCCGTTCTACCCGGCCGAGCTCGGCAGCCTCGAGTCGCGCAACGCCTCGCCCGACCGCTCCCACAACGAGACCTGGGACATGCTGGTGCAGACCGGCATTCTCGGCCTGCTGGCCTACCTCTTCCTCTACGCCAGCGTCTTCTACGTGGCGCTGCGCGCGCTGCGCCTCGTCGACGGCCCGCGCGACCGCAACCGCTTCCTGGCGCTGTGGTTCGGCGGCGGCGCGGCGCTGGCGGCGGCGTTCGTGGCGCTGCGCGGCGTGGCGTGGTTCGGCGTGGCGCTGCCGATGGGGATGGTCGCCGGCCTCGGCGCGTACGTGCTCCACAAGGTGCTGCGGGGGTGGGACGGCCCGTCCGACGCGACGCAGCGCCTGGTCCTGATCGGGGTGCTCGGCGGCCTGATCGGCCAATTCGTCGAGATCCACTTCGGCATCGCCATCGCCGCCACGCGGACGCTGTTCTTCACCTTTGCCGCCCTCGTCGCCGTCGTCGGCGCGCTGGCGCCGGCGCGGCCGCAGCTGCTGGCCGAGCCGACGCCGGTGGGCGCCGGCAGCGTGGCCGCGGCGCTCCGCGGCGGGCCGCGCGGCCGCGCGCGCGGCGCCGCGCGCCGGTCGTCGGGCGGCGCGGTCGAGCCGCCGCCGCCGCTGCACGACTGGCTCTCAGCGGCGTGGCTGCTCCTCATCGCGCTGTGCACGCTGGCGTACGACTTCATCGTCCGCGCCGAGCCGGGCGACAAGATCTACATCCTGCTGTGGCTGCTGTCGCTGTCGTGGATCCTGGGCGGGCTCGTGGCGGGCAGCGAGGCGGCCACGCAGCGCGGCGCGGGCGCCCGCGGCTTGTGGGCGTTCGTGGCGCTGACGCTGGGCGTCTACTTCTTCTACAGCTTCGTCCACTCCGGCATCCTCAAGGGCGCCGCCGCCAGCGGCGCCACCACCGGCGCCAGCGAGCTGCTACTGGTCCTCTACTACGCGACGATCCTGCTGTTCATCACGCTCTGGGCGGCCCAGCTGAGCCGCGAGCTGCCGTTGGTGGACGAGGCGGCGCCCAGCCGCCACCGGCCGGTCTACCTCTACCCCGTCGCCGCGTTGGCCGCCGTGATCCTGATCCTGCGGACGAACATCGACGCCGTCCGGGCCGACATCTGGTACAAGGGCGCGTTCCAGGGCACGCACGAGGTGGCCGCCAGCTTCGTCGACCAGGGCAAGTGGGACGAAGCGGACGACTACTTCGTTCAGGCCGTCGACGGCTACAACCGCGCCCTGGCGCTCTCGCCGCACGAGGACTACTACGTCCTGTTCAAGGGTAAGGCGTTGCTGGAGCGCGCCGACGCCAAGGCCAACCGCGTCAGCAACCGGATGGCGCTGGCCGGCCGGCGGCAGGGTGACGACGAGTACACGGTCGACGACGAGATCGCGCTCCTGGCCATCGAGCGCGACCAGTTGTTCGAGGCCGCCGTCGACGTCCTGAACCAGGCGTACGCGATGTCGCCGCTGAACACCGACCACTCGGCCAACCTCGGCCGGGCGTACCAGATCTGGGGCGACCGGACCTCGAAGCCCGAGCTGCGGCACGAGCGCTTGGCGCTCAGCGCCACGTGGTTCGCCGGCGACGGCGCCGACATTCCCGGCGCGATCCACCTCACGCCGAGCAACGCCGGCCTGCTGCGCGAGCTGGCAACGACGTACTACCTGGACGGGCAGGACGACAAGGCGCTCGAGACGATCGACCGCGCCCTGGCGCTCGACCCCAGCTACGCCGCCCCGCTGCGGCTGCGGGCCACGATCGCCTTCGAGCGCGGCGCCGCCAAGGCGGCCCAGGACGACGACGCCGGCGCGCGGGCTGACTTCGAGGCGGCCGCCAAGGACTACGACACGTACGTGGCCAGCCGCGATGGTCGCCGCGACGCCACCGCATGGTCGGGCCTGGCCCTGGTGCGGGCCCGGCTGGGCGACACCGACGGCTCGCGCGAGGCGAACCTCAAGGTCCTCGAGCTGGCGCCGGGCGACCTCGACACGTTGCGCAATCTGGCCATCCTCGAGCGCGACGCCGGCAACGTGTCCGAGGCGTGCGGGTACGTGGAAGAGGGTCTGGCGTCGAACAGCCAGGACACCGGCCTGATCCAGCTCTACGACGCGCTCGGCTGCGGCAACGCGGCCGGCGCGGCGCCGGCGGCCGCGCCGGCGGTGACCGAGACCGCGCCGGCCGCACCCTGAACCCGGCGATGCTGACCCCGACGCTGCTCGTCTTCGCCCTGGCCTTCGGCGTCGCGACGATCACGACCCCCGCGCTGCGCCGCGTCGCGCCGCGCATGGGCTGGGTCGACGTGCCGGCCGGCCGCAAGGCCCACCGGCAGCCGACGCCGCTGCTGGGCGGCCTGGCGATCTACGCCGCCGTCGTCGGCGCGCTGGCGCTGACGGGCGACCCGGGGGCGGCGACGCAGCTGGCCGGCATCGTCGCCGGCGCCACGCTCGTCGGCGTCGTCGGCGCGATCGACGACCGGCGGCCGCTGCCGCCGCTCGTCAAGCTCGGCGGGCAGGTGGCGGCGGTGGCCGTGCTGATCGCCAGCGGCGTGCGCACCCAGCTGCTGGACGGCGGGCTGGGCGACATCGCGCTGACGGCGGCCTGGATGCTGGCGGTGACGAACGCGCTCAACTTCCAGGACAACATGGACGGCCTGGCCGGCGGGCTGGCCGGCATCGCCGCCGCCTGGTTCGTGCTGCTGGCCGTGGCCAACGGGCAGCTGCTGGTGGCGCCGCTGGCGGCGGCCGTCGTCGGGGCCTGCCTGGGCTTCCTGCGCTACAACTTCAACCCGGCGTCGATCTTCATGGGCGACGCCGGCAGCCTCTTTCTGGGCTTCACGCTGGCGGCGCTGGGCCTCAAGCTGCGCTTCCCGAGCCTGAGCCCGAGCGTGAGCTGGATCATCCCGCCGCTGGTGCTGGCCCCGGCGCTGTTCGACCTGGCGCTCGTCACGACGTCGCGGCTGCGCCGCGGCGTCAACCCGTTCACGACCGCCGGCCGCGACCACCTCTCGCACCGCCTGCTGGCGCTGGGCGCCACGACGCGCGAGGCGACGATGGCGCTCTACCTGGTGGCCTGCGCCGCCGGCGCACTGGCGCTGCTGACGAGCTTCGCCGGCGGCGCCGAGGCGCTGGCGGTCTTGGCGCTCGTCGTCGCCCTCGGCGCCTGGGGCCTGTGGTGGCTCGAGCTGCGCGCCGGCGCGCCGCGCAGCGCCGCCGTCGTGGAGCCGGCCACCGCACCGGTCGTCCAGGTCACTGCCGAGCCGGCCATCGAGCCGGTCGCCGAGCCGCCGGCATGACGGCGCCGGCCCACGAACCGCCGCCGGCGGCGCATCCGGCGACCGCTGACCATGCCGCCCGGCTGCTGGCGCGCATCGCCGACCGGACGGCGACCGTCAGCGTCGTCGGGCTGGGCTACGTCGGCCTGCCGCTGGCGGTGGCGCTGGCCGAGCAGGGCTTCGACGTCCTGGGCGTCGACGTCAGCGCCGAGCGGGCGGCGGCGATCGAGGCGGGGACGAGCCCGATCGGCGACGTGACCGACGCCCAGCTGGCGCCGCTCGTCGCCGCCGGCCGGCTGCACGCCACCACCGACCCCGCCCGCGCCGCCGGGCGCGACGTGCGCTTCGTCTGCGTCCCGACGCCGTTCGACCGCAACAAGACGCCCGACCTGAGCTACGTCGACGCCGCTGCCGACGGCATCGCCGCCACCCTCGCCGCCGGCGAGCTCGTCATCCTGCAGAGCACGACCTACCCCGGCACCACCGACGAGGCGGTCCGGCCGCGGCTCGAGCAGGGCGGGCTGGCGGCCGGGCGCGACTTCTTCCTGGCCTTCGTGCCGGAGCGGATCGACCCCGGCGTGCCGCAGCACACCGTCCACAACACGCCCAAGGTGGTGGGCGGGATGACGCCGCGCTGCACCGAGGTGGCCACCGCCGTCCTGGCGACGCTGGGCACGTCGGTCATGGCCGTCAGCTCGCCCCGGGTGGCGGAGCTGACGAAGCTGCTCGAGAACGTCTTCCGCGCCGTGAACATCGCGCTGGTCAACGAGCTGGCGGTGCTGTGCGAGCAGATGGGCATCGACGTCTGGGAGGTCATCGCCGCCGCCTCGACCAAGCCGTTCGGCTTCCTGCCGTTCTGGCCGGGCCCGGGCGTCGGCGGCCACTGCATCCCGGTCGACCCGTGGTACCTGGCCTGGAAGGCGCGCGAGTACGACTTCCCGACGCGCTTCATCGAGCTGGCGGCCGAGGTGAACCAGCGGATGCCGCAGCATGTGGTCGACCTGGTGGTCCGCGCCCTCGAGGGCGACGGCGCCTCGCTGGCCGGGGCCGACATCCTCGTCCTCGGCGTGGCCTTCAAGCCCAACGTCGACGACCCGCGCCACGCGCCGGCCGAGCGCGTCATCGCCCTGCTCGCCGCCCGCGGCGCCCGCGTCCGCTACCACGACCCCCACATCGCGCGCTTCCGCGCCGGCGGCGACGTCTTCCTGCCGGCGCCGCTGGCGCTGGCCTCGGAGCCGCTGACGCCCTCTTCCGTCGCCGCCGCCGACGCGGTGGTCATCCTGGTGGCCCACGACGCCGTCGACCACGCCGTCGTGACCCGCCACGCCCGCCTCGTCGTCGACGCCTGCAACGCCACCGCCGGCCTCGACGGCCCGGCGCGGGTGGTGCGGCTGGGGGCGCCGGCGGGGTGAGGGCGGGGCGGGGTCGGCGTCGGGGCGACCGCCCCGGCCAACCTTGCGTCGCCGGGCCCGCCCTACCTATCATCGCCCGTCGTCATCGATCCGATCCCGATCCGATCCCGATCGCGTTCCGAGCCTCGACCGATCCCGTCTCGATCCCCGGCGCCACGCCGCCCCCGCCCGACCCAGGAGCTTCGCCATGGCCAAGCCGGTCCGCCGCACCCGCTTCACCGAACGCGCCCGGCCGTTCCGCGCGGCGGCCCGCCGCGAGGGCGACGACGAGTCGGCCGGCGGCGGCTGGACGAACCCGGCCGTGATCACCGCCCTCGTCGGCCTGCTGGCCAGCGCGGCGTTCGCGATCCACATGCTGGGCCAGTACACGCCCGGCGCCACCGCGCCGACGCCACCGCCGTCCGCCACTTCCGGCGCCATCACCGACACCCTCGGCCTGACCGAGACGCTGGGCACCACCGGAACGCTCGACGCCGCGCCCATCGTCAGCGACACGCTCGGCGCGGCCGAGGCGATTACGGCGACGGACGCGCTGAGCGATGCGCCCGGTGCGGCGCCGGACCTGGCGCCCGGCGGCGCCGTGACCGACACGGCGGCGACGACCGACACCGTCGCGCCGGCGCAGCCATAGCGGCCGGGACCGACGCCGCGCGCCGCGTGGGACGCACGGTCGCCGCGCCGAGCGTTCGCCGCGGGGCGCGGGCGATGACCGCGGCCGTCGCGCTGGCGCTGGCGACGGCGGCCACCGCCTGCGGCGGCGAGCGCGGCCTGGCGCCGTTCGCGGCGGCCGACCGCGCGCCGGCGGACGTCGCTGCCCGCGACGGGCGCTACACGGCCGGTCCGACGGATCAGGGGCTCGATCCGGCCGCGTTCCGCTACCCGGCGACGATCGCGACGGCCAAGGGCGACATCGCGATCGAGCTCTGGCCGCAGCTCGCGCCGCACAACGTCAACGCGTTCGTCTTCCTGGCCCGCGCCGGCTTCTACGACGGCCTGACGTTCCACCGCGTCATCGACGGCTTCGTGGCCCAGGGCGGCGACCCGCTGGCGACCGGCCTCGGCGGGCCGGGCTTCGGCCTGCCGGCCGAGCTGCACGCCACCGACCCGGTGCCGATCGGCGCCGGCGCGGTGGCCATGGCCCGGGTGGCGTCGCGGCCCGACTCGGCCGGCAGCCAGTTCTTCATCGTCACCGGCGACGGCCAGCCGGCGCGCAACCTGACCGGCCTCTACACGGTGATCGGCTGGGTGACCGACGGTCTCGACGTCGCCCAGGCGCTGGCCGAGGGCGACGTCATCGACGCGGTCACGATCCGGCCCCGCGCCGCCGGCGGCGGGCTGTCGAGCGACGACGTGCGCGCGCGGGCGACCGAGGCGTCGCGCTAGGCGCACCCGACGCGCCCGCCCGGCCGCGCTATCATCACCGCCCCCCTCCCCCCCCCCGGCGCCCGGCCGGCGGCGGCACGCACCCCCACCGAGGTTCGCCATGGCGCTCCAGAGCCCGATCCAGCGCGGCCCAATGGCCAAGGCCTACGACCCGCACGCCTTCGAGGCGGCGGTCTACGACTGGTGGGAGCGCGGCGGCTACTTCCGGCCCGAGACCCAGGCGGCGCTCGGCCAGGCCGACCCAGCGGCCAAACCGTTCGTCATCAGCATGCCGCCGCCCAACGTGACCGGCCAGCTCCACACCGGCCACGCCCTGACGGCGGCGATGGAGGACCTCATGGTCCGCCACCACCGCCTGCGCGGCCGCCCGACGCTCTGGGTGCCGGGCACCGACCACGCCGGCATCGCCACCCAGAGCGTCGTCGAGCGGCTGCTCAAGGCGCAGGGCCAGACGCGGCACGACCTGGGGCGCGAGGCGTTCGTCGAGCGGGTCTGGGACTACAAGGCCGAGTTCGGCGACATCATCAACCGCCAGCACCGCCGGCTGGGCGTGAGCTGCGACTGGACGCGCGAGCGCTTCACCCTGGACGACGGGCTGAGCCGCGCCGTGGCCGAGTGCTTCGTCCGGCTTTACGACGAGGGGCTCATCTACCGCGGGCTCTACCTCGTCAACTGGGACTGCCAACTCCAGAGCGTCGTCAGCGACATCGAGGTCGAGTACCACGAGACGACCGGGACGCTCTACACGTTCCGCTACCCGCTCGAGGGCGGCGGCTTCATCCCGGTGGCCACCTCGCGCCCCGAGACGATCCTGGGCGACACGGCCGTGGCCGTCCACCCCGACGACCCGCGCTACGCCGACGTCGTCGGCCGCACGGCGCTCGTGCCGATGCTCGACCGGCCGATCCCGGTCATCGCCGACCCTTATGTCGACATCGCCTTCGGCACCGGCGCGCTCAAGGTGACGCCGGGGCACGACCCGAACGACTACCAGCTGGGCTTCAAGCACGGCCTGGCCCAGGTGAACATCCTCCACCCCGACGGCACGCTCAACGACGCGGCCGGCCCCTACGCCGGCCTCGACCGCCTGGTGGCGCGCCAGCGCATCTGGGCCGACATGGAGGCCGCCGGGCTCGTCGTCGAGACGAAGCCGCTGGTGCACGCCGTGGGCCACAGCCAGCGCTCCGGCACGGTGGTCGAGCCGATGCTCTCGACGCAGTGGTTCGTCAAGATGGCGCCGCTGGCCGAGGCGGCGATGGCGGCGGTGGGGCGCGGCGAGGTCCGGTTCGTGCCGGAGCGCTTCACCAAGGAGTTCGAGCACTGGATGACGAACATCCGCGACTGGGTCATCAGCCGCCAGCTGTGGTGGGGCCACCGGATCCCGGTCTGGTACGGCCCCGACGGCGCGCCCTTCGCCGGCCGCGACGAGACCGAGGCGCGGGCGCGGGCGGCGGCGCACTACGGCGCGGCGGCGGCCGACCTCACCCTGACCCAGGACGGCGACGTCCTCGACACCTGGTTCAGCTCCGGCCTCTGGCCGTTCAGCACGCTGGGCTGGCCGGACGACACCGACGACCTGCGCCGGTGGTATCCGACGACGGTCCTCGAGACGGGCTACGACATCCTGTTCTTCTGGGTGGCCCGGATGGTCATGATGGGCCTCAAGCTCACCGGCCGGGCGCCGTTCGAGGTGGTCTACCTCCACGGCCTGGTGCGCGACGCGACCGGCCGCAAGATGTCGAAGAGCCTCGGCAACGCCCGCGATCCGCTCGAGCTGATCGACGACTACGGCTGCGACGCGCTGCGCTTCACGCTGGCCACCGGCTCGACGCCGGGCGTCGACATGAAGCTGACCGACGAGCGCCTGGTCGACGGGCGCAACTTCGCCAACAAGCTCTGGAACGTCGGCCGCTTCATCCAGGGCGTCCTCGGCGACGGCTTCGCGCCCCGCCCGCTTGAAGAGGTCGCGGCCCGCCCCGACCTGGCGCTGGCCGACCGCTGGATCCTGTCGCGCGCCGCCGAGGTGACCGAGAGCGCGACGCGCCTGTTCGACGCCTACCAGTTCGGCGAGGCGGGCCGCCAGCTCTACGAGTTCGCGTGGCACGAGCTGGCCGACTGGTACCTCGAGGCGGCCAAGGTCCGGCTCTACGGCGCCGACGCCGCGGCCGCCGACGCCACCCGGCAGGTGGTCTGGCACGCCTTCGACCGGGCCCTGGTGCTGCTCCACCCGTTCATGCCCTACGTGACCGAGGTGATCTGGGGCCACCTGCCGCAGCCGCCCGACGCCCCGCCGGCGCTCATCGTCGGCCGCTGGCCGGCCGCCGGCGCGCGCGACGCCGCCGCCGAGGCCGACTTCGCCCTCGTCCAGGCCATCGTCCGCGGCATCCGCAACGTCCGCGCCGAGCACGACGTCGAACCCAGCCACAAGGTGGCGGCCACCGTCCACGCCGGCCGGCATGCCGCGATGCTCGCCGCCCAGGCGGCCGAGATCGTCAGCCTGGCCCGCATCGACCCGGCCCGCTTCGAGGTGGTGGCGCCGCTGGCCGGCGACGGCGGCGACGGCGCGACGCCCGGCGATGCGCCCGGCGGCGGCGCCCACGCCACCGTCGTCGCCGCCGAAGGCGTGACGGTCCGACTGCCGATGGCCGGCCTCGTCGACGCCGCCAAGGAGCGCGAGCGCCTGGCCGCCGAGCTGGCCCAGGCCGAAGCCGACGTCGCCCGCCTCGGCGCCGTCCTGGCCAACGACGCCTTCGTCGCCCGCGCCCCCGCCGCCGTCGTCGAGCGCGAGCGCGACCGCCTGGCCGAGGCCGAGGCCCGCGCGGCGGCGCTGCGGGGGCGGGTGGCGGGGTGACGCGGAACGCGGCTCCATGGCCCCGAACGGAATCCCACCCGGCCGCCGGCTTCACGCCGTCGTAGCATCGATTCGGCAACAGCGGGCCGGCGGGATCGCTTCGTCGTGCCCACGGTATCGCGTTATCCGACGGTAGGGGCACGGCATGCCGTGCCCCTACACCGCGGGGTACGCGCTCCCCGCCGATATGGGCAAGGTGGGAGGCCGCCGCGCGCCGCCCCCCCAGTCGCGGCCGATTCCCACGTTCACCGCCCCACCCACGGCAACCACGCCCGCCCGGCCGGTGCGGCCGTCGTCGGCGTCGGCGACGGTGTCGGCGACGGCATTGGCGTCGGCGTCGGTAGCGGCGGGCCGAGCGTGACGTCGAGGCGCAACCGGGCGGCGGAGCCGTCGGCTTGGTAGACCGCGCGGAGGCGGTGGCGGCCGGCGGCGAGGGGGATGGCGTGGGTGGCGGTGATCGGCGCGGCGGCCGGGAGGACGGTGGCCGCCGAACGCACCGGCCAGGGGTCCCCGGGCGCCCAGACGAGCGGCGCGTCGATGACGAGCCGGTCGTCGAGCCAGAGGCGCAGGCCGCCGGTGGCGGCGACGTCGAGGTGGAGCGTGGCGGGCGCGTCGAGGGCGACGATGCGATCGAGCGTCGCGCTGCCGCCGCCGGGCGGGAGGTGGCGGAAGCCGGGCGCGCGCGCCAGCGCCGCCGGGCGGACGTCGCCGACCGGCCAGGCGAGGTCGGCGCGGGCGGTGTCGGTGACGATGACGGGCGGCTCGGCGGCGAACGCGTCGGGGTGGAGCGCCACACGCCAGGTTTCGGCGTCGGGTTCGCCGACGGCCCGCCAGCCCTCGAGGCAGTCCGGCGACCACGCCGCCACCATCGAACCGCCGGCGAGCGGGACGACGCTCGTCAACAGCGCCGCCTGGCCGTTTTCGCCCCCGTCGCGGGCGCAGCCCTCGCTCGGTCGCCACAGCGTGACGTCGAGCCGCCCGTCGGACGCGGCGATGACGGCGCGGTCCTCGAACGTCAGCAGATAGCGCCCCTCGGCCAGCACCGCGATGTCGCGCAGCCGCGCGCCGATGGCGATCGGCCAGCGCAGCGGCGCGAGCGGTGTACCGTCGGGACGGTACCGCGGCAGGTTGGGCCAGCTGTCGGCGCCGACGAGCGTGCCGTCCTCGGCCACGACGATGCGGCCGAGCCGGTCGGCAACCGGCCACGACCCGATGCGCCGCCCCCGCGGATCGAACACCTCGATGCGCTCCGGATAGGCGAAGTGGACGTAGACGGTGCCGCCGGGCGCCACGGCGAACGTGACGACGTTGTCGTGGTCTTGCTCGCCCGGCGTGGGGATCGAGCGGCGCAGCCGGCCGTCCGGCGCGAGCGCGACGATGCGCCGGTGGTTGCGGTCGGCCAGCCAGATCGTCCCGTCGGCCGTGGCGACGAGGACCGTGACCGCCGGCGCGGCGCCGTCGGGCGACGGCAGCGCGATCGCCCCGGTGCGCCGGCCCGCGGCGTCGAACGTCAGCAGCCGCCAGGCGTCGGTCGAGGTCGACACGAACCCGCCGTCCGGCAGCGGCGCCGGCGGCGGAATGGCGCGCGGCTGCACGCCATCGAGCAGCGGCACGATGTCGATAAGCCCGCCGTCGGCGTCGAAGCGCTGCAGCCGCCGGTTGCCGGCGTCGTGGACGACGACGGTGCCGTCCGGCGCCACGTCGACGCCCGTCGGCCGGTCGAACATGCCCGGCGCCGTGCCATGACCGCCGAACGCGCGGTCGTCGGCGCCCGTGCCGGCCGTCAGCAGGCGCTGGATACGGTCATGGCCGGTGTCGGCCACGAACAGCCACGGCCCAGACAGGGCCACCGCCTCGGGCGCGTCGAACCGCCAGCGGCCAGCCGGGCCGCCGCCCGGCCAGCGTTGCCCTCGCCCGCGCCAGTCAGTGCGCACGACACGGTGACCGGCACGGTCGGCGACATAGAGCTGTTCGTCGAACCGATCACGCGCCCCCCGTGCGTCGATGGCGACGTCGACAGGGTCAAAGCCCGCCTCGCCGGCGAGCGCGGCGATCGATCCGCCGTGGAGCGCCGTCCAGAGCTCGCCGTAGGCGTGCCCACGTGCGATGCGCCCTTGCCCAGGGTCGGCGATCCACAGCCGGTGCTCCGAGGGGCTCACCGCCACCCCGCGCACCCCCGCCAGCGCCGCCTCGCCCACGCCGTGCTCGCCGAACCGCCCGCGCTCGTCGCCGTCGGCCTCGAGGACGGCGATGCGATCGAGCCCGGCGTCGGCGACGACCAGCGTCCCGGCGTCGCCGAGGAACGCCTGGCCCCACGGCCGCTCGAAGCGGCCCGGCGCGTCGCCGGCGGCGCCGAGGAGCGCCGTCAAGCGGCCCGACGCATCGTAGACCTGTAGCCGCCCGCCCAGCGGGTCGGCCACGACCAGCCGGCCGTCGGGTCCGACCGCCACATGCCCGCCTGGGTCCGACGTCCAGCCGCGCCCCCAGCGTCCCACCCGGTGCCCGTCGGCGCTGTAACGGTCGACGCGGCCGCGCCTGCCGCCGGCCAGCAGCATGGCGCCGTCGGTGGCGACGGCCAGGTCGACCGTGTAGCCCTCGCCGATGCTCCACCAGCCGAGGAAGCGGCCGTCGGGGGCGAACGACTGGACGCGGCCGAGGTAGCTGTCGACGAGGTGAACGCGGCCGGCTGCATCGACGGCGACGCCCTCGACGACGCCGTAGAACCGGCCGGGCGATGTCCCGTGGCCGCCGACACGGCCGAAGATGCGGCCGTGCGCGTCGAAGCCCACAGCGCCCGATCCGTCCTCGACCCAGACGCTGCCGTCGGGCGCGCGGGCGGCGAACATCCGCTGGTCGATCCAGCTAGTGAGCGGCGCCGTCGCCCGCAGCGGTTCGAGCGGCAGGCCCACGTGCAGGGTCCGGCTCGACGCGACCGGCGCGTCGTCGGGCGGCCGGGTCGACCACCGGGCCAGCAGCCGGCCGTCGGCGCTGTAGCGGCCGAGACCCTCGCCGACGACGACGACCGTGCCGTCGAGCAGGGCGACGACGTCGGTCACCCACGGCGGGTCGAGCCTGTCCAGCGGGTGCTCCGCTCGCGGAGACGGCCACGCTCCCAGCCAGCGGCCGTCGCGGTCGAAGTGGGCGATGCGGCCGTTGCCGCTGTCGGCCACCCAGAGCGTGCCGTCGGGGGCGACGTCGAGCCCGATCGGCGTGCGCAGCTGGCCTTCGCCGCCGCCCGGCTGGCCGAAGACGGCCTCGACCGCGCCGTCGGGCGAGAGCCGCTGGATCCGGTGCGTGCCGGCGTCGGCGACGTACACCGTCCCGTCGGGCGCCACCGCCAGCCCTTGCGGCCACTCGAACTCGCCCGGCCGCACGGCGCGCGGCAGCGCCCAGTCGACGCGGGCTGCCTCGGCCCCCGCCGCCGCGGCCGGCGGCGCGACGCGGCCGGGCCCGCCGACGATCGCGGCGACGAGGGCGGCCGCCGAAGCCGCGGCGACCGCCCGGCGCGAGCGCGGCGGCGGCGATGGCGGCGCCCATCGCCGGGCCGCACGTGCGACACCCACACCCATCGCGGAACGACGTCGAGCCGGGAACGCGGGCCACATGGCGCTGTCCTTGGTTGCAGCGATGATCGCGCGGCGTCGCCGCGCCGCTAGGCGCACGACATCCCGCATAACCCGCGAGGGCGGCCGCGGCAGACCGCTTCGGACGCCAATTGCGGGCCATCTCGGCCGGCGCTCAGACCGCGGCCCGCCCGCCCGTCATCGTCCCCTCGATCGCCGCCGCGACCGCGATCGCCCCCTCCCAGCCCGCGCCATGGTCCTCGACCGACCACCACGCGCTCAACACCGCCCCGACGAGCCCCCAGCCCGCCACGCGCGCCGGCTCGGCGTCGAGCGCCTCGGCCAGGATGGCGATGCGGCGCGCCAGGATGTCGCGCGCCGCCCGCTCGCCGCCGGCCAGCAACCACGGCAGCGGGTTGCGCAGCAGCGCCGCCGCCTCGAACGCCGGCTCGCCGACGACGCCGTGTGGATCGATCGCCCGCCAGCCGTCGGCGCCGCCGTCGAGGACGTTGCCGTGGTGAAGGTCGCCGTGCAGCAGCGCGGGGCGCGGTGCGGGCGGCGCGGCCGGCGGCGATGTCGCCATCGCCGCCGCGGGCGCGACCGCTTCTGGTCCCCCCAGCGCGGCGGCCAGCGCCTCGGCCCGCGCCACCAGCCGCGCCGGGAGCGGCCCGGTGCCGCCGTCGTACCTCGCCCGCAGCCGCGCCAGGCCGCCGACCCAGTCGGCGACGGTGGGGAAGCCGAGCGTGGGTGGCGGCATCGCGGGCGACGGATGCTGCAACCCCCGCATGACCGATGCGGCCACGGCGGTCGCCTCGTCGTCGCGGCCGGCTTCGACGAGCGCCAGCAGCGGCGTGCCGGGCTGGACGCGCTCGAGCAGCACGACGCCGCGCGCCAGGTCGGCCGCGAGCAGCCGGACGGCGCCGCGGCCGTCGAACGCCGCGAGCGCGGCGGCCTCGGCAGCCAGGGCGCGGCCGGGCGGCGCCGCCTTGACGACGACGGCCGCCCCGTCGGCCCGCCGCGCCGGCGCCACGAAGGCGTAGCTCGGCGGCGCGAACGGCGCCCCAATCGCCAGCCGCCAGCGCGCGGCGCACGCCGCGAGCAGCGCCGGCAGGCCGTCGATCCAGGCCGCGGCGGCGGGGCCGTGGACATCGAGCAGCGTTCGGCGGAGGGCGGGGCCGACGGCCAGGGGCGGCGCGATCCGTCTCGGGTCCGATGGCAGAGGCCGTCGCTCAGCCACCGCCCAATGTCGCCTCTCCCGCCCCGGCGTACAGCGCCGCCCGGACCGCGTCGGTCTGTCGCTCGATCGTGTCCTCCGGCACCGCCAGCTGCTCGAGGGCGGCCGTCAGCATCGCCACGCTGCCCTCGAACTCGGGCTGGACGGCGTAGCAGACGCCCAGCGCCCGGAGGTCGGCCAGCGCCTCGGGGTCGGTGGCGCGGGCGATGATCGGCAGTTCCGGCCGGGTCTCGCCGATCGTATGGACGATCGAGCGCACCGCCGCCGCCGACGACAGCGCTGCCACGACAAGCCGGGCGCGGCCGATGCCGGCCGCGGCCAGCACGGTCGGCGACGCGGCGTCGCCGTACACGGCGCGGCGGCCGCGGGCTTCCGCCTCGGCGACGCGGTCGGGGTCGAGGTCGACCGCCACGAGCGGGATCGCCAGCGACTCGAGGGCGTCGACGATGTGGACGCCCACCCGCCCGAGGCCCAGCACGATGACGTGCGGCGCCGCCGGCGGCACCACCGACGCCGTCGGGTGGATCGACGGCCCGCCCAGCCAGCGGCGGACGCGCGGCGCGGCGGCCAGCAGCGGCGGCGTCACCAGCATCGTCAGGACGGTGGCCGACAGCGCCAGCGCGGCGTGCTCGGCGTCGAGCGCCCCGCTGCGCGTGCCCTCGCGCACGAACACGAAGCTGAACTCGCCCATGCCGCACAGCCCCAGCGCCGCCGTGAACGCCACCGCGCCCGGGTGCCCGGCGCCGCGGACCGCCAGCCAGACCACCAGGGCCTTGCCGACCAACACCACCAGCGCCACCGCCACGACGACCGCCAGGTGGTCCCAGACGAAGGCCGGGTCGATGAGCATCCCGACCGAGACGAAGAACAGCATCCCGAACACATCGCGCAGCGGGATGATGTCGCCCAGCGCCTGGTGGCTGTAGACGCTCTCGCTGATCACCAGCCCGGCCAGGAACGCCCCGAACGCGAACGACAGCCCCGCCCGCCACGACAGATAGGCCACCCCGAGCCCGAGCGCCGTGACCGCGACGAGGAACAGCTCGCGCGACTGCCACCGGGCGATCTGGGCCATGACCCGCGGCACCACCCGCCCGCCCACGAACACGAGCAGCACCACGAGCCCGACGGCCCGCACCGCCACCCCCGCCAGCGCCGCCGCGCCGCCGGCCAGGTCGCCCAGCCGCGGCAGCAGGATCAGCATCGGCACCGCCAGCAGATCCTGCATGATGAGCATCCCGATCATGATCCGCCCGGGGCGCGAGTCGACCTCGCCGCGCGCCGTGAGCACCTTGAGCACCACCAGCGTGCTCGACAGCGCCGCCACCCCGCCCAGCCACGCCGCCGCGATCGGCGGCCAGCCCAGCGCCAGCCCGAGGCCGCCGCCCAGCGCCGCCGACAGCGCCACCTGCAGCGGCGTCCCCAGCAGCGCCACCCGCCCCACCGCCCGCAGCTCGCGGAGCGAGAACTCGACGCCCAGCGCGAACAGCAGCAGCGCCACCCCGATCTCGGCCAGCAGCTCGAGCTGGTGCGGGTCGCTGACCGAGACGCCGCCGGTGTAGGGGCCGACCGCCACCCCGGCCAGGATGTAGCCCAGGATCAGCGGCTGGCCGAGCCGCTGCGCCACCCAGCCGCCGGCGAACGCGGCCACGACGACCACGGCGATGTCCCCGGCGATACCCATCGTCGCGCTCCTTCGTCGGTCGTTCGATGGCCCGCCGCCGCCGTGCCCGATCGGGCCGCGGCCCCCGATTCGGCCACGCGGTCGGCCGCGGCGGCGGACGCGGGCGCGGTCACGGCCGCGCCGGCGTTGTCAGAGCGCCCAGCGATGCCCGGACCGCCCCAGCCCGACCGCGTGCGCCTCGGCCCAGCCGGCGGAGGCGGCATCGTCGTCCAGCAGCCGGTTCGTGTGGTTGAAGTGGATCAGCCAGGCCTCGCCCGCCCAGCCCGCCGCCCGCGCCGAAGCCACGGCCGCCGCGGTGTCGCCGGCCAGCGGGTGCGGCACCTCGGACGCGTCGCGCCCGCCGAGCTCGTCCGGCGTGAGGAACGTCGCGTCGAGGCAGGCGATGTCGATCCGGTGGGCGAGCAGCAGGCCCACCAAACCGTCGTCGAGCCTCGCCCAGCCGTCGATGTCGGGGCACCACAGCAGCCGCCGCGCCGGACCGGCCACGACCACGGCGTGGGTGTCGCTCCACTCGGCGCGGTGCGGCACCGGCGCGAACGCCAGCGACAACCGCGCCGACAGCGCCACCGGCGCGCCGGCATCGACCTCGCGCAGCGCGATGTTGCCCAGCTCGACGAGCTGCCGCCACGGCGCGTTGGCGCGCAGGTACGCCGCCATCGCCGGCGACGCCAGCACCGGCAGGCCGCGCGCGCCCATCGCCTCGCGGCCGAGGTGGACCAAGCCGGCGTAGTGGCCGATGTGGGCGTGCGTCAGGACGATCCCGGCCAGCCGCGGCGACGGGGCGTCGCCCGCCCCGACGAGGGCGTGCAGCTGCGCCGGCAGCGCCGGCGTCGCGTCGACGAGCCAGGCCGCCCCATCGGCTGCGTCGACGACGCCGAGGCAGGCGGGCAGGGCCTGGCGCGCCGGATCGGCCCAGGCGGCGCGGCAGCGGGCGCAGCGGCAGCCGGCCTGCGGCACGCCGGCGTCCTGGGCGTGGCCGAGCACGACGGCGCGGACGGTCGGGTGGGGCATCGGGGCAGGATAGCACGGCCCACCCCATCGCCCGATCCGGCCGTTCGTGGCATCCTTCGCCGGCGCCCGATCTCGGAGGGCGCAGGAGGGGGCGGACGATGAACGACCACCACCGCCGCGCGGCGGCCGTCGCGGCGCTGTTCGCGATCGCCGGCACGGGCGCGGGCGTCAGCGCCGGCGCGGGCATCGGCGCGCGGGCCGGGGCGGCCGATGCCGCCGCGGCGCCGATCGTGCCGCTGTCGCCGGGGCGTGTGATCCACGGCGGCATCGCCGACGCCCGGCTGGAGGTCAAGGCCACGGGCGACGTCGACGGCGACGGCGCCGCCGACCTGTTCCTCAACCACTGGTCGCAGCGCGGCACGCGCCGGGCCAGCCAGGTCGTCGTCGCCCTCGGCCGCGCCGAGTGGCCCGACCTCGTCGCCCGCTCGGCGCTGGCCGCCGTCCACGACCTTGGCTTCCCGGACCGCAAGACCGACCAGCTGAACGACGACACCTTCGAGCTCGAGGCCGTGCGCGACCTCGACGGCGACGGGCTCGACGACATCGCCATCGAGGTGAACGAGCGCTCGCAGGGCGAGACGGACGCTGTCGAGGTCCGGGTGTTCCGCGGTCGGCGGCCGTTCACCGGCCTCAACGTCCAGTCCGGTCGGCCCGACTTCGTGATCCGCCAGGACAACCCACCGCGCACGCCGCAGCAGGAGAGAACCCAGGCCATGCCCGACGAGGTCTTCGCCGGCGACTTCGACGGCGACGGCGACCACGACCTCGTCGTCGCCAGCTGCGCCGCGGGCGGCGTGCGCTACGAGAGCGAGCAGGTCGGCGCGCTGCGGATCTACTGGTCGGACGCCGCCGGCCCCAAGACGATCGCCCTGGCGCGCAAGCCCGACGTGGCGATCCACGGCCAGCCCGGCCTCCAGCTGGGCTGCTTCGGCGCCGACGTCGCCGACCTCGACGCCGACGGCCGCGACGACCTGGTGCTGTACGGCTCGGGCCTGGCCACGTTCAGCGGCTCGCACGGCGCCGTCCTCTACGGCCGCGCCGACTGGCCGGCCAGCGGCGAGGTCGAGGACCTGGCCGACCTCACCTTCGGCCACGACGGCGACGAGGCCGGCCTGCGGATCGTCGGCCTCGTCGAGGCCAACGGCGACGGCCGCCCCGACATCCTGGCCGAGTTCGGCACGGTGCGGACGGTCGAGGGCCAATGCCTCTGGTTCACCGCCGGCCGCCCGACCGGCCGCCGGACCACCACCCGCTGCGACCTGCGCTTCACCGGCCTGCCGGCCGACCACTGGGCCGACGTCGACGCCGACGGCCAGCCCGACCTCGTCTACGCCGCCCACCGCCTCCAGGGCAGCGACGCCCCGTTCGCCTGGCGCATCCGCTTCGGCCCGCTGGCGAGCGGCGCCCACCACCTCTCGGGCCGCGACGACGACGGCGACGCCACCGTCACCGTGCCCTACGGCGAGGGCGCCGTGCCCGAGTGGCGCTTCGCCGACGTCTCGGGCGACGGCCGGATCGACCTCCTCCAGAGCCGCGTCCAGGCCCCGGCGCCCGACGGCGCCGAGAACGCCGGCGCCGTCGAGCTCCACCTCGGCCCGCTCGTCGACCGCGCCGCCGTGCCGACGGCGGTGCCGCCGACACCGTCGCCCGCCCCGACCGCCGCGGCCACCGCCCACCCGTCGAGCGCGCCGCCCACCGCCACCGGCGTCGCCCCCACGGCCGAGGCGACGCCGCCCGCCGCCGGCCGGATCCTGCTGCCGATCGCCCACGCCGGCGCGGCGCGATGAGGGCGCGCCGGCTGGCCCTGGCCGCCCTCGCCACCGCGGCGTTGGCCGCGGCCGGCCTCGTCGCCGCCAACGCCTACGCCGCCGCCACCGGCCCGCGCGCCGCCGACGTCGCCAACAGCCGCTACCGCCTGGCCGATCGCTCGGCCCAGCAGCCGGCGACCGAGGTCGCAGCCTACCTGGCCAAGCCCGCCGAGCGCGTCCTGCGGCCGGGCATCCTCCTCGTCCACGATCGGCGCGGCCTCGACGCCGCGACGGCCGCGCTGGCCGACCGGTTGGGCGCGCTCGGCTACGCCGCCTTCGCGCCCGACCTCTACCGCGGCCAGGCCGCCGCCGTGGCGGTCCGCGCGCTGTGGCTGCGCTGGACCACGCCGACGGCGCGCGCCGTGGCCGACATCGACGCCGCCGTCCGGCATCTCCAGGGCGTCGAGACCGTCGACCCCGAGCGGATCGCCGTCGTCGGCCTGGGCGACGGCGGCCGCTGGGCGCTGCGCTACGCCGCGACGAACGACCGGCTGGCCGGCGTGGCCATCCTCGACGGCCCGCCCTTCGCCGACGCGACGGTGCTGGGCGCGATCGGGGCGAGCCAGATCCCGACCCTGGTCCTCGTCGGCGACGGCGAGCGCGACGCGGCGACCGCCCGATGGGAAGCCGCGCTGACCGCGGCCGACGTCCCGCACGCCGTCGAGGTCGTGGGCGGCGCCGGTCGCAGCCTGCTCGGCGCCGCGGACCTCGCCGCCCCCGGCCCGGCCGCCGACGCCTGGGCGGCGCTCGAGGGCTGGCTGGCGGCGACGCTGCGGCCGTGACGGCGACGCCTCGACGCACCACCCGACACCGGCGCGACGAGGTGGTTCGGCTCGGACGAGACCCGTGGCCGCGGCGGCCTGTGGGACCCGCTCAGCGCCCGCCGTTCACCCCGCGCCACGCCGCGGCCACGGCCGGCGCGGCGGCGGTCGCCGCCAGCACCAGCACCCACAACCGGCCGCGCAGGACGTTGTAGTCGGCCAGCAGCTCGCCCCACGTCTTGCCGAAGGCGAGACGGCCGGCGCCGAACTCGAACGCCACCGTCGCCGCCAGCCACACCAGGCCGACGAGCCAGGCGTCGCGCCGGGTGGGCGGGTCGATCCACGGGATCGCCAGCCACGCCACCACCAGCACCGCCGCCGACAGCGTGAAGCAGCTGATCACATGGCCGACCGCCTCCCCGGTGCGCGGGATGATCCACCCCACCCGCAGCGCGCCGTTGGCGATGGCCAGCGGGATGATGGCGGCCCAGATGAGCAGGGCGCGCAGGTACACGGGACCCTCCTCTCGCGGACGGCGGTCACGTCCGCCGCGCCCACCGCGCGGCGACGCCGGTGTTCACGGCTGCCCAACCTCACGGCGCGCCGAACACGACCGTCCAGCGCGACGCGGCGGCGGTCGCGCCGAGGGCAACGCCGGCGCCGGCGCTGCGGTACGACGCGCCGAGCACGATCGCCCGGTGGGCGCGCGAGTCGAGCCATTGCGCCACCGCCGCGTCGGCCGTGGCCGATCCGCACGCGACGACCTCGCCGAACCGCTCCAGCGCGGCGTCGAGCCGCGCCAAGCGATCCTCGAGGCTCGACCCGTCGGCGCCGTCGTGCCCGCAGTCGCCGCTGGCGCGCAGGTCGAGGCTGTGGCCGCGGGCCGCCCGGCCGAGCAGGGCCGACGTGCGCACCGGCGACACGTCGTGGGCGCGCCGCGCCCCGTTCACCGCGGCCATGAGCGCCGCCTCGGCCGCCGCCTCGACGCGGGGAACGCCGGCGGCGTCCGGTGGCGCGCCCTCCTCGCCAGCGCTGTCGGCGCCGGACGCCCCGCCGCCGGTCGGTTCCGACGCCGGCGCATCCGGTGCGACCGGCGTCGAATCCCACCCGCCCCCGAGATCGACGTCGAGTTGCGTCGCGCCCAGGGCCGCGAGCAGCAGGGCGATGGCGATCGCCCCCCAGCCGCTCGGCCGGCGCACGGCACGGGCGCGACCGCCCGCCGCGCGCCGGCCGGTCGTCCGACGGCGTTCGCGCCGGCGCGCTGCGCCGGGCATGGCGCGTCGCCGCTCAGGCCGCGGTCGCCGATCGCCGGACGCGCCGGCCCAGCGTCACCGCCACGGCCGCGCCCAGGACGAGCGCGATCCAGCGGCCCGCGCCACCGCCGTGTGGCGCCATCGGCCCGAAGCCGGTCTTGGGCAGCGCCGACGGCGTCTCGGCCACCTGCTCCACGGCGTAGACGCCCATGTCCTGCTCCGCGGCGTCGGCCGCCTTGAGCACCAGGCCGAGCGGCACCCGCACGGTCAGGGTGTCGGAGGTGAGGTTCTTGACCCGCAGCGTGCCCGTGCCGTGGTACGGCGCGTCCGACGGCAGGGCCTTCGGGGCGTCGGTGACCTGCCAGCCGTCGATCGTGGCGCTCGCGCGGCCGTCCCGGATGGCCGCGTCGAGGGCGACGCCGCGCTCCATCAGCGCTCCCGCGGTCTCGCTGACCGCAGCGGCGACGAGCGCCTTGGCGGTGGTCAGGTCGACGTCTTTGTCCTTGTAGCCCCAGGCGCCCTCGATCTGGTGCCAGATCGCGATCTGGGTCTGGAGGACGTCGAGCGCGCCGCCGTGGGCCGCTGCCTTCATCACCTGCACGACGCCGGCCGGCGCGCTCTCCGACGAGACGGTGACGGCCTTCGGGAACGGCTCGCCGAAGTTGAGGCAGAAGGCCTGGACGGCCACCTCGGCCTCGCCGCCGGCGGGCACCGTCACCGCCGCCTCGGCCGGCTTGGTCTGGCGCGCCGGCGCCGCCTGAAGCGCCTGGGCGCCCAGGGCGAGGATTCCGGCGGCAGCGAACACGGCCGCGATCGGTCGCGCGAATCGGGACATGGGGGCCCTCCTTGGGGTGCCTGGGCGCCAACGCGCACGGGCGCGACGGCCGCGTCGAACGGACCGGCGCCGTCGGGAGTATCGACCCGCGTTCGCGCGCCGTCAATCACGCCTCCCGCGCCCGTCGGCTCGCCGAATCGCGGCTACAATAGCGCCCGCGCCGGCCACGGAACGCCCGCGGGCACGCGACCGGCTCCGCCCGACCAGCCCACCGTCCTCGAGGAGGCGCCATGTCGCGCTCGCGCACCGCCGCGTTGGCCGCCGGGCTGGCGGCCGCCCTCGCCCTGGCCGTCGGCGGCGCGCACCCGCCGGCGCGCGCCGACCGCGCCGCCGACGTCTGCGGCGCGCTGGCGGGCGACACGACCTGGACGGCCGCCGGCGGCCCCTACCGCACCACCTGCGACGTCACGGTGCCGGCCGGCGCCACGCTGACGGTGGCGGCGGGCGCGCGCGTGGTGCTGGGGGCCGGCCACCGCATCGAGGTCCTGGGCCGGCTCGTCGTCGACGGCAGCGCCGCCGAGCCGGCGACGTTCGAGGCCGGCGCGACCCAGCCGTGGGGCAGCATCCAGCTGCGACCCGGCAGCGGGCCGTCGACGATCCGGCACGCCCTGCTGACCGGCGGCGGCGCGCTGCGCCGCGAAATGCTCGGCATCGAGACCGACGCCGCGACGCTGGCCGACAGCACGCTCTCCGACTCGGCCGGCGTCGGCGTCGAGATCCGCGCCGGGGCGTCGCCGACGCTGACCGGCAACCTGTTCCTGCGCGCCAGCACCACCACCGCCCAACCCAGCGCCGCGCTGCGCATCCTGGGCGCGTCGCGGGCCGAGGTCCGCGGCAACCGATTCGAGAGCAACCAGCAGTACCCGATCTACCTCGACGCCGCCGCCGACGCCCGGCTGAGCGGAAACCGCCTCGAGTACAACGCCTACAACGCCGTCCTCGTCAGCGGCGCGTTCACCGGCCAGACGACGCTCGAGAGCCTCGGGCCGCGCCGCTACGCCTACCACTTCCGCACCGTAGCCACGGTGCGCGGCGGGGCGCGGCTGGCCATCGCGCCCGGCGCCACGCTGCGCTTCTTCAGCGGCGCCGGCCTGACGGTCGAGGGCACGTTGCACGCCGTCGGCCAGCCGGGCCGCACGATCCTGTTCACCTCCGACACCGACGCCCAGATCCCGGGCACCTGGGGCCAGATCCGCTTCGCCGACGCCAGCGCCGACTACGACGCCGCCAGCGGCACGGGCTCGCGGCTCGAGCATGCCGAGTTGGCGTGGGGCGGCTTCGACGCCAGCGGCGCCTTGCTCGTCCAGCGCAGCGCGCCGCGACTGGCCTTCGTCACCGTCCACCACAGCGGCAACCGCGGCGTGACGATCGAGGGCGACGGCGCCCGGCCGGAGGTGGTCGGGCTCGTCGTGCGCGACCAGGTGGCCGAGACGCACGGCATCGGGCTGCAGATCCGCGCCGGCGCCGCGCCCAGGGTCCGCTTCAGCACCGTCGTAGGCAATTGGCTGGGCGTCGACGTCCGCGGCGGCGCGCAGCCGCACTTGGGCGGCTACAACCGCTTCGCCGGCAACGCCACGTTCGGCGTGCGGGCCGAGGACATCGACGTCGTCTGCGTGCCCGCCCGCGGCAACGATTGGGGCGCCCCGGGTGGCCCGAGCGACGGGTCGACGCGGCCCGACGCCTGCCAGCTGGCCGACCACGCCGGCGGCGGGCAGCTCGTCACCGACGGCGTCGACTACCGCGACTGGACGGGGCAGCTGACGCCGCCGACGATCCTCCGCCCGCGCTGCGGCCAACTCGACACCGCCCGGCCCGAGATCGGCGGCGACGGGCCGCCCGACAGCACGATCATCGTCTACGACGGCGGCGTCGAGCTCGGCCGCGCCACGACCGGGCCGGCCGGCGACGACGGCGTCGCGGCCTGGTCGCTCACCCCGGCCCGCGACCTCGCCGCCGGCAGCCATGTCTTCCAGGCCCGCGCCGAGCGTCCCGACGGCCAAAGCGCGCCCGGCGCACCGCTCGGCGTCGTCCTCGACCCCGACGCCATCCTGGCCGGCGACCTCATCGCCGTGCGACAGGACCTCGAGGGCACCCGCTACAGCCAGCCTTACACCAGCGGCGGCGGCTGCGCCGTGGTCAGCGACGACAGCGCCTGGCAGGTCGCGATGCACCCCGGCGCGCCGCTCGAGCTCGCGCTGGGCTCGCGCTGCCCAGGCGCCACCGTCACCGCCCGCTACCGCGACGCCGAGCTGCCGCTGGCGCCCGCCGGCGACGGCCGCTGGACCGGCGTGTTCGACCTGGGCGACGGTGGGCCGCTGCAGGTGACCGCCAGCTGCGGCGCACGCCGCCAGGTGGTCGACCTCGGCACCGTCCAGGTGGCGCTGGGCGGCTTCGTCCACGACGCCCTGGCCGGCGGCGACCGCCGGGTCCAAGGCGCCAAGGTCACGCTCTACCGCTTCGACCCCGCCATCCAGAACTTCCGCGTCTGGCGGGCGGCCGACTACGGCGACCAGGCGAACCCCCAGACCACCGGCCGCACCGGCTGGTACGGCTTCTACCCGCCGCCCGGCCGCTACCGGGCCGTCGTCGAGGCGGCGGGCTACAGCCGCTACATCGCCCCCGAGCTGGCGATCGCCGGCCAGCCCTACCACGTCACGATCCCGCTCCAGCCGCTGACGACCCCGACGCCCAAGCCGGCGCACGCCATCCACCTGCCCGTCGCGGCGCGCCACGCCGTCCGGCCGTGATGAGCCCCGTCGCCCGCCGCTTCTTCGGCTGCGGGCTGCCGGCCGTGCTAGCCGTGGCCGGGCTGGCCAGCTGCGCCCTGGTGTTCTTCGCCGGCCGCGTCGTCGTACACACCGTGACGATGCCCGACGCCGGCATGGCGCCGTTGCTGCGCGAGGGCGACGAGGTCCTGACCACGAACACGCTGATCTGGTCGTCCGAGCCGCTACGCGGCATGGTCGCCTGCCTCGAGCGGCCCGAGGGCTTTACGTTTCGCCGCGTCGTGGCGCTGCCGGGCGACCGCGTCGCCGTGCGCGACGGCGTCGTCTACGTCGACGGCGTGGCGCACGACCCGGCGCGCGACCGCCGCGGGGCCGGCCCCGACCAGGCCGAGATCGTCGTGCCCGCCGACGCCTACTTCGTCGTGGCCGACGACCGCGAGCTGCCCGACAGCCGGCAGTGGGGTCCGATCGCGCGCGATGCGCTCATCGGCGAGCCGCAGTTCGTGACGCGCGAGGGCGTCGGCGACCGGATCCCGCTGCGGCGGACCGGCATCGACCCCGCCTGGCTGAACGGCCCCGAACAGGCCAAGCGCAACGTCGCCGCCACGGCCGAGGCCGAGCGCCGCCGATGACGCCCGGGCTGCGCCGCCACCCGGCCGACGAGGCCGCGGCGACCGAGATCGAGCGCGCCGACGTGGCCGCCCTCGTCAAGGCGCACGCCGAGGCCGGCGACCTCGACGAGGCCTACCGGCTGGTGGCGGCGGCGCTCGAGGCGCGCGACCTCGAGACCGTGGCCGCCTCGCTCTCGGCGTTGCGCCCGCCCGACCGCGTCGACGTCTTCGAGAGCTTCGACCTCGACGACCAGCGCCAGATCATCGACGAGCTGGACGACGACGAGGCGGCGGCGATCCTCGAGGAGCTCGACGACGAGGAGGCGGCCGAGGTCGCCGAGGGCCTCTCGGCCGAGCAGCTGGCGCCGATCCTCGACCTCATGGAGAGCGACGAGGCCGCCGACCTCTTGAACGACCTGCCGGCCGCCCAGGTGGCCGAGCTGCTGCACGAGATGGACGACGCGGCCGAGGCCGAGGTCCGGCCGCTGCTGGCCCACCAGGACGACACCGCCGGCGGACGGATGACGCGCGACTTCGTGGCGCTGGCCGCCGACGACACCGTGGCCGACTCCATCGAGCGGCTCCGGGCGCTCGAGCCGGGCGAGGAGGCCGCCTACTACCTCTACGTCTGCGACGGCGGCGGCCGGCTCGTCGGCATCGTCAGCCTGCGCCAGCTCATCGTCGCCCCGCCGCGCACCCGCGTCGGCACGCTCATGCACCCCGACGTGATCCGCGTCCACGTCGCGGACGACCAGGAGTCGGCGGCGCAGCGGATGCAGCGCTACGACCTGCTGGCGCTGCCGGTCGTCGACGACGACGACCGGCTGGTGGGCGTGATCACGCACGACGACCTCGTCGACGTCCTGAGCGAGGAGGCGACCGAGGACATGTTCCGCCTCGTCGGCCTCGACATCGACGAGCGCGCTTCGGACACCGTGGTGCGCTCGGTCCGGCGGCGGCTGCCGTGGCTGGCGCTGAACCTGGCCACGCAGCTGGCGCTCGTGGCCGTGCTGGCCTCGTTCCAGCGCACGCTCGACCGCGTCGTGCTGCTGTCGCTGCTGTTCCCGCTGGTCACCGGCAACGGCGGCAACGTCGGCGCCCAGACCACGACGCTCGTCGTCCGGTCGCTGGCCCTGGGCGAGATCGAGCGGCGGCAGGTGGGGCGGCTGCTGGGCAAGGAGGTGGCGCAGGGCTTGGTGAACGGCATGGCGATCGGGCTGCTGGCCGGCGCGGTGGCCCTCGTCATGAACCAGTTCGTCGTCGACAGCCCGGTCTCGCCAGCCCTGATCGCCGGCGCCGTCTTCCTGGCCATGGCCCTCAACCTGGCCGCCGGCGCCCTGGCCGGCGTCGTCATGCCGCTGACGCTGGAGCGGCTGGGCATCGATCCGGCGGTCGCGTCGGCGGTGTTCGTCACCACCGTCACCGACACGATGGGCGCGCTCTTCTTCATCGGCCTGTTCAACCTTCTGTCGGGCCTCATGGGCCCCGCCTGAGACCACGCACCCCGCCATGCTCACGACCACCTACGACCACGGCGACGACACCCCCGCCCTCGACCTGACGCCCCGCCAGCTGCGCGCCGCGCTGGCCGACCGCGGCGGCGCCCTCTGGGTCGACGTCCGCGCGCCCAGCGACGCCGACGCCACCGTCCTGGCGACGTCGCTGCGCCTGAGCGCCGCGCTCGTCGACTGGCTGTGTCACGGCGCAGCGCGCCCATCGCCGGGCCCGGCCGACGGCTGGACCGCCGCCACCGTGGCCGACGCGGCCGGCGAGCTCGACGTCGTGCTCGCGGGCAACCTCATCGTTACGCGGGACCGCGGCAGCCGCGGTCCGGCCGCGCACCTGGCCGAGGCCGACCTCGGCCGCGCCAGCCTCCGCGGCGGCGCCGACGCCCTGGCCGCCGCCCTGGCCCGCGCCGCCGCGGCCGACCTCGACGACGCCAGCGACGCCTGGGTCGGGCGCCTGGCCCAGGCCCGCCTCGACGCCGCCCGCCGGCCGCGCGACGTCGGCCGCGCCGTTCACGCCGTCCAGCGCGGCGTCGGCGCGCTGGCCGAGTCCGTCGCCGCCAGCCAAGCCGCCGCCCAGGCCCTCCGCGGCGCCGCCCGCGACGCCGCCCGCGCCGAGCTCGACGCCGCCCTGGCGATGCTGGCCAGCACGGCGGCCGAACTCCAGGCGGTCGCCGACCAGGCCCGGTCGGCCGCGCCCAGCCCCGAGCTCGTCGCCCTGGTGGCCATCGCCCGCGACGTCGCGATCCTGCGCCGGCTCGCCCTCGCCTGGACCGTCGTCCTGGGGCTGGTGCTCGGCTTCCTCGTAGCCCAGTGGATCCGGTGGGGACCGTTCTAGCGGTCGCCGGGCCGCACCGCCCGTTCGGCACGCCCCGAGCGGCATATCGCACCGACCTGCGGTACACTGGTGGGCGATCCGTCCCGACCTCCCCGGAGCTGACGATGTCCGCCGATTACGCCCTCCGCGACCCGAGCGACTACGTCCACGAGCAGAAGTACCTCACCGCCCGCATGCACGAGATCGAGGCCGGCCTCGGCCGCGTCGCGGCCGAGACCGGCACGCCGACACCGATCACCGAGCGCCTCGACACGCTCGATCGGGCGCGCGAGCTGGTGGCCGACATGTTCAAGCAGGTCCAGGTCCGCCCGCTCGAGACCGCCATCGACGCCCAGCTGCGGTGGCTCGACGGCGCCGCGGCGCGCCAGGCGCGCACCGACGGCGAGCCGACGAACGTGATGACCCGCATCGAGGTGGACCGGGCCCTCCTGCACGACATCCTGGCGGGGTGGCGGGCGGCCAGCTCCCGCTAGCGCGGGGCGCCGTGGCCCTGCCGCACCCCCCCGCCGACGCCCGCGCCATCCTGTCGGCCGCGCTGGCGGCCGTCGACGCGGGCCGCGCCGTCCACCAGTCGCTGGCCGTCGCGTCGGGCGTGCTGCGCGTCGGCGGCCGCCGGCCGTACGCCCCAGGCGCGCCGCGGCGCACCGACGACCCGCTCACCCTCGACCTCGCCGCCATCGAGCGCATCTACCTCGTCGCCGCGGGCAAGGCCGCCCGGCCGATGGTCGAGGCGGCCGAATCCATCCTCGGCGATCGGGTGACCGCCGGCGTCGCCGCCGGCGGCTCTGGCGCCTCCGCCCGCACGACGTTCTACCCCGGCGGGCACCCCCTCCCCAACCCGTCGAGCCTCATGGCCGCGCGCCACGTCCAACGCCTGCTCGCCGACGCCGGACCGCGCGACCTCGTCGTCGTCCTGCTGTCGGGCGGCGCCTCAGCGATGCTCGAGGCGCCGCCGCCCGGCTTGCCGCTGGCCGAGATCGCCGCCACCAGCGCCACCTTGCTGGGCTGCGGCGCGCCGGTCGAGGCCGTCAACGCCGTCCGCAAGCACCTCTCGCTGGTGAAGGGCGGCGGGCTGCTGCGCTGGGTGGCGCCGGCGCGGGTTGTCACGCTGGCGCTCAGCGACGTCGTCGCCCACGGCGGCGTCGACGAGGCGGCGACGATCGGCAGCGGCCCGACCTGGCCCGACCCCACCACCTTCGCCGACGCCGGCGCCGTCCTGAGCCACTTCGACCTCTGGGCCCGCGTCCCGGCCGTCGTCGCCGACCACCTCCGCGCCGGCATGGCCGGCCGCGTTCCCGACACGCTCAAGCCCGACGCGTACCCCTCCCCGGCCTACCGCGTCGTCGCCGACGGCGCCCTGGCCGCCGCCGCCGCCGCCGCCGAGGCCCGCCACCGCGGCTACGCGCCGCTGGTCCTGACGACCGGCCTGCACGGCGAGGCGCGCGACGCCGGCCGCGTCCTCGCCGCGATCGCCGTCGAAGCCGCCGCGTCCCACCAGCCCGTCGCGCCGCCGGCCTGCCTGATCGCCGCCGGCGAGACCACCGTCACCCTCCGCCGCCTGGGCGGGACGGGCGGCCGCAACCGCGAGCTGGCGCTCGCCGCCGCCCTCACGCTCTCGGGCCAGCCTGCCGTCACGCTGGCCGCGCTGGCCACCGACGGCGTCGACGGCTCCCCGGGCGGCGCCGGCGCGCTCGCCGACGGCACCACCGTCGCCCGCGCCGCCGCCCTCGGCCGCGACGCCCGCGCCACGCTCGACCGCCACGACAGCGGCCCGTTCTTCGCCGCCCTCGGCGACGACATCGACCCCGGCCCCACCGGCACGAACGTCGGCGACCTGGCCATCGCCCTCGTCGGCGCGCCGCCGGCCGCCCCCGACGCCGCCCCGTGAGCCGCACCCTGGACCGCGCGATCACGGCGCCGCGCGTCCTCGTGTCCGGCTGGTTCGCCGGCCAGTCCTTCGGATCCGGCCAGTACACGGACCAGCTCGCCGCCGCCCTAGGCGACCTCCCCACCCCGCCCCACCTCGACCTCGTCCGCCCCACGGCCCGCGGTGCGATCGCCAAGGTCCGCTTCGAACAATGGACGATCCCCCGCGCCGCCCGCCGCCACGACCTGCTCCACGTGCCGTACTGGGCGCCGCCCCTATGCGCTCCCATCCCCACCATCGTCACCGTCCACGACCTCATCCCCCTTCTCCTGCCCGCCTACCGCACCGACCTCCGCGTCCGCGTCTACACCCGCCTCGTCGCCCGCGCCACCCGCCGCGCCGCCGCCGTCATCGCCGACTCCGACCACACCGCGCGCGACATCGCCCGCCACCTCCGCATCGCGCCCGACCGCATCCACACGATCCCGCTGGCCGCCGCGCCGCGCTTCTGCCCCCAACCGCCCGACGCCATCGCCCGCGTCCGCGCCGCCCACGACCTACCCCCCGCCTACGCCCTCTACTACGGCGGCTTCGACCCCCGCAAGGACCTGGCCACCCTCCTCCTCGCCTGGCGCGGCGTCTGGGACGCCCACGCCCTCCCCCTCGTCATCGCCGGCCGCCCCCCCGCCCGCGAGCACGGCTCGGTGCGGGGCGGATCGCCGTTCTTCAGCGACCCGTCCACCCTGGCCCGCGACTGCGGCCTCCCCCCGACCGCCGTCCGCCCCATCGGCCACGTCGCCGACGACGACCTCCCCCCCCTCCTCGCCGGCGCCACCCTCTTCGCCTACCCTTCCCGCTTCGAGGGCTTCGGCCTCCCTCCCCTCGAGGCCATGGCCTGCGGCACCCCCGTCGCCGTCGCCGACGCCACCAGCCTGCCCGAGGTCGTCGCCGACGCCGGCCTCCGCCTGCCGCCGGGCGACGTGGCGGCGTGGTCTACGGCGCTGACGGCGCTCGCCGGCGACGAACCCCATCGCCAACGCTTGGCCGCCCTAGGCCTGACCCGCTCCGCGACCTTCACCTGGCCCCACACCGCCGCCGCCACCCGCGCCGTCTACGACCACGTCCACACACTCCCTTCGGGCCGCATTCCCTAGCCACCCTCCTCCGGCAGGACCCCGGCCCAGTCTCCCACCACCGCGACAGACCCGTCCCCCCCGGCCCCCACGCCCGCACCTCCGATGCGGGGGGTCCAGGGGGGCGCAGCACCCCCTGGCCGAGGGTGCAGGGGGGCCGGCGCCCCCCTGCAAACACGCACGAACGAGAAGCGCCCCGCCTCTCGCAACCCGGAACGGCGGCTCTGCACGCCTCCTAGACCCTGTCGCCCACGCTCACCCCTCTCCCCCCACCCAGCCCCCGCGATGCGTTAACATGCTCCCCCATGCGCGTCGTCCTGCTCTCCAAGGCCCTCGTCGTCGGCGCCTACCACGCCAAGTGCGCCCTCATCGCCGCCCACCCCGACATCGACCTCACCGTCCTCGTCCCCCCGCTGTGGCGAGACAACGGCGTCGACCGCCGCCTCGAGCCCGTCGCCACCCCCGGCTACCGCCTCGAGGTCCTCCCGATCCGCCGCCCCGGCGACTTCCACCTCCACCACTACCCCGACCTCGCCGCCCGCCTCGCCCGCCTCCACCCCGACCTCGTCCACCTCGACGAGGAGCCCTACAACCTCGCCACCTACCTCGGCCTGCGCGCCGCCCGCCGCGTAGGCGCCCGCGCCGTCTTCTTCACCTGGCAGAACCTCAACCGCCGCTACCCCTTCCCCTTTCGCGCCTTCGAGCGCCACGCCTACCGCACCGCCGCCGGCGCCATCGCCGGCACCCCCGCCGCCGCCGCCGTCCTGCGGGCCAAGGGCTTCGGCAAGCCCATCTGGACGATCCCCCAGTTCGGCGTCGACATCGACGTCTACCGCCCGTCCTCGGCGCCCGCCCCCCCGTTTGCCAACCCTCCCCACCCGTTGCACATCGGCTTCGCTGGCCGCCTCGTCCCCGCCAAGGGCGTCGCCGACCTCATCGCCGCCATCGCCCCCCTGCCCCCGTCCGTCACCCTCGAGATCGTCGGCTCCGGCCCCGCCGAGGCCGACCTCCGCCGCCAAGCCCACGCCGCCGGCCTGGCCGACCGCGTCACGTTCACGCCGTGGCTGCCCAGCAGCGCCATGCCCGCCTTCTACCAGCGCATCGACGCCCTCGTCCTCCCCAGCCGCTCGACGCCGCGCTGGATCGAGCAATTCGGCCGCGTCCTCACCGAGGCCATGGCCTGCGAAGCCGTCGCCGTCGGCTCCGACTCCGGCGAGATCCCCCACGTCATCGGCGACGCCGGGCTGGTGTACCCCGAAGGCGATGTCTTGGCGCTGCGGTCGCACCTAGCCCGACTCGCCAACGACCCCGCGCTCCGGTCGACCCTCGCCGCCGCCGGCCGCCAACGCGTCCTCGCCCACTTCACGATGCAGGCCGTCGCCGACGCGACTGTGGCGGCGTGGCGTGCGGTCGTGACGTCGGCCTGAACGTCCGTCCCGGCCGTCCTACGTTCTACGTCGCCCCTAGGGCGCCCGGCAGACCACGCGCAACTCGTGCTTGTGGTACGGCTCGCCGTCCTCGCCCAGCCACTCCTCCTCGATCGTCTTGAGCGTGACGTCCTCGCCGGCGGGCATTGGGCTGCGGATGTTGCTCGTCCAGCCGGAACGTCCGCCCGACCCCTTGCGCCGGACGCCCAGCGTGATCGACTTCTCGCCGCGCTGGGTGTGCCAGTTACAGTCCGCGTCCTCGTCGTCCGCCCGTGGGACGGGCACTCCAGGGAAATGGACATCGAGCGCGAGCCGCGGGGCGCGGCAGATTCCGGTACGCCAGGCCATGCGCCAGACCTCGGTGCCAGTGTCATCGAACGACTCCGGCTCCCGGGTCCAGACAAAGACGCTGGTGCGGTTTCGGTCGCCGCTCCCCCTCGTCGGCAGCTCCGGCAGGAGGTTCATCTGCTGTGTGCCACCTTCCGACTCGGCGTCGACCCAGCACGCCACCGGTCCGCCCGTGAACCGAAGTACGACCGCCTCCTGTCCGAACATCTCGAACAACGCCTCGCTCGACGTCAGCTGCTCGACGCCGATACGCGAGCCGCCGGTCCACCACTTCGCCAGGATCAGCCCAGCGAGCCCGACCAGCGTCGCCACCAGCACGGCCGCGCCCACGTACTGGGCCCGATACGCCCGCGCGAGCTCACTCAGCGCCTGCAGCCGCAGCCCCGCCTGCGTCGCCCCGCTGTCGGCATGCCGCCGCCAGGCGGTCGCCGCGCGCACGGTCGCACGTCCAACGATCAGCAGGACGCTGCCCAGGAGCAGGCTCGCCACGTCGCCCGTCAGCACGCCCGGCAACTCGAACGCGCCCACGACCGCCAGGAACAACCCCACAAGCCGCATCGTCTCCGCCAGCCGCCGCGCCAGGCGCTGCTCCTCGGCGGCGGCGTCGTCGGGCGACGGGTTGCCCGGCGCCTCGACCCAATCGTTCACGCGACCTTCCATCCAGCGTCCTCCCTCGTTGTCATCGGTGATGCTGTACGCAGCCGGATGTCGGCATGTTGCCACATTCGCGCCCGCGGCACGCCGCCGCACCGCTCTGCCCTCGCCCTACGGACCGCGCAACGCCACCCAGTCCGCCGGCCCCGTCATCGCCCCGGCCCCGAGCATCTCCCCGACCGCCGCGCCCGCCCCCACCACGAACCGCTCCCCATCGCACCACAGCGGCGCCGCGTCGCGCTCGGCGCGGCCGATGATCAGGTCGGCCCGCGCACCGACGCCCCACGCCGCCAGCGCCGCGAACGCCGCGTCGCCCATCACCGCCGGATCGAACACCGACACCAAACGCCGGCCCTGCGGCGCCGCCGGGTCGGCCACCTCGACCGCGATGTCCGACATCGTCTCGTCGCTCGCGTGGCGGCCCACCGCCTGCCCCGCCGCCAGCGCTGTGCCCACGTCGACGCTGGCCGCCCGCCGGACGTGGAACAGCACGACCGTCACCCGCGGATCGACGGCCGACCTGATGCGAACCTGATCGCCGGCCCACTCGGCCTGCACCGCGACCACCACACCCGCCAGCGGCGCCACCACCGGCACGGTCGTCCACGGCGGATCGTGCGGCCGCCCCGGCTCGCCGGCCGAGCCGTCGGCATTGCGGAACGCGACGTAGTGCTTCATGCTCCGGCAGCGTTCGACCCCGTCGCTGTAGTCGTGGCCCACGCCGGATCGGAACCGGCTGATCCGCGCGACGCGGTCGAGCGGGACGTGGAGGGTGGTGAGGACCGGCGGCCGGCTCCCGATCGACGGCCCGGCGACCTCGGGCCGTTGGGTCGCCGGCAGTCGACACGCGCCCAAGGCGGCTCCGGCGGCGGCGACGACGAGAGCGGGCTTGAGCACCCGGCCGTACGCGGCTATCATTTTGCAAGCATTCGCGCGGCCGTGCCGCGCATCGCGCGAGGAACGGAGGCTCCCATGCCCAACCTACTGGTGCGCGACCTGGACGTCGAGATCCTCGAACGGCTCAAGGCGCGCGCACGAGCGCACCATCGCTCGCTGCAAGGGGAAGCGAAGGCGGTCTTGGAGCAGGCTGCGTCGGTCATGACGATGGCGCAGTTTCGCCAAGAGCTTTCGGCCTGGCAAGCGCACTGGGGAGATCGCACGTTCCCCGACAGCACGGCCGACATCCGTGCGGACCGGGAGCGATGAACCGGCTGGTCGTGGACGCCAGCGTCGTCGTCAAGTGGTTCTTGAACGAGCCCGGGTCCGGGGAGGCGAGGGCGGTCGTCGACGAACCGTCGGCGACGCTGCTCGCGCCGGAGCTCGTCGTCGCGGAGGTGGCGCAGGTGCTGTGGAAGCAGTGGCGCCGGCTGGCGCTCGAGTCGATGGACGCCGAGCGCATCATCCGCAGCCTGCGGTCGGCGCCCATCACCTTGCTTCCCGCCGAGCACCTGATCCTCGACGCGTGGCGGCTGGCAACGGCAACGGGGACGACGGCGTACGACAGCCTGTACCTCGCCGCCGCCACCCTCCACGAGGCGCTGCTCTTGACGGCCGACCGGTCCTTGGGGCAACGTGCCGTCGCCGCCGGCATCCCCGTTCGCATCGTGGGCGATTCGTCCGACCGTTGGCCCACCGCCCTCGCGGAGCCCCAACCATGACCGACCCCCAAACCTTCGGCGGCCCGATCGTCTGGCGCCCGACGCCCGACGACATCGCCCGCGCGAACCTGACGGCCTTTATGACGGCGCACGGCATCGCCGTCGACCCGGCCAACCCGCGCGCCGCGTTCGACGCCCTGATGGACCGCTCGACCCGCGACGTCGCCTGGTTCACCGACGCCCTCCTGCGCTGGCTCGACATCCGGTTCGCCACGCCGTATACCGAGGTCGTCGACCTCTCGCGCGGCATCCAGTGGCCGCGGTGGTGCGTCGGCGGCCGGATGAACATCGTCCACAACTGCCTCGACAAGCACGCCGGCCAACCCTCGGACGCCCGGACCGCCCTGCTGTTCGAGGGCGAGGAAGGCGTCACCACCGAGTGGACCTACGCCCAGCTCCGCGCCGAGGTGAACCGCGCCGCCAACGCCCTCACGGCGCTCGGCGTCGGCCGCGGCGACGCCGTCGGGATCTTCATGCCGATGGCGCCCGAGATCGCCGTCGCCCTGCTCGCCATCGCCAAGGTCGGCGCCGTCGCGCTGCCGCTGTTCAGCGGCTACGGCGCCGAGGCCATCGTCAGCCGGATGGTCGACGCCGGCGCCGTGGCCCTTTTCGCCAGCGACGGCGCGTTCCGGCGCGGCAAGCCCAGCGCCATGAAGCCCGTCGCCGACGAGGCCGCGGCCGACATCCCGACGCTGCGGCACATGATCGTCCTGCGCCGCACCGGCCAGGACGTGCCGATGACCCCCGGCCGCGACCACTGGTGGCACGACGTCGTCGCCGCCCAGGCGCCCGACGCCCCGACCGCCGACACCGCGGCCGAGGATCCGCTCATGCTCATCTACACCTCCGGCACCACCGGCAAGCCCAAGGGCGCCCTGCACACCCACTGCGGCTTCCCGGTCAAGGCGGCCCAGGACATGGCCTTCGGCACCGACGTCCACGCCGGGGAGCGCATCTTCTGGATGACCGACATGGGCTGGATGATGGGCCCGTGGCTCGTCTTCGGCAGCCTGCTGCTCGGCGCGACGTGCGTCCTCTACGACGGCGCGCCCGACTTCCCCGGCCCCGACCGCATCTGGTCGCTCGTCGACCGCCACCGCGTCGACGTCGTCGGCCTCTCGCCGACCTGGGTCCGCGGCCTCGTCGCCCACGGCTACGCCCCGCACGCCGCCCACGACCTGAGCCGCGTCCGCGCCTTCGCCTCGACCGGCGAGCCCTGGAACCCCGACCCGTGGCACTGGCTGTTCGAGCGCGTCGGCGGCGGGCGCGTGCCGATCGTCAACTACTCCGGCGGCACCGAGATCTCGGGCGGCATCGTCATGGGCAACCCGATCCTGCCGCTCAAGGCCTGCGCCTTCAGCGGCCCGTGCCCCGGCATCGCCGCCGACGTCGTCGACGAGGCCGGCCGCAGCGTGCGCGGCGCCGTCGGCGAGCTCGTCATCCGCGCACCGTGGATCGGGATGACGCGCGGCTTCTGGAAGGACCCCGAGCGCTACCTCGAGACCTACTGGTCGCGCTTCCCCGACATCTGGGTCCACGGCGACTTCGCCGCCGTCGACGACGACGGCCTGTGGTACATCCTGGGCCGCTCCGACGACACGATCAAGATCGCCGGCAAGCGCCTCGGCCCGGCCGAGGTCGAGAGCGTCCTGGTCCACCACCCGGCGGTCGTCGAGGCGGCCGCGATCGGGGTGCCGGACGACCTCAAGGGCAGCGCGCTGGTCTGCTTCTGCGTCGTGGCCGCCGGCGCCCAACCGACCGACGCGCTGCGCGCCGAGCTGCGCGCCGCCGTCGTGACCGCGATGGGCAAGGCGCTGGCCCCCAAGGCCGTCCTGTTCGTCGCTGACCTGCCGAAAACCCGCAACGCCAAGGTCATGCGCCGCATGGTCCGCAGCGCCTACCTGGGCCTGCCGCCGGGCGACACGTCGTCGCTCGTCAACCCCGAGGCCGTCGCGGCGATCGCCCGGGCGTCGTGACGGGCGTCGTGGCGGGCGTCCGGCGGATGGCGGGGCGGCCCGACCCGTGCCCGTTGTGCGGCGCCGACGATGCGGCGGCGCTTTGGCCGGCGCCGCCGACGGCCGTGGTGCGGTGCCGGCGGTGCGGGCTGCGGTACATCGCGCCGCGGCTGGCGGCGCACGTCGAGTCGGCCGACTACTACGTGGAGCGCTACCTGCCCGAGATCGCGATCCACGGCGCCGGCGCGGACGGGCCGATCCGCGACATCGAGCGCTACGTGGCGCCCGGCCGGCTGCTCGACGTCGGCTGCGCGCTGGGCGACCACCTCGTCGCCGCCCGCGGGCGCGGCTGGCGCGTCGCCGGCGTCGAGCTCGCGCCCTACGCCGCCGCCTACGCCCGGGCGACGCACGGCCTCGACGTCCACTGCGGCACCGTCCACGACCTGCCGGCGGCCGACGGGACGTTCGACGCCGTGCTCATGGCCGAGGTCGTCGAGCACCTGAGCGACCCGCTGCCGACGCTGCGCCGCGTCGCGGCGCTGCTGCGGCCGGGCGGTGTCGTCTGGCTCAGCACGCCCAACGCGGCCGGCCTGGCCGCCGCCGTGCTGGGCCCGGCCTGGGACCGCATCGAGCCCGCCGGTCACCTCTGCTACTTCGATACCGCCACGCTCGCGCACCTGGCGCGCAGCGCCGGGCTTACGGTGACGGCGGCCAACGCCGTCGACCTCGACATCGGCGCGCTCGCAGCGCGGACCCGCGCCGCCAGCCGGCCCGTCCCGCCGGCCCGCCTGGCCGCCAGAGCCGCGCTGCGCGCCGCCGCCGTCGCCGCCGCCCGCGCCGCGCGGCGGGCCGGCCTCGTCCGCGGCGCCGGGCCGGCGGGGGGGCGGTGGCTGGCGGGCGAGACGCTCGTGCTCGTCGCGCGCCGGTAGCGCCAGAGCGACCGCCGCCTCCGGCCAACGTTCAGCGTTGTCCCGTTCTCGGTCGAGTGCCCCGCGGCCGGCCGGCTCACATGAACGGGACAGCCCCGACCGACGTTGCCGCCGCCGGCGGCCCTCCGTATAGTACCCGGCCATGCTCCCGACCCCCGCGCCCACGCGCATCGGGCTCAACGCCCTCCTGCTGTCGCTGTCGGACGACCACCGCGCCGCGGGCATCCACCACTACATCGTCGCCCTCCTGGACGCCCTCGGCCGGCGCGACGACGTCGCCGTGACGGCGTTCACGGCCGAGCGGCGGGCGCGGGCGGCTGTGCCGGCGTCGATCGCGCTGGCGTGGGCGCCGGGCTGGACGCGGCAGCGGGCCCTGCGCATCGCCTACGAGCAGCTGGCGCTGCCGCTGGCGCTCCGCCGCCGGCGGGCCCAGGTCTTCCACAGCGCCGCCTACGCCATGCCCGTCGTCGGCGCCCCGCCGTCCGTCGTGACGGTGCACGACCTCTCGTTCGTGCGGCTGCCGGGCACGTTCCCGGCGCGCCAGGCGCGCTACCTCGCCGCCGCCACCCGCCACGCCGTGCGCCACGCCCAGGCGATCATCGCCATCTCCGACTTCACCCGCCGCGAGCTCATCGACGGCCTCGGCGCCGACCCGGCGCGCATCCACGTGGTGCCCAACGGCGTCGACGCCGCGTTCCGGCCGGCCGCCGCGCCCGACGTGGCGGCGTACCGGCGGCGGGCCGGGCTGCCGGAGCGGTTCGTCCTGTCGGTCGGGACGCTGCAACCGCGCAAGAACTACGGCGTGCTGCTGCGGGCCTGGGCCGCGATGCGCGACGCGCCCGGCGCGGCCGGGGACGCGCCGCCGGCGCTCGTCATCGCCGGCGCGCCGGGCTGGGGCGACAGCGACATCGGCGCGCTGGCCGAGCGCCTCGGCGTCCGCGGGGACGTCATCCTGCCCGGCTTCGTCGCCGCGGCCGACCTGCCGCTGCTCTACGCCGCCGCCACCGTCTGCGCCGTTCCCAGCCGCTACGAGGGCTTCGGCCTCCCGGCGATCGAGGCCATGGCCTGCGGCACGCCGGTCGTCGTGAGCGACGCCGGCAGCCTGCCCGAGGTCGTCGGCGACGCCGGCCTGACGGTGGATCCCGACGACGTGGCCGGCTGGGCTGCGGCGCTCGGCGCGCTGCTGGCCGACCCGGCGCGGCGCGCCGACCTCGCCCGCCGCGGCCGGGCGCAAGCCGCACGCTTCACCTGGGACCGCACCGCCGAGCTGACCGTCGCCGCCTACGACGCGGCGCGCCGGGCGCCGACGGCCGCGCGCGCCGCCGTCCTCGGCCGCTCGATCGGCGGCGGCGCCTGATGGCCGCGGCCACCGCCCGCCCCCGCCCGATCCTCCGCCGCCGCGTCATCCTGCCGCTGGTCGACCTGGCCGCCATCTACCTCGGCTGGTACCTGGCCTACCTGGTGCGCTACCAGCTCGAGGTCGGCGGCCCCATCGACGCCTTCAACCGGCTGCCATGGGCGGTCTACCGGCCGTGGGGCCTCGGGCTGGCGGCGCTGGTGGTCGTGCTGTGCGCGCTCGAGGGCCTCTACACCCGGCGGCGGAACGCGCCGTGGTTCGAGGTCGTCTACGAGCTGGCCACCAGCACGATCGTCGGCGTCGCGCTCTTGACGATCGTCCTCTACGGCGTCCGGCCGCTGGCCCAGTCGCGCCTGATGCTGCCGTACGCCGCCGTCACGACGGTGCTCGTGCTGGCGCTGGTGCGCGTCGGCGACGGGTGGTGGCAGCGCTGGCGCCGCCGGCGGGGCATCGGCGTCCAGCGCACGCTCATCGTCGGCGCGGGCGAGGCCGGCCGGGCCGTCATGCGCAGCCTGCTGGCCCAGCCCGACCTGGGCTACGACGTCATCGGCTTCCTCGACGACCACCCCGACAAGCAGGAGAAGGCGATCGGGCGCTGGGCGCCGCTGGGCAGCACGCGCCAGCTCGGCCGGCTGCTGCGCGACGGCCGCGCCGACCTCGTGATCATCGCCCTGCCGTGGACGGCGCGCACGCGCATCGCCGACATGGTCGCCCTGTGCGAGGCGCACGACGTCGGGGTGCGGATCGTGCCCGACTTCCTCCAGCTCAGCCTGAACCGCGTCGACAGCGACGCGTTGGGCGGCGTGCCGCTGCTGGCGGTGCGCCAACCGGTCATCCAGGGCTGGCGGCTGCAGCTCAAGCGCGCCCTCGACGTCGCCATCGCGCTGTCGGTGCTGACGGTCACGTCGCCGCTCCTGGCCGCCACGGCGCTGGCGATCCGCCTCGAAGGCCCCGGGCCGATCCTGTTCCGGCAGACGCGCGTCGGCCGCCACGGCCGGCCGTTCACCTTCTACAAGTTCCGGTCGATGGTACCCGGCGCCGAGGACGTACTGCCCGAGCTCCAGGCCCACAACGAGGCCGACGGCCCGATCTTCAAGATGCGCGACGACCCGCGGGTCACCCGGGTCGGCCGCTGGATCCGCCGCCTCTCGATCGACGAGCTGCCGCAGCTCTGGAACGTCCTGCGCGGCGACATGAGCCTCGTCGGCCCGCGCCCGCCGATCCCGGCCGAGGTGGCCGACTACCAGCCGTGGCACCGCCGTCGCCTCGACGTGGCGCCCGGCATGACCGGCCTTTGGCAGGTCAGCGGCCGCAGCAAGCTCACCTTCGACGAGATGGTCATGCTCGACCTGTTCTACGCCGAGAACTGGTCGCTCATGCTCGACCTGCGCATCCTGCTGCGCACCGTCCCGACCGTCCTGTTCGGCACCGGCGCCTATTGACCGCGTTCGGCCCTGCGGCGCGATCCGAATAACATGGGGGCGTCCGAACCGACGCGATGAGCGCGTCCGCATCGACCCACCCACGCGAGCGCACCATGCCGACCTACCAGTACGTCTGCGACGCCTGCCACACCGAGTTCGAGCGCGTCCAGCGCTTCAGCGACGACCCGATCCGCGACTGCCCGTCGTGCGGCGCGCCCAAGGCGCGGCGCCGGATCTCGGCCGCCGGCATCGTTTTCAAGGGCAGCGGTTGGTACGTCCACGACAGCAAGCGCGTCCTGCGCCCGGCGGCCACCGAGTCGTCCGGCGACAAGCCGGGCAACGCGCCCGGCGCCGGCGAGGGCAAGGACGACGGCCGCGCCAAGGACGGCGCCGCCGCCGGCGACAACGCCGGCAAGGGCGCCGCGGGTGCGGCCGCACCTGCGGCGCCGGCCGCACCCGCGGCGCCGGCCGCCGGGCCGTCGACGCCCGGGACTACATCTGGAACGAGCTCTCCCACGGCACGATCCGCGACGTGAAGTCGGTCACGTACGTCTCGAGTTGCGCCCGCAGCGCCGCCCAGCCCTCGCTGGCCAGGGCGCGCTGGATCACCTCGGCGTCCTCGGCCACCCAGCCGACGATGACCTGCGGACCCTCGCCGTACATCGTGAACCACGAGTCGACGGGGTGGAGGCCGAAGGCCATCAAGCCCGGCACGAACTCCTTGGCGTGGAAGGCCACGTAGGCCTGCTCCTGGCCGCGGATGATGTTCCAGGTCATGAGGAGCTTGGAGAACCGCATGCGCCGCTCCGAGCGAACAGGGCCGGGGCGGCCGATTATACGCCCCGCTCGGAGCCGGGGCGACGCCCGGCCCTCTAACCCGCCGCCGCGCCCGCCGGTTGTGCTCGTCACCGCGGCCGACGTCGTCCGCGCGCCCCAAGGAGTACGGCCATGACCGCTCGCCCGGCCCGCCCCCGCGCCGTGTGCGCCGCCCTGGCCCTGTCGCTCGCCGCAGCGGGCACCGCCGGCGGCGCCGCGCCCGCGCTGCTGGCCGCCGATGCCGCGGAACGCCGCTTCGAGGACGTGACGCTCCTGGTGGGCAGCCACCACGCCTATGCCCGCCTCGCCGGTGTCGACGACCAGGCGCCGCCCGTGCCGGTCGAGGCGGCGCTCCTGCCGGCGCTGGCCGACTGCGCCCGTCCGGATTGCGATCCCGACGCGCCCCGCGCCGTGGCCCACGCGCTCACGGTGGGCGACGGCGGCCTCGAGCTCGCGTTCGTCACCGCCGGGCCGTTCGCGCGGCGGCCGGTGCGGCTGGCACCCGGCGAGCGGGTCCGGCTGCGGGCGCGGTCGGGCGACCCGGCGGCGGAGGGCGCGTTCGCCGTCGCCGCGCTGGCCGTCACCGACGTCGACGTGGCGGCCGATCGGCTGCGCGGGACCGCGCCGGCCGGAGCGCGGATCAGCGTCAGCGCCAACCGGCCCGACGGCGCGTTCGTGTTCAGCCAGGCCACCGCCGAGGCCGACGGCGCCTGGCAGGTCGAGCTCGCCGGCCGGCTCGACCTCGTGCCGGGCGCGTTCGGTGCCGCCACCACTGCCGTCGACGGCACGTCGACCCAGGCGCCGTGGGCCGCGCCGCTGGCGGTGGTGCGCCTGGGCGACCCGGTCGTCGACGTCTTCGCCCGCGTCGGCGGCCGCGCCGAGGTCGACTTGGTCTGCCCGGCGGCCCTCGGCCCGCGCCGCGGCACGGCCGTGGTCTGGCGCGGCGCCAGCGAGCCGGCGCCGGTGCTGCTGCGCCGCTCCGGCGGATCGCCGGCCGCCGCCGGCGCCGCCGGCTGCAGCGGCGTCGCGCTGCGCCTGGACGGCCGCGCCGTGGCCGACGCCCTGCTACCGGGCGGGCTGGCGATCGACCCGGCCGCCGACACGATCACGGCCGGCCCCGACTGGCCGGCCGGGCCGGCGCGGCTGCGCGTCGGCGGCGTCGAGCGCGCGATCGACGCCGCGGCCGGCGCCGGTTGGCGCGTCGACCTGGCCGGGACGCTCGACCTGACGACGACCCACGCCGTCGAGATCTCGTCCGACGATCCGGCCGCCGCAATCGGCTGGTCGATGACGGCCTACGCGCCGTCGATCACCGCCGTCGACGCCGCGCGGGCGATCGTCCACGGCCGCGGCGTGGCCGGCCAGACCGTCCGGCTGAGGGTGGACGGCGCCGACGCGGCCGAGGCGGTCGTCGCCGCCGACGGCTCTTGGACGCTCGTGGCCCGCGGCCCCGACGGCGCGCCGCGGCCGTTGGGCGCGTCGACGCAGCTGGCGGTCTGGCCGCTGCCCGGCACGCTCACCGCCAGCCCGCTGCGCGCCGCGGCCCTCGCCAACCGCGACACCGTCGCCGGCACGGCGCGGCCCGGCGCCCGGCTGCGCGTCGTCGCCGCCGGCGCGGTCGTCACCGCCACCGCCGACGCCGCCGGCGCGTTCAGCGCCGACTTCGCCGACGAAGTCGACCTGACGCCGGGCATGCCGGTCACCGTCGAGGCCGCCGCCGACGACGGCTACCGGGCGGCGCTCGCGTTCCCGGTCTTCCGCGCCAGCGTCCAGGTGGGCGGCGACCGCGTCGTCGTCGAGGGCCATCCCGGGCTGGCGGCCGACGTCGAGGTCACGCGCGGCGGCGCCGCGGTCGGCCGCGGCAGCTGCGCGATCGCCGACGGCGACACCGCCTGCACGGCGCGGGCGCGGGGCGACGACGGCGCGCCGATCGTCCTGGCCGCCGGCGACGAGGTGGTGGTGCTGCCGAACGCCGGCGCGACCGTCAGCCTGGCGGTGATCCCGCTGACGGCCCACCTGGACACGAACGCGTTCAGCGTGGTCGGCAACTGCCCGCCCAACGGCGAGATGCGCGTCGTCTTCCACCCCGCCGAGGGCGCCCCGGCGCCGTTCGACGCCACGACGACGGCCGACGGTGCCGGCGTCTGCGACCACGAGCTGTCGCGCGGCGAGTGGGAGCTCATGACGCCGGGGCTGCGCGCCGACCTGATCCACGCCCGGCCCGACGGCCACCGGACCTTCGCCACCGCCGTCTACGAGCAGGTCCGCCGCTACACCGACGGCACCGTCGAGGGCTTGGCCGAGCCGTTCGGGGCGATCACGCTGACGCTGGGCGCCGCCGCGCCGCTCGCCGCCCGCGCCGACGGCGACGGCCGCTGGCATGCCGCCGTGCCGCCGTCGGCGGACACGCTGGTGGTGGACGACGGTCGCCGGCGCCACAACCTGCCGGCACGTCCGCTGGCCGGCTGGTGGCTCGACGACCTGGGCGCCGTGGCCGGCCTGACCGACCCCGACCAGCCGGTGCGCGCCGTCCACGACCGCCGCGCCTGCCCCGAGGGCCCGGCCTACGCCGTGGTGGCCGAGACGGCCGACCCGCTCGGCGCGATCGCCCTCGACGGCCCGCCGGTGGCGCCGTGTCCGGCGGCGCGAGCCGAGCTGGCCGCCGCTCTGCCCGGCGGCGACGAGGTCCGCCTCCGGCTGCCGGCCGAGGTGTGGCCCGGCGCGCCGCTCCACCTGCCGATCGCCCGCCGTTGACGCGGCGGCGGCGCGTCCGGCTCGCCGCCGCGCCGCCGATCGCCCCGCGCGCCCGCCCGTCCCCGCCGTCAGCCGACGGTGATCGCCATGCCGCCGCTCTCGTAGCGCCGCAGACCGCGGTGGAAGAGCATCGCCGCCAGCCCGGCGCACACGGCGGCCGCCCCGGCCAGCTGGGCGAGGGCGGCGGGCGAGAAGTCGCGGACGAACGCGGCCGGCACGGCGCCGATGAACGCGGCCGGGATGACCGTCAGCAGCACCAGCTTGGCGAAGCCGTCGAAGATGGACAGCGGATAGGTGGCGAACGCCAGCAGGGCGTGGATGGCCTGGGCCGAGAGGGCCGATGCGCCGCCCAGCCAGAACGCCATGCTGGCCACGACCACCAAGAAGCCCACGAACACGACCGTCGCCAGCACCGCGGCCAGCACGAACCGGCCCCACATCGCCCAGCCGCCGTCGCCGGCCGTGGCGGCGACGCAGACGACGCCGGTGGCGATGTCACCGAGGCCGCTGATCCGGCTGCGCCCGGCCAGGACGTGCAGCAGCACCGGCCGCGGCAGGACGAGGTAGCCGTCGAGGCCGTTGGCGGCGATGATGTCGGCCAGGGTCAGGGCATTGCCGAACAGGACGACGCCGAGGCCGAAGCCGGTGGCGGTCATCCCGAACAGCTGCAGCATGTCGCGCATCCCCCAGCCGCCCACGCTCGGGAAGCGGTCGAAGAACAGCGCCCAGAAGGCCAGGAAGGCGGCGTTGTTGAGCACCATCCCCAGCACCTGGCCGGCGAAGGCGCCGCGGTACTCCAGCGCCGACTGCAGGTTCGCCCGCCACATCGCGCCCAGGAAGCGCAGCTCGACACCGGCGCGGTGCAGCGCGGCCGCGCCGCCGGACGGCGTCGGGCGTCGCGGCCGCCCCGACCCTCGACGTTCCATCCGCCTCAGCCGCCGTTGACCGTCAGCCGGGCGGCGCAGCGGCCGTAGACCCAGCGCACCGCCAGCGCCAGGGCCACCAGCCACGCCAGCTGGACGGCGAACAGCCGACCCACCGCCACGGCGTCGGGGGCGACGAACAGGCGCGCGGGCGCCCAGGTGGTGTAGGCGAACGGCAGCGCCTGGGCGAAGCCGCGCCAACCGTCGGGCAGAAAGTCGAGCGGCAAGAGCACGCCGCCGAGGACCAGCACCAGCTTGCCGTAGATCCACTCGAACGCCGTCACGTCCTCGACCACGAACGCCAACAGCCCGATGAGCGTGGCCAGGCAGAAGTCGAGCAGCCAGCCGGCCAGCACGGCGAGCGCCGCCAGCGGCCAGCTGGCCAGCGCCGGCGGCGGCCCCACGAGCGCGGCGACGACCGCGCCGCCCAGGACGGCCGTCACCACGGCGCGGACGGCGGCGTCGCCGACCGTCACGGCGGCCTGGTAACCCAGCCAGCTGTAGGGCCGCGCCAGCTGGTAGGCCACCGAGCCGTCGCGTACGGCCTGGGCGATCTCGGCGGCGACGCGCGGCTTCGACAGGACGATCGTCTCGGCCACGACGAGGTACCACAACGTGTCGGACAGCGTCAGACCCTGGATTGTGGTGCGGCCGCTGGCGGCGAAGGCGGCGCGCCAGAGGTGGACGAAGACCCAGAGGAAGATGACGATCGTGAGCGAGCGCAGGACGAGGTCGGCCGGGTACGCCAGTGCGTGCGCCAGCTGGGCGCGGACGATGGCGCCGTACTTCGCGGCCGCCCGCCGGGCGCCGCTCACGGCGCGGGCGGCCCGTCGGCCGCGGCCTGCTCGTAGAGGACGCGGATGACGTCCTCGAGCGACGGGTCGCTGATCGTGACGTCCTCGACGCCGCCCAGCGCCCCGATGCGGGCCAGGATGGCCTCGACGGGCGTCGTCCGGGTGTCGAACCGCAGCTTGAGCCCGTAGCCGCCGCCGCCCACCTTGACCACCTCGGCGCCGGGGATCGCCGCAGCCGCCGCCTCGGCCACGGGCTCGACGAACCGCACCCCCACCTCCTTCTCGGTGAGGTAGCGCCGCTTGAGCGCGCTGACGCGGTCGTCGTAGACGATCTGGCCGTGGTTGACGATGATGACGCGCTTGCACAACGCCTCGATGTCGCCGGCGTCGTGGCTGGTGAGGACGACCCCGACACCCTCCTCGGCGTTCATCCGCTTGATCATGTGCCGGATGCGCTGCTTGGCCACCGGGTCGAGCCCGATCGACGGCTCGTCGAGCAGGATCAGCTTCGGCTGGTGCAGCAGCGACGCGGCCACCTCGCAGCGCATCCGCTGGCCCAGGCTGAGCTTGCGCACCGGCGTTTCGAGCAGGTGCGTGATCTCGAACGCCTCGGCCAGCTGCGCGATCCGGCGCCGCACGGTGTGCCGGTCGAGCTCGTAGATCGCGCCGAACAGCTGCAGCGTGTCGACGGCCGGCAGGTGCGGCCAGAGCTGCGAGCGCTGCCCGAAGACGGTGCCGATGTGGTACGCCAACCTCCGCCGCTCGCGCCACGGCACGAACCCCAGCACCTCGGCCTCGCCGCCGCTGGGGTAGAGGATGCCGGTGAGGATCTTGATCGTCGTCGACTTCCCGGCGCCGTTGGGCCCGATGAACCCCAACAACTCACCCTCGGCCATCTCGAACGACAACCCCCGCACCGCCTCGACCGCCGTCACCTCCGGCCGCAGCACAGCCCGCACGCTACCGGCCAGGCCGGCGGCCTTGCGCTTCGTGGTGAAGGTCTTGGCGAGATCGCGGACGAGGATCGCGGGCATGGGGTGAGGCGTCCGAAGTGCGGCAGATGGCGTACGGTGGCCCGTCACCGGTCCGACCAATCATACCGCCGCGGCCGCTCCCGCCCACCTCCGCCGTCCGCAACACCTCCACGGCCGCACGTCCGCCGTAGACCCCACGTCCGCCGTAGGCCTGTGTTCGCCGCGGACACGCGTTCGCCGTGGGCCGCACGTCCGCCGCGGGCACGCGTCCGCCGCGGGCCGCACGTCCGCCGTGGGCACGCGTTCGCCGTGGGCCGCACGTCCGCCGCGGCCACTCGTTCGCCGTGGGCCGCACGTCCGCCGCGGACACGCGTTCGCCTTAGGCCGCACGTCAGCCGCGGGCCGCACGTTCGCCGTGGGCCGCACGTCCGCCGTGGGCCGCATGTCCGCCGCGGCCACGCGTTCGCCGTGGGCCGCACGTCCGCCGCGGGCATGCGTTCGCGGTGGGCCGCACGTCCGCCGCGGGCACGCGTTCGCCGTGGGCCGCACGTCCGCCGTGGGC
>CAZYVI010000016.1:0-109482 GCA_964651245.1 uncultured Anaerolineales bacterium | reverse complement strand
CGGCGAGGTCGTCGAGCGGCCGGCGTCCGTGGTCAAGGAGCTCGTCGAGAACGCCATCGACGCCGGGGCGCGCCGGATCGCGGTCCGCATCGACGGCGGCGGGTTGCGCCGCATCGAGGTGACGGACGACGGCCACGGCATCCCCGCCGACGAGGTCGAGCTGGCGTTCGCCCGCCACGCCACCAGCAAGATCGCCTCGGCCGGCGACGTCGAGGGCGTGGCCTCGCTCGGCTTCCGCGGCGAAGCGCTCGCCTCGATCGCCGCCGTGAGCCACGTGACGCTGACCACGCGCGTGGCCACGGCCGAGCTGGGCGTGCGCCTGCGGATCGACAACGGGCGGATCGTGGGCCGCGAGCCCGCGGCGTGCGCCGTCGGCACCCGCATCGTGGTCGAGAACCTGTTCAACGCCGTCCCGGCGCGGCTCAAGTTCCAGAAGAGCGAGGCCACCGAAGCCGGGCGCGTCGGCGAGTGGCTCGTGCGGCTGGCGTTCGCCCACCCCGACGTGGCGATCTCGCTGCGGCGCGGCGAGCGCGAGACGTTCGCCAGCGCCGGCGGCGGCAACCGCGCGGCCGTCGTGGCGGCCGTCCTGGGCGACGACACGGCGGACGACCTGTTGGCGGTCGACCTCGAGCTCGACGGCGTGCGCGTCGGCGGGCTCGCCGGGGCGCCGCACGTACAGCGCGCGAACCGCGCCGGGATCGCGCTGTTCGTCGGCGGGCGCTGGATCCAGAGCCCCCGCCTCGTGCACGCCGTCGTCGAGGCCTACCACGCCCTCATCCCCGCCGGCCGCTTCCCGGTCGCCTGGCTGACGATCGAGGTCGAACCGGCCGCGGTCGACGTCAACGTCCATCCGGCCAAGACCGAGGTCCGCTTTCGCCACGACGACGCCGTCTGGCGCGCCGTGCAGCGGGCGGTGCGCGCCGCGGTAACCGGCCTCGCCCCGGTCGCACCGGCGCCGGCCGCCTTCGTCCCGTCGCGCTTCGGCGGACGGACGGGCGCTGCGGCGGCTCGACCGGGCGCGCCCTGGCCGTGGGCGGGGGGCGAAGGGGTCGAGGCGCCGGATGCCGGCGTCGGGCCGTCGCCGTTCGGGCCCGCGCCCGCCGGGCGCATCGCCGAGCCCGGCGCAGCGCGCGGGTCGTGGGCGCGCGGCGGCGAGGCGGCGGTCGGCACGGGGCTGCCCGGCGGTGCGCCATCGGATCCGCCCGGCGTCGAGGGTGCGGGCGCGTCGCGCCGCGCCCCGGCGCTGCCGCCGCTGCGCTACGCGGGTCAGGTCGGAGCGACGTTCGTGCTGGCCGAGGGCCCGGACGGGCTCTACGTCATCGACCAGCACGCCGCCCACGAGCGCGTGGTGTACGAGCGGTTCGTCGCGCGGCTGGCGGAGGGCTCGCCCCCGGCGCAGGCCCTGCTCGCGCCCGTGACCGTTCGTCTGACGCCCGACCAACGCGCCCTCGTCGCCGATGGGGGCGCGGCCCTGGCACGGGTGGGCGTGCGCGCGACGCCCGGCGACGACGACGCCGTCGTCGTCACCGCGCTGCCCGAGGTGCTTGCCGGCGGCGACCCCGCCGCCACGGTGCGGGCCGTGCTGGACGCCGCCCTCGACGACCGGGCGTACGTCGACGAGGGCATCGAGGCGCGGCTGGTGCGGGCCGTCTGCAAGCGGGCGACCGTCAAGGCCGGCCAGGTCCTGTCCGAGGCCGAGGCGCGCGCGCTGCTGCGCGACCTCGAGGCGTGCGAGACGCCCCACACCTGCCCGCACGGCCGGCCGACGGTCTTGGTCTGGTCGCACGCGCGCCTCGCCCAGCTGTTCGGTCGGCGCTGACCGGGCGCTGCGTCCGCCGGGCGGGGCGCGCGTCCGTTGGCGATGCGATCGCCGCTTCGCTATAGTGTGCAGCCGCGCCGCACGGGCTGGACGGCGCGTTCGAGCGATTCGACATCGTTGCCCAACCAGGGAGATCTGACATGCGGCGCTTGCTGCGCTTCGTCGTGCGCGTCGGCGCGTTGATCGGGATCGTGGCGGCGGTGGCCAAGGTGGCCGACTGGTTCAAGGGAGCGCCGGACGGCGTGGGCGGCCAAGGGTTCACGTTCGCGCCGGACGACCCGGATGCCGATCCCTACGCCATCGATCCCGACACCCTCGGCGGCGACGTCAGCCCCGAGTTGCTGGCGCGCCTCGTTTGCCCGCTCGACAAGGGGCCGCTCGAGGTCGTCGACGGCAAGTGGCTGGTGAACCGGCGCAACGGCTACCGCTACCCGATCACCGACGGCATTCCGGTCATGCTCGTCGAGGTCGGCGAGCGTTACCGCGACCCGGCGCTCGTCGCCGCGCCCACCGATTCCCCGAGCGGCGCGCCCGGCTGAGCGTCGGAGTCGACGCCGGCGCGCGGCGCCCGCGTCGAGCGTCGCATCGCTGCGATCCCTCGATCACCCCACGGCAGGTACAGCGTGACGAAGAAGGTTCGGGTCGCCATCGTCGGCGTGGGCAACTGCGCGTCGTCGCTCGTTCAGGGCGTCCACCACTACCGCAACGCGGATCCGGCGGACGCCGTGCCGGGTCTGATGCACGTCGACCTGGGCGGCTACCACATCCGCGACATCGAGTTCTCGGCCGCATTCGACATCGACGTGACCAAGGTCGGGCACGACCTCGCCGACGCGATCTGGGCCGGGCCGAACAACACCCTCAAGTTCAGCGACGTCCCGCCGACCGGCGTCACAGTGCACCGCGGCATGACCCACGATGGCCTCGGCCACTACCTCAAGCAGCGCATCACGAAGGCCCCGGGCCAGACCGCGCCGGTCGCCGACATCCTCCGCGACACGGGCACCGACGTGGTGGTCAACTACCTACCCGTCGGCAGCGAGATGGCCACGAAGTGGTATGTCGAGCAGGTGCTCGAGGCCGGCTGCGCGTTCGTGAACTGCATCCCGGTCTTCATCGGCCGCGAACCGTACTGGCAGGCGCGCTTCGCCGCGCGCGGCCTGCCCGTCATCGGCGACGACATCAAGAGCCAGGTCGGGGCCACGATCGTCCACCGCGTGTTGACGAACCTGTTCCGCGAGCGCGGCGTGGTCCTCGACCGCACCAGCCAGCTCAACGTCGGCGGCAACATGGACTTCTTCAACATGCTCGAGCGCGAACGCCTCGAGTCGAAGAAGGTCTCCAAGACGAACGCCGTCACCAGCCAGCTGGACCGCCCGCTGCCGGCGGACAACGTCTACATCGGCCCGAGCGACTACGTGCCGTGGTTGACGGACCGCAAGTGGGCCTACATCCGCATGGAGGGCCGCGCTTTCGGGGACGTCCCGCTCAACCTCGAGCTCAAGCTCGAGGTCTGGGACAGCCCGAACTCGGCCGGCGTCGTGATCGACGCCGTCCGCTTGGCGAAGCTGGCCCTGGACCGCGAGATCGCCGGGACGCTCGTCGGGCCCTCGGCGTATCTCATGAAGAGCCCGCCCGCCCAGTTCACCGACGACCTGGCCCGCCAGCTCACCGAGGCGTTCATCGCCGACGCGGCGGCGCCAGCGGTCGACGGCGCCGCGCCGCCGGTGTCGCTGACCGGCGCCGGCGCCGCCGAGGACAGCCGCGGGTGAGCCGCTGGCTCGTGGCGGCGGGCGTGTCGGGCGCGCTGGCGGTGGCGGCCGGCGCGTTCGGCGCCCACGCACTGCGCGATGCCCTGAGCGCGGCACAGCGCGAGACGTTCGAGACGGCGGCGCGCTACCACCTCGTCCACTCGCTCGCCCTGGCGGTCGTCGCCCTTGCCGCGCACCTGACACAGGGCGCGCGCGCCGTGGACGCCGCGGGCTGGCTGTTCGCGCTGGGCATCGTGGCGTTCTCCGGCTCGCTCTACGCCCTCGTGCTGACCGGCGCCCGGTGGCTCGGCCCGGTAACGCCGATCGGTGGCGTCCTGCTCATCGCCGGCTGGCTCTGCCTGGCTTGGCTCGGATGGCGCGGGATGCCGATCGGCTGATCGCCGGATCGGCGCAACGGCACGGGCCGGCCGGCGACCCGCCTCGCGGGCCGGCATCGGCACGACAACGGGGGCGGACGGCTGCACCGTCCGCCCCCGCTTCGATCTCTCCAATCCGCCCGCGCCGTCCGACGGCCGCGGCCGTCGCGAGCCAGCGCCGCCGCGGGCGGCCGTCGATCAGTCCTGGGTCGGCGCTCCGCCGTCGCGGGCCTGCTCGATCTGGGCCACGAGGGCGTCGAACGACGGCGCCTCGGCGAACGCGCCGCTGTTCAGCACGGCCTCGCTGAGGACCGTCGAGCCCGGCGAGCCCATCGGCACCAGCACGCGGCGCGGCGCGCCGTCGCGCCATGCCAGCTCGCCGGGCCGAACGAAGGCGACGACGCGCTCGCCCTCCGCGGCCGACACCGAGTCGACGGACAGGCTGAGCACGCCGGCGGCGTCGGCGCCGTCCGGCCCATGGCCCACCGCCGCGTCGCGGCCCATCCCGACGACGGTAAGGGCCACGGTGTCCTTGGCGATGCCGAGGGCGTCGGCGAGGGTTCGCTCGATGCGCACGGTGACGGTGTGGTACGGCACGGCGGCGTCGATCGTCTGGGTGCCGTACGCATCCTCGACCGTCGTCTCCCAGAACGTGCCGTCGTCCTGGTTCCAGCGGGTCGGCGAGATGTCGACCACGGTACCGGTCACGATGAGCGGCGCGCCGGCCACCTTGGCCGCCAGCGGCAGGTCGGCGTACGAGACGTCGGCGACGACGCCGCTGCCGGCCAACCGGGTGGCGACCACGGCCGCTACGCCCAGGGCCGCGCCGGCGCCGAACAGGAGCTTCGAGTTCACCATGGGAAATCGTCCTCCGGGGTAGCGCGACATGCGGCTACGGGTACAGCGCGTTGAGCGCGTTGCGGTCATCGGTCTCCAGGCTCCGCATGCAGGTCGACCCCTGCGAGTACGACGCGCACATCGTCGCCCGGTTCGGACAGCTGGGGCAGTTCGACGACTGGGTATGGCCGATGCCCGCGGCGTGGCCGAACTCGTGCGTCGCGACGGACCGGGCGTCGATCTGCGACGAGCCCGGGGTGCCGCTGCCCACGTACCAGTTCTCGGCCGTGTCGTACTTCTGGGTGGCGCGGGTGATCGTGCTGCCCGAGTAGTAGACGGTCGTCACGGCCAGCGTGCCGCCGCCGCCGTCGATGCCACCCCGCGTGAGGTCGTTGTTGCTGTTGTTGTTGCTCGACCAGGCGAACGGCGACGGCGACACGTTGTTCCAGGTCCCCGCCACCCCGCTGGCCACCGTCTGCCAGTTCGAGGGCAGCAGGTGTCGATCGTACTGCACGTTCGTGCTGGCCCACTTGGGGCCCAAGAGCTGGTAGCCGAACGCCGGCGCGGCCTCGAGACCGACGCCGGCCAACGCGGCGCCGAACGCGATGCCGAGCGCGAAGCGGACGAACGCTCGCTTCACCACAACCTCCTTGGAATGGGCGGTCGACGACCGCCCGCGGCCCCCCAAAAGTCGCCGGCCATCATAGCCGCCGGTCCAAGGCAGGTCAATGGGTTGTCAGCGATTGGTCAGGTCCGCCGCGCACCCGGTGCGGCGCGCGGTCAGGCGCCCCGGCGGGCGTCCTTCTCGGTGCGCGCCCGGACGTTGTGGTCGAGCTCGGCCTTGCGCAGGCGGATGTTCTGCGGCGTGACCTCGATGAGCTCGTCGTCGTCGATGTACTCCAGCGCCATGTCCAGGCCGACGGCCACCGGCGGCGTGAGCAGGATGCCGTCCTCGGCGAACGACTTGCGGTGGTTCGTGACGTGCTTGCGGCGGCAGACGTTGATCGCCAGGTCGCCCGCCTTGGGTCGCATGCCTACCACCATGCCGGCGTAGACCTCGACCCCCGGGCCGACGAACAGCGCGCCGCGCTCCTGCGCGGTGTCCAGGGCGTACGACGTCGTCTGCCCCGGCTCGTGGGCGATGAGCGAGCCGAAGTCGCGCCCCTCGATCTCGCCTGCCCACGGCTGGTAGCCGGCGAAGAGGGTGTGCATCACGCCGGTGCCCGAGGTGGCCGACAAGAACTTGCTGCGGAATCCCAGCAGTCCTCGCGTCGGCACGAGCCAGCGCATCGTCGTCGTCGAGCCGTGCGCGTCGCTCTGCAGCGAGCGCAGCTCGCCCCGCCGCCGCCCGAGCAGGTCGATCACGGCGCCGACGAAGTCGTTGCCGACGTCAATGTAGACGTCCTCGAACGGCTCGTGGCGCTCGCCGTCGACCTCGTGGACGATCACCTGGGGCCGGCTCACCGCGAACTCGTAGCCCTCGCGGCGCATCGTCTCGATGAGGATGCCCAGGTGGAGCTCGCCGCGGCCGCTGACGAGGAAGCGGTCGGCGCTCTCGGTGTCCTCGACCTGCAGGGCCACGTTGCGCTCGAGCTCCTTGTAGAGCCGGGCGCGGAGGTGGCGGCTGGTCACGAACTGCCCCTCGCGCCCCACCAGCGGGCTGTTGTTGATCGAGAACGACATCCGCACCGTCGGCGCCTCGACGGCGATCGGCGGCAGCGGCTCCGGCGCCACGACGTCGCACAGCGTCTCGCCGATCGCGACATCGTCGAGGCCCGAGAAGGCCACGATGTCGCCGGCCTCGACGCGGTCGACCGCGATGCGGCCCAGGTTCTCGAACACGAACAGGTCGCCCACCCGCCCGCGCCGCAACGGCGCCTCCGGCGTGCCGACGAGCACATCCTGCCCGCGCTGGATCGCGCCCTGTCGCAGCCGGCCCAGGGCAATGCGGCCGCGGTAATCGTCGTACTCGAAGTTCGTGACCAGCAGCTGGAGCGGCCGCGTCGCGTCGGCGGCCGGCGGCGGCAGCCGGAGCACGGCGTCGAGCAGCGGCGACATGTCGTGCGCCAGCGCGTCGGGCCGGGATCCGGCGAAGCCGCGCAGGGCGCTGGCGTAGACCACCTCGAACTCCGCCTGCTCGTCGGTGGCGCCGAGATCGACGAAGAGGTCGAAGGTGGCGTCGACCGCCCACTGCGGCCGGGCGAACTCGCGGTCGAGCTTGTTGACCACAACCACGGCGCGATGGCCGAGCTCGAGCGCCTTGCGCAGCACGAAGCGCGTCTGCGGCATCGGGCCCTCGACGGCGTCGACGAGCAGCAGCACGCCGTCGACCATGTTGAGCACCCGCTCGACCTCGCCGCCGAAGTCGGCATGGCCCGGGGTGTCGACGATGTTGATCTTGATGCCCTCGTGCAGCACGGCCGTGTTCTTGGCCAGGATCGTGATGCCGCGCTCGCGCTCGAGGTCGTTGGAGTCGAGGATGCGGCTGCCGAGGTCCTGGTTCTCGCGCAGCGCCCGCGTCTGCCGCAGCAGCGCGTCCACCAGCGTCGTCTTACCATGGTCGACGTGGGCGATGATCGCCACGTTGCGCATGTCGGTGCGTTGCATTGCGTCGTTCCCTCTTCCACGCCAGGCGGGCGGCCCGGATCGGGCCGCCCGCCTGGCATTCTTCGCGCTGTCGACGGGCCGCAGCCGTGAAGCGCGCCGCGGCTCCGAACGCTCAGTGTACCGGACCGACGCGCCGCCACCAACTGGCGGCCGCGTGCCCGCGGCGGCGGCGAACCGTCCCCGCCGCGGCAGCGTCGCGGCACCGTCGCCGCAGCGAGGCGGGTCCGGCGTCAGCCCGATCGTCGGGCGCGCGCCGCCACCGCCGCGCGCAGCGAGCGGGCCGCCGGCAGGCGCAGCGCCAGCAGCGCGGCGATCGCGACGGCCCAACCATACGGCTCGTAGGGCGAGCCCTTGGCGGTGGCCGCCGCCACCCAGTAGAAGTGGACGGCCGCCAGGACGGCGGCCGGGTACACCAGGCGGTGCAGCCAGGTCCAGCGGCGACCGAGCCGCCGCTGCCAGCCACGGGTGGAGGTGACCGCCAGCGGCAGCAGCGCCAGCCACGCCAGGGTGCCGACGACAATGTACGGCTTCTTGGGCAAGCCGTCGGCGAGGATGAGCCCCCAGTCGAGGCCGTAGTCGAGGCCGGCGAAGGCCGCGAGGTGGCCGACGGCGTAGGCGAACGCCCAAAGGCCCAGCGGCCGTCGGGCGACGATCGCGCCGCGAACGCCCAGGTAGCGCGACACCGGCGTGGCGCACAGGCTGGCCACGAGCAGCGCCAGCGCCGCCTTGCCGGTGGTCCGGATCACGGCGTCGACCGGGTTGTGGCCGAGGCTGCCGAGCGTCGCCTGCCAGGCCAACCCGACGGCGGTCGCCGCGCCGGCGACGTGGCTGGCCAGGCGCCAGCGCCGGATGCGCCACCCGGCCGGCGTGGCGCCGAACGGCGAAGGCCTAGTAGTAGGCGCGGAGATCGAGGTCGGCATAGAGGTCGCCGATCGAACGCTCGTAGCCGTTGAACATCCGGGTGCGGCGGCGCGCAAGGCTCGCCTCGAGACGGCGCTCGGTCCGCTGCGACCACCGGGGATGATCGACCTCGGGGTTCACGTTCGCGAAGAAGCCATATTCCTCGGGCGCCATCGTGTTCCAGAGCGTCGTGGGCTTTTCGGGGACAAGCTCGATCCGCTGGATCGACTTGATGCTCTTGAAGCCGTACTTCCACGGCACGACGAGGCGCACCGGACCGCCGTTCTGGGGCGGCAGCGCCCGGCCATAGACGCCGGTCACGAGGAGCGCCAGGTCGTGCATTGCCTCGTCGATGCGCAGCCCCTCGGTGTACGGCCAGGTGAAGCCCAGGTCACCCTGGCCGGGCATCTCGTCGGGCCGGAGGACCGAGGTGAACCGCACGTAGGCGGCCGCCGACGTCGGGCTCACGGCCTGCAGCAGCTTGGACAGCGGAAAACCCACCCACGGCACGACGATCGACCAGCCCTCGACGCAGCGGAGGCGGTAGATCCGCTCCTCGAGGCCGAAGCGCCGGCTCAACTCGTCGACGTCGAACGTGCGCGGGCGCTCGACGAGGCCGTCGACGACGAGCGTCCACGGGTCCATCGTGAAGCCGGCCGCGAGGCGCGCCACGGCCTCCTTGTTCGTGCTGAACTCGTAGAAGTTGTTGTAGTGGGTGATGGCGTCGTAGCTCGTCAGCGGGTCGCCGTACTCGTCGCCGGTCGCGCGGCGCGCGTCGGGCGTCGGCGTCGCGGCGGCGGGCGGCGGGAGCGGGCCGACCAGCGTGCGCACGGGCACCGGCCCGACGGTGGCGGGCGGCGCGGCCGGCGGCGTCGCGCCGCCCGCGCGGCAGGCGCCGAGGGCCGCGCCGCCCAGCGCCGCCCCCACGCTGCCGAGCACACGGCGGCGGCTGAAGTACACTTGCTCGGGCGTGATGTCGCGCCAGTGGAAGCGCTCGGGCGTGCCGGCCATGGGTGGTCCTCCCGCCAGGTGCGCGGGGCGCGGCCGATCACGTCGCCGCGACCCGTGGTCGTGCGTCCAACGCGTACGCCGTGGCGTTACGGTGCGCTGCCTGATCACGAGGCGACGGTCGGTCGACGCTGCGTGCCCCTCGCCGCGCCAAAGGAGTCCGCGCCATGGGCGATCCAACCGTCCGCACTGCCGAGCCCGACGCCCCACGGATGCCCGCCGCGTTCGACCTCAGCGGCCGGGTCGCAATCGTCACCGGCGCCAGCCGCGGCATCGGCCGAGCGATCGCCGGCGGGCTGGCGTCGGCGGGGGCGTCCGTCGTGGTCGTGGGCCGCAAGCCCGACGGCGTCGAGCGCGCCGCGGCCGAGATCGAGGCCGAGGGCGGACGGGCGCTGGCCGTGGCGGCCAACGTCGGCGACGCCGGGGCGCTGGATGCGGTGGCGGCGGCGGCCGTCGATCGGTTCGGCGGCATCGACATCGTGGTGAACAACGCCGGCACCTGCCCGCACTTCGGACCGCTCGTCACCGCCGGCGACGCCGTCTGGGACAAGACGCTCGCCGTCAACGCCCGCGCCGCGCTGCACGCCGTCCAGGCCAGCCTGCCGTCGATGCGCGCGCGCGGCGGCGGCAAGGTCGTGAACGTCGCCTCGGTGGCGGCCCTCATGCCGCAGCCGTCCGTCGGGCTGTACTGCATCTCCAAAGCGGCGCTCGTGATGTTGACCGAGGTCTTGGCCGTCGAGCTGGCGGCCGACCATGTCCAGGTGAACGCCGTGGCGCCGGGCTTCGTCGAGACACGCTTCAGCCGCGCCATCGTCGACGACCCGCGCGCATCGGCCGGCGCCCTCGCGCTGATCCCGCAGCGGCGATTCGCCGCGCCCGAGGAGATCGTGGGCGCCGTGCTGTACCTCTGCAGCCCGGCGTCGAGCTTCACGACCGGGGCGACGCTGGTCGTGGACGGCGGTCAGCGGTTGGCGGGCGGCCTCCCGCTCCAGGGGGCCTGAACGCGCGCCGCGTGCCGACGCCGCGCGCCACCGTCGCGACCCACCGCGTCCGGCACGGCGCACCGGCCGATGTGAACGCGCCGCGTACGGCGGGTTAAGCATGCTTGATCTTGCCGCCAAGGCCGTGTATCCTAGTCGTCTGTGGACAGGGGGGGCGATCCACGCGCATTCGCGCTTGGACGGTGTGTCGGTGTCCCGGTGGCGCCGTAACCCATGCGTGTCCTTACGCACGCGATCGTCCCGAAAACGGACAATATCCATCTGGACTAAGGAGAGACACTCGTGACCCTCACGAAACTCGCCCGTTGGTCGCTGCTTGCGACCAGCCTGGCCGTCGGCGTCGGCATGGCGGTGGGCGCCGCCGAGAAGGACGTCGCGCGGGCCGACACAGCGCAGAGCGTGACCTGCACTTGGAAGAGCGCCGGGACGGCGCCGTCGGCGGTGTACCACGCCGCCACGGCCGTCGACAAGAACGGCAAGATCTTCATCCTGGGCGGCCTGAACCAGAACGGCCAGGTTCAGCAGACGACGCAGATCGTCGACATGGGCGCCACCACCTACAACGGCACCGCGTTCGCCGGCACCAAGTCGGACAGCGGCCGCCAGATGAGCCAGCGCCTCTGGGGCGCCGCGGCGGCGTACGTGCCGTCGTCGGACGCGGCCAAGTCGGGCAAGATCTACGTCTTCGGCGGCGCGAAGACGGACCTCGACTACTCGAAGTGGGTCGGCGTCGCGACGCCGCCCGCCGACTACGTCGTCGAGGGCGAGGACCAGATCTACGTCTATGACATCGACGGCGACAGCTGGTCGACGGTCAGCGGCGCGGGCTCGCTGGGCAACCGCCTCTTCCCGGCGGCCAGCTACTCGCCCGAGCGCAACGCGATCCTGGTCACGGGCGGTATGAAGAGCTGTGACTTCAAGGGCGCGACGACCGGCAACGTCCGCTGCTCGGCCGACACGCTGCCCGCGGTCTGGCTGACGTTCGACGCCGCCGGCGCCGTGACCGGTCTGACCCCGGACGGCGGCGGCCCGAACAAGGTCTACGGCCACACGTCGGTCTACGACGCGACCCACAAGTCGATCCTCATCTTCGGCGGCACCTCGACCGGCAACAACGCCGATCGCAACGCCTGGCAGGCCGACCTGAGCGGTCCCACGACCGCTTGGAAGAACCTGCCGAACGCGCCCAAGGGCCTGGCGTTCCATTCGGCCGCCTACTGGACGGCCAAGAACTGGATGATCGTCAACGGCGGCGCCAGCTCGGCCTTCTTCCGCGCCGACGAGGGCTTCAGCTCGACGACGTACGGCCTCGACATGGGCGCCACGCCGCCGGTCTGGGTCGACCTCAAGGCCAGCGGCCTCAACCCGGCCGAGCGCATCGGCGGCGTCGCGAACTACGTCTCGAACGCCGGCGGTGTCATGCACGTGATCATGTCGACGGGTCGCCGCAAGCTGCCGTCGAACCTGGCCAGCAGCCAGACGGTGTCGCGCAACACGGACGGCCTCGACTGTGTCGAGAGCGCCCCGCCGGTCACGACGGTGCCGCCGAGCGCGACGACCCCGTCGGGCGGCACGCCGACGACCCCGAGTGCGACGACCCCGCCGCCGACGGCGGACCCGAGCGTCGGCGCCGCCGCCTGCCCCGGCCTCGACACCCGGGTGCCCGCCGCGGCGCTGAACGCCGCCGTGGCCAACAAGGATTCGGTGAGCGGCTGGGGCATGGCCTGCAACCCCAACGTTCCCTACAACCCGGTGTCCAACCCGTGGCGCACCAAGCTGAGCCTCCGCAACGTCAACGTGCCCTACCACCCGATCTACAACGGTCTGGTGTGGAAGTGCGGCTGCCCGTAGCGGCGGACGGGCGCCCGGCATGGCCCGGGCGCTAGGGTGAGATCGAACGAGGCCCCCGCCCGGGACGACCGGTGCGGGGGCCTCGTCGTGCAGGCGCCGTCGCCGCGCGACCGGCGGTCGCCGGGTCGTGTTATCATCGCCGGCCATGGCGAACGAGTTCGACATCGATGCCGTGGCGGCGCTGGCGCGCCTCGCGCTGACGGACGACGAGCGGCGCCGGTTCCGCGCCCAGCTGGCGGACGTGCTGGCGTACGTCGACGTCCTGGCCGGAGCGCCGGTCGACGACCTGCGCCGCGCCGGCGCGGACGACGCGCCGGCGGTGCGATGGCGCGACGACGTGGCGGCGGCGTCGCTATCGCGCGACGCCGCGCTGGCCAATGCCGCCGACACGCGGGCCGGGTTCTTCCGCATCCCCCCGCTGCGCGACTGACCGCCCCGTGACCGCTTCCCCACCGAGCCCCCCACCGGCCGACCCCACCGGCTGGACGGTCGTCGAGACCGCCCGGCGGCTGCGGACCGGCGAGATCACCGCTGCGGCGTTGACCGAGGCCTACCTGGCGCGGATCGCGGCCCACGACGCACCGCTGGGGGCGTACCTCACGGTGACCGCGGAGTTGGCGCGGGCGCAGGCGGCCGCCGCCGATGCCCGGCGGGCCGGCGGCGACGACGGGCCGCTGCTCGGCGTGCCCTATTGCCTCAAGGACCTGTTCACGACGGCCGGCGTCCGCACCACGGCCGGCTCGCGCATGCTGGCGGACTACATCCCGCCCGACGACAGCGCGGTGACCGCCGCGCTAGCGGACGCCGGCGCCGTGCTCCTGGGCAAGACGAACATGGACGAGTTCGCGATGGGCTCGTCGACCGAGAACTCCGCCTTCCACCCCACCGCCAACCCCTGGGACCTCACCCGCGTGCCCGGCGGCTCTAGCGGCGGCGCGACGGCGGCGGTGGCCGCGGGCCTGGCGGCGTTCGCGATCGGCACCGACACCGGCGGCTCGATCCGGCAGCCCGCGGCGCTGTGCGGCGTCTTCGGCCTCCGGCCCAGCTACGGCCGGGTGTCGCGGCGGGGCATGGTGGCGTTCGCGTCGAGCCTCGACCAGGCCGGACCGATCACCCGCCAACCGGCCGACGCGGCCGTCGTCCTCGGTGCGATCGCCGGCTGCGACCCGGCCGATGCGACGAGCGTCGACGCCCCGGTGCCGGACTACGCGGCCGCCCTGGACGGCGAGGTGAAGGGGCTGCGGCTCGGTGTCGTCGAGGAGTACCTGGCCGAGGGTCTGGAGGACGGCGTCCGGTCGGCCGTTGAAACGGCGATCGACGCCCTCGTGGCCGCCGGGGCCGAGCGGGTGTCGGTGCGCCTGCCCGAGGTCCGCTACGCCGTGGCCACCTACTACCTGGTGGCGACGGCCGAGTGCTCCGCCAACCTGGCGCGCTACGACGGCATCCGCTACGGCCATCCCGGCGCCGGCGACGGGGTGTGGGAACGCCTGGCGCGGTCGCGCGGCGACGGCTTCGGCGAGGAGGTCAAGCGCCGCATCATCCTGGGCGCCAACGCGCTGTCGGCGGGCTACTTCGACGCCTACTACCGCCGCGCCACGGCCGTGCGGCGCCTGATCCGCGCCGGATTCGACGCCGCGCTGGCGCGCTGCGACGTCCTCGTCGGCCCCACCGTGCCCTCGCCGGCGTTCCGACGCGGCGCCAAGGTCGACGACCCGCTGGCGATGTACCTCAACGACATCTACACGATCGCCCTGAACCTGGCCTACCTGCCCGGCGCGTCGGTGCCGTGCGGCTTCGTCGACGGGCTGCCGGTGGGCCTGCAGATCATGGGCCGCGCCATGGACGAGGCGACGATCCTGCGCGTCGCCGACGCCTACGCCCGCCGCACGCCGTGGTGCGCGCAGCGGCCGCCGGACCCCGTCGCCGACGCGGCCGGGCCGCGCTAGACCCACGCCCCACGGAGGTCCCCGATGGCCATCGCCCCGCCCCCGTCCGCGCTGCGCACGTCGTCGCGCGTGGCGGCCGTTCCGCCCAGCGGCATCCGGCGCTTCTTCGACATCGCGGCGACGATGCCCGAGGTGATCTCGCTGGGCATCGGCGAGCCGGACTTCGTCACACCGGAGCCGATCCTGCGCGCCGGGATCGCGTCGCTGGAGGCCGGCCACACGGGCTACACCTCCAACAGCGGCTTGATCGAGCTCCGCGCCGCGCTGTCGGACCACCTGGCGTCCCGCTATGGCGTGCGCTACGACGCCGAGACGGAGATCCTGATCACGGTGGGCGCCAGCGAGGCGCTGCACCTGGCGGCGCTGGCGCTCGTCGAGCCGGGCGACGAGGTGATCGTGCCAGAGCCGTGCTTCGTGGCCTATCCGGCCGTGGTGACGTTCGCCGGCGGGCGCGCGGTGCCGGTGGCGACGCGGGTGGACGAGGCGTTTCAGCTCGATGTCGACGACCTGGCCGCCGCCTGCACCCCGCGGACGCGCGGCCTGCTCGTGGGGTACCCGAGCAACCCGACGGGCGCCGTCATGGACCGTGATCGCCTCCTCGCCGTGGCCGCGCTGGCCGAGGCGCGCGACCTGTTCGTCATCAGCGACGAGATCTACGACCAGCTGGTGTACGGCGTCGAGCACACCTGCCTGGCGGCGCTGCCGGGCATGCGCGAGCGCACCGTGCTGCTGGGCGGGTTCTCGAAGAACTACGCGATGACGGGCTGGCGCATCGGGTACGCCTGCGCGCCGGCACCGCTCATCGCCGCGCTGCGCAAGGTTCACCAGTACGTGATCATGTCGGCGCCGACGGCCGGGCAGTACGCCGCGCTGGCCGCGCTGACCGACCCCGCGGCCGCGGCGGCGGTCGAGGCGATGGTGGCCGCCTACGACGAGCGCCGCCGCTTCGTCGTCGAGCGGTTCAACGCGATCGGCCTGCCGACATTCGAGCCGCGCGGCGCGTTCTACGCCTTCCCCGACATCCGCCCGACCGGCCTCGACGGCGACACCTTCTGCGAGCGGCTGCTGTACGAGCACAAGGTCGCCCTGGTGCCCGGGCACGCGTTCGGCGAGGCGGGGCGCGGCTTCGCGCGCTGCAGCTACGCCGCGTCGCTCGAACGGTTGGATGCGGCCATGGCGCGGGTCGGCGACTTCGTCCGGTCCCTGGGCGCCGCGTGATGTCCGAGTTCGAAGTCGTGGTCGGGATCGAGACACACGTCCAGATCCTCACCCGCAGCAAGATGTTCTGCGCCTGCAGCGCGGACGTCGCTGGCGCCGAGCCCAACACGCTCACCTGCCCGGTCTGCCTCGGGCTGCCGGGGGCACTGCCGACGCCCAACGGCGCCGCCATCGCCGCCGGCGTCACCACCGGCCTGGCGCTCGGCGCCGATGTCCATCCCCGCACCTGGTTCGAGCGCAAGAACTACCACTACCCGGATCTGGCCAAGGGCTACCAGATCAGCCAGTACGAGGCGCCGCTGTGCACCGGCGGCGCGATCGAGGTCGTGCTGCCCGACGGCGATCGGCGGCGCATCGGCCTCGAGCGGCTGCACCTCGAGGAGGACACGGCCAAGCTGGTGCACGACGCTGACGCCACGCTGATCGACTTCAATCGATCCGGCCTCCCGCTCATGGAGATCGTGTCGCGGCCCGACCTGCGGTCCGGCGACGAAGCACGGGCCTACCTCGAGGCGCTGCGCCAGCTGCTGCGATGGCTGGGCGTCTCGACCGGCAACATGGAGGACGGGGCGCTGCGGGCCGACGTGAACGTCTCGGTCCGGCGGCGGGGCGACACGGCGCTGGGCACCAAGGTGGAGGTCAAGAACCTCAACAGCTTCGCCGCGGCCAAGGCCGCCGTCGAGCACGAGGCGGTCCGGCTGGCCGAGCTCGCCGCCCGGGGCGAGCCGATCGCCCAGGGGACGCGCGGCTGGGACGAGCGCGCCCGCGCTTCGTTTGCGATGCGGACCAAGGAGACGGCCGACGACTACCGCTACTTCCCCGAGCCCGACCTGCCGCCGCTGGTCCTCGACCCCGCCTGGATCGCCGCCCGCCGCGCCGCGCTGCCGGAGCTGCCGGCGGCGCGGCGCGCCCACCTCTCGACCGCGTGGCACCTGGCGGACGCCGAGGCCCGCGTCCTGAGCCGCGACCGCGCCACGGCCGACTTCGCCGTCGCGGCGCTCACCGCCGCCGTGGGTCCGGCCGCCACCGAGGGCGACGCCACGGCGCGCGCCGTGGCGGCCTGGATCACCGGGCCGCTGTTCGCCCTGGCCAACGCCGAGCCGGCGCTGGGCGACGGCTGGACCCAGCGCGTGGCGCCGGACGCCCTCGCCGAGCTCGAGCGCCTCGTGGCGGACGGGCAGCTGAATCGCCAGCAGGCCAAGGACGTGCTGGCCGAGATGTGGTCCAGCGGCGAGCGGGCGCCGGCGATCGTGGCCGCGCGCGGCCTGTCCCAGCTGAGCGGCGCCGACGAGCTTGCCCGCATTGTCGAGGCGGTGCTCGACGCCCATCCCAAGCCGCTGGCGGACTGGCGCTCCGGCAAGGCCAGCGCCAGCGCCTTCTTGCTCGGCCAGGTGATGCGCGCCAGCGGCGGCCGCGCCAACGCCGCCGCGGCCCGCGCCGTGCTCGACGCCGCCCTCGACCGCCGGCGGTGACGCGTCGCCGACCGGAGTCGGCCCCGGCCGGCGAGCCGCCGCGCGCCGCCGCCGAGCGCGTCGCCCTCGAGCGCATGGCCCACGGCGGCGAGGCCGTCGGGCGCGCGGCGGATGGGCGGGCGGCGTTCGTGGCCGGCGGCCTGCCCGGCGAGTCGGTCGACGTCGCGTTCGTGGCCGATCGGCCGCGCTTCCGCCGCGGCTTCGCGGCCGGCGCGCCGACGCCCCGCAGCCCCGACCGCGTCGAACCGCGCTGCGCGCACTTCGGCGGCTGGCCGGCGCGCGGCGCGGCGCCCGCGGCGTGGTGTGGCGGCTGCCACTGGCAGCACGCCGCGATCGACGCCCAGCGCGCGTTCAAACGCGCGACGCTCGTCGACGCGCTGCAGCGACTGGCCGGCCTGCCGGCGCCCGACGTGGATGCGACGGTCGGCGGGCCGTCGAGCTACGGCTACCGCAACAAGCTGCGCACCCGGCTTCGCGGCGGGCGGCCGGGCCTGGTGGCCGCGAGCGGTGGCGACGTCGTGGCGCTGGACGCTTGCCCGATTTGCCTGCCGCGGCTGTGGGCGGAGGTGGCGGCGTTCGAGGCCGAGCTGCCGGACGGGACCGAGGTCACGTTCCGCGTCGGGGCGGGCACCGGCGATGCGCTGGTCGTCGTCGACGATCGGCGCGGGCTCGTCGGCGAGATCGACATCGACTCCGACGCTTCGGTCGTCGTCGTCGCGCCGGACCGGACGCTGCAGCTGGCGGCCGGGCGCCCGTTCTACGTCGAGCGGTTCCGCGGCGAGTGGATCGGCGTTCCGGCCACCGCGTTCTTCCAGGTCAACACCGAGGTCGCCGAGCTCGTGGCCGACGCGGTGGCGGCGGCCCTCGGCCCCGGCGCCGGCCGCGTCGTCGACGCCTGCTGCGGCATCGGCACGCTGACCGGGGCCATCGCCGACGTCGCGGCCGAGGTGGTGGCGGTCGACATCGACGCCGTGGCGATCGCCGCGGCGGTCGACAACCTGGCGGGGCGCGACCACGTCGACCTCGTGGTGGGCGACGCGGCCGAAGCGCTCGCCGCCGTCGGCGACGGCGTCGACGCCGTCGTCGTCGATCCGCCGCGCGGCGGGCTGTCGACGGCCCTGGGTTCGTGGCTGGCGCAGGCCGGTCCGCCGCGGGTCGTCTACGTGAGCTGCGAGCCGGCGACGTTGGCGCGCGACGTGCGGGCGCTCGTCGAGGCGGGCTACCGCCACCACCGGACGACGCCGTTCGACATGTTCCCCCAGACCTACCACTGCGAGAGCGTCTCCGTCCTCGCCCGGCCCGGTGCGGCGCTGGCCTGACAGAGCGCGATCGGCTAAGCTTGCGCCGCCGCCACGTGAAAGGCCGATCCATGCGCACCCGCCTCGACCCCGAGCTGCACGCCCTCGTCGACCGCGATCCCCAGGCGATCATCGAGGCCATCGTCACCGCCGACGGGCCCATCGAGGCCCTCTTGGCCCAGCTGCCGGCCTCGCTCGTCGTCCAGCACACCTATCGGCTGATCCCGGGCGTCGCGGTGAGCGGGCCCGCGGGCGACCTCGAGCTGCTGGCCGAGCTGGCCGTGGTGCGTTCGATCGAACCGGTGCGGACCGTCCGCCACTGCTAACCGTGTCGCGGGTCCGCCGCGCGCGCCGCGCCCGGTGCGGCGCGCGGGCGCAGGGACCCGCCGAGCCGCCTCGGAGCGACTGCCCGTGAACCCGACCAAGCTGCACAAGTCGCTGTCCGTCACGATGGCCGGCGACGCGCGGCCGGACGAGCGGCTGCCGGTCATCGTCAAGGTCAAGCCAACGTTCGTGGCGCGCGGCGAGATGGCCGCCTTGTCCGATGTGGCGCCCTCGCTGTCGTTCCACCTCGTCGCCGCCCAAGCCACCGAGGCCACGCCGGCCCTCATCGCCGCCCTGACCGACGATCCGGCCGTCGAGATGATCTGGCCCGACCTGCCGGTGCACACCTGGACGGATGCCCGGGTGGAGCTCGTCGGCGCGCCGCGGGTGTGGGGCGCGGGCTTCAGCGGCCAGGGTGTCAAGATCGGCGTCGTCGACACCGGTCTCGACGGCGACCACCCCGACTTCGCCGGCCGCGTGGCCGCCTGGCGCGACTTCGTCGACGACGATGGCGAGGCCCCGCGCGATCCGAACGGGCACGGCACCCACGTCGCCGGCATCGCCGCCGGCAGCGGTGCGGCCAGCCAGGGCCGCTACCGCGGTGTCGCGCCCGACGCCCAGCTCGTCGTGGCCCGCGTCCTGGACGCCGACGGCGGCGGGCGAACGAGCACGGTCATGGCCGGCGTCGAGTGGGCCATCGAGAACGGGGCGCGGATCATCAACATCAGCCTCGGCGGACCGCCCTATCCGGCCGACGGCACCGACGCGCTGTCGGTGCTGTGCAACGCCGCCGTGGACGCCGGCATCGTCGTCTGCGTCGCGGCCGGCAACATGGGCCCGGCCGGCCACACGATCGGAGCACCGAGCGCCGCCAAGCGCGTCATCACCGTCGGCGCCACGGAATCGGCTCCCGGCGACCACGGCGACCGCGTCGCCGGCTTCTCGTCGCGCGGCCCGACGGGCGACGGCAGCGCCAAGCCCGACCTCGTGTTCCCGGGCAGCGGCATCGTCAGCGCCCGGGCAGCCGGCACGGCGCTCGGCCGCCCGATCGACGAGCGCTACACGGCGCTGCGCGGCACGAGCCAGGCCACGCCGTTCGCCAGCGGCACGGCCGCGCTGCTGCTCTCGGCGAACAGCCGTCTCGGGCCGGACGAGATCCGCGAGCGCCTGGTGCGCGGCGCCGAGCGGCTGGTGGGCGTCGATCCGCTGGCCCAGGGCGCCGGCCGCGGCAACGCCTACCACGCGTTCGTCAACGCCCAGGGCCAGCCGTTGGGCCACGCCGGCGGCGGCGAGGCGCCCGCGGGCGGCACCGCCGGCGGCGCCGCGCGCGCCGGCTGCCTGCCGGGCGCGCTGGCGGCCCGGCGAGGCTAGCGCCGCTCGATCGCTTCGACCAGCGCGACGAGCGCGATCGCCAGGCGGCCGGCGGCGGCGCGCCCGGCCTCGAGCACCTCGGCGTGCAGATCGGCCGTCACCGGAACGGCCGGCGGCTCGAGCGGCACGCGGTTCGTGATCACCGAGATGCCGACGACCTCCAGGCCGCCGTGGCGCGCCACGATCACCTCGGGGCAGGTGCTCATGCCGACGGCTTCGGCGCCGGCCAGCCGCAGCAGGCGCGCCTCGGCCGGCGTCTCGAAGCTCGGGCCCGCGACCATGGCGTAGACACCCTCGCGCACCGTCAGCCCGGCGTCGGCCAGGCAGCCGGCGGCGGCGCGGCGCAGCGCCGGGTCATAGGCGTCGAGCAGGCTCGGGAAGCGCGGGCCGACGGCGTCGTCGTTGGGGCCGACGAGTGGGTTGGCGCCGGCCAGCCCGGGCCAGAAGATGTGGTCGCGGATCACCATCACGTCGCCGGGCGCGAACGCATCGTTGAGCCCGCCGGCGGCGTTCGTGACGACGAGCGTTTCGACGCCCAGCGCGCGCAGCAGCCGCGTGCCGAACGTGACGTCGCGCGGGCTCCGCCCTTCGTACAGGTGCGCGCGGCCGCGAGCGATCGCGACGTCGATGCCGCCGAGCCGGCCGAGGGCGAGCTCGCCGGCGTGGCCGAGCACGGTGGCGGCCGGCCAGCCCGGCAGCGCATCGTAGGGCAGCCGGACGGCGTCCTCGAGCGCCGCGTCGAGGTCGGACAGCCCGCTGCCGGCGATCACGCCGACCCGCGGACGGCGCGGCGACGCGGCGGCCACGACGGCCCGCGCGGCCGCGACGTCGGGGTCGACGGGCCGGAGCGGGTGCGCGTCAGGCATCGCCGGCATGCGGCCGGCCGGCGGCGGGATTCGCCACCGGCTCAGGCACGGGGGTGGGCCTGATCGTAGGCGGCGCGCAGCCGCTCGTTCGAGACGTGGGTGTAGATCTGCGTCGTCGAGACGTTGGAGTGGCCGAGCAGCTTCTGGACCTCGCGGACGTTCGCGCCGCCGTCGAGCAGATGGGTCGCGAAGCTGTGCCGCAGCGTGTGCGGGGTGACGTCGACGCGGATGCCGACGGCGCGCACGTACTCCTTGATGATCAGCCACAGCCCTTGGCGCGTCAGGCGCGTGCCGCGCGGGTTGAGGAAGAGCGCTTTCTCGTCGCCGCGCTTGAGGTACGCGACCCGGCCGTGCTGCAGGTAGTCGGCCACGATCGCCGCCGCGCCGTGGTAGAGCGGGACGACCCGCTCCTTGGCGCCCTTGCCGAAGCAGCGCACCGTCTCGCCCGCGAGGTCGATGTCGCCGACGTCGAGCGCGACGAGCTCGCTGACGCGCATGCCGGTGGCGTAGAGGAGCTCGAGCAGCGCCGCGTCGCGCAGCGCCTTCGGTCCGCTGCCAGCGTGCGGCGCGTCGAGCAAGCGCACAACGTCCTCGCGCGAGAGCGTGCGCGGCAGCCGCTTGTCGACGGCCGGCGCCTCGAGGGCGGCCGTCGGGTCGTCGCGCAGCGCGCCCTCGGCCTGCAGGAATCGAAACAGGCTCTTCACCGCCGCCACCTTGCGCGCCACCGTCGCCGACGAGTAGCCGCGCGACTTGAGGTGGAGCACGTAGTCGACGATGCGCGCCCGGTCGACATCGGCGAAGCGCGACGGCGGCGGCCCGTGCAGCCCGGGCGCGGCCAGGTGCGCGACGAACTGGGTGAGGTCGTTGCGGTACGCGGTCAGCGTATGCCCCGAATAGCGGCGCTCGACCTCGAGATGTCGGATAAAGTCGTCGACCTGCTGCTGCATGGCGCACCACCGTTTCCCGTGCGGCCGACGTCGTCGTCGCCCGCAACTTACCATAACCGGGCGCACAGCATACCGCCCCGGCCACGTTACGTCAAGAGCCGGGCCGGCCGGTCGGGCACTTGCCGCCCCGCGGCCGCTTGGGTTACCCTTCGCCGCCGCCCGCGCCGGCTCGGTTGCGAGGGCGACGCCACCCTGTGGATGGAGACGCCCGTGGACATCGTGGTGTTGGTCAAGCAGGTTCCCGACACAGCCACCCGGATCCAAGACCGGGTGAAGGACGGAGCCATCGATCTCGACGGCGTGACCTGGGTGACGAGCCCGTACGACGAGTACGCGGTCGAGGAGGCGCTGCGGCTGCGCGAACGCCTCGGCGGGACGGTGACGCTGCTCACGCTGGGGCCGGAGCGCGCGCACCAGACGCTCAAGGACATGTTGGCGCTGGGCGCCGACGAGGCCCAGGCTGTCTGGGACCCGGCGTTCGAGCGCCTGGGCACCCACGCCCGGGCCGAGGTCTTGGCGGCGGCGCTGCGCAAGCTGCCCCACGACCTGATCCTCGCCGGCTGGAAAGGGGTCGACGGCGACGAGGGCCTGGTGCCGATCTACGTCGCGGCGGCGCTGGGCATCCCGCATGTCTCGTTCGCGGTGGCCATCGAACGCACCGGGGACGGGCTGACCGTGCGGCGCGAGATCGAGGGCGGCAAAGAGGTGATGACGACGGCGCTGCCGGCGCTCGTCACCGCCCAGAAGGGCTTGAACGAGGTCCGCTACGCCACGCTCAAGGGCATCATGCGCGTGAAGTCGAAGCAGATCCCGGTCTGGAGCGCGGCCGACATCGGCGTCGATCCGGCCGCGCTGCCGGCGCCCGCGGTCGAGGTCGTGGGCGTCGACCGCCCGGCCGAGCGCGGCGGCGGGCGGATCCTCGACGGCGGCGCGGTGGAGGCCAGCCGCCAGTTGGCGCGGCTGCTGCGCGACGAAGAGAAGGTGATCTGACATGGCCGACGTCTGGATCGTGGCCGAGACCGAGCCCGGCGGCGGGGCGCTTCGCCGCGTCTCGCACGAGCTCGTCACCGCGGCGCGCGCCGTCGCCGGCGGCGACCGCGTCTGCGCCGTGCTCGTCGGGCAAGGCGTCACGGCGCTCGCGTCGCAGCTGGGCGCCGACGCCGTGCTGGCGCTCGACGGTCCGGCGCTGGCGGCGTACTCGCCCGACGGCTGGGCGCGCGCGATCGCCGCGCTGGCCGAAGCCCGACGGCCGCGCGTCCTCCTGGGCTCGAGCACCGCCCGCGGCCGCGACCTCACGCCGCGCATCGCGGCGCTGCTGGGCGCCGGCCTGGCCAGCGACTGCATTGAGGTGGGGCACGACGGCACGGCGCTGACCGCCGTTCGTCCGATGTACGCCGGCAAGGCGATGGCGCGGGTACGCGTGACGTCGAGCCCGGCGATGGCGACGGTGCGGCCCAACAGCTACCCGGCCGCGCCTGCCGGCAGCCCGGCGGTCGAGGCCGTGCCGGTCGGCGACGCCGCCGGCGGCGCGGTGGTCGTCGATACCGAGCGCTCGACGTCGACCCGGCCGGACGTGGCCGAGGCCGACATCATCGTCTCGGGCGGCCGCGGCATGGGCGGCCCCGAGCACTTCGCGATGCTCGAGCGCCTCGCGGACGTCCTGGGCGCCGCCGTCGGCGCCAGCCGCGCCGTCGTCGACGCCGGCTGGCGGCCGCACGGCGACCAGGTCGGCCAGACCGGCAAGACGGTGTCGCCGTCGCTCTACATCGCCTGCGGCATCTCGGGCGCGGTGCAGCATCTGGCGGGCATGAAGACCAGCAAGCTGATCATCGCCTTCAACAAGGACCCCGAGGCGCCCATCTTCTCGGTCGCCGACTACGGCATCGTCGGCGACGTGTTCGAGATCGTCCCGGCGTTTACCGACGCCGTCGAGGCGATCGTGGCCACGGGCTAGGCGCGGGACGTGGGACGGCGCTCCCGACGCGCCGCGCGCGCCGTGGCGTGGTTCGCCGGCTGCGCATCGGCCGCGGCGTTCGCCGCCGGCGACGTGCGGGCGGCCGGTTGCGACGCGGCCCGCGTCACGTTCCCGCCCGCGGGCGCCGTGCTCGCCGGGCGGGTCGGCGTGTTCGGCAGCGCCGAGATCGACGGCTTCCAGTTCTACAAGGTCGAGGTGGCGCGGGCGGCGGCGCCCGAAGCTTGGACCGCCACCAGCGACGTCGTCCGGTCGCCGGCCCGCCACGCCCGGCTGGACCACTGGGCGACCGCGGCGCTGCCGGACGGCCGCTACCGACTCAAGCTGACGGTCGTCGACACGACCGCGCAGGAGCGCTGTCGGGTGGTCGTGGACGACCTCGTGGTCGCCAACGGCGCGCGGGCGTCCGCCGCGGTCGCGTCGTCGAGCGCGGCCGGGTCGGCGCCGGCCTGGCCGACGGCGGTGCGCCGCGCGGTCCTCCAGGCCACGGCGCCGTTGTCGGACACGGCCGTCGTGCCCGGCGCGGACAGCGCGGCGGCGGCCGAACCGGCGGGCGCCGGCGCGGCGACGGATGCGGGGTCGGTTGGGGCCACAGCGGCCATGACGGCCAGCGGAGCGCCCAGCGGCACGGCGGCGACGACGTCGACGACCCCAGCGTCCGGATCGGACGCCACGGCCGCCGACGGAGCGCAGCCCGTCGACGCCGCGGCCGCGGCGACGTCCCCGGCGTCGACGGCCGCGCGCTTCGGGCGGGCGTTCGCGCTCGGCTTCGTCGCCGTCGCCGCGGGGCTGGCGTTCCTCGCCCGCCGGGCGCGGGGTCGGGCCCGCGCGCGGACCGAGACCCGGGCGCGAGGTCGGTGACGGTGTGGCGCTGGCCCGCGGGTGGGCGTGGGCGCGGCGGCGCGGCCGGCGCGGTCCGCCGGACGGGCCGGCCGTGGACTGGCTGATCGTCGGCCTCGGCAACCCCGGCGCCCGCTACGACGGCACGCGCCACAACGTCGGCCAGGCAGCCGTGCGGGCGCTGGCCGACCGCCATCGGATCGCGCTCGACACGATCAAGCACCAGGCGCGCTACGGGCTCGGGCGGATCGGAGCGGCGCGCGCCTGCCTGGTGCTGCCGACCACGTACATGAACCTGTCGGGGCGGGCCGTCGCGCCGATCGCGCGGTTCTACCAGGTGCCGCCCGAACGGGTCGTGGCCGTGGTCGACGACATGGACCTGCCGCTGGGCCGGCAGCGCCTGCGCGCCGACGGCGGCCACGGCGGCCACAATGGCCTGCGCAGCCTGATCGAGCTGCTGGGCACGCCGGCCTTCCCGCGGCTGCGGCTGGGCGTCGGGCGCCCGCCGGCCGGCTGGGACCCGGCCGACTACGTCCTGGCGCGCTTCGCGCCGGACGAGGCCGCCGCGGCGGCCGCCCTGGTGGACGACGCCGTCGCAACGCTCGAGGACGTCGTGGCGCGCGGCGTCGAGGCGGCGATGAACCGCGCCAACGCCTGACGTGCGCATCCTCCACGTCTACAAGGACTACCCGCCGGTGTTCGGCGGCATCGAGCACCACGTGCGCGACCTGGCCGAGGCGCAGGCGTCCGCCGGCCACGACGTGACGGTCTTGGTCACGGCCCGGCGCGGCCCGACGACCGACGGCCGCGAGCAGGGCGTGCGGGTGGTGCGGGCGCGCCGGCTGACGACGGCCGCCTCGACGCCGCTGTCGCTGGCGCTGGTGGCGCGCCTGGCGGCCGCCCGGCCCGACGTGACGCACCTCCACAGCCCGTACCCGCTGGGCGAGGCGGCTTGGCTGGTCGCGGGTCGGCAGCCCATGGTCCTGAGCTACCACGCCGACATCGTCCGCCAGCGGCGGCTTGTGGTGCTGTGGCGACCGTGGCAGCGCCGCGTGTTGGCGCGTGCCCGGCGCATCCTCGCCGGCAGCCCGGCCGTCGCCGACGGCTCGGCCGTCCTTCAGCCGTGGCGCGACCGCGTGACCGTCGTGCCCTACGGCATCGACGTCGCGCGCTTCGAGGCCGACGACGGCCAGCGCGCGGCGGCCCGCCGCCGCTACCGGCCGGCAGGCGCGAAGGGCGTCGTGGCCTTCGTCGGCCGGCTGCGGTACTACAAGGGCCTGCATGTCCTCATCGACGCCCTGGCGGACGCGCCGGGTGTGGCGGCGCTCGTCGTCGGCGACGGTCCCGAGGGCGCGGCGCTGCGGGCGCAGGCGATGGCGCGGGGCGTGGCCGAGCGGGTCCATTGGCTCGGCGACGTGGCCGATGCCGATCTGCCCGACATCCTGGCCGCCGCCGACGCGTTCTGCCTGCCGGCCACCGCCCGCAGCGAGGCGTTCGGGATCGCGATGGTCGAGGCGATGGCGGCCGGGCGGCCCGTGGTGTCGACCGAGCTCGGCACCGGCACGTCGTGGGTGAACCGCGACGGCGAGACGGGGCTGGTGGTGCCCCCCGGCGACCCGGCCGCCCTGGCGGCGGCGATCCGCCGGCTCGTCGACGACGGTGCGCTGCGCGCCCGGCTCGGCGCGGCGGCGCAGCAGCGGGCGCGGGCCGCCTTCTCGCGGCCGGCGATGGTCGCTGCGATCGAGGCGGTGTACCGCGCGGCCATCGCGACGGACGCGCCGGCGCCTTGAGGCGCGACGTCGCGGAGCGGGTCGCGGCGCTCGCCTCCTGTACAATGGACGATCGTGCCCGGCGCCCGGCGGCGGGCGGTTGGGGAGCACTCCGCGCGCGATGAACATCCTGGTCACCGGCGGCGCCGGTTTCATCGGGTCGCACCTCGTCGATCGGCTGCTGGCCGAGGGCCACGACGTGGTCGTGATCGACAACTGCGTCACGGGCCGCGCCGAGAACCTGGCGCAGCACGCCGGGGATCGGCGGCTGACGTTCCTGCGCGGAAGCATCCTCAACGAGACGCTGGTGGCCGCCGCCTGCCGCGAGGCGGACATCGTGTACCACCTGGCGGCCGCCGTCGGGGTGACGCACGTGGTGCGCGATCCGCTGTGGGCGATCGTCACGAACACCCGCGGCACCGAGATCGTCCTCAAGCGGGCCTTCGAAAGCCGGGCGCGGGTCGTGTTCGCGTCGAGCTCCGAGGTCTACGGGCAGAGCGAAGCCGTGCCGTTCGTGGAGGATGGACCGCGCGTCCTCGGCCCGACCTGGGTCCACCGCTGGTCGTACGCGACGGCGAAGGCCCTCGACGAACACCTGTGCTGGGCGTACGCCGACAAGGGCCTCTCGGTGGCCGCCGTGCGCTACTTCAACGTCTACGGGCCGCGCATGGACCCGGCCGGCTACGGCAGCGTCGTCGCCCGCTTCGTCAGCCAGGCGCTGGCCGGCGAGCCGCTGACGATCCACGGCGACGGCCAGCAAAGCCGGTGCTTCACCTACGTGGCCGAGGCCGTCGCGGCCACGATCCTGGCCGGGACGCGCGACGAAGCCATCGGCCAGGTCTACAACGTCGGGCACGCCGACGAGGTGACGATCCAGACCCTGGCCGAGCGGATCATCGCCGTTACCGGCTCGTCCTCGCCGCTGGCCTTCGTGCCGTACGACGCGGCCTATGGCGCCGGCTTCGCCGACACGCGCCGCCGCGTGCCGGCGGTGGAGAAGGCGGCCGCGCAGCTCGGTTTCCGCGCCCGCGTGGGCCTCGACGCGGGGCTGCGCGCCGTGGTCGACGAACGGCGGGTGGCGATGGCGGCGGACGGCTGATGCGCATCCTGGTGACCGGCGTGGCGGGCATGATCGGCACGCCGCTGGCGAACCGGCTGGCCGCCGACGGCCACAGCGTCGTCGGCATCGACGACATGAGCGGTGGGCACGACCTCGACGCGCTCGACCCGCGGGTGCGCTTCGCCCGCGCCGACGTGCGCGACGTACCCAAGCTCTGGAGCCTGCTGGCCGACGTCGACGTCGTGGTCCATCTGGCGGCGCGCGTCAGCGTCACCGAGTCGATCCTCTACCCCGTCGAGTACAACAACGTCAACACCGGCGGGACGGTCAGCCTGCTGGCGGCGGCGCGCGACGCCGGCGCGCGCCGCGTCGTGCTGGGCTCGTCGGGCACGGTGTACGGCGCCCAGAGCGAGCAACCCATCGCCGAAGGCGCCGTGCCGCGGCCGGCCAACCCGTACGCCGTGAGCAAGCTGGCCGCCGAGCACTACGTGCGCTCGATCGGCGAACTGTACCGGATCGAGACCGTCATCCTGCGGCTGTTCAACGTCTACGGCTCGCGCCGCCAGCTGCGGCCCAGCCACCCGGCGGTGATCCCGCACTTCGTCCACGAGGTGCTCACCGGAGCCAGCATCGTCCTGCACGGCGATCCGCCCGGCGGCCAGACGCGCGACTTCGTCCACGTCGACGACGTCGTCGAGGCGCTGGTACGGGCGTCGCTGCTGGGCGGGATCTCGGGCGCCGTGCTCAACGTCGGCAGCGGCGTCGAGACGGCGGTGGCGAGCCTGGTCCCGCTCATCGAGACGGCGGCCGGGCGCGGCGCGCGGGTGCTGCACTCCCAGGAACAGTCGGGCGGCAGCGGTCGGATGTGCGCCGACATCACCGCCGCCCGCGCCGCGCTCGGCTGGACGCCGCGCGTCGACCTGGCGAGCGGGCTGACGCGGCTCGTCGACGAGATGCGCGCGCACGTGCGCGCGGCCGCCCTGTTGGGGTCTTGACTGGCCTGCCGGGCGGCGCTAGCGTTGCCGGTGCCGCCCCGTCCGCCCCGCGCCCTTCCGGAGGAAGCCCGATGACCGGCCCCCGCGCGCTCCCGCTCGGCCCGCTGCCCGACGTGCCCGAGGCCCACAGCGACCCCGAGTCGCTCATCGCGTTCGAGGCGCGCATCGCCCGCGGCGAGCGGATCGAGCCCGGCGACTGGATGCCGAGCGACTACCGGCGGCAGCTGGTCCGGCTGATCCAGCAGCACGCCAACAGCGAGCTGATGGGCGCCCTGCCCGAGGGCCAGTGGATCCCGTTCGCGCCGACCTTCAAGCGCAAGCTGGCGTTGATCGCCAAGGTGCAGGACGAGGTCGGTCACGCCCTCTACCTCTATCGCGCCGCCGAGACGCTGGGCAAGCCGCGCGAGGAGATGATCGAGGAGCTGCTCAACGGCACCTCGAAGTACTCCAACGTCTTCAACTACCCCTGCGAGACCTGGGGCGACATCGCGATGGTCGGCTGGCTCATCGACGGCGCGGCCGTCGTGAACCAGACGATCATGGCGACGGGCTCGTACGGAGCCTACGCCCGCGCCCTGAAGCGCATCACATACGAGGAGGCCTTCCACCTCAAGCAGGGCTACGACCTGGCGGTGACGCTGGCCACCGGCACCCGCAAGCAGCGCGAGATGGCCCAGGAGGCCTTCAACCGCTGGTGGTGGCCGACGATGATGTTCTTCGGACCCCCGGACACCCAGAGCGTCCACACCAGCATCCTGCGCCGGTGGGGCGTCAAGCCGCGCACGAACGACGAGCAGCGCCAGGAGTTCCTGCGCAAGTTCGTGCCCAAGATGATCGAGCTCGGCTTCGACATCCCCGACAAGGACCTCCACCAGGACCCGGTCAGCGGCGACTGGGTGATCACCCAGCCGGACTGGGACGAGTTCAAGCGCGTCATCAACGGCGACGGTCCGATGAATCGGCAGCGCCTGGCGTTGCGGCGGCTGATCTACGACGAGAACTCGTGGCTGCGCACCGCGTTGGACGCGCACGCCGCGCTCGACCACGCCGCCTGATCGAACGCGGAGGCGTCGATGTACGGGGACCCGACGGCCGAAGTCGATCCGAGCGTGGCGTTCGGCCACGACATGCCGCACTACACCCGCCAGTGGCACTTCGATCCCTACCACCAGGCGCTGCGCGTGGCGGCGCGCCGGGCGCCCGACGCCGTCCACCACGACACCGAGTGGGGCAACTGGGAGATCTTCGTCCAGGAGCAGCGCGGCGAGCACCACGTCCATGTCGGCGCGGTACACGCCCCCGACGCCGAGATGGCGCTGGTGTTGGCCAAGGAGAACTACGTGCGCCGCGGCCCGTGCGTCAACGTCTGGGTCGTGCCCGAGGCGGCGATCGCCGCCACCGACTACGCCGACGCCGACATGTTCGAGCACACCACCGACAAGATGTACCGCGAGCCGGGCGGCTTTCAGGGCCTGCGCAAGAAGGCCCAAGCCGGTCGCGAGCCCGGCGCGGCGGCGCCGGAGGCCGGCGAGGTCAGCGCGTGAGCGCCGACGACGCCCGCACCCTGTTCGACCTGGCCGCCGCGCCGGCCGATCTGCGCGCGGCGCTCGACGCCTACCTGTTGGCCCTGGCGGACGACGCCTTTCTCCAGGGCCACCGCGACAGCGAGTGGACCGGGCTTGGGCCGATCCTGGAGGAGGACATCGCCTTCAGCAGCATGGCCCAGGACGAGATCGGCCATGCCCTGGTCTGGTACAGCCTGCGCGCCGAGCAGCTGGGCGCGCCCGACCCCGACCGGCAGGCGTTTCGCCGCGACGCGCCGGGCTGGCGCAGCGCCCGGCTCGTCGAGCTGCCGCGCGGCGACTACGCCCACAGCCTGGTCCGGCGCACGCTGTTCGACATCGCCAAGGCGGTCCAGTACGACGCCCTGGCCCAGAGCGCCTGGCCGCCGCTGGCGACGGCGGCGCGTAAGCTGCGGCAGGAAAAGAAGTACCATCTGCTGCACAACCAGGCTTATGTCAAGCGCCTGGGCACCGCCAACGCGGACGCCCACGACCGGCTGCAGGCGGCGCTCGACGCGCTGTTCCCGGCCGCGCTCGGCCTGTTCGAGCCGACCGAGGGCGAGTCGCGGCTCGTCGAGGCCGGCGTGGTGCCGCCGGCGGCGCGGCTGCTCGAGCTCTGGCTCGGCGCCCTACGCCCGCTGCTCGACGCCGCGACGCTGACGGCGCCGATCGTGGCCGACGGTCCGGCGGGCGCGCCGCGCGCGGCCGTCGCCGCCATCGACGGCGGCCGCCGCGGACAGCACGGCGCCGACCTCGAGGCGCTGTTGGCCGACCTCCAGGCGCTGCACCGCTCCGATCCCGAGGCGACGTGGTGAGCCACGGCCGGCGCAGCGGCGCCGTCGAGGCGCGGCCGTGAGCCCGAGCCTCGATCGCGCCGCGGTCGAGACCGCGCTGCGGGCGGTGCCGGATCCCGAGATCCCGATGGTCTCGGTGGTCGACCTCGGGATCGTCCAGTCCATTCACATCGAGCCCGGTCCGGCGGGTGACCGGGTCGCGATCGCGATCACGCCGACCTTCGCGGGCTGCCCGGCCCTGACGATGATGCGCGACGACATCCGCGCCGCCGTGCTCGCACTCGGTGCGGCCGAAGTCGACGTCCGCATCGTCCTCGACCCGCCGTGGACCAGCGACCGCATCAGCCCGGCCGCGCGCGAGGCGATGCGCGCGATCGGCCTCGCCCCGCCGCCGCCGGCCGGCCGGTTCCGCGCCGATCCGGCGCTGACCCTCGCCAGCGCGGTCGACGCGGCCGAGGCGCCCGTCGCCTGCCCGTTCTGCGGCAGCGCCGACACCGTCGTCGACAATCCCTTCGGCTCGACGCTGTGCCGGTCGGTGCACTACTGCAACCGCTGCCAGCAGCCGTTCGAGGCGTTCAAGGCGCTCTGACGCGGCGCCGCGCGGCCGTCGCTCAGGGGTCGTACAGCTCGATGCGCGCCAGCGCCTCGGCCGAGCCCGCGCTGCCGCTGCCGTCGTTCGCCGCCGCGCCGGCCGTCCCCGCGTCGGGCTGCGCGCGCCAGACGGTCACCACGGCCCCATCCGCCGCCTCCAGCGTCAGCGCATAGCGTTCGCCGGCACCCAGGCCGGCCACGTCCACGCCCAGCCAGACGGGCCGAACGCGGGACTCGCCGTGCCACGGACGGGGCCGCGTCGCCGCGCGCTCGTGGACGCCAGCGCCGATCGCAACCTTGTCGAGCGGAACGGCGAGTTCGGCCGCGCGGGAGTCGGCCGCATCGACACGCGACACCGTCAGCCGCAGCGCGCCCGCCGTTTGGAAGATCACGGGCACTTCGATCCGGCCCAGTCCCGCCCGCGCCGCCACGCCCACCATCGCGTGCGGCGCGCCCGCGACCACCGTCGAGACGGCATCGCCGCCGACGGGCAGATGCCGCACGACCGCTGCGACGCCCACCTCGCCCGCGTCGCCCACGGGGGCGTAGGCGCGGGGCAGGACGACGGCCAGCGCCGCGGCGTGCGCCGCCGCGGCAGCGCCCAGCGCCGCCCAGGCCACCGCGGGCCGCCAGCGACGGGCCGGTAGCGACGCCCAGGCGGCCGTCGTGACGAGCGCCAGCGCCGGCAACGCGGGGAACAGGAGCCGTCCCTGCGGCTGCGGGTCGGCGCGGCTGCTGGCGGCGAAGGCGGCGACGGCGGCCGCCGCGAGCACGCCGGCGGCCGCGAGCGGCGCCGGCCCACGGCGCACCGCCCGGGGCAGGCCGCGCGCTGCGGCCAGCGCGACGACGGCGGCGGGCGCGACGACGATCCACGGCAGGTCGACGTTCGCCCAGCCAAACCGCGCCCACAAGCTCACCAAGGTGTCGACGACGAACGACGGCGCGACGGGCGCCGCCGACCGCGCCGTCCGCGCCAGCGTCTGCGCCGCCAGCGCATCGATCGTCGACGGCGCGACCACGGCGAGGATCCCGACGCCGAGCGCCGCGCCGGCCGCGACGCCCGCCGCCACCGCCACGCCGGGCGCACGCGCGGCCATGCCCTGGCGCCGCCGCGCCCACGCCGCCGCCAGCCCCGCGCCCGCGACGGCCGGCACCAGAACGGCCGCGTTCAGCTTGACGGTCACGGCCGCCGCCGCGCTGGCGCGCGCGGCGGCGGCGGCCCAGCGCGCCCGGCCCGCGCCGCGGACGCCGAGCACGGCGGCGTAAAGGAGCCCGGCGCCGGCCACCGTGGCCAAGCCGTCGTTGGACACGGTGTGCCCCAGGAAGACGAACTGCGGCCAGAGCGCGACGACGACCGCCGCGCCCAGCGCCGCGCCGCCGCGCAGGCCGGCGGCGCGGGCGGCGGCGAAGGCGAGGGGCACGGCCAGGACCGCGAGGACCGCGCCCCAGCCGCGCAGGAAACGGACCGGCGCCGCGCGCGCGTCGTGGGGCGGATGGGCGAGCGCGGCCGCGGCGAACGGGTAGCGCGGGTTCGCCTCGCCGACCGGCAACGCCGCGATGCCGGCCAGGCGGACGCCCAGCGCCGTCCAGGCGTAGGCCAGCGGCGGGTGGTGGTGCTCGTACGTTTCGACCGCGGTGGGGAGGCGACCCACGGCCAGCGCGAGGGCGTAGGCCGCATGCCACGGCTCGTCGGGCGCCTCCCACGGCGGGATGGCGCGGGCATACGCCGTGCCGAGCGCGAGATGCAGGAGCACGGCGGCAGCGACGGCCAGTCGACGGCGGAGGGACGCGCGCACCGGAGGATTGTACGGCGAGAGGGCGCCTTGCCCGACCCTGTCGGCGTGGTATCATCGCCGCCATGCCGCCGCCCCCTGTGCTCGACGATCCGCCGCGCGCCATCGCGTACGTCGGCCGGCGGATGCTGGCGCGCGGCATGACGGACGTCGCGGGCGGCAACATCAGCGTGCGGCTCGGCGAGCGGATCTGGATGACGCCGCGCTATGCCGGCCACCGCTGGCATTGGCAGCTCGAGCCCGACGACGTCCTGGAGCTCGACCGCGGCGGCCGACGACTGGCCGGGTCACACGAGGTGTCCCGCGACGTCGCGGTCCATCTGGCGGTGTACGACGCGGCGCCGGCGGCCGGCGCGGTCGTCCATGCCCACGCTCCGCACGCCCTCGCCTTCGCTGCCGCCGGCATCCCAGTCCCGCCGGTGATCGAGGCGGCCGAGGTGTTGGGCGCGGTGCCCGTGGTGACCGGGGCCGAGGTCGCGGGCGTGGCGGCGGCGATGCACGACGCCCGCGCCCGGATCGCCGCGTTCGCGGCGGCGGTGCTCATCGAAGGGCATGGCGTCGTCGTGGCGGGTCGCGACCTGGCCCACGCCTACGACGGGCTCGAACGGCTCGAGTCCTGCGCCCGCACGGTGTGGCTGCAGTCGGCCGCCGGCCTGCGCGGTCCCCACGACACGTCTCCGTCTGGTCGCGGCTGAACGCCGCGCCCGAACGTTCCGTTGGTCCCCTCGTCACGATCCGCCTCAGGAGGCCCCGCATGAACCACCGCGTCCGATCGTCCGTCTCGACCGCCACCGCGCTGCTGCTGGCGGCGGGCCTCGCCGCGTGCGGCCGCAGCGCGGCGCCGGTCAGCGAGGCCCCCGCCGGCGACGCCGCCACCGCGGCGGTCACCGAGACGACCGCCGCCGACACGGCCGGCGGCTCGAAGGTGCCGGCCGACACCCTCGTCCACGTCAGCATCGGCGAGCCCGAGAGCCTGGACCCGGCCTGGACCTACGAGACGACCGGCTCGATGTTCGAGTACGTGCTCTACGACGGCCTGGTCTTCTTCGACCGCGAGAAGTACGACGCGTTCGTCCCCAACCTGGCCACGGAGTGGACCGAGGCCGACGACCGGCTGAGCTACACGTTCACGGTGCGCGACGGCGTCACATTCCACGAGGGCGGCACGCTCGAGCCGCACGACATCGCCTACAGCCTGCAGCGGGCGATGCTCCAGGACCGCGTCGACGGACCCCAGGCGCTGTTCCTCGAGCCGATCCTGGGCACCAGCTCAGTGCAGGCGCTGGCCCTCGAGCGCGGCGGGATCACCGCCGAGGACGCGACGCTGGCCGACGTGCCGGCGGACGTCTTGGTCGGCCTGTGCGAGGAGGTCAAGGCGGCCGTGACGGCCGACGACGCCGCCAAGACGGTGACGATCCGGCTCAAGGCGGCCACGCCGTGGTTCCTGCAGCTCCTGGCCCAGCCCTGGGGCGCTGCCCTCGACATGGAGTGGATGATCGAGCAGGGTGACTGGGACGGCAACTGCGCCAACGACGCCGGCGAGGCCACCTGGACGAAGTGGAACGGACCGGAGGCCCAGGAGACGATCCTCTTCGACCGCGCGAACGGCACGGGCCCCTACAAGCTCGAGAGCTGGAAGAAGGGCCAGGAGATCGTCCTCACCGCCAACGAGGCGTACTGGCGCACCGAGCCGCTGTGGGCCGACGGCCCGTCGGGCCCGCCGGCGATCAAGCGCGTCGTGTTCCAGAAGGTCGACGAGTGGTCGACCCGCCTCGCCAAGCTCCAGGCCGGCGAGGCCGACATCGTCGAGGTGCCGCGCGACCAGGTGACGACGGTCGAGCCGATGGTAGCCGTCACATACCAGGGCGGTGATGCCTCGGCGCCGAGCACCGCCGGCGCGGCCGACGGCATCCTGCAGGCCTACGTCGGGTACCCGCTGGCCCAGATGACGGCGGCGATGTTCACGTTCGACATCGACGACGCCAGCGCCTTCATCGGCTCCGGCCAGCTCGGCGACGGCATCCCGACCGACTTCTTCAGCGACGTCGACGTCCGCAAGGGGTTCAACTACTGCTTCGACTGGGACACGATGATCCGCGACGGTCTGCAGGGTGAGGCGGTGCAGGCGCGTGGCCCGATCATCTCGGGCCTGGCCGGCTACGACGCCAACTCGACCGCGTACGCCTTTGACCTCGAGAAGTGCGGCGAGCACCTCGGCAAGGCGTGGGGCGGTCAGGTGGCCGAGAAGGGCTTCAAGATGACGCTGGCCTACAACGAGGGCAACGAGGCCCGCCGCACCGCGGCCGAGATCCTGGCGGCCAACATCGCCACCGTCAGCGACAAGTACGTCATCGAGGTCCAGTCGCTGGAGTGGGCGTCGTTCCTCGAGGCCCGCCGGCTGCAGCAGCTGCCGATCTCGATCTCGGGCTGGTCGGCCGACTACATGGACGCGTCGAACTGGGTCCACCCGTTCATGCACAGCGCCGGCGCCTACAGCCGCGCCCAGACGTTCCCGGCCGACATGCAGGCCACGTTCGACGCCCTCATCGCCGACGGGCTGGCCGAGGCGGATCCGACGGCCCGCGCCGCGATCTACGCCCAGCTCCAGCAGCAGGCCTACGACAACGCGATCGACATCTTCCTCTACCAGGCCACCGGGCGGCACTACCAGCGCAAGGAGCTCAAGGGCTGGTTCGCCAACCCGCTGATCCCGGAGGAGTACTACTACGGGCTGTCGAAGCAGCCGTAGTCGATCCTGGTCCGCTTCGCGTGGGACCTTCGCGCCGGCCGCACCCGCCCTGCACCGGGGCGGGCGCGGCCGGCGCTCCTTCGGCCGCTTCACCTCGGACCGCCGCGCCCGGTGAGGGACGATGACGAACTACATCCTTCGCCGATTGATGATCCTGCCGCTGATCTTGTTCGGCGTCACGATCCTGATCTTCGTGATGCTGTCGCAGCTCTCGCCGGGGCAGCGCGCGGCGCTCTACACCCGTGAGCAGGCGTCGCCGCAGACGATCGACCGCATCATCCGCGAGTACGGCCTGAACGACCCGATCCCCCAGCAGTACGTGCGCTGGCTGGGCAACGTCGTCCGCGGCGACCTGGGCTTCTCGAAGACCGGCAAGGAGCCGGTGGCCGAGATGTTCCTCCGGCTGTTCCCCGCCACCGTCGAGCTCGCGCTGTGGTCGACGGTGCCGCTCATCGCGCTGGGCATCTGGCTCGGGATGATGGCGGCGCTCAACCACAATCGACTCCCCGACGTCGTGCTGCGCATCATCTCCATCATCTTGACGAGCCTGCCGATCTTCGTCTTCGCCCTGCTGCTGCTCATGCTGTTCGCCGCCCGACTCCGCTGGCTGCCGCCGGGCGACCGGCTGTCGCAGCTGAACCAGGCCCTGGTCGACAGCGCCGCGTGGCGGTCCGGCTGGGCGCCCGTGACGGGCATCTACACCCTCGACGCGCTGCTGCGCGGCAACCTGGCCGTGTTCGTCGACGCGCTGCGCCACCTGCTGCTGCCCGTCACGTCGCTGTCGGCGCTGAACTGTGCCGTGCTGCTACGGGTGACCCGCTCGAGCATGCTCGACACACTGCGGCAAGACTACGTCCGGATGGCGCAGGCGAAAGGGCTGAGCTGGCACGACGTCGTGCGCAAGCACGCCCGGCCGAACGCCCTCTTGCCGGTGGTCACGGTCGGCGGCCTGACGATGGTGGCGCTGATGAACGGCGCGGCGATCACCGAGACGGTCTACAACTACCCGGGCATCGGCAAGCGCTTCGCCGACGCCGCCGCCAACCTCGACGCGGTCACGGTGCTGGGCTTCGTGCTGTTCCAGGGCGTGATCCTGGTCATCGGCAACCTGATCGTCGACATCTTGTACGCGGTCATCGACCCGCGCATCCGCCTGGGCTGAGGGCGAGCGCCGCCCGCCCTCCGCCACACGAGGAACACCGCCGTGCCCGACGCGCCCGACGCCTCCGCCCGCCCCGCCGCCGCCACGCTCGACGCGGCGCCGACGGCACGCCCGGCGCCGAACCGGCGCTCGGTGCGCTACGTCACTCGCCGCCTGCTCGGCGCCCCGTCGTCGATCCTGGGGACGGCGCTGCTCGTCGGCTTCGGCGTCGTGGCCCTGGCGGCGCCGGTGCTGGCCCCGTGCCCGGCCGATCAGAAGATCACCTGCCAGCAGCACGTCTACAAGGTGCCGCGCTACGGCTTCACGACGCAGCCGTCGCCACCGAGCGCCGAGCACCCGTTCGGCATCACGCCGCAGCGCAACGACATCTATTACGGCGTCATCTGGGGCACCCGCACCGCCTTCAAGGCCGGCGTGACGATCATCGCCCTGGCGCTGCTCATTGGCCTGACGGTCGGCTCGGTGGCCGGCTACTACGGGGGCTGGATCGACGAGGTGCTGATGCGCATCGTCGAGGTGTTCCAGGCGTTCCCGTACCTTCTGGCCGCCCTCACGCTGGCGACGATCCTGCGCGGTGGCGGCGGCGCCTGGCTCGAGGCGATGTTCGGCGCCAACTCGATCGCGCCGGCGATCATCCCGCTGGTGGCGTTCGGCTGGATGGGCTACGCCCGGCTGATCCGCGCCGACATCCTGTCGATCAAGGAACGCGACTTCGTGATGGCGTCGCGCGCCGTGGGCGCCGGCGACCTGCGGATCATCGTCCAGCACGTCCTGCCCAACAGCATCTTCCCGGTGCTCGTCGTAGCGTCGCTGGACATCGGCACGGTCGTCCAGTCGTTTGCCGCCCTCGCCTTCTTCGGGCTGGGCGTGCCCAAGGGCTACGCCGACTGGGGCCAGATGATCGCCACGGCCCGCGACGTGATCTCGACGATCCACCGCGACTGGTACATCGTCGTCTACCCCGGCGCGGCGCTGGCGCTGTTCTCGCTGGCTTGGAACCTGATCGGCGACACGGTGCGCGACATCCTCGACCCGCGCTACAGCCAGGGCGACTAAGCGTCCCTAACAAACCGGCGCGACGACGTGCCTCGGCCATGTCGAGTTCCGTGGCCGTGTGGTCTTGTCAGGCCGTCTCAGGCGGCCGTAACCGCGCGACGCGGGGCTCAGGCGTGGATGTGGGGCACTTCCCGCGCCGCGAGCCATAGGCTGCCGGCGACGACGACCGCCGTCGTCCCCAGTCCGATCGTCAGACCGGCCAGCCAGTACGCCCAGACGTGGTCGAGCATCGGGAAGCGGCCGATCGCCGCCGGCAGCGCCAGCGCCGGCAGCGTGACGGCGGCATAGACGCCGTAGAACACGATCGACAGGCAGCCGACGTCGGGCGTCATCATCTCGTGCGGGCTGTCCCACTTCAGGTTCGGCCGGGCCGCGCCGACCGCCAGGCTCACCGCGCACACGCCCGCCCCGACGACGATCGACACCGCCCAGGCGTAGGCGAGCGACGGCAGGTGCACCAGCGCCGCCGTTGCGCCGAACCCGAGGCCGAGGTCCACCGCCGTTCTGATGAGCCGCGCCGCCTCGAACAGCGCGATCAGGGCGCCGGACAGGGCGGCGTACGGCAGCAGCGCGACGAGGAACTTCGCTGCGACGAGCTGGCGCGGGTGGATCGGCGCGCTCTTGAGCAGCCAGAAGTGCTTGCCCTCGATCGAGATCCCGGTGAGCGCCAAGCGCGCGAAGACCATCGACGCCACGCCGGTGGCCACGAACGACGCGAACATCGTCAGCACCGGCTGGGTGTAGGCGGTGCCGCTCTCGCCGCCGCCGATGCGCAGCGGGTAGAGCAGCTGCTGGATGATGAAGAACACGCCGAACGCCAGCGGCGACAGCACCTGGGCCGAGTTCGTCAGGTCGCGCGGCAACAGGCGGGCGTCCTTGCGGATCACCGCGACCATCGGCGCCGGCAGCCAGGCCAGCCAGCCGGACGGCCGGCCGAGGTCGGCGGCCCGCTCCGGACGCTGCCACCACAGCCAGCCGCGGCGCACGGTGCGCTGCAGGTTGGCCGACTGCATCCGGATCCAGCCCTCCTGGTAGAGGCGATCCGAAACGGCGTAGAGCGGCGCGAACGCTGCCGCCGCCACGACGAGGTTGACCGCCAGCCAGCGCAGCGCCACCGGCCATTCGTGCCGCGCGGCGGCAGCGACGAAGCGGGTCAGCCACTCGGCGGGCGAGTACGGGTGGCGGACTCGGCCGAGGTACGCCAGGACCTCCTGGAAGCTCAGCGCCTCCTGCAGCCGGTTCGCGCTGCCCAGCAGCAGCACGATCGTCATCGTCATGGCCACGACGAGCAAGCCGACGATCTCGCCGAGCCGATGGGCCGGCACGCGGCGCACGATGAGCACCACGGCGACGGCGCCGAGCGCCGTGGGGAGGATCGGCAGCAGCACGATCGCCAGCGCCAGCGCCAGGGCGTACGACACGCCGTAGTCGTTGGCGATGCCGTGCCCGACGAGCGGCAGCACGGTCAGCGTGGCCACGAGGCCGTAGCCGGGCAGCAGGCCGCCCAGCAGCTTGCTGGCGAACACGGCCCGTCGCGGCACCGGCGACACGAGCAGCATGTCGAGGTCGCGCGCCAGGTAGAGGGCGGCCAAGGCCACCGTGAAGCCGACCATCGCCGACAGCAGCATCGCCCCCGACAGCGACGACGCCAGGATCACGTCGGTGGCCGGCCGCGCGTCGAGCCCGGCCGCTTGCTGCTCGAGCGTGAAGTCGCGGAAGGTGAAGCTGCGCAGGAACGCGGTCGCCGCCCACCCCGTGCCGAACACGGCCAGGCAGATCACGCCCAGCGCGCCGGCCACGACGGCATACGTGACGCGCCGCCAGCGCGAGCCGCGGGCGACGGTGTTCCAGGCGATCGTCCACCGCGACCGGACCAGGTAGCCGAACGCGCTGCGCCGGCGCCGCGGCCGGCGGGCGGCCGCGGCGGTCACGCCAGGACCCGGGCGATCTCGGCGAACGCCGCCCCGCCGGTCAACTCGAGGAAGATGTCCTCGAGCGACGCGTTCTGGGCGGCCATGTGCCGCAGCTCGTCCATCGTCCCCAGCGCGATGAGCCGGCCGTGGTTCACGATGCCGATCCGGTCGCACATTCGCTCGGCGATCTCGAGGATGTGGGTCGAGAGGAAGATCGTCGTACCGCGCGCCGCCAGCTGGCGGTAGACGTCGCGCATCAGCTTGGCCGAGCGCGGGTCGAGGCCGACGGTCGGCTCGTCGAGGAACAGCACCGCCGGGTCGTGGACGAGCGCGGCGATCATCAGCGTCTTCTGCCGCATCCCGTGCGAGTAGCCCTCGATGAGGTCGTCGGCGCGGTCGGCCAAGTCGAACACGGCCAGCAGCTCGGCCATGCGTCGCTCGGCCACCTCGGGCGGGGTGCGGTAGAGCCCGGCCACGAAGTGGATGAACTCGCGGCCGGTCAGCTTTTCGTAGAGGTAGGGCGTGTCGGGGATGAACGACATGAGCGCCCGCGCCGCCAGCGGGTCGGTGGCCAGGTCGTGGCCGCCGATGCGGGCCACGCCCGAGCTCGGCTGCAGGAGCCCGGTAAGGATCCGGATCGTCGTCGTCTTGCCGGCGCCGTTCGGGCCGAGGAAGCCGAAGATCTCGCCCCGGCCGACGCGCAACGTCAGCCCGTCGAGGGCGTCGACGTCGCCGTAGCGCTTGACGAGATCGACGGCCTCGACCATCCACGGACCGCCGTCGCTGGGCGCGGCCGTGGCCGGATCGAGGTCGCTGGGCGGCGGGATCACGGGCAGCGGCTGAGCAAGCGCGGTGCCAAGCCCGGCGCGCGCGATGCGGCGGAGAGCGATCGGATCGTCGCCGTCGCACCCAAGTCGATCAGGCGGCCGTCACGACGCCGCCATCGCGGCGGCCGCGGCCGAACCAGCCGCGCCACTCGCGGTTGGCCCAGATCACCAGGATCGGCGCGGCGTTGGCGATCGAGGAGTAGGTGCCGCTGATCAGCCCGAGGATGAGCCAGAACAGGAACCGCTCGAGCTGGCCGGAGCTGAAAACGTAGATGGCTACCAGCGTGAACAGCGCCGTGAGCTGGGTGTTGATCGACCGATCGAGCGTCTGGACGATCGAGTGGTTGACGATGCGCTCGTACGGCATGCCGCGCAGCCGCCCGCTGTTCTCGCGGATCCGGTCGAAGACGACGATCGAGTCGTGGACCGAGAAGCCGATCACCGTCAGGAGCGCGGTGAGGAACAGCGCGTCGATCTCCCAGTGCAGGAAGTGGCCCAGCAGCGACGCGACGCCCAGCACCAGCAGCACGTCGTGGATCAGCGAGACGATGGCGGCCACGCCGTAGCGCACCGGGTGCTGCATGTGCCGGAACTGGACCGTGAGGTAGAAGCAGATGGCCAACGCCGACAGCAGCACGGCGATCGCGGCGTTCACGGTCACCATCCGGCCGACCGAGGCGCCGACCGACTCGAAGCGCATCGTGGTGTGCGGGCCAAAGCGCGCTTCCAGCGCCGCGTCGAGCTTCGCCTTGGCCTCCGGCGTCACCTCGCTCGAGCGAACCTGGAACGCCGGCGGCGCGCCTTCATCCCCGACGACCGTCACGACCTGGGCGTCGGAGATCGCCTGCTCGGCATAGACCGCCGCCACGTCGGCGTCCGTCACGGCCGTGCCGGCCGGGAACTCCATGTGGTAGACGGTGCCGCCCTTGTAGTCGATCGACACCGGGATGCGCCACAGCGCGATGCTGATCAGCCCGGGGATCAGGATCAGGGCCGAAAAGGCCAGGAACCAGTAGCGCTTGCCGATGATGTCGAACATAGCCGGCGGACTCCAAGGCACGGGGAATCGGACCGGGCGATGCTATCACGGCCACCGCGCGCGGGCAAGGCGCGAGGCCGCCCGGCGTCGGCGGCGGTCCGTCAGGCGGCGGACCGGCCGCGCAGCAGCACCCAGCCGCGCCGCAGCGAGAAGCCCTCGCCCGCCAGCAGCCGCGACGTGTTGAACACCCGCGCGGCGCCGACGAGCACGGCGCCGGCGCCGACGAGCAGCAGGGCCAGGCTGAGCGCCACGTCGGTCCACGGGACGCCGCCGCTGGTGAGCCGCAGCGTCATGACCAGCGGCGCGGTCGGCGGGAACAGGCTCAGCCCGCGGCTGATCCAGCCGTGGGGATGCCGAAGGAGCAGCTCGAAGACGAAGAACGGCAGCCACGCCGGCAGCAGCACGACGAACGTCAACGGGCCGCTCTCCTGGAACGACGGCACCAGCGCGCCGACCGCGCCCATCAGGCTGGCATAGAAGACGTAGCCCAGCACGAAGTAGGTCGCGGCCAACACGATCGTCGCCGGTCCGAAATGGGCGGTGGCCAACGCCGCGGCGGCGACGGCGGCGATGTTCAGCCCCGCCAAGCCGAAACCGGCCCAAACCGCGAGCTGCAGCGCCCCCAACCAGCCGAGCCCGATCACCTTGCCGGCCAGCAGCTCCAGCGGCGTGATCGAGGTCAGCAGGACCTCGATCACGCGGCTTTCCTTCTCGGTGGTCACGCTCTGCATCAGGAATGACGACGCGGTGAAGATCGTCGTGTAGAGCAGCAGGCCGACCGCCACGGCCAGGCCGATGCGCGACGGATCGTCGGCCTCGCGGGCGGCGCTGGCCGCGGCCGCCACCGGCGCGGGCGGCGGCACCGTCGTCACGGCGATGCGCGATTGGGGCCGCGCCAGCGCCGCGGTCAGGTCGGCCGGCGCCAATGGCCAGGCGCGGGTTCGCAGGGCGGCGACAACCGCCGATACGTCAGCGCTCGGCGGCGCCCACGACCGCGCCAAGCGCACGACGTCGACGGTGCCCGTCGTGCGGTCGGGGACGACGAACACGCTGTCGACGGTGCCGTCGGCCAGCGCGGCGCGGGCGGCGGCCAGGTCATCCAGCAGGGTCGCGTCGGCGCCGGCGGCCTTCGCGGCCGCGGCGACCGCCGCGCCGTCGCCGCCGGCCACGACGAGCCCCACGCGCGGCTGGCTGGCGGCGCGGCGCAGCTCGTCCACCTCGAGCGCGCGCCCGACGGACGCCCCGACCTGGAGCGCCGCCCCGGCGCCGAACAGGGCGGTCGAACCGGCCACCAGCAGCCCGAGTACCGGCAGGCCGAACGTCGTGACCAGGAACGAGCGACGGCGCACGTGCCACGCGAACTCGCGGCGCGCCACCAGCCCGACCGCCGACAGCCGGGCCGCGATCACGCCGCAACCGTCCGGCGGCTACCGAGGCGCGGCAGGCGCAGCGGCGGCCGCAGCATCGCCCAGCGGAACACCAGCCCGGCCGCGCGCAGCGCGGCGACGGCGGTCACGGCCAAGAGCGCGCCGGACCAGACCATGTCGCGCGTCGGCACCGCCGACAGCAGCAGCCGGATCGGCATCGCCACGGGCGACGTGAGCGGCACGATCGACAGCGCGACGGCGGCGGGACTGGCCGGGCGGAAGAGCAGCAGCCCGGTCAGGCTGAACGGCACGACGAGGCCGAGGCTGGCGAGGGACGCCAGCTGCTGGGCCTCGCGCGGCTCGCCGACGGCGATCCCGAGCGCGACGACGACGGCCGCCTGGAGCAGGAAGCCGCCCAGCAGCCAGAGCAAGGACCACGCGATCGCCGACCACGGCAGCGCGGCCAGCGCGTCGGCCGGCAGCCCGACCCGCAGCGCGAGCTGAACGGCGGCGGCGCCGGCGATCGCCCAGACCGTCAGCTGGGTGAGCGCCAGCAGACCGAGGCCGACGACCTTGCCCGACACCAGCGCCGTCGGCGACACCGACGTCGCGAGGCACTCCAGCAGCCGGTTCGACTTCTCCTCGGCCACCGCCGTCACCAAGAGCGTGGTGGAGAACAGCACCGCCAGCGTGAGGGCCAGCGGGACGGCGAAGGCCAGCCCGAACGTGACCCAAAGGCTCGACTCCGAGCGGGCGTCGTCGGGGGCCTGGGCGAGGGCGAACCGAACGCGCGCAGGCTCCGCCCACGCCGGACGGACGTCCGCGGGCGCGGCCGCGGCGGCCTCGGCCGCGACGGCCGCGCGCAGCGAGGCGGCGAGGCCGTCCGGCAGTGGCTCCCACGCCCGTACCGCGTAGCGCGCCACGCCGTCGCGCACGGCGTAGCCGCCGATCGATCCGGCCTGCAGCGCGGCCTCGGCCGCCGCCGCATCGACGAACGGCGTCCAGCGGGCGGCCTCGAGGGCGGTGTCGGACGCGGCCGGCAGGCCGTCGCGCACGATGCCCCACGGCTGGACCGTCTGGCGCTCCGCCGCGCGACCCGACCATGCGGCGAACGCCCCGACCACCAGCATGAAGGCCGGCATGCCCAGCGTCGTGCCCAAGAACTGCCTCGAGCGCAGGTGGCGCAGGTACTCGAACCGCGCCACCCGACCGAAGGACGTCATGCCGCGCGCGGGCCGTCGGCCACCTCGAGGAAGATCTCCTCGAGCGACGGCAAGTAGACCTCGATCCGCTGGAGGTCGAAATCGGTGTGGCCGGCGAGCTCCCGCAGCAGGCTGGCGAGCGAGGCGCCCGGCGCCAGCCGCAGCAGGGCGGCGTCGCCGTCGGCCTCGGCGCCGGCCACGCCCGGCAGGTTCGCCAGGCGCGCCAGGGCGGGCCCGCCGGCGACGTCGACGCGCACGCGGTCGCCGGCGTAGGTGCGCCGGATCTCGGTGACGCCGCCGTAGAGCACGCGCCGACCGCCGTGGAGCATCAGCAGCCGGTCGCAGAGCTCTTCGACGCGGTTCATCTGGTGCGAGCACATGACGATCGTCGTCCCGTCGGCGCGCAGGCCGCGCAGGAACTCGCTGAGGACGCGCGTGTTCACCGGGTCGAGGCCGCTGAACGGCTCGTCGATCACGAGCAAGGCCGGGCGGTGGACGACGGTGGCCAGGAACTGGACCTTCTGCTGCTGGCCGCGCGACAGCGTCTTGATGACGCGCCGCTCCATGCCCGGCAGCTCGAGCGCCTCCAAGCCCGCCGTGATGCGCCGGCGCGCATCGGCCGACGACACGCCCTTGAGCCCGGCCAGGTAGGCGAGGCAATCGCCGACGCGGACGTCGCGGTAGAGGCCGCGCTCCTCGGGCAGGTAGCCGATCTGGGGCAGGACGGTGCGGACGTCGTCGGAACCGAGGACCGCCATCCGGCCGGCCGACGGCGCCAACAGGCCCAGCAGCATCCGGATCGTCGACGTCTTGCCGGCCCCGTTCGGCCCGAGCAGGCCGAAGATCTCGCCGCGGCCGACATCGAACGAGAGATCGTCGACCGCGACGAACGCGCCGTAGCGCTTGACGAGGCCCGCGACCTCGATCGCCGCGCCGGACGGCGCGGACGTCACCCGCCGCCCCCGCCGCGCTCGGCCAGGACGCGCACCAAGCCCTGCCGCAGGTCGCCGTTCGTCACGATCCCGACGACGCGCCCCTCGGCCACGACCGGCAACAGGCCGATCTTGCGCTCGAACATCAGGTTCACCGCTTCGGCCACGGTGGCGTCGGGCTCGATGGCGACGACATCGCGGCTCATGATCTCCTCGACGCCGACGCGGGCCATGAGCTCGCGCACCGCCGCCGACTCGAGGTCGTCGAACGGCGACGGCCAGGCGGCCACGACGTCGGTCCAGGTGACCACGCCCCGCAGCCGGCCGTCCGGGTCGACGACCAGCAGGCTGTGGACGTCGTCGCGCTCCATCCGGGCGCGGGCCGCAGCGACGCTGATGTCGGCGCCGCACGTCAACGGGTCGCGGGTCATCCAGTCGCGGACGAGCAGCTGCTGCACGGTGCGCCTCCCTCGATCCCGGCCGCGGGCCGACCCGTGCCGCCGGCGCCGCGCTGGCGCCGGCCCCGTTCAGCCGCGGCTCAGATGCCGAACATCGCCCGCAGCCGGCTGCTGTCGAGCACGCCGACGCCGTCCTCGCCCTCGCGCAGGCCCAGCGCGTGCGCGGCCTTGAGCAGCAGCCGCGTCACGACGATGGCCGTGAACATCGACGTCAAGACGCCCAGGGCCAGCGTGACGGCGAAGCCCTTGACGATGCTGGCGCCGAACTGGTTGCCGAACCAGAACAGGATCGCGCAGGTGATGAGCGTCGAGGCGTTCGAGTCGCGGATGCTGGGCCAGGCGCGCTCGAAGCCGCTCTCCATAGCCTTGGCGATCCGGCGGCCGCCACGCAGCTCCTCCTTCATGCGCTCGAAGATCAGGATGTTGGCGTCGACCGCCATGCCGATCGACAGCACGAAGCCGGCGATGCCCGCCAGCGTCAGCGTGACCGGCACCATCCGGAAGATCGTCAGCGAGAAGAGGCTGTACAAGAGCAGGGCCACGTTGGCCAGCAGGCCCGGCACCCGGTAGTACAGGAGCATGAACAGCATCACGATGAGCAGGCCCAGCACGCCGCCGTTCACGGCCGACGCGATCGCCGACGAGCCCAGCGTCGGACCGATCGCCGTCTGGCCGACGACGTTGAGCTTGAGCGGCAGCGAGCCCGAGTTGATCTGCGCCGCCAGCGCCTCGGCCGACTCGCGGGTGAACTGACCCGTGATCTCGCCGTTGGCGCCGATCGCGCCCTGCAGCGTCGGCGAGCTGATCACCTTGTTGTCCAGGATGATCGGCATGAACTCCTGGAGGTGCTGCGACGTGAAGCGCTGCAGCCGGCCCGCGGCGCTGGCCTTGACCTGGAAGGCGACGGCGTACTGGTTCAGCGTCGTCACCGTCACCGTGGCCGACTCGAGCTCGTCGCCCGTCAGGACGGTGGGGTAGAGCGTCTCGTCGCGCGGCGCTTCGGCCGTCGTCGTCGTGGCGGCGGTGGCGGTGACCGGCGCGGTGCCCTCGACGCCCGTGGTGGCGGTCAACCCAGCCGTCGCCGTGGTGGCCGCGGTCGCGGTCAGGCCGTCCGTGGCGGTGAGGGCGCCCGTCGCCGTGACCGCGGCGGAGGCCGCCACGGCCGCGGTGTCCGTCACGGCGGCGCTGGCGCCGGCCGTTGCCGTGGCCGCCGGCGCGGCGGTCGTCGTGGCCGTCGGCATGCGGGTCGGGTTGACGCCCGGGCCCGGCACGTTCACGCCGGCCGGCGCCGTCCACGACGCGTCGAAGTCGCGGGCCGGGTTGTCGGGGTTGCCGAGGTAGGGCTTGCGGTACGCCTCCGGCAGGTCCTCGATCGTGAGCGGGTTCGTCGTCTCGATCTCCTGCTCGGGCGACAGCGCCTCGGTGCCGCTGTAGACGAACTCGAGCAGCGCCGTCTTGCCGATCGTCTCGATCGCTTGGTCGGGGTCGCTGACGCCCGGGAGCTCGACGACGATCTTGTCGACGCCCTGGGTTTGGACCACCGGCTCCGTCACGCCGAGGCTGTTGACGCGGTTGTCGATGATCGACTTGGCGCGCTCGAGCGTCGCTGGCGTGATCTCGACGCCGGCCGACGGATCGGCCTGCAGCAGCACCTGCAGGCCACCCTTGAGGTCGAGGCCCTCGCGCAGGTGGAGCGATCGAGTGCCCGCCTCGAGGTGCGGCTGGAGGAACCGCAACAGCTGGGGCGGGTGCTTGTAGCCCGGCGAGACGAGGTCGAGGTTGGCCACGACGGCGACCGCGGCCAGCATGACGATGACCAGCGACCAGACGAGCGTTCGTTCCCGCATCACGGCACCTCGACACGGCGGATGGTGGTCGACCTGACCGTGACGCGGCCCGAGGGCGCGGCGCGGCGCGGACGGTGGGGTTCACGGCATCGCCGGCGCGACCTGGCGGCGCAGCGGCGGGCGATTATAGGAAGGGCGACGCGTCACGGTCAAGCGTCCGCGCCGTAGCTTGGGCCGCGGAGCGGCGGCGTGGCACACTTGGCGCGACCGGCCGCGCCGTGATCGATCGGCCGGCGTTCGGGCGGCGCCGCGGGCGACGCGGGTCTGCGAGACAGGAGGGCGGCACGGTGGAGCGCGAGACCGGAACGTGGCGGGTCAAGACCGGCATGGCGCAGATGCTCAAGGGCGGCGTCATCATGGACGTCACCACCGCCGAACAGGCCAAGATCGCCGAGGACGCCGGCGCCGTGGCCGTGATGGCGCTCGAGCGCGTGCCGGCCGACATCCGCGCCGAGGGCGGCGTGGCGCGTATGGCGGCGATCGAGAAGATCGAGGAGATCGTCCGGACGGTCACGATCCCGGTGATGGCCAAGGCCCGCATCGGGCACTTCGTCGAGGCCCAGATCCTGCAGCAGCTCGGCGTCGACTATATCGACGAGAGCGAGGTGCTCACGCCGGCCGACGAGGCCCACCACATCGACAAGCACGCGTTTACGGTGCCGTTCGTCTGCGGCTGCCGCAACCTCGGCGAGGCGCTGCGCCGGATCGGCGAGGGCGCGGCGATGATCCGGACCAAGGGCGAAGCCGGCACGGGCGACATCGTCGAGGCCGTGCGCCACGCCCGGGCGGTGGTCGGCGAGATGCGCCGCCTGACGACGCTCGGCGCCGAGCAGCTCGTCGGCGCCGCCAAGGACCTCGGCGCGCCGCTGGAGCTCATCCGCGGCGTCGCCGCGAGCGGCCAGCTGCCGGTCGTGAACTTCGCCGCCGGCGGCGTGGCGACGCCGGCCGACGCGGCGCTCATGATGCAGCTGGGGGTCGATGGCGTGTTCGTCGGCTCGGGCATCTTCAAGAGCGAGCAACCCGCCCAGGCGGCGCGGGCCATCGTCCGCGCCACGGCGCACTTCGACGATCCGGCCGTCCTGGTCGAGGTGAGCCGCGGCATCGGCGCCCCGATGCGCGGCCGCCAGGTGGCCGACATCGCCGCCGCCGAGCGCCTGGCGGAGCGCGGCTGGTGACGACCGTCGGCGTGCTGGCCATCCAGGGCGACGTGACCGAGCACGCCGCCGCCCTGCGCCGCTGCGGCGCCGAGGTCCGGCTCGTCCGCCGCCCAGCCGACCTCGACGGACTCGACGGTGTGGTCCTCCCGGGTGGCGAGTCGACGGCGATCGGGCTCGTGGCGCGCGAGGACGGGGTCCTCGATGCCCTGCGTCGTTATGTCGAGCACGGCGGCGCCGTCTGGGGCACGTGCGCCGGCCTCGTCCTGCTCGCCCGCGACGCCGGCCACCCGCAGCCGCTCGTCGGCGGCCTCGACGTCGCGGTCGACCGCAACGCGTTCGGCCCGCAGGTGTTCTCGTTCGAGACGGACCTGGTGATCGCCGGCCTGCCCGGCGGGCCGTTCCGGGCCGTGTTCATCCGCGCCCCGGCCGTTCGCCACGCCGGTCCGACCGTCGAGGTCCTGGCGACGCTCGACGACGGGCGGATCGTCGCGGTGCGGCAGGGGCGGCTGCTGGCGACGGCGTTCCACCCCGAGCTGACCGGCGACGACCGGCTCCACCGCCTGTTCGTGGCGCTGTGCCAGGCCCACGGCGCGCCCGCGGCGGACATCGCGGCGAGCACCGCGGCCGCCGGAGACGGGCGATGACGCAGTCCGTCGGGCACATGGCGATCTACGACGCGCCGACGGCGGCCCTGCTCGACAGCCAGCACCGCGACCCGCTCCTGCGCCACCTCACCCGCACGATTGTGGCCCTGGCGCGCCGCCACGCGCCGCTGCCGGACGCGCCGGCCGCCGTCGCCGCCGGGCGCGACGCGGCGGCGGTCGACATCGGCTGCGGCGTCGGGCGAACGTCGCTGGCGCTGGCGCGCGCCGGCTACGCCGTCCACGGCGTCGACCCGTCCGATCGCGCCGTGGCGCTGGCGTCGGCGACGGCGGCGGCCGAGGGGCTGGAGGGACGGGCCGCGTTCCGCGTGGGCGACGCCACCGCCGCGCCGCCGGCCGAGTGGGTCGGCCGGTTCGGGCTGGCCGTCTGCAGCGAGGTGATCGAGCACGTCGAGGCGCCCGAGCGGGTCGTCGAGTACGCCCGCCAGGTGCTCCGGCCCGGCGGCGTCCTGATCCTCACCACCCCCCACGACCGCCGCCTCTGGACGGCGATGGACGACTACGCCGGCCACGTCACACGCTTCACGGCCGACGAGCTGCGGCGGCTGCTGTGGGACTTCGACGTCGTCGAGATCGGGACCGAGGGCTTCCCGTTCCAGCGGCTGGTCATGCGCGGCTACGATCGATGGCTGCGGCGCAGCGGTCGCGCCCACACCTTCGGCGCGATCGGCGACAGCCTGCCCTACCGCGCCTATGCCCGCGTCATGCCGTGGCTGCTGCGCGTCGACCGCGTCTTTCGGCGCCTCGAGCGCGGGATGACGCTCGTCGTCGTCGCCCGGCGGAGGGTGATCCGCGCCTGACGGGCCGCTAGCGCCCGCGACGGCGGCGGAACGGCAGCAACGCGAGGACGGCGACGACGAGCAGCGCGACCAGGCCCGCGCCCAGCGTCGTCACCGGCAGCGATCGCCCGGCCGGGGCGTCCCCGTCGGGCGGCGCCGTCGCGGCGACGAGCGGTAGGGGCGCGCCCGTCGAAGTCGGTTGCGCCTCGGCGTCCGCCGCTGCTGCTGCGTGCGCCGCGGCATCGGCCGTCCAGGTCGGGCTCGCGCGCAGGAACCACTCGCGCGCATCGCGCACACCCGTCAAGCGCTCGTCGTCTGGCGCCGCCGCCAGGGCCCGCTCGATCACGTCGCGCGTCTCGGCCCTCAGGTCGCCGTACAAGAGCGCGCTGTCGACGCCGCCCGCGAACAGGGCGTAGTGGACGAGGGTCTCGGGGTCGTCGGGCGCGAGCTCCTGGGCACGCGCGAAGGCCGCCATCGCCTCGTCGGCCAAGGCTCCGCTGTCGGCGATCGAGACGACGCCGACGTCGCGGCTCGTGTAGACGCCGGCCGCCAGCGCGCGGGCCAGCGCCAGCTGCGACGCCGCCGTCGGCTCCGGCTCGGCCGCCGCGGCGGCGCGGGCGTCGACGATGGCGGACCACACCGTCGGCGCCAACACCGTCAGCCGGATGTTGTCGGCCTCCGTCGGCTCGAGGTCGGCGAAGCGCCAGACGACGTCGGTGCCCTCGACCACGAAGCCCGATGGCAGCGGGCCGGTGTCCCACATCGAGGCCGGATCGAGCGCGGCGTTGGCCGGGTCGACGGCGTACGGCAGCCGCACGACGACCTCGGCGGCCTCGATGACCCCGGCCCAAGCGGCGCCGGTGTCCAGCACGTAGCGGAACGTCCCGTACGGCGGGTAGCCGGTCGGCTCGACGCCATAGCGGACGACGATGCGGGTGTCGGTGCGCGGCGCGAACGTCACCTCGAACGCGGCCCAGCCTTGGTCGCTGCGCTCGCCCGGTGCGGATGCGTCGATCGGCGCACCGTCGCCATCGACGGTGTCGACGCCGACGGAGCGCCCGTCGACCTCGGCTTCGAAGCCCTCGGGCAGCGCCACCTCGTACGCGTCGCGCCACAGCGGGAAGCGCACCGCCATCGTCTCGGGCGCGTCGCCCTCGTTGCGCAGCGTGAAGTCGGCCTCGACGGAGCCGGTCATCCGATCGCTGGCCCGTTGCGCGTCCGCGTCGGAGCTCGCGCCGGACGTGATCGTCAGGACGACCCGCTCGCGCACCATCCGCACCTGGGTCGTCGCCTCGGGAGCGAGCGCCGCTCCGGGCGCCGCCGGCGGCGGCGCGACGTCGGCGTGGGCGGTCGCGGCCCCTGCGGCCCCGGCCAGCCCGAGGGCGAGCGCCGCAACGAGTCGTCGGGCCGTCGAGCGAGATGTGCGGGCCATGGGACACTCCGCGTGCGTTGGGTGGCGACGGCGAGGGAGCCGCGCGCTGGCCGAAGCGACCTCGAGTCGCCCGATCGCTTGACGGCGGAGGCTAGCCGCTTCCGACCGCGTCCGCAATCCAAGCGTACGCTTCATCGATCGTCCCGACCTCGCCCGCCGCCTGCGCCTCGCGCAGGCCGGCCAGCAGCGCGCCCAGGCGCGGTCCGGGCGCGACGCCGAAGCGGGCCATGACGTCGCGGCCGTCGAGCAGCGGCGGCGGAGCGACGGCGACCTCCGGGGCGTCGTACCAGGCCGCCAGAAGGACGTCGACCGTGCCCGCCACGGCCGCGAGGTCGGCGTGGCCGGGCTCGGGCTTGGCGGCGCGGTCGACGAGGGCGTGGAGGGCGACGTCGACGCCGGCCGGACCGGTGGCGCGGAAGAAGCGGTAGACGGCCCGCCGGCTGGGCGGCGGATCGTCGGCCAGCGCCAGCGGGCGCAGGTGGTGGCGCACCACGGCCGTGATGCGCTCCGCCTCGTCGGCGCCGAGGCGCAAGCGGTGCGCCACGCCCGCGACCTGCTCGGCGCCGACCGCATCGTGGCCCAGGTAGCGCCAGCGCGCCGCCGCCGCGTCCCAGTGCGCCGTCGCCGGCTTGCCGATGTCGTGGAGCAGCGCCGCCAGCCGCCACCACACGGCCCAGCGCCGCCCGCCGATCCGCTGCGCCGCGTGGTCGGCCAGGCCGGCCCGCCGGCCGTCGATCACCGCGTCGGCGGCGGCGGCGACCGAGGCGCGGCCGTCACCGGCGAGCCGCCGCGTCAGCCGGCAGGCGCCGTCGAGCACCGCCAGGGCATGCGCGAGCACGTCGTGGGACGCGCCACCGACATCGCGGCAGGCGGTGACCTCCGGCAGCACGACCGCCAGCAGGCCCAGCGCGTCGAGGCGCCGAACCCAGTTGGCGGCGTCGTCGACGGCCAGCAGCCGCGCCAGCTCGTCGCGGACGCGCTCGCCGGCGGGGCGCCGCAGCGACGCCGCGCGCGCCGCGATCGCCGCGGACGTGGCGTCGTCGAGCGCGAAGCCCAGCTCGGCGGCGAGGCGCTGGCCGCGCAGCAGGCGCAGCGGATCGGCGTCGAACGCCGCGGCGGCGACCATGCGCACGCGGCCCGCGTCGAGGTCGGCGAGGCCGCCGGCGACGTCGATGACGGTCTCGCGCCGCAACCCGCTCGTCGCATCCGGCACCTCGTCGAGCGGCACGGCCAGGGCGTTGACGGTGAAGTCGCGCGCCGCCAGGTCGCGCTCGAGCCCCCCGCCGACAAAGTCCGTCACGTCGAGGACGGCGTCGGCGGCGCCGTCGCGCCCCGGCCAGACGACGCGGGCGATGCCGCGCTCGGGCGACAGCGGGACGAAGGCGCCGCCGGTCGCGGCGGCCACGGCCCGCGCCGCCGCCACGGCGCCGGCGGCCACGACGACGTCGACGTCGAGCGCGGCGCGGCCCAGCAGCCGGTCGCGCACCGCGCCGCCGACCAACCAGCCGGGCACGCCGCGCCCGGCCAGCGTGGCCCGCAGCGCCGACAGCGGATCCATCATGGCGCGCATGGTAGCGCGCCGCGTGGCGCGGCGGCGCCGATGCGCCTGCGGGCGCTAGCGGGCCAGCCGCGCCGCCACCAGCTCGGCGATCTCGTCGGGGTGGCGGGCCACGGCGATCCCGGCCGCCTGGAGCGCCGCGATCTTCTCCGCCGCCGTGCCCTTGCCGCCGGCGATGATCGCGCCGGCGTGCCCCATCGTCTTGCCCGGCGGCGCCGTCTGGCCGGCGATGAAGCCGACGACGGGCTTGGTGACGTGGGCGGCCACGTACGCCGCTGCCGCCTCCTCGTCGGTGCCGCCGATCTCGCCGATCATCACGATCAGCTCGGTCGCCGGATCCTTCTCGAACCGGTCCAGCACGTCGACGAACTTCGTGCCCTGCACCGGGTCGCCCCCGATGCCGACGGCGGTGGTCTGGCCGATGCCGCGGCTGGTCAGGGCGTGCAGCACCTCGTAGGTCAGCGTGCCGGAGCGGCTGACGACGCCGACCGGACCCGGCGTGCAGATCGAGGCCGGGATGATGCCGACCTTGGCGCCGCCGGGCGAGATGAGGCCCGGACAGTTCGGGCCGATCATCGTGATGCCGCGGCTGCGGACCGAGTTCGTGACCGCGATCATGTCGTGGACCGGCACGCCCTCGGTGATCGTGACGATGACGCCGATCCGCGCGTCGGCCGCCTCGAGCACGGCGTCGGCGGCGAACCGGGCCGGCACGAAGATGCAGCTGACGTTGGCGCCGGTGGCGGCGACGGCGTCGGCGACGGTGTCGAACACCGGCACGCCGGCCAGCGCGCCCTCGATCGGCTGCCCGCCCTTGCCGGGCGTGACGCCGGCCACGACGTTCGTGCCGCTGGCGACCATGTGGGTGGTGTGGAACGTACCCTCGCGGCCCGTGATGCCCTGGACGAGCACGCGCGAAGCAGCGTCGACGTAGATGCTCATGCGGCCCCCCGTGCGGCGGCGAGCGCGACGGCCGTGCGGGCGGCTTCGGCCAGCGTAGCGCCGGAGTGCAGCTGGGCGTCGGCGAGGATCGCCTGCGCCGCCTCGGCGTTCGTGCCGACGATGCGCACCACGAACGGCACGTCGGTGGCGATGTTGCCCAGCGCGGCGACGATGCCGCGCGCCACCTCGTCGCCGCGCGTGATGCCGCCGAAGATGTTGATGAGCACCGCCTGGACGCGCGCATCGGCCAGGATGATCCGCAGCGCCGCCTCGACCTTGTCGGCCTGCGCCCCGCCGCCGATGTCCAGGAAGTTGGCCGGCGAGCCGCCGAACAGCTGGATGACGTCCATCGTCGCCATCGCCAGGCCGGCGCCGTTCACCAAGCAGCCGATCGAGCCGTCGAGGTCGACGTAGTTCAAGCCGGCGTCGCGGGCGGCGCGCTCGGCGTCGGTCAGCTCGGCGTCGCTGCGCTCGGCGGCGCGCTCGGGTTGGCGGAAGAGCGCGCTGTTGTCGATCGTCACCTTGCCGTCCAAGGCGATCACCTCGCCGGCGGGCGTGACGATCAGCGGGTTGATCTCGGCCAGCGTCGCGTCGGCCGCCTCGAAGACGCGGAAGAGGCGCGTCACGACGTCGCCGAACGCGGCGTGCAGCGGCTGCGGAAGTCCGATCCCGAACGCCAGCTGGCGCACCTGGTACGGCTGCAGCCCGACGGCCGGGTCGACGTGGACGCGCCGGATCGCCTCGGGCTTCTCGGCCGCCACCGTCTCGATGTCGACGCCGCCCTCGGCCGAGGCCATGATCAGCGCCCGCCGCGCGGTGCGGTCGAGCGTCACGGCCACGTAGATCTCGCGGTCGATGTCGACCGCCGGGTCGACGAGGACGAGCCGCACCGTATGGCCGCGGATGTCGAGGCCGAGGATGTCGGCGGCGCGGGCCGCGGCCTCGTCCGGCGAGGACGCCAGCTTCACGCCGCCGGCCTTGCCGCGGCCGCCGGTCAGGACCTGGGCCTTGACGACGACGCGGCCGCCCAGGCGCGCCGCCACCGCGCGCGCCTCCTCGGGCGTGCGGGCGACGTCGCCGCGCTTGATCGGGATGCCGTGCGCGTCGAAGAGGCGCTTGGCCTGGTACTCGAGAAGATCCATCGTGCCTCGCTCGCTACCGCGGGCCGACGGGAAGCCCCTCGGCCCGGCGTGGGACATGTCGTGGCCCGCGCGACGATCCGGCGCGGGCCGCGGGCGAGTATAGCACGCTCGGCTCAGCGCGCCGGGACGTAGACGGTCGTGAACGCCTCGCCGACGTCGCGGCGCGGGTGGGCGACGACCACCGCCGCGGGGAACAACGTGCGCAGCGCGTCGACGTTGGCCTCGGTGCGGGGACCTGCCACGATGTAGAGCTTGGCCGCCGGGTCGTCGACATGGGCGGCGGCCTGGTCGACGGCGTCGGATCCGTCCGCCTCCCGACCCCACAGCAGCCCGGCGTAGTCGAAGTCGCCCAGCTCGACGCCGATCGCCCGGTAGTCCCAGCCGTCCGACCAGCCGACGAGGTAGACGTGGTCGAGGTCGCCGCCGAGGGCGATGAAGCCGCGCGCCACCTCGGCGCCCTCGAACGTGTTGTGGGTCGAGCCGTTGTACTGCGGCCGGTACTCGTTGTAGTAGCGCCGCCAGGTGTTGCGCCCCATCCCGACGAACAGGGCGGCGGCGACGACGAGCGCCGCGATCCGGCCGGTCCGACCGGCGGCGCCCTGGTACCGTCGGGCGATCTCGCCGAGCGGCAGGGCCACGAGGACGGCCACCGCCGGCAGCGCGCCGGCCGAGCGGGCCAGGTGCGGCACCTCGTTGGGGAACGCCAGCGCCATCGCCGCCGCGGTCAGCATGAGCGGCACGGTGGCCAGCAGTGCCGCGCCCCGCCAGTCGCCGCGCCGCGCCCGCCAGGCGGCCGTGACGACGCCGAGGAGGAACAGCGCCGCCCCAGCCGTCTCGAGCGCGACGCGGCCGGCCGGGTTGACGAGCCAGGCGCTGTCGCCCAGGACGTTGAACATGAGCAGCGCCTGGCGCATGTTGATCGCAAACTGCACGAGCGGCGGGTTGGCGAGCGCCTGCTCGACGCCGGTCGTGCGCGTCAGGGCCCGCTCCAGGAAGAGGCCGGGCTGGTCGACGGCGTAGCGCAGGAGCGGCGCGAGCAGCAGCAGCCCAAGACCCGCCGTCGCGACGACATGGCCGGCGAGGACCCGCCAGAGCCCGGCGGGCGCCGCGACGCCGGATCGCCGGCGGGCCGCCGCGTCATAGCCCAGGCGCAGCGCCACCAGGGCCAGCGCGGCCAACAGGATCGGCCGAAAGCCGGTGTAGCCGTGCAGGCCGACGGCCATGGCCGCGCCGCATGCCAGCCAGCTGTTGCGCGTTCCCAGCTGCAGCGCCCGTACCAGGAGCCACAGCGACAGGCCGGCGAACACGGCCGAGAGCTCGTACCGCAGCGCCACGCGGGTGATCTGGACGTCCCACGGGCACAGCGCCAGCGCCAACGCCGCGGCCGCGCCGACCGCCGGGCCGGCGACGCGGCGGCCCAGGCCGTAGGTGAAGGTGATCGCGATGACGCTCAGCGTCGCCATCGCGATCTTCTGCGTGAGGAACGACACCGGCAGCCCGCCCAGCCAGACGAAGAGCGCCGTCCAATAGAACTGGAACAGCTCGCGCCCAGTGTTGCGCCAGAAGAAGGCGCGGGCCTGGCCGCCGGTCAGCTCGTGGATGTCGATGAGCTTCTCGACGTGGTCGCTCGTCATCGCGCGCGGCACGAGCGCAAGGTCGTGGAAGCGGTAGACGGCGGCGACGGCGAGCACGGCGGCGACGACGAGCGCCTCGCGGCCGAAGACGACGCGCACCTCCGGCCGCCGCAGCCAGCGGCCGACGGCGCCGACGTCCCAACCCGACGGCCGCTCGGCGACCGCCCGCAGGTAGAGGACGATCGCAACGATCCACAACGCGGCGCCGACCGCCGTGAACGTGTTCTCTGGGCTCGTCGGGCCCAGGGGATAGTGGATCAGCGCCAGCGACGCGAACAGCGGTCCGGGCAGCGCCGGGGCGACGACGGTCGTCAGCGCCAGCAGGCCGAGCGCGATCGCCGCGTCCCGCCGGCGCGCCGGCGCGGCAGCCGGCCCGGCGACGACGGGCATCGGCGCGTCGGCCACGGCGCGGTCGTCGTCCCGCAGCGACCACCACCACGCAACCGTCATTCCGACGAGCGGCAGGACGACGGGCAGGGCCAGGATCGCCTGGCGCGCGACGAGGCGCCGCTCGATCGTGGCCTGTGCCCACAGCGCGAGAGCCAGCGCAGCCGTGGCGGCCGCAGCGCGGCGGGCGGCCGGCGTCGAAAGCCGCGGCCAGCTCCGCACGCCTGCTGCTGTGGCCTGCGGCCACGCGTCGCCGACCGCCGCCGAGGGTGCGGCGACGGCCGGCGGCGCCGCGGGCCCGGCGCTGGACACGGTGGGCGCGGCCGCGCGCTCGGCGCCCACTGCGGCGGGCGGCGGCGCCGGCGCGGCCGTCGTCGACGGGGCGTGTCGCTTCGCCGCGGGCCACCACGTCAGCCGGGGCGGTCGCCAGCGGCGGCGCGGTGGCGTCATGCGCGGCAGCTTGGAAGGCGTCGTCACCGATTCCTCCGGGTGGTGTCAAGTGGCATGGGCCGCGGTCGCGCGGCAGTATACGGCCAATCGACCGCGCTGGCGGCCGCAGCGTCTGCACCCGACGGCGCAACCGGCGGTCGCGGCGCGCGTACGCCCCGCCAGCACGGCCGTCCGGAGCCGACAACGGCCCGCAGCGCGACAGGTGCGGATCGGGCACGACGGGCCGCGCGACGACGAACCATCGCCGCCATCACGGACAGGAGAGACACGATGCACCGACCGCACGCCAGACGCCTTCGCCGCCTCGTCGACGCCGATCCATGGCCGCTGCGGAGCTTGGCCTGGTGGGCCGCCACGGCTGCGGTGGCGGCCGCGGTGGGCGTGACGGCCGCGCCGGCCGCGACCGCCGACGACCGGGTCGCCGCCGCCAGCGCCTGCCTCGAGCCGGACCCGATCCTGGCCACGACGCAGTTCGCGCGCGGTGCGCACCCGGACAAGCCGGCTGTCGTGTCGTTCCGGCGCGGCGCGACGACGCCGGTCCGCCCACTGGCCGCGCAGCGCGACGTCGGCGCGGCCTACGGGTTGGCCTTCGACCCGTCGACGCAGCGCCTCTACGCCGCGGCCTACCACAAGCGCGGCGCGCCGTTCGGCCCGGCCGGCCCAGGGGCGATCTACGCGATCGACATCCGGAGCTCCGTCGCGTCGCTCTGGCTCACCGTCCCCAACGCGGGCGTGGACGGCCACGATCCGGCGGGCGGCCACTTCCCTGATGCGGCGGGCCGCGGCGCGGTAGGGCGGACGGGCTTGGGCGACATCGACCTGACCCCCGACGGCCGCGAGCTGTTCGTCACGAACCTGGCCGATCGGCAGATCTACCGCTACCGGACGGAGGACGGCGCGCTGCTCGGCACGCTGCCCCACGGGGCGGCGACGACCTCGTGGTCGGTCGACGCGCGACCGTTCGGCCTGGCGGTGACGGCCGACACGCTCTACCACGGCGTCGTCGCCAGCGCCGAGCGCTCGCAACTGCCGGGCGAGCTCGAGGCGCGGGTCTACGCCTCGAGCCTCGACGGCGCCGGGATGCGCGAGGTTGTCCGCTTCCCGCTCGCGCTCGAGCGCGGCGTGGTCGACCATCCCGCCCGCGTCCCCGCCCGATGGCGGCCGTGGAACGACCGCTTCGAGTTCACGCCCGGCCCGACGCCCGGCACCGGCTGGAACATCAACCCGCAGCCGATGCTGACCGACATCGTCTTCGGCCCCGGCGGCGAGATGGTGCTCGGCTTCCGCGACCGCTACGGCGACATGGGCTTCTACGATCCCAGCGGCCTGAACCCCGACGGCGAGGGCTCGATGATCCCGGCCGGCGACATCGTGATCGCCTTGCCGTCCGGCGACCGTTGGGTGGCCCAGACGACGCCCGAGTACTTCGCCGAGGACTTCGGCCCGAGCTTCGGCGCCATCCCGGTCCACGACGAGACGGCGTTCGGCGGCCTGGCGCGGATCGACGCCAGCCGCGAGGTCGTCACGAGCGCCGCCGCGCCGCTCGACATCGTGTCGGCCGGCGCGCTGTGGTTCGACGTTCCGAGCGCCGCGAACACCGCACGGCGGCAGATCTACCATCAGGTCGGCGCCCATCTGTTCGCCAAGGCGAACGGCCTGGGCGACGTCGAACAGCTCTGCCGCGAGCCGGACGAGCCGCCGCCGACCGCCACCGCCGCGGTGACGGCGACGGCGCGCCCGCCCTCGACGCCCACCGCAACGGCCGGGCCGACGCCGCCGGTCGCCTGCGTCTGCGAGGACACCCGCCGCAAGGTGCCGCCGGCCGTCATCGCGGCGGCGCTGGCCCACCCCGAGCAGTACTACGGCTGGCGCTACCGCCTCGACCCCGGCAAGCCCGCCGGGCCGATGAACCCGGAGCGGACCTGCCTGACCGTGCGCAACATCCACCAGCGCTACCACCCGATCTTCAACACCCCGGTCTGGCGGGTCGGGTGCCCGCTGCTGCCCTAAGAGACCCTGACAAGACCGGCGCGACAACGTGCCTCGGCCCGGTAGAGATCCGTGGCCGTGTGGTCTTGTTAGGCCCTCTAACCCGCCACGGCCAGGGCGATCGTCACGGGCGCGCCGCCTGGCCCAGCGTTGGGCTGGGCAGCGGCGCGCCCGCGGCCGGATCGTCGGCTCCCGCCGCCCCGCCGGCGTCGCCCGCCGCGTCGGCCGCGGTGGCGGTGGGCGGCGGCGTGGCGGTCGCGGCGGCCGGCGAGCCGGCCGTGGCGGTCGCGGCGTTGGGGTCGGCCGTGGCGGCCGGGGCGGCGTCGAGTCCGACCGCGGCACGGAGGCTCTCGGGCCAGCGGTAGCGGGTGACGATGTTCTTCTCGGAGCTGGCGACGTAGATCGAGCCGTCCGGCGCGACGGCGATGCCGATCGGCTGCAGCAGCCCGGTCGGGTCGTTCTCCAGGTCGAGCGTGCCCAGGACGGCGCCCTGCCGGTCGTAGATCCAGACCCGCGCGCCCTGCGGGTCGGTCACCAGGACGGTGCCGCCGGGCCCCACGGCGACGTACGCCTTGTGCGCGGCCTCCTTGCTGCCCCAACCGTCGACGGCCCACTGCCGCACCGGCATGAGGTCGCGGTCGAACACCTGGATGCGGAGGTTCCAGAGGTCGGCGACGACCATCTCCCCGGTCTCGGGATCGAAGGCCACCGACACCGGCTCGCTGAACTCGCCGGCCGCGTTGCCCTCCTTGCCGATCGAACGGACCGCCGTGAGGTCCGGCCCGATGACGATGATCCGCTTGTTGCCGGTGTCGGTGAGGAACAGCTCGCCGCCGGGCCCCACGGCCACGTCGCGCGGTCCGAAGAGCTTGTCGAGGTCGACATCGGCGCTGGCCGGGACGCCGCCCGTGCCGAAGGTGCGTTCGGTGAACGCATCGTCGCGGTAGACGAGCAGGCGGTTGTTCCAGGTATCGGCCAGGTACACCGCACCGTCCGGGCCGACGCCGACGCCCCAGGCGCTGGGCTGGATGCCGGCGTTGTCGTCGCTGTACTCCAGGACGGGCGCGTCGATCGCCGCGACGAGCGTCCCGTCGGCCGCCAGGTGGACGAGGCGCTTGTTGCCGTGGTCGACCACGTAGAAGCTGCCGTCGGGGGCGACGGCCACGTCCTTGGGGGCGTTGAAGGCCAGCCCGTCGGCCTCGGTGAAGGCGCGGTCGATCTCGAACGGCACGCTGTGGTCGGCCTCGGGCTCGATCGAAACGCCCTTCATCCACTCCGGCCAGTCCTGACCGGTGGCCTCCAGCGCCTGCGCGGTGGACTTCTTGACCCAGAGCTTCATCTTGGCGTGGTAGAACCAGTCGTCGAGCGACTTGGGCGCGAGCGGCTTGGCCAGCGGGTCGACGACGTACTCGCGGTGCACGATGATCCGCAGCAGGTTGGCGCGCAGTTCGGGCACGACGAGGGCGTCGCGGATCCGGCTCCAGGTGAGGCCCTTGTATCCCTCGTTGGGCCAGTACATCCGGTTGACCTCGACCTCGACGAAGTCCTTGCGCAGGTACGGTTCGAAGTTGCCGTAGTTCGGCGAGCCGACGAGCACGGCGTCGAGTTCCTTGAGCCCGGCGACGTCGACCGGCGGGTTCTTGCCGTCGGCCAGGTACTTCGGATCGACCCGCCAATCGCTGCACGCCGTCGGATCGGGGCAGCCTTGGCCGAGGAGGCAGGCCAGATCGGCGGCCAGGCCGCGCGCCCGCGGCGGGCAGATGTTGCGGAAGTACCACGTGAACGGCCAGCTCACCTCGTTGTCGAACCCGACCTTCAGCGGCTGGTCGGGCCGGGCCTGGTCCATGCGCTGCAGGAGCTCGTAGACGTCCTTGTCCTCGGGCGTGCCGTGGGCATAGACCAGGTACTCGGTGCCCAGCTCGCTGTTCTTGAAGTTGGCCAGCAGGGCATAGCCGCCGCTGACGGCCAGCGCGAACATCCCGACGCCGAGGCCCAGCGCGTGACGCCGCGCCGCGGGCGCGAGCTCGCCGCCGACGGCGCGCACGCCCGACAGCAGCGCCACGACGAGGACGGCCGCCACGGCCCAACCGACCCACGCCGGCCGCGCCGCCTCGGCCGCGGCCAGCGACGTCGAGCGCGCGACCAGCCCGGCCAGCAGGGCCAGCGCCGCGATCGTCAGCGACGTGACCTGCCAGCCCTTGGCTCGCCAGGCGGCGAGGTCGACCTGCGCGCCGAGGTCGGCCACGGCGCGCGCGGCCAGGAGGATCATCGGCACGGCCATGTGGGTGATCAGCCACGGCATCTTCTCGCCGGCCCAACTGAAGATCCACCACACGCCCAGCATCCACACCACGATCATCGGCACGAACGCCCACGCCGCCGGCGACGGCGCGCCGTCGTCGCCGCTGTCGTTGCCGCGCCCGAAGCGCAGCGCCGGCCGGCGGGCGTACAGCCCCAGCGCCACGGCGCTCAGCGCCATCGGCAGCCACTCGTAGAGCGGCCCGATGACCAGGATGTAGAAGTACCACGGCTGGCCGCCGCGTTGGACGTCGTGCTGCGACCACCAGTACTTCAGCGAGCGGGCGAAGCCGTTGGCGAGATCGGTCTCTTGGAACCACGTCGTGAACAACGCCAGGTAGAGCACGATGAACGCGACGCCGGCGATCACGACCCCCTCGTACGGCACGGCGTTGAGCTGCCGCAACACGCCGCGCTCCGGCCGCGCGCCCGGCGCAAGCATCGCCGCGCCGATCGCCAGCGCCAGCACGATGCCCGACGCCACGGCCAGCGGCTCGGCGATCTTCGTGAGGTGCGACACGTCGCCCTGGCCGCGCACCGCCAGGGCGAACGCGACGATCCCAAGGCCGATGCCGATCGCGTTCGGCCAGGCTGCGCCGAGCCAGCGCCGCCAGGCGGCGGGCGCCTCGGCGGCCCGCCCCGCCAGGTCGAACGCCATGACCGCCGCGCCCACCGCCAAGAGCAGGCCGCCGACGATGGCGCTGGTGCTCTGCCAGCCGGCGAAACGGTCGGCTGCGCCGCCGTACTGGACGGCGAGGTCGAATGCCAGCAGCGCCCAGCCGACCACGGCCAGCAGCGCCCAGACGCGGCGGCGCGGCAGCTGGAGGAGCAGCCACACGGCCGCCACCGCCAGGGCGAGCACGCCGGCGATCGACCAGGCGTAGTACGCGGCGTCGAACGCCGTGGTGACGCCGTGGCTGACGAAGCCCTCGGCGAACAGGATGTAGGTCAGCGCCGCCACCGCCCCGACGACGAGCTGCGCCAGCCGGTCGGCGGCGGCCGGCAGCGGCACGAAGGCCGCCACGGCGCCGACCGCCACGAACGGCACGCCGGCCACCATCAGGCTGACGCCGACCTTGCCGAGGTACCACTGCGCCGAGTTGGCCGCCGCGCTCGGGTCGAGCGGCAGCCGCAGCAGCGCGCCCACGGCGAGCAGGGCCAGCCCAAGCTTCACCGGCGTCAACCAGCCCGGGTCGCCGGCGACCGCGGTGGCGCCGCGGTCGCTTCCGGCGGCGCCGGCGGCGCGCGCCAGCAGCCAGCCGACGGCGGCGAGCGCGATGGCGAGGGCGACGCCGACCGCCGCCAGCGCGGCGGCGGGCATCGAGGTCAACGAGGCGACGTCGGCCAGGCGCCGGACGCCGAAGGCCGCCGCGACGAGCACGGCGGCGATGCCGAGCCGCACCCCCCACGGCCCGCGCGCGCCGTCGCCCGCGCCGGCCCACTCGACCCACAGCGCCAGCCCGATGAAGGCCACCAGCACGAAACCGGTGATGTAGGACATCTCGGCCGAGGTGATGCCGATCGCGGCGCCGACGAACGCGGTGATGATCCAGCGCGGCCGGCGGTCGTCGAGGTACCGGATGAAGCCGATGAGCATGAGCACCGTGGCGAGCTCGATCGAGATATCGTGGCGGATGTAGCGCGAGTACATCATGATCGACGGCGAGAGCAGCAGCAGCACCCCCGCCGCCAGCGCGCCGAAGCGGCCCAGCCACTTGCGCAGCAGCAACGGCGTCGCCACCAAGGCGATGCCGCTCAGGGCGCCGAACAAGCGGGCGGTGAAGTCGCTGACGCCGAACAGGAGGTACATCAGCGCGGTCCAGTGGTACAGGATCGGACCGTGCATCATCGGGTCGTGGCGGTAGCCCTTGCCGACGGCCAGCTGCCACGAGTAGAAGGTGTGGAGGCTCTCGTCGTGCGACATCGCCCGCTCGCCGAGGAAGACGAGGCGGCTGACGACGGCCAGCGCGATCACGACCAGCCAGCCCACCGCCTCCCAGTCCCACCGGAACGCCGCCCATCGTTCGGCGATCGTCGGCCCGGTGCGGGCGCGGCGGCGGGCGCGGTCGGCGCGCGGCGGCTCGGCCGCGCGGTCGTCGGGTTGCGTCGTGAACTCGTCCATCTCTGCGTCCATCCGGGTTGCTAGCGGGCGGGGTCGTCGACGGACCAGACCGTTGTCTGGCCCGCCTGGTACACGGGGGTCATGAACGTATCGAGCTTGGCGTCGAGGTCGGGCGCCATGCCGGCGTAGCGCTCGCGCTCGCGCGCGCCCACGATCACGTAGCGCGCGCCGTAGCGGCGCACCATCTCGGCTTGTTCGGCGGCGCTGGCGCGGGTGTAGAACGCCTCGACGTCCGCCAGCCGCGGGTCGATGTCCTCCCGGGTGCCTTGCCACTGCGACTCGTGGTTGTCGGCGCCCAGGATCGTCGGAAAGCCGGTGATCATCGCGATGCGCCCGGCGCGGTCGTAGCCGCCGCCGGCCGCCTCGACGATCACCGGCGTGCCGGCGGCATGCTGCGCCAACCAGCGGGCCGCGGCCAGGTCGTCCGGGTTGTCGCGCTCCCAGTGGCGCAGCCCGTCGAGGTGGAGGCTGGCCGACCACGCCGCCCAGCCCTGGCTGCGCAGCACCACCCAGCGCAGGCCGTCGGTGCGGTTGAAGACGGCCGCGACGGGGGTGTAGAGGACCATCAGGCCGAGGAGCGCGAGCGCCGCGAACCACGCGGTGCCGCCGGCGCCCAGCGTCGCCAGCGCCGCGGCCGGTCCGCGCCGCGCCGGCGACCGGCCCGCGTCGTCCGCCGGCCGCCCCGTCCAGATGGCCGCCACGGCGTAGCCACCGCCGACGCTCCACAGGACCCAGGCCTGGAAGAAGAACTTGAAGACGGTGTTCATCCGGTCGTCGAACACGTCCTTGAGGTAGACGAGCTCCGGCACCGCCGCCATCACCGCCCCGACTGCGACGCACAGCAGCGCGAAGCCGGCCGCGCTCGGCGGAACGGCCGCCGCGGCCGCGTCGCGGGACGTGGTGTCCGACGACGACCCGGACTCGGCCGCGCGGCGGCCGCCCGCGCCCCAGATGCCCGCGTCGGCCAGCGCCGCCAGCAGGGCCAGCGTGGCCAGGAACAGCACGGCGAACGGCGTCCACGGCGTCCAGCCGGCCTCGCGGTCGGGAGGGACGAGCGCGGCCGCGCCGGCGTACCGCACCACCGTCACCAGCGCCGCCACGCCCAGCGCCGCCCCGCACAACCGCAGCGCCCGCGGCGCGCCGAGCCGCCGCAGCGCCGCCACGACCACCGTCGTCGCCAAGAAGGCCAGCGGCAGGAAGTGGACGAGCCAGTGGTCGGGCCGCGACGCGTAGCGCGCCACGCCGATGCCGGCCGCCTGCGAACGGAATGCGGCATAGAACGGCAGGTAGAACACGATCGCCAGGCCGAGCAGCCAGACGCCGAACCCGAGGATCTCCGGCAGCGCCCGCCCGCCGCGGCGCCAGCGCCACACCGCCCAAGCGGCCCCGGCCACGAGGCCGTAGGTCGGCAGGTCCCAGGTGTTGAGGAAGCCCAACGCGCCCACGATCAGCGGCAGCAGCAGCCAGACGGGCGACCAGAGGCGCGGCCCGGGCCAGCGCGCCGACGCCCCCCGCCACAGCGCGAGCGCGAGCGCCAGCACCAGCAGCGCGTAGGGCAGCGCCATGACGTGGGGGTGGACGTCGGCCAGCAGGAAGCTGAAGAACGGATATTCGTGGATCACGTCGCGGCAGTCGTCGCGGATGATGCGCGACGTGCGCCACCACCACATGAACCGCGACGGGAAGACGCCGCCCAAGCCGAACCCGCTGCCCGGCTCGCCGCAGGCGTCGGCGGCGATGGTCAGGTTGCGGATGTTCAGGTGGTCGAACAGCGCCGCCGGCAGCCAGCCGCGCATGTAGGCCAGCTCCAGGAAGCCCGCCAAGCTGCCGGCGAGGGCGAGCACGGCGGCGGTCACCGCCCCGCCGGCGAGCGCCAGCCCGCGCGATGCGCGCGGGGACAACACCACCAAGGACCAGCCCAACCCAAAGGCCGCCGCCAACGTCATCGCCAGCGTCGACGGCACCACGAGGTTGAAGGCGACGAAGCGTGACAGGCCCGTCAACTGGACGAGCATCGCCTGGATGACGTAGCCGAAGTAGTAGTAGCTGATCGAGTGACCGCTGAGCCACGGGTCGTTCGGCGGAAACGACGGGCTCTGGAGGATGGCCGACAGGAAGGCCATCTCCATCATCTTCTCGCCGCCCGACTCGGTGACCTCCGGCGTGAACGCCTTGTACACGGCCCAGAGCACGAGCGCCGCCAGGTACAGCAGCTCCAGCCCGACGATGAGCCGGCGGCGCTGCCAGAGCTCGCGGCGCCACGCCGCGGCGTCGCCGGACACCAGCAACGCGCCGCCCGCGGCGACGACGACGATCGCCACGACGACGCCCAGCCGCGAGTTCGGCAGGACGCCGGCGGTGACGAACAGCCACCAGGCGTAGCCGACCAAGAGCAGCCCGAGCGGTCGCGCCACCGACCAGCCCCGGTCGGGCAGCGTCGGCATCAACGTCCGGGCGATCGGCGCCGCGGCCAGGCCGACGACCGTCGTCGCCGCCCACCACGCCAGCGCCGCGCCGAGCACGGCGGTCATGCCGGGCGCACCGCGCGCCCCGGACCGCCGCGCGCCCCGGCCGGCGACCGCGCCGCGTCCGGCAGGGCGGCCGGCGACTCGGGCAGCGGCCGACGGTAGATCGTCAGCTGGTCGTTGGCGAACACCGCCTCGACCGCGCCCTGCTCGGCCCACCGCTCGAACTTGGCGAGGCCGGCCGCGTCGTAGCGCATCCGCTCGAGCTGGCCGACGATGACGAGCTCGACGCCGTAGCGGTCGAGCAGGTGGTTGGCCAGCGCGTCGTCCGTCGTCTCGTAGATCGTGCGGACGTCGTTGAGGCGGTTGCCGACCGGGTCGTCGACGATCGCCGCCTTCTGCTGCTTTTGGTGCCAGTCCCAGCCGATGACCGTCGGCAGGCCGGTGTAGATGCTGAAGCGCGATCCCCAGTGGTAGTTGATCGGCCAGGTGCCCTCGAGGATCGTCGGCGTGCCGTCGACGCTCTCCAGCAGCCAGCGGATACCCTCGAGGTCGGCGCGCAGATCGAGCACCGCGGGTTGGTCGTCGGCGCCGTACTCCACGTAGGCGGCATGGGCCATGTAGTCGATCCCCGACAGGCCGGGCCGGCGCAGCGCCGCCGCCCGCTCGTCGCCGATCGAGCGGTCGGCCGGGAAGCGGTCCAGGATCTTGGCCCGCGCCGCGGTGACCGTGTAGAGCATGCCGCTCGACACCAGCACGAGCGTCGCCGCGGCGGCCAGGGCGGCCGCGCCGGAGCGCGGCAGCGAAGGCCGGCCGGACTCGCCGCCGCCGGCGCGGTCGAGCAGCGCCGCCAGCGCCGCGCCGCCGGCGATCGACCACAGGATCCAGACGTGGATGTAGAACTTGAACACGGTGTTCATCCGGCCGATGTCGCCGCTGAGGACCACGTATTCGACGAAACCGGTGAGGAGTGCGCCGACGAACAGCAGCCAGCCGAGGAGCCGTTCCGCCGGCCGCGCCGCGCCGTGGAGCGCCAGCACGAGGCCGACGGCCATGAGCACCGCCACGAGCAGCGGCGTGGCGAGCTCGGGCCGAGGCACGTCGGGCGGCAGGTCGGCCTGGAACGACCGCAGCGACCACTGCCAGGCGACCACCGCCGCGACGACGGCGACGCCGAGCGCCAGCGCCAGCCGCCACGCCAGAGCGTCGCGCTCGGCGCGGCGGGCCAGGTGGTCGGCCAGCGCGAGCGCGGCCCAGCTGGCGATGGCGCACAGGAAGATGCCGTGCACCGTCAGGTAGGCGCTCGCCGGCGTGCGGAAGCCGTGCCACGCCTGGAACTCCGAATAGGGCGTCACGTAGGCGCGGTGGTACGGCAGGAACAGCGCCAGGCTGAGCGCCAAGAGCGCGCCGCCCGTGGCGGCGACGCGGCCGAACCAGAGCACGTCGAAGCGCCGCGAACGGGCATACGCGCCGATGGCGATCGCGCCGGCGGCCACGAGGCCGTAGGTTGGGTAGTCCCAGGTGTTCGTCGGCCAGAGCGCGCCGATCGCCAGGGCGCCGAGGGAAAGGCGGACGACCGGCTCGGGCGCGACCCACGGCTGGCGGAACGACGCCGGCCGGCCGGGCGTGGCCCACCCCAGCGCCAGGCCGCAGGCGAGCACGGCGATCGGCATCGCCATCATGTGGGCGTGCAGGTCGGCGTAGAGGAACGTGAAGAACGGGAACTCGGTGATCGGCTGGACGTCGCCGCTGACGCTGGGGATGGCGCGCGACGCGTTCCAGTACCACCAGTCGAGCGGGAACAGGTTGCGGGCCCCGGGGTCCGTGGCGAAGGCGTAGGCGCCGCGCAGCATCTGCACGAACTGCCCCAGGATCGGCACCGCCTCGACGCGCAGCATGGCGCTGCGCAGCCCGGCATGGCCGATCGGCGGCGCCGCCTCGGCCAACCGCGCCGCCAGCCACGGCGCTTGGTAGAGGTTGCCCATGAGCACCGTCATGCCGGCGGCGATGACGCCCGCCGCCCGCCCGACCGCGGCGCGCACCGCCAGCCGGTCGGCCAGCCCGATCACGACACCACAGACGCCGGTACCGGTCAGCGCCGCCAGCGTCGGGATGGCCAGGTTGTAGGCCACCCACGGCACGATGCCGGTCAGCTGAATCAGCGCCCCGACGAACACGAAGCCGAAGTAGTAGTAGTTCAGCTTGCTGCCGGCGAACCACGGGTCGTAGGGCGGGAAGCGCACGCTGCGCAGCGTGGCGTTGAGGTAGGCGAAGTCCATCGGCTTCTCGCCGCCCTTGGAGATGTGCCAGAGGTCGGGGTTGCCCATGCGGATCGCCAGGAACACGACGAACAGGGCCAGGAAGACCGCCTCGATCGTCGCCACCCGGCCTCGGTGCTCGCGCAGCCAGGCGCGAACCTCGAAGCCGGCCCAGCGCGCCACCGCCGTCGACAGCAGCGCCACGCCGACAGCGGCGACCACGAGCAGTCCGCGCCCGTGGCGTGCGACGCCCGTCGACGCCGCCAGCCACGCGCCATAGCTCGTCGCCAGCAGCCCGGCCGTCCGCGCCAGCGACCAGCCGCGGTCCGGCAGCCGCGGCAGCGCGACGGCGACGAGCGGGAACGCCGCCAGGCCCAGCAGCGCCAGCACGAGGTACCACGCCACGACGCCGAGGACGGGGTACCGGTTCAGCACGCCGTCGACGTCGAACCGGTCGCGCCAGGTGCCGCCGGCGCGCTGTTCGGCCAGCCGCGCCGGGTCGAGCAGGACGGCGTCGACGGTGCGCGTGCGCGCGGCACCGCCGTCGACGGTGGCGCCGGCCGGCGCGGCGCGGTCGACCGGGATCCGGCCGAAGAGCGCGTCGGCGAAGCGCACGATCGGGTTGGGCGAGACCGGCGGGAACGACCAGCGTCGGGTGGCGGTGATCGGCGCCAGGTAGGCCCGCAGCGCCTCGGCGTCGAACGGCGTCGGGCGCTCGAAGACGTCGACCTGGGGATGGTCGTAGACGTGGAAGGCCTCCTCGGCCCCCTGGTCGTTGACCCGCAGCGGTCCGAGGCTCGGGAACGACTGGACCGACGCCCGGTGCCGCCAGCCCAGCGTCTCGCCGAACAGCACGTTCTCGTAGAAGGCGATCGTGGCCGGATAGCGCATCGGCAGCTGGGCCACCGCGCCGTAGACGCGGTTTGACGACGAGACCCAGTAGTCGACGCGGCTGAGTTGGTCGAGCGTCTGGTCGAGCCAGTCCGGATAGTCCTCGCCGTACATCTCGAGGTTCGTCACGCCGAACAGGCCGTCGACCCAGTCGGTGGTCGCATCGTCGTAGCCGGCGTAGCCGTACATGCCCTCGGGCACGATGTCGTCCCAGCTCGTCTCGTAGGCCATCCGCGCCGGCCGGCAGGTGATCGGCCCACCGTCGACGGCCACCCAGACGTAGACCTCTTGGCCCAGGTGCAGCGACAGCGGCGCGTCGAGCGGGACCTCGAGCGCCGCCTCACCCGGCCCGACCCGCACCTCGGCCCGCCCCTGGGCGATCGCGCGCTCCGGCGCGCCGCCCGGTCGCAACGCGGCGCCCTGACTGAGCACGACCCGCACGGTGCGCGACGAGGCCGCGTCGGCCTGGGCGTACGCCAGCCGCACGGCGTCCACGGTCAGCCGCGGCAGCGACGCGACGTCGGTGGCGTCGCCGCGGCGCGGCGTCCAGAGATCGGGGCGGGCGCCGAACGAGCCGCCGGTGAGGTGCTGTTGCCACGACTCGTCGGGCAGGTGCAGCCGCATCGGCCCGGTGAACGCGGCGTCGAGCGGCCAGCGCACGCCGTCGACGGTGCGCAGGTCGCCGGGCGCCAGCGCCGGCAGCCATGGTCCCGGATAGAGGCCGGCCGGGTCGTCGGCGATCCGGACGCCCACCGCTGTCGGCAGGTTGTGGTAGATCCAGTGGCTGCCGGCGATGCGGCTGTGGTGGCGGGTGTAGAGCCGCGAGAACATCGTGCCCCACACCACCGTGCCCAGCGCGACGACGGCGGTCGCGGCCACGGCGACGCGCCGGTCGAAGACGAATGCGGCCCACCGCCGCGACCGGTCGGGGACGGGCGCGGGGTCGGGCGCGCCGTCAGCGGGCGCGCGGCGCGCGGCGTCGAGCCAGGCGACCAGGCCCCACGCCGCCAGCACCGCCAGCGCGGGGTAGATCGGCAGCGCGTAGCGCATCGTCTTGGCCCACTGGATGCCGGTGTAGCCGAAGTACACGCTGACCCAGAGCCACGGCAACAGGTGCCGCCGCCGGCCCCGCCAGATCGCGACGCCCGCGGCCAGCCACGCGCCCCAGGCGGCCAGCCCCAGCGCCGGGCCCATGCCCCACAGCACCATGTTCCGCCACGGGAACAGGTACCCCTTGCGGCCCCACCACTGGTGGTTGGGTGGCCAGTCCATGCCGAAGCCCGTCACCTGGCCCTTGATGCGGGCCATGCTGTCCATCCAGCGCGGGTCGGGCAGCAGGTACTTTTCGAGTGCGTCCGGCAGGGCCGCTTGCAGGTCGAACCACAGCTTCGGCGGATGCCAGTTGCCGGCCGTCACCTCGGTGAAGCGGGCGCTGTTGCCGACGACGTTCGGCCAGCCCGGCCCCGCCCACATGTCCGGCTGGGCGAAGCGCAGCGCGGCGTAGCTGACGACGCCCAGCAAGGCGACCTTGGCGGCCGCCCGCCCCATCGGGTGCGGGGGCCGGGCATCGGTGTCCGCGTCCGCGGTCTCGGCCCGCGACTGCCGCAGCTCGGCCGCGACGATCGTCAACACGGCGATCGGCACCAAGAGCCAGACCGTGACCTTGCTCCCCAGGGCCATCCCGAGGCCCGCGCCCGCCAGCGCCAGCGGCCACCAGGTGCGGCGCCGGACGGCCAGCGCCAACCCGAACAGCGTCCACATCACGAAACAGGTCAACGCGGCGTCGACGGTGAAGAAGTGGGACTGCTGGATGTGGAAGGCCGTGAACGCCGTGAACAGCGCCGCCAGCAGGCCGACGCGGCGATCGTACAGCACGGCGCCCAGCCCGAACACGAAGAGCACGGTCAACAGGTCGAGCACGCCGCTCATGTAGCGGCCCACGATGTAGACCGAGCCGAAGTCCGTCATCCCCAGCCCGAGCGGCCCGGCGGCGTCGGCCATGACGCGCGCGATCGTGATCGGCCAGGTGCCGTACGAGAAGAACGCCTTGCCCTGGTTGCGCGGGTTGAGGGGCGAGGTGTCGGTGTCGAGGTAGTGCAGCAGGTCGTTCGGCATCGCCAGCGAGCTGGCGACGTCGGTGAGAAAGCGCTCGTCGGGGTGAAGGTGATGGCCGGCGTCCCAGTCGATGCCGACCGTCCGCAGGTAGAAGCCGCAGGCGACGATCGCGCCCAGCAGCAGCGCGGTCGTCGTGGGGCCCCGCCGGCGCGACGTCAGCCGCTGGCGCCACGACGGCGCCGACGCCCGCCCGTCGCGGTCCTCGCGCGACGCGAGGTGGCCCGCGTCGCCGGCGGCGACCGGGTCGAGGGGCTCGGTCATGGCTGCGGCTCCGGGTGCGCGATCGGCATGGCGGCCGCCGCGGCGCGTGCGGCCGGGTCCGGCTCGCCCGGCTTGCGCGCGGCGACGGCCAGGATCAGGAACGGCGCGTCGCCGCGCGGCGGAACGACATCGTTCAGCCGGTCGACCACGTTGAACGCCGCCAGCCCCCAGCGGACCGGGTTCCACCATGCGCCGCGCTGCCCGCCGGTCTCGAAGCGGTCCGCCGCGCGCGCCATCGCGTCCGGCAGTCGGCCCGCCACCAGCAGCTCCTTGCCCAAGCCGTAGACCAGGTTGTGGATGAACGGAAAGGCGAAGCGGGTCAAGAAGCGGACCTCGTCGACGACGAGCCCGGCCGCGGCGATCTTGGCGCTCAGCGCCTCGGGCGTGTAGAGCCGCTCGTGGTTCGCCCAAATGCCGGACAGCACGCCGCGGCGGATCGGTCGGCCCACGGTCGCCTCGAGGATGCGGTTGAGCGGGTCCCACGCCAGCGGGTAGCCCGCGTGCGGCGTCGTGATCGCCAGCCGACCACCCGGCGCCAAGACGCGCGCGAGCTCGCGCAGCGCCGCCACGTCGTCGGGGATGTGCTCGATCACCTCGGTGAACAGGATTCGCGTGAACGCGCCGTCGGCGAACGGCAGCCGATAGACGTTGCCGTTCACGACCGCGGCCCCGGGCACGGCCGCCCGCGCCGTCGACAACAGCGGCCGATCGAGCTCAACGCCCACCACGTCGGCGTCGGGGTAGAGTTCGCGGCTGAACTTGAGGTAGAAGCCGCGGCCGCAGCCCATGTCCAGCACGCGGTCGTGCGGCCCGATGCGCAGAAAGTCGTACACCGCCTCGGCCCGGCGCTTGAACGACATGTCGGCCTCGTTGGCCAGCATCCGCGCCAGCCGCGCCGCATCGAACGGCCACGCAGCGTCACCGCGGCGCGCGGCGCCGGACGGCTCGATGCGATCGGGCGTCAGGTCCTCGACCAAGGCGCGTTCCTCCAGGCCGCCGCGGGGGCGGGTCATCGGTGGGCGTCAGGTCGCCGGGCGCAACGGCCGGCGAGTGTAGCAGAGCCGGGCGAGCCCCGCAACGCTTCGCCGGGCCACAGACGGACGCACGGCGGTTACGGCCGCGGCGGCCGAGGGCCGTCGCGGCGACGTCGGCCGGGCGTCACGGCGCCGCGCGCGCACACGGCAGCGCGGCCACCACGGCGCGGAACGCCGCCGCGAACCCATCGCCGTCGCCGGCGTCGAATGTCCGGCTCGCGTCGCCGGCTACCGCCGCCAGCAGCGCCCGATCGGCGCCGGGCCCGACCCCCACGGCGTAGGCCACGGCCCCGCGACGCCGCGCGCTGTCCGCGGCGTCGCGCACATCGGCCGGCGTGGCGCCGAACACGAGGCCGTCGGAGGCCAGCACGACCGCCCGGTAGGGCGGCCCGGCCGTCGTGTCGTCGGCGAACAGGTCGACCGCGAGCCGCAACCCCAGGTCGATGCGCGAGCCCTGGCCCGCCGCGATGGGCTCGGCCAGCGCGCGCCGGACGGCCGCGAGGTCCGCGGTGAGCGGCGACCACACGGCGGCGGCGGCGCTGAACCGCACGACGCCGATCCGCGTCGACGCCCGCCCCGACAGGCCGTCCACGAGCCGCCCGATCCCGTCGACCGCCAGGTCGAGCTTGCGCTCGCCGCTCGCCGTCCGGCCCAACATCGTCGTCGAGGTGTCGACGACGACGACGAGGTCGAGCGGCACCGCGCCGGGCAGACAGGCGCCGGCCAGTGCCACCGGCAGGAACCGCCGGTGGCGCGCGGCGCCGGGGGTGGCGGTCGCGGTGGCAGCGGCGGTGGCCGGCGGCGGGTGGGCCGCGGTCGCCGTCGCGGTGGGCGGCGCCGCCGTCGCCGTCGGCGTCGTGGTCGGCTCGCCGGGCCTCGTCGGCGCGGCCGTGGCCGTGGCCGGCGCGGCGGTACCCGGTGTCGGCACGGCCACCACCTCGAGGATCGGCACCGGCACGGCAACGGATCCGGTCCGGCCGGTGACGTCGGTGTAGATGGCCTGGGTGCCGGCGCTCACCGGCCAGCGACCGGGCTGCGATGCCACGATGCCGTAGGTGATCGTGACCGCGTCCGCCGCCGCGGCCGGGATCGTGAACCGCTGCCGGCCGCCGGCCAGCGACGCGGGCGGCCGCGACGTGCCCTCGCGCAGGGCGAGCGTGGCGCCGACGACGTCGTCGATGTCGATCGACCGCACCGCCAGGCGATCGAGGTGGCCGGGCAGCCGGGCGTAGATCGCGGCCAGGTCGTCGCGGGTGGGCGCCGGCCAGTGGTCGGCCGGGGTCGTAGCCACCTGCGCCAGCAGGTCGCGATCGGCCCGCCGTCCCAGCGAGATCGTGGTCAGGTGCACGCCGTTGGCGCGCTGGACGGCCGCCTGCTGCAACACCGGCACGCGGCCGCCGTTGTTCTGCCCGTCCGTCAGCAGGATCATCGCCGCCAGCCGACCGGCGCGGCCATCGCCGGCGCCCGCATCCAGCGCCCGGCCGCCGGCGGCGAGCGCGCGCACGAGGTCGGTGCCGGCCGCCGGCGGCACCTGGATCGACGCGATCGCCCCGCGCAGCCGGCTGTGCCAGCTCGACAGCGGCACCTCGATCGTCGCCCGGTCGTCGAACGCGACGACCGCCACCCGGACGCGTCCGAGCTCGGCGACGTCGACGAACACGCCCGCCGCATGCTTGGCCGCCGCCAACGACTCGCCGAGCATCGACGCCGACCGATCCAGGGCCAGGGCCACGTCGAGCGGTCCCGCCAGCGCCGGGCAGCCGATCCGCAGCACGGCGGTGACGGTCGCCGGCTGGCCCACCGTTACCGTCGCCGGCGCCACGGTCCGTGTCGCGCTCGCGGGGCACGGCGATGCGTCCTCGGCGGCCGCCGGCAGCCGCCCCGTCGCCGCCAGCGCCAGCGCCGCCGACGCCACGAGCGCCCCGGCGGCCGCCCGTCGGGCCCGCCGCGCCGCCACGGGGGGGACCGGGCTCATCGCGCCGGCGCCGATCGGATCGCCCCGTCCGCGGCGGGGACGGTCAGGAACTGCCAGATGCGCTCGCTGGCCGCCGCCCGCGCGCCGGCGTCGAGGCCGGGATGGGCCCTGGCCACCGTGGCCTCGAGCCAGGCGCGGCTCTGCGCGACCCATTCCGGTCGGAGCAACGGCGGGCCGGGCGCCGCGCTACCCGGCACGCCGTGCGGCCCGTGGCAGGCCTGGCAGTGCCGGTCGTACGCCGCCGCGGACTCGATGGCTGCCGCGTCGGCGCCCAGCGACCAGATATGGAAGACGACATCCCATGTCGACGCCTCATCGAGGACGGTATCGAACCGCTGCATCGAGGTGCCGAGCTTGCCGCGCCACATCGACCGATAGAGCTCGGCCGGTGCCACCTCGCGCAGCGCGTCGGGCGCGGTCCAATCCGACGGCGGCGGCGACAACCCCGCCGCCAGCACACCGTCCCCGGCCCCGCCCTCGCCGTGGCAGCGGGCGCAGTGCCGGGCGAACAGGCGCGCGCCGTGGTCGAGGTCGGCGGCGAACGCCGGAACGGGACCGTCGCCCGCCACCGAAGGCAGCGGCACCCGCTTCGTCGGCGGCGCCACCGCGGGACCACAGGCCGCCACGGCCAGCGCCGCAACGCCGCCCATCCACCGCCCGGCCTGCCGCCGCCACGACCGCCTCGTGCTGCGTTCCACCCGCCCATTGTAGGTCGCCGCCGCCGAGGTTGGTTGCGGTCGGTCGAGGCCGTGCCTACAATCGCGGCGCCGCCGCTCGGGTCGGCCAGGAGGACACGATGCGCGTCGAAGGGCCGCAGGGCCTGTGGTTCGAGGACTTTCAGGCTGGCTTCAGCGGCCGCAGCCCGGCGCGCACGATCACCGACCACGACATCCAGGCGTTCGCCGGCCTCTCCGGCGACTACAACCCGTTGCACACCGACGACGGCTACGCCGCGACGACGCCGTACGGCCAGCGCATCGCGCACGGCGTGCTGGGCCTCTCGATCGCCACCGGGCTGGCGGCGCGGATGAACATCATCGACGGCACGACGCTGGCCTTCCTCGGGCTCGACTGGAAGTTCCGCAAGGCCGTCGTGCCGGGCGACACCGTCTACCTCGAGATCGACGTCGTCGAGACCAAGTTGGCGCGGGCGCTGGGCGGCGGCCTCGTGACGTTCATGATCAAGCTCCACAACCAGCACGGCGACGTGGTGCAGCGCGGCCGCTGGGAGATCCTCCTCAAGAGCCGCGCCCTGACCGCCGACGCCCCGACCGACGGCGTCGCCGCGTCCGGCTGACGCGCGCCGGGGCCGCGCCCCGTGGGCGGGCCGCGCGCGGGCGTCCACCGCATCGTCGTCCCGTCGCCCGCGGGCGACGCGCCGCGCAATGCCTGGCTGCTGCTTTCGCCGCGCGTCTGCCTCGTCGATCCGGGACCGGACACGCCGGCGGCCTACGGCGCCGTCCGCGACGCGCTGACGCAGCGCCACCTTGGGCTGCGCGACATCCACACGATCGTCGTCAGCCATGGCCATGGCGGACACGCCGCGCTCGCGGCGCGCCTGCACGCCGAGGCCGGCGCCCCGGTCGTCGCCCATCCGTCCGCCCTGGCCGCCCTCGCGGCGCCGGCCGAACACGTGGCGGCGCGCTTCGACACGGCCCGGCGCGCCGCCCGCGCGGCGGGCCTGCCGGCCGCGCTCGCCGACGGCGCCCTCGGCGCGTGGCGCGCGACGCTCGACGCCGAGATCGGCGCCGCGCCGCTCGCCCTGCCCCGCTCGGCGGGCCGTCCCGCCGCCGACGGCGACCCCGTGCCGCTGGGGCCGGCCGACGCGACCGCCTGGACGGTGCGCTGGATGGGCGGCCACTCGGTCGACCACGTGGCCCTCGTCGACGAGACGATCGGCCTGGCGGCGACCGGGGACTTGATCGCGCGCGACCACGCCACGGCGGCCGCGCTGCTGCCCAGCCGGGCGGACGGACGTCGGGCCCCGCAGCTCGACGCGCTGCGGTCGTCGTGGCGCCGCTTGGCGCGCCTGCCGCTCTCGACGTGGCTGCCCGGCCACGGGCCGGCCGTCCGCGCGCCGCGCGTGCTGGTCGCCCGGCGGCTGGCCGCCCTGCGCGCTCAGCTACTCGCCGCCCGCCACGCCCTCGACGACGCGCCGATCACCGCGTGGCAGCTCGCCGACCGCGTCGGCCTGGCCCGCGGCGACGTCGACGCGCGACGGTCCCTCGTCGCGATCGTCGGCGTCGTCGACTGGCTGGTCGACCATGGGCTCTGTGCGCGCGACGTCCAGGGCGGCGTTTGGCTGCTGCGGCGCGGCCAGCGCCGGGTCAGCGGCCGGCCACGATCCGGCGGACGCGACCGTCCGGCCCGACGCTGACCCGCACGACGAGCGACAGCGCCGGGCCGGCGCCGGTGGCGCGGGTGGCGCGAAACGTGAAGACCTGGCCGTCGCCGTCGCGGCGAGCCGTCGGCGCGACGCCGGCCAGCGCCGGGTACTTGCGCCAGGCGGCGGCGCAGGCCGCGTCGCGACCGCCGTCGCCGCCGGTCATCGCGGCCGCCCGCACGCCGACGGGCCGTCAGGCCCGGGGCGCATCGTCGCCGTCGGCCGACGTGGCGGTCGGGGCGTCCGGGGCGAGCTGGCCCGCCAGGCGGTCGAGGGCGCGGTTCAAGCTGCGCAGCGCGCTCGCGAGCTCGACGCGAACGGTCGAGGCCACGCGCTGCGACGGCGGCGCGGTCGGGGCGGCGGCGGACGGGGCCGCCGCGTCCGTCGGCGCATCGGCCGCGGCGGCGCCCGTCTCGGCCCGCCCACCGATCTTCGCGATCGGCGACGACTTGATCGCCGCCTGCAGCTCGTTGACGAGGCGTTGCGCGCCCTCGCGGATGTCGTTCTTGAGCCCTTCCGCCTCGGGCGTCGTCGCCGCGGCCTGCAGGGCGCTGGCCAGGCGGCTGCCGATGCCGCGCAGCTCCTCGATCACGCCCTCGGCGGCCTGTGTCGCGCGCTCGCGCGCCGCGCCCGAGGCCTCGTCGAGGCGATCGATCGCCTCGTCGGCCTTGTCGCCCGCCTTGTCGAGGAGGCGCTGGGCATCGTGCAGGATCTCGTCGGCGGCGCCGGCCAGGCGCTGGCCGGGGCTGGGCGGCGTCGTCTCGGTGCCGGGCGGAACGGGGGGGGTCTCGTCCATGATCGTCCATCTCCTGAGGTCGGGAGGCACGTGCGGTGCGTCCGATACGTTGGCGCCGCCCACCGGGCAGGCCGGCCAAGTGTACGCCGATCTGGGGCGCGCGGTTGCGCCGCGGCGGTCGCGGCGCGCCACAGGCGGCCGCCGCGGCTGTGCTACACTTGCGCGCCGCCCGCCGAAGGGCGCCGTCGCTCCTCCGTGCACGACGGCGGCGACGCCACCGCCTGGCCCGCCGAGCCGCCGCGATGACCGACCCGAGCCGGATCCGCAACTTCTGCATCATCGCGCACATCGACCACGGCAAGAGCACGCTGGCCGACCGGCTGCTCGAGCTGACGGCGACGATCGACGGGCGGCGCATGGTGGCGCAGGCGCTCGACTCGATGGACCTCGAGCGCGAGCGCGGCGTGACGATCAAGGCCAGCGCGGTCCGGATGCGCTACCGCACCGAGGCCGGCGACGACGTCGTCCTCCACCTCATCGACACGCCCGGGCACGTCGACTTCGCCTACGAGGTCAGCCGGGCGCTCGCCGCGTGCGAGGGCGCCATCCTCGTCGTCGACGCGACGCAGGGCATCGAGGCGCAGACGCTGGCCAACCTCTACCTGGCGCTCGACAACGACCTCGCGATCATCCCGGTCGTCAACAAGATCGACCTCCCGGCGGCCGACCCCGAGGCGGTCAGCGCCCAGGTCGCGACGCTGCTGGGCTGCCGCGTCGACGACGTGATCTGCGTCTCGGCCAAGGAGGGCACGAACATCCGCGCCGTCCTCGAGGCGATCGTGCGCCAGGTGCCGCCGCCGAGCGGCCGGACCGACGCCCCGCTGCGGGCGCTCGTATTCGACAGCCACTACGACAGCTACAAGGGCGTGATCGCCTACGTCCGCGTCGTCGATGGCGAGATCCGCGGCCGACAGCCCGGCGGCCTCAAGATGATGGCGACCGGGCAGCAACACGAGCCGATCGAGATCGGCACGTTCGCCCCCGAAATGCGGCCGGTCGACAGCCTCGGCGTCGGCGAGGTCGGCTACGTGGCCACCGGTCTCAAGTCGCTGCGCGATATCCAGGTCGGCGACACGCTGACGACCGCCGCGCAGCCGGCCGACGAGGGGCTGCCGGGCTACAGCGCCGCCAAGCCGATGGTGTTCGCCGGACTCTATCCGACGGAGTCCGAGGACTACGAGGCGCTGCGCGATGCACTCGACAAGCTGCGGCTCAACGACGCCGCGCTCGTCATCGAGCCCGAGAGCTCGGTCGCCCTTGGGCCGGGCTTCCGCTGCGGCTACCTGGGCCTGTTCCACATGGAAATCGTCCAGGAGCGGCTCGAGCGCGAGTACGACCTCGACCTCCTGCAAACGGCGCCGTCCGTCATCTACCGCGTCCTGCTGAACTCGGGCGACATCATCGAGGTGGACAACCCCGCCGCGCTGCCGGACGCGACGAGCATCGACGAGATCGAGGAGCCGTGGATGCGGCTCACCGTCTGGGCGCCCAGCACCTACATCGGCCCGATCATGGACCTCGTCACCGAGCGCCGCGGGGTGTTCGAGTCGATGGAGTACCCGTCGGAAGGGCGGGTGATGATGCACTTCCGCATCCCGCTGGGCGAGCTGATCACCGAGTTCTACGACCAACTCAAGAGCCGAACCCGCGGCTACGCCTCGATGGACTACCACTTCGACGTCTACCGCGCCGGCGAGCTCGTCAAGCTCGACATCCTGATCAACGAGAAGGTCGTCGACGCGCTGTCGCTCATCGTCCACCGCGACAAGGCCTACCCGGTCGGCGAGGCGTTGACCCGCCGCCTCAAGGACGTGATCCCGCGCCAGCTGTTCAAGGTGCCGATCCAGGCCGCGGTCGGCACGCGGATCATCGCCCGCCAGACGGTGCAGGCGCTGCGCAAGGACGTGCTGGCCAAGTGCTATGGCGGCGACATCACGCGCAAGCGCAAGCTGCTGGAGAAGCAGAAGGCGGGCAAGAAGCGGATGAAGCGCCTCGGCAATGTCGACATCCCGCAGGACGCGTTCCTGGCCGTGCTCAAGCTCGGCCAGGAAGAGCGGGGCTGAAGCGCCCTCAGCGGACGAAGCCGTAGCGCTCCAGCGTGTTGCGGAAGTTCACCGGCCGGAAGTCGCGCAGCGTGATCGTCCGCTCGCGCCACGCGTTGGGGCAGAGCTGGTAGCCGTTGAGCTCGGTCGTGACGAGCCGCAGCTTGTAGGGCGGCGGCTGGCAGACGCGGATCGGCAGATACTGGTCGACGCGTCCCGGCCTCTGGACGGCGGAGCCGCGGAACAGCTCCTTGGTGCCGGTGCCGTCCGTCAGCACGAACTCCAAGGGCGGCAGGCGGTAGGCCGTGCCCGTGGCCCAGTCGCCGGCGTCGAAGCGCAGGTTGCAGCCCTGCGCCCGCACCGACGACACGCCCACGCTGTCGGGAAACGACTGGACGTTGATGCTCCAGCCGCGACCGTCGCCGCACGCGTTGGGCGGATCGAGCACCTCGACCATCGGCTGCGCGAACACGAACTCCCGCACCACCCCGTCGAGGTCGACGTAGCGGGCCGCGGTGCGGTCGGCGGCTGGGTGCGTACCGACCTTCGTCGGCTTGATCTCGTAGACCAGCTCGACCGGCATCTCGGTCAGCGGGTCGACGCCCCAGCCCAGGACGTCGGCCGCCACGGTCGGCGCCGGGGCGCCCGAGCCGGCCACGAACGGCATCCAGGTCCCCAGGTCGTCGGTGAGGCCGACGTTGCGCACGGTGTAGTTGGCGACGACGAGCGCGATCTGCTCGTAGATCGCGTCGAGGTCGGCGTTGCCCGGCGCGAAGAAGTAGTACTCCGGACCCGAGGCGATCTGCTTGAGCAGCGTCTCCGCCGCGCCGCTCCCGAGGCCGATCGTGTAGATCACGGTGCCGGCAACCTTGGCCGCGTTGGCGCTCAGGATCGCCGCCTGCTCCGGACCGCTCGCCGGCTCGTTGGGCGAGCCGTCGGTGATCAGGATGATGACGGGGCGCGCATCGGCCCGGCCGTTGCGCGACAACTCTTCTTGGGCGGTGTCGATGGCATTGGCGATGTTCGTGCCGCGGTCGATCGGCAGCGCATCGACGGCGGCCTTGATGGCGACCGGATCCGCGGACAGCCCGATCAGCATTCGGGCGCTGCCGTAGAAGCTCAGCACCCCCATGCGCTGCAGCGAGAAGTCGAGGTTGTCGGCGAAGTTGCGTGCGGCCTGCTTGGCGGCCTCCAGCTTGCCGAGGCTGTTCATCGACAGGCTGGTGTCGATCGCGGCCACGATGTCGGCGGAGCGATACTGCGCGGGCGGGCACGCCGCCGACAGCGTCAGCCGAATCTGCACCGACTCTCCCAGTCGGATGCGCGCCGGCGACGCCGTCTTCGTGCCGCTGATCACGCACTGCAGTGGCTCTTGGGCCGACAGCCGATGCGACGGGAGAGCGGCAACGCCCCCGGCCGCCGCGGCGGCGAGCGCCAATGCAGCGGCGATGCGGGCCGGCCGGCGACCACAGCTGGGTTCCTTCATCCGTCGGCTCCTCCTCGAGATCGGCCCGCGACCCTCGCCGCGACCCGGCCATGCGAATGGTGACGATGCGCTGCGCCGACCGCTACGGTCGCGGCCGACGAACCGTGACGGCGCCGACCCGGACCGGGTTTCGGTCCGGGGTGTCCACAACGTCGCCGTCACGGGTTATTAACGTCGGAAGGGATACGGCGATAGCCAATCGCCCTCCTGGTGTGACCGGCTCTTCGGGCGACGGGAACCTGCGTCGGGCCACCTTTTCATGGACAACGTGCGCCAACGGCCCAACGTGACCGGATCCTGACGAGTCGTTGACAACTTGCTGGCGGCAGACCTATACTGCCGCCCAGGCGCCGCTCCGCGGTGGCGCCGTTGCCACCCGATCCAACCGTCGGCCCTTCGAAGCGACGCGCGAGGACGGTGGCGGGGCGTGGCCGCGGTCGACGAGCCGCGCCGTGCCCGCCGGTCGCCTTGTGCACACCCAAGGCGACCGGCGGCGCGGGATGCGGACAGGGACGAGGGAGAAGGAGACCACACGTATGCGCCGGTATCGATCGATGGGGGTAGCGGTCGGGATCGTGATCCTGGCCGCCTTGGGTTTGGCGCTCACGCAGGGTGCGCCGGCCAAGGCCAGTCCGGCCGAGGCCGCGCTCCAGCAGGGCAACCTGAAGAGTTCGTGCATCGCGCTCCAGAAGAAGATCGCCGATCCGCAGATGGTGCTGCTGGGTGAAACGGTCGACGTCACGCTGACCGTGACCGCCCTGTGCGCCGGCGAGTCGTTCCCGCTGCACATCGTGCTCGTGCTCGACGGCTCGGGCTCGATGCAGGGCGACCCGAACCAGCAGATGAAGAAGGCGTGTCGCGAGCTGATCGACCGCCTGAACTTGAAGGACAACCCGGCCACCAAGGTCGGCGTCGTCATGTTCAACAACGCCGCCAAGGTGCTGTGCCAGCTTACGAACCTTCCGAACCAGGCGAACGGCTGCGTGGGTCGCGTCGGCGCGGCAGGCGGTACGTGTATCGACTGCGGCATCAAAGCCGGCGTCGGCGTGATGACCCGCGGTCGGACGAACGCCGCCGACCGCGACACGATCCGCGAGGTCATGGTCGTCCTGTCGGACGGCGAGAACAACGCCGGCTGCGGCCCGGTCCTGGCCGCCGCCGGGCAGGCCAAGGGCGCGGGCATCCTGGTCATCACCGTCTGTGTCGGCACCGGCTGCGACGTTCAGTGCATGCGCCAGGCGGCGACGAGCCCGCGCTACTTCTTCGAGGCGCGGCAGGCGAGCCAGCTGGTCAACGTCTTCGACGCCATCCGCAAGCAGTTCCAGAACATCATCCTCAAGGGCTTGACCGTCATCGACAACATCCCCGAGAACATGGACTACATCGAGGGCTCGGCCCAACCCGAGCCCAACGCGATCGGGGCCAACGGCGAGTACCTCGAGTGGCGCCAGACGCACATCCCCAAGGACGGCGTCACGTTCACGTTCAAGGTCCGGCCGCTCGAGGTCGGATACCACCGCACGAACAAGGGTGCCTACGGCACCTACACCGACAACAAGAACCGCAGCGGCGACTTCATCTTCCGCGACCCGTGGGTGCTCGTGCTGCAGCCCGAGCCGCTGGCAACCGGCACGCCGCCGCCCACCCCGCCGCCGACGCCGACCAACACGCCGACCAACACCCCGGGTCCGACGCCCACCGACACGCCGACGCCGACCGTCACGCCGACGCCGCGACCGGGCCCGATCTACCTGCCGATCTCGGTCAAGGAGTACTGCGAAGATCAGCTGGTCGACGTCGCGCTCGTCATCGACATGTCGACGAGCATGAACCGCCTCAGCGTCGACGGCATCCAGAAGAAGGCCGCCGTCATCGCCGCCGCCAAGACGTTCGTGAACATGCTGAGCCTGACGCCGAATCATCTCGGCCAGTTCGACCAGGTGGCGATCGTCGGCTTCAACGACACGGCCTGGATCGAGTCGAAGCTCACGAACAACAAGGCGGCCACGATCGCCGCACTCGATCGGCTCGAGCGTCGGCAGGCCGAGGGCACGCGCCTCGACCTCGCGTTCCAGCGGGGCATCGAGGCCCTCCCGGCCGCCCAGCGGCACGCGTACAGCACGCCGGTGCTCGTCATGCTGACCGACGGTCTGCCGAACCGCGTGCCGATCCACCCGGTGACGGGCAACCAGGAAGGCACCGTGATCGACGCGGCCCAGGTGGCCAAGGACGCGGGCATCACCGTCTACACGATCGGCTTCGGCCGCGCCGACGCGCCGGACATCATCGACCGCGTGCTGCCATGGCTGCTGGAGACCTGTGCGACGAGCCCGAGCTTGAGCTTCGTCGAGCCGCGGAGCGATCGCATCGAGGGCATCTACGCCCAGATCGCCGACACCTACTCGTGCCGCGGCCGCCATGACTGGTCGCAGCCGTGGCCGCCGGCGGGTCGGGGCGGCAGCGACTGAGGTCCGACACGGGCAGCCCGGCGGCGCCCACGGCGCCTGCCGTCGCCCGCCCGCACAGCCGATGACGACGACGGCCGGTCCCCCGCGGGGGACCGGCCGTCGCGTTCTCCGGCCGCGGGCGCCGGCTCGGCGCCGCATCGGAGCGCTCGTCGGGCTGCGCCCCTCTCACCACGCGCTGCGACGGCCGGCGGACAGGTGTGGAGTTGATGTGCAGAACTCCGGTGGTCGCCGGCCGTCAACCCGCCTATAATGGGTGGCTAGAAGGGGGGGCCGGCCTATACACGATGGTCGGCCGTTTGCATGCGTCGTCGCGTGGGGGGCGCCGTCGATGGGGGATGCGGCGCCGGCGCGCACGACGCTCCACAAGGAGTCGTGAATCACATGCGCCGTATCCGCCGCTGGGGGCTGGCTCTGGCCCCACTGACCGTCGCGTTCTTGTCGTTCGCCGCGCTGACCCGCGCGGCGCCGTTCGCCCAGCCAGGAGGCAGCGCGCCGCCGGAGGCGCCGCTGTGCACCGCCGGTGCCTTCAAGTCGGCGGATCCCACCGAGTTGATCCTCGGCCAGACGACGCAGGTCACGCTTGTGTTCACGCAGACCTGCGTCGCCAAGCGCGTGCCCATCGACATCATGATCCTGGCGGACGAGTCGCACTCGATGACGCGCCAGCGCGCGAGCATCGAACTGCCCACGACCACGCCGCGGGTGCCGCCGCCGACGCCGGATCCGTCGGAGCCGGCTCCGCCGGCCCCCACCTCGGGGCCGGGGCCGGGCGAGCCCGGCGAACCGGGCGGGGGCAACAACGTGGGCCGGGACCGCGGCGAGCCGCCGGGCTGCATCACGACGCCGGTCGGCGGCGGCATCGAGCCCGGCACGCCGGCGCCGCGGGTGACGCCGACGCCGCGCGGCGGTCCGCCCGACCCGGTGCCGCCCGCACCGCTCGTCGCGCGCCTCGGCGCGCTGTGGGCGCCCGATCAGGCGCCGCCGACCAAGACCCCCGACACGAACCCCGGCCCGCCGAGCGTGCCGACGGACATGTCGCCGGGCGGTCCGAACCGCCCGGCCGAACCTGAGCCCGCCGGCACCGAGGACCTGTTGCGCGAGGTGTCGAAGTTCATGCAGGAGTTCCTGCGCGATCCGCAGATCGAGGCGGACCTGGACTCCGGCCTGCTGCGCGTCGGGTTCGCCGCGTTCGGCAACCGTGGACGCACGCTGCTCAGCCTCAACACCGGCGAGTTGGGCAAGCGGGTCGGGACCTCGGGCAATCGGCTGACCGGACAGGGGCTGTCGCGGGTCGATCTCGGCCTCCGTCAGGCGGAGACCGAGCTCCTGAAGCCGAACAAGAACAAGGGCGCCGACAGCGAGCGCCGCAAGGTGATCCTGGTGCTGTCCGACGGCGCGTTCTGCTCGCGGGACCTCGCGCGGGCCCGCGTCGGCAACGACATCGACGTGGTCACCGTGTTCGTGGGTCGCGGCTCGTGGCGCCGGCGCCTGGACCAGCTCGCCAGCGAGGGCCGCTACGCGTTCAGCGCCCGCGAGCTCAAGCAGATCTTCGAGCTGTACCAGCAGGAGCTCTCAACCGCCGTTCCGACGCGCATGGATCAACTGCTCGTGCACGACACCGTGGCGCCGGATATGGCGCTCGACGGCGCGGCGAACCCGCCCGCTTCGGTCGTGCGCGGCCCGCGCACCGAGTGGTGGGGCGTCCATCCGTCGCTGCCCGTGACCACGACGAACTGGCACTGGGCGCACTCGGTGATCACGCCGGGCAGCGGCATCCGGGTGACCGATCTCATGACGGTCACCGGCCGGATGACGATGTCCTATCGGGTCCGGCCGCTGGCCGCCGGCAGCCTGCCGGTCAGCGAGTTGGCCGCCGCCGAGTGGCACGAGTCCACGGGCGGGGACGGGTTGGCGGTCTTCCCGCAGGTCTTCATCGACGTGGTGGCGCCTACCCCCACACCGACCCAGACGCCGACGTCGACCCCGACGCCGACCGTCACGCCGACCGCCACGCCGACCGACACGCCGACGCCCGAGGCGCGGTACTTCCCGATCGCGATTCGCAGCTGGCCCGAGCCGACGCCAACCGCGACCGTCGACCCGTGTCCGCCGGAGCTGCAGCGCGTCGACCTGGCGATCGTCGTCGACAACTCGACGTCGATGAGCGGCACCACCGGCGGGTCGCAGTCGAAGCTTCAGGCGGCGATCGTCGCGGGCAAGACGTTGGTCGGTCTGCTGAAGTTGAACGCCGACGGCAGCGGCGACCAGGCCGCGGTGATCGCCTTCAACCTCAACGCGACGGTCATGACCACGCTGACCGGCGACCGCTCGGCGGTGGACGCGGCGCTCGACCGCGTGCCGTCGCTGCAAGCGCAGGGCACGTTCATCGATCGCGCCCTGCAGGCGGCGATCGACGAGCTCGACAGCCCGCGGCGGCGCCCGGGCAGCACGCGCTCGATCGTGCTGGTCACCGACGGCGTGAACAACGGCGACGATGCGCGCGTCCGGCAGCTGGCCGACCAGCTGCGCGCCGCCGACGTGGCGGTGTTCACGGTCGGGCTGGGGCTCGAGTCGGACATCGACGCCGACCTGCTGCGGGCCATCGCGACGACGCCGGAGAACTACCGGCACGCCCCGACGACCGACGACCTCGAGCTGATCTACCGCGACATCGCCCGGCTCATCCCGTGCCCCCGCGACCGGCCGTGAGCCACTCGACCCGATGACGGCGGGGCGTCGCCGGCGCGCAGCCGGACCGATCCTCCTTCTCGCCGCGCTTGCCGTCACGACCGGCCGGGCCCCCGCGGGGGCCCGGCCGGTCGGTTCGTCGGCGCAAGCACGGGAGGGATGGCGCCTCGCCGCCACCTGGCCGTCGGCGGCGCTGCCGCTGCCCCCCACGGCGTTCGAGTCGCCCAGCGGTATCGCCGTCGACCCGTTCGACGACCTCGTGCTCGTCGTCGACAGCGGCAACGACCGCGTTCAGGTGTTCGACCGCGCCGGCGGGTTCGTCCGGACGATCGGCGGCGACGCGGCGCCCGAGGCGCTGGCCAACCCGCGCGGCGTGGCGCTGAGCGGTGGCCGCGTCTTCGTGGCCGACACGGGCAACGAGCGCGTCGCCGTCTTCAGCATCGACGGTGTCTACCGGGGCGCCTGGAGCGGCCTGGCGGGCCCGTGGGGCGTGGCCACCTCGCCCGACGGACGGACCGTGTTCGTCAGCGAGAACCGCGCCAGCCGCATCGCCGTCTTCGGCGCCGGCGGCGAGCGGCGCGCGACGTGGGGCGTGTTCGGCGGCGGGGACGCGCTCAACCGTCCCGAGGGGTTGGCGGTGCTGCCGGACGGGCGCATCGTCGTCGCCAACACGGGCAACCAGCGGCTCTCGGTGTTCGACGCCGCGGGCGTCGCCATCGACTCGAGCGGTCCGCTGGGCGCCGCCGTCCACGACGTGGTCGTGGCGCCCAACGGCACGCTCTGGTCGACCGAGTCGGGCGCTGCTGGCCGGCCAGACGCGGCCGTCAGTCGCGACACGTCGCCCGGCCTGCCGGCGCGGATGGCGCGGCTGCCGGCTGCGGGCATCGCCGGCGTCGCCGTCGCGGCCGACGGCACGGTGTTCACGTCGCTGCGCGACGACACCCGGCCGCTGCACGGGGTCCGGGTGTGGCGCGGGACGCAGCTGATCGACGAGTGGGGCACGGTGCCCGTGCCGCTCGGCCTGCTGGACCAGCCGATGCTCGTCGCCGGGCGCGACGGGCTCCGGATCGTGGACCGATGGCGCCGCGCGCAGCACTACGACCTCGACGGGCAACCGGTCGACCAGGCGCCGATCGGCGACGTCAACGACGTCGCCGCGACGGCCGACGGCGTGGTCGTGGTCCGCGACGCGCAGGTGGAGCGGATCGGCACCGACGGCTCGCTGCGCTGGCGCGCGCCGCTGCCGGCGACGGGGGGCGTGCCGTGGGCGCGGGCCCTCCACGTCGACGCGGCCGACGGCGCGGCGACGGTTCTCGACGTCGGCCGGCAGCGCCTCGAGCGGTTCGACGCCGGCGGCGGGCCGGCAGGGTCGACCTCGTTCCAGTCGGCGCCCGGCGTGTTCACGGCGCTGTGGGACCTCGCGCCTCGACCTGGGGGCTGGTGGGTCGTGAACCGGACCGCGGGCACGATCGAATGGCGCCGCGGCGGTGACTTCGGGCTTGAGTCGGCGTGGACGGTGCCCGGCCAGCCGCTGCGGGTGGCCTCGGACGACGCGGGCAACGGTTACGTGCTCAACCGTCACGGCTGGGTGTGGCGCTACGACGACAGCGGTGCGCTGCGCGCCGTGTGGCGCGTCGCGCGCGACGGCGCACCGTCGACGCCGACCGACCTCACGGTCGACGCCCGGGGCCGGGTCGTCGTCGTCGACAGCGCCGCCGACGAGGTGACCGTGTGGCAGCCGGATCCGGCCGCCGCGCCGGGCGACGTGCCGTCGTTCGAGCCCCGCTGCGCGCCCCGCGGCGACAAGCGGGCGCTGCCGACCCGGCTCGTCCTCGGCGAGCGCACCACGGTCACGCTGCAGATCGACGGCGACTGCCCGCCGGTGCGGTCGGCGACCGACATCGTCCTCGTTCTCGACGTCTCGGGCTCGATGATCGGCGCCAAGTTGGACGCCGCCAAGGCCGCGGCCACGGCGTTCCTGGCCGCGATCGATGTCGTCGAGGCGCGGACAGCCCTGGTGGCGTTCAACCAGGACGCCACGCTCGAGGTGCCGCTGACGTCGAACCCGGCGGCCGTGGTCGCGGCGGTGGCCGGCCTCCAGGCCGGCGGTGGCACCGATATCGCGCGCGCCCTGACGGCGGCCCGCCAGGAACTCACCGGTCCACGCCGGCGGCCACAGGCGAACGCGGTGGTCGTGCTGCTGACCGACGGCGGCTCGGACGCGCAGACGGCGCAGCGCGAGGCGGAGCTCACCAAGCTCGAGGGCGGGCGCATCTTCACCGTCGGCTTCGGCGCGGGCGTCAACGAGCCGCTGCTGCGCGACCTGGCCTCGTCGCCCGGCGACTACGCGTTCGCGCCGGACGCGGCGGCGCTTGAGGCCATCTACCGCGGCATCGCCGAGCGTCTCGCCGCCAGCGTGCTGTTCCGCAGCGTCACCGTCGTCGACGAGGTGCCCGCCAACATGCGCTACGTCGACGGCTCCGGCCAACCGGCACCCGCCATCGACGGCCCGCGGCTCGTCTGGCGACTGGCCGACGTGCCGCTCACCGGGACTGAGCTGCGCTACGAGCTCGAGCCGACCGAGACCGGCGTCCATCCGACGAACGTCGTCGCGGTGGCCGAGGGCAACGACGGCCTCGGCGCGCCGGGGCGCGTCGTGTTCCCGGTGCCGGTCGTCGAGGTCGTGGCCCCGACCGCAACGACGACGGCGCGCCCGAGCGCGACGCCCACCGCGACGCCGACGACGACGGGGACGCCCCGACCGACGCCGGTGCCGCGGCCGATCTATCTGCCGGTCGCGGCGCGCGGCTGCGAGCCGACCCGCGCGCGGCTGGCCGTCGTACTCGCCCTCGACACGTCGTCGAGCATGACCGCCCTGACCCGCGCCGGCCGGACGAAGCTCGAGGCGGCCGTGGCCGCGGCGCGGACGCTGCTGGACGCCCTCGAGCTCGGCCGCGACGAGGCCGCGCTGGTCCAGTTCGACCACACGGCGCGGCTCGCCCAGCCGTTCACCGCCGACCGCGGCCGGCTGGACGCGGCGCTCGCGGGCCTCCAGGTCGGCGCCGGCACGCGCCTCGACCTCGGTCTGGTGAGTGCCGCCGCCGCGCTGGCCGGCGGCCCGAGCGGCTCGGACGTCCTGCGCGCCGCCGTCGTCTTGACGGACGGACGCCCGACGGGCACGACGGCCGACGCGGTGGCCGCCCAGGCCGCCGCGCTGCGCGCGACCGGCGCCGAGGTGTACGCCATCGGCCTCGGCGACGACGTCGACGCGGCGCTGCTGCAGCGGGTGGCCTCGCGACCCACGCAGCTGCTGCTCGCGCCGGACGCCGAGGACCTCGAGCGCATCTTCCGTTCCATCGCCCGCGATCTGCCGTGCGACCGCCGGACGCCGTAGCCCGCCCTGAACCTGGCTCGGCCGCGGTGGTGTCGATAGACTCTGCGTCGGCCGGTGGCGGTCGCTCGGCCGCGCTCCCAACTGCCGACTTGCGCGCACCCTGCGGGGTGGGAGGCTCTGACATGCGCCACGTCCGATCCACGACCACGGCCCGCCGACGCGCCGGCACGTCCGTCGCCGCCGCAGCCTTGCTCGGCCTCGGCGTGCTGGCCGTGCGGCTGGCGGGCGGCGCGGCCCGGGCCCAGGGCCCGAACCTGCCCGAGTCCTACCGCCTGGTCGACACCTGGCTGGGCGAGGGCGTCGGTGCACCCGGGTCGTTGCTCGACCCGGGCGGCGTAGACCTGGCGGCGGGTCGGGTCTGGGTCGTCGACCGTGGCAACGGCCGGGTGCAGTCGTTCACGACCGACGGCGCGTTCGTGTCGGCGTGGGGACAGCGCGGGGGCGGCGACGCCGACTTCCGCGCCCCGCGCGACGTCGCGGCGAGCGGCGAGCGGGTGTACGTCACCGATCCGGGCCGGCCGGCCGTGCTCGTGTTCGACGCCTCCGGCGCCCCGGTGGCGCAGTGGCGCTCCGAGGAGCTGCAGTCGCCTTGGGGCGTGGCCGCGGCCGCCGGGCGCGTCGCCGTCAGCCAGCCAGAGCGGGGGACGGTCACGGTGTTCGACGCGACCGCGAACGCCGTGGCGCGGTTGTCAGGCCTGGCGCGGCCGACCGGTGTTTCGTTCGCGCCCGACGGCCGGCTGGTCGTCGCCCAGACGGGCGCCAACCTCGTGACGGTGCACGACGCCACCGGACGCGAGGTGGCGCGCCAGGCCGTGCCGCGGCCGCCGCTCGAGGCGGCGCTCGACGAGCGCGGCGATCTCTACATCATGGCCAGCGACGTCGTCTACTGGTTCGAGAGCGGCAAGGCCGCTTCGACGGCGGCGCTGTACTACGACGGCCTGCAGGGGTTGGCGGTGGCGTCGGCGTTCGGCGTCTACGCCTCGTCGGCCCGACCGAGCACGCAGTTCCACGGCATCGTCCGCTTCCCGTGGCGGCCGCGCGAGGGCGCGGTGGCGACGCCGTGGCGGCTGACCGGCTACCCGCTGGGGCGTCTCCACCAGCCGGCGGCGATCACCGCCGCGCCGGACGGGGCGATCTGGGTCGCCGACGCCTGGCCCCGGGCGCAGTGGTTCGGCGCCGACGGCCGCGCCGGCGGCCAGCTGGCGCTGCCGCAGCCGGCGGTCGACCTGGGCGTCCAGCGCGATGGGCGGCTGGTGACGGCGGAGCTGAGCCGCCTCCATCGGCTCACCGCGGCGGGCGCCGTCGAGGCCACGCTGCAGCTCGGGCCGACCGGCCGGCGCTGGTGGGTCACCGGCCTGTCGCTGCAGGCCGACGACACCCGACTGAGCGCGGCAGACGGCGCCTACGCCATGGCCCGCGACGTCGGCTTGACGACGACGCTCCGCCCGGCGGGCGGCTTCCCACTGTTGGCGGCCGACGAGCCCTGGCAGCTGTACTGGGACGTGGCGCGCCGCCCAGCGGCCGCGGGTCAGCCGGAACGGCTGTACGCCGTGAACCGCACCGGGCACACCGTCGACGTATTCGAGGCCGGCGCGCGCATCGCCCGCTGGCCGATCGACGGCGTGCCGACCCGCGTCAGCGTCGACGCCGCGGGCGCGCTGTACGTGCTGACGACCGAGGGCCTGGTCTGGAAGCTGGCCGCGGACGGCGTTGCCCGCTCGGCCTGGGACGCCGGCGCGTTCTCGGCCAGCGGCACCGACATCGTCGACCTGACCGTCGACGGCGCCGGGCGCGTCTACACCCTCGACCGCGCCGGCCACACCGTGCGCGTCTGGGAGCGCGATCCGGACGGCAGCGGCGAGCCGCCGCAAGCGCGCGGCGGGGCGTGCCGGGTGCGGGGCGACAAGCGCGCCGCGCCGGCCAGCCTGCGGCTTGGCGGCCAGGTCACGGTCGAGCTGCTCGTCGGCGGCGAGTGCCCCAACACCCTGCCCCGGGCGGACATCGTGCTGGCCATCGATCGCTCGTTCTCGATGACCGAGGGCAACGGCATCACGGCCACGCGCGCGGCGGCGACGGCCTTCCTGGACGCGATCGACCTCGCCGAAGACCGGGTGGCGGTGGTGGCCTTCAACAACACGGCCGCGCTGGTCCAGCCGCTGACGAACGATCCCTCGGCCGCGCGGGCGGCCATCGCGGCCCTCCAGCCGCTCGGCGGCACCGATATCGCCCAGGCCATCGAGGCGGCGGCGGCCGAGCTGTTCGGGCCGCGGGGCCGCGACGACGCCAAGCCCGTCGTCATCGTGTTGACCGACGGGCGGCCGAGCCGCGGCCCGGACGAGACGTTGCTGGCGGCGGCGGCCGCCAAGCAGGCCGGCGCCCAGATCTTCACGATCGGCTTCGGCGAGGTCGATCCGATGGTCATGACGCTGGCCGCCTCGACGCCCGAGGACGCCTACATCGCCGCCTCGGCCGACACCCTGACCGCCATCTACACCGAGATCGCCAACCGGCTGACAGCCGACGTCCTCGCCCGGTCGCTCTCGATCACCGACGAGCTGCCGGCCGACATGCGTTATGTCGCGTCCGTGGCGGGCCCGGCGCCCGTCGTCGCCGGCCGCACGCTGCGCTGGGACCTCGTCGACGTGCCGTTCGGCGGCGTCCGACTCGCCTATACCGTCGAGCCCCTCGCGCGCGGCCAGCGGCCCACGAACGTCGAGGCCCACGCCGTGTTCGTCGACGGGCTCGCCCGGCCAGGACAGCTGCGCTTTCCGGTCCCGATCGTGGCGGTGCTCGACGTCGAGCCCACGGTCACCCCGACCTTCACGCCGCTGCCGACCGTGACGCCGCGCCCGACCGCGACAGCGATCCCCGTGCCGGTCTACCTGCCCATCACGCTGCGCCAGTCGTGCGAGTCGGCCGACATCGCCACCGACGTCGTCATCGTCATGGACAACTCGGGCAGCATGGCCGAGCCGGTGCACGAGGGCGGTCCGACGCGCCTGGCGGCGGCGGTGTCGGCGGCGGCGGCCCTCATCGAGCGGATGCGACCCAGCGACCGCGCCTCGATCGTGGCCTTCAACCGCGAGGCGACCCTGGTGCAGCCGATGACCGGCGACCAGGCGCTCCTGCTCACCCAGTTGGCCGGCCTGCAGACAGCGGCTGGCACGCGGCTCGACCTCGGTCTCAGCGCCGCGTACGACGAGCTCACCGGGCCGAGCGCCGCGCCGGACCACACCCGGGCCGTCGTCCTGCTCACCGACGGCGAGAGCGAGATCGACGACGCCGCGATCGTGGTCCAGGCCGATCGGGTCAAGTCCCAGGTGGCGCGGCTCTTCGTGATCGGGCTCGGCAGCCCGACCGAGCTCGACTACGCGCTGCTCACGCAGTTGGCCACGAGCCCGGGCGACTTCTTCGAGGCACCGGACCCATCCCAGCTGGCCGGCATCTACGCCGCCGTGGCCCGCACGATCGCATGCGCCAACCTGGACTGGCCGCGCCGGCGGCCCTGAGGGCCGGCGACAGGGGCTGGCCGGCGACCGGCGGCCGCCCTATAATCGGTCCGCCGTCGGGGCGTGGCGCAGGCCGGTAGCGCGCAGCGTTTGGGACGCTGAGGTCGGAGGTTCGAATCCTCTCGCCCCGACCTGGAGTGGGTGCGTGCCGACCGGGTTCGCGCGGGTGTAGCTCAATGGTAGAGCTCCAGCCTTCCAAGCTGGTGGTGCGGGTTCGATTCCCGCCACCCGCTATCGCACCCACCGCCGGCGCGGCGCGGGCCTATAGCTCAGCGGTGAGAGCAGCCGGCTCATAACCGGTTGGTCCCAGGTTCGAATCCTGGTGGGCCCACATCGGGCGCCGCGTCGAGCGACGCCAGCACCATGGCCTGCGCCGTCCAGGTGTAGAGCGCCAGGTCGACCAGGAAGAAGTGGTTGTCGAGCACGCCGTGGGCCAGGCCGTAGACGAGCGCGCCCACGCCGGCCGCCCACAGCGTCCCGCCGCCGGCGTCCATCGTCCGCGCGCCCCGCGCCGCGCGGCGCGCGAACGCCACCAGCCAGGCCGCGAACAGGGCGAGGCCCGGCAGGCCCAGTCGCGTCCACCAGTCCAGCGGCGCGTTGTGGGGGTGGCTTAGGAAGCGCTCCTGGGCAACGTCGCGCTGGACGTAGCGATCGCGGTAGAGGCCCATGAAGTTGTCGAGCCCGACGCCCAGCACCGGGTGGTCGAGCCCCATGCGCCAGGCGGACTGCCACAGCCGAACCCGGTAGTACAGCGTTGTCCCGGGCCGAAGCGCGAACGACTCCGTTACGCGCTCGGTGCGCGCGAAGGGGAGCAGCGCCAAGGCGACGGCGGCGACGACGGCCGCCGCCGCCGCCAGCACGCGCCGCCGCAGTCGGCCGCGGCCGGCCAGCCAGACGAGCCAGACCAGTGACACCGGCAGGCCGACCAGGATCGTGCCCCGGCTGAACGTGGCGATCAGGCCCAACGACACGACGGTCCCGGCCAGCCACGCGGCGAGCCGCGCCCACCGCCAGCCCGCCGACCGCTCGGCGGCCGGCCGCAGTGGCGCCGGCGCGCCGCCGCCGCGGCGGTCGGTCGCCCGCCACAACCCGGCCGACGCCAGGCCGATCGCCGCGCGGCCGGCGATCAGCGCCAGGTTGTTGGGCGAGTTGTACGGGCCGCTCGCCCGCAGCACGCCCTCGGCCTGCACAGCGGCCGCCGACCAGCCCAGGGCGTGCGCCGCGGCGCCGGCCAGGCCCCACGCCGCGGCCACCACCGCCCCGGCCACCAGCCCCACCCAGGCCGCGCCCGCCGCGGACCGACGGTCCGGCCACGACCGCAGCAGGCCGTAGTACAGCGCCGGTCCCAGCACCACGGTGCGCCATTCGCGCACGGCCAGTACCGGCTCCTCGGCCCACAGCGGGCTGAGCGCGGCCCAGCTCACGACGGCGACGACGCCCGCGTCCAGGGCGTCGATGGGCCGGCGCGCGCGGCGCGGCGCGCCGTCGAGCCCGACGTCGACCGCGCGGGCGAGCCACGCTCGTACCGCGTGACCTCCCAGCGCCACGGCGATCGCCAGCTCGACCGGGTTGACCGCCAGCGGGCCGAGCCGCGGCGCGACGCCGAAGCGGTAGCTGGCGAACGCGAACGGCGCCGCGCCGGCGATCGTCGCCAGCGCCGATCGTGGCCAGCGCGCGGCGACGGCGACCATCAGGGGCACGAGCGGGGCGTTCGCCGGCCACGGCCACACGGTGTCGACCACGGCCAGCGTGACGAGGGCGAGGGCGCCCGGCCAGAGCCGGTCGGGCTGGGCGAGCCAACCCTGGACCCTCGCGCGCCCGCGCGGGCGCGTCGCGGCCACGCGGCCGAGCCACCCGGCAGCGGCGCGCGCGCCGAGGGCGGCGGCTCCCGCCGCCAAAACCAGGGCGACGCCCAGCGCCCAGTGCCTGGCCGGCCCGGTCGGCCACGGCCGCACGATCCGCGCCGAGCCCGCGCGCGGCGGCCGCATCGACGCCTCGGCCGGCGGGCGGGCCGCCGGCAGCGTCGCCGGCGGCGGCCCGCCGGCGGCCGCGGCCAGCCGGTCGGCCCAGGCTCCGCCAGCCGCGGGCGGTGCGGACGCGACGCCGGCGAACACGGCTGCCGCGAACGGCCACCCGGCATCGGACCGCCGTCGCAGCGCCCGCCACCACCCGAGGTCGTCGCGCGCGGCGCCGTCGGACGTCGGGCCGGGGTCGGCGACGACCCACAGCGGTCGGTCGACGTCGAAGCGCGCGACGACGCGCCGCAGCAGCTCGACCCGCGCCGCGTTAAGGACCTCGCGGTCGCCCGCCGGTGCGTCCGGCGGCTGCCCGAAGCCGGCCGCCACCACGCCGACCGCGTCCACCGCCGCCAGGGCGCCGGTGCGCGCGAGGCGGTCGAGGTACACCACGTCAGAGAGGTAGCAGACGCCGACGTCCGTGGTCGGCGCCAGCGGCGCCGAGACGACGCGCACGCCCGGCGCGGCGGGGCGGACCGCAGCCGTGACCGCCCACAGCAGCGTGGCGTAGTCTTCGGGGTCAGGGCCGGTCCGCCGCCAACGGGGCAGCACGTTGGGCTCGCGCCAGACCTCGAGCGCGACGAGCACGTCGCGGTAGCGCTCGGCGAAGCGCGCCGCGAAGCGGGCCAGGTCGGCCGCGTCGGTCGGCGGCGCCGACGGCGGCGACGCCAGGGCGGCCGGCTCGTCGCACACCCACCACGCGGCCGGCCACGGCGGGTCGCGGCGCGCCCACGCCGGCGCGGAGTCGACGACCGCCACGAGGCCGACGCCGGCGGCGCGGGCTGCCGAGGCCAGCGCGTCCCAGCCGGCCACCTCGAACGCCCCCGGCGCCGGCTCGATCGTGGCCCAGTCGACGCGGAATCGGACGAGGCGGACGCCCGCCCGTGCCGCGTCCGCGACGCGCGCGGGATCCTCGTCGGGCGCCGTGACGCCCCAGACGGCGGCGATGGGCGCGGACGTCTCGGCCGGGGACGAAGCCGGTCCGGCGTTGCCGTGCGGGGATCGTCCAGCACCGACGATGGGAGACGCCGACGACGCGGCGGCCGTGGCCGGCGGTCGATGGATCGCGCCCGCCACGGCCACGCCGGCGAGGCTGCCCGCCACGCCGATCGTCGCCGCCCGGCGCCACGTTGCCGCCCAGCGCGACGTCGTCGGCCGGACGGCCGCGGTCGCCGGCTGGGTTGCGGGGCGGCGCGTCCCGCGCCTAGGCCTGCAGCCGCTCGTGGATCACCTCGTGCGCCGCCAGCCAGTCGGTCGGCGGGTCGAGCGCCAGGCCGTCGCCGGGCGGTGGCGTCCAGGTGCCGTCGGATGCCAGCGCATCGACGCACTCCCAGGCCGTCCAACCGTCGCCGGGCGCACACGGCAGGCCGGCGCCGGCCGACGCGGCCACCGCCAGCGACGCGCGCGCGCCGATCGGCGTGAGCGACGGGCTGCCGACCCAGGCGGCGACGCCGAGCGCGGACGCCAGCTCGAGCATCCGGCGGGCCTCGTACGGTCCCACCCAGCCGACGTCCACCTGGACGACGGCTGCCGCCCCCAGCGCATGGGCGTTGGCCAGCGCATCGGCCCCGCCGATCTCGCCGATGGACAGCGGCACGTCGAGCCAGCGGCCCATGTGGCGGACGTCGGCGAGGGCGTCCGCGGCGAACACGCGGTGCAGGAAGGCGGGACGAAGGTCGGCCAGCACCCGCAGCGCGGCTACGTCCGCCATGCGATACGCGGCGTCCAGATCGAAGGCGTACCACAGCCCCGACAGCTCCGCCGCCAGCCCCGGCAGGAGACGGCGGTCGGCGTTCGGACGGGCCGGGACGTGGACCGCACCGACGTTCGCGCGCCGCGCCCGATCGATGCCTTCGGCCAGCGCCGCCGCGCTCACGCCGTGGAGGCGTTGGGCGACGGCGACGGGGCGCGTCACGATCCCGAGCACGGTATGGAACGGCAGGCCGGCGCGGCGGGCGGCGGCGTCCCACGCGGCCATCTCGAGCGCGGCGGCGGCGCGCCGCTCTGCGGCCAGGCCGCGCCAGCGCACCGGCAGTTCGGCCGGCGACGCCACGGCCTCGGTCAAGAGAGCGGGCGCCAGCGTCGTGCGGGCGGCGCTCCAGGCGCCATGGTCGTCCCACGGCACCACGACCTCGCCCCAGCCTGTGACGCCGTCGCCAGACACCGCCGCCACCAGCGATCGCCGTCCGGCGACCTCGACCAGCCGCAGGTCGACCGACTCGATGACCATCGGCGCCACGCCGCCGGCACGGGCCGCCGGCGCCCAGTCGAGGTGTGGAAGGGCGACGATGGTGGCGTCGGTCGGCGGCTCGGCCAGCCGGGCGCGCCACGCGGCGAGCTCGCCGAGGAGAGCGCGGAGATCGAGACCGAGGCCGCAGGGCGCGATCGGCGCGAGGGCGGCCGCGGCGCGGTCGATGAGGCGGCACGCGCCCGCCGCATGGTCCTGCACCACGAACTTGTGGAACGCCGCCGCCGCCTGCACGAGCCCCTGGAGCCCGTCACGCTCGGGGCCGTCCGTGATGCGCCAAGCGCCCTCCCACGCCTCGTGGCTGTCCCAGAACTCGCCGCGGTTGAACAAGACCCGTCCGCGCGCCACCGCAGCGCGCCGCGCCGCGCGGCGCGCCGCCTCGGCGGGCTCGGCGGACATCATCTCCTGCACCTTCTGGCCGGCCGCGGCCGGTCCGCGTGCCGGAGCGGTGGCACTACTGGGAGGGCGTGTCGATCGCCGCCGCGAGGTCGGCCATCTTCTGCTGGCCGGTGCCGTCGATCACGGTGTCGCCGACGAGGAACGACGGCGTGCTCTCGATGCCCTTCTCGCGGGCGAACGCCTTGTCAGCGTCGGTCTTGGCCCGGGTCGCCGGATCGTCGATGCAGCGGTCCCACGCGGCGAGGTCCAGGCCCATGCGCTCGGCGATGAGTCGGATGCGCTCGCGGTTGAACTGGCCCTGGTTGCTGGCCGCGCCCTGGTTCTCGAAGAGCCAGTCGTGGTACTCCCAGAACTTGCCCTGGTCGAGGGCGCAGTAGCCCGCCATGGACGCCAGGACCGACTCATCGTCGGCGGAGCCGTCGCCCATGAACGGGAACGTGATCCAGACCAGCTTGGCCTTGCCGGGCTCGATGAAGGTCTTGACCACCTCGCGCGCGAACACGTCGTGGTGCTGCTTGCAGTGCGGGCACTGGAAGTCGGCGAACTCGTAGACGGTCACGGGCGCGTCTTCGTTCCCCAGGAAGGGATGGCCGTCTTCGGTCGTGCCGTGGTTGAGGGTGGTCCCCTCGGCGAACGTCTGGATCAGCGGCGGGCGCAGATCCTTGGGGCTCAGCAGGTAGACCAGGCCGCCGAAAAAGAAGACCCCGATGATGAGGATGATCCCGATCAGCGGCAAGGACACCCCGCTCCGCGTCGGCTTCGCCACGTTCGTTGCTCCCTAGGGGGCACGCCGCCGCCGCTGCGCGCGCGCGGCGCCCTTCGAATGTCGTCCACCGGCGCTGCGGCGACCGGCAGCGGCGCGATTGTAGGGATGGGCTTCCCGTCGGTCAATGCCATCGCCGCCCGCCGGCGCCCTGGGTCGGGCACCATGCGCCCCCTTGACGCCGCGCGGCGGACGCGCTATCCTCGACGTTCCTGTCGCGCCCCGGCGGCGCGCTGGAGTGGGTCCCCGTAGCTCAGTGGATTAGAGCGTCTGGTTGCGGTCCAGAAGGCCGGAGGTTCGAGTCCTCCCGGGGATACTGGTGGGTCGGGCGTGCGATTCGGACGGGCGGTGTCACGCTTCGGCACCCCTGCTGGACGATGTAGCGGAACGACAGACCACCGGCCGAGGTGGCGGAATTGGCAGACGCGCAGTGCTCAGAACGCTGTGAGCGTAAGCTCGTGCGAGTTCGAGTCTCGCCCTCGGCATCGATCGACCGTTCGCGGGAGTGGCGGAATTGGCAGACGCGCTAGGTTGAGGGCCTAGTCCCCGTTAAGGGGGTGGGAGTTCGAGTCTCCCCTTCCGCACAGCACCTTTCCAGGCAACCATGGCACACCGTCGCTGGCGCGCAAGCGCTAGAGGAACTTCCCGACTGCCACGTACATGTGGTCCTCACGAAACCGCAAGTGAGGGCGCGCGGCCGCGAGGCCGCGTGACAACAGCCGCAACAGAGAGAAGACCTGTCCGGCATGCCGGGCAAGGGTGAAAGCTCGCCGGGAAGGCGAGGGCGCGGGCGGCGACGTCCGCGCGCAGGCGAGGCGACCACGGCAGCAAGGCGGGTGGGCCGAGCCCAGCGCCCTGCCTTCGGGCGGGCGACGCACGGTCCCGTCGCAGCGGCACCGGCGAGGGTGCGCAACACGCACCAAGCCAGGTGGCGCCAGGCCCGTCCGCGGGCCTGAGATAGATGACGGTCACGACAGAATCGGGGGTATGGCCTCTGGTTGCCACGGTCGGTGCGCCCCCGTAGCTCAGAGGATAGAGCACTGGCCTCCGGAGCCAGGTGCGCAGGTTCGAGTCCTGCCGGGGGTACTTGGGTGACGAGGCGGCGTAGCTCAGTTGGTTAGAGCGAGCGGCTCATAATCGCTAGGTCGCTGGTTCGAGTCCAGCCGCCGCCACACACCTCGTCGGTCACGCAGAAATTGACGCCAGGCCGGCGGGTGGTACAATCGGGTGCTTCGATGCGGGGTGGAGCAGTGGCAGCTCGTCGGGCTCATAACCCGAAGGTCGCAGGTTCGAGTCCTGCCCCCGCTATCACGTGACACGCGGCCCCTTCGTCTAGAGGCCTAGGATACTGCCCTCTCAAGGCAGAGACACGGGTTCGAATCCCGTAGGGGCTACTGACCCAAGGCTCGGGCGTTGGGGCGGTGCCGGCGGCGTCACTGGGGGATCGTATAATGGTAGTACGTCTGACTCTGGATCAGATAGTCGGGGTTCGAATCCCTGTCCCCCAGCCTCAGGCGGCTGCAGCTTAACAACCGATCGCCGTGTTCGAACCGTGGGGAGGTTACCATAGCCCGGTAATGGAGCGGCCTGCTAAGCCGTTGCGGGCGCAAGCCCGTCGCGGGTTCGAATCCCGCCCTCTCCGCTGAACCGTGGCCACGTAGCCAAGTGGCAAGGCAAGGGTCTGCAAAACCCTCACCGCCGGTTCGATTCCGGCCGTGGCCTTGCGCCGAGGTAGCTCAGCTGGTAGAGCGCTTCCCTGAAAAGGAAGAGGTCCCCAGTTCAAGTCTGGGCCTCGGCACTCGCTGGCGGTGGCGCACGGTCGTGCGCACCCCGGTCCGGCAGTGCGACTCCCGCGATCCACCGTAGCTCAATCGGCAGAGCATCCGGCTGTTAACCGGAGGGTTACTGGTTCGAGTCCAGTCGGTGGAGCACCGATCCGGCGGCCAGCGCCGGCGCGGGCGATTAGCTCAGGTGGTTAGAGCACTCCCCTGATAAGGGAGAGGTCCCAGGTTCGAGTCCTGGATCGCCCACTGGCTCGCCGACCGCTGCGCCGGCGGGTCGCCGAAGCGAGGCGGCGCGCATCGCGCCTCGGCGTGGAGACCATAGCTCAATCGGCAGAGCGCCTGATTGTGGATCAGGAGGTCGAGGGTTCGAGCCCCTCTGGTCTCCCTAGCGGAGTCGTCGGTCTACGGCAGCGTGGCCGAAGTCGGGGGGCTGTAGCTCAGTTGGTAGAGCGCTTGAATGGCATTCAAGAGGTCAGGGGTTCGAATCCCCTCAGCTCCATGGTCGGCGAGATGCGGGCGTAGCTCAGTGGTAGAGCATCTGCTTCCCAAGCAGAGGGTCGTGAGTTCGAATCTCATCGCCCGCTTGGCCGGATAGCACAATAGGTGTCTCGGGGCGTGGCGCAGTCCGGTTAGCGCGCTTGGCTGGGGGCCAAGAGGTCGGAGGTTCGAATCCTCTCGCCCCGACAGCGCGCTTGCGGCGGTGGCGTTGCGACGGCAATCGAATAGGGGTGCGTAGCTCAGTTGGTCAGAGCGCACGGTTCACATCCGTGAGGTCAGAGGTTCGAGCCCTCTCGCGCCCACACCCGCGTCCGTTACCGGAACGACGCGGTCCGTTCGTTCGGTCCTCGGGGAGTGGCGCAGTCCGGTTAGCGCGCATCGTTCGGGACGATGAGGTCGGAGGTTCGAATCCTCTCTCCCCGACAAGAGCCGTCCGCGTGGGCGCGGGCGGCTCTTCGTCCGCCCACGTAGCTCAGTGGCAGAGCACGTTCTTGGTAAGAACGGGGTCGGCGGTTCAAATCCGCCCGTGGGCTCACGTACCAGCGCAGTCCACGGGCTGTGGGCCACGCCGGGGTGGCGGAACTGGCAGACGCGCGCGACTCAAAATCGCGTGGGGTAACACCCGTGTGGGTTCGATTCCCACCCTCGGCAAGCGAGTCGTTGCGCGCCGCGCCGCCGGCGGCGCGGACGAGGCGGGCACGCCGCGGCCGCGCGCGGCGCCTGCACGGCGGCTTGGCGAGCCGCAGTTCGGCCCGCTATCATGCGCGACGGCGCCCCTGCCCAGCTGTCTGCGAGCCGCCGCGTGTCGTCCGTCCTCGTCCTGAACGCATCCTACGAGCCGCTGAACGTCGTGTCGGTGCGGCGCGCTGTCGTGCTGCTGCTCAAGGACAAGGCCGAGATCGTCGAGGCCGTCGAAGCGGTCTTGCGCGCCGAGCGCCTCGCCTTGCCGACGCCGGCGGTGATCCGCCTCGTGGGCTACGTGCGCGTGCCGTACCGCATGCGGGTGCCCGTGTCCCGCCGGGGCGTGCTGGCGCGCGATCGCTTCGTGTGCCAGTACTGCGGCGCCACGCCGGGCCGCAACGCGCTCACGATCGACCACGTCGTGCCGCGTTCGCGCGGCGGTCCGAAGCGCTGGGAGAACCTCGTGGCCGCCTGCGCGCGCTGCAACCGGCGGAAGGGCGGACGGCTGCCGGACGAAGCCGGCATGCGGCTGTTGTCGCAACCGCGCGCGCCGCGGTTCATCGCCCTGGCGTTCGTGAGCGGCGACGCCGCCGGCCCGGACGTCTGGCGGAAATACCTCGGTTCCGAGTCGTAGCGCGCCGGCGGCCCCGACGATGAGCCCCGCCACCGCCAGCCAGAGCGTGCTGATCGTCGAAGACGAGCCGGCGCTGCGCGAGACGTTGGCGACGATGCTGGCGGGCCACGGCTACCGCGTGGCGACGGCCGAGGACGCCGGCGGGCTGGTCGATCGCGTCGCCGAGGAACGGCCCGACCTCGTGCTCCTGGACGTGATGCTGCCGGGCATCGATGGTATGAGCGCCTGCCGCGCGCTGCGGACGGCCGGCTCCGACGTGCCGGTGCTGATGCTCACGGCGCGCTCTGGGGACCTCGACAAGATCGTCGGCCTCGAGTCGGGCGCCGACGACTATGTGACGAAGCCATTCTCGGCCGGGGAGCTCGTGGCGCGCGTGCGGGCGCTGCTGCGGCGGACGCCGGCCAGCCGGCAGACGGTGCTCGAGTCAGGCGACCTGCGCCTGGACCTGATCGGTCGCCGGGCGTGGCGCGGGGGCGACGAGTTGCCCCTCACCCACAAGGAATTCAATCTCCTGTCCGAGCTCGTGCGCAACCGCGGTGCGGTCATGAGCCGCGACCTGCTGCTCGAAAAGGTCTGGGGCTACGACTACTTCGGCGACAGCCGGACGGTCGACGTCCACATCCGCTGGTTGCGCCAGAAGATCGAGGACGACCCATCGCAGCCCACGCGCATTACGACGCTGCGCGGGGTCGGCTACCGCTTCGACGGCTGACGGGAGCGCGCCGTGGCCGACTGGGCGGTCGTCGTGCTCGCGGGTGCGGCGTCCGCTCTCGGCTACGCCGCCGGCCGCTGGCGGCGGCGCATCGCCGACGAGCGTGGCGCACGGCGCGAGGCGGCGGCGCTCCTGCGGCGCGCCGACGAGGCATCGGCGCAGTCGGCACGCGCCGGGCTGCGGCTCGCGGCGGTGTCCGACGCCATCGACGTGGCGATCGTCGTCGTCGACGAGACGCTCGACATCGTCGACGCCAACGCCGCCGCACGCGACTGGTTCCAGCTGGCGCCGAACGTCCGGCCGTCGCTGATGGCGGCGATCCGGTCGGCCGAACTGCGCGCCGTCATCGACGATGCCCACCGCGGCAACGCCGAGCGCCAGCCGGTTCGGATCGGCGAGCGCCTTTTCGCGGTCCGCGTCGTCGCGGCCGGCGCCGGCGAGCGCGTCGTGGCGCTGGCCGATCAGACCCAGCTCGAGTACCTCGAGCGGGCGCGGCGCGATCTCGTGGCCAACGTCTCGCACGACCTGCGGACGCCGCTCACCACCCTCGGCCTGCTGCTCGATGCGCTGCGTGACCCGCCGCCGGTCGACGCCGCCGCGTTGGCGGCTCCCGCGAGCCGTGCGGCGCTGTTCGACGAGATGGGTCACCAGGTCGAGCGCATCCGGACGCTGGCCGACGACCTGCTGCAGCTCAACCAACTCGAGTCGGGCCGGGCGCTGTTCCGACTCGTGCCCGAGCCCGTCGCCGATCTCGTCGAAGCGGCCCGACGGTCGGTCGCCCACCTCATGGCCGAAGCCGACGTGCGGCTGGGCGTAACGGTGCCATCCGACGTCGAGGCGCTGGCCGACCGCAGCCACATCGTCCGGGCGATCGTCAACTTGCTCGACAACGCCCGGCGGTTCTCGCCGCCCGGCACGACGGTGCAGGTGACGGCCGCGCGCGGGTCCGCGCCGGCCGGCGGGGTCGGACCGCGCGGCGACGGGCGAGACGGCGACGACGGCGACAGCCTCCAGGGACCCGACAGCGACATGGTTCGGATCTGCGTCTGCGACGAGGGACCGGGCGTTCCGCCGCGCGAGCGGCTGCGCATCTTCGAGCGCTTCTACCGCGGCGACCGTTCCCGACGCGGCGGCGGCACCGGGCTCGGCCTGGCCATCGCCAAGCACATCGTCGAGGGCCACGGCGGCCGCATCTGGGTGGAGGACGCGCCGGGTGGCGGCGCGGCGGTCTGCTTCTCGCTGGTGAGCGCCGCTGCGGCGTCGTCCCTCCGGCCTTCGGCGACCGGCGGCGACGCCGGATCGGGACGACCACCATGTTGACGATCTCCGGGCTGTCAAAGACGTATGCGGGCGGGGTGCGAGCGCTGGACGACGTGTCGCTCGAGATACCGAAAGGCATGTTCGGCCTGCTCGGCCCGAACGGCGCCGGCAAGTCGACGCTGATGCGCACGCTCGCGACGCTACAGGACGCCGACTCGGGCTCGATCCATTTCGACGGCATCGACGTGGGCAGCGCAAAGCTCGAGCTGCGCACGCAGCTCGGCTACCTGCCGCAGGAGTTCGGCGCCTATCCGCGCACGTCGCCCGAGGTGATGCTCGCGCACTTCGCAGCGCTGAAGGGCATTCACGGCGCCGAACGCCGAGTCGTGGTTCGCGACCTGTTGGTGCGCACCCGCTTGTGGGACGTGCGAAAGCGCAGCATCGACACGTTCTCGGGCGGCATGCGACAGCGGTACGGCGTTGCACAAGCGCTGATCGGACAACCGCGGCTGCTCATCGTCGACGAGCCGACGGCCGGGCTCGACCCCGTCGAGCGTCGCCGATTCCAGAATCTCCTCTCCGAAGTCGGCGAGGACGTCGTCGTGATCCTGTCGACGCACATCGTCGACGACGTCGCGGCGCTGTGCACGCGCGTCGCGATCATGGCGGCGGGGCGAATCCTTCGTGTCGGCGAGCCACACGTCCTGACGGCCGAACTCGACGGGCGGCTCTGGTCGGCGGCCGTGGACAAGGCCGACATCGAGCGGCTGCGCGCGACGCGGACGATCATCTCGACGCGCATCGCGGCGGGACGTACGGAAGTGCGGGTGCTGGCGGATGCGGCGCCCGCCGGCATGAACGTCGCGCGGCCGACCCTCGAGGACGTCTATTTCGTGACGCTGCAGGAGCACGGCATCGACACGAGCGCGGCGTGAGCGCGATGCGCGCGTTCCTCGAGATCCTCCGCTTCGAGTGCCGGCTCCAGGCACGGTCGCCGCTCTACCTTGCGGCGGCCGTGCTGTCGTTCGCCCTGCACTTCCTCACCGCCCGCAAACTCGGCATCGACGTCGGGTTCGGCGCGGCGGCGGACGCCGCGGCCATTCCTCTCAACGCGGCGGTGGCGATCCTCCAGAACGAGCTCGTGCTGAGCCTGTTCGCGCTCTTTCCGGCGGTCGCGATCGTCGCGGCCGCCATCACGCGCGATCACGAGCGCGCGACGGCCGAGCTCTTTTTCGTGCGGCCGATCCGCGCGCCGAGCTACGTGCTCGGCCGGTTCGCCGGAGGTCTCCTGTTCGCGCTGCTGGCGTCGCTCGTGGGCGTGCTGGGAGGGCTGGTGTCGCTGTCCGCTCCGGGTATCGACCCGGCGAGCCTTCAGCCGTTTGCCGCGGCGCCGTGGTGGTTCGTCGTCGCCGCGGTGGCGGTGCCGAACACGGTCATCGTGGCGGCGCTCGCGTTCAGCGCCGCCGCCGCGACGCGCTCGATCGCGGGCGCCTTCTGCGTCGCGCTCGTGCTACCGCTCGTGCCGGTGGCGGCGCAGGGCTTCATCGGTCCTTATGGCCCGGGCTGGGTCGCGCTCGTCGACCCGTTCGGGTTGCTCGCCATCGTCGACATCACGCGATTCTGGACGGGCGCCGAGCTCGCGACCGATCTGCCGGGCGGCGTGCTGTGGACGAACCGAGCGCTCTGGCTCGGCCTCTCGGCTCTGTCGCTTCTCGGGGTGCTCGCCCGCTATCGATTCGTCGCGGTGCGCACGCGGCCGCGGCGGTGGCGCCGCCGCGCACCGGCCGCGGCGCCGCTGCCGGCCGTATCCGGCTCGCGCGCCGTGCCGCACTTCGGGCGCCGCGGCGCCCTCGCGCAGCTGGGGTCGCAGCTGCGCATGGAGCTGCGGGGGATCCTGCGCAGCCCGCCGTTCCCCTTCATGCTCGCCGTCGTCGTGGTGAGTTGCACCCAGCACTTCGCCGCCCAGTCCGCGGCCGAGCCGTTCTTCCTGGCGCCGAGAGAGCCGCTCACGAGCCTCTTGATCGGCTTCCTCGACGTCGGTCTCGCGCTGCAGCTGCTGCTGTTCATCGCCTACTTCTCGGGCGTACTCGTGCACCGTGCGCGCGAGGCGCGGGTCGCGGAGATCGCGGACGCCTCGCCGTCCTCGAGCGCCGTCGGAGTGCTCGGCACGATCGGCGCGCTATGGGTCGCGCTCACGTTGCTGCTCGGCGCGGGCATCGTCACGTTCATCGCGCTGCAGGCGGCCGCCGGCCATACGCGCTTCGAGATCGGCCTCTACCTGGCGGGTCTGATCGTCTTCGGCTTCAACCACTACATGCTCGTGGTGCCCGCGGTGCTCCTCCACCTGCTGTTTCGGAACCGCTGGATCGGCACGCTCGCGTTCCTCGCGGCGTTCGGGGCGGTGATGTCGCTCCACCCGCTCGGGTTCGAGGATCTGCTGTACACGTTCCGCTTGCCGACCGTGGTGCACTCGGACATGAACGGCTTCGGCCACTTCGCGGTCAGGCAGGCCTGGCTCATCGCGTATTGGTCCGCCTTCCTCGTGCTCGCCATAGTGGCCGCCGGCTGGGTCGCGCCGCGCGGCGTGGACGACCGGCTCGCCCACCGCGTTGCCGATGCCCGGTCGCGCGTGTCGCGCCCCACGGCGGCCGTCGCGGGCGCGGCCGCCGTCACGTTCGTCGCGCTCGGCGCTTGGATCTTCTACAACACGCACGTGCGCAACGAATTCGTGACGACCCGCGATCTCGAAGCGCGCGCGGCCGATTACGAGCGACGGTACCGCCGTTACGCCGGCCTGTCGGCGCCGTGGCCGACGGTGATCGACATGCGCCTGGACTTCTTTCCGGCGGAGCGGCGCGTCGAGTCGCGCGGCACCGTTCAGCTGCGCAACGTTTCGGGCGGCCCGATCGCGCACGTTCTCGTGACGCTGAATCCCGAGCTCACCGTGAACGCGCTCGAGATCGGCGCCGCGACGCTCGTCGAGGAGGGTGCGGGCGGACGCGTGTACCGATTCGCCGAGCCGCTCCAAGCGGGAGCGACCGTCGCGGGGGCGTGGAGCTTCACGTGGCGCAACGATGGCTTCGCCAACTCGACGGCGCACGGCCCCGTAGCCGAGAACGGAACCTATCTGGACGGGCCGGCCGTGATGCCGGATCTCCGCTACGACGCCGAGCGCGAGCTCACGGACCCCGCGGCGCGCCGGCGGCACGGCTTGCCGCCCGCCAGCCGACTGCCGGACCTCGACGATCCCGCAGCCCGTCTCGACACCCGCCGCCGCTTCGGGCCGGCCGACGTTCGCGTCGTCCTCGGCACCGCGGACGACCAGACCGCGGTCGGGGCCGGGGTGCCGCAACGGGAGTGGCGCGAAGGCGGCCGGAGGTACGTCGCGTATCGCGTCGCGACCCCCGTCGGGCTGGCCTTCGCGTCCGCGCGCTACGTCGTGGCGCGCGATTCGGTGAACGGCATTCCGATCGAGATCTTCCACGACCCGCGACATGCGGGCGCCGTCCCGACGATCATGTACACGGTAAAGCGCGGCTTGGACGACTACGCCCGGGCGTTCGGACCCTATCCGTTCGCGTCGTTCCGTATCTTCGAGGTTCCGCGCTACAACCCGACCGTCGATGCCCGCGCGGGCGTCATCGCGTACAGTGAAGGCGCGGGGTTCTTGTCGAGGTTCGGCGATCGCGCGATCGACTTCGTCGCCGCGCATGAGCTCGGGCACATGTGGTGGGGCGGGCAGGTACGCAGTCCGATCCTGCAGGGAATGTACGTGCTGAACGAGACCCTCTCGAGCTATGCGGCGATCATGCTGAGCGAGCACGTCGAGGGCCGCGCGGTGGCGTATGCGCAGGCCGCCGCCCTGGGAACCCAGTACCTCGACCTCCGTAGCCGTCAACACATCGAAGAGTTGCCGATCGTGCGCTCCGAGACGGCCATCGCCGGCACCAAGGGCGTGCACGCGATGGTCGCGCTGCGCGACGTGCTGGGGGCCGAGCGCGTGAACCTCGCGCTGCGGCGCTTCCTCGAGACGTACGGCAACCGGCCGCCACCGGACCCGACGACGCGCGAACTCGTCGCGGAGCTCCGGGCGGTCGCGGGCGAAGCGCATCAGGCCTTGATCACCGATTGGTTTGAGCGAATCACGTTGTACGACGTAGCCGTCACGGACGCCCAGAGTCGCGCGGCGGGCGACGCCCACGAGGTGGCGATCGAGATCGCGGCGCGCCAGCTCGACGTCGACGGCGCCGGCGTCGAGACCGAGGTGCCGCTGACGGCGCCGTTCGACATCGCGGTGTTCGCCGCCGACGCGGACGGCGACGCCGCGCCGATCTATCTCGCCAAGCACTGGCTCACGTCCGGCCCGCAGCGCGTCGTCGTGCGCGTGCCGGCGCGGCCGGGCCGGGTCGCCGTCGATCCCTACGGCCTGCGGCTCGACCGGCGCGCCGCAGACAACGCCCGCGACGTGTCGGCGCAGCGCGGCGCGGGCAAGATGACACCCGGACCGTAGTCCACGCGACCGTGTCAGGCGTACGCCGCCGTGCCGAGCCCCGGCGGCCGCAAGACCGCCCAACGCGCCCTCGGCCAACAGAGGCACCCCCGGCAGGATTCGAACCTGCGACCCGCGGATTAGAAGTTGGATCGAGCAGC
>CAZYVI010000015.1:0-113080 GCA_964651245.1 uncultured Anaerolineales bacterium | reverse complement strand
TAGACGCCCCCCACGCCGTGGCGTACGATCCCGCCCATGACCACCCCCTACCCCACCGTCTGGGCCCGCGATCTGGCCAAGACGTTCCACGTCCCCGAGCGCGAAGCCGGCGTCGCCGCCGCCCTCCGCAGCCTCGTGCACCGCCGCACCCGCGCCGTCGCCGCCGTCCAAGGCGTCACCTTCCGCATCGAGCCGGGCGAGGTCGTCGGCTTCCTCGGGCCCAACGGCGCCGGCAAGACCACCACCCTGAAGATGCTCTCCGGTCTCCTTCACCCCACCAGCGGCCACGCCGCCGTCCTCGGCCACGTCCCGTGGCGCCGCGAGCGGGCCCTCCTATCGCGCATCACGCTGGTCATGGGCAACCGCAACCAGCTCCAATGGGACCTTCCCGCCCTCGACAGCTTCGCCCTCCAGGCCGCCATCTACCGCCTCCCCCTGCCTGCGTACCAGCGCCACCGCGACGACCTCGTCGCCCTCATGGGCGTCGAGTCGCTCGTCACCAAGCCCGTCCGCAACCTCTCGCTGGGCGAGCGGATGAAGATGGAGATCATCGCCGCCCTCCTTCACCAGCCGCAGGTCCTGTTCCTGGACGAGCCCACGATCGGCCTCGACATCACCGCCCAGCGCACGCTGCGGTCGTTCGTCGCCGAGTACAACCGCCGCACCGGGGCCACCGTCCTGCTCACCAGCCACTACATGGCCGACGTCACCGCCCTCTGCCGTCGCGTCCTCGTCATCCACCACGGCACGCTCCGCTACGACGGCGACCTCGCCGGCCTGGCCGAGCAGTTCGCCGCTACGAAGACCCTGGGCATCACCCTCGACCCCGCCGCCGTCGACGCGGGCCGGGCAGCCGACGACGCGCTCGCCGCCTACGGCGACGTCATCGCCCGCGACGGCGCCAAGGTGACGCTCCAGGTCCCGCGCTCCGCCGCCTCCGCCGTCGCGGCGCGCGTGCTCTCCGAGCTGCCGGTGGCCGATCTGACGATCGAGGACCCCCCGATCGACGACGTCATCGCCCGCGTCTTCGAGAGCGGCGCCGGCGACTTGGCGCCGGTCGCCGGCATGGCGTCGGCGCCGCCCCCCGGCATCGCGGCGGAGCCGTCCCCAGCCGCCGACACGCCCGCCGCCGACGCCCGCCCGGACGGCTGACCGATGCTCCGTCTCTACGCCGGCGCCGCCCGCATCGCCGTCCTCGAGCAGCTCCAGTACCGCGCCGCCAACTACCTCTACATGATCGGCATGGTCGCCGAGCCGGTCATCTACCTTGTCGTCTGGTCGACCGTGGCCGAGTCGCGCGGCGGGCAGGTCGGCGGCTACTCGGCCGGCGCGTTCGCCGCGTACTACATCGTCTGGACGCTGGTGCGCAACATGAACATCGTCCTGACGCCCTTCGCCTGGGAGGGGCGGATCCGCGACGGCCAGCTCGCCGGCGAGCTGCTGCAGCCGGTCCACCCGATCCACCGCGACCTCGGCTTCTTCGCCGGCTGGAAGCTCGTCGTGCTCCTGTACTGGCTGCCGATCGCCGCGCTCTTGGCGTGGCTGTTCCCGCCCGCGTTCCACACCGACACGGTCCGCATCGCCGCCTTCGTCGTCGCGCTGTGGGGCGGGTTCCTGGTGCGGTTCATGCTGCTCTGGGCGCTCGGGCTCGTGACGTTCTGGACCACCCGCGTCGGCGCGATCTTCGAGGTCTTCTTCACCGTCGAGCTCCTGGTGTCGGGCCGGCTGGTGCCGCTGTCGCTCATGCCGCCGTGGGCGCAGGCCGTGGCGGACTGGCTGCCGTTCCAGTGGGCGTTCCAGTTCCCGATCGAGACCTTGATCGGCCGCCTCAGCTACGCCGAGATCGCCCGCGGCCTGGGCATGCAGGCGCTCTGGACGGCGGTCGGCGCCGCGCTCGTGGCGTCGGTCTGGCCGGTGGCCGTGAAGCGCTTCGCGGCCGTCGGGGGCTGAGGACGATGGGCCTGCTGCGGCTGGCCGCCGCGCACTGGCGCGTCATGGCGCTCCACGAGCTCCAGTACCGCGTCAACCTCGTCGTCCAGCTCTTCCAGTCGGCCGTGGCGCTGGCGACCGGCCTCGTCGGCCTCGCGCTCGTGTTCCGTCAGACGGACGACCTCGCCGGCTGGACGCGACCGGAGCTGTTGGCGGTCATGGGCGTCCACATCCTGATGGGCGGCATCATCCAGTCCATCGTCCAGCCCAACATGCAAAGGCTCATGGGCGACGTCCAGGGCGGGCTGTTCGACTACAGCCTCGTCAAACCCGTCGACGCCCAGGCGCTCGTCAGCGTGCGCGAGCTGCGGCTCTGGCAGCTGGTCGACGTCGCCGTCGGCGCCGCGGTCCTGGCGATCGCCATCGCGCGGCTGGACGCCAGCGTCGGGCTCGCCCATGCCGTGGCGTTCGCCGCCGCGCTGATCCTGGGCGCCAGCTCGATCTACAGTTTCTCGCTCATCCTGACCGCCGGCGTCTTCTGGATCGTGCGCATCGAGCACATCGTCGAGCTGTTCCAGGGCGTCTACCAGGCCGGCCGCTGGCCCGTCGGGATCTACCCGCCGTGGCTGCGCGGCGGCCTCACGTTCCTGGTGCCGGTCGCCTTCGCCGTGACGGTGCCGGCCGAGGCCGTCACCGGCCGCCTGACGTCGGAAACGCTGGCCCTGGCGGCGGGCGTGGCGATCGGGCTGGCGGGCGCAGCGCGGCTCGTCTGGCGGCTCGGGCTGCGCCGCTACGGGGGCGCGTCGGCCTAGCCCCGACAGGGCTATCATCGGCCCATGGCCAGCGCGACGATCGACCGGCGGCTCACCCAGCAGCTGGCCGACCAGATGTTCAGCCGCACCGCCGGCGCGCCGCTCGTCGGCGGCAACGCGGTGCGCGTGCTGCGCGACGCGGCCGAGAACTACCCGGCCTGGGAGGCGGCCTTCGCGGACGCCGCCGCCTCGATCGACGTCGAGATGTACATCGTCCGGGCCGATGCCGTCGGCCGCCGCTTCGTGGCGCTGCTGGCTGAGCACGCGCAGCGCGGCGTGCGCGTCCGGCTGCTCTACGATTGGTTCGGCGCCGGCTGGAGCGCCGCCCGCGGCCTCTTCGCCCCGCTGCGGCGCGCCGGCGCCGACGTCCGCGCCGCCAACCCGCCGTCACCGCGGGCGCCGCTGGGCTGGCTGTCGCGCGACCACCGCAAGCTGCTCGTCGTCGACGACCGCGTCGCGTTCGTGGGCGGGCTCGGCGTGGGCGCCGAGTGGGCCGGGGACGCGGCCGCCGGGCGCGAGCCCTGGCGCGACACCGGCGTCGAGATCGCCGGGCCGGCCGCCGTCGACGCCGCCGCCGCGTTCGCCGCGCGCTGGCGCGCCGCCGGCGGCGCCGTCGAGCCGCCAGGCCCGCCGCCGCAGGCGACCGACGCGCCGGTGCACGTCCGGCTGGTGACCAGCGAGCCGTTCGCCGCCAACCTGCTGCGCACCGACCTGCTCATCTGCGCCCTGGCCCGGCGGACGCTATGGATCACCGACGCCTACTTCGTGGGCACCGGCTCGTACGTCGACGCGCTGCGGCGGGCGGCCGAGGACGGCGTCGACGTCCGGCTGCTGCTGCCGCGCGGCTCCGACGTCGGCTGGACGGTGCCGCTGTCGCGCTCGCTCTACCGGCCGCTGCTGGAGTCGGGGGTGCGGATCTTCGAGTGGCAGGGCGTCATGGTCCACGCCAAGACGGCCGTCGCCGACGGGCGCTGGTCGCGGATCGGCTCGACGAACCTCAACCTCAACGGCTGGGTCGGCAACTGGGAGCTCGACGTCGCCATCGAGGACGAGGCCGTCGGCGCGACGCTCCAAGCGCACTACGAGGCCGACCTGGCGCGGGCGACCGAAATCGTCGCCACCCGGCCACGCCCGCGTCCGCGGCGCTTCTTCGGCCGCCGGCGGGGGCCGCGCCACGCCCAACTGCTGGCGCGCAACGCGTCCCGCTTCGGCACGGCCATCGGCGGCGTCGTGATCGGCTGGCGCGCGCTCGAGACGATGGAGGCCGGGCCGGTGCTCCTGTTCGGCGCCGCGCTCGTCGGCGCGGGCGGCCTGCTGTTCGTCGCGCCACGGCTCTTGGCCTGGCCGCTGGCGTTCATCGCCCTCTGGGCGGGCCTGGCGATGCTCGTCGAGGGCGTGGCGCTGTGGCGGCGCCCGCCGGTGGGTCGTGGCGCGGGCGAGCCGCCGGCCGAGCGCCGCTAGGGCCAGCCGCCGCCGACGCAGCCGAGCTCGGTGGCGATGCGGCGGAACACCTCGGCCAGGCCGGCGGCGTCGTCGGTCTGGTGGTAGCTGGCCGGCGAGCCGGCGATGGCGATGAGCAGCGACGGCAGGATGCGATCGGCGATGTCGGGCGCGTCCTCGCGGCCGTAGCCGACGGTGTGGATCGTGATCGCCGCCGCGCGCGCCGCTTCGGCCGCGCGCAGGACGGTGTCCTCCATGCTGCCGCCGCCGACCGGCGTCGGGACCCGGTTCGGGAGGCCGTCGGTCAGGAAGACCATCGCCCGCAGCCGGCCGGCGTCGACGTCGGCCAGCGCCGCGGCGCCGACCGCGAGGCCCAGGTCGAGCCGGGTGCCCTCGTCGACGACCCCCGCCAGGCGGTCGATCGCGGCGTCGAGCAGGGCGCGATCGTCCGTCAGCGGCTGCACGATCCAGGCCCGGTTGTGGAAGGCCACGATCGCCACCCGCCCCCGCTCCGGCGCCGGGGCAAAGCGCGCCACGAACGCCCGCGACGCCCGCAGCACGGCGTCGAGCTTGGTGCCGCCGTCGCCGGCGGCGCGCCGCATGCTGCTCGAGACGTCGATGACGAGCACCGCGTCGACGGTGTGGGCCAGGCAGCGCGTGCGCAGCGACGCCGGCAGGTAGATGCGGTAGGTGGGCGTCGGCGTGGCCGTCGGGGTGTCGGTGGCGGTGGGCGTGACGGTCGGCGTCGACGAAGCGGTCGGCGTCGCCGACGGCGTGAACGTGGCCGAGGGCGGCGGCGTCTCGGACGCCGTCGGCGAGGCGGTGGGGGTGGCCGTGTCGGGCGGACGCACCCGGATCAAGGCGTTGTCGAACACCGGCAGCGGCAGGCTCTCGAACCGGCCGCCCCAGGCGTTGTGGCTGAGATCGCCGACGGCCGAGCCCGGCACGTCGAGGGTCAGCTCGATGTCGCGCGGCGCGCCGCCGGCGGGCAGGAAGCTGTCCGACAACCCGCCGCTACGGCCCGGCCGCGGGTCGGCGCCCCAAAGGCGGATCGCCGTCACGGCCGACGCGGCGGCGATCGCGCTGCAGCGCGCGCCGGCGACGTCCGTCAGGCGGCACGGCCACTCGGGACCGCCCAGCCCGGCGCCCGGCGCGCCCCAGGCCGCCACCGGGTCGACGAGCCCGTCGCGCAGGCCGCCGCCGGCCACGTCGAGCGCCTCGGGGTCGGCGGCCGACGCCCAGACCTCGATCGGCGGCCCGCCCGCCGGGAGCCGGACCCGGACGCCGCCGATCCCGCCGCGCAGCCGGGTCGGCGGCGTGCGCGGTTCGCCCTCGCGCGGCAAGAGGTCGACGGCGTCGAACCACTCGACGGGTCGGTCGGTCAGGTTGGCGAGCGAGAGGCGGTAGACCATCGGCTCGCCGGGCAGGACGAGCGGGCTGCGCGGCACCTTCTCGACCTGGGCGGCGGCGATGTTGGCGATGATCACCTGCGCCCAGGCGCAGCGGCCGCCCTCGAGCTCGCGCGCGCCGGGTCGGCAGTTCGGCGGCCGGTCGTTGCTGGCCCAGATGCCGGCCTGGTTGGCCAGCGCCGTCCCGCCCGGCACCAGCCGCGACGCGCGCGCCACGTAGCGGATCGCCGGCACCCGGCGGCGGTACGGCAGATCGCCGATCGTCCAGCGCAGCGTCGTCTCGCCGTAGCCGGGGCCGGGGAGGATCGCCGGCTCGAAGGGCACGTCGCGGTCGAGGGTGCCGTTGCCGTTGCGGTCCTCGCCGGGTCCGAGCGCGCCGTCGCCGTCGAGGTCCTCGCTGGCGACGGTGGCCGAGTCGAGGACGTAGCTCAGGCCCAGCGGCAGCGTGTCGGTGACGACGACGCCGGGCGCGAACGCCTCGGGCGGGTAGGCCGGCAGCGGCGGCGACGACGGGCTCGGGAACGTCGCCGCGTCGAGCACGAACGCGATCGTCTCGCCGGCGTTGATCACCGGGCTGCCGCCCGGCACCGCCGGATCGGTCCGCTTCTGGAGCCACAGCGGCACCCCGACGTGGACGAGCATGTCGCCGAGGCCGCCCGGCCGGCCGGTCGCGCCGCTGGCCGGCACCGGGCACGCGCGGCGCGAGGACGCCCCCAGGGCGCCGTAGCACTCCTGCACCCGCCAGCCGGCGCGGCTGCCGGCGCCGAAGCCGGCCGCGCCGTAGTTCATCAGCCAGGTGCCGGGCCGGTTGGCCAACGCCGCGAACTGCAGCTCGATCCAGACGATGCTGCCCGCCGGCACGCCGTCGAGCAGCCGGGCGCGGACCATGTTCACGTGGGCCGCGTCCAGACGCCCGCGGCCACGGTTCTCGAAGTCGACCTGGTCGCCGCCGAACCAGCCCATGCCCGTCACCGGCGCCGCGTCGTGGCACGACGCCGTGGCTTGGGCGTACCAGGCGCGGCCCACCGAGAGGCTGGCCGGGCGCTGCCGCCCCCACCGGCCCGTGCCGTACTCGACGACCACGCGGCCACCGTCGGTGATGTCGACCGGGTCCTCGCCCAGGTCCTCGCGCCAGACCCGCACCGCCGTGGCGGCGTCGCCGGTGAGGATGTGGCTGCTGTTGTCCCACTTGTCGCACGGGATGACGCCCAGCATCGTGCCGCCGCCGCCGATCTCGATGACCATCTCGGCGCGGAACGTCGAGCCGTCGGTCACCGCGGCGCCCTGGGTGACGGGCAGGTAGCTCTTGCTCGGCAGCGCCACCGCCGCGGTCGGGATCGGGGTCGGGGCGCGGCCGGGCGGGCCGGGCCGGCCGGGCGGCGGGCGGCGCGGCGGCCGGCGCGTCGGCACGGCCCGCGGCACCGGCAGCACGGCGTAGCTGCAGTTGTTGCCGGGCGGCTCGAGGCTGCCGCCCAGGTTGGCCTGGCCGCGCGCGTCGAGCGGCGCCCAGAGCGAGCGCTGCGGGTTGCCGATGGCGGTGGCGAAGCAGTTGTGGAACGTCACGTCGCCGCCGGCGCCGGTGACCTCGGTCTCCGGCACCCAGAGCTGGACGTTCAACCGGGCCACCACGGCCGGCTGGGCCGAGGCGATGCCGTTCGGCAGGCTGGCGTCGGCGTCGAGCCGCAGCAGCGTGACCTCGATCGGGGCGCCGGGACCGCCCGGCTGGGCGCACTGCCACGCCGCGCGCCCATCGGCGTCGCTGCAGCCGACGAGGGCCACGCTGAGGCGCAGGTCGCGGCCCGTCGGGCCGAGGGCGCGCCACCAGTCGGGCAGCGTCCACGGCGCGCCGACCGGCATCGAGCTGCCGCGCGCATCGCCGTCGGCGCCGAGCACGACGTCCAGCTGCCAGTCGAGTTGACGGCCGACGACGCCGCCGAACACTACGCCCTGCCGGTTGCCGACGAGGAACTTGCGCAGCTCGGCCGCCGGCGCGGCCGACACCGTCACGACCGGCGCGGTCGCATCGCAGCCGTCGGGACGGGGCAGGGCGCAGTTGGCGCGGTCGGGATCGGGGACGGCGCCGGGGGCGCGAACGGTGAGCCCGGCCTCGATCCGGTCGCCCTGCAGCGCCGTGCCGCTGACGCGCGCCGTGAGGTCGAGGGCCACCGTCACGGCCGGCGGCGCCGCCACCGCGCCGACGACGCAGCGCACGGTGCGCCCGCCGTCGAGGAGCGTGGCGCCGCCGGGGCAGCCGGCCAGGCGCAGCGCGGGCAGCTGGCCCGCCTCCCAGATGGCCGGCCCGGCCAGCGTCACCTCGGCCACCAGGCCGTCGACGCCGGCGTCGCGGACGCTGAACGAGGCGCGGTAGACGACGGCGTCCCAGGCGCGCACCACGCCGTCGTTGGGGCCGACGTCGTCGCCCGGGTCGGCCACGCCGCGCACGCCGGGCAGCGTGCCCAACCCGGCCACGGCCAGCGGCCGGTCCTCAAACGGCGCCGTCCCGTCGGCCAGGATCGTCAGGGCCGCGCCCAGGATCGGCTCGACGGCGGGCGCGGCATCGACGGGTGCGGCGGGCGACCGGCCCCCCAGCCACGCGGCGACGAACGCCGCGACGAACAGGGTCGCGGCGACGGGACGGGGCGGCGGCGGGCGGCGCATCGTGGCAGAGCATAGCAGAGGCGTGCGGCCGGCGCCATCGGCCTGTCGCGTCCCGGTCGCGCCGGCCGGCCGGACGGCCTAGCGCCGGACCCGCAGCACCGCGATCTTGGTGGGGTGGTTGAACGGCGCCGGGTCGACCGGCGGCCCGGCGACGCGCGTCGCGGCGGTCCCGGTGACGTCGGGCGGGACGTCGATCGGGCGGTCGAGGGTCAGGTGGCCGCTGGCGCACAGCGCCTCGAGCTGCGCGACGTAGTCGGCGCCGCGCAGGAAGAGCGCGTTGTTCACGGCCACCAGCCAGCCGCCGTCGGCGACGAGCGGCCGGACCTTGTTGATCAGCCGGTCGGCGGCGTGGGCGAGGTCCACCGTGCCGGTCGGGGCGGTGGCGAAGAAGGGCGGGTCGATCACGACGCAGTCGAAGCGGGCGTCGGCGCGCCGCAGCCGGCTCGCGGCCACCCAGAAGTCGTCCGCCACGAAGTCGCCGCGGCGGATCGGCAGCCCGTTGAGCGTGCACGACTCCTTGGCCACGTTGAGGAACGTCCGGCTCGCGTCGAGCTGGACGACGCGCGACGCCCCGCCGGCCAGGGCGGCGACGCCCAGGCTGCCGGTGTAGGCGAACGCGTTGAGGACCTGCCGCCCGGCCATCTCGGCCTTGAGAAAGGCGCGCAGGCCGCGGGTGTCGAGGTAGAAGCCGGCGTCTCGGGCGCCGCGCAGCTCGACGCGGTAGCGCACGCCGTGCTCGGTCACCTCGCGGGCCGGCGCGTCGCCGAAGGCGAGCACGCCGCGGCGGTCGTCGGGGTCGGGCGCGTGCCGGTGCTTGACGACGGCGGCGCGCAGCCACGGCAGCGCACCGCGGTAGAACGCCAAGGCCCGCCGCACCGCGTCGGCGCCGGCGGCGGCCGAGGCGGCGTAGTTGTGGACGACGAGGGTGTCGGCGTAGAGGTCGACGACGAGCTCGGGCGCGCCCTCGTAGAAGCCGGCGAACAGCCGCAGCGCGCCGCGGTGGGCGGGGTCGAGCCAGCCCTCGCGGGCGGCCAGGGCGGCGCCGAGGCGGGCCGTCGGGTCGGGGGGCGTGGTGGGCGCGGGCATCGCGTGCATGTCATACCACAAGCGGCCCCTTGACAGCCCGGCGGCGGCGGGCCATGCTGGCGCCGGGTCGAGCCGCGGGCCCGGTGGTGGCGCGGCGCGCCGTGAGGAGCGGGCACCCCAGATGCGCATCGCGCCGGAAGGCCTTCCGTTCATCGCCGCCGCCGCCGTCTCGGCGGTGGCCGTGGCCGCGCTGGCCGTCGGCCGCGGCGGCGCGGGCTGGACCGTGGCCGCGCTCGCCCTGGCCGTGCTGGCCCTCTGGGTCGTGGCGTTCTTCCGCGACCCGCCGCGCCGCGGCGAGCGCGGACCCGACGTCGTCGTCGCGCCGGCCGACGGCCGGGTCGTGGCTGTGGCGGCCTGCGACGAACCGGCGTACATCGGCGGGCCGGCGGTCCGCATCTCGATCTTCATGAGCGTCTTCGACGTCCACGTCAACCGCTACCCGGTCAGCGGCACGCTGGGCTACGCCCACTACCACCCGGGGCGCTTTCTGCACGCCGCCAGCGACAAGGCCAGCCTCGACAACGAGCAGATGTCGATCGGCATCGACAGCGGCGGCCGGCGGTTCGTGGTGCGGCAGATCGCCGGGCTGATCGCCCGCCGCATCGTCACCGACGGCCGCGTCGGCGATGCCGTGATCCAAGGCGACCGGCTGGGCCTGATCCGGTTCGGGTCGCGCGTCGACGTCTTCGCGCCGCCCGACACGGCCGTCGCCGTCGCCGTGGGCGACCGCGTCCGCGCCGGCGCGACGGTGATCGCCCGGCTGGCGCACCCGTGAGCGTCGCGCGCGGCGCCGAACCGCGGCGGGGGCGCCGCCGCCTGCGGCCGGCGATCATCCTGCCGAACGGCTTCACGATGGCCAACCTGTTCTTCGGGGTCTACGCCATCGTCGCTGCGGCCCGCGGCGACTTCTCGCACGCCGGGCTCTACGTGGTGCTGGGCGGCGTCTGCGATGTCCTCGACGGCCGGATCGCCCGCGCCACCCACACCGGGTCGCGCTTCGGCGCCGAGCTCGACTCGCTCGTCGACGCGATCTCGTTCGGCCTGGCGCCGTCGATGATCATGTACTTCGCCGTCCTCAACGAAGAGGGCTGGGACTGGATCTTCTGCTTCTTGTTCACGATGTGCGCCGTGATCCGGCTGGCGCGCTTCAACGTCGAGCAGGCCGGCCGCGCCAAGACGCACTTCCAGGGGCTGCCGTCGCCGGCGGCCGGCATGACGCTGGCCACCTATTGGTGGTTCAGCCAGACGCCGCTCTACGACCGGCTGCTGGGCAGCGGGCTCGACCTGCCATGGCACCAACTCCTGCGCTTCCTGATGCTGGGCCTGGCCTTCCTGATGATCAGCAACGTTCGCTACGCCGCGGTGCCGACGATCGGTTTCGGCTCGCCCAAGGCGATCCTGGGCACGCTCGTCGTCGCCGGCACGGCGATCGGGATCGTCTGGCTGCCGCGCCAGTTGTTCTTCCCGGCGCTCATGGGCTATGTGGCGTTCGGCCTGGCCCAGACGGTGATCGAAGGGCTCGTCGACCGCATTCCGACCCGCGAGCCCATCGCGCGCCGGCGGGCGCGCCGCGGGGCGTCCCCGGCGGACGACGGCGCGGCGCCGCGCCCCGACGCCGACTAGCGCGCCGCGCGCCAGCCGAGCGGCAGCCAGAGCCGGCAGCCGGCCGCGCGCCGCAGCGCCGCGGCGGGCTCGACGAGCTGGACGTCGGCGGCGCCCGTCGCCGTAGCGGCCAGGTTGGCGGGCGTCAGCGCCAGGAAGCCGGCCGGCTCGCCCCGACACGGAGCGACGATCCGCACCGCGACGGCGCCGCCGGGCGGCACGGTGGCCCGCCACGGCCGCGGCTCGGCGCGCGCGCCGGGCGCGGGCACCGCCAGCCACGGCGCCCCGTCCGCCGGCCGCGCCAGCGACGCGCCGTCCGGCACGACGTCGACGGCCGACACGGCGTCGCCGGCGCGGCCGTCGCCATCGTCCAGCGGCAGCCAGTCCTCCAGCCGGCCGCGGCTCTCCACCGCCAGGGTCACACCGCGCGGCGCGGCCAGGCCGAGGTCGGCCAAGCGGACGTCGAAGGCGAGGACGCGGCTGTCGAGCGCGAACGGGAGCGGCGTCGTCGCCAGCGGCGGCCCGGCGGGGGCGCCGGCCGCAGGATCCCAGCGCCGGACGGCCGCCACCATCGCGTCGTCGGCGCCGGCGCCGAGCACCGCCGCCTCGACGCCGGCGTCGATCGCCCGGTCCACCGTGCCGTCGCCGTCGACGTCGAGCGCGGTGCGCACGACGACGCCGTACGGAACCACGGCCGGCGCGTGGCGCGCCAGCCCGATCGTCAGCCGCGGCCCGTCGCCGCCGTCGCCTTCGGCAACGCCGCTCCAGCGCGCCCCGACGTGCCAGAGGTCGGCCTCGTAGCGCACGGCCGGCTCGTCGGGGTCGCCGTCGGGTTCGGTCAGGCGATGGAAGAGTTCGACGGTCGCCTCCACCGCGCCCGGCGCGTCGGGCTGCGCCAGCCGCAGCGACGCCGCGGGCGCGCCGTCGCCCATCGTCACCGTCGCGGCCGCGCTGGCGCGGAGGACCGTGGCGAAGGGGACCGCGGCCAGCGGCGCGTCGGGCGCTCCGGCGCCGTCGCCCTCCGGCCAGAGCTCGAGCCAGCCGTCGTCGGCCGCCGCGTCGTACGCCGCGGCGGCGAGCGTGCCGCCATGCGCGGCGCCGAGCGCCGGGCCCGGGTCGTCGGGCGGCAGCGTGAACGTCGCCGTCACCGGCAGGCGGCCGCCGGGCGGCGCCCAGTGCGCGCCGGGCGCGACGTCGACGCGCAGGCGCGGGGCGGCGCGACGGCGGACGGCCAACCGGAAGCGGATGGCGTCGGCGGTCGGGTTGAACACGTCCAGGACCGCGGTGCGCGGTCCCGGCTGCGACCGCGGCCAGCGGCCCAGCTGGACGGCCGCCCCGTCGCCGACGCGGGCGATCAGCGTCGCCGAGAGGGCGCGGCCGACGTCGAGCCGCCCGGCGCCCTGGCGCACGACGGGCGCCGGCGCGCCGCGCGCATCGACGACGAGCGGCGATGCGGCGTTGACCAGCCGGGCCGCGACGTCGGACGCACCGCCCGGGACCCAGCCCGACGCGGCCACGCGGCGCGCGAGCTGCGCCAGCACGAGCGCGGTCGCGCCGGCCACCTCGGGGCTGGCCATCGAGGTGCCGCTGCTGGTGGCGACGCCGTCGCCGCTGCCCAGCGCGGCCGTGGCCCGCTGCGCGCCGGGCGCGGTGAGGTCGGGCTTGAGCGCGCCGTGCCGGCTCGGTCCGCGGCCCGAGAACGTGCCGATGACGTCGCGCTCCGCGCCGCCGCTCGACGCCGCCACCGCCAGCGCCTGCGGGCTACTGCCCGGCGCGGTCAAGACGAACGGCCGGTCGCCCTGGTTGCCCGCCGCGGCGACCACGACGATGCCGGCGTTCACCGCATTGGCGATCGCGGCGTCGAAGAACCGCGAGCCCTGGGCCCAGGGCTCGCCGAGGCTGAGGTTGACGACGTCGATGCGCGCAGGGACGACGCCGCGGCGCTCGAGGCCGAGGTTGGCGCCGGCGCACCACTCGATGGCGTCGATCACGACGTCGGCCGCCTCGTCGGTGTCGGCGCCGCGCGACGGCGGGCCGAAGACCTTGAGCGCCACGAGGTCGGCCGCCGGCGCGACGCCCGGCGCCAGGCCAGCGATGCGGCTGCCGGCGGCCAGCCCGGCCACCGATGTGCCGTGGCCGTAGGCGTCGAGCGGGTCGGGGTCCGGCCGCGGCGTGCCGGTGCAGCGGCCGGCGGCCGCCTCGGCCGGCGGGCAGCGCTCGGGTGACGTGTAGTTCGGGCCGACGAAGTCCCAGCCGCCGACGACGCGGCCGTTGGGGAACAGCGGCCGGCCATCGTAGTCGTCGTCGATGCGCTCCGCCGCGCCCCGGGCGGCGGCATAGGCGGCGGCCGTGCCCGGCCCGCCGAACGCGGCGTGGGTGTAGTCGATGCCGGTGTCGATGATGGCGATCGTCTGGCCCGCGCCGTCGGCGGGGGCGGCGGTGTCGTCCGCGGCGTCGGCGGAGACGCGTGTCGCAGGGCCGTGGGCGACGGCGGCGCCGGCGGCGTCGACGGCGCGGGGTTGGCCGACCGCAGGCGGGTCGATCGCCGGCGTCGCCGCCGGCGGCGACGCCGGCCGCGCCAGCCGGAGGCGCGGCGCCGGCTCGAGGGCGACGGCGCCCGGCGCAGCCGCCAGGCGCGCCACGGCGCCAGCGGGACCGACGACCTGCACCCCGTTGCCGACGATCGCGTAGCGCGCCACGACGTCGACGCCGAGCGCGCGCGCCTGGGCGACGATACCTTGCTGCGACGCCAGGGTCGCGGCCCGCCACGCCCGCAAGCGCGCCCGCGTGCCCGGCTGCGCGGCGGCCGCCGCGACGTCGGCGGCGAGGCCGCGCCAGGCGGGCCAGCCCGCAGCCGCCAGCCGATCGGCCACCGACGGACCCGCGGCGACGACGATGGCGTGCACGGCGCGGCCGTCCGTCCGCTGCGCCGGCGGCGCGGGCGGCGGCGACGCCGGCGCGGCGGCGGCGCGGGCCGCCCCGGCCAGCGCCAGCACGATGGCGGCGGCGCGGGCGGCGCGGGCGGCGCGAGGCGCGCGGGCGGCGCTGGCGCCAAGGGCGGCGGGGCGGGCGGTGGGCATCGGTCGCGGCATCGGCATGGGCGTGGGCTTGGGCATGGGCGTGGGAAGGGGCATCGGTCGCGGCATCGGTCGCGACGACGGCCTCGGCCGCAGCCGCGGTGTCGAGGTCGCCGTCGCGATCGCCGAAGGGTAGCAGTCGGGCCCGGGCACTGTCGCCCCGCCGGACCGCGGAGCGGGGCGGCGACGCGCGTCCGAATCGGTCGCCCGGCGCGCCGCGCCCTATAATGCTGGTTCGGTCGGCGACCGGGTCGGGCGCCGGTTCGGCCGCCGCCCGCGGGCGGCGGTGGGCCGGCGACGGCGGATCGCCCTGACAGCGCCGGAGGATTGCATGGGCGACCCACTGCCCGCCACGATCACGATCGCCGCCGCCGGCGCGCACGTCGACACGACGGTGCGCCTGCAGGGCTGGGTCCACAACCGCACCGACAAGGGCCGGCTCCAGTTCGTCGCGCTGCGCGACGGCACCGGCGTGATGCAGTGCGTCGCGTTCGAAAAGGACCTGCCGGCCGACGCGTTCGAGCTGGTGCGGTCGCTGACCCAGGAATCGGCGGTCCGGCTCACCGGCGCGCTGCGCGCCGACGCCCGCGCGCCGGGCGGCTTTGAACTCGGCATCCAGGCGGTCGAGCTCGTCTCGCTGGCCGAGCCGGACTACCCGATCCAGCCCAAGGAGCATGGCACGGGCTTCCTGATGGACCAGCGCCACCTCTGGATCCGCTCGCCGCGCCAGGTGGCGATCCTGCGCATCCGGGCCACGATCGTCCGGGCGATCCGCAACTGGCTCGACGACGAGGGCTTCGTGCTCGTCGACACGCCGATCCTGACGCCGTCGGCCTGCGAGGGCACGAGCACGCTCTTCGCCACCGACTACTTCGGCCTGCCGGCGTTCCTGACCCAGAGCGGCCAGCTCTACAACGAGGCCACCGCCGCGGCGCTGGGCAAGGTCTACTGCTTCGGACCGACGTTCCGGGCCGAGAAGAGCAAGACGCGGCGCCATCTGACCGAGTTCTGGATGGTCGAGCCCGAGATCGCGTTCGCCGAGCTCGAGGACGTGATGGACATCGAGGAGCGGTTCGTGAGCCACGTCGTGGCCGCGGTGCTCGCCGACCACCGCACGCTCCTGACCGACGTCCTGGAGCGCGACGTGTCGGCGCTGGAGCGCGTCGTCCCACCGTTCCCGCGGCTGAGCTACGATGACGCCGTGGCGCGGCTCCAGGCCGGGCCGTTCCCGGAGTTCCCGTGGGGCGAGGACTTCGGGGCGCCGCACGAGACCTTCCTGGCCGAGCAGTTCGACCGGCCGGTGTTCGTCTTCCACTACCCGAGCGCGGCCAAGGCCTTCTATATGGAGACGGTGCCCGGCCGGCCCGAGGTCTGTCGCTCGGTCGACCTCTTGGCGCCCGAGGGCTACGGCGAGATCATCGGGGGCGGCCAGCGGGCCACGAGCGTGGCGCTGCTGGAGCAGCGGATCGCCGAGCACGGCCTGAACCGCGACGACTACGCCTGGTACCTCGACCTGCGCCGCTTCGGCAGCGTGCCGCACAGCGGTTTCGGCCTCGGCGTCGAACGCACCGTGGCCTGGATCTGCAACCTCGGCCACGTCCGCGAGACCGCGGCGTTCCCGCGGATGCTCGACCAGATCTATCCGTAGCCGCGCCGCGCCGGCCGTCGCCCATAACGGACCGGGCCGTCCGGGCGTTGTGTACAGGACGGCGCCGCGCCATCGACCGCACAGGAGTCAGCCATGGGCAGTCGCTCGCTTCCCGCCATGACCGCAGCGCGGTCGCGCGCCACCGCCGCCGCGACGCTCCTGGGCTTGGCGCTGGCCGTCGCCCTCGGCGCACCGGCGGCGGCCGCGCCCGCCCAGCTGCCCGTGGCCGGCCGCCCGATCGCGCCGGCCGTGGCGTTCAGCGCCAACACCGCCACGAACCTGCTCGTCTGGGCCGAGGACACCGGGTCGGGCACCGGCCTCGACCTCTACGGCCTGCGCCTGAGCGCGACGGGCCTGCCGACCGGGCGCATCACCCCCATCCTGGTGGCGCCGGGCAACCAGAGCGATCCGGCGCTGATCTTCAGCCCGCGCGTCAACGAGTTCTTCCTGGTCTTCACCGACGACAGCGGCCAGCTCGGCGGCACGCCCGGCGGCAACGCCACGCCCGGCTTCCCGATCCCGGGCCAAACCCCGCCCGCCCCGCCGCCGCCGCTGCCGACCCCGATCCCGCTGGCCGCCTTCGGCCTCGACCTCGATGGGGACGCGCCGGCGCCCGCCGCCCTGGTCCCGGCCGGCCCGATCCACGGCGGCGCGGCCGCCGACGCGCCGCAGCAGGCGCCGTCTCCGACGTTCCCGCCGCCCGGCACGCCCGCCTCCGGCGGCCCCGGCGGCACGCCGATGCCGCCCGTCACGCCGGGCTCGCGCGACATCTACGGCACGTTCCTCTCGACGTACGGCACGCGCACCAGCGTGATCTTCCCGCTCGTCACCTCGCCCGCGGATGACACCTACCCCGACATCACGTTCCGGATGACGCCGAGCTCGGACCGCTACGTCCTGGTCTGGCGCAAGGTGACCGGCCTCGACGTCGTGCTGAGCTCGGTCGAGCTCGAGGGCGTCGGTCGCTACTTTTACGTCAAGTACGAGCGGGCCGTGACCGGCGGCAGCGACGTGGGCCGGCCGTCGGTGGCGGCCGAGCCGAACGCCGGCGAGTACATGGTGGTGTGGTCGGAGACGCCCAAGGACCAGCCGCAGCGCGAGATCTTCGGCCGCCTCCTGAACAACAACGCCGTGCCCTACAAGGGCATCCTCAAGGTCGCCACCGGCGCCGCCGATCAGGTCTACCCGTCCATCGCGTCGCTGGGCGGCTACGGCGGCTACCTGGCGGCTTGGGAAGAGCGCAGCGGCGCCGAGCCGCCCGACGTCCGCATCCGCCGCCTCAACCGCAACGGCGTCGCCTACGGTTCGCAGACAGCGGTGGCCGGCGGCCCGGCGTTCAGCTTCGCGCCCGACCTGGCCTCGACCGACAGCGTCGTGAGCCTCGTCGTCTGGCTCGACCGCAACGCCGCCGGCGACCACACGATCCTCTCGGCCCAGCTCAACCGCGACGGCCGCCGTATCGGCCCCGATCGCGTCGTCGTGACCGGCGGCAGTGGTCCCGGCGCCGTGACGCCGGTCGCGCCCGGCCCCGGCTTCCCGACGCCGCCGGCGCCGCCGCCGGCGATCCCCTAGCACCCCCGGCGCGGTCCGCCGCGCCTGCGATCGCCGACCGCCCGCCGGCCCGCCCGGCGGGCGGTCGATCGTTCGGGCCGCCGCTCCGGCCGGTGCGTCAGTGCGACACGCGCCCCGCGCCGTGCACCAGCCGCTCGCGCAGCCGGGCGCTCATCGCGTCCATGGCCGTCACGACGACGACGATGCCCAGCAGCGCCACCGACGCCTTGCGCCACTGCGTCGTGTTCATCCACTGGCTGAGGTAGTAGCCGATCCCGCCGCCGCCCACCAGGCCGACGATCGTCGACAGCCGGACGTTGATGTCCCAGTGGTAGAAGCCGAACGCCAGCCACGAAGGCACCACCTGTGGCACGACGCCGTAGCGCAGCACCTGCAGCCGGTTCGCGCCGGCCGCCCGCAGCGCCTCGAGCGGGCCGGGGTCGATGTCCTCGATCGCCTCGCTGAACAGCTTGCCCAGGTTGGCCAGCGTCACGCCGACCAGCGCCAGCACGCCCGGGAACGGCTTGCCGACGCCGACCCAGGCCGCGAAGACCTGGACCAGCAGCGCCGGCTCGATGGCGCGCAGCGCGCTCAAGCCGAAGCGGGTCGCGCCGTACGCCGCGCGACCGGCGGCCGAGCCGCCCATCACGTTGCGCGCCGCCAGGAATGCGATCGGCATCGCCAGCAGCGCGCCGAGCGTCGTGGCCATCAAGGCCATGAGGATCGTCAACATCATCTTGTCGAGCGTGATCCGCAGCGGCTCGCTCGGGCGCCACGGGCCGGCCGGCACCGTCACCGTGGCCTCCAGCACCGTCGGCGCGCCCGGGGCGGCGGCGGCGCGCTCGACGACGAGCGGACGGACGGTGGCGACGCCGCGCCGATCCAGGCCGACGCCGGGCGCCAAGGCCGGCCCGGCGTCGAGGCGACCGCTGCCGTCGGCGTAGCGCCAGTGCAGGCGCACTGTGGCGTCCGCCGGCACGTCGCGCAGCGTCACCGCGACGTCGTCGCCGGCGTCGGCGCAGCCGCGGTCGAGGGCCAGCGCGCCGTCGGCCGGCGGCGGCGGTGCGCCGGCCGGGCACGGCACGGCCAGCTCGGCCCGCACGACGGACGACGTGGCGCCGCGGGTGATGAGCTCGGGCGTCACCAGCATGCCGGCGATGTCGCGCACGCGCTCGGGCACCGGCCAGAGCTTGGCCGGGGCGATCTCGGCCGTGCGCCACGACCAGACGGCCACGGCCGCGACGGCCAGCGCCGCGACGGGCCGCACGGCCGGCGGCATGATCCGGCGGCCGGCGGCGATCCGGTCGCGCAGCGCGCCGCTCACGAGGTCGAGCGGGATGATCAACACGGCGATCACGAAGAGCGCCGTGCCGGCCTGGGGCAGGAGGTCGGGCTTGCGCATCCACTGCGACAGCAGCATCCCGATCCCGCCGCCGCCCACCAGCCCGATGACGGTGCCCAGCCGGACGTTGATGTCGGCCCGGTAGACCACGTAGCCCACCGCCGGCGGCACGATCTGCGGCAGCACGGCGTAACGCGCCACCTGGAGCCAGCGCGCGCCGCTGGCGCGCACCGCCTCGACCGGCCCGGCGTCGATGCCCTCGATCGTCTCGCTGAACAGCTTGCCCAGCGCCGCCACGCCGTGCACGACCAGGGCGCACAGCCCGGCGAACGGCCCGAGCCCGACCCAGACCACGAACACCACCGCCATGATGAGCGGCTCGATGGCGCGGACGACGTTCATGCCGCCGCGCACCGCCCGGTAGGCGGCGCGCGTCGCGGCGTGCCCGCCCATGAGGTTGCGCGCGCCCAGGAACGAGAGCGGCAGCGCCAGCACGGCCGCCAGCAGCGTCGCCAGGACGCTCAGCGCCAGCGTCACGCCCAGGAACGACAGCACCGTGGTCAGGGTCTCCGAGAGCCGCCAGCCGCCCGTCGGGACGTCCACCACGGCGCGCACCGCCTGGTTCTGCGGCAGGTCGGGGCTGCGCTGGCGGATCCGCTCGGGCACCGAGTCGGCCGGCACCGTGACCGCCGCCTCGAACCGCCCCGCCGCGTCGGTGCGCGCCGCGCCGACGTCGCCCTCGCCGCCCACGGATGACTGCCATACCAGGCGCACCTCGGCCGCGGCCGGGAACCCGGCCCCGCGCACCACCAGCCGCGCCCCCAGCGGCGCGCACGGTGGCTCGGCCGCGATCACCGGGCCGTCCGGCGCGTCCGGCAGCGCGGCGGCGGCGCGGGTCTCGTCGGCGGCGCACGGGGTGTGGACCCGAACGCGCGCGTCGGTGGTCGCCGTGACCGGGGCCACGAGGTCGGGCGAGGCCAGGCCGGCGAACAGGGGCCGGACGTAGGACCAGCGGTCGACGAAGGCGGACGGCTCGGGCGCCATGGCGCGAACGCCGACGGCGTAGATCGGCAGCGCCGCCGCCAGGCCGAGCGTCCAAGCGCCGAGGGCGCGGCCGCGGGCGACGCCGGCGGCATCGACCGCCTGCGCCAGCCAGAACGGAGCGCAGGCGGCGACGAGCCAGTCGACGGCGGCGGCGCCGCCGGCCTCGCGCGCCGCCCAGGCGACGACGAGCGCCGCGGCCAGCGCCGCCGCCGCGACGAGCCGGGCGCGAACGCGCGCGCCGGCCAGCGCATGGCCGAGGCCGGGCAGCGCCAGGCCGGCCGCCACGACGACGGCCGCCGGCCACGACCGGCTCGCGCTCCGGTTCGGGCGGCCGGTCACGTCACCGGATCTCCACTTCGACCGCGTCGTCGCCGTAGATCGCTCGGAACCGGGCCTCGTCGATGTCGCGCGGCAGGCCGTCGAACATCAGCCGGCCGCCCTTGAGGGCCAGGATCCGGGTGCCGTACTCGCGGGCCAGGCTCAGGAAGTGGAGGCTGCACAGCACCGTCACGCCGCGCTCGCGGTTGAGGGTGCGGAGGTAGTCGAGGACGGTGTGGCTCGTGGCCGGGTCAAGGCTGGCCACCGGCTCGTCGGCCAGCAGCAGCTTCGGGTTCTGCATCAGGGCGCGGGCGATCCCGACGCGTTGTTGCTGACCGCCCGACAGCGCGTCGGCCCGGTTGCCGGCCTTGTCGGCGATGCCGACGAGCTCGAGGTTGGCCATGGCCTGGGCCCGGTCGGCGGCGCTCCAGAGGCCGAGCAGGCTGGGCGCGGTGCCCACGGCGCCCAGCTTGCCGCTCAGGACGTTCGTCAGCACCGAGCTGCGCTTCACCAGGTTGAACTGCTGGAAGATCATGCCGATGTCGCGCCGCAGTCGGCGCAGCTCGGCCGGCCGCGCCGCCGTGACGTCGACGCCGTCGAGGATGACCTGCCCCGACGTCGGTTCGATCAGGCGGTTGATGCAGCGCAGCAGCGTGCTCTTCCCCGAACCCGACAGCCCGATGACGACGACGAACTCGCCGGGGCCGACGTCGAAGGTGACGTCGTCGAGGCCCTTGGTGCCGTCCGGGTAGACCTTGGACAGATGCCGGATCTCGAGCATGGGGCCTCCTCGCCGCCGGCGGCGGCACCGGTCGGGCCGTCGCGCGCGACGGCCCGACCGCGGGTCGCCTACTCTCCGGCCAGCTCGGCGATGTCGATGTCGGCCTGGTCGAGCATGCTGCGGAATCCGTCGTAGAACGTGTCGTCGGTGGCCTGGAACTTCTCGATGCCGTAGGTGTCGGTCAGCGCCTTGGCGCCGTCCTCGGTGGCGGCGATGGCCATGAGCCCCTGGGTCAGCTTGTCGGCCACGTCCTGCGGCAGGCCGGCGATCACGCTGACGTTGTCGTTGGGGATGTCGTCCGAGGTGGCGACGACAACGACCTTCTCCATCACGTCGGGATAGGTCTCCTTCGAGCCGTCGCGGGCGTCGTCGTAGATCGCGCCGGCGACGCAGTCCTGCCCGGCGTAGACGGCGGCCACCACGGCGTCGTGGTTGCCGGAGTCGACGACGGTCAGGTCGGCCTCGGTGATGCCGACGCCCTTGAGCATGACGCTCGGCACCACCCAGCCCGACGTCGACAGCGCCTCGGCCCGGCAGAACGCCTTGCCCTTGAGGTCGGCCAGCGTCGTGATGCCGGCGTCGGCGTTGGCGACGACCAGGCTGGCGTAGCTCGTCGTGCCGAACCGCTCGGCCACCAGGACCGGCCGGACGTCGAACTTCTCGTGGGCCAGCAGGTAGTTGAAGGTGTTGAGCCAGCCGACGTGGGCGTTGCCGGCGCCCATCGCCTCGATCGCCGCGGCGTAGCTCGTGGCGACGTTGCTCTCGATGACGAGGCCGGTCTCGGCCGCCAGGAGGGCGTTGATCGCCTCGGAGCCGGTCGTGACCGTCTCCTGCTCGCCCGAGGGGACGAACGTCATGACGAGCGGGTTGTCGGCGGTGCCGATCGCCGCGGCGTCGGCGGCCGGCGCGGCGGTCTCGCCGGCGGACGGCGCGCCCGCGGCGTCGCCGTCGGCCTCGGGCGCCGTGGCGGTGCGGGCGCAGCCGGCCGCGGCGACCAGCGCCACGGCCAAGGCCGTCGAGCGGGCCGCGGGCCACAGGGCAAAGGGCTTCGACATCGTGCGTTCTCTCCTCGTTCGCCGTCCGCGGCCGGGGGGCGTCGTCGCCCGGCCGGTGGCGGCGGAGCATACCCGAGTTGCCAGGGCGGCACAAGGCTTCGCGCGCCCTTAACATCGGCCGCCGCGGCCCCGCGAACCCCGCGGCCGCAGGCGTCGCGATGCGGCGACGCTACAATCGACGCGGCGGGCCGCACGGCGCGCCGCGGCTTGCCCTACGGAGGACCGATGACCGCCCCCGACCCCACCGCCGGCTTCGGCACGCGCGCCATCCACGCCGGCCAGGAGCCGGACCCGGCGACCGGCGCCGTGGCGGTGCCGATCTACCAGACGAGCACGTTCGTCCAGCGCGCCGTCGGCGACCACCAGGGCTACGAGTACGCCCGCACCGGCAACCCGACCCGCACCGCCTACGAAGCCTGCCTGGCGTCGCTCGAGGGCGGCGACTGGGCGGCGGCGTTCGCCAGCGGCATGGCCGCCATCGACACGATCCTCAAGCTGCTGAGCGCCGGCGACCACGTCGTCGTCGCCGACGACGTCTACGGCGGCACGTTCCGGCTGTTCGACAAGGTGCTCGCGCGCTTCGGCCTGGCGTTTACCTTCGTCGACCTGACGGACCCGGCCGCGCTCGAGGCGGCGCTGCGGCCGACGACGGGGCTCGTGTGGGTCGAGACGCCGACGAACCCGATGCTCAAGATCGTCGACATCGCCGCCGTCGCCGAGCGGGCCCACGCCGCCGGAGCCCGCGTCGTCGTCGACAACACGTTCGCCTCGCCCTACCTCCAACAGCCGCTGGCGCTGGGCGCCGACCTGGTGATGCACTCGGCCACGAAGTACCTCGGCGGCCACAGCGACGTCGTCGGCGGCATCGTCGTCGGCCGCGACCGCGAGCTCGAGGCGCGGCTGCGGTTCCTCCAGAACGCCGCCGGCGCCGTGCCCGGACCGCTGGACTGCTGGCTGGTGCTGCGCGGCGTCAAGACGCTGGCGCTCCGGATGCGGCAGCACTGCCAGAGCGCGCAGCGCATCGCCGAGTGGCTCGACGACCATCCGGCGGTGGCCCAGGTGATCTACCCCGGCCTGCCCGCCCACCCCGGCCACGCCGTCGCGGCGCGCCAGATGGCCGGTGGCTTCGGCGGCATGATCTCGTTCACGCTGCGGCCAGGCGCGCCCGCGGCCCGCGACGTCGTCGCCCGGACCCGCTACTTCCGGCTGGCCGAGAGCCTCGGCGGCGTCGAGAGCCTGATCGAGCTGCCGGCGGCGATGACCCACCTCTCGACGAGCGACAGCGCGCTGGCAGTGCCGCCGGGCCTGATCCGCATCTCGGTCGGCATCGAGGACGTCGAGGACCTGGTGGCCGATCTCGACCGGGCGCTCACATGAGCACCGTCTCACCCTACGGCGCTGCCGACAAGCACGCCGCGGTGCAGGCGATGTTCGGTCGGATCGCCGGTCGCTACGACCGGATGAACCGGCTGATGACCGCCGGCCTCGACGGCGCCTGGCGCCGCCGCACCGCCGCCGCCGCCGGCGTGCCGGCCGGCGGCGTGGCGCTCGACGTCGGCTGCGGCACCGGCGACCTGACGCTGGCGCTGGCGGCGGCCGCGCCGGATGCGCGCGCCGTGGGCATCGACTACACCGCCGCGATGCTGGCGCCGGCGCCGGCCAAGGCGGCGCGGGCCGGCCGATCCGCCGCCACGGCCTTCGCCCGTGCCGACGGCCACCGGCTGCCGTTCGCCGACGACGCGTTCGACGCCGTGGCCAGCGCGTTCGTGCTGCGCAACTTCGCCGACCACGACCGCGCCTGGCGCGAGATGGCCCGCGTCGTGCGGCCCGGCGGGCGGGTCGTGGCGCTCGAGATGTGCCCGCCGACCACCGGCCCGTGGCGCCTGGCGTTCGCGCTCTACTTCCAGCGCATCGTCCCGCTGCTCGGCCGACTGGTGGCGGGCGACGCAGGCGCCTATCGCTACTTGCCCGCCTCGACCGCCGCCTTCCTCACCCCAGCCGGCGTGGCCGAGACGATTCGGGCCGCGGGCCTGACGCCGCTGCCGGCGCGGCGGCTCATGGGCGGCGCGCTGGCGATCCACGCCGGCGTCAAGCCGCTGCCCTACGCGGCGCCGGGCGGCGGGCCGCCGGCTTCGGCGCCGGGCGCGACCGGCGCGTCCGGCGGGTCCGCGACGGCGCCAGCCGCCGGCTGAGACGCCCCGGCCGGGGGACCGTGCCCGCCGTCGGGCGCGGCGGCGGCGGGGGACGAGGGCGAGGCGGCGGGCTCGGGCTCGCCGTGCACACGCGGCGTGACGTGCGCCGCGTAGCCGACGGTGGCCAGGGCGTCCGGCGGCGGCGCGGGCGTCTCGCCGACGCGCAGGTAGAGGTAGTGGATCACGTCGCGGCCGATCGCCGCCAGCGGCACCGCCGCCAACAGCCCGATCGGCCCGAGCGCGGCCTCGCCCAACACCAGGACCACGATGATCGCGCCCGGGTGCAGCGCGACGCTCCGGCCCTGGACGCGGGGCGAGATGAACAGGTTGTCGACCTGCTGGATCACGACGAAGCCCAGCAGCGTCTGGAAGGCCAGCGACGGGCTGACGACGAGCGCGACCAGCGTGGCGATCACCGCGCCCAGGATCGTGCCGAGGAACGGGACGACCGCCAGGACGCCGGCCACGACGCCCAGCGTGATGGCGTACGGCACGCCGAGCGCCAGCAGGAGCAGCGTGAACAGCGTGCCGAGCACGAAGGCGATGATCACCTGGCCGCGGATGTAGCCCGACAGCACCCGGTCGCAGATGATCCGCACCGCTTCGACATCGGGTCGCAGGTCATGCGGGATCAGGCCCATCATCGCCGAGAGGAAGCGGCCGGTGTCGTTGAGGATGTAGAACAGCCAGAACGGGATGACGAGCATCGCCAGGGCGAAGCCCAGCGTCCGGGTCACGGCCCCGAACGTGGCGCCGAGCGCCTGCTGGACCACGCTCCAAACCTCGAGCGCGGCGGCCGTCAGTCGCTCGCGGGTGGCGAAGGCCAGGATCTCGTTCTGGATCTCGGGCGGGATGTAGTGCTGGTAGTCCGCGACGCGCGCTTCGATCAGGGCCTCGGCGTTGGCCAGCAGCGTGTCAGACTGGGCGACGAGCGCGCTCACCTCGCCGAGCAACGGCGCCGTCAGCACCCGCCCGCCCAGCCCGATCGCCGCGCCGACGACGGCGTACGTGACCAGGATCGCCGCCGGCCGCACCAGCCCGCCCAGCCGCGGCGCGCCGCCCACCAGCGGCCGCAGGCCGCGGTCGATGCGGTTGACGAGCGGCGCCACGAAGTAGGCGAACGACAGCCCGAGCACGAACGGCACCACGGCGCGGCCGGCCCGGGCGACGAGCAGCAGCAGCCCGGCCAGGGTCACGGCGAACAAGACGATCCGCCACTTGATCCAGCCAACGCGCGCGCGCACCATGGGCGTATCTCCCCGCGATCTCGCGCCGGCGTCCGCCGGCCGCCACCGCCGGCGATTATCGCCCCGACCCAACCCGCCGTCACGTTCGGCCGCCGGGCTGCGTATGTGCGGCTGGGTTGCCGGCCGACCCTCCCGTCCGAGGCCGGCCCTCCATTCGACTTTGGCACCAGGAGACCTGCGCGATGAACCTCCCGTCCGCGTCCCCCCCCACCGCCCGCGGCGCCGACCGCGCGCCGTCCCGCCGCTGGCGCCTGGCCGCCCTCGGTCTCGCCGCCGCCGCCGTGCTCGGCGTCGGCGCCGGCCGGGCGCTCGCCCAGCGCGGCCCGATCTCGGCCACGTACCCGCGCGCCGGGGAGAGCGGCGTCTGGCCCGGGACGGCGATCAGCCTGACCTTCGACCGGTCCATGGACGCCGCCAGCGTCGCCGCCGCGTTCAGCCTCGCGCCGGCCGCGCCCGGTCGGATGCGCGCCCTGGACAGCGAGGGCCGGTCGTTCAGCTACGAGCCGGCCGAGCCGCTCGCGGCGGCCAGCAAGCACACCGCGACGCTGGCGGCCGGGGTGCGCGACGCGCGCGGCAACGTCGTGATCACCGAGCCGTTCGCCTGGTCGTTCACGACGGGCGCCGACGGCGCCCAGATGTCGTTCGGCTGGAGCGCCTTGCCGCTGCAGTACCTGAGCCCCGGCGGCCCGCGGCGCATCTCCGTCCAGCCGGGCTACCCCCGCCTGACGCTCGACGCCACGCTCTACGGGCTCGACGAAGCCGGCCTCGTCACCCGCCTCGGCGCCGTCGAGCGGGCGCAGGCGACGGGCAAGGCGGTCGAGATCGACATCGCCGGCCTGGCCGAGGTCGCGCGGTGGTCGCAGCACGTCGACACCGGCGACAGCCGGCAGGCGCTGACGCTGCCGGCCACCGTCGCGCCCGGCGCCTACGTCATCGACGCCGGCGCCGCGCGCGTCGGCCGCGGCCGCGGGCTGCTCATCGTCACCGACTACGGCCTGGTGGCCAAGCGGGGCCTCGACGGCCTGACCGCCTGGCTGACGCGGGTGCCGGCCGGCGTCCCGACCGGCGGCGCCGCGGTGGCCCTCTACGACGCCGCCGGAGCGCGCATCGGCGACGGCACGACCGGCGCCGACGGCACCGCCGTGTTCGGCGCCGATCGGCCCGCGACCCACATCGTCGGCCGCGTCGGCGGGCAGATCACGGCCGTCGGGCTGAGCCCGACGTGGCAGAGCGGCGGCTTCTGGTGGGGCTGGCGCGACATCGCCGCGCCGGGCGGCGTCGGCGCCGCCGGCCTGGCCCGCCAGGCGGCCCACATCCACACCGACCGGCCGATCTACCGCCCCGGCCACACCGTCCACTGGAAGGCGTCGCTGCGCGCCATCACGCTCGACGGCTACGCCGTGCTCGACCCGTCGACGCCGGTGACCGTCACGCTCCGCGACGCCGGCGGCAACCAGATCGCCCGCGACCGCTACGCCAGCGACGACTTTGGCGGCATCGCCGGCAGCCTGCCGCTGGACCGCGACGCGGCCCGCGGCAGCTGGAGCGTCGAGGTGGCCACCGCCGAGCAGACGTTCTACGGCCGCTTCCAGGTCGAGGATTACGTCAAGCCGGACTACGAGGTGACGGTGACGACCGACCGCCCGTGGTACGTCAAGGGCGAGACCGCCACCGTCACCGTCGGCGGCCGATACTACTTTGGCCAGCCGGCCGCCGGCGCCGACGTCGTGCTCCGCAGCTACTACGGCTGGGGCTGGCGCGGCTCGGGGCAGGCGCCCGTCGGCGAGTGGAAGGGCACGCTCGACGCCGAGGGCAAGGCCGTCTTCCGGATCCCGCTGCCGGCCGAGGCCGGCCACCAGCTCATCGCGTTCGAGGCCGAGGTGACCGACGCCAGCCGGCGGCCGGTCGTGGCCGAGGCGAGCGCGATGGTCTACCCGGCCCGCTTCGATCTGACGCTCGAGGGCGAGCGCTACGGCGTCGAGGTCGGGCAGCCGTTGGTCATGACCGTCCGCGCCCGCGACCACGACGGCGCGCCGGTGGCCGGCACGCCGGTGACCGTGGCGCTGCGGCAGTGGGACCGCGACCGCCAGGTGGTCCGCCGCACCGTCCAGCTGACCACCGGCGCCGACGGCACCGCGCCGCTGCGGTTCGAGGGCCTGACCGAGGGCTGGTACGACCTGCAGGCCAATGCCGTCGACGACGCCGGCCATCCGGTCCAGGGCTACGGCTGGGCCTGGATCTACGACAACGCCCGGCCGTGGTACTGGTGGGGCGATGCGATCGAGCTCCGGCTCGACCGCGAGCGCTATGCCGCCGGCGACACGGCGCAGCTGCTCATCAAGTCCCCGGTGACCACCACGGCGCTCGTGACGATCGAGCGCGAGGCCGTCCAGCGCGCCATGATCGTGCCGGTCAGCGGCGCGACGACGGTGGCGCTGCCGGTGACCGCCGACATGGCCCCCAACGCCTTTGTCACGGTGTCGCTCTGGAAGCCGAACGACGACCGCAGCGGCTTCAACCGCGCCGAGGGCCAGCTGCTGACGGCGTCGCTGTCGCTGGTGGTGCCCGCCGACGACAAGCGGCTCCACGTCGCGGTGACGCCCGACCAGGCCACGCACGCGCCGGGCGACGAGGGTCGCTTCACGATCAAGGTCACGGACGCCGGCGGGGCGCCGGTCGAGGCCCAGCTGTCGTTCGCCATCGTCGACAAGGCGGTGCTGGCGCTGGCGCAGGACACGTCGGGCAGCCTGTTCGACGCCTTCTGGACGAACTGGCAGCAGACGGTCGGCACGTACGACAGCCTCCGCCCGACCCAGGGCTACGGCTTCCCCGAGGCGGCCGACGGCGGCCCGGGACGCGGCGGCGGGACGCCGCCGCCCGCGGCCTCGCCCACGCCGGGCGACAAGACGGGCGACGACAGCGCCACCGAGCCGGCGCCGCGCCGGTTCTTCCCCGACACGGCCTTTTGGAAGGCCGACCTGGTGACCGACGCCAACGGCGAGGTCACCGTCAGCCTGACGCTGCCCGACTCGCTCACGACCTGGGTCGGCTTCGCCCGCGTCATCGCCCGCGACGCGCGCGTCGGCGAGGCCAAGGCGGAGATGGTCGTCAGCAAGGACATCCAGGCCGACCTGGCCCTGCCGCGCTTCGCCGTCCAGGGCGACCGCTTCGCCGTCGACGTCCTGGGCCGCAACTACGCCCGGCCCGACGGCGCGCTCGACGGCGCCGTGGCGCTCGAGGCGGCCGGCCTGGTGCAGCTCGATCCGGGCGAGCGCAGCCTGTCGCTGCCGTTCAACGCCACCCGCTCGGCCCGCTACAGCGTCGTCGCCAGCCAGGTCGGCGAGACGACCGTCGGCGCGTCGCTGACGACGGCCGCCGGCGGCGACGCGCTCGAGATGCCGCTGCCGATCGCGCCGTTCGCGGTGCCGGAGCGCTTCGTGCGCGCCGGCGCCGCGGACAGCGTCAAGGTGTTCGAGACGTTCGAGGTGCCGTTCAATGCCCAGCCGGACGCGTCCTCGGTCGAGGTCCGGCTGGCGCCGGGCGTCGCGGCGTCGGTGCTGGACGGGGTCGAGGACCTCATCGGCTACCCCTACGGCTGCGTCGAGCAGACGATGAGCCGGATGCTGCCCAACGCGATCGTCGGCCGCCTCGTCGAGCAGCTGGGAGTCGAGGCGCCGGAGGTGACGGCTTCGCTGCCCGAGTACATGACCGTCGGGCTCCAGAAGTTGGCCGGCTTCCAGAACGCCGACGGCAGCTGGGGCTGGTGGAGCGGCGCGCCGTCGGAGTACTACGGCCGGCCGACCTACCTGACGGCCTATGTCCTGCACGGCCTGCTGCTCAGCCGCGACGCCGGCTTCGACGTCGACCCGGCGATGCTCCAGCGCGGCCTGGCGTGGCTCGACCAGAACGCCGCCGCCGAGCCGGACGCACGTCTGCGGGCCTACGCCGCCTTCGTCGGCGTGCTGGCCGGCGGCACCGACCCGGCCCTGGCGCTGGGCGCGTACGGCGCCCGCGCCAACTTCGACCCGTTCGCCCGCGCCATGCTCGTCCTGGCCCTCGACGCCCTCGGCCGCGACGCCGAGGCGGACGCGGCGCTGGCCGAGCTCGTCGCCCAGGCCGAGGTGACGGACATCGACGCCTTCTGGCCGATGGCCACCGCCACCAGCCCGTGGGGCTACCCGGCCTGGGACGGCTACCAGTGGCGGACGATGGCCTCGGCCGAGAAGTACACCGCCACGGCGCTGCAGGCACTGCTGGCGCGCCGGCCGAGCGACCCGCTGGCGGCCAAGGCTGCCCGCTGGCTGCTGGCCCACCGCGACGGCCGCGGCTGGCTGACAACCCACGCCACGGCGTTCGCCGTCCTGGGCCTGACCGACTTCGCCCTGGCGCGCGGCGAGCTGCAGTCCGACTACGACTGGACCGTCACGCTCGACGGGCGCGTCCTGGCCAGCGGCCATGTGGACGCCTCGAACGTGACGCGCCAGATCCCGCCGATCGCGCTCAGCGGCGCCGCGCTCGTGCCGGGCGCCCACCAGCTCGTGATCGAGAAGGTCGGCCGCGGGACGGCGTACTACACCGTCGTCGGCCAGCTGGCCCTCTACTTCGACGGCTTCGCCGAGCAGAAGGCGGCCGGCCTCGGCATCGACCTGGCCCGCGACTACACGCTGCTGCGCGGCGACGAGGCGGCCACAGGCGCCTGGAAGGTCGGCGACCTCGTGAACGTCCGGCTGTCGGTCACGACGCGCGACGACCTGTCCTACGTCCTGATCGAGGACCTGCTGCCGGCCGGGCTCGAGGCGCTCAACGAAGCGCTCGACACCGAGTCGAAGCGCGTCCCCGACGGCCAGGACTGGCCCTGGTCGTGGCGCTGGTGGGGCTACGAGCGCAAGGAGGTCCGCGACGACGGCGTGACGTTCTTCGCCAGCTACCTGCCGGCCGGCACCCACCACTTCGACTATGCCGCCCGGGCGATCACGCCCGGCGTCTTCGGCGCCCGGCCGGCCCAGGCGTACGCGATGTACCGGCCCGAGGTCTGGGGCCGCTCGGCGTCGGCCCAGCTGGCGATCGCGGCCGAGGCGGTGCGCGACCGGCCCGAGCTGGCCGGCGACTTCGACCGCGACTGCCGCCTGACCGGCTTCGACGCCGCGCTCGTCGCCGAGCGGTGGGCCAGCGGCCGCGGCCGCGACGTCAACCTCGACGGCCGGACGTCGGTCGCCGACATCGCCGTCGCCCAGGGCCGCGCCGGCGCGGCCTGCGGCGAGGCCGTGCCGCCGCCGCCCGCCGCTCGCGGCGACGTGGCGCTGCACGCCGCCTACCCGACCGCCGCCGCCGGCGAAGAGGCGGTGCTGCCGATCACGCTCCAGACCGACGGCGCCGCCGTCGGCGCGGTCGAGGTCTCGCTGTCGCTCGGCACCGGGTGGGAGCTCGTCCGGGCCGAGGCGGGCGACCGCCTCGCCGGCGGCCAGGTGCTTGTCACGTCCGCCGGCACGGCCGTGCGCGCGGCCGTCTTCGCCGGCGGCGACGCGGCCTCGGGCGCGACGCTGCTGCGCCTGACGCTGCGCCGGACCGCCGCCGCCGACGCCGGACTGGCCGTCACCGGCGCCGAGGTGACGACCGCCGAGGGCCGGCCGTACCGGGTGACCGTCGACGGCGAGATCGTCTCGCCGCCGGTCCGGAGCGGGGCGATCTATCTGCCGAGCCTGACCGTGGTGCGCTAGCCGACCGACCCCGCGATCGCGGGCACGATGGGGGAGGGCGACGGGGGGCGCCGGGCGACCGGCACCCCCCGTCGCCGCGTGGCGGGCGCGGCGGCGCGAGAGGCCCGCGACCGTGCGGCATCGGTGATACAATCCGGCTTCGTGCCCCGTCCCGACCCGTTTCGACCGCCGTCGAGGAGCTGACCATGGCCAACCGCAAGCCGTCCCGCCTCACCGAGCGCAGCCACCCGCGCTACCGCGGCAGCGGCGCGCCGATGGGCAGCGCGAGCCGCGTGGCGTCGGACGACCAGGCCAGCCGGCGGTTCGCGATGGTCGCACTCGGCGGCCTGGCGCTGGCGGGAGTGCTGCTGGTGGGCTTCATGATGACGCGGCGCGGCGGCACCGACACGGCCGCGGCGCCGACGCCCACGGTCGCCTCCGCCGCACCCACGAGCGTCGCCGTCAGCACGATCCCGGCCCTGACGCCGGCGCCGTCCGGCGTCGAGGGCGTTCGGTCCACCGGCGCCGGCCTCTACACCGCGCCCGAGGACCAGGCGATCGACGCGGCCGGCAAGAGCTACTTCGTGACCTGGGAGACGCCCAAGGGCACGATCGAGGCCGAGCTCTGGCCCGAGATCGCCCCGATCACCGTCAACAGCTTCGTCTTCCTGGCCCGCAAAGGCTTCTACGACGGGCTGACGTTCCACCGCGTCGAGCCCGGGTTCGTGGTCCAGGGCGGCGATCCCGACGGCAACGGCACCGGCGGCCCGGGCTACGAGATCCGCGGCGAGTTCAACAGCGACAACCCGGTGCCGCACAGCGCCGGCTCGCTGGCGATGGCGCGCTCGTCGGACCCCGATTCGGCCGGCAGCCAGTTCTACTTCGTGCTCGAGAGCGGCAAGGCGATGCACCTCGACGGCCAGTACGCCGTCTTCGGCCAGGTCACCCAGGGCATGGACGTCGTGCGCCAGCTGGCGATCGGCGACGTGATGACCAAGGTCACGGTGACCGAGAAGGACCGCGCCGAGCGCATCACCTCGCCCGACGACGTCCGCGCCGGCAAGCTGCCCGAGGGCGTGCAGTAGCGCGTCGGTCGCTCGTTCGCCGCGCCGCGGCCCAACCGCAGCGCGACGTCCGTTCGGGCGGCAGCGCGCCGCTGCCGCCCGCAAGCCATGCGGCGCCGTGGCGCGGTCGTCAGGCCCGGTGGTAGGGGTGCCCGGCGCGCAGCGACGCGGCCCGGTAGAGCGCCTCGGCCACGACGACGCGCACCAGCGGGTGCGGCAGCGTCAGCGGCCCGAGCGACCACCGGGCTTCGGCGCGCGCCAGGCAGGCAGGCGCGAGCCCGTCCGGCCCGCCGACGAGGAGCGCGACGTCGCGCCCGGCAGCCGACCAGGCGTCGAGGCGCGCGGCCAGCTCGGCCGTCGACCAGGGCGTGCCGTCGATCGCCAGCGCCACGACGAGCGCGCCGTCCGGGACCGCCGCCAGCAGCCGCTCGCCTTCCGCCGCGACCGCCCGCGCCGTGGGCAGCCCTCGCGCCCGCGCCGCCAGCGGCACCTCGACGAGCCGCAGCGCCACGTCGCCGCCCAGCCGCCGAGCGTATTCGGCATAGCCGTCGTCGACCCAGCGCGGCAGGCGCTGCCCGACGGCGACGAGGTGGAGGCGGAGCGGCATGCCGGGGATTGTAGGCGGGGCAGCGACCGCAGGCGTCCGCGGTCGCGACGTCCTTGACGGTCCTCCGGCGTCGCCTCATCATCCGAGCCACTCGGCGCAGTTGGCTGCGCCTGCACAAGGAGAGACGCCGTGGCGCTGTTCGAGCATGTGAACTGGCTGGCGATCGGGGCCTGCGTGGTGGCCGCGATGGCCCTGGGCTTCGTCTGGTACGGCCCGCTGTTCGGCAAGGCGTGGATAGCGCTCATGGGCTGGGGCGACAAGTCGCCCGAGGAGCTCAAGGCGATGCAGGCGGCGGCGATGCCGGCCTACGGCGTCATGGCCGTCGGGGCGGCGGTCATGGCGTTGGTGCTGCACGCCGTGCTGCACGCCACCGCGGCGACGACGATGGGCGCGGCGGCCACCGTCGCGGCGCTGCTGTGGCTGGGCTTCGTGGCCACCGCGACGTTGGCGCAGGCCATGTTCAGCCACGAGAACAAGCAGCTCTGGGCCTTGAACCAGGGCTACGTCCTGGTCCAGATGGTCGTGTTCGCCGTCATCCTGACGCTGCTGGCGGCGTGATGGGCGGCGCCGGCGACCCGGCCAGCGCCGCCGCGGCCGGGTCGCCGGCGCTTGCGGCGGGCGCGCCCGAAGCGCTCATCGCCGCCGACCCGGCCCTCACCGCGCTGCCCGATGCGCTCCGCCGCTCGGCCGAGCGGCACGCCCACCTCTGCCCGCGCCAGGTCCTGGGCGCCCGCCTCGCGCTGGCCGGGGCGGCGGCGCTGGGCATCGCCGTCCCCCAGGCCGACAAGCGGCTGCTGGCGATCGTCGAGAGCGACGGCTGCTTCAGCGACGGCGTGGCCGCCGCCACCGGCTGCGCGGTCGGCCACCGGACGATGCGCGTCGAGGACGTCGGCCGGATCGCGGCGACGTTCGTCGACACCGCCGGCGGCGTCGCCGTGCGGGTCCGGCCGCAGCGGGGCGTGCGCGAGCGGCTGGCCGGCTGGGACGATGGCGCGGCGGCCCTGGCGGCGGCGCTCGGCGTCGCCGCGCGCTGGGCGCGCTACGTGCTGGCCTACCAGCGCATGCCCGACAGCGCGTTGCTCGACGTGGTGGAGGTCGAGCTGGCCGTCGACGCCGCGGCCCTGCTGAGCCACCCGGACCGGCGGGCGGTGTGCCGCGCGTGCGGCGAGGAGGTCTTCAACGGCCGCGAGGTCGACACCGCCGACGGCCCGCTGTGCCGGCCGTGCGCCGACCCGGCCGGCGCCTACTACCGGCCGCGCGCGCCCCGCCGCAGCAGCCGCAGCGCGTAGCGGCGGCGCAGCCGCCAGACCACGCTGCGCCGCGCTTCGGCCGCCAGCGCCGCGGCGCCGCGCGCGCGCCAGAGCTGCAGCGCCGCCGCCGGCAGCCGCGCCGCCGAGCGCGGCTCCCCGGCCACGGCCTCGTCGGGCGGCAGCGGGGTCAGGTGTGGCGGTCGGCGGCTGAACGAGTCGTCGATGAACGCCATCGGCGCGCCGCGCGGCGGCACGTCGGACGCGGCGCGCGGCGCGCGGGCCACGAAGACGTGGGTCAGCGTCGGGCCGCGCAGGTCGCCGTCGAGCACCGGGGGGAACGCGAAGTCGGCGTCGTCGAGGCCGACGGACGCGGCGTCGAGGCCAGGGTCGAAGGCGAGGTCGGCGCGCGCCAGGATGTGCCGCAGCGGCGCCACGTCGGCGAACCAGCGCTGGAGCGCGTGCCGCCACTGCTCGGGCGTCCAGATGTTCAGGTGGTAGCGGTTCGACATCTGGAGCACGCGCGACGCGGCGTCGAACACGCCCGGCACGGCGACGACGACGTCGCCGTCCGGCGCCAGGCCCTGCCAGACGCCGCGCAGGAAGGCGTCGACGCCCCAGACGTGCTCGAGCGCGTTCGAGCACACCACCAGGCCCCAGCCGCCGGCCGGCGGCGGCAGCCGGCCCATCTCGGCCAGGTCGGCCGCCGCGAACGAGACGTTGGGGCCGCGGGCGTTGCGGCGCGCGTAGTCCAGCGCGCCGGCGTCGACGTCGACGCCGAGGACGGTGGTGGCGCCGGCCTCGGCCAAGAGGGTCGCGCCGTAGCCCGTGCCGCAACCGGCGTCGAGGACGTGGCGGCCGGCGGCGTAGCGGGCGGCGAAGGCGTAGATGCTGCGGTGGGCCACGAACAGCGCGTTCGCGTCGTCGGGCGACACGCGCTCGCCGCCGGCGGTGACGTCGTGGCTCTGCAGGTCGGCCATGGCGCCGATGATACACGGCCCGGTGTTACAATCCGGCCGCCCCCCACCGTGATGGCGCACCGGCTTCGGCGGGCGCCGCGAGCCCGTGGAGCACCGCCCGATGCCCGCCGCCCGTGTCGAATCGCTGCTCGCCGCGCGGTTGTTCCTGTCGCCGCAGTCGGTGGGCGACCGCCTGTTCTTCCTGTCGAACCTGAGCGGACAGCTCAGCCTCTACGCCATGGACCACGGCGGCAGCGTGCCCGAGCCGCTGCTGCCTGGCGACCTCGCGCTCCACAACCCGCACCTCATCGGCGGGCGCCCGTTCGCCGTGCTGCCACGCCTCGGCCGGATCGTGGTGATGATCGACCGCGACGGCGACGAGGTCTACCGGCCGTTCAGCGTGCCGATCGACGGCGGCTACCCCGAGCCGCTCTTCGCCGACGTGTTCGGCCAGCACCGCGTCCACCTACGCAAGGTCGATGCCGCCCGCGCCACCGCCTACTTCGTCGCCCAGCGGCTCGACAGCCCGCTCATCGAGACGTGGTGCGCCGACCTGGCCACGGGTGTCGCCACCCGCATGCACGCTAGCGTCTACGGCGGCGGGGTGGCCGGGGTGAGCGACGACGGCCGCCTGGCGGTGCTGGGCGAGGGCTACACCTTGGGCGACGGGATCCTGCGGCTCTGGCGCGCCGAGACCGGGACCGCCGAGCTGCTGTTCGGCACGCCGCTGGAGGACCGCGCGCCGGGCCAGGCGGTGCCGCTGCTGGGCTTCGGCGCCTGCGCCTTCGTCGACGACGACGCCGCGATCCTGGTGGTGACGACGGCGTTCGACGACCGCGGCGGCCTGGCGCGGCTCGACCTGGCGGCGCCGGTCGAGCTCGTGCCGGTGGCCATCACGGGCGCGATGCACGACGGGGTGGGCGAGCTCGATGGCTTCGAGCACCTCGCCGGCGATCGCTTCCTGCTGACCTACAACATCGACGGCTGCTCGTGGCTCTACGAGGCCGCCTACGACAGCGTCGGCGGCGTGATGCGCCTCGAGCGGGCGATCGTCGGCCGCGGCGTGCTGGCCGACGGGGTCGTCGACGCCCACGACTACGACGTCGACAGCCGGACCCACGCCCTCTCGTTCTCGACGGCCACCTCGCCGGTCCAGCTCTACACGGTCGCCGGCGACAGCCCGGCCCCGATCCAGCACACCCGCGAGCGCCTGCTCGGCCTGCCGCGCAGCCAGCTCAGCCCCGGCGAGGACGCCTCGTTCGTCAGCCACGACGGCCTGCGCGTCTCGGCGCGGCTCTACCTGCCGCCGGCGTCGCTGGGCTTCGACGGGCCCCGGCCGCTCGTCTACTACATCCACGGCGGGCCGCAGAGCCAGGAACGCCCCGACTTCGCCTGGTTCTCGATGCCGCTCATCCAGCTGCTGTGCCTGCGCGGCTTCGCCGTGTTCGTCCCCAACGCCCGCGGCTCGACCGGCTATGGCCAGGCCTACACGAAGCGCGTCGACCGCGACTGGGGCGGCCAGGACCGGCTCGACCACGTCCATGCCATGACGAAGGTCCTGCCGGGCGATGCGCGCCTCGACGTGGCGCGCGCGGCGGTCGTCGGCCGCAGCTACGGCGGCTACATGACGCTCACGCTGGCGGCGCGCCACCCCGAGCTCTGGGCGGCGGCCTGCGACATGTTCGGGCCCTACGACCTGTTCACGTTCCTCGAGCGCATCCCGGCCACCTGGAAGCCGTACTTCAAGCTGGCCCTGGGCGACCCGGCCGACCCGTCCGACCACGCCTTCCTGACGGAGCGATCCCCCAAGACCCACCTGCACCAGATCCGCTGCCCGCTGCTCGTCATCCAGGGCGCCAACGACCCGCGCGTCGTGGCCGCCGAGAGCCGCGACGTGGTCGAGCGGCTGCGGGCCGACGGCAAGGACGTCTCGTTCCTCCTCTTCGAAGACGAGGGCCACGACGTCTTGAAGTACGGCAACCGGGTGCGGTGCTACGAGGCGATCGCGGCGTTCTTCGCCGACAAGCTGGGCTAGCGGGCCGAACAGCACCACACGGCCGCGGACCTCGACCGCGCCGATGCACCGCGTCGTGCCCGTGTTGTGAGGGACATCGATCGGCGTCTGCGTGATCCGCGGAACGGACCGCTCAGCGCCCTCGTCGTCCGAACGGCAGGTAGAGCGGCGCCAACATCGCAGGCGGCGACGCCGACGCCTCGGCCGCTGGCGTGAGCGTCGGCAGCGGGCGCGATGGGCGTGTCGGGCGGGCGTCGGGGGTGGCGGTGGCGGTCGGCGGGCGCGGCGCGGCCCCGTCGTGGAGGACGACGACGGAGCGGGCGAAGCCGAGCGCGCGGGGCGCCAGGACGTACAGCGCCGTCCCCGGCCCGCCGGGCACCGGCGCCGCGGCCGCGAGGTCGCCGTCGATGGCGGCGACGTCGCTGAGCCGCGGCTGGGCCGCGTCGGCGAGGTCGATGCGGCGGATGCGCCCCCCGCCGGCCACATAGACGGTGCGGCCGAGGCCGACGACGCTCGTCGGCGTCCCGTCGCCCGGCAGCGCGGCGCGGCCGACCTCGCGCAGCGACCCGCCGTCGGCGGCGAACGCCACCACCTGGCGCGACCGCGCGAACACGACGGCCACGAGGTCGCCGTCGACGACGGCGCCGGCCACCTCGTCGTCGAACGCCGCCGCGCCCAGCTGCACCGGCCGCTGGACGTCGGCCAGGTCGTAGAGCGCCAGCCCGGCGCTCGGCGCGACGTGGCCGAGCGTCGTCACGACGACGGCGGCGCGGCCGGCGGCGGTGGCCAGCAGCGTGCGCTGGCCGGACGACGCGGCCACCCCGAGGCTCGACGGGATGCGGATCGTCCCGTCGTCGGCCAGCGCCACGACGTCGACGCCGCCGCGGCGCGGCACGAGCACGGCGCCGTCGAGCGCGGCGGCGTAGCGGACGTCGGCGGTCTGGACGCCGAGGGCGCCGCGGCCGACGACCGCCGGTTGGCCGTCGACGGTTCGCACGACGGAGACGGCGCCGCCGTAGCCCAGGACCAGCCGCCGGGCGCCGTCGCGCAGCACCCGCACCGCGTCGGCGGGCGCCTCGAGCTGCGCCACCGGGCCGTCGGCGGGGCGGGCGGCGTCCAAGACGTGCAGCCGCGGCGCGCCGCCGCCGACGTCGAGCGCCTCGAACGTGCCGTCGCCGGCGGCGAGGGCGGTGACACCGCCGAGCACGTCGAGGTAGCCGCGCCGCTCCCAGCCGCCGCCCGGCCCGCGGCCGACGACGTGCAGCCCGGCGTCCTCGTGGTCGGCCACGACGACGTCGCCGCCGGCCCGCGCCAGCGCCAAGCCGAGGCCGACCGGCACCTCGATCCCCGACGTGGGACGGGCCGGATCGGCCAGGTCGAAGAACCGGAGCGGGTTGGGTCCCCAACGCGTCCGCGTCAGGGCGGCCAGGTCGGCGCCGACGACGAGCAGCCCGCCCGGGGCGGAGTGGATGATCGGCGGCGCGTCGAACCGATCGGTGATCCGCGGCGCGTGTCGATTGCGGGCGTCGACCGTCACCAGCCGCCAGAACTCCCCCAGCGAAGGGCCGGCCGCGATTTGGGCGTACAGTCGACCGCCCGAAAGCGCCAGGGCCGCGACGCGCTCCGGGCGCTGCGGGTCGGCGCTGCCGACCACGACCGACCCGTCGAGCCTTGGCCGGTCGGGGTTGGCGATGTCCCAAAGCTCGACGGACGCGCCGTCCGCCGTCGCCACCGCCAAGACCGGCCCGTCGGCGGCAAACGCGGCGGGTCCACCGCCGGGCGCGGCCGGCAGCCGCAGCACCGCCCCCCAGCCGAGCGACCCGTCGCTCCCCGGCTCGACGAGCCCGACGGCGCCGCCCGCCCCCAGCCCGACGTAGGCGCGCAACCCGTCGACGACGATCCGGCCGCCGGCGGCGGCGCCGCCCGGCGCCGGGCCGAGCGGCGGGCGCGGCCGCGGGTCGCCGGGCACGGCCACGTCGAAGCGCCACACGCCGGGCGCGCCGTCGAGGGTGGCCAGCAGTTCGTCGCCGACGCGCCCGAGCGCCGCCACCCCGCCCGGCAGCGGCCCGATCGACGCCACCGGCGGCCCCGCCGGCAGCCGGTCGCGCGGCACGACCAGGACGCGCGGTCCGTGGCCGAGGTACACGTGGGCGTCGTCGGCGGCGACGGCCCAGGTGCCGTCGGCGTAGCGGGCGACCTCGGCGGCGGCGGCCGAGCGGGCGTCCGTAGGGGCGAGGGCGACGCCGGCCAAGGTCACGGCCGCCAGCGCCGCCGCCCGCCCGGCGGCCGAGACCGTGCGGCGCGCGCCGCTGGAGGCGGCTCGATCCGGTCGCGCAGTATTCGATGCCATCGACCGGCGATGATAGGGGGCAGGTCGAGGGCGAGGCAAGGGCTCGCCCGGCTCCCAAGCCCGCGCCCCGCCGGCTCGGGGCCGGCGGGGCGCTGAACAGGGGGAGGAGAGACGCGTTGGGAGGGCGTCGGGTCGTGGGCACGGCGCGCGGCGGGCCGCGCGCCGCCACCGCCGGCCCGCACCCGCTAGCGGCAGCCGCAGCTCCAGACCACGCCGTTGAACACCGGGTGGTAGGCCAGGCTCGGGCTGCGCAGCGTCAGCCAGCGGCGCGGACCGTTCGTCGGGCTCTCGGGCAGGTTGGGCGAGCACCGCATCCCCCAGCCGAAGATCGCGGCCGGGTTGGCCACGGCCGCGCCGACGATCGCCGCCGGCACCTTGCCCTCCAGGTTCGGGCAGACGGCGGGCTCGGGCTGGGCGCCAGGCACCGGCGTCGGGGCCGGCGGCGGCGTCGGCGTGGCCGGGACGCGGAACGGCGCGTAGGGGTCGAGGTTCTGGCAGGCGTCGCCCGTGACGTCCGGGTAGATCGCCCAGACGTCGTCGTGCTCGGCGATGCCGGTGAGGCCGCCCAGGACGAACAGGCGGTTCTGGGCCCAGTCGAACACGCCCGGCACCAGCGAACGGCCGGTGAAGCCGGCGAGGTTGTCCTTGGCGAGGCGCTCCCACGTCAACGGCGCGTCCGCCTGGCCCAGCGGCGACAGGTCGGTGCGCCAGACGCCGCCGCTTTGGGCGGCGCCGTCGGGGATCGACGGGTCGGCCGTGCCCATCCAGCTGTAGAACTGGTGGGTGGCGGGGTTGTAGGCGCAGGCCGCGTCGTAGCGGGCGCCGAAGGCGTCCATGTTGCCGAAGCGCGCCGTCACGTCGGACCACGTCCCGCCGGCGCCGAGGTCGAGCCACAGCGCCTGCTTGAACGCCTGCCGCCCGCCGCCCGGCTGGCCGCCGACGACGAACACGCCGTCGAGCCCGAGCGCCTGGTCGTAGACGTAGGCCGCGCACGAGCCGAAGCGGCGGGCCGGCATCGCGCCGCCGGTGTGCAGCTCGCGCACGTTCCACTTCGTGCCGGACGGCGACGCCGTCCAGACGCTGGACTGCGATGCGGCCTCGGAGAAGACGTCGAACGAGCCGTGGCCGAACACCGCCCGCCCGCGCTGGCTGTCGACGACGGCCCAGAGGCGCGTCAACCGCCCGGCCTGGCCGGCCACGTCGGGCGGCACGCTGCCGACGTTCAGTCCGTCGGGCAGCCACTTCACGCCCCGCGCGTCGGGCGACGCGCCGATCGACAGCAGCCGGACGTCGCCGCCGGTCTTCGTGGCGGCGTCGACCTTGCCGTTGTCGCAGCCGCCGGTGCCCAGCACCGACGCCCAGACGCCGTCGGCCACCTTGGCCGTGGCCATCTCGCGGCAGCCCTTGTTGTTCTCGCGCGTGTAGCCCTCGCCCGCGCCGTACATCACCGTGTTCCAGGTCGCCATCGCGCCGTCGAGCTTGATGGCGTACAGGTCGTGGTCGGCGATGAACGATGAGGCGGTCAGCGCGACGCCGCCGCCGGCGAACGTCATCACCCCCGTCTGCTGGTTGTAGCCGCCGAAACCGCCGTAGCGCGCCGCCGGCAAGTCGGGCAGGCGGACGTAGCAGGCGTTGTCGGCCTGGATCCGCTCCGTCGGCAGCTGCGCTGCGGCCCGCACCGCGCCGTCGTCGCGCGCGGCCAGGCCAGCGGCGGTGGCGAAGGCCGCCAGCAGCACCAGCCCCGCGGCGCGCGATCCCCGCTTGCGCTCGAACCCGGTCATGACCCTACTCCTCGCTTGTGCAGCGCCGCTCCGGGCGGCGCGGTAGAACGTGTCAGCGGGCGCCCGCGGCCCCCGGTCCGCCGACCGGCGCCGGGCCTGCCTCGAGCTCGACCACCGGGAAGGCGCACTGCAGCGGCTGCAGCGACCCGGCGCTCACGAGATCCGCGATCGTCCACGACGCGAACGACGCCTCGAGGAACGCCGCAACCTCGTCGAGGCGGGCGTGCAGTGGGCAGAGCTGACCGCTGTGCTCGGGCCGGCCGAGCGGGCAGACGTGGATGCGCTTGAGCGGGTCGATCGCGTTGACCACCGCGAGCACCGACATCTGGTCGGCCGGCCGCGCCAGCGCGAACCCGCCGTCCCGGCCGCGCTGCGAGCGCAGCAAGCCGGCCTTGGCCAAGTCCTTGAGCACCTTGGCCAAATACGGCCCCGGCACCTGGCTCGTCGCCGCGATCGCCTGGGCGCTCAGCGGCTGGCCCGGCCGCGCGCCGAGGCAGACGACGGCGCGCAGGGCGTACTCGGCAGTCTGGGACAGCATCGCGGCGGCTCCTAACTCCGATATGCGGGTCTGATTATACGGTTATCGCGGGGCGCGTCAAGTCCGTGCCGGGAGGATCGGCCGTGAGGGCCCAGCAAGGCCGCACGACCGCGGGACTCGCCGGAGCCCGCGGTCGCGCCGCACCGGGCTGGTGGGGGCCGCGATGCGTGGGACGGGCCGGGCTGCGCTCGAACGCTTCGCGCCGTACGCGCGCCCCCTCGCCCGATCCGCGGCGGGCAGTCGCGACGGGCGCGGCGGCCCGGCCTAGCCGGGCGGGGCGGCGGCGAGCACCCCTTCATCGACCTCGCCGGGGCCGGGGCCGTCGACGGCGTAGTAGCTGCCGCGGAAGTGGACGCGGGCGCCCGCGGGCCGGTCCAGCCCATCCGCCGCGGCCGCGGGGCGCGCCGCGACGCCGCTCGTCGCCGCCTCTGCCCGCTGGACCTCGGCCGCGCAGACCTTGTACTCCGCCGTGCCGGTGACAGCGTCACCGACGTCGTTCGTCAACAGGTTGGCGCGGGCCTCGGCGAAGTGGAACGGCATCCAGATGCAGCCGCGGCGCACCTGGCGGCTGACGAGGGCGCGGCACCGGACATGGCCGCGGCGCGTCGTGACGTCGACAAGGTCGCCGTCGGCGATGCCGCGCGCCGCCGCATCCTTGGGGTGGAGCTCGATGTAGGCCTCGGGCTGCTTGGCGTGGGCACCCTGCTCGCGCCGGGTCTGGGTGGCCGAGTTGTAGTGGTAGAGCGTCCGGCCGGTCGAGAGCAACAGCGGGTAGGCGCTGTCCTCGGCCTCCGCCGAGGGACGGAAGTCGACCGGCGTGAACAGGCCGCGGCCGCGCATGAGCTTGCCGCCCTCGTGGAGGTACTTCGTGCCGGGGTGATCGGGCGTCGGGCACGGCCACTGTAGCCCACCCTCGCGCGCGATGCGCGCGTGGCTGATGCCGGCGAAGCGCGGCACGTCCCGCGCCATCTCGTCGTAGATCTCGGCCGGCGAGCCGTAGCGCCAGGCGGCGCCGCAGGCGTTGGCCAGGTCGACGAGGATCTCCCAGTCCGCCCGCGCCTCGCCCGGCGGCTCAACGGCCTTGCGCACCAGCTGGACGCGGCGCTCGGAGTTCGTGAAGACGCCGTCCTTCTCGGCGAAGCACGCCGCCGGGAAGACGACGTCGGCGAACCGGGTCGTCTCGTTCACGAAGATGTCCTGGAGGACGAGGAACTCGACCTTGTTCAGGCCCTCCTCGAGCAGGCTCACGTTCGGCTCGGACAGAACGATGTCCTCGCCCATGACGAAGAAGCCCTTGAGCTGCTTGCCGGCCGTCTTCATCATCTCGTTGAGGTTGAGGCCCTTGGTGCGCGACAGCGGCACGCCCCAGCTGGCCTCGTACTTGGCGACGTTCGCTTCCTCGTCGACGCGCTGGTAGCCCGGGAACCAGACGGGCGCCGCCCCGGCGTCGTTGGCGCCCTGGACGTTGTTCTGGCCGCGCAGCGGGTTCATGCCGCACGCCTCCGACCCGAGGTGGCCCGTCATCAGCACCAGGTTCGCCAGGGCGTAGACGTTGTCCGTCCCGTGGCTGTGCTCGGTGATGCCCAGCGTGTAGTAGATGCCGGCCTTCTTCGTCGTCGCGTAGGCGCGCGCGGTGGCGCGGATGTCCTCGGCCGGGACGCCGGTGATCCGCTCGGCCGCCTCGGGCGTGTAGTCCCGCACGGCGGCGGCGACCGCGTCGAAGTTCTCGGTGCTCTCGGCGATGAACGCCTCGTCGTAGAGCTCCTCGGTGACGATGACGTTGGCCATGGCGTTGAGCAGCCAGACGTCGGTGCCGGGCCGGAGCTTGAGGTGCCGCTCGGCGATCGACGCCAGCCAGATCGAGCGCGGATCGGCGACCACCAGCCGCGCGCCGCGGCGCACCGCCCGCTTCATCTCCATGGCGATGATCGGATGGGCCTCGGTGGTGTTGCTGCCGATCACGAACAGGAAGTCGGCGTCGCGGATCTCACCGATGCTGTTCGTCATCGCCCCCGCCCCGAACGTGGTGACCAGACCGGCCACGGTGGGGGCGTGTCAGGTGGCAGCGCATTGGTGGACGTTGTTCGTCCGGAACACCGCCCGCGCCAGCTTCTGGACCAGGTAGTTCTCTTCCATCGTGCAGCGCGACGACGAGACGAACGCCAGCGCGTCGGCGCCGTGGCGGGCGGCGACGCCCAGCAGGCCCTCGGCCGCGCGGCGGAGCGCATCGGCCCAGCTGGCCGGCTGGAGCGTGCCGTCCGCGGCGCGCACCAGCGGCGTCGTCAGGCGGTCAGGGTGGTCGATGAAGTCGTAGGCGAAGCGGCCCTTGACGCACAGGTTGCCGTCGTTCGTCGTCGTACCGGGCGGCGGGCTCGAGATCTTGACGACGCTCCCCCGGCCGCCGTTCGCCTCGCGGTCGACGTTGAGGTCCATCTGGCAGCCGACGCCGCAGTAGTTGCAGGTCGTGCGCACCTTCTCGAGCGCGCGCTCGGGCTTGGCGCCCGACAGCAGCGGGATCTTCTCGGCCATCGCCCCGGTCGGGCAGGTGTCGATGCAGCCGCCGCACATCTCGCAGGTGGTGTCCAGCAGCGACAGCGCGTCGACGGTGCTGATCGTCGTCTGGCTGCCGCGGCCGGTGAGCGTGATGGCGCTGACGCCCTCGACCTCGTCGCAGTAGCGCGTGCAGCGGGCGCAGGCGATGCACTTCGTGGCGTCGAACAGGATGTACGGGTTCTCGTCGAGCGGCCGGCCGGCGCGCACCGGCTCGAGCCGCGGCCAGTCGCGCGGCGCGCCGTAGCGTTCGGCCAGGGCGTAGACCTCGCTGGGCGCGCCGAGCTCGCTGCCGACGAAGCCGGCCGGGTGGTCGGCCAGGTAGAGCGCCATCAAGCTCTGGCGATGGCGGTCGATCCGCTCGCTCGCCGTGGTGACCACCATCCCGGCCGCCGCCGGCGTGGCGCACGACGGCGCCATGCGCCGCCAGCCCTCGATCTCGACGAGGCAGGTGCGGCAGGCGCCGGCCGGCTCGAGCCGCGGGTCGTGGCACAGGGTCGGGATCGTCCGCCCGGCGCGGGCGGCCACGTCGAGGACCGTCTCGCCGGGCGTGAACGCGATCGGCTGGCCGTCGACGGTCAGGGTGGGATTGGGATCCATCGGTGGCTCCTGGGATCGCGCGTGCGCCGCCCGATTGTAGGTCGTTCGCGCGCCGCGGGCTATGGGGTCGCGGCGCCGGCCGCACCGGTCGGGCCGGCGGCGCCGAACGCCTCGGGGAACCAGCGCAGCGCCGTGGTCAGCGGCAGCGACGCCGCCTGGCCGAGGCCGCAGATCGAGCCCTCGTTCATCTGCCAGGCCACCTCGGCGACGTGGGCCAACGCGTCGGCGGCGACGGCCGGGCGGGCGCGGTCGAGGAAGCGGTCGAGGCTCTCGCGCTGGAAGCGGGTGCCGATCCGGCACGGCGCGCACTGGCCGCAGCTCTCCGCCTCGAAGAACCGCAGCTGCTGGGCGACGGCCCACGGGATGTCGACGCTGTCGTTGAGGACGACGACGCCGGCCGAACCGAGCATCGAGCCCTCGTCGGCCAGGTGCTTGAAGTCGAGCGGCACGGCGCGCTTGGCCGCCGGCAGGAAGCCCGAGCTGGCGCCGCCGGGCGAAAAGGCCCGCAGAGCGCCGACGTAGCCACCGGCGGCGGAGGCCAGCTCGTCGAGGGTGACACCCAGCGGCAGCTCGTAGACGCCGGGGCGCGCCACGTGGCCGCTGGCGCAGTACAGCTTGGTGCCGGGCGCCGTCCGGCCCAGCGCCTGGAACCACGCCCCGCCGCGCCGGACGATGCCCGGCACGCAGGCGATCGTCTCGACGTTGTGGACGAGCGTCGGCTTGCCGAACAGGCCGACCTCGACCGGGAACGGCGGCCGGAGGCGCGGCATGCCGCGCTTGCCCTCCAGCGCCTCGATGAGCGCCGTCTCCTCGCCGCAGATGTAGGCGCCCTGCCCGGCGTGCATGTGGAAGGCCAGCCCGGCCAGCAAGCCGGCGGACTCGAAGCGGTCGATGGCGTCGGCGGTGGCGCGCCACGGGATCTCCCACTCGCCGCGCAGGTAGAGGTAGACCTCGGCGGCGCCGATGGCGCGGGCGGCGATCGCCAAGCCCTCGATCACGAGGTCGGGCCGGCGCAGCAGCAGCTCGCGGTCCTTGAACGTGCCCGGCTCGCCCTCGTCGGCGTTGAGGACCACGTAGCGCACCGCCTCCGGCTGCCCGGCGACGGCCTTCCACTTGATGTGCGACGGGAAGCCGGCCCCGCCCCGCCCCTGCAGGCCGGCCGCCTCGAGCGCGGCGATCACGCCGTCCGCCCCGAGCTCGGCGGCGCGGGCGAGCGCGGCGCCGCTCCAGTCGGGCGGGGCGGTCAGGTTCATCGCCAGCCGCTCGGGATCGGCATCGGCCGGCCCGACGGCGCCGCGCCAGACGTCGTCCGGCGCCGCGGCCGACACCAGGCGGGCCGGGTCGCCGCCGGCCGCGGCCACCTCGGCCGCCGACACGGCCGGCAGGACGCGCCGGCCGCGCAGGACCGCCACGGGCTGATCGCACGCCGCCAGGCACTGGCAGCCGGCGGCCCGCAGCCCCGCCGCCTGCGCCGCGGCCAACAGCCCGTCCGCCCCCTTGAGCTGGCACGAGAGCCCCTGGCAGACCCGGACGTCGACGTCGGGCTCGGCCAGGAGGTGGAAGAAGCTCCCTACACCGTAGACCTCGGCCTCCGGCACGCCGGTGGCGCGGGCGACCTCGCGGGCGACGCCCGGCCGCAAGCCGCCCCGCCGCTCCAACTCCTCGGGCACGCGGGCGCGATCGTGGGGCGTGGGCATGGGCATGGGCGGGCTCCCGACAGTCCTAGGATGCCGCGCAGGCGCGGCGGGCGGCGGATGTGAGAGGCGGGGCCGACATCATGGCGGGGTTTGGGCTGGGCCGCAAGGTCGGGTACGACGTCGACGGTGAGGCCGGTCACTCTTTGGCAGGCCACCAGCGGGTTCGCGCCGCCCCGGTGCATGTGACGTCGACGGCGGTGTAGGGAACGGCAAACCAAGTGTAGAACCGGACCCGGGCACGATAGCGATGAACGCACCCCACGCGCGATTCGCCCCGATAGCAGACAGGACAACCGCCATCGGCTGGACCATCGTCGACGACAAGGGACACCACGCGTCGCTTGCGGAGGAGGAGGCGGCTCTCCTTTACGAAGTCCCCGCTGTAGTTCATGGCGGCCGTCGCGAACTCGCGAGCTTCCCCGTCGACGGCGGGCAACGCGGGCACCGACCGCAGCCACAGATCGGCCGCGACGGCCCAGCCGATCAGACCCGCGAGTGCAGCCCCGGCCCACCGACCGGCGACGGAACGGTTCATCGTCACCTCCCGTCGCCCAACGGCGCAGTGGGTCCCGCTACCGCCCCACCCACGGCACCCACACCCGCCCCCCCGCCCCCGGCGTGGCGCTGCCGCCCGGCGGGGTCGTCGCGGTCGGCGACGGCGTGTGGCCGGCGGGCGTGCCCGGCGTGGCGGGCGTGGCCGGCGGCGTCGTCGCCGTGGCCGTCGACGCCGGCGGTGTTGGCGTGGGCGTGGCCAGGCGGTCGACCCAGACGTCCCAGGCCGGCAGGTCGGCCACGGCGTCGCAGGCCGACGGGCTGACCGGGACGCCCCACAGTGCGAAGAACGGGCAGAGGTTGCGGTTCACGGTGCGGCTGAAGCGCACCAGCCACTGGTCGCGCTTGTCGTCGTCGCTGCGGGGACGCTCGGCGTCGGGCAGGGCGCGGTATGCGGCGAAGACGCGCTGGTAGGCCGACCAGCCGAACGCCTGCTCGAGCTGGATGTACATCGAAAGGGCCAGGAACGGGTCGGCCTGCCAGGCGGCGAAGGGGCGGCCGTCGCGGTCGTGGGCCTCCCAGGTGGCGCGGATCCGCTCGGGCGTCAGCCGCGCCCGGTTGCCCGAGCCGCCGAGGTGCGACGGCATGCCCAGGACGCGGTCGTAGGTGTAGACCGTGAACAGGTTGACCGTCACCTCGCCGGTGCCGGCGAACGTCCAGTCGGCCGACTGGTGGTTGTGGCCCAGCTCGTGGAAGTGGCCCCACGACCCGTCGCGCCGCAGCCGCGCCTCGTCGACGACGAGGTCCTGGACGTCGGTGAAGGTCATGATCGGGTAGCCGGCGTGCATGTAGCCGTAGCCGATCTGGCGGTCGGCGACGATCCGCTCGGCGTAGGCCCGCGCGCGCGGCCGCTGCACCAGGTCGGCCTGGGCGTCGAGTACCTCGTCCCAGAAGCGCAGGACCGGCTCGGGGTTCTCGAGGTCGCGGATCGCCGCCGACGGCACCGTCAGGAAGAGCTTGTCGCTGCCCAGCTCGGCGTAGGGCGCCGCCAGGTGCCGCAGCCGGTCGCGCCACTCGGCCACCGACGTGACGCCGCGCCGGAACAGCGGCGCCTCGACCGCCCCGGCCACCGTCACGACCACCGGCCCGCCGCCCGCCGCGCCGTCGGGCACCTCGAGGTAGACCGGCCCGCCGAAGGCGTTGGCGGCCGCCGTCGCCGTGGCGGTGAGGGCGTGCCGACTCCAGATCGCCGGCGCGCGGGTCCAGTCGTCGAGGTGCCAATTCTCGTCGGTGAACGCTCCGATCCGCAGCGCCAGGCCCCGCGCCGCATCCGCCGCGCCCAGCGTCACCGTCAGCCGTTCGCCGGGCGGCGCGTAGAGCCCGGTGGCGTGCCAGCGCGACTGCACCGCGTCGATCGTCACCGTCGCCGTCACCCGCGGCGCGGCGAGCGGGACGTCGCCCGGGAAGTCGGCGCCGGCCGGGTGGAACGGCGTCTCGCCCGGCGGCGTGAAGCGCAGGTCCTCGATCTGGAGCGTCAGGCCGAGGCGCTGCAGCGGCTCGGTGTAGAGCGAGACGGGGTCGTCGGCCGTCGGGACGATCGGGCCGAGATCGGCCGTCATCCGCCGCAGCGCCGGCAGCAGCCGCGCCTCGTGGCGGGGCAGCGTCCGGATCAGGCGGGTCAGCAAGTGCACCGCTTGGGCCACCTCGCGCCGCTCGAGCGTCCCGAGCCGGTCGCGCAGCGCTTCGAGCGCCGCATCGCCCTGGGTCAGGCCGATCTCGGTGATCCCGGTGGCGAACCCGGCCGGGTTGCCCGAGGTCCGGTCGAGGTAGCCATCCGTCCAGACGAGCCCGGCCTCGGCCAAGAGCTGGTTGCCGGCGTGGGCCCGGATGTCGAGCGCCGGGTTGAGCTGCATCCAGCCCCAGCCCAGGCCCTCGGCCACCAGGCCGCCGCCGCTCTTGACCCAGCCGGCGATCAGATCGCGCTCGGCGCGGCCTTGGCGCCAAGCACCCCAGACCAGGACGTGCGCGCCGCGCAGCTGCGCCGCCAGGCTGCCGCTGTCGGCCGCCACGGCGTTCGCGCCGCGGGCCGCCAGCCAGCCGCGCAGCGCCTCGTGGCCCACGACGACGACCTTGAGGCTCGACAGCGCGCTGCGGGCGCCCGCCGACCACGTCACGGCGTTCGTCAAGAACCGCTCGCTCTGCGTCGCCGGATCGTCGAGCGTCGCGGTGTCGAAGAAGCCGCCATGGCCAAAGGCCACGACGCGCCCCTGGCCCCAGCGCGCCGCGCTGACGACCGGCATCCGCCGCTCCCCCTCGCCGCCCAGCACGACCGGAAAGGCGTCGCCGAACGGCACGACCGGTCCCGGCACCGAGCCCGGGCTCGACTGGACGAACTGGACGCCCAGCAGCAGGTAGCTGCGATCGGCGGCGGCGGTGTCGGCCGCGGCGGCCGGCCCCGCGCTCGCCACGGCGACGGCCAGGCCGGCGACGGCGAACGCGAGCCCCCACGGCGTGCGCCAGCCGGCCGGCCGCGGGCGAGCGACGCGGCGGGCGACAGGGTGGACCGCCGCGCGGGCGCGGTCGTCGAGGTCGTCGGCCATGGCGAGAGCCTCCTCGGGGCCGGTGCGGCGGCGGATCAGCCCGCGGCGTCGGGGACCGCGGCGGGGACGGCGGCGCCGGACGCCGACGATGCGGCGCCGACGATCCGCTCGGCGCCGGTGTAGACGTTGGCGCGCCGGCCGCGGACGAAGCCGGCCAGCGTCAGCCCGAACGCGGCGGCCGTCTCGATCGCCAGGCTGCTCGGCGCGCCGACGGCGGCCAGGACGGTCACGCCGGCCACGGCGCACTTCTGGACCAGCTCGTAGCTGGCGCGGCCGCTGACGAGGACGATGTGGCCCGCCAGCGGCAGCCGACCGGCCTGCAGCGCCCAGCCGACGAGCTTGTCGAGCGCGTTGTGGCGCCCGACGTCCTCGCGCAGCGCCAGCCGGGCGCCGGCGGCGTCGAACAGGGCGGCGGCGTGGAGGCCGCCGGTGGCGTCGAACGCGGCCTGGGCGGCGCGCAGCCGGTCCGGTAGGGCGTAGAGCACCTCGGCGGCGAGCCGCAGCGGCGGCGCGCCGTCGCCGACGGGGCCGACGCCGCGCGCCGCCAGCTGGTCGAGCCCCGCCTTGCCGCAGACGCCGCAGGCGCTCGAGACCGTGAAGTGGCGCGCCAGCGGCGCCAGGTCGACGCGGCGACCCTCGCGCAGCGTGACGGTCACGACGTTGCCGCGCTGCCCCTCGCCTGGATCGGGATCGAGGCAGTGGCCGGCGTGGAGCACGTCGTCGGCGCCGGCGAGGATGCCCTCGGCGAACAGGAAGCCCAGCGCCAGCTCGACGTCGGCGCCCGGCGTGCGCATCGTCACCGCCACGGAGGTGGGCGCCGGGTCGAGCGCCCCGACCGCCAGCCGGATCTCGAGCGGCTCTTCCACGGCCACGACGTCGCGGCCCGACCGGGCGGTGGCGCCGTCGAGCGCCGTGCGCCGCACCCAGCGGCGATCGACGGCCGCCGCGCCGTCGTCGTGGTCCATGTCGTCGACGCGACGGACGCCGGCGCCGCCCGCTGCGCCGCCGCCCATCGCGCGGCGCGGCGCGGGCGGGACGGCCTGGGCCGCGGGCGGGCGGGCGGGCTGGGCGGTCGATCGGGGCATGGTTGGCCTCGGCGCGGCTTGCGGACGGCCGGCGACGGCACGATGATAGCACCCGCCAGGAGGTCGGATGTCGGCGCCCAAGACCCTCGCCATGCGCCGCCTCGAGGCGGCCGGGATCGGCTACGACGCGCACGCCTACCCGAGCGCGCTGCGCGACGCCGCCGAGGTGGCCGCCGCGCTCGGCGTGCCGGCGGCGGTGGTGTGCAAGACCCTGGTCGTGGTCCGGCCGGCCGGCCGGCCGATCCTGGCGATCGTCGCCGCCGACCGCCAGCTCGACCTCAAGCGGCTGGCGGCGGCGCTGGGCGAGAAGCGCCTCCAGCTGGCCAGCCACGCCGACGCCGAGCGCCTGACCGGGCTGCAGGTGGGCGGCATCAGCGCCCTGGCGGTGCGCCCCGGCGCCTTCGACGTCGTCATCGACGCCGCGGCGGGCGCGGGCGAGCGCATGTTCGTCAGCGCCGGCCAGCGCGGCCTGAACCTGGCGCTGGCGCCGGCCGACCTGGCGCGCGCCACCGGGGCGCGCTGGGTCGAGGGCCTCGGCGCCGGCGAGCCGTGACGGCGGTGGGACGTTGGGGGCGGCCGGACGAGGGGCGGTTCGATGGACGGCGGCGCGACGGCTCGCCGGTTCGACGGCCTGGTGCCGCCGATGCGCTGCTTGCCCGCTACCTTGCATCGCACTATAGTTGATCGGCGCGCACCGGCCGGCGCGAGGATCTTCGCCCTCCGCGCGTCCCAGGGCCGGCGCCGCAGGAGCACGGTGTGAACGACCTCCTCAGCCTGCGCGGCGGTACGGCCGCCGCCCGCCCCGAGCGCGCCGCCGGCGAGCCGCGCGGCATCGCGCTGGCCGTCGTGGCGCCCGAGGCCGTCGAGCGCGACGTCCGGCGCCTGGTCGAGCAGCTGCGCGGCGCCGGCGTCGAGGCGTCGGTCTACGACGTCGGTCCGGGGGTGATCCTGTTGGCCGACGTCGCGGTGGCGCGGCTCGACGAGCTCATCGGCCACGACCGCGCCGTCGAGCGGGTCTTCCTGCCCGACACGCCGTACCGGTTGGCGCGGCGCGAGGTGCAGCCGGCGGGCACCGTCGTCACGGTCGGCGGCGTGCCGTTCGGCGGCGAGGGCTTCGCCGTGATCGCCGGCCCGTGCGCCGTCGAGAGCGCCGACGGCATCGTTCAGGCGGCGCGGGCGTGCGCGGCGAACGGGGCCGTGGCGCTGCGCGGCGGGGCGTTCAAGCCGCGCTCGAGCCCGTACCGCTTCCAGGGCCACGGCACGATGGCGCTCGAGTGGCTGTCGGCGGCGCGCGCCGCCACCGGCCTGCCGGTGGTGAGCGAGATCCTGGCCGTCGACATGATCGAGGCGATGTACCCCCACGTGGACGCCTTCCAGGTGGGGGCGCGCAACATGCAGAACATCGAGCTGCTCAAGGCGCTGTCCGACGTCGACAAGCCGGTCGTCCTCAAGCGCGGCTTCGCCGCGACGGTCGAGGAGTGGCTGCTGGCGGCCGAGTACCTGCTGGTGGGCGGCAACGACCAGGTCATCCTGGTCGAGCGCGGCATCCGCACCTTCAACCCAGGCACCCGCTTCACGCTCGACCTGGCGTCGATGGCGCTCGCCAAGCGCGAGACCCACCTGCCGGTGATCGTCGACCCGTCGCACGCCACCGGCGAGCCGGCGCTGGTGGCGCCGATGGCCTGCGCCGCGCTGGCGGCCGGCGCCGACGGCATCCTGGTCGAGGTCCATCCGGCGCCCCACCTGGCGCTGTCGGACGGCGACCAGGCGATCCGGCCGCACGAGCTCGGCGAGCTGACGGCGCGCCTCGGCACCCTGGCGGCGGCCTGCGGGCGGACGCTGCTGTCGCCGCGCGTCGGCGCGCGGGCCTGAGCGCGTTGGCCGCGGCCCAGCCCGCTCCGTACGTCCTGCGCGGCCGGGTCGCCTTCCACCAGGCCGATCCGGCCGGCGTCCTGTTCTTCGGCCGCTACGCCGAGTTCTGGCAGTCAGCCTACGAGGGCTTCGTGGCCGAGATCGGCTTCGACTACGCCGCCTGGTTCGGCCAGGCCGAACGCTCGACGCCGATCCGCCGCGTCGAGGTCGACCACCTCGCGCCCGTCTGGGCCGGCGACGACGTCGATGTCACCGTCTGCGTCGGCGCGGTCGGGCGGTCGAGTTTCCGTCTCGACATGGCGATGTCGGCGGCTGGGCGGCCGGACGACGTGCGCGCCGCGGCGCGCATCACGTTCGTCCACACCGCCGCGGCCGCCGACGGCCGCTTCGCCCCGGCACCGCTGCCCGACGCCGTGGGCGAAGCGCTCCGCCGTCGCCGCGTCACGGGATGATGCGGCTGGCCTCGATCTTCCAGCGGCCGGCGTGGAAGCGCACCGTCACCGGCCCGCCGCGATCGAGCGCCACACCGGCCCACGGCGTGGCGGCGACGGTGGGCTCCTCGCTCACCACGGCCGGCCAGCTCTCGACGACGCGCCCGCCGGCGTCGGTGAGATCGGCGACGAACGTGCGCAGCAGGATCTTCGTCTGGTTGCTGCCGCCGCCGGACTTGACGGGACCCTCGGCGGCCTGCCGCACCACGACGCGGAACACGCCGTTCGGCACCGACGCCGCCAGGCAGCACGGCCGCGTCGGCAGCGGCGGCGCCTCGGTCACGGCGGGCGCGGCGAGCGGGTCGGCGCTGTTGGGCAGCCGGATGATCGGCGCCGGTGTCGGTAGAGGTCGGCAGCACACGGCGAGGGCCACGTAGCCGACGGCTGCGCCGCGGTCGAGCTGCGCCGCCGTCTGCGCGGCGACCCCGTCGGCCGGGGCGACGGCCACCGCCAGCAGGCCGTCGGAGGCAAACGCGGCGGCGTCGACGAGGGCCGCGGGCGACTGGCCGGCGGTGGCCGTCCGGAGCACCGGCACGATGCGCAGCCAGTGGACGTTGGCCGCGGTCACGAGGGGGCCCAGGGCCGGATCGGACGCCGTCGCGGCGACGGCCTGGGGGTCGGCGGCGGCCGGGTCGATGGCATCGACGGACGCTGGGTCGTCGGCCGTCGTAGGCGCGTCACCGGCGGGCGCCACGCCGGCGCTCGCGGCGGCATCGACGTCGGCCGCAGGCGCGCCGTTGTCGGCCGGCGCCGCGGCGGCGTCGGGGGGGGTCACGGCCGCCGTATCGGCGCCCTGCGGCAGCGCCGCGCCGCCCAAGCGCTCGCTCTGGGCGGTGCAGGCGGCGAGCAGCAAGGGGACGGCGATGGCACAGGCAGCGGCGATTCGGTCGAGCGGTCTCGGGCGGCGCATGATGGGCTCCTCGGGGCACGGTATTGACCAGCACTACCCTAGCCGAAACACCCAGGTTCCACGGCAGTCGGCGGCGGGCGACGGCGGTGGGCGATGCCGGTGGCCGGCGGCCGACTGTTCGCGCCGCCCGGCGCGGCCTAGAATCCGGCCGCGCCACCGTCCCGGCGCGCACAGCACGAGGAGCTACCGCAGGTGACCACGATCCGACGCATCGACGTCCTGTCCGCCGCCAAGATGTACGGCGCCCTGCTGGCCGCCGTCGGGCTGATCATCGGGGCGTTCATCTCGCTGTTCGCGCTGCTGGGCGCCAGCATCGCCGCCGCCAACGACGAGGGCGGCGCCGCGCTGGGCCTGCTGTTCGGCGCCGGGGCGATCATCGCGATGCCGCTCATCTACGGCGTCATCGGCTTTGTCGGCGGCGCGATCCAGGCGTTCATCTACAACGTCATCGCCAGCAGGGTCGGCGGCATCCAAGTGGAGCTCGGCTAGCCGTCTCGCCGCACCGCGCGCCACCTTGCCGGCCGGCGTCCGCGGCAGCGCGGCCACGGCGACGACGCGGCGCGGCACCTTGTGGCTGGCCAGCCGGCCGGCCAGCCACGCCCGCAGCGCCGCCGCGTCCGGCACGTCGTCCGGCCGCCGGCCCGCCGGCGGCTCGACGACGGCCGCCACGACCTGTCCCCACCGGGCGTCCGCCACGCCCACGACGCAGCTCGCGCCGATGCCGGGATGGCCGTCGAGCGCGGCCTCGACCTCGGTCGGATCGACGCTCTCGCCGCCGGTCGTGATCCGGTCGTCGGCGCGGCCGACGACCGTCAGGCGGCCGGCGGCGTCGAGCCGGCCGAGGTCGCCGGTGTGGAGCCAGCCGCCGGCCAAGGCGCGGGCCGTGGCGGCGGGGTCGTCCCAGTAGCCGGCGAACACGGTGGCACCGCGGACCAGGATCTCGCCCACGGGCGCGCGGGCGTCGTCCGCGTCCCCGTCCCCGTCGCCGGATGCGCCGCCGCGTTCGACGACGTCGCCCGCGCTGCCGGACGTGCCCGACTCGATGGGCGCACCCGGCGGCGCTACGCGGACCGCGACGCCGTCGAGCGGCGGCGCGGCGGCCGGCAGGGCGGGCGTCCAGCCGGGACGGGTGGTGGCCACCTGGCTGGCGGCCTCGGTCAGGCCGTAGGTCAAGGCCAGCGGCAGGCCGCGCGCCACCGCCTCGGCCACCGGGGCGCCGGCCAGCGGTCCGCCGCCCAGCAGCACGGTCCGCAGCGACGGCGGGGCCTCCGCCACCCCGCGCGCCGTCAGGGCGTCGAGCACCGGCCGCAGCGTCGACGGCACGAGCGACACCCGGCTCACGCCGACGCCGACGATCGCGTCGGCCACCGCGGCGGCGTCGAAGCGCGGCAGGACGACGACGGCGGCGCCGTCGAACGCCGCCCGCAGCACGATCGCCAGCCCGCCGACGTGGTGCAGGGGCAGCGCGACGAGCCAGACGTCGTCGGGCCCATGCCCCAGCCGCGCCCGCGACGCCGCCCAGCTGGCGTGCTGGTTGCCCCACGTCAGGACGGCGCCCTTGGGCGCGCCGCTCGTGCCCGAGGTGAAGACGATCGCCTGCGGCGCCGTCGGGTCGGGCGGCGCCGGCCACGGCCAGGCGGCGGCGCCGTCCGTGTCGGCGGCGGTCGCGTCGGCGGCGGCGACGGGGACCGGGGCAGCCGCAATCGCGGTGGCCGTGGCCGTGACAGGATCGGCGGCGTCGGTGCTGCCGGCGGCCTCGACGCCGCCTGCGCCGTGGGCGCCGCGCCCGTCGACGGCCGTCCCCCAGGCGTCGACCGCCATCGCTCGCCCACCCGCGGCGGCGACGACGGCGCCCACGGTGTCCGGCGGACCGCCGGCGTCGACGAGCGCCGCCCGCGGCCGGACGCGCGCGGCAGGGCCGGCCAGCTCGATCGCCGGCGCGCGCGGGTTCAACGGCACGAGGACCGCCCCGAGCCGGCGGCAGGCATCGACGGCCACGACCGGCGCGGCGGCGTTGGCCAGGCGCGTCACGACGCGGTCGCCCGGCCCGACGCCGAGCGCCGCCAACCGCGCCGCCAGCTGTGCCGCCGCCCGCGCGAGCGCCACCGCCGTCAGCGAGCGGCCGCCGTACGTCACGACACGACGCGCGGGCGGGGGCGCGGCCGGAGCGGAAGGGGGCGAGTCGGACAGGGGCGGGGCCATCGCGCTACGCGCTCGCGCCGACCGCGGCCGGCGTGAAGCCCAGGCCGGGCGCGGCGCGGTCGATCGCGGCCCGCCCGGCGGCGATTGCGAGGTCGGGGCCGACGTCGGCGGCCAGCGCGCCGCCGGTGGCCAGGCCGCAGGCGCCGGGCGGCGATTCGAGCGCCGCCGCCGCCGCCAGCGCGGTGTGGCGGCCGACGGCGGCGTCGAGGCTCGTCGTCACCGTCACCGCCACGCCGCAGCGCGCCGCGGCGATCGCCGCGGCCCAGGCGGCCGCCGGCCCGCCCAGCAGGGCCGGCTTGAGGACGACGACGTCGGCCGCCTCGGCCGCCAGGACGGCCGCCAGCCCGGGGCCGTCGGGCGCCAGCAGCGCTTCGTCGGCCGCGATCGGGACGTCGCTGGCGCGGCGGACGCGGGCCAGCGCGGCGACGTCGGCCGCCGCGACGGGCTGCTCCACATAGGCCAGGTCGAACGCCGCCAGCGCGCGCAGGCGCGCCACGGCCTCGGGCTCGCCCCAGGCGCCGTTGGCGTCGCCGCGCAGCGCCACGGCGTTGCCGACGGCGGCGCGGACGGCGGCCAGCCGGGCCTCGTCGGCGGCGGCGTCGGTCGTCAGCTTGAGTTTGAGGGTGCCGAACCCGGCCGCCACGGCCGCCGCGGCCCGCGCCGCCGCCTCGTCGGGCGCGACCGCGTCGACGACGGCGTTGACGACGACGTCGGGGCGCGCGGCCGGGCTGAGCCAGCGGGCCAGCGGCAGCCCGGCGCGGCGCGCCAGGAGGTCGGCCAGCGCGCCCTCGACGGCGGCGCGGGCGCACGGCCGGTCGTCGGCGCGCGGCATCAGGCGCTGGGCGAGGGCGTGGAGCGGCGCCCAGCCTGGCGGCGTCCCGAGGACGAGCCGCCGGGCGTCGGGGTCGGCCACGGCGCGGCCGAAGGCGGCCAGCGCCGCCGGCACCGCCGCGGGCGACTCACCGCCATGGCCCGGCAACGGCGCCGCCTCGCCCCAGCCCACCTGGCCCTCGCCGTCGGCGATCGCGACGAGCCAGCCGCGCCGCTCGACGTGCGTCTGGCGGGACGTGACGAACGGGCGGCGCAGCGGCAGCCGGTAGGGGTGGATCGCGACGTCCAACATCGGCCGCGGCCGGTCGGGCCGCCCGTCAGCCGCCCGCGACCCAGCTGCGCAGCAGCCGGTCGGCGACGAGCCCGGCGGCCAAACACAGGGCGTACGCCACCTGCAGCCGCGCCACCTGGCCCAGGACGGGGTTCAGCGCCGCGCCGCGGATGCCGCCGGCCACGCTGCGGCCGGGCGGCAGCGCGAACGGCACGCTCAGCAGCACCGCCGCCGCCGCCGCGCCGACCGCGCCGAACGCCACCATCGCCATGGGCGCCGCGAACGCCGTGAACAGGAGCGCGTCGAGGTAGCGGCGGGTGGCGCCGTCGCCCAGCCGCACCGCCAGGGTGCGCTTGCCGGCGGCGGTGTCGGTCGGGAGGTCGCGGAGGTTGTTCACCGTCAGGATCGCCGTCGCCAGCGCCCCGACGCCGACGCCCAGGACGAGCGCCAGTGGCAGCCGCGCCAGCGCCGCCGTGCGGGCCGGTCCGTCGAGCGCGGCCATCACCTCGGCGAAGTACGTTCCGCCGACGGCGGCGACGCCGAAGAAGGCCATCACGAAGACATCGCCCAGCCCCACGTACGCCAGCGGCGCGGGCCCGGCGGTGTAGGCGACGCCCGAGGCGATCGCCAGCACGCCCAACAGCGCGATCGGCCAGCCGGCGACGGCGACGAGGTAGGCGCCGACGGCCACCGCCAGGGCGAAGGCGACGGCGGCGCCGATGGCGACGGCGCGCGGCGACAGCAGGCCGGCCTGGGTGACGCGCGTCGGCCCGAGCCGCGCCGCCGTGTCGGCGCCGCGCCGGAAGTCGAGCACGTCGTTCGTCAGGTTCGTGCCGACCTGGATCAGCACCGCCCCGCACAGCGCCGCCAACGCGGGCCACAGCGCGAACGCCCGGGCGTTGAACGCCAGCGCCGAGCCGACCACCACCGGCGCTACGGCGGCGACGAGCGTCTTGGGCCGGCTGGCCAGGAGCCACGGCCGCAGTCGATCGGCCGACAGGGCGACGCTCACGGGTAGCGGGTGAACTGGTCGAAGTCGGGCGGGCGCTTCTCGAGGAACGCCGCCTTGCCCTCGGAGCCTTCCTCGGTCATGTAGTAGAGCAGCGTCGCGTCGCCGGCCAGCTGCTGGATGCCGGCCTGGCCGTCGAGCGCGGCGTTGAACGACGCCTTGAGCAGCCGCAGCGCCAGCGGGCTGAGCGCGAGCATCTCGCGGCACCACTGCACCGTGGTGGCCTCGAGCTCGGCCAGCGGCACGACGGTGTTCACCAAGCCCATCTCCAACGCCTGCTGGGCGTCGTACTGGCGGCACAGGAACCAGATCTCGCGCGCCTTCTTCTGGCCGACGATCGCCGCCAGATAAGCCGAGCCGAAGCCGCCGTCGAAGCTGCCGACGCGCGGGCCGGTCTGGCCGAAGCGGGCGTTGTCGGCGGCGATCGTCAGGTCGCAGACCACGTGCAGGACGTGCCCGCCGCCGATGGCGTAGCCGGCGACCATCGCCACGACCGGCTTGGGCAGGCGGCGGATGGCCATCTGGAGGTCGAGGACGTTGAGGCGCGGCACGCCGGCGTCGTCGACGTAGCCGGCCTTGCCGCGGACGCGCTGGTCGCCGCCGGAGCAGAACGCCTCGTCGCCGGCGCCGCACAGGATCACGACGCCGATCGACGGGTCGTTGCGGCAGACCTCGAACGCGGCGAGCATCTCGCGCACCGTCTGCGGCCGGAACGCGTTGCGCACTTCGGGCCGGTCGATCGTCACCTTGGCGATCGCCCCGTCGCGCTCGAAGCGGATGTCGTCGAACGTCTGAATCGTCTGCCACTGGGTCGACACCGGGACGGGCTCCTTGCCGCGGTCGCGAATCGCTTCGGCGCCTATCCTATCGCGCCCGCCGCGCCGGGCACAATCTCGCCCGGCCCGCCGCCCGGCGCGGGCGCACTCGGCGGGCCGCGGCGCGGATCGCCGCCCGCAAGCCAACCGCCGACCGCGGTCGCCAGCGCCGCCGGCGCCTCGAGGTGGACCGCGTGCCCGGCGCCCGCCACGACGACGTGCGCCGCGCCCCCAGCCGGGCGCGCCCCGCCGGCCGACGCCCCGATCGCGGCCGCCATCGCCGCGCCGATGGCGCCGTAGGCCGCATCGAGGGCGCCGGTCACGACGAGGACCGGCATCGTCAATGCGCCGAGGCGGTCCCAAAGCGGCGCCATCGCCCCGGCGCCGGCGGCCCGCAGCGTCGCAGCCAGCGCGGGCGCGCGGTTGCGCGCCCGCTGGGCGCGCATCGCCGCGGCGTGCGCCGGCCCCAGCGCGGCCTGGCTGGCGAAGAGCGGGTGCGCCGCCCAGCGCTCGACGAACGCCGCCACGCCGTCGCGCGCGATCTCGGCCGCCAGCGCGGCGTCGGCCGCGGCGCGCGCCGTCCGCGCGGCGGCGTCGGCCAGGCCCGGCGACGTGCTCACCAGGACGAGCGCCGCGAACCGCTCCGGCGCCGCCAGGGCCGCCGTCAGCGCCACCCGGCCGCCCATCGAGTAGCCCAGCCAGACGGCGCGCCGGACGCCGGCGCCATCCAGCGCCGCCACGACGGACGCCGACTGGGCGTCGAGGGCGTAGGCGGCGTCGTCGGGCGGGTCGGGCGAGCGGCCGTGGCCGACGAGGTCGACGGCCACGAGGTCACGGGCGACGACCGTCTCGCCGCCGGCCGCCGGGCGCCGGGCCGCGGCGGCGAAGGGGCGCCACGTCGTCGTGTCGCCGGTGAAGCCGTGCAGCAGGACGAGCGGCGGCGCGTCGGCGGTGCGCCGGGCCGCGCCGCTGGCGGGGTCCGCGCCCAGGGGCTCGAGGTGCAGCGGCGTGATCGGCGGCGCCTGCGGCGACGGCGGTGCGATCACCACGCCCGCCCGGCGGTCGCCGCCGCCGCCGCCGCGGCCGCCGCCCGCCAGTAGGCGCGGTGGGCGGCGGTGTTCGCCGCGCGGTCGATCGGCACGACCGCGGCTCGGATCGGCGCCGGGACCGCGGCCGCGGCGGCCAGCGCCGCCGGGTCGGGCGCGGCGCGGCACGGCACGCCCCAGGCGCGGCACAGCGCGGCCAGATCGGCGGCCTGCGGCGTGGCGAAGAACGTCTCGAAGCGCCGGCGGTCGGCCGCCGCCACCGGCAGGTGCTCGAAGATGCCACCGCCGCCGTCGTCGACGATGACGACGAACAGGTCGAGCGTCGCGGCGCCGTGGCGGGCGACGAGGTCGGCGACCGGGCCGAAGCCGCCGGCGTCGTGGAGGAACGCTAGGTCGCCGGTCAGCAGCGCCGCCGGCCGGCCGGACCCGAACGCCGCGCCGAGCGCCGACGACAGCGTCCCGTCGATGCCGGCCGCGCCGCGGTTGCCGACGACGTGCAGGGCCTTGGCGCCGGGCGCGCCGAACGTGTCGAGGTCGCGCACCGCCATGCTGTTGGCCACCGCCAGCAGCGCCCCCTCGGGCAGCAGCTCGACGAGCGCGGCGTGGAGCCAGGCGGTGGACCGCGCCGCCTCGCCGTCCGGCGCGGCGACGAACGACGCGCGCACGCCGGCCACGGCTTCGCTGGCGGCCCGCCACCCGGCGCGCCAGCCGGCGCCGGCGTCGTCGACGCCGGCGCCGCGCGCCGCCAGGGCGTCGGCGACAGCGTCGAGCGTGGCGGCCACCGGCGCCTCGATCCGGAGGCCGACGCGGCCGGTCGGGTCGTCCCAGCTGCGCTCGGGATCGATCGCCACCTGCCAGGCGGCGTCGGCGCGGCCGAGGTAGTCGGACACGTGCTTCCAGGTCAGGCTGCCGCCGATGCGCAGCACCAGGCGCGGCGGCGGCACTGCCAGGCCGCTGTCGGGCCGCAGCAGGGCGTCGTAGCCGGTCACCCAGACCGGGCGGCGGGCGGCGCGGACGGCTGCGCCGGTGTCCGCGGCGGGATGGATGACGGGATCGGCGCCGGCGTCGACGCCGAAGCGCAGCCCGCTCAACGGCTCGGCCAGCACCGGGTAGCCGGCGGCGGCCGCCAGGCGCGCCACCGCCGCCCGCGCCGCCGCGTTCAGCGCCGGCCGGCCGGCGACGACGAGGCCGCGCGGCTCGGCGGCGATGCGCGCGGCGAGCTCGGCCACCGCGGCCGGGTCGGGGCGGGGGTCGGCCGATGCGAACCGGGGCGGGGCGGGCGTCGCGATGGCCGGCGGCGCCGCGGCCGGGCCAAGGGGCTCGCGCAGCGGGACGTTCAGGTGGACCGGGCCGCGCGGCGCGGACCGCGCGGCCGCCGCCGCCCGCGCGCCGACGGCCGCGGCGTAGCGCAGCGCGGCGCCGTCGGCGGCCGCCTCGCCGAGCTCGTGGTACCAGCGGGTGTAGCCGCCGTAGAGCTTGACCTGGTCGATCGCCTGCCACGCGCCCCGGTCGCGCAGGTCCGGCGGCCGGTCGGCGGTGACGACGACGAGCGGCAGCCGGCTGTGGTGCGCCTCGACGACCGCTGGCAGCAGGTTGGCGGCGGCGGTGCCGCTGGTGCAGACCACCGCCGCCGCCCGCCCGGTGGCGCTGGCGTAGCCCACGGCGAAGAACCCGGCGCCGCGCTCGTCGAGGTGCACCGAGCACGTCAGCGTCGGCGCGCCCTGGGCGCCCGTCGCGGCATCCGCGGCCCCGGGATCGCCCGCTCCCCCGCCGCCCGAGCGGGCCGCGGCCCGCTCGGCGACGGCCCACGCCAACGGCGTCGAGCGCGAGCCGGGCGCGACGCAGACGTGGCGCACACCGCCGGCCACCAGCGCGTCGACGAGGACGGCCGCCCAAACGGCGTTCACCGCGGCCCGGTCGCCGGCGGCGCCCGCGGCATCCGACGGCGTCGGCTGCGCCGCCTCGGGTCGGGGCACCGCGCCGCTCACGGTGTCACCAAGCGCGCCGACCCGCCCGCGCCCCCGCCCAGCAGCGCCAACGCCGCGGCCAGCTTGTGGGCGATCTCGTCCGCCTCGGCCGCCGCGTCGGAGCCGGCCACGAGGCCGGCGCCGGCCCAGGCCGTCGCCCGTCCGCCGCCGACGAGCAGGCCGCGGATGCCGACGGCCAGGTCGCCGTCGCCACGGCCGTCGACCCAGCCGACGAGGCCGCCGTACCAGCCGCGCCCTTCGGGCTCGAGGTGGGCGATGAGGTCGCGCGCCGCGGCCGCCGGCGCGCCGCACAGGGCGGGGGTCGGGTGCAGGCGAGCCGCCAGCGCCAGGATGTCCAGGCGCTGCGCGCCGCGGATCGCGATCGGGGTCTCGAGGTGCTGCAGCGTCGCCAGCCGACGCAGCCGCGGCGCGCCGGGCGCCGCGGTGACGACGCCCGGCACCGCCGCCAGCGCGCCGCGCACGCCCTCCACCACGGCGGCGTGCTCGCGGCGGTCCTTGTCGGACGCCCGCAGCGCCGCGCCAAGGTGCCGATCGGCGGCCGCGTCGGCGCCGCGCGGCCGCGTCCCGGCCAGGGCCATCGACCACCCGCGCCGCCCCCGCACCCGCACCAGCCGCTCGGGCGTCGCGCCCAGCCAGGCCACATCCGGCGCCGGGGCCACCAGGTAGGCCGTGCAACGGGGCGCGGCCACGGCGCGGGCGAAGAGCGCCGCGACACCGCCGGCCGGCCCGGGCGCGCGGCGCGACGCGGCGACGACGACTTTGGCGACGCGGCCGGCGGCGATGGCGTCGAGCGCCCGCGCCAGCCGTTCGGCCAGCGCCGGATCCGGCCGGGGCGCAGGCGCCGCGCCGACCCGCCCGCCGTCCGGGCCGCGCGCGCCTGCATGGCCGTCCGGATCCGCGTCGCCGTTCGCCCGCAGCTGCCGCAGCGCGTGCGCGACCGCGCCGGCGCGCGCGGCGAGCTCCGGCAGCGCGTCGCGGGACCCGCACACCGTCAGCGTCGCGCGCTGGCGACGTGGGTCGTAGGCCAGCTCGACCTCGGGCAGCGAGAACGCGACGGCCGGGAATGCCGCCCAATCGCCGACCGGGGGCCGGCGGACGTCGAAGGCCGCGCCGCCGTACCAGCGGGCCGGCGGCCCGGCAGCGGGCCGGCCGTCGGGCAGCGCGCGCCGCGGCGCCGCGGCCGCCACCGCCCGCCCCACCGCCTCGAGCGCGCCCTCGCCCTCGCCGCGCGCCGTGCGCACCGCGCCGAACGCGGCGCGCGTCGTCGCCGCGTCGTACGCCCGCCAGGCGAATCGCGGCGCGCCCGGCGCCGCCAGGCGCAGCACGGCCCACGCGTCGCGCGGCACGCGGTCCAGCGGGAGCGCAACGCGCAGCGCGACGACGGCGTCGTCGGCGCGGCCATCAGGTCCGGCGGCGTCGGCGGCACGGCGGGCAGCGAGGGGCATGGCCGGCATTCTACCGGACGGATCGGCGCGCGTCCCGATGGCGGGCGGCACGGTGGCCGCCGCTGGACCCGGCACGCCAACGCCCCTACGCTCCCGGGCCATGTCCGGTCCCCGCGCCCGCCCCGCCCCGCCCGATTGGCCGCTGCGGCTGGCGCTGGCCGGCGTGCTGCTCGTGGCGCTGTGCGTGCGCGTCTGGCGGCTGGGCGATCTGCCCCCCGGGCTGCACACCGACGAGGGCCACTACGCCCGCGACGCCCTCGACATCGTGGCCGGCGCCCGGCCGATCTACCTGGCGGGCAACAACGGCCGCGAGCCGCTGTTCAGCTACCTCTTGGCGGCGGCGTTCGGCACGCTGGGCGTATCGATCTTCCGGCTCCGCCTCGTCGTCGCGCTGGCCGGGGTGGTGGCGACGGCGCTGGCGGTGGCGGTCGTGCGGCGGCTGGCGCCGCGGCCGTCGCGCGCGGTCGTCCTGCTGGCGGCCGTCGGCGCCGGCTGGACGTTCTGGCCGGTCCTCCAGTCGCGCGTCGCGCTGCGGCTCGTGCTGCTGCCGGTCTGGGTCGGACTGCTCGTCGTCGCCTGGTCGCGCGCCCTGGCGGACGGCGATGCGGCGGCGGCCGGCCCGCGCGCGGCCGGCGACGGCCCGGCGGCGCCGAACGGCCGGTCGTCGTGGGTTCGCCGCGCGGCGCCGATCGGCTGGGCGGCCGTCACCGGCGTCGTCCTGGCCGGCGCGTTCTACACCCATCTCACGGGCCGGCTGTTGCCGCTCATCCCGCTGGCCAGCGGCGCGTGGTGGGCGTGGCGGGTGCGGCGGCCGGCCCCGGTCGCGCGGGCGATGCTGGCGGTGGCCGTGGCGGCGGTCCTGGCGGCCCCGCTGCTGCGCCACTTCGCCCGCCATCCCGAGCAGGCCAGCGAGCGCACGCGCCAGGTGTCGATCCTCAACCCCGCGGTGAACGACGGCCACCTCGCGGGCGCCCTCGCCGACAACGCCGTGGCGCTGGCCATGGCCCCGGTCTGGCGCGGCGACCGCAACCGCTACCACAACCTGCCGCGCCGGCCGGTGTTCGCCGATCCGCTCTGGGCCGTCGGCTGGCTGGCGGGCCTGGTCGTCGTCGCCGCCGCGGCGCTGGCAGGCGGCTCGCCGGCGAGGAAGGCGCGGTCGCCGGCGGCAGCACTGGCCCTCGTCACGCTGGCCGTCACGGCGCTGCCGTCGTGGCTCAGCGCCGACGCCCCCAACTTCCTGCGGTTGACCGGCGCCTGGCCGGTCCTGTTCGCCGTGGCCGCGGTCGGGCTCGGCGCGCTGGCGGGGGCGGTGGGCGACGCGCGCCCCAGGCGCCAGGCCGCCGCCGCGTTCGTCGCCCTCGCCGCCGCCGCGCCGCTGCTGGGCACGGCGCGCGACTACTTCGGCCGCTACGCCGCCGACGATCGGCTGCCCGGCATCTTCAACGCCGCCGCGACGGACCACGGCGTCGCCTTGGCCCGCGTCGCGGCCGAGGGGCCGACGTACATCACGCCCCTCCTCGACGGCCAGACGGCCATCGCCGTCCTGACGGCCGCCGCACCGCCGACGGCCGTCGACAGCGCCGCCGGCCTGCTGCTGCCGCCGGCCGGGTCGTCGGCGCGCTACGCCTTCGATCCGCTCGAGGCGGCCGCGGCCGCCGCGTTCGGCCGCCGCTGGCCGATGGCCGCGGCGACGACGCTGCGCGACCGGCGCGGCGCCGACTCAGTGACGGTGTTCCGGTTCACGCCCGACGCCGTCGCGGCTGCGCTCGCCGCACCCGCCGCGGCACCGCTCGACGGGCCGGCGACGTTCGGCGACGCCTTCACGCTCGTCGCGGCGGACGCGACCGTTGCGCCGGGCGACGGCGCGGCGCCGGCGTCGATCACGGCGACGCTGCGCCTCGACGTCCGCGCGCCGACGGCGATCGACCACAACCTGTTCGTCCACGCCGCCGACGCCGCCGGCCGGACGGTGGCCCAGTTTGACGGCCCGCCGCTGGGCGGCCACCCGACGACCGACCGCTGGCCCGCCGGGGCGCGCGTCGTCCTGGCGGTGCCGCTGGTCTGGACGGGGTCGGCCGGCGCGAGCGGGCGGGCGGCGTCGCCCGACCCAGCCGCGCCCGACCCGTCGGCGGCGCGCGATCCGGCGGCATCGCCCAACCCCGCGATGCCGTTCGACCCGGCCGCGCTGCGCGTCACCACCGGCTGGTACGACTGGCGCAGCGGCGCGCGGCTGCCCTGTCCGGCGTGCGGCGTCGACGGCTCGGCGGCCCGCATCGCCGTAGTGGCCGCCGCGCCGCCTGACCGATCGCGGACCGCTCGCTGACCGGGACGAAACTCGGCGACACCTTTGGCGTGTCTCGTGCGTCTAGTGGGTACAGGCCGCTGACGGCGGCGCACCATTGGAAGGATTTGGAGGCACGTGATGCAGCAGCAGAAGTGTTCGGACGGCAGCTATCAGGGCGCGCGCGAGCGGATGCGGCTCCTCGGCGGCTACCTCCTGCTGAGCGCGATCTTCGACGAGCCGGCGCCGGCCAAGCCGACGACCGCCGAGCGCGTGATCCGGCTGCGCGGCGGACGGCGTCCGTCGCTGCCCCAGCTGGCGACGCCGCGCGCCGCGAGCCGCTAACCGCTCGCGCGGGCGGCCACCCCGGTCGCCGCCCGCACCACGCCCCGCGCGGCCGCGACACGATCGCGCCCAGCGGTTGGGGCGCCGCGCCGGCGCGCTGTGCGCGTCGACGCCGAACCGACGAGGAGCCTGTTTGGACGGCCCTGGCTCATCCAGCCGGGGCCGTCGTGTGTTTGGCGGCGTCCGTGGCACGATACGGCCATGCGAAGCGCGCTCGCCGACGCCGATCCGCCGCCCGACGACCGCCCCACGGCGCTCGTCGTCGCCGGCGGCACGCCGCTGACGGGGACGGCGCCGCTCGTCGGCGACAAGTCGCTGTCGCACCGCATCCTGCTCGCCGCGTCGCTCGCCGATGGCCCGACGCGCATCCGCCGCCTCTCGCCGTGCCGCGACGTCGGCCGGACGCGCGCCGCTCTAGAGGCGCTGGGCGTGGCGATCGGCGACGACGGCGACGACGTCGTGGTGGCCGGCCGCGGCGTGCGCGGCCTGGCGGGGCCGGCCGTCACGATCGACTGCGGCGACTCCGGCACGACGATGCGGCTGCTGGCGGGGCTGCTGGTCGGGCAGCACCGCCCGTTCACGCTGACCGCCGCCCCCGGCCTGTCGCGCCGGCCGATGGAGCGCGTCGCCGCGCCGCTGCGGGCGATGGGCGCCGACCTCGCCACCACCGACGGCCACGCGCCGCTGGTGGGGCGCGGCGCGGCGCTGGCGGGCATCGACGTCGCCCTGCCGGTGGCCAGCGCCCAGGTGGCCAGCGCCGTCCTGCTGGCCGCGCTGGACGCGGCCGGCCCGACCCGCGTCACGACGCCCGCCCCGGTCCGCGACCACACCGAGCGCCTGCTGGCGGCGATGGGCGCGCCAATCCGCTTCGACGGCCGGACGACGACGCTCGACGGCCCGGTGGCGCGGCTGTCGCCGCCCGGCGGCGGCCGCTACGACGTGCCCGACGACCCGTCGGCGGCGGCCTTCGTGCTCGGCGCGGCGGCGATCGTGCCCGGCAGCGCCGTGAAGCTGGCGGGCGTCAACGTCAACCCCGGCCGCATCGGCTGGCTCGACGCACTGTCGGCCATGGGCGCGGCGGTGACGGTCGACGGCTGGTCGATGCGCTGCGGCGAGCCCGTCGCCGACATCGCGCTGGCCCACCGCCCGCTCACCGCCGTGCGCATCGACGGCCCGCTCGTGCCGCGCGCCATCGACGAGCTGCCGCTGCTGGCGGTCGTGGCCACCCGGGCCCGCGGCACGACCGTCATCGCCGACGCCGCCGAGCTGCGGGTCAAGGAGAGCGACCGCATCGCACGGATCGCCGACGGCCTGACGCGGCTCGGCGCCAACGTCGAGGTCCGCCCCGACGGCCTGGCGATCACCGGCCCGACGCCGCTGCGCGGCGCCGCGGTGGATGGCGCGGACGACCACCGCATCGTCATGGCCCTGGCCGTCGCCGGCCTGGCCGCCGCCGGCACGACGACCGTCACCGACGGCGAGCGCGTGGCCGACTCGTTTCCGGGGTTCGTCGAGGCGCTGCGGGCGGTGGGGGGGGAGGTGGCGGTTGAGGGGGGGTAGCGGAGGGCGGCGATGTGGGGGAGCTGTGGTGGCGAGTCACGCCGACGTGGGCGGAGGTCACGGTGCCAATCGGTTAACGGCCACTCATGGTTAAACTCTGCTCGCTGCGCGTCTCGAGAACCAGGCGTGCATCAGACCAGCCTGATAGAATTGCACTGGGCGCTCAAATCCGGCTGATTCAATGATGGACGCTATGCGCTCGGTCGGAAGTATCGCCACGTCTTTGGCGTACGCCGCGCGTGCTCGCTCCACAGCTCCGGGATGGACACCCTCCGACGACATTACATGGATCCATACGCGGAGAAGTGCGGCGTACGCATCCGAGTCAACGTCTGATGCTAGATCGGAACTCGCCAAGATACCGCCTGGCATCAATCGATCTGCAATGTCACGAAAGAACTCGATGCGCATTTCTTGCGCCAGAATGAACTGAGACACCATAAAACATGTGGCACCCTCATACATGTCTTTGATGGGAAGCGATTCAAGATACCCCTCATGAAAGTGGCAGCGCGACGAAAATCCCTCTGCATGGGCTCGCTGGCGACAAGCCTCGAGCATCGCACCCGAAGGGTCGACCGCAGTGAAGGTCCAACGAGGAAATGCCCGGGCGAGATGAGCCAACTCTGCGCCCGTTCCTGCCCCAACGCATAGAATTCGCGCATCTGCCGGCAAGTCGGCAAAGACGAATTTGAGAAGATAGTACAGACCGTCACGGATGGGTGCCATTTTCGCCCATTGCTGATCGTAGCCAGAGGCCTGCTGGTCGAAAACCGCTTTGAGTTCGTCACTGCGCATGGTTGTATCCGTTCAGCCGGTTGCCGGCGTGGCGAAGGCCCGAGGACTCACTGTGAAATCCGTCTGAGGCGCCAGAGTGAGAGCTAGCAGGCAGGAGTCGCCGACGTTGGCGAGCTTGCGCTCAAAGCGGATCGCGAGTCCCCCCGCAGTCCGCACGGGTCAGCCCACCGCCCCCACCAGCCCCAACCACACCAACCCGACCGCCAACCCCACCCCCGCGACCCCCAGCGACGTCGCCACGAGGCGCCGGCCGAGGCCGAACGCCCGCACCCGCCACGACCAGGCGGCCACGGCGGCCAGCGCCAGGCCGCAGGCGGCGCCGAGCGGCGGCAGGGCCAGCAGCCAGGCGGCGCCGCGCGGCAGGCCGACGTAGAACACCATCTCGTGGCCGGCCTCGACGAGCCGCCACAGCACGACCGCCAGGCCGACGGCGAACGACGGCGGCGCCGCCGTCGCGCCGAGCACGAGCCACGGCACGAGGCGCGCCGGTCGTCGCGCGTCCGGAGCGGCGCCGAACGCGCGGCCGAGGAGCCAGCCGGCGCCGGCCACGACCAGCCAGAGCCAGGCGGCCGCGCACAGCGCCAGCGGCGCGAGCGTCCGCCACGGGCCGGGCGCGGCCGGAGCGGGGCGGCCGTCGAGCATCGTCGGCGCGTCGGGCGAGGTGTCGGGCGACGCGTCGGGCACGGCGTCGGCCGGGGGGTCGCCCGCCGGGTCGACCGGCGTGCCGGCGTCGGCGCTGAGGGCCTCGGCTTCGCCGGTGAGGGCTGCGAAGTGGTCGAGGACGGTGCGCGGGACGGGGCTGAAGACGGTGTCGGCGGGGGTTCGGAAGTCGGGCGCGGGCGCGGCGGCGGCGCAGGCCGCGTCGACGGGGGCGCCGGGGTCGGCCAGGAAGGCCGCGACGACGGCGTTGGCGCACGGCTCGCCGAGCGCGCCGTGGCTGCCGGCCGGAAAGACGACGTGCGTCGCGTGCGACAACGTCTTGGCCGCGGCAGCCGCGAAGGCCGGCGGCGTGATCGGGTCGAAGCGGCCCGAGAGCAGCAGCGCCGGCGTGTCGCTGGCCACCGGCGCGTCGACGGCCGAGCCGAGCGCTGGGACGTCCCAGATCTCGCAGCCCGCCAGCAGGTCGTCGGCGTCGCCCGCCAGCCGGTCGGCCAGCCAGGGCCGCACGTCGTCGAGGGGCACCGCGGCCGGGTCGATGTCGCCGTCCTCGCTGCAGACCGTCGAGAAGTACATCCCCTCCGCCAGCGTGTCGTCGAACGCCCAGAGGCTCATCAGCGCCCCCAGCGCGTCGAAGCGGCCGTCGGCCGCGGCGTCGACGAGGTAGGGCACGATCGGGACGGCCGGTCCGCCGTAGAGCAGCTGGTGGACGGCGTCGATGAGCGCCCGCCCGTCGAATATCGCCCGGTACCGGCGACCGGTCGCCGGGTCGGTCACCCCGACGCGCGCCGGCGCGGCGTCGAGCCGCTCGACGGCGGCGGCCAGGTCGGCCTCGAGGGCCGGGTAGGCCGCGGCGCAGTCCGGGGCCGCGGCGCAGTCCGCGAAGATCGCATCGAGGCTGCCGTCGAGCGATCGGGCGGCCTGGGCGTTAAAGTCGATCGACGGCGGCGCGACGGCGTCGAGGACGACGCTGGCCAGCCCGGGCGGCCGCTGGCGCAGCAGGTGCAGCGCCAAGAGCGAGCCGTACGAGACGCCGTAGACGTGGTAGCCGTCGTAGCCGAGGGCGGCAGCGACGGCCGGGATGTCGGCGGCGTTCTCGAGGCTCTGGAACGCCGCCACGTCGACGCCCGCCGCGTCGAGCCGCTCGCGGCAGTCGGCCACCGCGTCGTCCTCGAGGGCGTAGTAGACGTCGGGATCGAGGTCGAGCTCGATCGTCTTGCGGGTCAGGTCGACGAGCTCGGGGCACATCAAGGCCGGCGACGCATGGCGCGTGCCGCGCTGGTCGAGCAGGACGAGGTCGCGCTGCGCCCGCAACGCCCCGAGGCCGAACGCGTCGCCGTCGGGCGCGAGCGCGAGGTCGAGGTAGGCGTCGATCGTCGAGCCGCCCGGGCCGCCTTGGAGGAGGATCAACGGCGCGCCGTCGCCGCTCGCCGCCCTCGGCTCGCGCCGCACCACCGCCACCGGCAGCGCGATCGTCGCGCCGTCCGGGTCGTCGTGCCACAACGGCACCGTCACCTCGCCGCAGATCACCCGCTCGGCCGGCGCCGCGCCGTCGTAGCCGAACGCGGCGCATGGGCGCGGCGCGAACGCCCCGCCTGGCGCAAGCGCACGCGCCCGCGCCGCGGCGGGCGCAGGCGCGGCGGCGACCGCGACGGCGGCAAGGGCCGCGAGAGCCGCGACGATCGCCGGGCCGAGGTTCGTCGACCGCACCGCACGAGGGTGGAGCGCCATCCGGCGATTGTAGCCGGGCGCCGGACGGCGGCCGGTCGCCGGCGCCCCTTGCGCGGCCTCTGGCCGATCGACTACCCTTGCGCGTCAGTGGCGAGGTGAGCGGGCGGCTTCCAGGGGGGACGACGATGGAGCAGCGCAGCGGGTCGGTGCGATTCCTTGCGGCGGCGCGCGCCGCGTGTGCGGGGCTCCTGGCCGCCATGGCCGTCGCCGGCGGCCCGCCGGCCGGCGCGCGCGGCCAGCAGGACGACCGCGGCCCGCACGCGATCTTCCTCCCGCTGGCCGTCGCCCGCCACGACCGCACCTGGGCGCCGAGCGTCCCGACGGCGGCGGCCACGGCGGCGCCGAGCGCGACGCCGTCGCCGGAGCCGACGGCGACCGACCTGCCGACCGCCACGCCCACGACCGCCGTCTGCGGCCCGCTGGCCGAGCGCGTCCGGGTCACGCCGATCGACGTCGCGCCCGACCAGGTCCAGGTGTCGAGCGGCCGCGGCCGGACAACATGGCCGATCTACCTGGCGCCGCAGGCCGACGGCGGGGCCAAGGTGGCCTGGAGCGACGCCGACGGCCGGGTCCACGTCACGCCGATCGACGGCGACGGCCTGCGGGCCGGACCCGACTTCACGGTCGCCGGCGACACCGTGCGCGGCCTCGTGGCCCACGCCGACGGCGGCGTGGCGATGCTGGTGGCCCGCGGCAACGTGATGGCGCTGGTGCGGCTCGACGCCGCGGGCGAGCCGGTGTTCGACAACGCGCTCGTCGGGCTCCAGTCGCAGACCGTCACCGGCAGCAAGTGGGTCGACAGCTGGGGCCACGAAGGGCGGCTCGTGTTCGCCGAGGGGATCTACGGCGCCTACTTCGGCCACACCCAGTTCTGGGGCGCCCAGGGCAAGCACCAGGGCGACCTGTTCTGGTTCTTCGACGCCCAGGGCAACAAGGTGACGCGCGAGCGCGAGGGCTGGGACTGGGGCTGCAGCCACAGCCTCGACCTGCGCCTGGCCCACAACGGGACGCGCTTCGGCCCGGTCTGCCTGTCAGACGCCTTCCCCAAGGAGGGCTTCCACTTCAACCACCGCGAACGCCTGATCCGCGAGGAGCCGTCCGGCGACGGCGGCGGCAACTCCGACGCGCGCCTGGGCGGCTGGGTGCCGCTGCCCGACGGCTTCCTGATGAGCTTCGCCTCGCCCGAGGGCCGGACCTCGACCGACGTCGGCATCGTCCACGTCAGCAACGAGGCCGATGTCGGGACCGTCCGCTGGCTGACGAACACGGCCGGCGTCACCGAGGACGGGCCGCACCTGGCCCGCTACGGCCGCGACGCCTTCCTGGCGTCGTGGACGGCCAACGGGTCGCACCTCATCGCCGAGATCACCCGCGACGGGGCGATCCTCGAGGGACCGGTCGCCATCGACGCGCCGATCGGGGCGCGCAACGACATGCAGACGATGCCCGACGGCGACGTGGCGTTCGCCCACGCCTGGGGCGACCTGGGCCAGCTCAAGGCGGTCCGGATCGACGCCTGCGGCACGCGGGCCGTGCTGCCGCCGACGCCGGCGCCGACGCGCACGCCGCCGCCCTCGCCGACGCCCGCCGAGCCGACCGCCGTGCCGACGCCCGGCCCCAGCCCGACGCCGCGCCCCGAGCCGACGGCCGGGCCGCAGGCCTGCCGCAATGTGCTCACGAACGGCACCTTCGAGGACGGCACCCGCGGCTGGACCCTCGACGGCGAGGCGGGCGCCGCCGCCAGCGACCGCAGCGGCGGCAAGCTCGGCGCCAAGCTGCTGGGCCGCAACGATGTCACGGCCGACCTGCGCCAGAAGATCACGCTGCCGCCCGGCACGGCGTCGGCGCACGTCGTCTACTGGTGGCGGATGCAGTCGGGCGAGGCGGCGACGAGCAAGGACCCGTTCGACTGGGTGCGCGTCTCGGTCGACGGCTCGACGGCGGCCGCGAGCGCGCTCGAGGTGCTGAGCAACCTCTCGGGGCGCGACGGCTGGCGGCTGTCGGCGCAGGCGCTGCCGCTGGACCGCACCCAGATGCTCATCTTCAGCGCCGGCAGCAACAAGCGCGACGCCACGACGTTCACGATCGACGACGTGGCGGTGGTGGCCTGCACCGGCACGCCGGCAGCCTGGCCGTCGCTGAGCGTCGACCCGGCCAGCGGCGCCCCCGCGACGCGCTTCACCGGCCGCGGCGCCGGCTTCGACGCCGGCGAGACCGTCCACCACTGGGCCCTCGAACCCGACACCCGGCTGCGCTTCGACCTCGGCACCGCCGCCGCCGGCGCCGACGGCACCCTGGCGGCGCCGTTCGAGGTGCGCGGCACGGCCGGCGCCTGGCGCTGGATGGCGGCGGGCGTCGACAGCCAGCGGCCCGGGGCGGCGGGGGTGACGGTGACGGGAGGGAGGTAGCGTGACGGGGCTGGGCGCGGTGCGCCGGGTCACGGCGACCGGCGGCGACGTCGCGAGGGGCCGCGCATCCGAGGCCCGCCGATGACGGGCCCCCTGCCCACCGGCACGCTCACCTTTCTGTTCACCGACATCGAGGGCTCGACCCAGCGATGGGAGCACCAGGGCGACGCCATGTCGTCAGCGCTGGTGCGCCATGACGAGATCCTGCGCGGCGCCATCGAGGGCCGCGGCGGGCATGTCTTCAAGACCGTCGGCGACGCGTTCTACGGCGCCTTCGCCGAGGCGCCGTCGGCCCTGCAGGCGGCGCTGGACGCCCAGGCGGCCCTGCTGTCCGAAGACTGGAGCGCGTTCGGGGCCGCGTTCGGCGCCGTGCGCGTGCGCATGGGCCTGCACAGCGGTCACGCCGAGGCGCGCGGCGGCGACTACTTCGGCCCGGCCCTGAACCGCACCGCGCGCCTCGCCTCCGCCGGGCATGGCGGGCAGGTACTGCTCTCGTCGACGGCGCGGGCGGGGATGGCGGACCACCTGCCCGAGGGCGCCGGCCTGCGCGACCTGGGCGAGCATCGCTTGAAGGACTTACGGCACGCCGAGCACATCTGGCAGGTGACCGCGCCCGGTCTGCCGGACGACACGCGCTCCCTCGCGACCGCGGGCGAGCTCGGTCCCCGGGAGCGCATCGTCGTCGCCGACGCCACGGCATCGGACGCCGGCGATGCCCTGGAGCCGACGCAGGCGGTGCGGAGCGTGGGCGAGACGTTCGAGGCCCTGCACCGGGTGATCCGCCGCGACGTCGCCACGGTCGTGCTGACAGCCGCCCAGGTTCGCGAGGCGGCGCGGCATCGCCCCGCCGACCTCACCGAGTACCGCCTGGGCCGGGTCGCCGAGTGGAGCCAGCCCCGCTATCGGCTGGACGGGCGGTTCGTGGCGCTCTCGCTGTGGGTCGACCGGGGCGAAGAGGTCACGGACGACCGCTGGGCGGCGACGCCGCAGCGGTACGAGGGGCTCAGCGAGCTTCTGGCGGCCGTGCCCGACCCGGTCCTCGTGGTCCTGGGTCCGCCGGGCAGCGGCAAGAGCACGCTGTTGCGGCACCTCGAGCTGGACACGGCCATCGCGGCGCTGCGCGGGGAGAGAGCGGGCGACCCCATCACCTTCTTTGCCGCGCTGAACCAGTACACGCCCGAGACACCAGGGGCGGCGCCCCCGCTGCCGGGCGTGTGGCTGGCCGCCCGATGGGCCGAGCGCTTCCCCGCGCTCCCGCCGCTGGACGAGCTGCTGGCCGAGGGACGCGTCACGCTGCTGTTGGACGCGCTCAACGAGATGCCGACGGCCGACGAGCGCGAGTACTGGCTGCGGGTCGGCGGATGGAAAGACTGGCTGGTGCGCCTTGCCCGTGAGCGGCCCGGCAACCGCGTCGTCTTCAGCTGCCGCAGCTTGGACTACTCCGCCCCGCTCTCCACCCCTGACCTCCGCGTCCCCCAGGTGCGCATCGAGCCGCTGGCCGACGACCAGGTCCGGGCGTTCCTGCGTGCCTACAGCCCGGTGCGCGGCGAGGACATCTGGCAGGCCATCGCCGGCACGCCGCAGTTGGACGCCTTGCGGGCGCCGTTCTTCCTGGCGCTGCTCGTGGACCAGGTCGAGGCCACCGGCGATCTGGCCCGGGACCGCGCCGGGCTGTTCACCGGCTTCGTGCGGCAGGCCCTCAAGCGCGAGGTCGAGAACGACAACCCGCTGTTCGCGCTGGAGGCGCTGCTGTCCAGCCGCGATGTGCGGCGCCTGGCCCAATGGCAGTGGCAGAACCCGTACGACCTGCCGGAGCGCGGGGCGCTCCTGCCGAAGTTGTCGGAGCTGGCCTACCAGATGCAGGTGGCGGACGCGGCCGGCGGCGCCCACCAGGTGCGGCTCCACTTCGACCAGGCGCTCGACCTGCTGGACCACGCCGACGACGAGCGGCTGGTGAAGGCGGGCGTGGCCATCGGCGTGTTGGACGAGGAGCCCGCGGCGGACGAGGTGCTCTACCGGCACCAGCTGCTGCAGGAGTACTTCGCGGCGCGCATGCTCGCGCGCGAACCGCAGCCCGAGCGGGTGCGCACGCCTTGGCGCGCGGCGGAGATCCGGCCGCCCCTGGGCGACCTCGTGGCGACGCTGGCGCCGGGCGACGCCCTGCCGGCGCTGCCGACGACCGGGTGGGAGGAGACCACGATCCTGGCCGCGGCGATGTCCGCGGACCCCGAGGCGTTCGTCCGCGCGCTCATCCCAGTGAACCTGGTGGTCGCCGGCCAGTCCGCCCGGGTCTCGACGGTGCGCGCACGGTTGAGCGAGTCGCTCCTGGGCGATCTGCGCTGGGCGCTGGCGGCGCGCTGTCGCGACGTCGAGGCCGACCTGCGGGCTCGTCTGGAGGCGGGGCAGGTGCTGGGCTGGATCGGCGACCCGCGCTTCGAGCGAGCGGAAGGTCCCCACGGCGCGTATCTCCGCCCGCCGATGGTCGACATCGCCGGGGGTGCCTACCCCATCGGCCACGACCCGGGCGAAGGTGACGACCCGGACGGGACTACGTGGACCCGACTGCCGCAACAGGTCGTGACGTTGGCCCCGTTCGCCATCGGCCGCTTCGCGGTGACGAACGCGGAGTACGCCTGTTTCATGGACGCCGGCGGCTACGAGGACGACCGCTGGTGGGCATCCGAGGACGCGCGGGCGTGGCGGCGCGGCGAGGGCACGGCCGAGGTGACCAAGCGGGGCGCCCGCTTCACCCTGGCCCTGTTCCGGCAGCACCCCGAGGCGCTCGAGGAGCTGCACGACACCGGCCAGATCGACGATGCGATCTACGAGCGCTTCCAGCGCCGCTTGGCGATGACCGAGGAGGATCTCGAGGCCCACCTCAGCGAGCTCTACCCCGGCGGGCGGCTGACGGAGCCGGCGCTGTGGCGCGACGAGCGCTGCAACAACCCCTTGCAGCCGGTGGTGGGCGTCTGCTGGCACGAGGCGCGCGCCTACTGCGCGTGGCTGTCGGCCCAGACAGGCGAGCCGTTCCGGCTGCCACGGGAGACCGAGTGGGAGGCGGCGGCGCGCGGCATGACGGGTCGCCGCTTCCCGTACGGCGAGACGGGCGAGGCGCTCAGGGCCAACACCCTCGCCACCCACCTGCGGCGTCCGAGCGTCGTCGGCGTCTTCCCGGAAGGCGACACGCCCGAGGGCGTGAGCGACCTCGAAGGGAGCTGCAGCGAGTGGACGACGGGGCTCTGGGGCACCGACGTAGGCGTTGCGGCGGTGGACGGCCCGCACGCCGACCACGACGAAGTCCTCGCCCGCGAGGCGGGCAGCGAATGGCTCCGGGTGGTGCGCGGCAGCGCATGGTACGCGCGAGCCGCGGGGGCGGAATCGAGCGTTCGACGTGGTAACTTCCCCGACGAGCGCGGCGACTACCAGGGCTTCCGGCTCGTGCGGGTGGGGCAGGCAGAGCCATCGTAGCTTGGGAGACGTTCTACCCATGCCAAGAGGAGGCAGCGGATGGACGGGCAAGCGGCCGACGATCGCGGGCTGCCCAGCGGCGACCACGCCGTCGAGGTTGCGGCTCAGCGGCCCGCGCGGACGGGACGATGGGCGATGGTCGTCGCCGGGCTCGTGGCCGGCGGCCTCGCCGGGGGCGCTTGGGGCTCGCCGGGCGGCGCGGCCCCGCGCGTCCGAGCGCTCGACCTCCTCGACGGCCTCGACCCGGCGACCACGGCGTACGTCGTCACGAGCGGCGCCGGGGGCAACCTCCCCGGCTGCGGCGCGATCTCGGCGATCGACCTGGCGACGGGCGCCGTGCGCGTGCTCAGCCCGAAGCTCGGATCGCGCAGCGACCTGAGCGCTGCCGCGGACCTGTCGGCCTTCGCCTCCGGGGGTGGGGGCGGCCCTAAGACCCTCCAACTCATGGACGCCCGTGACAACGACACCACGGTCTGGGCCTCGCGCCGGCTCGATAGCCGTAGTGGTCGGCTCCAGCTCGTGGGTTCGGCGACCGCGATTCTGGATGGGGCGTTGTGGTTCGGCGTCGGTGGGACGGGCGTGGGATTGGGCGTCGGTCGGATCCCGCTGCCCTGGCTTTCGAGCCGCGCCGATCGGCAGGACGTCAACCCGCTAGACGCGTTTTTCTCGACGCGGAACGAACTGCCGGTGGAGATCCTGCCCGACCCCAACGGACGCACCGTCTACGTGCTCAGTCAGACGGCCTTCACGGCGGCGACGGCGGCCGAGGTCGTGCGTGAACATCGCCTTCGGCTTCACATCCTCGACCGCCGCAGCCTCACCGCCCACGTCGCGGCCATCGAGCTGCCCTCCGTGGTGGTCGACGAGCCGCCCGGCGCCGGTCTCCGCGAGGTCGGCGTGCACAGCTGGCTCCAGAACGGGCGGATCGCATATGCCACGCTCCTGGGCCCGTCGCGCGATGCGCGCGGGCCGCAGCCGCTGTGGGCCGTCGTCAACCGCTGGCGCGCCCGGGAGCTGACGTTCGCCAACCTGCGCGCCATGGTCGGCGACGCCGCCCGGACCGTCACCGCCACCCTTCCGGCGGACTACGCCTTCGCCGGCGCGCTGGCGGCCAGCCACGGCCCGAACAACCTCGGGCTCGTCGCCGTCCACGGCGGCGACAAGGTGGGCGTCTTCGCCGTCGACCCCGTCGCCGGCACGGCGACCGAGCTTGCGCGGCTGGCGATCACGCCGGTCGTCAGCCCGCTGATCGACGACCGGCGGATGATGAGCGGCCCCATCGCCTGGAGCGCCGACGGCTCCCAGCTGATCGTGGCCGGCAACGAAGGCGCGGCGGATGCGCTGATCGTGGCGGTCGATGGCTGCGGCGGCACGCTCCGGCTCCGCCACGCCGTCACCGTGTGCCCGTACGACGTCTACAACGACCTCGCGGGCATCGTGACCGCCGATCGCGCGGCGCCGGCAACGGCCGTCCCGTCGGCGGCGTGCCCCACGCCAGGGTGGATCCGCGATCCCTGGTCGTTCTCTTCCCGGTACCTGCTCGCGCTGCCGTGGGTCTCCGCGTCGGACGGCGCCGGGCCTTCACCGTCCAACGGCGTCACGTCGCCATACGTGCGATTCGCGCGCCGCTAACACCCTGGCTCTATACTCTCCGTCTCACCCCGCTCCCACCCCGCGGCGCCGACCGCCCAGCCGCCCTCTCAGCCGGCCCGCCGCGCCCACACCCAGGATCGCGACCCTCATGCCCAACCCGACCGCCACCTTCGAGACCTCGCTCGGCACGTTCACCGCCGAGATCTACCTCGAGCAGATGCCGATCACCGCCGGCAACTTTATTGCGCTGGCCAAGTCCGGCTTCTACGACGGACTCCACTTCCACCGCGTCATCCAGGACTTCATGATCCAGTTCGGCTGCGAGCACAGCACCGACCCGCACAGCCCGCGCGCCGGCACCGGCGGCTCGCCGCTGGGGCGCGTCAAGGACGAGCACCCGCTCGACCAGAAGCTCTCCAACGAGCCCGGCACGCTGTCGATGGCCAACACCGGTCAGCCCGACTCCGGCGGCGCGCAGTTCTTCATCAACACCAAGCACAACGCCTACCTCGACTTCTTCACGCCGGGCGCATCGAAGCACCCGGTGTTCGGCAAGGTCACTGAGGGCATGGACGTCGTGCGCGCCATCGAGTCGACGCCGACCGACCGGCGCGACAGCCCGATCACGCCGGTGCAGATGATCAAGGTCACGGTCCACGACGCGGCGTAGCGAGGTCCCCTCGGACGTACCCGCGTGAGATAGCCGCCGCGCAGGCGCGCAGCGGCGTCGACCCAGGACCGCCGCGATCGCCGGCGGCGCTACAATCGGGCCATGCCCCACGCCACCTACGCCCTCGTCGGCTGGCCGCTGCCGGCCAGCGCCTCGCCGGCGATGCACAACGCGGCCTTCGCGGCGGTCGGCGTCGACGCCCGCTACGTCCTGCGCCCGACGCCGCCGGAGCCGGGGGCGCTGGCGGCGGTGGCGGACGCGCTGCGGCGCGGCGAACTGGCGGGCGTCAACGTCACGGTGCCGCACAAGGTCGAGATGCGCGCGCTGCTCGAGGACGAGAGCCGGCTCGTCCAGAAGACCGGCGCGGTCAACACCGTCGTCGTCACGGCCGAGGGCCATCTGCGGGGCGAGAACACCGACGTCGCCGGCTTCGGCGCCGTCGTCAAGGGGCTCGGCCTCGCCGACGGGCGCGGACGGCGGGCCGTCGTGCTCGGCGCCGGCGGGTCGGCGCGGGCCGTCGTCGGCGTCCTGCTGGCCGGCGGCTGGATCGTCGACGTGCTGAACCGCTCCAGCGGCCGCTCCGCCGTCCTGGCCAGCCAACTGCACCGCCACTTCCCGGGCGCCGAGCTCGGCACCGGACCGTTCACGCCCGCGGCCGTCGTCGACCGCGCCCGCGGCGCGGCGCTGCTCGTCAACGCCACGACGATCGGCGCCGCGCCCTACGCCGGGGCGTCGCCGTGGCCGCTCGACGTCCCCGTCCCGCGCAGCGTCGCCGTCGTCGACCTCGTCGCCCACCCGGCCGAGACGGCGCTCGTCCGACACGCGCGCGACTGCGGCGCGACGGCCGAGGGCGGGCTGACGATGCTCGTCCACCAGGCGGCCGCGGCGTTCACCCTGTGGACGGGCAAGGACGCCCCGCGCGAGGTCATGCGCCAGGCCGCCGTCGGCTGGGCGATGACCGGTGAGCTGCCCGCCGTGGCGACCCCGTCGCGCAACGGCGCCTGAGCCCGACGCCCCGCCGATGCCGCTGCGTTTCCTGACCGCCGGCGAGTCGCACGGGCCGTCGCTCACCGCCATCCTCGACGGCCTGCCGGCGGGCCTCGTCATCGACCGCGGCGCGCTCGACGCGCTCATGGCGCGCCGGCAGACCGGCTTCGGCAGCGGCGGGCGGATGGCGATCGAGCACGACCGCGTGGCCATCACCGGCGGCGTCGTGGCCGGGCGGACGACGGGCGCGCCGGTGGCGCTGCACATTCCCAACGCCGACCACGCCGCCTGGGCCGACCGCGACATCGCCCCCCTCACCATCCCCCGGCCGGGCCACGCCGACCTCAGCGCGGCGGTGAAGTATGGCTACCGCGAGCTGCGGCTGGGCCTCGAGCGCGCCAGCGCGCGCGAGCTGGCGGCGCGGGTGGCGGTGGGCGGGCTCTGCCTGCAGCTGCTCGGGCGGTTCGGTATCGCGGTCGGCAGTTATGTCGTGCAAATCGGCGACGTCGCGATCGCGCCCGACGGGCCGTACCGCGACCGGTTCGCCGCCGCCGAGGCCAACGACGTCCGCTGTCCCGACCCGGCCGCCGCCGCCGCCATGCGCGCCGCCATCCAGGCCGCCGCGCGCGACCGCGACACGCTGGGCGGCGTGTTCGAGGTCGTCGTGCTGGGCGTGCCGCCCGGCCTGGGCAGCCACGTCCAGTGGGATCGCCGGCTGACGGGCCGCCTGCTCGGCGCCGTCGCGAGCATCCCGGCCGTCAAGGGCGCCGAGATCGGGCCGGCCTTTGCCAACGCCGCCCGGCGCGGCACCGACGTCCACGACCGGTTCGTGCTGGCGGGCGACGTAGGCGATGATGGCGACGGCCGCGACGACGGCGGCGGCGACGGCGACGCGGGCGGCGGCGCGGGCAGCGGCGCGGTCATCGACGGACGCATCGACGACGACGGCGCGCCGCCGCCGGCCACGCGCATCGTCCGCACCGGCGGCCGGGGCGGCGGGCTCGAGGGCGGGATCACGACCGGCGCGCCGATCGTCGTCCGGGCGGCGATGAAGCCGATCTCGACGACGCTGACGCCGCTGGCGTCGGTCGACCTGGCCACCGGCGCGCCGGCCGAGGCGCGCTACGAGCGCTCCGACATCTGCGCCGTGCCGCGCGCCGCCGTCGCCGCCGAGGCGATGGTCGCCTACGTGATCGCCGACGCGCTGCTCGAGAAGCTCGGCGGCGACGACATCGACGAGATGGCCGACCGGTTCGCCCGGCTGCGACGCAACGACGTCGCCGACCTGCCGATGGACGCCGTGCCGTGGCGCTTCGGCTACGACGACGGCGGCGCGACCGGCCCGTGACCGCTCTCCCGGCGCAGTTCCTGGCCGGCCTGCCCGGCGCCGGCAAGTCGAGCGTCGGCCGCGCCCTGGCGGCGCGCCTCGATCGCCCGTTCCTCGACCTCGACGCCGTCATCGCCGCGCACGCCGGCGCCTCGGTCGCCGCGATCTTCGCCGCCGAGGGCGAGGCCGGCTTCCGCGCCCGCGAGGCCGCGGCCGTCGCCGCGCTCGTCGACGGCCTCGCCGGGCGCGACGGCGACGATCGCCCGCCCGTCGTCGCGCTGGGCGGCGGGACGCTCGTCGACGCGGCGAACCGCGCGGCGCTGGCCGCGGCCGGCATGGTCGTCGTCCTCGACGCGCCGCTCGACGTGCTGGCCGCGCGCCTGACCGCGGCGCCGGGCGAGCGGCCGCTCCTGGGCGACGGCGCGGCGTCGATCTGGCCGCGGCTGGCGCGGCTGCACGCCCGGCGCCGGGCGATCCACGGTGCGCTGCCGTGGCATGTCGCCACAGCCGGCCGCGACGTCGACGCCGTCGCCGCGGCCGTCGCGGCGCTCGCCGGCGCCGTGGCGGCCGATGCGCGGCGGCGCACGACGCGGGCGGTGTGGGTCGGCGGCCGGGGCGGCGGCACCCGCGTCCTCATCGGCCACGGCCTGCTGGGCATGGCCGGGGCGATCGCCGCCGCCGAGGGCGACGGCGCGGGCGACGTCGTCGTCAGCGACGCCCGCGTGGCGCCGCTGCACGCGCCGGCGCTGACGGCCGCGCTCGCGCCGGGCGGCGGGAACAGCGCCGCGCCGCACGACGTCGGTGCCGACGACGGAACGGCGCGCGCTACGCGCGTCGGCGCGGCGGGCGCGGCGGGCGCGGCGGGCGCGGCGCGACCCGCGCGGATCGTCGTGCCGTCCGGCGAGGCGGCCAAGACGCCGGCGCAGCTGGCCGCGCTGTGGGACGGCCTGCACGCCGCCGGCCTCGACCGCGCCGGCCAGGTCTGGGCGCTCGGCGGCGGCGCGCTGACCGACGTGGCCGGCTTCGCTGCGGCGACGTATCTGCGCGGGATGGCCTGGACGGCGCTGCCGACGACGCTGCTGGGGATGGTCGATGCGGCCATCGGCGGCAAGACGGCGGTCGACCTGGCCGCCGGCAAGAACCTGGCCGGCGCGTTCCACGCCCCCCGCCGCGTCGTCGCCGACCTCGACACGCTCTGGACGCTGCCGGCGCCCGTGTTCACCGCCGGCCTGGCCGAGGTCGTCAAGGCCGCCGTCGTCGGCGACGCCGCGCTGCTGGCGGCGCTCGAGGCCCGCGTCGCCGGCGGCCACGTCGCCGCGGTCGGCGCGGCCGGCTGGCCGCCCGACGCGCTGGCCGAGGTCGTCGCCCGCGCCGCGGCCGTCAAGGCGGCCATCGTCGCGCGCGACCCGCGCGAGCGCGCCGGCGGGCGGCGGGTGCAGCTCAACCTCGGCCACACCTTCGCCCACGGCATCGAGCACGCCAGCGGCCACGCCATCAGCCACGGCGCGGCCGTGGCCGTCGGCCTCGTCTGGGCCGCCCGCCTGGCCGCCCGCCACGGCGTCCTCGCCGACCCCGCGCTGCCCGAACGCCTGAGGGTGCTCCTGGCCGCCCTCGGCCTGCCCACCGACCTCGCCGCGGCCGCCGCCTCCGCCGCCATCGCCCCCCCGCCCGCCGCCGCCGTCCGCGCGGCGATGGCGGCCGACAAGAAGCGCGCGGCCGGCCGCCTGCGCTTCGTGCTGCCGGTCGCCGTCGCCGACGTGCGGTTGTTCGACGACGTGGCGGAGGCGGACGTGGCGGCGGTGATCGGTGGGGGATAGGACCGTCGGCCCGTGTAGGCACCCCCCCGTGGGTGCCCCCCGCCCACCACCCCACCCCCCCCCGGCCGCCACCCGCGCCCCGATCACCGGTCGCCCATCGCGTCGCCCCACGTAGGGGCACCCCCCCGTGGGTGCCCTCCGCCGATCAAGGCGCCAACGTTCGCGGTGCCACGTGCGAGGGCACCCACGGGGGGGTGCCCCTACGGCGTTACCGTTGACCCCACGGTCGCGGCCGCCACCACCCGCCCCAACCGCGCCATCCCATCGTCGATACGGTCCGGCGGCCGATTCGAGAAGTTCAGGCGCAGCGTGTCGTGGCGCGGCTCGGCGGCGTAGAACGGACCGCCGGGCACGAACGCGACCTGGGCGGCCAGGGCGGCATCGAACAGGTCGGCGGCGCGCAGCCCGACCGGCAGCTGCAGCCAGGTGAACATCCCGCCCTCGGGCCGCGTCCAGCGGGTGCCCGGCGGCATGTGGCGCTCGAGGGCCGTCAGCATCGCCGTCCGGCGCTCGCCATAGACGCGCCGCAGCGTCGCCAGGTGGTCGTCGTAGTCGAAGCGCTCGAACAGCGCGGCGACGGCGCGCTGAGACAGGCCGGACGAGTGGAGGTCGGACGCCTGCTTGGCCACCGTCATCGCCCGCACCAGCTCGGCCGGCCCGGTCGCCCAACCGACGCGCAGTCCCGGCGCGAGCGTTTTCGAGAACGTTCCGAGGTGGATGACGGGCGCGCGGTCGAACGCGGCCAGCGGCCGCAGTGGCGCGCCGTCGTAGCGCAGCTCGCGGTACGGATCGTCCTCCAGGATCGGCACGTCGTGGTCCGCCGCGAACGCGGCGAGCGCCGCGCGCCGCTCCAGCGAGAGCGTCGTGCCGCGCGGGTTCTGGAAGTTGGGGACGATGTAGATCAGGCGGATCGGCGCCGCGGCGTGCACCCGCGCCAGGTCGTCGACCCGCAGACCGTCGTCGTCGTTCTCGATCGGCACGGGGCAGGCCTCGGCCAGGCCGAACGCCTGCAGCGCCGCCAGGTAGCTCGGGTTCTCGACGGCCACCCGGTCGCCCGGGTCGAGCAGCACCCGGGCCGCCAGGTCGATGCCCTGCTGCGACCCCGTCGTGATGAGCGTCCGATCGGCGTCGGCGTCGATGCCGATCGCCCGCAGCCGCGCGGCGATCCAATCGCGAAGCGGCCCGTAGCCCTCGGTCGCGGCATACTGCAGCGCGGCCGCGCCGTCGACCGCCAGGACGCGGGCGTGGGCCTCCGCCAGCGCCTCGATCGGGAACAGCTCGGGCGCCGGCAGTCCGCCGGCGAACGAGAGGATGTCGGGACGCTCGGCCACCTTGAGGATCTCGCGGATGGCCGACGCCTCGATGCGGGCCATGCGGCGGGCGAGCGCCGTCATCGCGATTCTCCCCGGGGCGCGTCGGGCGCGGGCGGCGCCAGGTGGATGCGGCCGTCCTCCTTGATCGACGCCAGGACGATCGTCGTATGGGTGCGCGTCACGCCCGGGATCGTCCGCAGCGTGCCGACGAGGAGGGCGTCGAGCGAGGCCGTGTTGGCGGTCTTCACCTTCAGCAGGTATGAGTCCTCGCCGGCCACCCGGTGGCACTCGAGCACGTCGTCGAGCGCCCGCACCCGGGCAGCGAAGGCGTCGAAGTGGCGCGGGTGGTCGACCGTCACGCCGATGAACGCCGTGACGTCCTTGCCGAGCCGGGCGGCGTCGACGCGCGCGGCGTAGCCGGTGATGACGCCGCGCTGCTCGAGCTTGCGGATCCGCTCGGCCACCGCCGGCTGCGACAGCCCGACCGCCTGCGCCAGCTCGAGCTGCGTCGCCCGGCCATCGGCCTGGAGGCGCTCGACGAGGATCCGATCGATCGAGTCCAACATGCGGCGATGATACCATAGGCGAGAAGCGATGTCTACTTATAAATGTGAGGTCATCGTCTCATGGCCCGGCGAGTCGCCCGGTCCGCAGCCCCAGCGGGAGGTAGAGGCGCGGCATCGCCATGCCCGTCGGCGTTGCGCTCGGCGACGCGAGCGGCGTCGGGGTGGGGGTGACGGTGCCCGCGGTCGCCGTCGGCGTCGCGGTGCCCGCCGTCGGCGTCGGCGACGCGCCGTCGCGCGTCGGCGTGGCCGTCGGGCAGTAGGGCGGCAGCGTCGGGACCGGGACGTAGATCTCGTTGTCGGTCTCGTCGCGCTCGGCGACGCGGTCGTCGGGGTCGATCCGGGCGACGCTGAAGCCCAGCACCTCGGGGCCGCGGGTGTAGGTCGCGCCGGCCGGCAGGCCGTCGAACGCCCAGCGGCGGCCGGCGGGCACCACCGAGTCGACGTCGAACGGCCCGGCCGCCGCTGCGCCGTCGTTGTCGACCGTGAGCTCGCTGTAGAACGGCGGCAGCGGCTTGTCGACCGGGATGCAGCCCTCGGGCAGGTCGAGCCACCAATGCACCCAGCCGCGGAGGTTGGGCAGCGGGACGGGCGTCGGCGTGGCCGTCGGTCCTGGTCCGGGCGTGCACCGCACCGGCGGCCGCTCGGGCGGGATCTGCACCGGGATACGGTTGTTCGTCTCGTCGGCCTCGGCGATCCGGCCGTCGGGGTCGACCTCGATGACGGTCGGCACGAGCGGCCGCTCGGCCAGGCAGAGCTGACCGCCACCGTCGAGCTGGGCGATGGTCAGCGTCTCGGCCGCGGCGCCCTCGCCGATGCGCACGACGACGTCGCGCACCTCGGCCCCGCCGAGGTTGACGATGCACGGCCGGAAGCCGTACGCGCCGACGAGCGAACCGTCGTCGATCTGGCAGCGGTCGATGTGGAGCCGCACGTCGGCCGTCAGATCGGCCGCGCCGGGCGTCGGCGTCGGTCCGCCGGGCGTCGGCGTGACGGGATCGGGCGACGGCGAGGGTGGCGTCGTCGCCGAAGGCGTCGGGGTGCGGTCCTGGTCCGGCCCCGGCGTGCACGGGACGGGCGCGGTGGCGCGCAGGATGTCGACGCGGTTGTTCGTCTCGTCGTGCTCGGGGACCAGGTTCTCCGGGTCGATCTGGGTCGAGAAGCCGCCCGCCGCCCGGGCATCGTCCAGCGTCCGGTCGGCGTCGGCGGGCAGGTCGGGCACCGTCCAACCGGGCGGGCCGATGCGGAACGGGCCGGCGGCGAGCTCGCCGTCGTTGTAGACCTGGACGCCGGAGCGGATCTTCGTCGGCAGGTGGGTCGGCCAGCACGGGTGGCCCTGGGTGTCGACGAAGCCGTTCCAGCCGTGCCCCCAAAGCTCGGCCAGCGGCATCGGCCGCGGGACGCAGGTCTCTACGGCGACCGGCTCGAGCGTCGGCTTTTGGACCGGCGCGAGTCGGTTGTCGGCCTCGCTGACCTCGTCGACGGCGCCCTGGGCGTCGACGAGCAGCGCCACGCCCTCCGCCACGTCGACCGGCGCGCAGAGCGTCTCGGCCGGCTCGAGCCCGCCGGTCGACAGCAGCGGCACGCCGGGCGCACCCTCGGCGCTGACGGCGAAGGGGCCGGACGGCGCGCGGCCGGTGTTGGCGACGCAGATGTGCAGCCCCTGGTCGTAGCCCTGGCCGTACACGCAGCGCTGCCAGCGCGTGACGTTGCGGCCCTTGCGCTTCCAGACGCCCCGCGCCGCGACGAGGTTGGGCCGCGGGTCGGGCGTCGGCGTGGCGTCCTGGGCCGGGGCAGCGACGGCCGCCGCCGCGGCGCTCGGACGGACCGCCGCACCGGTGCGGTACGCCGCGAAGCCGAGGGCGACGGCGAAGCCGAAGGCGGCGGCGACCGCACCGGCGGCGCGGGCGGGGCCCGCCAGCGGCGCGCGAGCGAGGCGGAGCGGTCGGTGCGCGTTCATCGTGGCTCCTTGGCTCGGACCCGGTTCGCCGGATCGCGGTCACGTGTCGCGGGTCGCGCCGCGCGGATGCGGCCGCCATCGCCACCGACCCCGTCACCGAGATAGACACCGCGGACGACGCCTTGGTGCCGGGCGACGCGGGAATGCACGTCCCGGCGCGGCGGGCGCCAGCGTCCCGCGTCCGCGATCCCTATAATCCCCCTTCGGTTGCGCACCGGCAACCGCACCGCCGTCGCGCGCCCCGAGCGCCGCCCGCCGGCCGCCGCGACCGCGGCGCGACCGCATCGCCGGGAGACGTCCATGAACGACGCGAACCCCCCCACGGCCGTCCGCGCTGGCGCCGACTACATCGCCCTCGAGCAGCGCTATGGCGCCCACAACTACCACCCGCTCGACGTCGTCCTGACGCGCGGCGAGGGTTGCTGGGTCTGGGACGTCGACGGCAACCGCTACCTCGACGCCCTGGCGGCCTACAGCGCCGTGAACCAGGGGCACAACCACCCGCGGATCGTCGCCGCGCTCGTCGAGCAGGCGCAGCGGATGGCGCTCACGTCGCGGGCGTTCCGCAACGACCGGCTCGGACCGTTCTACGAGGCGCTGTGCGGCCTGACCGGCTACGGCCGGGTGCTGCCGATGAACACCGGCGCCGAGGCCGTCGAGACGGCGCTCAAGGCGGCCCGCAAGTGGGGCTACACCGTCAAGGGCATCCCCGAGGGCAAGGCCGAGATCATCGTCATGGACGGCAACTTCGCCGGCCGGACGATCACGATCGTCTCGTTCTCGAGCGAGCCGCAATACCGCTTCGGCTTCGGGCCGTTCACGCCGGGCTTCGTGCGCGTCCCGTTCGGCGACGCGGCGGCCCTTGAGGCGGCCGTCACGGCCCACACCTGCGCCGTCCTGCTCGAGCCGGTGCAGGGCGAGGCGGGCATCGTGCTCCCGCCCGTCGGCTGGCTGCGCGACGTGCGCGCGATCTGCGACCGCCACCACGTCCTGATGATCGCCGACGAGATCCAGAGCGGCCTCGGCCGCACCGGCCGGCTGCTGGCGTGCGACCACGAGGGCGTCCGGCCCGACGCGATCACGCTGGGCAAGGCCCTCTCGGGCGGCCTCTACCCGGTCAGCGCGTTCGTGGCCGACGACGCCGTGATGGACGTCTTCCACCCCGGCGACCACGGCAGCACGTTCGGCGGCAACCCCCTGGCGGCGGCGGTGGCCACGGCGGCGCTGGCGGTGCTGCGCGACGAGGGGCTCGTCGAGAACGCCGCCGCCATGGGCGAGCGGTTCCGGGCCGGGCTCGAGACGTTCGACCACGGCTCGATCAAGGAGATCCGCCAGACCGGCCTCTGGATCGGCATCGAGCTTTGGCCCGAGGCCGGCGGCGCCCGCCGCTACTGCGAAGACCTGCGGGCGCGCGGCCTGCTGTGCAAGGAGACCCACGACCACGTCCTGCGCGTCGCCCCGCCGCTCGTCATCCAGCCGGCCGAGGTCGACCACGCCCTCGAGCGGCTGCAGGCGACGTTCGATCACCTGGGCTAGGCGTCGCCACCATGTCCACCTCGCGGCGCATCCTCGTCCTGCACGGCCCGAACCTGAACCTGACCGGCGTCCGCGAGCCGGCGATCTACGGCGCCACGTCGCTGGCCGAGATCGACGCCGGCCTGCAGGCGATGGCCGCGGCGCGGGGCGCGGCGCTGGCGATCGTCCAATCGAACCACGAGGGCGCGCTCATCGACGCGATCCACGCCCACCTGGCGGACGGGCTCGACGGGCTGGTGGTGAACGCCGGCGGCCTGTCGCACACCTCGGTCGCGCTGCGCGACGCCGTGGCGGCGGCGGCGGTGCCGGCCGTCGAGGTCCACCTCTCCAACGTCGCGGCGCGCGACGACTTCCGCCGCACCTCGCTGCTGGCCGGGGCCTGCGTCGGCGGCGTCCACGGCTTCGGCGCGGCCAGCTACCGCTTGGGGCTGGCGGCGCTGCTCGACCTCTTGGGCGCTCCGCCAGCCGCTGCCGGCTAGGGCGCCGCTGTCGGCGCGCGCCGCGTCGCCGCCGGGGGCGAGGCGGTCGCGGTCGTCGTCGGCGTCGTCGACGGCGTCGGCGTCAGGGTGGGCGAGGGCGTCGGGGTCGCCAGGTCCCAGATTGCATCGAACGCGGCGTAGAGCCGGGCCGCCACCTGGTTCGTGCCGCGGCGGCTCAGGTGGACGCCGTCGGCGCCGCGCAGCTCCACCGGCTCGCCGGTCTCGTCGGGCAGGTAGAGGCTGAAGCGGCCGTCCGGCCCCTGGAACGTCCGCCAGATGTCGACGAACGTCACCCAGTCGCGACCGGCGGCGGCGCGTTCGACGGCCGTGTTCACCTGCTCGGCCGCGCGGTGGTCCTCCGGATCGCGCATGACCGGCAACCCGACCCAGTACAACGGCACGCCACGGCACGCGTCCATGAGCGCCGCCGCCCGCGCGCTGTAGGCGTCGGTCCAGGCCGACGTCCCGAGCTCGACGACGGTGTCGTCGGCGAGGATCATGTTCTGGTCGTCGTTGGCGCCGGCGAAGAACACGACCACCTCGGGCGCGAGGCCGGCGACGATCTCGGCCATGTGCGCCGGCCAGTCGAAGTAGTCGGGGCGCGCCAGGCCGGTGCTGATCCGGCCGTCGACCTCGACCGCCGTCATCCCGTCGCGGCTGGCGATGCGCTGCAGCTCGAAGCCCAGCGGCTGGGCGAAGCTGTCGCCGGCCACGACGACGCGCAGCGGCGCCGCGCGGCCCACGGCGCGCACCGGCCGCGGCGACGGCCGCGGCGTGGCGGGCGGCCGGCGCGGCCGGTCGGCTCCGGCGGCGCCCGCCGCGGGCGTCGCGGCGCGGGCGGCGGCGGTCGCGTCCCCACCCGCGCCGCGCACGACCGCGATGGCCGTCGCCGCGCGGTCGTCGCCGCCGGCGCCGTCGCTCGTGGCGCCGGCGCCGAAGCTGGCTTGGCCGTCAGCGACGGCGCCGGCGCCGGACAGCGCGTCGCCGCGCTGCAGCCCGAGCGCCGCGCGGGCGCGGTGGGCCGCGGCGGAGGGAGCGCTGAGCCGCAGGCCGTCGGCCACGGCGTCGACGCCCGCGAGCCCCGCCACCAGCGCGCTGCGCAGCGGGCCGAACGGCAGCCGCTCGGCCACCGCCACCATCCGGTCCGTCGACAGCGCGGCGGCGACGGCCAGCGCCACCGCCACGGCCGCCACGACGTCGCGCGGGCGCACGGGGTCGTCGGGCGCCGTGGCAGGCGTCGGGGCGGGCGGGGACGCGGGGTCGGGCGCCATCAGAACTGGAAGTAGATGAACGGCGCCACGCCCTCGGGCCCGAGGGCGATGGCCAGGAACAGCGCCGCGCCGATCGCCGCCCCCTGGACGACGAGCGGTAGCCGGCCGAACGCCGCTTGGAGCCGCGCGCCGAGGCCGGGCGGCAGCTGCTGGGCGGCGAGGGCCAGCGCGATGACGACGGCGACGGTCGGCGTCACCAGCTCGACGGCGGCGCCGCCGGTGAACAAGCGTCGGAACACCGCCGCCGCGCCGTCGAAGGTCGGCGCCCGGAACAGGACCCAGCCGGCGCAGACGAAGTGAAACGTCACCAGCCGCCCCAACGCGCGCCGCAGCGGCCCGCGCGGCGCCACGACGTCGCCGACGGCGCGCGGGCCCACGTGGAGCAGCCGCTCGACGACGAGGCCGAGGCCGTGCAGCGCCCCCCAGGCCACGAACGTCAGGCTGGCGCCGTGCCACAGCCCGCCCAGCGTCATCGTCGCCAAGAGGTTGAGGTGGGTCCGGGCGCGGCCGGACCGGCTGCCGCCGAGCGGGATGTAGAGGTAGTCGCGCAGCCAGCGCGAGAGCGTCATGTGCCAGCGGCGCCAGAAGTCCTGGATGCGCTCGGCGGCGTAGGGCCGGTCGAAGTTGGCGGGGAAGGCGATGCCCAACAGGAGCGCGACGCCGATGGCGATGTCGGTGTAGGCGCTGAAGTCGGCGTAGATCTGGACGGCGTAGCCGTAGATCGCCAGCAGCACGTCCAGGCTGCCGTAGCGGTCCGGCACGCTGAAGACCGGGTCGACGATCGCCGCGGCGACGAAGGTGCTGACGACGGTCTTCTTGAACAAGCCGCCGGCGATCAGCCAGCCGGCGCGCGTCACGTCGGCGCGCCGCAGCGGGCGCGGCGCGACCAGCTGCGGCAGAAACTCGGCGGCGCGGACGATCGGGCCGGCGACGAGGTGCGGGAAGAACGCGGCGTAGACGGCGTAGTCGGCGAACCCCACCGGCGCCAGCTGGCCGCGGGCGATGTCGACAACGTAGCTGATGGCGTGGAACGTGAAGAACGAGATGCCGACCGGCAGCGCGATGTCGAGCAGCCGGAGCCCGCCCTCGACGCCCATCGCCCGCAGCGCGACGTTCAGCTCGGTGGCGAAGAAGCCGTAGTACTTGAACCAGCCCAGCAGCGCCAGGTTCGCGCCCACCGCCAGCCAGAGCCACGCCCGACGCCGCCGGCCCTCGGCGGCCGCGATCCGGTGCCCGAAGGCGACGTTGGCCGCCGCCGACAGCGCCACCAGGGCGACGAAGCGGGCGTCCCACCAGCCGTAGAAGAGATAGCTGACGGCGATCATGAACCACTGCCAGCGCCGCCGGTGCGGCCGCAGGGCCCAGCTGATCGGCAGGACCAGGGCGAAGAAGACGGCGAAGGTCAGCGTCGGGAACAGCACGGCGAACTCGGCGCGCGCGGCGCGCGGGGGTTGGCGCTCATGGCTCGGGCGCCCCGTCGTCGAACACGACGCGCTTGAGGCGCGCCAGCGCCTGGAGCGTGATCAGGTTGCGCTGGTTCATGCCGTAGCGCAGCCCGGCCGGCGTGAAGTTGGCCGGGCCGGCGCCGAAGCTGTTGAGGTGGATGCCGTCGCCGGCCATCCCCGCGTTCACAATGTCCGGCCCCCACAGCGCCCGCCAGAGGTTGATGAGCGGCACCTGGCTGCCTTGGGCCACCCGGACGATCGCCTGGTTGTACCACGTCAGCCGGGCGTGCGCCCCCGGCCGGTCGAGCCGCGGCGGCAGCGTCGTGACGAGCGGCACGACGCCCTTGGCGGCCAGCTCGTCGACGATCCGGCGCAAGGTGGCCTCGTACGCGCCCACGTCGATCTGGTTCTGGGCGTCGTTCGTCCCGAACAGGATCACCGCCGCGCCGGGCTGGAGCAGCTTGATCTCGCATGCCAGCGGGTAGTCGTCGGGCGGCGGGCACTCGGGGCGCGGCTCGGCGAACGTGGCGAAGACGGCCGCCGCCGTCCAGCCCGACCGCGCCGCCAGGCTCGCCCGGGTCAGGCTGTTGCCGACGCAGTCGATCGTGGCCAGCTCGGGCGGCCACGGCGCGTTGCGGTAGCCGTCGACCACCGGCTGCAGGTCGGTGTGGACGTCGTACGTGACCCAGCCGCAGCCGACGTGCCCCAGGAAGAAGGTGTTGTCGGTCAGGCTGTCGCCGACCTTCATGACGATGTCGGCGCGCTTGCCGCCGGCCTGGCCGGCGGCCCAGACGCCGCGCAGCCGGTCCTTCATGACGGCGTCGATGGCGGGCACGACCGGCACCAGGTCCTCGACGGACGGCGTGGGCGAGAGCGTCGGCGACGGCGTGGCCGTCGGGGTCGGCGAGACCGTCGGGGTCGGCGTGTCGGACGGGGTCGGGCTGATCGACGGCGTCGGGGTGACCGACGGCGTGGCGGACGGCCCCGTCGCCACCGCGGCCGGCGCCGTGGCGTCGGCGGCCGCCCGGCGGGCTACGACGGTCGGCGCGGCGGCGCCGGAGCGACCGCGGCCCGCCTCGACCAGCCAGAGGCCGAGCGGCACGGCGAGCACCAGGCCGGCGTAGGCGGCCAGGTAGGGATGGCTGCGCCAGGCCGGCAGGCGCAGCGGCGCGGACGGGCGACCGCGGCGGTCCCGCGGCGTCGGCGCGGTCGGGTCGGCCATGGCGCGCCGGCGCTACGGAGCGGCCGTTGGGCCGGACGGTGGCGCCGGCGCCGACGATGCCTGCTCGACGAACGCCTCTAGCACCGCGTCGGCGCCCTCGAACACGCCGAAGCGGGCCGCCCGCTGCGCCGGCGCGAGGTCAATCGCGCGCCGCTGCCGCGCCACGGCTTCGTCGAGCATGGCCGCGGCGCCCGCGTCGCCGGCGCGGTCGAGGACGATCGCCAGCGCCAGCGCCAGGTCGGCGTTGTCGGGCGATCGCGCGACCGCCGGCGCCAGGACGTCGCGCGCCGCGCCCGTCTGGCCGAGGCGCTGGTGGAGGAAGCCGAGCCGCAGCGCGACGACGTCGTCCTCCGGCGCCAAGGCGTAGCCGGCCTGGTAGGCGGCGAGGGCGTCCTCGAGCTGGCCGGCGTCGAAGAAGGCCTGGCCGGCGATGCTCCAGTCGCGGGCCTGCCACGCCGCCAGCCGCTGCGACCGCTCGAACGAGCGCCGGCCCGCCTCGAGCTGGCCCGTCCGGACCTCGGCGGCGCCGAGGAGCAGGTGCGCCATCGCCTGCTGACCGTCGAGCGCGACGGCCTGGCGGGCGAAGCCGAGCGCGGCCTCGTGCGCCTGGCGCGCCGTCGCCACCATCGCCAGCCCGAGTGGGGCGCGGGCCTCCTTGGGGTCGCGGGCCGCCGCGCGCTCGAACGCGTCCTCGGCGCCGGCGAAATCGCCCTGGTTGAGGCGCGCCTCGCCCAGGACGAGGAAGTTCGCCGCCCCCGCGCCTTCGACCTGGCTCGACCCTTCGGCGAACGACAGCGCATCGGCCTCGGCCGACACCGACTTGTGGCGATCGAGGAGCCGCTGACCCTCCTCGGCGCGACCGGTGCGCTGCAGCAGCTGGCCCAGGTTCAGCAGCGCTTCGAGCGAGCGCGCGTCGAGGTCGAGCGCGCGCCGGAACGACGTCTCGGCCGCGGCGGCGTCGCCGAGCCGCTGCTGCGCCCGGCCGATGAGGCTGAAGACGTCGGCGCGGCCGCTGCGCTCGGCGGGCGTGAGCACCGCCAGCGCGCCCTCGTAGTCGCCGGCGTCGATCCGCGCCCGGCCGACGATCGCGGCCGCCTCGCCGTCGGACGGCTGCAGCGCCAGGATGCGCTCGGCGTACCCCACGGCGTCGTCAGCGCCCAGGTCGGCGTAGCCGCGCATGAGCGCGGCCAGCGTCGGAACGTGGTTCGGATCCAGCGCCAGCGCCTCGGCGAAGCGCGGCTCGGCGGCCTCGAACCCGTCGCGCTCGGTGACGATCATCCCCAGCGCCAAGCGGTGGGCGACGGCGCCGGGCTCGCGGGCGACCCAGGTCTGGACGAGGTCGAGCGCCTCGTCGTACCGCGCCGCCTTGAGCAGCGGGTCGAGCTGCTGCAGCGCGGCGATCGAGGCCGCGCTCGGCGTCGTGACGGCCACCGCCGGCGCGGTCGGCTCGGGCGCGGCGCCTGGACGCGCGCCGCACGCCGCCAGCCAGGGCGCCGCCAGCCACAGGGCCAGGCCGGTCCGCCCGCCGCGCCCGCCGCCGCCCATCACGGCGCCGCCGGCTGGTCGAGACGCGTCACCGCGTCGAGCGCGATCGCATCCCCGGCCACGGTCTGGCGCTCACCGTCCGGCCAGCGGACGACGACCTCGTCGACGCGGTCGACGTCGCCCAGGCCAACGTGCAGGAGCGGCGTGTGCTGGCCCTGGTAGGTGCCGCCCGCCATCGTCTCGGCGACCCACGTTCGGCCGCCGCCGCGGACCGTCACCCGCGCCCCGACCGCCGGGCGACCGGCGTGCCGGCTGCGGAGGTCGAGGGCGATGGCGTGGCCCAGCCGCGGCGCATCGTTGCGCAGCAGGACGGCCGGCCGGTCGTTGTGGCTGATGAGCAGGTCGAGGTCGAGATCGCCGTCGACGTCGCCCACGGCGACGGCGCGGCCGACGCCGGGGCGGGCCAGCGCCTCGCCGGCCGACGCCGAGACGTCCGTGAATCGGCCGCGGCCGTCATTCTGGAAGTACTGGTCGGTCTGCTCGAAGGTCAACCGCGGGTTCACGCGGTCGATGTTGTCGATGATGTGGCCGTTGGCCACGTAGAGGTCGAGGTCGCCGTCGTACTCGGCGTCGAAGAACGCCGTGCCGAAGCCGACGCGCGACAGCGGATCGACGGCCAGACCGAACACGTCGGTGCGGTCCTCGAACCAGCCGCCCTCGCCCTGGTGGTAGAGCGTGTTCGTCTCGACGTCGAGGGTGGTGAGGAACAGGTCGAGCCGCAGGTCGCCGTCCACGTCGCCGATCGCGATGCCCATCCCGGCCTCCGTCTTGCCCTCGCCGTCGAAGGCCAGCCCCTGCTCGACGCCGACCTCGCGGAACGTGCCGTCGCCCTGGTTGCGGTACAGGAACTGGCGCGTCGAGTCGTTCGCCACGAACAGGTCGAGCCAGCCGTCGTCGTCGGCATCGAACCAGGCGGCGCCGAGCCCTTTGCCCTGGGCCGGATCGTCGTCGGCCAGTCCGGCGGCGGCCGAGGCGTCGACAAACGCGCCACCGCCGGTGTTGCGCCAGAGCACGTCGGGCACGCCGTTGTAGACGTCGGGGTGGCAGTACATCGGCAGGTCGGGCGGCCCGCAGCGCTTGTTGTTCGTCATGCTGTGGTCGACGTAGTTGGCGACGAAGATGTCGAGCCAGCCATCGCGGTCGTAGTCGGCCATGGCGCAGCTCGATCCCCAGGCGGGGTTGTCGACGCCGGCGGCCGCGGTGCCGTCGTGGAACGTCCCGTCGCCGTCGTTCACGAGCAGGACGTCGGGGCCGAAGTTGACGACGTAGATGTCCACCCAGCCGTCGTTCGTCACGTCGCCGAAGCAGGTGCCCATGCCGTAGCCCGTCGCCGCGGCCCCGCTGTCGGCGGTGACGTCGGTGAACGCGCCGCGGCCGTCGTTGCGCAGCAGCTGGTTCGGCGCGGCGGCGCCCGGGGTGCCGGGCAGCGGGCCGCCCTGGACGAGGTAGGCGTCGAGGTCGCCGTCGTTGTCGGCGTCGAGCAGGCCGCCGCCGGCGCCCATCGTCTCGACCATGAACTTCCCGCCGGCGGCCCCGTTGTGATGCCGGAAGGTCAAGCCGGCTTCGTCCTGCACGGCGGTGAAGCGGGCCGTGGCGGCCGTCGCCACGTCGGCGGCGGCCGTCGGCGACGCCGCCGACGGCTGGGCGGCGGGCGGCGCGTCGGAGGCGCGCCCGCAGCCGGCGGCCACGGCGCACAGCACCACCGCCACCCCGGTGCGCCGGCGGCGTCGCGCGCTGTCGTTCGAGCGATGGATGGCCACGACCCCTCCTCTCCGGCGCCGCGGGTGGGCGTGGGCACATGGTACATCACCGGCGGCGGCGCCCGGCGCGTTGCGGACGGCCGGGCGAGACGATATCGTTGCGGGCGCCGTCGCATCGCCGCCGCACCGAGGAGCCGCCCGTGCCTCGCCTTCGCCGCACCGTCATCGCCGTCGTGGCCGTCGCGGCCGCCGCGGTCGGATCCGCACGGCGCGCCGACCGCCTCCCGCTCGCCGCCGCCCAAACGACCGCCGCGCCCGTCGTCGTCGATGCGTTCGGCGGCAGCGCCGGACCGGTCGCGCCGCTCGACGACCGGACCGTCGTCGCCACGCTCGGCGGACGCGTCGTGACGCTGGGGGTCGACGCGGCCGCGGCGCTGCGCCCGCTCGGCGCCTCGGCCGCGCTCGAGGCCGCGCCGCGCGCGCTTGCCGTCGGCGGCGCAGGCGACGGCGCACGCGCCGTGCCGCCCCCGCTCGGGCTGGCATTGCTCGCCGACGGCAGCGTCGCCATCGTCGACCTCGGCGACGTGGGACGGCCGCGCCTGGCAGGCCGGATCTGCCTGGCCGCGGCGTCCCCGTCGCTGCCGTTGGCGCTCGCGCCGCCGGCGTCGCCGCTGGCGGCCTGCGGCGACGGTCCGCAGCGTCGGATCGACGCCGTGGCGCTGCGCGCCGACGGGACGGTCGGCATCGCGGCCGCGGGCGCCGACGTCGTCGTCTTCGACGTGGGCGCGCACCGCCAGCCGCGGGCGATCGGCTGGCTCGACCTGGGCGCCGCCGTCGTGGCGCTGGCCGTCGACGGCGATCGGCTCGTCGCCCTGGCGCAGCGGGGCGACGCCGTCCCCGACGGTCTCTTCGTCGACGCGGCGGACGTCATCGCGCTCGTCGACCTGACCGACCCCACGCGGCCGATCCGGCGCGGTTGGCTCAAGCTCGACGGCGGCGCGGGCTGGTTCTGGGGCGTGGCCGCCGGCGGCGGCGTGGCGATGGCGGTGGGCACGGGCGGCGGCGCCGTCGTCGACACGCGCGATCCCGACCGGCCGCGGCTGGCGGCGCGCATCGACCGCTTCGCGCCGGCCGTGGCGATGGCCACGGACAGCGGCCGGCCGGTTGCGGCGTTGGCGCTGGGGCGGACCATCGATCCCGAGACCGACGACTTCCCGGCGATCTACGACGACCTGGTGTGGCTCGATCTGTCCGTCCCGTCGGCGCCGCGGGCGCTCGCCCGGCATTGGCGACGCGCCGAGCGGACGACGGACCAGTTGGCGCTGATGCCGGGCGCCGGCCGCGCCCGCGTCGTCGGCGTCGACGTGACGGGCGTTACGGCGTACACCGCCACGACCGGCGGCGCCCTCGTGGGTCAGGGCCGTATCGCCGCCGGGCGGGCGATGCACCTGGCGGTCGATGCCGCCGGGCGCGCCGTCGTGGTCGAGGGGAGCGAGATCAGCGGCCGGCTGGCCGTGTACGGCGCCGGCGCGCCCATGCCCACGGGCGGCGTCGAGGGCCTCGACCATCCGCTCGACCTTGCCGTCACCGACGACCACGCCTTCGTGGCGGAAGGGGTCGGGCTGCGAACCGTGGCGCTGGTCCCGGTCGGGCCACCCCGCACGGTCGGCTACGCGGCCGACCCCGAACATCTCGGCGAGCGGATCGCGGCGGGACCGGGTTGGCTGGCCGTCGCCAGCCGCGACGGCACGGTGCGGATCCTCGACGCGGGCGCCCCCGATGCGCTGCGCACCCGCGCCGCGCTCGCGCCCGCGGGCGCCAATGTCCTGCCCGCCGTCGCCGTCGACGGCCACCGGCTGTTCGTGGCCGACGCCGAGCAGCTGATCGCGGTCGACGTGGCCGACCCCGACGCCCCGCGCGTGGCGAGCGCCGCGGGCCACGGCGTCCGACCCGGCGGCGACCCGTTCCACCACCCACACCTGGCCGTCGCCGACGGCCGCGCCTGGGTCGTCGACGCAGCGGGCGGCGTGGTGGTCTACGACGTGCGCGGCCCACAGCCGCAGCGCCTCGCCCTCTGGGACGACCTCGGCGCCCACGCCGTCGCCGCCCAGGGCGAGTCCGCCGTGGTCGCGATCTCACCCCGCGTCGACGACCCGGCCTTCGGCCGCGTCGCCCGGCTCGCGGCACCGTGGGGGGGCCGTGCGGCCGTCACCGCGCGCTGGACGACGCCGGCCCAGGTCAACGACCTCGCCTTCGACGCCGACGGGACCCTTGTCATCGCCAACGACGACTACGGCGTCACCCGTTGGCAGCCGCGCCAGAGTGTGACGGCGACGGCGACATCGACCGTCGCCCCGGCGCTGCCGCCGCGCCCCACCGCCACCGCCGCCGCGCCCGATCCGTCGCGGCCGTTCCGCGCCTTCCTGCCGCTCGCCGTCCGCGCCACCGGCGCCGCGGCGAGCGCGCCGGACGCGCTGCACATGCGCCGCACGGTCGGCGGCACCACGTCCAGCGTCGCGATCGACGGGGCGCACGCGTTCGTGGCGGAGGGACAGTCGATCGTGGCGCTGCGGATCGGCGGGAGGCCCACCGTTACCGGACCGATCGTCCTGGCGGACGTCAGCCTCGACCGCCCGGTGCGGTCGCTCGCGGCCGGCGCCGGTTGGCTGGCGGCGCTCGTCGGACCGACGACGGCGCTCACCGCCGGCCTGGCGACGATCGGCGCCGGCGAGCCATCGCTGTACCTCGTGGACACGAGCGAACCGCAGCGGCCGCGGGCGGCCGGCCGGGTGCCGCTCCCCGGGGCGGCCGTCGACGTCGCCGTCGGCCACGGCGCGTCCGAGCGCTTCGCAGCCGTCGTCGGGCATGGCGACGACGGCGCGTTCTTTGCCCTCGTCGACGCCGCCGACCTGGACGCGCCGTCCGCCGTCATCGTGCCGCTGGCGGCGGACGAAGTGCCGCTGGGGGTCGCGCTCGACGGCGCGCGGGCGGTCGTCCAGTCGGCACGCGGCGCCACGTCGGCGCTGACGCTCGTCGATGTCGGTGACCCGCGGCGGCCGAGCGTGCTGGGCACGGTGGGCGGGCTGCCGCCGGCGGTCCGCGCCGGGGCGGTGGCGATGCGCGGCGGTCCGGCGTTCGCCGTCATCGGCGAGCGCGTCGTCGTCGCGGACGTGACCGGTACGGCGCTGAAACCGCGGGTTCCTTCCTTCGTCACGCCCGACGGCGTGTTCCCCACCTCGTTGACCCAGGTCGCGGCCGATGGCGACGAGGCGTGGCTGCTCACCCGCACGGGCAGCCTGCTCCGATTGACATTGCGGGCGGACGACCCGGCCTTGATCGATACGGCGATGGTGGAACACGGCGACCACTTCGCCGTCGGGCGGGCGCTGGCCCTGAGCCGCGACGCCATCGTCGTGGTCGGCGGCGAGCGGCCCGAGACCCGCGTGCTGGCGCGCGCGCAGTTCGACGCCGAGCCGACGACGGCGGCCGGAGACGCGCGAGACGGCGTCTTGGCCGGGCGCCGCGACGGTCTCGGCGGCGTGTACGCCGTCGCCGGTGGTCCGCCCCACGACCCTCTCGTGTACGCCGCCCTGGCCGACGGTCGGCTGCAGGCCGTCGCGATCGAGCGCGACCGCCCGGGGGCGCTCGGCCAAGCCATCGTCGCCGGCCTCCAGGCGCCCCCGTGGCCGCCCGAGGATGCGGCGACCGAGGGCGATCTCGGGGTGTGGGTGGCGCCGCGGACCGCGCTGCGGAGCCACCTCCTGCTCGGCAGGCTGAGCGTGGCCCGCGGCGAGGCGTCGGTGGCGAACGAGGACGGGAGCGTCGTCGACCACGGCCCGATCACGTCCCTGCGCATGATCCCGACCCAGCGCCGCGTCGCCATCGCCGACGGCTTCGCCTGGGTGAGCGAGCGCAGCGCCGGGCTGGCCGTGTTCGACCTCGACGACCCCACTCGGCTGGCGCCGGTCGGCCGGATGGAGACGCCCGGCCAGCCGCGCGGCTTGGCGGTGCGCGACGGTTGGGTCTTCGTCGCCGACGGCACGGCCGGCCTGACGGTGCTCGACGCCCGCAACCCGGCCGCGCCGTTCGAGGCCGGCCATCTGGCGCTGCCCGGCGCGGCCAGCGCGGTGTCGCTGGCGGCGGACGGGAAGGCGGCCTTCGTGGCCGTTGAGGCGGCCGACGGCGCCTGGCTCGGCGGCGGCCGCGACCGCGCCGCGCTCTGGACCATCGACGTCCGCCAGCCGACCGCGCCGCGCGCCGTCGACAGCGTGGGCCTCGGCCTCGCCCGCGTGGCCGGCATCGCCGGCGACGGCCGCTGGCGCTACGTCGCCGGCGCGGCCGACGTGCCCGGCGGCGGCCCGGCGGTGGTGGCGGTCGACGTCGCCGGCGCGCCGCGGGTGGCGGCCGCCTGGCGCGGCGCGCCCGGCGCCGCCGCGGCGCGCGGCGTGGCGGTGGTGGGGCCGTTCGTGGTGGCCGCGCTCGGCGTCGACGGGATGGCGGTGCTGGACGCGCCGCGTTGACGGCGTCGACGGTCGACGCGAGCAGGGCGCCCGGTCGCGCGGCCGGTGCGACCGATCAGCGGGCGGGCGCGTCGGGCGTCGGGTGCGATGGGACCGCGGTGGGGCGCTTCGTGATCGGCATCCGGCGCTCGCGGCCGAAGGCGCGGGCGGTGACCTTGATGCCCGGCGGCGACTGGCGGCGCTTGTGCTCGGCGCGGTCGACCCAGCGGGCCACCTGCTCGACGGTGGCGCGGTCGGCGCCCAGCGCCGCGACGATCTCGTCGACCCCGAGCTCGTCCTCGACGTAGGCGGTCAGGATCGGGTCGAGCACGGCGTAGGGCGGCAGCGTGTCCTGGTCGGTCTGGTCGGGCCGCAGCTCGGCCGACGGCGGGCGGGTGATCGAGCGCTCCGGGATGACCGGCGCCCCGGCCTGGGCGTTGCGCCAGCGCGCCAGGTCGTAGACCCGCGTCTTGAGGACGTCCTTGAGCGGCGCGAAGCCGCCGGCGGTGTCGCCGTAGAGCGTCGAGTAGCCCACCGCCACCTCGCTCTTGTTGCCGGTCACCAGGACCAGCCAGCCGAACTTGTTGGACAACGCCATCAACAGGTTGCCGCGGATCCGCGACTGGACGTTCTCCTCGGTCGTGTCGGGCGCGCGGCCGGCGAAGGGGGCCGCGAAGAGGTCGAGGTAGCGCTGGAAGATGTCGTCGATCGGCAGCGTCAGGACCTCGATGCCGCGCCGCTGGCAGAGGTCGGCCGCGTCCGCGAGGCTCTCGGGGGCCGAGTAGCGCGACGGCATCCCGACGCCGACGACCGCCGCCGGGCCGAGGGCGTCGGCGGCCAGCGTCGCCACCAGCGCCGAGTCGATGCCGCCCGACAGCCCGAGCACGACGCGCCCGAAGCCGTTCTTCGTCACGTAGTCGCGCACGCCCAGCTGCAGCGCCGCCCAGAGCTCGGCCAGGTCGACGAGCGGCTCCGGTCCAGGCTCGGACGCCGAGCGCCGCGGCAGTGGGTCGGCCGGCGCGGGCGGCGTGGGCGCGGCCGGCGCGGCGGACGCGACGTCGCGCGCCGGCGTCGACCGGGCGGCGTCGAGGTCCGGCGCGCCGGCGCGGCCAGCGGTCGCCGCCAGCGCGATGACCGCGGCCGGCGCCGTCGCCCCAGCGGCCTCGGGCGCGGCCCGCCGCCGCGGCTTGCGGTTGCGCGGGTCGAGCAGCCGCTCGCGGAAGACGGCTTCGAGGTCGAGGTCGACGACGAACGCATCGGGCGCGAACGAGGCGCCGCGCGCCACGACCTCGCCGCCGGGGCCGACCACCAGGCTGTTGCCGTCGAACAGCAGCTCGTCCTGGCCGCCGACGAGGTTGCAGTAGACCAGGTAGGCCACGTTGTCGGCGGCGCGGGTGCGCAGCATGCGCGCGCGGTGGGCCTGCTTGGCGCACACGAACGGCGAGGCCGAGAGGTTGAGCAGCAGCGCCGCCCCGCGCTGGGCCTGGTCGTCGGCCGGGCCGGCCGGGTACCAGATGTCCTCGCAGATCGTGACGCCGAACCGCGCGTCGCCCAGCGCATAGACCGGCGCGCGGTCGCCGCTGCGGAAGTAGCGCTCCTCGTCGAAGACGCCGTAGTTCGGCAGGTAGACCTTGTGGTAGACGTCGACCAGTCGGCCGTCGTGGAGGACCGCCGCGGCGTTGTAGAGGTCGCCGGCGGCGCGGTCGGCGAAGCCGACGATGGCCGTCAGGCCGGCGGTGTGGCGGGCGACCTCGGCCACCGCCGCCTCGTTGGCCGCCACGAACGACGGCCGCAGCAACAGGTCCTCCGGCGGGTAGCCGCACAGCGCCAGCTCCGGGAACACCACCAACTCGGCCCCGGCGGCGCGGGCGCGCGCCAGGTGGTCGACGACGGACGCGGTGTTTGCCGCCAGGTCGCCGACGGTGGCGTTCAGTTGGGCGACGGCGACGCGCAGCGTGGCGCCGGTCATCGATCGGCCGTCAGCTCGGCCAGCCAGCGCCGCTCGAGCTGCGCCAGCGTCTCGCCGGTGGCGGCGGCGTAGTCCGGCGCCGGGCGCGACTCCGGCGTGCCCGCGGCGGTCGGCACCGTGACGCTCGTCTCGGGCATCGCCAGCACCGTCTCGAGGCCGTAGCGCTCGACGAGCCAGGCCACGAAGGCCGATCGGACGTTGTAGACCCGGTCGCGCCGGCCGATGCAGGCCTCGCCGGCCGCGGGCACCAGGCCGTTGGGGTCGGCCACCGAGATGAACGCGCCGCGGTCGAGGTAGTGGCGCGCCGCGGCGTCCCAGCTGTCGAAGCCCTGCCAGGCCAGCGTGAACGGGCTGGCGGCCCAGTTCGCGATCCCCTCGGTCAGCACGCCGTCGCCGACGAACGTGTCGTCCATCGTGAGGTGGTGGGCGATCTCGTGCGCCAGCACCGCCCGGACCTGGAGGTCGCCCGTGTCGGCGTCGACGAAGACCATGACCAGCGGCGCCGCGCGCCCGTCGTCGGGCGGCGCCGCCAGGCCGCGCGCCGGGCAGTCGGCCGCGTAGCGCGGCGCGAAGACGACCGCCACCGGCCGCGTCGGCAGGTCGCGCTCGAGGCGGCCGCCGACGACGTCGAGCAGCCCTTCCAGCCGCGGCGCCCAGCGCAGCGCGGCGTCGCGCAGCACGGGGTCGGCGGGGTCCTCGGCGTAGACGTCGAAGCTGGCCGTCGTCGTCAGCGGCGTCCAGCCGTCCAGCGTCGGGATCGTCGGCCAGTCGACCGCCAGGCGGCTCACGCCGTCCGTCGCGGCGAAGTCGTCGCCCGCGGCGGCCGCGTCGCGCCCGCGCGTCTCGCCGTCGTCGCCGGCGCCCCCTGCCGCCGCGCCCGCCGTCGGCACGACGACGGGCGCCGACGATGGGTCCAGGCCCGCGTCGGCCGCTGGCGCGGCGGCCGTCGGCGCGCCGGTCGCGGCGGGCGGCTGGACGGCGACGGTCGTCGGCGCGGCGGTGGTCGCCGACGCCGGCGCGCGCGTCGGCCCGGCGCCCAGCCCGACCATCGCCCCGCCGACGACGACGGTCAGGACGAGCCAGCCGGCCAAGGCCAGGCCGGTGCAGAGCGTGGCGAAGAGGGCGAGGATGCGGGACAGCGGCATGGTCGGAGGCCTCGGGGGGCGCGGGCTCAGGGCTGCGCCGGATCGGTCGGGTCGAGGGGCGGCGGCGGACCGGCGACGAGCGCCGCGCCGAACACCGCCGCGAACGCGTCGGCGAACACCGGACGGACCTCGTCGAGCGCCACCGGCCGGCCCAGCAACCCGGCGAGCGACACCGTCGTGGCGCCTGCCAGGCCGCACGGGACGATGAGATCGAACGCCGAGAGGTCCGGGTCGACGTTGAGGGCCACGCCATGATACGTGATCCAGCGCTCGATCCGGACGCCCAGCGCCGCCACCTTGCCCCAGCCGGCCGCGGTCGAGACCCAGACGCCGGTCTCGGCGCCGGCGCGCGCTTCGCCGTCCACGCCGAACGCCGCCAGCGTGCGCACCACGACCTCGAGCAGCGCCAGGCTATACCAGCGCACGTCGGTCCGGAAGCCGCGCAGGTCCAGGATCGGATAGGCGACCAGCTGGCCCGGCCCGTGGTAGGTGACGTCACCGCCGCGCTCGACCTCGACGACGTCGATGCCGCGCGCCGCCAGCGCCTCGGGCGCGGCCAGGACGTGCGCCGGCACCGCCCGCCGCCCGAGCGTCAGCACCGGCCCGTGCTCGACGAGCAGCAGCGTGTCGACGCCCCCGCCGCTCTTGCGGTCCTCGACGAGGCGCCGCTGCAGCGCCCAGACCGGCCGGTACGGCTGCCGGCCGAGGTCGACGAGGGCCACCCGGCGCGGCGCGGCGGACCGCGGCAGCGGCCGCGGCGTCAGCGCGTTCATCGGCCGGTCCGCCCGCGGCGGCCGGTCACGGCCGGAGCCGGCCGCGCAGCGCCGCCGGGAGCCAGACCGTCCACCGGGGAGCGGCCGTCGGCGGCGCGTCCGTCGGCGGCGCGGCGTCGGTGGGCTCCAGGGTCGGCGACGGACGGGCGGTGTAGGTGGCGGGCGGCGTCGGCGTGTCGGACGGCGCCGGCGAGGGGGTCGGCGAATCGGTCGGCGCGGGGGTATCGGACGGGGCCGGCCCGGCGGTCGGCGGCAGGATGGGCGTCGGGATGCCGGGCGGCAGCGTCGGCACGTCGAGGGTCGGCGCCGGCGACGGCAGCGGCGGCTGGGCGGCCGGCGGCGCCGCGCCGTCCCCCCCGGTGCGGCGCGCCGCCGCGTCGGCCAGCAGCAGGGCGACGAGCGCCGCCGCCGCGCACGCCGGCAGCGCCGCGCGCGCGGGCCGCCGCGCCGGCCCGGGCGCGCCGGCGCGCTCGGACGCCCGCGGCGCCGTCACGGGCCATGCACGCGGTCGACGAGGCCCGCCGGCCGGCCGCGCAGGAACGCGTCGCCGTCCATCGGCCGCTTGCCCGGCGGCTGGACGGTGCGCAGCCGCAGGCCGCCATCGGCGGTGACGAGCACGGGCCAGCCCTCGACGGCGACGATGTGGCCCGCGCCGAGCGCGGCCGGCCACGCCGTCGGCACCACATCGGCGCCCAGCACCTTGAGCCCGGTGCCGTCGGCCAGCGGCAGCCAGGCGCCGGGCCACGGCTGCATCGCGCGCACCCGCCGCGCCAGGGCCGCGGCGCCCTCGGCGGCGTCCAGGCGGCCGTCGGCGCGGTCGAGCCGCGGCGCGTGCGTCGCCGCGGCGTCGTCCTGCGGCGTGGCCACGGCGGTGCCCGCGAACCAGCCCGGCAGCGTGGCCACGAGCAGCGCCGCGCCGAGCTGCGCCAGCCGCTCGGTCAGCGCGCTGGCCGTCTCGTCGGCGCCGATCGGCGTCGCGGCGGCGGCCACGGTCGGGCCGGTGTCGAGGCCGGCGTCCATGCGCATGATCGTCACGCCGGTCGTGGCGTCGCCGGCCAGGATCGCGTGCTGGATCGGCGCGGCGCCGCGCCAGCGCGGCAGCAGCGAGGCGTGGACGTTGAGCGCGCCGAAGCGCGGGCCGTCGAGCACCGCCGGCGGCAGCAGAAGGCCGTAGGCGGCGACGACGACGAGGTCGGGCGAAAGCGCCTCGAGCGCCGCGAGGCCCTCGGGCGCGGCCGGCGCGCGGCGCAGCGAGGCCGGCTGCGCCACCGGCAGCCCCGCCGCCAGCGCCCGCGCCTTGACCGGCGACGGCGCGACGCTGCGGCCGCGCCCAGCCGGGCGGTCGGGCTGGGTGAACACGCCGACGACCTCGACCAGGCCGGCCGCCGCCAGCAGCGCGTCGAGGCTGGGCACGGCGAAAGCAGGCGTGCCCATGAACACGACCCGGGGCGCGGTCGAGGTCGGCGGGCGGGCGTCCGTCGTCATGGCGCGAGTATACGCCGGGCCCCGCGCCGGGCCGTGCGCGGCGGCCGCGCCGCACGCCGCGGCGCGCCGGACGAGCCTTTGCCAATCGGCAGCGCCGGTGTTAGTCTGAGACCGAACCACCCCGCGCCGAACGGGTCTGTCCAGCACCCTGGCGCGCTGACCGATTCAGGAGCGAAGACGCCATGACCGTCCCCGCCGAGGTCCGGGCCGAGTTCGAGCGCCCGATCACCGAAGAGGCCGATTTCCTGACGCTCAAGGACGTCGACCACATCGAGTTCTACGTCGGCAACGCCTACCAGGCCGCCTTCTTCTGGCAGCACGGCTTCGGGTTCGAGCCGGTGGCCTACAGCGGCCTCGAGACCGGCAACCGCGAGACCTGCAGCTATGTCCTGCAGCAGGGCAAGATCCGCTTCGTCTTCACGTCGTCCTACAAGCCCGACAGCGCCGTGGCGGCCCACCAGCTGCTGCACGGCGACGGCGTCAAGGTAATGGCGTTCACCGTCGACGACGCCGAGCAGGCGTTCCGCGCCACGACCGAGCGCGGCGCACAGCCGGTCGCCGCCGCGCACGAGCGCCGCGACGAGCACGGCGTCGTGCGGATGTCGACGATCGCAACGTTCGGCGACACCGTCCACACGTTCGTCGATCGCTCGGACTACGCCGGCGCCTTCCTGCCGGGCTACCGCGCCTACACCCCGCTCGCGCCGACGCACTCGGTCGGGCTGGCGCACGTCGACCACGTGGTCGGCAACGTGGCGCTGGGCAAGATGAACCACTGGGTGAAGTGGTACCACCACGTCATGGGCTTCCGAATGCTCCAGCACTTCGACGACGAGGCGATCAGCACCGAGTACTCGGCGCTCATGAGCAAGGTGATGCAGAACGGCACCGGCCGGATCAAGATGCCGATCAACGAGCCGGCCGAGGGACGCAAGAAGAGCCAGATCGAGGAGTACCTCGACTTCTACCGCGGGCCGGGCGTCCAGCACATCGCCATGAGCACCGGCGACATCCTCGGCGCGGTCCGCGAGCTGCGCAGCCGCGGCATCCGCTTCCTGCGCGTCCCGGACGCGTACTACGACCTCCTGCCGGGGCGCGTCGGCACGATCGACGAGGACATGGCCGAGATCCGCGACCTCGGCATCCTCGTCGACCGCGACGAGGAGGGCTACCTCCTCCAGATCTTCAGCCAGCCGCTCCAGGACCGCCCGACGTTGTTCATCGAGCTCATCGAGCGCCACGGCTCGCGCGGCTTCGGCATCGGCAACTTCAAGGCGCTGTTCGAGTCCATCGAGGCCGAGCAGAGCAAGCGCGGCAACCTCTAGGATCGGGAGGGACTCATGTTCTACCAGCGCCTCGGCGAGATCCCCGCCAAGCGCCACGTCCAGTTCCGACGCCCGGATGGCTCGCTGTACCGCGAGGAGGTCATGGGCGTCGCCGGCTTCGCCGGCATCCAGAGCATCCTGTACCACCACCACCAGCCGACGCGCCTGCTGCGCGCCGAGGATCTGGGCGACGTGTCGGTGAAGTACGCCGACTTCGGCGCCCTGCGCCATCGTCACTTCCTGACCCGCGACGTGCCGGCCGGCGGCGACGGCGTCGCGGGGCGCACCGTGCTCATCGGCAACCAGGACATCACGATGGCCGTGGCGCGGCCGACCGAGTCCATGTCGTACTACTACCGCAACGGCCAGTCGTACGAGTGCATCTTCGTCCACGAGGGCACCGGCACGCTGCGCTCGGTCTTCGGCCGGCTGCCGTTCGGTCCGGGCGACTACCTGGTGATCCCGTACTCGACGACCTACCAGCTCGAGTACGACACCCCCCACAACCGCCTCGTCGTCTTCGAGACGCGCGACCAGATCACGACGCCGCAGCGGTACCGAAACTGGTACGGCCAGCTCCTCGAGCACGCGCCGTTCTGCGAACGCGACTTTCGGACCCCGGACGCCCTCGAGACGTTCGACGCCTTCGGTGAGTTCGAGGTGCGGGTCAAGGTGCGCGACCGGCTCACCGCCCACTGGCTCGACCACCACCCGTTCGACGTGGTCGGCTGGGACGGCTTCGTCTATCCCTGGGCCTTCAACATCAAGGACTTCGAGCCGATCACCGGCCGGATCCACCAGCCGCCGCCGGTGCACCAGACGTTCGAGGGGGCCGGCTTCGTCATCTGCTCGTTCGTGCCGCGCCAGTTCGACTACCACCCCGAGAGCATCCCGGCGCCCTACAACCACGCCAACGTGAACTCCGACGAGGTGCTGTACTACGTCGACGGCGACTTCATGAGCCGCAAGGGCGTCGGCCTGTACGACATCACCCTCCACCCCTCCGGCTTGCCGCACGGCCCGCACCCCGGGACGATGGAGGCGTCGATCGGCAAGCAGCGGACCGAGGAGACGGCGGTGATGATGGACACGTTCCACCCGCTGCACGTCACCGAGGCCGCGCTGGCGCTCGAGAACCCGGCCTACGCCACGAGCTGGCTGCCGGCCGTGCCCCACGGCCCGACCGCCAACGGCGCCGCGCCGAAGTCGATCGGCGAGGGGATCTCGGGGTGAGCAAGCTCGGCGACGACCTCGCCAAGGTGCTGTTCCGCAAGCGGCGCGGCTTCCGGTTCACCCAGGCGGACCTGGGTGGGCGCATCGGCGTGTCGGGCAGCTACATCTCGAGCCTCGAGGCCGGCAAGTCCAGCCCGCGCCTGAGCGAGCTCGAGGACATGGCCGCGCACTTCCGGACCACGGCCTTCGAGTTGATCCAAGAGGCCTACCTGGCCGGCGAGCAGTTCATCCCGGCCATCCAGCTCGAGACCGGCGGTCCGGGCCTCGATGAGCTGGCCGCCGACCTGACGCCCGAGCAGCGCGCCTTCGCCCGCGAGTTCCTGCTGTTCCTGCGCGAGCGCGAGCGGGTCGACCGCGCCGAGGGGCGCGACGCGCTCGACTGAGCCGTCGCCTGTCCGCTCGGCCCGGCGCCCTTCGGCCGCTGCCGCTGACCGGCGGTCCGGCTACGGACGCGGCCGCCGGACGTCGGGCGGCGGGCGCCGCGCGCCCCCGCCCCAGTCGAACCCCCACGGGCTGCGGCGGAGCGCGACGTCGATGCCGTCGCTGAGGCGCCCGGCCTCGACGGCGATGGGCTCGGCCTTCTTGACGTGGATCGTGTCGCGGTACCACACCCGCCACACCCACGGTGCGAGCTCGCCCACGGCCAGCTTGTAGCGCCCGGCCGGCAGGTTGGCGATGAAGTACGCGCCGTCGTCGGCCGTGCGCACACCGCGCCACTGCGAGAACCGCAGGTTGCCGTCCCGGCCGATCGGGTAGACCGAGACCAACGCCCCGACCACGCCGACGTCGTCCGGTCCGGTCACCCGCCCGGCGATGCCGCCCGCCGCGCTCACGTCGAGCGGCGGCGTGGCCGTGGGCGCGGGGTCGGGCGGCGGGCTGGCCGACGGCTCGGCGGTGGCCGTTCGCCGCGGCGCCGGCGACGCCGTGGCCGGCGCGTCCGCCGTGGCCCGGGGCGCGGGCGTGGCCGGCAGCGCGGCGGCGCCGGCGGGCGGCGCGCCGCGATCGACAGCGACGGCGAAGGGCCGCGGCAGGCTCCGCGGCTCGTCCGTCGCCGCCAGCGGCGACCGCGAGGCCTCGTCCGCCTCGTCGTCTCGGTTGCCGGCCCCCCCGCCGCGGCGCTCGAGGAGCCGCGAGCCCGGCGCCAGGGCCAGCGTCGGGGTGGCCGCCGCGGTGGACGGATCGTCCGGCACCTCGTGGATCGTCAGGTAGTCGATCGCCCGCCCGATCGGGGGCGCGACGCGCTCGGCGGCGTCGCGGACGGCGCCGACACCGCGCCGGACGGGGTAGAGCAGGTCGCCGGGCCGGCTGTCGGCGGACGCCACGGCCAGGCCCGAGAACGCGACGGCGACGGCCGCCAGCGCCGCGCCAAGCCGCAGCGCCCACCGCCAGGGCCGGCGCCAGGCGGCGCGCGGGGCTGGGCCGCCCTCGGCCAGATGGTGCTGCAGGGCGGCGCGAAACGCCGGCGGCGGCAGCGGCCGGAGGGTGCGCACCGCGGCCGCGGCGGCGACGAGCGCGCGCAGCTCCGCGGCGTGCTCGGGGTGGTCGGCCAGTACCGCGCCGACCGACTCGCCGCTCTCGATGCGGGTCAAGCACTCCGCCAGCGCGTCGGGGAGCGAGGGTCGGCTCACGATGCCAGCCCCTTGGGCAGGTGACGACGGAGGTTCGCCAGGGCGTTGTGCTGGAGGTTCTTGACCGCGTTCTGGGTGCGCTGCAGCACGTCGGCGGTCTCGGCCAGGCTCAGACCGGCGCCGAAGCGCAGCGCGATCACCTGCTGCTGGAGGCTCGTGAGCCGCGCCATCGCCTTCGACAGGTCGGCCGAGCTCAGGCTGAGGTCGCTGCCGCGCTCCGGAAGCTCCGGGGCGGCGAACTCGGGCCGCGGGTCGTTGGGGTCGTCGCCGCTGGGCAGCGAGACCTGCTCGGGGCGCCGCCCCTGGGTGCGCCAGTGGTTGGCGATGCGGTTGTGGGCGATGCGCATGAGCCAGGGCGCCAGGCTGCCCTGCCATTGGAAGCCGCCCAGGCTGCGCCACGCGCTCAAGAAGACGTCCTGGGTCAGGTCCTCGGCCAGGGCTCCGTCGCGGACGCGCAGCGCGATGTAGGCGTAGACCGCGTCGATGTGGCGCTGGTACAGCTGGCCGAAGGCCGCGCGGTCACCGCCCTGGGCGCGCTCGACCAGGTCCTGCTCGGCATGCGCAGCCGCCGGTGCGGTCACCGGCAGGACGGGCGCCACGCGGGTCACCGGCAGCTTGAACACCAGGCCTTCGGACAGCATCGGCACGCGCCACCTCGCTTGCCGATGGATAACACCCGCAGGCCGGCCAGGTTAGCCGCGGCCACGTTCATCCTCGGGCGCCGCGCGCCGGATCGACCGCCACCAGACCCACAGCGCCGCCGCGGCCGCCGTCGCGGCCACGGCGAGGGCCGCCCACGCCACCGTGCGGCGGTCGACCGGGGCGTCGTCGGCGCCCGGCAACGGCACGGCCACCGCCGTGGCGGTGGCGGCGGCGGCGGCGGTGCCGATGGCAGCCTCGAACGCCTCGGTGGTCGGGTCGGGCGTGGCCGTGGCCACCGCCGGCGCGAACGTCAGCTCGGCCGCGACGACGCCCATTCGCCCCGCGGCCAGCAACACGCCCGCCGGGAGCGCCGCGATGTCGTTGATCCGCTCGCCGATCTCGCGCGCCTCCCCGACCTTGGGCGACCGGCCATCGCGGAGGTCGATCGGCACAACCTTGTGGTCCTCCACCAACGCGTGGGCGCGATCGCCGCCGAGCACGATCCGCGAGGCATCGCCGCCGACCCAACCCTCCGCCACCCGCTGCACGGCCTCGGGCTGCCGCACGTCGAACACCTCCAGCACCCCGTCGTCCTCGACCACGAACGCCAGACCGTCGCGCACCACGACGTCGCGCGCCGGCAGCCGTGTCGGGGCGCCGCCCAATGACCGCGGGACGTCGGGCGTCGACAGGTCGACGATCCGCAGGCCGTCGGCGCGCGCCGCCAAGTACGCGCGGTCGCCGTCGACCATCACGTTCGAGGCGTGCGCCGATACCGGCAGCGACATCACACGCTGCAGCTGCGCGCCGTCGGCGCGCAGGATGTGCAGCCCGTCGAACCCCGCCGCCTCGGCGATCGACACGCCGTCGGCGAGGAGGATCCCGACATGCCCCTTGCGGGTCGTCGTCGCCACGAGTTCGGGGCGGCCCTCCGCCGGCAGCGCGTAGCGCCAGACGCCCAGCGTCGGCGACGACACGATCGCCCAGTCGCCGTTCGTGCGAATCGACGAGGCCTGCACGTTGGCCTCCATGTCGATCGTCGTCGCCTCCCAGCCGCCCGGTCCGCTGGACAACCGGACGAGCCGACCGCCGGCGATCGTCGCCAGGGCGTCGCCGCCGCCGGTGTGGGCGACGGCCTGCGCCACGCCGGTGGCGCCGTGGCGGGCGTTGGGCACCGGCGACGGTGCGCCGTCGGTGATCGGGTGGCGCGCCACGCCGTCGCCGTAGTCCGCCACCAGCAGGCCGTTGGGGGTCATCGCCACCGCCGTGCCGCCGTTCGTCAGCGGAAAGGCGTCGAGCCGCACGGGCGTGTCGCCCTGCGACAGGTCGAACGTCACCAGCCCGTCCTGGATCGAGGCGACGTACATCCGGTCGCCGCTGATCTCGAGGTCGTTGTAGGTGGCGGTCGACGGCAGCGTGGCCACCACCGTCATGGCGTCCGGCGCGGCGACGTCGACGACGTGCAGGCCGAGGCCGGCCGCGATGTAGAGCCGCGAGCCCCGGACCCGCATGTCGCCGGCCAGCGCGCCGGCGTTGAGGCCCGGGATCGTCAGCGTCTGCAGCACCGCGGGCGCCTGCCCGGGCCGGACATCGATCGCGTGCAGCCCCACCGCGGGCTCCAGGGCGAACAACGTGTCGCCGGCGCTCGCGAGGGCGAGCATGCCGCGCATCGGCAGCTCGGCCTCGACCGCCCGCAGCTGGGCGGGCGCGATCCGGTCGAAGATGCTCAGGCGCCCCTGGGCCGCCACATAGAGTCGCTGCGGCGTCAAGAGCAGGTTGCGCACGTCCCCCCCGGTCTCGACCGCCATCGACTCCTGCGGCCCGCCCGGGGCCGCGAGGTCGAAGACGACGAGCCCGTCGGCGTTCTCGAAGCCGACGAACGCGGCCGCATCGTCGAGGGCGACCGCGCGGACGATCTGTCGCTGCGGCGGCGACTGCCACAGGAGCTCCAGCGCACCGGGCCGGGCCGTGTCGAGCCAGTGGGCGCGGAGCCCGACGCCCACCAGGGCGCGCTCGCCGTGGCTGGCCATCGTGACGGTGGCGCCGCCGTACTGGTCGCGGACCACCATGGCCCGGTCGCCCAACGGCACGACGGTGCCGCGCTCCACTTGGCCGCGGACGCGACCGGCGCCCGGCCCGCACGTCGCCGCCAGGACCGCCGCGCCCACGATTCCCCATCTGATCCTGCGTCCGAGTCCGCCCACCATCGCCGTCCGTGTCCCCTGCCTACGAAGCGAAGCGCTCGATTGTACGTCAGTTGCCGCGGCGCGCGCCCGCGCCCCACACACGCCGGCCTCGGAAACGACAACCGCCCCCGGGTTTCCCCGGGGGCGGTTGGTGCGACCGTTCTGTCG
>CAZYVI010000014.1:25812-114076 GCA_964651245.1 uncultured Anaerolineales bacterium | reverse complement strand
GGCAGGGGGGGCGGCCGGTGCGGGGTTGTGGGGGGGTGGGACGGGGGGGGAAGGGCGGCCGGTTATGGTGAGGGGCGGGGGGATGGTGATGAACGACGGGGGGCGGGGCCGGCGGTCGATTCGGTTGCGGGGGTACGACTATGGCCAGGCCGGGGCGTACTTCGTGACGATCTGCACTCAGGATCGCGCGCGGGTGTTCGGGGTCGTCGTGGATGGGCAGATGAGGCTCAGCGCGGCCGGCCGGATGGTGGATGAGGCGTGGCGGGAGATGTTCCAGCGGTATCACGGCATGCAAGAAGATGCGTTCGTGGTTATGCCGGACCACGTTCATGGCGTGGTCGTGCTGCAGGGCCGCGGACACTTCGATGCGGCTAGCGCGGGCGCGGCGTCGCTGTCGCTCGACGACGTGGTGAAGCGGTACAAGTCGTGGACGACGCGGTTGTACCTCGAAGGCGTGCAGGCCGGGCGGTGGCCGCCCGTTCGCCGCCGGCTGTGGCAGCGAAACTACTATGAGCGCATCGTGCGCGATGCGGATGCGCTCGATCGGATCCGGGCCTACATCCACGACAACCCGTGCAAGGCCTCGCCTCGCTCCGCGCCGTAGTCCTTGGCCGCACGACACCGCCTCCCCCTCTGACTTCCAGAGGTGGCCGGTTACACGGCAGTCCGGACAGACCCCCGCCTGACCCCCCCAGCAGGCGACGCAGCGTTGCGGACCGACCCTCTGCCGCTGTCCCCTTCCTGACCCATCCCCCCCTCCCCCGCGGCCCTGCCGCCCGGTACGCTGTCGGCGTCCGCATCCGAGCCCATCGTCATGTCACCTCGGCCGTCCCGGCGTCGCCAGGCCCCCGGCCCACCTGCAGGCGTGACCATCGGCTCCGGACCAGGCCCGCGCCGCACCGATCGGAGGCCGTCATGACCACATCGTCCCGCTCTTCCCATCCGACGGACGTGAACTGGCAGTCGTTCGCGGCCGTCTACGACGTCATGGCCGAGATCAACCCGGCCTATCGCGAACTGAACGAGGCCTACCGCACGTTCCTGGGCGGACTGCAGCTTCGCGCCGGCGATGTTCTCGTCGAGGTCGGAGCCGGCACCGGCAACTACACGGTGGCCGCGGCCGAAGCATGGCCGGCGTGCCACGTGCTTCACGTCGACGCCAGCGACGAGATGAACGCCCGTGCCCGCTCCAAGCGGGCCGCGCGCGGGCTGGGCAACCTGGAGATTCGGACTGCCGACGCCGACACGTTGGACCTTCCAGACGACAGCGCCAGCCTGATCACCGCCGTCCACGCCCTCTACGCCTTCGACGACGCGCCGGCCGTGATCCGCCGGATGTTCCGATGGCTCCGTCCGGGCGGCGCCGTCTGGGCGTGTGATCCGTGCAGCCCCCTCGACGTGGGCGAGTGGCAGCGCTACATCTTCAAGAGCTCGTGCCGCGAACGCGGCGTCGTCCGCACCGCCCAGCTCTTCTGGCGCGCCCGCGACGCCGCCCGCCAGAACCGCCGCATCGGCCGCGCGCTGGAGGGCGGCGGCTACTGGGGCAAAGACCCCGCGACCTTCCGCGGCGCCTTCGAGGAGGCGGGCTTCGAGGTGACCGAGCTCACGAGCGTGTACCGCGGTTTGAGCCATCGGATCATCGCCCAGAAGCCCATGATGGTGGCTCGCGTGTCGCAGCTGGCCGCACCGTATCCGGCGGCCCTATGAGCACCGCTGCGGCGCTGGCATCTCGAGCATCGACGATGGACGATCCGGCGGCGCGCCCTCCGTTGCTCATCCGACCCGCCTGGACCGCCGCCGACCTCGACGCCGTCTACCGGCTCACCCACGACGCCTACGTCGCCCTGGGCTACGTGCCGCCGCAGCCCGACGGCCGCCTCCGCCACTACGGCGACGTCGAGGCCGCGCCCGAGAACGTCGTCCTTGTGGCGGAGGAGGCGGGCGCCATCGTCGGCACGGTGTCCGTGACCGTCGACGGGCCGGCCGGCCTGCATGTGGACCACGACTTCCGCGCCGCCTGCGACGCCGTCCGCGCCGAGGGCATGCCCGTCGGCGCGGCGTGGCGCATCGTGACCTTGCCGGACCACCGCGCCAGCAGCGCGCTCGTCCTCGAGCTCATCCGCGCCGTTATCGACGTGCTGCATCGCTTCGGGGTCACGACGGCGCTGCTGAGCTTCGCTCCGAACCACGAGCGCGCGTACACGCGCCTGCTGGGCATGGCCACGATCGCCCGCACCGAGGGCACGGCCGACCTCCGAACGCCCGCCGTGCTGATGCGGGCCGATGTCCCCGAGGGCGCCCGCCGCCTCCCCCCGCACGACAACCCGGTCCTCACCACGCTCGTCGCGGAGCGGCGGCGGCTGCTGGAGGCGGTGCGGCGGCGGGCGGCGTGAGGGTCGTCGCCCATTCAGGCGCCGGAGCACGTCGGGGCTTGCGCGCCCCACCGATGGGAAGTGCGTCGTCGCGATGCAGGCGGAAGATCCACGCCGAGCGTCAGTAAGAGGGCCTAACAAAACCACACGGCCACGGATCTCTGCAGGGCCGAGGCACGTCGTCGCGCCGGCACTGTTATGCACTCTAAGTGCCGCGCGCCAGAGCGTGGACTGGGAGTGGTCTGAGGCGGCGCGATCCGCGACTACTCGCTGGTGGCTGTCCCACTGGAAGGATGGGGAGTGCCATTGCACGGACAGTGGGTCGCCACAGCATTTGCACCCCAAATGCCGCCTGGCATGAGTACGCCGTTGTTCTTGGCGTTTGTGCAGAAGTCCAGTCCAACGGCATCGGCTCCCACGACCACGCCGAATATCGGACTGTAGGCCACAGCCGTCGGTGTGCCCGTAAGCGTCCTCGACAAGATGATGAAGTAGCACCGGTTGGCTGGCGAGCTAACCCAACCATACTCCGCATCGCCCGAGTTGACGCCGATTGGGTTCTGAGCCGGGATCAATTGCGCAGACGGAACGAGTACACCTTGAGTCGCCTGTATTCCGTTCGGGGTAGGCGCAGCGTGCCAGTCGGCGCCATATAGAGGATCCACCGGGAGTGTCGAGATTGTCAGGCACTTCGGCCCCGCCCCAGCGCTTCCGACCGGGCTCCACGTGGTGGGCAGCTCCATCAGCCAAGCCCGTCCGGTCTCGGCTTGACAGCCCGGACCTGGCGTGATCGAGAGAATCCAGTGCCCGCCTGGGTCTACGGGAACGGGTGTCTTCGGAAAGGCGCGCTCACTCATCCGCATGTTGATTGGTAACTCACGATACCAGCGGTCCGGAGTTGGCGAAGGCGCTTCAAATGATGTTGCCGTTGCCACCTGTTGCACGGCTGGCGGCTGTACGCCGGCGAGCGGTGACATGCTGCCGAGTGCAGCACTGCCTGCAATCAGGGCAAGCCAGGTCGTTAGCTGCTTCCAAGAGAGCGTCGTTCGCATCGATGTCCCCCTCAAGCGGATTGTGGATTGTCCTGGCGACTCGCGGCCCTAATGACGCGGTACGAATCCGCTGAAGGACCACAAAAGCCCGCGTTCACTACGGTGTCAATACCATGAGACGTGCACCATCACTGCTGGCCCGGCTCGCTGGATGATTGTAGAATCGTGTCGTTGCACGCGCAATTGGGGCGTCATAGCTCCAAGTGCCGCCTCGTAGAATCCGCGGATAACCACCAGGTGCGCGCTCGTCCTCGCGCCCGTCCATGATGGAGTACGGATACATGAACATGCGCCTGTCTCCTATACTGCCGAACACTGTGGTACACCACTCGAACACATTGCCCGCCATGTCGCTGATCCCGGTGGGCGTATCACCTGCTGGAAACACGCCTACGGGCGTAGTTCGACGTACATGGGTCTCTACTGTATTACACCGTGATGGGTCAAAGGTGCCCCCGAACGGATACGCGCGTCCCTCAAGACCGCGGGCCGCCGCCTCCCACTCCGCCTCGGTCGGCAGACGAAACACCGTTCCCGACTGCGAAGACAGCCACGCGGCGTACGCCCGCGCCTCGAACCAGGAAATCCCGGACACTGGCTGTGATGGGCTGCTGAATGGGGGGTCGGCGAATGACGCCGGTCGACGAAGTGGCCCGCCGGGGTACATGTCCGCTAGGTGCACTTCCAACATCGCGGGAGACATGCGCAGCCGCTCGCGCCAGCGTCCCGCCTGCTCCGCCGACAGCGCCCCGGCCGCGATCATGCGGTCCAACTCCCCCGGCGCCGCCCGGAGCTGCTCGAGCCGGTGCCGCACGTTCCAGCGGTTGCCATCCGCCGTGCCCTCGCCGCTGCGCCAGCGGCGGGCGTCGGGGGTGTCCCACCAGCGTTCGTCGTCGTAGCCGCCGCTGCGGACGAAGCGCTGGAACTCGGCGTTCGTGACCGGGAACTGGCCGATGGCGAAGGGCGGCAGCGTCACGATGTGGGCTGGGGCCTCCTCGTCGCCGAACGGGCCGTCGTCGCAGCCGATCGGGTAGTCGCCGCCAGGCACCTCGACGAGCGGCGGCAGGAGGTAGTCGCCGTACGGGCCGTGGCGGAGCTCGTAGCGCGGGTCACCCAGTTCGCCCAGCGCCAAGCCCGCCGCGATGCGGACACGCAGGTCGGCCGCCGGGTCGCGGCTGCGCTCGACGAGGCGCCAGGCCAGGCTCTGGCGCGTCGGGGGCGTCACCCGGACGTCGGGTTGGGCGGCGGCGCGGGCGGCCAGGGTCGGGTTGACGTCGGCCAGCGCCCGCACGAAGCGATCGGCGTCGGGGACCATGGGGGCGGCGAGGAGCATCGTGGTGTCCCAGGGCGTGGGCGGTGGCGTCGGCAGCGGGTCCGGCGTGGCCAGGCCGGCCAGGGTGACCTCGAGCGATGGTTCGATGGCGTCGGCGCGCCACTCGGCGCTGGCCAGCCGCACGTCGGGCGCGCGCGCCACGTGACGGGCCGCAAAGTACTCCTGTAGCAGTTGGTGGGCAAACGCGATCTCGTCGCGGTCGAGATCCTCGATCAGCAGGCCCAGCGCCAGGCCCGCCCGGACCACATCGCCCGGCTGGGGCCCGAGCCGCTCGACCGCCGCGAACGCCTCGGCGCGGGGAAGGCGCACCTGGGCGCCGTCGCCGGTGCCCGCCACGAACTGCATCTGGTACGCCAGCTCGGCCAGGCCGTCGACGAGCGGCCCGCCGCGGGGCAGCTCGTACGGCGTGCGCCAGTCGTGGGCCTGGCTCAGGCGGCGCAGGTCATGCGGGGTCAGGACGCCGTGCGGCCCGAAGTGGCGCGTGCCGCGCGACGTCTCGCGCATGAGCGCCCGCCGCACCAGCGCCGTGAACCAGGCGCTGGGGTTGCGGGCGATCCGCTCGGGCGCCTCGTCCTGCTCGATGTACAGCCGCAGCATGAACGGCGAGCGCAGCAGGTCGAGGGCGGGCGTCGCCCCGATCGCCGACCAGAGCTCGACGGCGCGGTCCGGGGCGTAGGCAGCCAGGAAGCGCTGCACCTGGCCGTCGTCGAGCGGCTCGACCCGCACCTGCGGGATCGGCAGCTCGGGCGTCGAGAGCGGCGCCGCGTAGTCTTGCTGGCGACAACTGAAGATCGCGCGGCAGCCCGGGTAGCGGGTGTGCAGCGCCGCCAGCCAGCGCCGCCAGGCTTGGATCCGCGCCCAGTAGCCCCCGTAGTCGTTGTGCGGCATCTCGTTGAGGCCGTCGAGCAGCAGGACCATCCGGCCCAGCGCCAGCAGGTGGTCGAGCGGCGGCAGGCCCGGGTTCTGGAGCGACCACTGCTCGGCCAGCCACGCCGCCGGGTCGGGCGGGTCGGTGGCGCCGGCGCCGTAGGACGCCAGCGGCACGTAGAACGGCACGCGGGGATCGCCGTCGAGGGCGTCGAGGACGGTGTCGAACTCGAAGCGGGCCAGGAGCGTCGTCTTGCCCGCGCCGGGATCGCCGACGACGACGACGGCCGGGGCGTCGCCGGCGGCGAGGACATCGCGCAGGTCGTGGAAGCGCTCGGGTTGCGGCACCCAGCGGCCGTCGTTGCCCTCCTCGCCGACGTCCAGCAGCAGCGTCAGGTGGACGAACCGCCGGTCGAGCCGGAGCCGCGGATGCGACCACTCGGCGACGCGCTTGGCCACGAAGCCGGCCCAGTCGGCCGGCCGATGCCCGCGGATCCGGCGCTGCTGGTCGGGCGTCGGCGGTGCCGCATCGCCGACCCGGCGCACCCAGTGGAGCGTGTGCCGCACGGCTTCGTCGAGCGAGGCGTCGCCGATCGTCGCCGGCCCCGGCACGATGTCGACAGACATGCCGCGGGGCGGGCGGACGTCGACCACGAGGTCGTCGACCATGAGGAGCGACAGCGGCTCGGACCGCGGCACGTCGCGCAGCACCACAGCGCCGAGCGGATGGAGACGGGCGCCGGGCTGGAGGTAGACGCCCGCCAGCGCCTCGACGGCCGACGAGACGATCGTCTGGTCGCCGTGGACGACCTCCATGATCCGGCTGGCCACATGGAGCGTCGAGCCGGCGTACTCGCCTGCCGCCGAGTCCCAGGCGACCTCGCCGGCGTGCAGCCCGACGCGCACCCGCGGCCGGTCGATCGCGCTGCCGAGGGCCGACCACTCGGCGCGCTGGACGGCGCGCTGCGCGTCGATGGCCGCCTCGACCGCGTCGGGCGCGCGCGCGAACGCAGCGTAGACGCCATCGCCGACCAGCTTGAACACGTAGCCGCCGTGCCGCTCGACGGCCTCCCGAACCAGATCGTGGTACTGCGCCAGCAGCCCGTACCAGGCCTCGCCATAGGCAAAGCCCAAGCGTACGCTGCCTTCGATGTCGGCGAACAGCAGCGACACCGTTCCGACGGGCGGCGTGGTCACGATGCGGCTCCCTGCGGCGGGCAGAACCTCTCACGCAGGCAACGGGGCAGTGCGGGTTGGCGTACGATAGCCCGTGCCAGCAGGCGTGCAAGTCGGACGCCGTCCACGGCCGTGACGCCGTGCCGGGATCGTTCAGCCAAGTTGCACGGCACCCCCAATCGCCCATACCGTTGTCGCCTCTCGAAGCCCGAGGCAGCGACGGCCTTTGCGCAGGCACGCCGAGGTCGCCGGAGGCCAAACGCCCAGCACGCCTTCCGTCCGCTCCCACCCCAGGACCGCACGATGTCCGACGCCCCCACCCCCTACTACATCACCACCGCCATCCCCTACGTCAACGGCGTCCCGCACATGGGCCACGCCCTGGAGTACACGCTCACCGACGCCGTGGCGCGCTACCACCGGCTGCGCGGGCGCGACGTGCGGTTCCAGACCGGCACGGACGAGAACAGCCTCAAGAACGTCCAGGCGGCGGAGCGCGAGGGCATCCCGACCGCCGACCTGGTGGCGCGCAACTCGCAGCGCTTCGCCGACTTGCGCAGCCCGCTCGGGCTGTCGTTCGACGACTTCATCCGCACCAGCGCCGAGCCGCGCCACGCCGAGGGCGCGCGTCGGCTCTGGGCGGCGTGCGCCCGCAACGACGACTTCTACCGCCAGTCGTACGAGGGCCTCTACTGCGTCGGCTGCGAGCAGTTCTACGGCCCCGATGAGCTCGTCGACGGCCGCTGCCCGACGCATGGCACCGTGCCGGACGTCGTGTCCGAAGAGAACTGGTTCTTTCGGCTGTCGGCCTACCAGGCGGAGCTCGAGCGGCTCATCGACAGCGACGCGCTCCGCATCTCCCCGCCGACGCGCAAGAACGAGGTGCTCAGCTTCATCCGCGGCGGCCTGGCCGACTTCAGCGTCAGCCGCTCCGAGGCGCGCGCCAAGGGCTGGGGCATCCGCGTGCCCGACGACCCCGGCCAGGTGATGTACGTCTGGTTCGACGCCCTCTCGAACTACATCACCGCCCTCGACTTCGCCGGCGACGGCCCGGCCTACCGCCGCTGGTGGGCCGAGTGCCCGGACCGCGTCCACATCATCGGCAAGGACATCATCCGCTTCCACTGCGTCTATTGGCCGGCGATGCTGCTCTCGGCCGGCGTCCCGCTGCCGACCGAGATCTTCATCCACGGCTTCATCACGCTCTCGGGCGGCAAGATGAGCAAGTCGACCGGCAACGTCCTCGACCCGCTGACCCTGGTCGAGACGTACGGCCTCGACGCGCTGCGCTACTACCTGCTGCGCCACATCCGCTCGACCGAGGACGGCGACTTCACCCTCGAGCGCTTCGTCGCCGCCCACAACGCCGACCTCGCCGACCAGCTGGGGAACCTGCTGCGGCGGACGACGAGCATGACGAACCGCTACTTCGGCGGCCTCGTCCCGACGCCCATCGACGGCATGCTCGCCGACGAGGCGGCCCCCCTCGTCGTGGCCGCGTCGACGCTGGGCGACCGCGTGGCGGCGGCGATGGCGGACTACCTGACGCACGATGCGATCGAGGCGATCTGGCAGGTGCTGGCCGAGGCGAACCGCTTCCTCGTCGTCGTCGAGCCCTGGCAGTTGGCCAAGGGCCGCGCCGAGCCGGCCGTCGAGGCCAAGCTGGCGACGTCGATTTACACCGCAGCCGAGGCGCTGCGACTCGTCGCCTTCGCGCTCCAGCCGTTCCTCCCGACCACCGCCGACGGCGTCGCCCGCCAGCTCGGCCTGCCCGACGCTGGCGATGGGCGCGATTGGGCTGACGGTACGGCGTGGGGGCGGCTCGCGCCGGGGACGGCGGTGGCCGAGGGCGCCGTGCTGTTCCCGAAGCTCGAGCTTCCGGGGGAGGATGAGGCGCTGGGATAGAGCGCGCATACCTCGACGCAGTCGGCGGCGAGACGCCGGTCCAGCGTCCTGAGCGGCGAGCCCTGTCGCACGCCCGTCCCCATCACGACTACTCGGTCGCACCCCAGCGCGGTATCCTGGCGACGACGGCCGGCAGCCGACGGCCGCCATCAGGCGGCGCCGCTCGCCACGCCCATCGCCCGAGGTGGTCCATGCCCCGCACCGCTCCGCGCCGACCGACCGTCGCCCGCGGCCTCGTCGCCGCCCTCGTCGCGTCCACCGCCCTCGCGCTGGCCGCCGCCGCCCCGCCCGCGGCCGCCGCGCGGCCCGACGCCGCCGACGGCGCCGACCGCGCAGCCGACGCCGCCCAGGCGCCGCTCGAGCCCTACACCCAGATCGCCCAGTGGCCCGCCCGCCAGGCGGCCGCCGCCGGCATCTTCCAGTCCGTCGTCGCCATCGACGTGGCCCTCGACGGCCGCGTTTACATCGCCGACGCCGGCGCGGGCGGCGTCCACACGATGCTGCCGAGCGGTGCGTTCCTGCCGCCGTTCGGGGCCACCGGCGACGGACCGGCGCGGCTGGGGGGCGTCGGGCGGATCGCGCTCGACCAGGCCGCCGGCAAGCTCTACGTCATCGACAGCGGCACGCGGCGCATCGTCACGTTCGACCTCGACGGCGCCTTCGTGGCCGAGTGGACCGACATCGACGCCTCGGCCATCGCCGTCGGGCCCGACGGCCGGGTGTACGCCACCGACCGCGAAGCCAACGCCGTCGTCGCGTTCGATGCGGGCGGCAACCGCCTGTTCGCGTTCGGGGGCCTCGGCGCCGACGACGGGCAGTTCACGCTCATGAGCGACGTCAGCGTGAGCGCCGACGGCAAGACGATCGCCGTCGGCGACCTGAACGAGCTGCGGGTCCAGCTGTTCGACCTCGACGCCGCCGGGGCGGCGCATCGCAAGACGTACCTCCTCAACGCTCCGAAGTTCAGCCCCAAGGCCGGCGGACCGCCCTACAACCAGTGCCGTGCCGGCGTCGTCTTCGCGCTCGGCGATGACCAGGTCTGGGTCGGCGACGGCGGCGGCGCCTGCCGGATCGCCCCGGACGGCTTCAGCTACGTCATCGCCGCCAGCGCCAACGCCGGCACGATCTGCAAGCAGACGGTGCGCGCCCCGCGCGTCCGCCTGGCCACCGGCCAGTACTACGCCGTGGCCGACTACGACCCGAACGTCGGGCCGTGCTACGGCACGCGACGGGGCAAGGACACCCGCCTGCCGCGCACGCCGGCCGTCGTGCAGTACCGCGACGTCGACATGGCCACGACGCTCGCCGTCTTCCTCTCCGGCCGCGACGCCAACGACGACAGCGGCCTCGTGGCGCCGTGGTTCGTCAGCGCGCCGGCACCGGAGCAGGTGCTGGTGCTCGACCGCAGCCGCTACGCCCGCCTGCACCGCCCGCTGGGCGACGCCGTGGCCACCGTCGGCCTGACGACGCGCCAGTCGGCCGGCGCGATGCAGCGCCTCAGCGTCGAGCGCGCCGACGGCACCGGCGTCGAGGGCGAGATCTACGGCTACTACCGCCAGGAGCACCGCGGCAAGGCCGGCGGCAGCGAGGTCGACCGGCCGACGCCGACGCCCGAGGGGGGCGGCGAGCCGACGCCGGGCGCGCCGCAGCTCCAGGGCGGCGCCACCTGGATCGAGGATGCGCACGGCGTCGGGCGCTTCCGGAGCGTCACGGCCCGCGAGTACGGCCAGGAGATCCAAGTCCTCGAGCCGATCTGGACGGCGAACTTCACGACGCCGTCGCTCGAGCGCAGCGCCGACCTCGGCAGCGCGAACCGCACCTTCCTGCAGGTGGTCGACCTGGCCTACCACGACCCGTCGGACGCCGTGTACACGCTGGCCTACGAGCGCCAGCCGACCCGCAAGCTCGACGACGCGAAGCTGATCCTGACCCCGCGCGACGGCGCCGGCCGGCAGCCCGAGTGGGACCTGCCCGACGACGCGTCGACGACGTTCACCGTCAACCCCTACATCGACCTCTCGGTCGGACCCGACGGCCGCGTCTACGCCCTCGACGACTACCGCGACGTCGCCGTCGTCTTCGCCCCCGACGGCGCGCGCCGGCCCGACATCGCCGTCACCGCCGATGTCCGCGCGATCGCCGGCGGCCCCGACGGCGTCCTCTTCGGCCTGCGGGAAGCGGGCTACGTCGAGCGCTACGCCCCCGACGGCGCCGTCACCGCCCGCTTCGACGCCCGCCCGTTCCCCTCCGCCGACCCGTCGACGCTCTCGGCGATCGCGGCCGACGAGCACGGCCGCGTCTACGTCGCCGACGGCCTCTCCAGCGTCGTCAGCGTGTTCTTCCCGGCCCCGCCGGACGCCGGCGCGCTGCCGGTCCCCGGCGACGCCACGTGCGCGATCGCGGCCAGCAAGACGGCCGACCCGGCCCGCCTGCCGCTGGGCGCCACCACGACGGTGACGCTCGGCCTAGACGGGATGTGCGGGATCGGCGAGGCGCCCAGCGACATCGTGGTGGTGACGATGTACCACCCCGACCTCAGCACGCCCGATCCGGCCGAGCAGACCGTCAAGCTGCTGCGCCGCCTGGTGTCGCGGATCGACCTCACCCAGCACCGCCTCGGCGTCGTGGCCTACTTCCGCGATGCCTCGATCGAGCTGCCGCTGACCCACGACAAGACCAAGGCGCTGGCCGCCATCCAGAAGATCCCGCGCAAGTGGCCGCCGACGTGCTGGGCCCGGGAGTTCGGCGCGTTCGGCTACGCGTCCTGCACGAACACGGCGCCGGTGCTGCGCGAAGGCATCAAGCTGGCGCAGACCGCGTTCGATGCGGCGTCGACGCGGCGGCGGGTGATGGTCCTGTTCCAGCCCGACTACTGCAACCGCGACTTCGAGTACCGCGACGGCGACTGCCGGCAGTACCCGGCGGCCGAGGCGGCGGCGCAGGCGGCGCGCGACGCCGGCATCCAGATCGTCGTCTACGACGGCGACCGCGTCGGCTGGCGGCGCCTCCGCCTGCTCGGCGGCCTCTACAATGCCGACGCCCAGCCGCTGGCCAGCTCCGACGCCGACGTCGTCCTGAACTTCGCCGACGCCCAGCACCGGATGGTCCGCTACCACGTCCCCGACGCCCTGGCCACGAACCTGCGCCTCGTCGACACGCTGCCGGCGAACATGCGCCTGCTGCGGGGCAGCCTGTCGCCTGGCGGCGTCGTCGCCGGCGCCGACGCGGCGTGGGACGTGCCGGCGCTGCCGTACGGCCCGTCGCGGTTCAGCCTCGTCGTCGAGCCGCAAGCGGTCGGCCGCTGGCCGACGAACGTCCAAGCCGTGGCCGACTTCGTCGACGGCTGGGGCAAGCCGGGCCGGATCGTCTTCCCGGTGCCCGAGGTCGAGGTGGTCTACGCCCCGACCGCCACCGCGACGGGCACGTCGACGGCCGAGCCCACGGCCAGCCCGCCGCCGCCCTCGCCGACGCCCCAGCCGGCGCCGATCTACCTGCCGCTGGCCCTGCGCGAGCGCTGCGACCGCGTCGCCCAGCCGCTCGACGTGGCGCTGGCCATCGACGCCTCGGCCAGCATGGCCGGCGCCAAGATCGACGCCGCCAAGGCCGCCGCCCATACCTTCGCCGGCGTCGTCGCGATGCCGACCGATCGGGTGGCCGTCATCGCCTTCCACGAAGCGGCCGTGACGCACATCGGCCTGTCTGGCGACCGGGCAGCCGTCGACGCCGCCATCGACGCCATCGCGCTCTCGCCCGGCACCCGCATCGACGCCGGCCTGGCCGCCGCCCGCGCCGAGCTCGACGGCCCGAACCGCCGCGCCGGCGCCACGCGCGTGATCGCGCTCCTCACCGACGGCCGCCAGGACGCCGACCCCACGCTGGCCGAGGCCGAGGCCGCCGCGGCGCGCGCCGCCGGCCTGCGCCTCTTCACGATCGGCCTCGGCGACGACGTCGACGGCGCGTTCCTCGCGCGCCTGGCCGGCCCCACCGGCCGCTTCTACGCCGCGCCGACGCCAGCCGAGCTGGCGGCCATCTACACCACCGTCGCCAGCGAGGCGCGGACGTGCGACAAGGAGGAGTTCTGGGGCGGGCGGTAGGGCTTGACCCGTAGATCATCTGTTCTATACTGCCGTCGACCGTTCGGTTTCGGTTTGCCCACCCCCAAGGAGGTCCGTCGATGGCTCGGGTCGATTGGCGTCACGCGCTGGTTTGGTCGCTGCTCGGGCTCGGCAACGCGCTGCTGTTCACGTTCACGAAGCTCGACCCGATGCCGATCGAGCTCGCGGTGTGGTTCGTCGTCTACGCCGTGTGGTACGTCGTGCTGATGCGTCGCCGGCCGGCGGCGCCGGTCGCCCAGGCGCTGGCGATGTCGTTGCTCTCGGCGGTCTGGGTGGCCGGCGTCCAGAACGCGCTGTACACCACGTTCGTGGCGAACCATCCCGAGTACGCCTCGGAGTACGGCTCGCTCTCGACCGCCGCCCGCGTCGGGATCACGAGCTTCACCGCCGCCGCGTTCGGCCTCGTCCTGGGCGCCATCCTCGGCCTCATCGTCCGCTGGCGTCTGCGGGCCGCCGCAGCCGCTGCGTAACGACGGCGACCGCCGCCGCCACGCCGTCCTCGGCGCGGATCCGCGCCCCCAGCGCGTCGGCCCGCGCCCGCATCGCCGGGTCGTCGACGGCCTGGCGCAGCGCCGCCGCCAGGGCGTCGGCCGTCAGGTCGGCGCGCGGCAGCGGCGTCGGGCCGACGCCGAGGCGGCGGACGCGCTCGGCCCAGAAGGGCTGGTCGGCGAAGAACGGCACGACGACCGACGGCTTGCCGGCGCGCAGGCCGGCGGCCGTCGTGCCGGCGCCGCCATGGTGGGCGACGGCCGCCATGTGGCCGAACAACCGGTCGTGCGGGGCGCCGTCGATGCGGTGGACCGTCGGCGGCAGGTCGCCCGCGGCCAGGCCGGCCCAGCCGCTGGAGAGCACGGCGCGCACCCCGGCGCGCGCCACGGCGTCGAGGACCAGGCGGGTCGTCGCGCCGGGGTCGCGGTCGCCCATGCTGCCGAAGCCGAGGTAGACCGGCGGCGGGCCGGCGGCGACGAAGGCCGCCAGGTCGGGCGGCATCGTCCACTCGGGCGCGTCGAGGAACCAGTAGCCGGTGACATGGATGAAGTCGCCCCAGTGCCGCGGCTTGGGCAGGACGGCCGGGCTGAAGCCGTAGAGGACGGGCGCCCGCTGGCGGAGCAGCCCGATGAACGGGCCGTTGAACGGATAGCGCGGCAGCCCCAGCACCTGGGCCCTCGTCCGGTTCAGCAGCGGCCGCATGAGGTGCCAGAACAGCGGACCGGCCACCAGGTGCGACGCGATGTTGAACAGCGGCCCGTGCCGCCGCCGCGTCGGGAACAGCGGGCTCGGGAAGGTCCACGTCGGGTGGATCGGCTGCAGGTAAGCCTGGATGAACGGCTGGCCCAGCTTTTCGGCCACGCTGTGGCCGATGAAAAGGCCGGGCCCGCCGGTGACGATCGCCGCCGCGCCCGCGGCGATGCGCTGCGCGTCGGCGATGCCCTGCTCGACGTACGGCCCCAGCAGGCCGCGGAAGCCGCGGGCGAAGGCGATCGGCCGGAGGCCGGTCTCGATCCAGTCGAGCCCGGGACCGTGCTGCACCATGGCCTGGGCGTCGCCGCCGATCGACGCGAACGGCACGCCGTGGCCCTCCACGAACGCCGCGAAGTCGTCGTGGGTGGCCACGACCGGCTCGAAGCCGGCCGCTTGCAGCCCCCGCGCCAGCGCCACGAACGGCTGGACGTCGCCGCGCGAGCCGACGGCGATGATGACGACGCGCATCCTCGATCCCTCCGCTCGGTGCGGCGCGCACGCCCGCGCCTGGTGCATGATGTCGCATCGCGGCCACGGCAGGCGTCGATGGGGTGGATCGCAGCGGCGATCCGGCCGCCGGAGCCGCGCGTGGGTCCGGCGACCGTCGCGATGAGCTGGGAGCGTCGAACCATGGCCGAGTTTGCCATCTTCATGCGCGAAAACGACCACGCCTGGGCCCGGATGGCCCCCGAGCAGCAGCAGCAGATCCTGGAGCGCTACTACGCCTGGGTGCGGGACCTGCGGGCGCGCGACATCTTCCGCTACGGCCAGCCGCTGCACGACTCGGGCCGGATCCTGCGCGCCGTCGACGGCGAGATCGTCGACAGCCCGTTCGTCGAGACCAAGGAGGTGCTGACGGGCCTGTTCGTCGTCGAGGCCGCCGACCTCGACGCGGCCACCGCGATCGCCCGCGGCTGCCCGGCCCTGGGCCACGGCGAGATCGTCGAGGTCCGCCCGATCGGCCATGGCTGACGCGGGCGGCGGCGCGGGGCGCGGCGCGGGCGGCGCGATCCGGGTCGCGCGCGCTGCGGCGGCGACGGCGCCCCCGGACGGCGGCGTGGCAACGGCCGCCGGCGGCCCCGATCGGCCCTTGGCGCTGCTCGACCACTTCTTCCGCCGCGAGCACGGCCGGCTGGTGGCCGGCCTGACGCGGCGCCTCGGGGCGGGCGGCCTCGACCTGGCCGAGGAGGCCGTTCAGGAGGCCATGGCCCGCGCCGTCCGCAGCTGGCCGCTGGCCGGGGCGCCGGCGGATCCGGCCGGCTGGCTGGCGACCACCGCCTACCGCTGCGCCATCGACGCGCTGCGCCGCGCCGCCCGCGCCGCGGCGCCCCACGGCGCGCGGGCCGCTGTCGGCGCGTCCGCGCCCGACGCCGCACCCTGGGCGGCCCCCGACCTCGGCGCCGAACCCGGACCGTTCGGCGCCGACGACGACACGCTGCAGCTCGTGTTCATGTGCTGCCACCCGGCGCTGGGCCGGCGCTCGCGCGTGGCGCTGACGCTCAAGGCGGTGTGCGGCCTGGGCGTCGATGAGATCGCCGCCGCGCTGCGGACGACGCCGACGGCGGTGCGGCAGCGCCTGACGCGCGCCAAGCGCCGGCTGGCGGCGCCCGACATCGTCCTGGCGCTGCCGTCCGGCGCGGCGCTCGTCGACCGGCGCGAGGCGGTCATCGACACGCTGTGGCTGCTGTTCAACGAGGGCTACAGCCCCAGCGGCGGCGACGCGGCGCTGCGGCGCGACCTCGTGGACGAGGCGATCCGACTGGCGGGGCTGCTGCGGGCGCACCCGGCCGGCAACGCGCCGCACGTGGCCGCGTTCCAGGCGCTCTTGCTGCTGACGGGCTCGCGCCTCGACGCCCGCCTCGACGCCGACGGCGCGCCGCTGCCGCTGGCCGAGCAGGACCGCCGCCGCTGGGACCACGGCCGCATCGCCGCCGGCCTGGCGGCGCTGGCCGAGGCCGCCGCCGGCGACGTCGTGACCGAGTTCCACCTCCTGGCCGGCATCGCCGCCTGCCACGCCGTCGCCGCCGACGACGCCGCCACCGACTGGCGCCGGATCGTGGGCTACTACGATCTGCTCGAAGCGCTCTCGCCGACGCCGGTCGTCCGCCTCAACCGCGCCGTCGCCGTCGGCCGCGCCGACGGCCCGGCCGCCGCCCTGGCGCTGCTCGACGCGCTCGGCGACGACGCCCTGCCGCCCGACGCCCGCCACCAGCGCGAGGCGGCCCGCGCCAGCTGTCTCGCCCGCCTCGGCGACCCCGGCGCGGCCGCCGCCTACCGCGCCGCGGCCGAGGGCGCGCCGACGGCGGCGGCGCGGCGGGCGCTGGCGCGCCAGGCGGACGTACTCGGCTGAGGCGGGCACCGGTCCGCTTGCCCCAGGCCGCGATCGGCCCCACCATCGCCGTCGTGACGTGGGCGATGACGACCGCCGCGACCCCGACCGCATCGCGCGTCGCGACGTCGCTCCGGTGGCGACGACCTGCGTTCGTCACGCCCGTCCTCGCCGAGCACGACCCGGCGGCCCTAGCCCGGAGCGCCCGATGTCCACCGACCCCCGCCCCATCGCCCGCCGCCTCGCGCCGTCGCTCGCCGCCGCGCTCGGCCTGGCGCTGCCGTGGGCGGCGGCGGGGCAGACGAGCCCGGGCCAGCCGGGCACGCCGCTCGTGCTGTTCGGCTTCGACGAGCGCGGCGGCGGGGCGGCCTCCCAACCGCATTCTGACCACGATGACGGCGCCGACTTGGCCGGACCGACCGTCGTCCTCAAGCCCGACCACGCCGACGACCCGTTCGACCCGGCCGCCGTGGCCCAGGCGCCGGGCGCGCCGGCCGGACCGCCGGCGCTGTTCGCCACCGCGCCGTCGGCCGTGGTCACGGCCACGGTGGCGCTGACGAACCCGTTCACCAGCCCGCACACGTTCAGCCTCGAGGCCGACCCGGCCGCCGCGGGCGGCTGGACGCTGGCGTTCGGGCCGCCGCGGGCGGCTGCGGCCGGCGCCGAGGTGCGCCTGGCGGTGACCGCCAGCATCCCGATCGGCGCCGTCGACGGCGACGCGACGGCGGCGCGGCTCTACGTCCGGGCGCGCGGCAACGCCGGGCCGCGCGGCTGGATCGCCGAGCGCACGCTCCACGCCTGGGCCGGCGGCGACATGCGCGTCGATCGCTACGTGGGCTGCCGCGGCGACCTCGACGCCAGCGGTGCCGTCGACGCGGACGACGTCGGGCGCGTGGCGGCGGCGTTCGACGCCCGCGCCGGCGAGCCGGGCTACGACCGCGGCCTCGACTTCGACCACGACGGCCGGATCGGCGCCGCCGACGTCCAGGCGGTGGCCGGGCGCCAGGGCCGTGCCTGCGGGCCGCTCGCGGCCGCCGACAGCCGGGCGCTGCGCGACGGGGTGACCGTCGAGGCGCTGCGCGGCCACTTGGAGGCGCTGCAAGCAATCGCCGACGCCCATGACGGCCGCCGCTCGGCCGGGTCGCCCGGCTACGACGCCTCGGTGGACTACGTCCGCGGCCGGCTCGAAGCAGCCGGCTACGCCGTGACGGTCCGGCCCTTCACCTACCCGGGCCGCCGCACGCCGCCGCCGGCCGGCCTCGCCCAACTGGAGCCCGGCGCCCAGGACTACGTGTTCGGCACCGACCACAACCAGGGCTCGCTCTCGGCCGGCGGCGACGTCACGGCCGAGGTGGCCGTGGTCGACGTCGTCGTGCCGCCGCCGGCGGCGAACAACGGCTCGAGCAGTGGCTGCGAGGCCGAGGACTTCGACGGCTTCGCGGCCGGCCGGATCGCGCTCGTCCAGCGCGGCACCTGCCCGTTCGACGACAAGATCGGCCATGCCGAGCGGGCCGGGGCGGCGGCGGTGATCCTGTTCAACGAGGGTGCGCCCGAGCGGCGCGACCTGTTCGACGTGACGATGCGCCGCGCCAGCGCCGTGCCGGTCCTGGGCGTGCGCCACGACGTGGGCGCGGCGTGGGTGGCGGCGCTGCGGGCCGGGCGGACGGTCCGGCTGCGCATCCAGACCGAGTCGGCGGCCGTCGAGCTGCCCAGCCAGAGCGTCGTCGCCGAGTGGCCGCACGCGGCCGGGCAGCAGGTGATCATGCTCGGCGCCCACCTGGACAGCGTGACGGCCGGCGCCGGCATCAACGACGACGGCTCGGGCGTGGCGGCGGTGCTCGAGACGGCGCTGCAGGTGGCCCGGCTCGACCTCCGACCGCGCCACCGGCTGCGCTTCGCGTTCTGGGGCAGCGAGGAGCTCGGGCTGTGGGGCTCGCGGCGCTACGTGGAGGGGCTCGACGCGACCGAGCGCGCCCGGCTGCTGGCCTACCTGAACTTCGACATGATCGGCTCGCCCAACCCGGTCCGCGGCCGCTACGACAGCGTCCCCGAGCACGACGGCGCCGACGAGATCGAGGCGCTCTTGGGCCGCTGGTTCGACAGCTACGGCGCCGCCCACGAGAAGGTGACGGTGGTCACCGGCCGCTCCGACCACGCCTACTTCAGCGCCGCCGGCATCCCGATCGGCGGCCTCTTCACCGGCCTCAACCAGGCGATGAGCGAAGAGCAGGCGGCGCGCTACGGCGGCACCGCCGGCGCGCCGATGGACCCGTGCTACCACCAGCGCTGCGACGGCCTGTCGAACATCAGCTGGCCGATGCTCGACGAGATGGCCGACGCCGCCGCCCACGCCGCCTGGTCGCTGGCCAACGACCCCGCTTTCCCGCTCACGAGCGGCCGCGCCCTGCCGCTGCCGCCGACGCTGCCCGACGCGCCCGCCGGCCACGGCGCGGCGCCGGACGACGGCGCGTCGCGGGCGGCGGCGTGGCCGGCGGGCGACGCCGGCGCGGACGTCGCGACGAGCCGTGCGGCCGTCGCCGCGGCCCGCCTGGCGCAGGCGGGCGACGGCGCGGTCGACGTCGTCGCCGACCGGGTGGGCGGCCTGGCGGCGTTCGAGGCGACGGTGCGCTACGACCCGGCGCGGGTCCAGATCGTGGGTGTCGAGCCCGGCGACGGTGCGCCGGCGTTGGCCATCGTCCTCGGCCCGAGCGGCGCGGCCGGCCGGCTGGCGCTCGGCGCCGCCTCGGCCGGCGGCGATGCCGTGACGGGCACGCTGCGTGTCGCGACGATCCGCTACGCCCGCTTGGGCGGCCCGCAGCCGCCCCGGATCGAGCTCGACCCGACGGCCACCGGCGTCTTCGACCGCCGCGGCGTCCCGCTGGCGCCGCCCGGCCGCATCCGGCTGGACGGGGCGATCGGCGCGGCGGCGTGGCTGCCGTGGGTGGGCGTGCTGGCGTGGCCGTAGCGGGCGGCTGAGCACGGTCGCCTCGAGGTAGCGGACCGACGCGGCACCGCGTTGCCGCCACGGTGCGCACCGGAGTCGCGGGTCGATGGCCGCCCGGGACGCCGGTGCGCGATTGTCCCGAGGCGCGGTTGCGCCCGCCCGCGATGTGCAGTACCGTGCACAGCCGTACGCGACGTCGTGGGGGACGGGGTTGCGGACCGTGATGCGATGGCAGCACCCCAGCAGCGCGACGGCGGCCGTCGAGGGGAGCCGGCCGGTCCGACAGTCCATGACCCGTTCCACGGCGCGCGCACGCATCGTGCCCGCCAAGGAGTCGCGTCATGTCGCCCGATCGCCGCTTCCGCGCCGCCCTGGCCTGGATCGTCGCGCCGTCCGTTGCCCTCGCCGTGGTCGTCGCTGCCGCCGGTTCGGCGGCGCTGGCCCAGCCGCCGACGGGCTTCTTCCCCGATGTCGGCACCGAGCCTGTGTTCCTCGAGTCCGCCGCGGCGCCGCCGGCGGCGGCGGACGGGCGGTCGGCGCTGGCGCCGGCGGGCCAGATCGGCGACGGCCGCGCCGGGATCGAGGTCGCCAACCCGTCCGGCGACGACGTCACCGTCGCGCTGCGGTTCTTCGACAAGGCGGACGGCAGCGCGCTCCATCAGGCGTCGCCGGTCGTGCCGGCGCGCGCGTCGGCGGCGTTCGACCTCTTGGCGCTGCTGGCTTCCGGCGCGCCCGGCCGCTTCGGCGGCGAGCTCGAGGCGTCGCGGCCGGTCGGAGCGTTGGCGCGGGGGCGGTGGAGCAGCGGCGCGGCGGCGGCCTACAGCGCGGTGGCGGCGGCGCGCGATGTCGTGGTGCCGCTGTTCAGCGTGGCGGCGGGCGGGCCGTCGAGCTTGGTGTTTGCCCAGAACGGGGGCGACGAGCTCGACGTCGAGGTCATGGTCCACGACCCGCAGACGGGCGGCGTCGGGTCGACGACGCAGTCGGCGATCGGGTCCCACCAGGTCATGACGTGGGACGCCGCCACCGACACGGCCTTGTTCGGCCCGCACCTCCTGCCGCCGAACGCGGCCGGCGGCTTCGTCGGCCCGGCCAGCTTCCGGGCGCCGCGGCCGATCGCGGTCCTGAGCTACGTCGACGTCGACGGGCCGGCCACGGCCGCGCTGGCCGGCCGCGGCCGCGCCGAGGCCGACCGCGTCCAGGTTCTGCCGCGGCTGCGCGCGGCCGCCGACGGCGGCAGCTGGATCGCTATCGCCAACGCCGGGGCGGCGCGGGCGGGGGCCACGGTGACGTTCCGGCCGCTGGACGGGCCGCCGGCCACGACGCGGGTGACGATCGCCGCTTACGGCGCGGCGTACCTCGACCTCTCGGGCGGCGGCCGCACCACGGCGCCGGCGGCGGCGCTGCCGGCGGTCGGCTTCGTGGGCAGCGCAGTGATCACGGCCGACCAGCCCATCCTGGCGGCGGCGGTCGAGTCGTGGCGCGACGGCGAGGCGATCGAGCGCCTGGCGGCGTACAACGCGTTCGGCCCGCGCGACCTCAGCGCCGGCTGGGACGTGCCGGTGGTGCGGCGCGCCACCGACTACGTCTCGACCGAGCTGATCGTCCACAACCCGGGCCCGGCGGCGGTCGACGTCGACCTCGCGGGGGCGATCGGGCCGGGCGGCGCGACGATCGAGGCGGCGGCGACGATCGCGGCGGGGGACGTGTGGACGTTCGATGTCGGCCAGGCGGCCGGACTGCCGATCGGCCTCGGGCACGCCGCGTTGACCGCCAGCGGCCCGGTGGCGGTGCTGGTCCACGAGCGGCGCGACGAGAGCCGAAGCTACCCGATCCCGTCGCTGTCGATGCACATCGGCGGCGACTTCGGCTCCGACGTCGCGGCGCGGGCGGTGCTGCGCCAGCTGGGCGACGACGTCGAGGTGGCGATCACCCAGATCGACGGCGAGAACAACACGTACTCGACCTACATCCAGGCGGCCACCTGCGACGACGACGACGCGCCGGCCAAGCACAACCTAGCCGACGTCGCCGGCGGCCGCTCGACATCGCGCCTCAACAACGTCGAGCTGCGCTCGATCGCCGACGGCCAGCACGCCATCCGGCTGCGCCGCGGCCGCCGGCGCGTGGCGTGCGGGATCATCCCGGAGCTGCGCGGCGTCGAGTCCGCCGACCACAGCCTGGTGGCCGCGCTGCCGCGCCCGCCCGGCCCGGCGATCTCGCCGACCACCGCCCCGCCGGCCACACCCACCGATGTTCCGCCGACGACGAGCGCGCCAACCGCGCCCGCCCCCACGGAGCCCGCCGCGACGCCGACGGCGGTGACGTCACCGGCCGCGACGGCCGCGCCGGCCACGGCCACGGCGGTGGTCACCGCGCCGGCAACGGGCGGCGGGCGGGTGTGGTTGCCGATCGCGCATCGTGGCGAGTCGATGGCCGCAGCGATGCGGTGAGTCGTGCGGCGCGCAGGCGCGCAGGCGGGCAGGCCGGTCAACGCTACAGCGACAACGTGCGGGCGACATGAGTCCGGCAGGCCCGGACGTCGCCGCTCGCCACTAGCATCGTTCTAGCACCGACGCCTCATCCTGAACCCCGCGCCGCGCCACGACGGACTCGGGCGGACCAGGAGGGGCCATGTTCGACATCAACCGCTTCACCCACGCCGCCCAGGAGGCGATCGTCGCCGCGCAGGACCGGGCGCGGCGGGCCGGGCACGCCGAGGTGCAGCCGCTGCACCTGCTGGCGGCGCTCGTCGGCCAGGCGGAGGGCGTCGTGCCGCGCGTCCTCGAGAAGGTCGGCGCCGACGTCCGGGCGATCGAGGTCGCCGCCGACGCCGCGCTGAACCGGCTGCCGACGGTGTCGGGGGCCGACCTGCAGCTGTCGCGGGCGTTGCGCGACCTGCTCGTGGCCGCCCACGACGAGCTGGCCGCGTTCGGCGACGACTACGTCTCGACCGAGCACCTGCTGCTCGCGCTCGTCCGCGCCGGCGACAAGCACGCCGCGCCGCTGCTCGCCGCCCAGCAGGTCACGATCGACCGGCTGCTGGCGGCGCTCAAGGCGGTGCGCGGCAGCGCCCGCGTCACGTCGCAGACCCCCGAGGGCACCTACGACGCCCTGGCCCAATACGGCCGCGACCTGACCGCCGAGGCGCGCGACGGCAAGCTCGACCCCGTCATCGGCCGCGACGAGGAGATCCGGCGCGTCATCCAGATCCTGGCCCGGCGCACCAAGAACAACCCCGTCCTCATCGGCGAGCCCGGCGTCGGCAAGACGGCCATCGTCGAGGGTCTGGCGCAGCGGATCGTGCGCGGCGACGTGCCGGAGGCGCTCAAGGACAAGCGCGTCGTGGCGCTGGATCTAGGCGCGCTGGTGGCCGGCGCCAAGTACCGCGGCGAGTTCGAGGAGCGGCTCAAGGCCGTGCTGAAGGAGGTCAAGGACGCCGCCGGCGGGATCGTCCTGTTCATCGACGAGCTCCACACGATCGTCGGCGCCGGCGCGGCCGAAGGGGCCATGGACGCCGGCAACATGCTCAAGCCGATGCTGGCCCGCGGCGAGCTCCACACGATCGGCGCCACGACGCTCGACGAGTACCGCAAGCACATCGAGAAGGATGCCGCCCTCGAGCGGCGCTTCCAGCCCGTCCTCGTCGGCGAGCCGACGGTGGCCGACACGATCGCCATCCTGCGCGGCCTCAAGGAACGCTACGAGGTCCACCACGGCGTCCGCATCACCGACGCCGCCGTCCTGGCCGCCGCCACGCTGTCCGACCGCTACATCGCCGACCGCTTCCTGCCCGACAAGGCCATCGACCTCGTCGATGAGGCCGCCAGCCGGCTGCGCATGGAGATCACCAGCGACCCGCGCGAGCTCGACGAGCTCAAGCGCCAGATCCTGGGCAAGCAGATCGAGCGCGAAGCCCTCAAGCAGGAGAAGGACCCGGCCAGCAAGCAGCGCCTCGAGGCCGTGGAGGCCGACATCGCCGCGCTCGAGTCGAAGCGCCAGGCCCTCGAGGCGGCCGTCGGCGAGGAGCGGGCGCGCATCGCCCGGCTGGCCGAGGTCAAGGAGGCGATCGACCGCGCCGCCACCGAGATCGAGTCGGCCCAGCGGCGGGGCGACTTCGAGGCGGCGTCGCGGCTGCAGTACGGCACGCTCGTCGAGCTGCGGCGCGAGCAGGCCCAGCTCGAGGCCGGCATCGCCGAGCGGCAGCGGAGCGGCGCCCAGCTGCTCAAGGAGGAGGTCGACGCCGACGAGATCGCCGAGGTCGTCAGCAAGTGGACCGGCGTGCCGGTCACCAAGCTGGTCGAGGGCGAGGTCCAGAAGCTCGTCGATCTCGAGGCGCGGCTGCACGAGCGGGTCGTCGGCCAGGACGAGGCGGTGGCGGCGGTGGCCAACGCCGTGCGCCGCGCCCGCGCCGGGCTGCAGGACCCCGCTAAGCCCATCGGCAGCTTCCTGTTCCTGGGACCCACCGGCGTCGGCAAGACCGAGCTGGCCCGCGCCCTGGCCGCCGAGCTGTTCGACGACGCCGAGGCGATGATCCGCATCGACATGAGCGAGTACCAGGAGCGCCACACCGTCGCCCGCCTCATCGGCGCCCCGCCCGGCTACGTGGGCTACGACGAGGGCGGCCAGCTGACCGAGGCCGTTCGCCGCCGGCCGTACGCGGTGGTGCTGTTCGACGAGGTCGAGAAGGCCCATGCCGACGTCTTCCACACGCTGCTCCAGGTCCTCGACGACGGCCGCCTGACCGACAGCCAGGGCCGCGTCGTGAACTTCAAGAACACGCTGCTCATCCTGACCTCCAACATCGGCTCACAGCGCATCCAGCAGCTGGGCGCCGCGGCGGCCGAGCCGCTCATCCTGGCCGATCTGCGCGACCACTTCCGGCCCGAGTTCCTCAACCGCATCGACGAGATCGTCGTCTTCCACGCCCTCTCCAAGGACGACCTGCTGCGCATCGTCGACCTCCAGCTCGACCGGCTGGGCGAGCGCCTGCGCGCCCGCGGCGTCCACCTGGCCGTGACGGCCGACGCCCGCCGCCAGCTGGCCGACGAGGGCTACGACCCCGACTACGGCGCCCGCCCTCTCAAGCGCGTCATCCAGCGCCGCATCGAGAACCCGCTGGCGCTGGCGCTGTTGCAGAGCCCGGCCGACGAGGGTACGACGATCACCGTCGACGTCGCCGCGCACGGCGACTACCGGTTCGAGATCGTGCCGGGGGACGGCGGGGGCTGAATCGTGCCGGGGCGCGCCGGGGGCTGAGCCGTCGTCTTCGACGCGGCCGCAGGACGGCGCCAAGAGGCGGTACCCTTGCCTCCCGTTCGCCGTTATAATCGCCGGCGCCCCCCGCGCACCGCTGTGACTGCGCCCGACGGGCTGGAGGAATCGATGAGCCGCACCGCCGCGCCCCTGTCCGCCGCCGTCCTCGCCGCGCTCGGCGTCCTGGCGATCGGCTGCGCCAAGCCGCCGGCGCCGGCCGTCGAGGCGCCGGTCGCGCCCGCCGCGCCGGTGGCGGCGCCGACCGAGGTCGTCGCGGCCGGGCCGCCGCTGGCGGCGCCGGCGGTGCGGGCGATCCGCGACGGCGTCGTGGCCGGCGGCGAGACGCTGGCCGCTGATGCCGAGGCGCCGCTGGCCGCCGACGGGGCGGTCGACGTCCCCGAGCGCGGCATGGCCATCGTCTCGTGGCCCGAGGGCGCGCGCGCCGAGGCGCTCGGCGCGGCGCTGCGGCTGGCCGACAGCGGCGTGCGGCAGCTGTCGGCGGCGCAGGACCGTGGCACCGTTCGATTCAGCATCCCGGCGTCGGCTGCTCCGCCCATCGCCCTCGAGGTCGAGGCCGGGCGGGCGACGGTCCGCAGCACCGGCGGGGCGGTCGACGTCATCCTCAGCCTCGACGGCCCGGCCGATGCGGTGGGCGGTGTCGCCGACGCGGCCGTCGATGCGGCCGGTGCTTCGACGGAGGATTCGACGGGTACTTCGACGGATGCGTCGGCCGAAGGTCAGACGAACGGCGCGGTCGCCCGCGCGGCCGACGCGCTGTGGGTCATCGTGATCGACGGCGCCGTCGAGGTGGCGGCCGAGACGACCGTGGCCAGCGCCGCCGGCGCCGCCGCCCCGCTGCGCGCGGCGCTGTCGGCGGGCCAGGCGATCGCCGTCACGGCCGCCGGCGCGCCGCTGGCGATGCCGGTCGACCTGGCCGGTGTCGAGACGTGGTACGGCGGGTTGATCGCCGGCGACGGGCCGCCCTCGGCCGCCAGCGCGGCGTTCCGCTGCCAGGTCACGGCGGCCACGACGACGCTGCGCGAGCAGCCCGAGGACGCGGCGCCGATCGTCGACAAGACGGTGCCGCTGGCCCGCGGCGCCATCCTGGACATGCGCGGCCGCGTCGCCGACGGCGGCTGGCTGCAGGCGTTCCTGACCGCCTCGGAGCGGACCGGCTGGCTGCCGGCGGCCGACGTGCAGTGCATCGCCCCAACCACGCTGCTGGCGGTCGTCGACCCGACCACCGTTCACAACGTCGACCGGACGGCATTGGCGCTCAAGGCGCCGGCCGCCGCCAGCTTCGTCCAGGACAAGACCGAGATCGCGCCCGGCGGCTGCGCCAAGCTGAACTGGGATGTCGTCGAGGGCACTGCCGTGACGTTCGACGGCCAGGCCGTGCCCGGCAAGGGCTTCAAGGTCCTCTGTCCGGCCGAGACCGCCAGCTACACGCTGGCGTGGGTCGACGAGGCCGGACGGCCGCAGACGCGCCGGCTGACGATCACGGTGTCGGCGGCGCTGGCCGTGGCCGCCGCCGACGCGTCCGGCGGCGGCAGCACCGCCGGCGGCGGGGGCGGCCAGGCCTCGAGCCCGACCGCGACGCCATGCGTCGGCCCGGAGTGCGAGGTCACCGTCCCGCCGCCGCCGCCCACCGCCACCCGCCGGGCGCGCCCGACGCCGCTGCCGGCCGCGCCAACCGACGCCCCGCCGGCCCCGACGTCGCCGCCGGCCGCCACCGACGCCCCGCCGCCGCCGGCCCCCACCGACCGCCCCGCCGATCCGACCGATGCCCCCGAGCCGCCGACCGCGACGCCAACGCCCGAGCCCACCGGCACCCCGCCGGCCGACCCGAGCCCGTCGCCGACGCCCGAGCCGCCCGCCACCGGCACGCCGGGCGCGTCGCCGACGCCGACGCCGGAGGCGACGCCGACACCGTAGGGGTGGGATGGCGGCTGAACCCGACATGCCAGCCATCGATGGGTCGCCGTAGGGGCACCCCTTGTGGGTGCCCTGGTCTGCCGGAGCAGCGCCCGGCGATGAATCGCCGGGCTACAGTAACGACGCCGGCTGAAGCCGGCTACAGGCAGGAACGGGCATCGCGGCGTGCGGTTCGGGCCCTCGCCCCACATCGCCGCTGAGCAGTCCACGAGGCCCCGGCTTCTCTGACCGCGGCGAGACCGCCGATCGTCTGTAGGTAGCCGGCTTCAGCCGGCGTCGTTACTGTAGCCCGGCCGTTCACGGCCGGGCGGCGCGGGGCCGGGCGGGGCCGGGCGGGAATCGGACCTCGCCGTGGCCGCGAACGTGTCGCCAATGGGGTACCGCATGTGGGTGCCCTGGTCTGCCGGGGCTTCGTTCGTCCACGATGCGACCGGCGATGAATGTGTGACGTGCGAGGGCACCCACAAGGGGTGCCCCTACACGGGCATTCGACGTCGGCGACGCAGGTGCCCGCCACGCGCGTTGTCCGCCCGCCGACCTACCCACACCGCGCGCGTGGCTGGCGATCCGGCCGGATCGCGTGCCACGACGAGAGGCGCCGCCTTCCGGCTGGAAGGCGGCGCCCCGCGTGTACCTCGTCGGTTGACGGACCGGCGGATCGCTACGGCTGCTGGCCGAGCACCGCGCTGAACAGGGCCATTGGCAGGTAGCTGAAGAACCGCGTCGGCGCGGCCGTCGGGGCCGCGGTCGGCGGCACGGCGGTGGGGATGTCGGTCGGCTCGGCCGTCGGGGGCGCCTCGGTCGGCTCGGCCGTCGGCGGCTCGGCCGTGGGCGGAGGCGCGGTCGGCGGGACGGCGGCGGGGCGGTCGCCCTGCGTGGCCCAGGTGCCGCCGGCGATGTCCCAGCCGGCGTCGTCGCCGTACTCGAGCACCGCCACCACCTTGCTCTTGTTGAAGTTCGTGCCCTTGGCGCCGGCGACCTCGCCCTCGAGCTGCACGGACTCGCCCGGCTTGAGCTCGTCGGGCAGCTCGATGTAGGCCACGCCGCGGGCGGTCTTCGTCATGTGGACTTCCTTGACGTCCTCGACCAAGAACACGACCACCTGCGCCGCCTTCTCGGCGAACGGGTCGAGCGTCACCGAGCCGACGTTCTTGACGTCCACCTGGACCCGCACCGCGTCGAGCGTGCTTCGCTTGAACCAGGCGTGGACCTCGGCCGTGGCCGGCTCGGCCATCGCCGGGCTGATCATGCCGCCGTACTTCTTCTTGAAGTCGCCGTGGCTGCCCCACGTCACCTCGCGGCCGCTGTTGACCAGGACCAGCGGCAACTCGCCGGTGCCGCCGTTCTGCCAGTAGCGACCCTTGCGCCCGCCCATGTCGGCCTCGTCGACGTTGTACTCGAACATGGCCACGGGCTTCTTCTGGCGCTCGTACTCCACGATCATCTCCGAGGCCGCCGGACCGGCGACCCTGCAGATCCCTCAGTTCACGCGCCCGAACATCTCGAAGAGCGTGAACCGCTCCGCGGACTGCGCCGTCGCCGGCCGCCCGCTGCCGAGCGACAGCGCGCCCGCCAACAGCATGCCGAACGCCGCCGCTCCCCCGATCGTCCATCGATGCATCGTATCGCCCCCCAGGTTCGTCCGCGGATGCCGGACTGCGTGGCCGGTCGCCGGGCGCCGCCGATCCACCCGCAGGCTGGATCGGTCGACGCCGTCGCCGGCTAGGATATCACGTCACGCCCCGCCGTTGTGCGCCACCGGCAACAGGATGCGGTGGGCCGCCGGGGCGGGGTCGGTGGGCTCGGGCGCGGCGACGACGGTCGGCACCGGCGTCGGGGTCGGCGGCGCGGCCGGAGCGTCGGGCATGGCGATCGCCCCCTGGGCCACGTCCCACTTGCCGTCGTCCTTGACGTACTCCAGCACCGCCACGAGGTCGGTCCGGCGCATCGCCGTCGAGCGGACCGGCACCGTGGCCTCGAGCGTGACCGCTTGGCCCGGCTTGAGGACATCGGGCAGCTCGAGGATCTGGTTGTGGTTGGCGTAGTACTTCAGGTGGATCACGATCGCGCGCTCGACCGCGAACAGCAGCACCCGCGCGTCGTTGCCGCCCTCGAACGGGTCGAACGCCGCCTCGCCGGTGTTCGTGACGGTCACCGTCACCCGCACCGACTGGTCGTTGACGGTCCGCCACCGGGCGCTGACGTCGGCCGTCGCCGGGCTGGCGCCGGCGGCGGACATCATCTGGCTGTACGTCCGGCGGAAGTCGGCGTGGGCGCCCTGGGTCGTCTCGCGGCCGCCGTTGACGAGCACCAGCGGCAGCGTGGCCCCGGTGCCCGGCGGCACCCCGGCCGCCTGGCGCCACTGCGAGGCGCGCTGCCGGACCAGCGGCTCGGTGTCGTCGATGTTGTGGCTGAAGATCAGGAACGGAACGCCCTGGGCGCGGTAGTCATCGGCCATCTGGTTGACCGCCGGACCGGCGGACGCGCAGATCGTTCAGGCCATGCGCTCGAAGAACTCCAGGATCACCATCTTGGGCTTCGCCGCCGGCTGCGCCGCCGCCGGCAGCGCGCCGTAGACGCCGGCGACCAGCGCCGCCCCTAGGAACACCACCCCGAATCGTCGTCGCATTGCGTTCCTCCTTGCACCCCACGGCCTGAGCGACCCCGGCGATCCGCACGGCGGTCGATGCCGCCCAGGCGACGACGCGCCGACGTGCGAACCGGCGCGCGGCGGGACGGTAGTCCCGCGCCCACGCTCTGTCAAGGCGCCCTCCGACCGGCCGCCGCGTCGGCCCGCTCGCGCGCCGCCAGCATCAGCAGCACCAGGCCTTGGCCGTACGGCTGCACCCGGCTGGCGTCGATGTGGTCGTAGAGGGCGACGCCCTGCGCCGCCGACGGCACGCCGGTGCCGGCGGAGACGCCGCGCACCGCACCGTCGGCCGCGACCTGACCGACGACGGCGGCGTAGCCGCGGTCGGCGTTCGCCCGCAGCGATGCGAACTGCGGACTCCAGCCGGCGGCGATGGCGCGGTACATCGCCGCGGTGATCCCGGCGCTGCCCGAGGTCTCGGTGACGAAGTCGCGCTGGAGCACCTCGGTGTGCCACAGGCCGCCGCGCGGCTGGACCAGCGCCAGGCCCGCGAGCTGCCGCCACAGCAGCGTGATCAGCTCGGCGCGCCGCGGGTGGTCCTCCGGTAGGCTGTCGATGACCTCGGTCATGGCCAGGGCCACCCAGGCGTTGCCGCGCGCCCAGCGGCCGCCGCTCATGTGGCCGTCGGTGACGCTCCAGCCGTGGAACCAGAGGCCGGTCGACGGATCGCGGAGCACGGCGGCATGGGCGGACACCTGATCGGCGGCCGCTCCGATGAGCGCCATGTCGCCGCGCCGCTGGCCGGCGCGCGCCAGCAGCGGCGCAGCCATGAACAGCGTGTCGTCCCAGACCTCGGGCCGATCGGGCAGGTGGGCCCAGGCGCCCCGCCAGCCATCGCCGACGCCGGGCAGGGCGATCGCCACCCGCGGCGCCCCGCCCGCCGACGGCGGGCGGGTCAGCCAATCGGCGGCAGCGTCGACGAGCGCCGCGTGGCGGCCGTCGCCGATCGCGTCGTCGCGCAGCAGCGCCGCCCAGACCGGCGCGATGTGGTTCGGGAGCGTGAGCTGCGGCGCGTCGAGGTCGATCCAGCCCTCGCGCGCCGCGCGGCGCAGCCAGTCGTCCACCCAGCGGACCGCCTTCGGGTCGCGGCCATCGCCGTAGGCCGTCATGAGCGCCACGAGCGCCACGCCGGCCTCCCAGTCCCAGACGACGAGGCGCGCCCGCTCGTCGGGCCGCTCGAGCATCGCCATGAGCCGGGCGGCCACGCGGTCGGCGACGAATGCGCCGTCGGTGCGGCGCAGCAGCGGCAGATAGATGCGGTGCGCCGCGGTCGGCGCGCCGGTCGGCGCGACCGTCGGCGTGGCCGTGAGGGCGGGCGTGGCGCCGACCGTCGGCGTCGCCGTGGCGCGGGCGGGGGTGGTCGAAGGGGCGGAGGTCGCGGTGGTCGACGTGGCCGTCCCCGTCGCCGTCAGGGTCGCGGTCAGGGTCGCCGTCGACGTGACGGTCGCGGCCGCCGTCGCGCCGAGCGTGGGCCGCGCGCCGAGGGTCGGCGAGGCGATCGGCGTCGCGGACGCCGTGGGCGGCGTCGTCGGCGACGGGGTCGCGTCCTGCCGCGGCGCGCCGGACCGTGGACCGCCGCGGTGGAGGGCTCGCCCCGGGACGGCGGCCAGCGTCGCCAGCAGCGCGCCGGCCGTGAGGACCGCGATCAAGCCGAGCGCCGGTCGACGCACCGGGACCCTCCGCGGGGTGCGATGCGGCGGCCCGTGCGGACCGCCGTCGGTCGATGTCGCGACGTCGCCCGCACCATGCAAAACGCCCGCATCGGCCGATGCGGGCGCCAGTGGACCTGAGGAGATTCGAACTCCTGACCTCTACAGTGCGATTGTAGCGCTCTACCAGCTGAGCTACAGGCCCGCGCGGGGCGCACAGTATAGCGAAGGCGGTTGCACCGTCAACTCCGGTCCACGCCGTCGCGTTCGGCGGCGCGGTGCCCCGACCGCGATCCGCGCCGCCCAGCCGTCGCATCCCCCCACCCCATCCCCCATGGCTCGGCCGGCAGCGCGACGAACGCCGGCGCGCCGCCGCCCGCCAGCGGCACGACCCAGGCCCCGGGCCGCCCGCTGTCGTCGCGGCGCGTCAGCACGGCCCACCGGCCGTCCGGCGCCACCGCCAGCAGGCCGATCGCGTCAGCGCCGGACGGCACGACGCCGCGGCCGTCCCGCCCGAGCGGCCACGGTCCGAAGCGTCGCGACCGCACCGCCATCGACCCACCCGCCCCGGCGGCTCCGCTGGCGGCGGCGCTCGACGCCCCATCGCGCGCGCCCGCCACGGCCCACGCCAGCGTTCGCCCGTCCGCCGACCAGGCCAACCGCAGCGGGCCCGCGGCGCCGGCTTCGTCGAGCGGCCCGGCCACGGCCGTCCAGCGTCCGGTCGCGACGTCGACGACGCCGACGCCGACGGCCGGGTCGAGCCAGGCCACGCGCCGGCCGTCGGGCGCGGGCGCCACGAGCGGGTCGCCGCCGCCCGGCGCGCGGCGGGCCACGAGGCGGCCGCTGGCCGTGTCGTAGACGCGCACGGCCGCCGCCGGGCCGCCATCGGCCGGCGCCTCGAGCACGGCGACCCGGTCGCGCTCGGGCAGCCAGGCCAGCAGCACCAGGGAACGCCCGCCGACCGCCGGGCCGTCGAGGGCGAACACGCGCTGGTCGGTGGCCGGCGGGTCGTCGGCGCCCGGTTCGACGCGCCGCAGCTCCCAGCGCCCGGCGCCGCGATCGGCGACGCCCGCCGGCGCCGGGCCGGCCTGACTGGCGTAGGCGATCGCCGTCCCGTCGGGCGACCAGGCCTGCCCGGCCAGGCGGCGTAGCTCGGGCTCGCCCATGACCACGTAGCGCGGCGCGGCGCCCGGCGCCAGCGCGCGCACGACCAGGGCCTCGGTCTTGGGCACGTAATGCCAGACCTCGCGGTAGAGGACCGCCCCGCCGTCGGGACGCGGCAGCCAATCGCTGATCTCGGCATCGGCCTCCCACAGCACCGCCGCCGCGTCGGCGGCGTCGGCAGCGTGGGCAGCGTCGGCCTCCATCGTCCAGGCGGCATTGCGCGGCCGGTCGCGGTCGTCGATGGCGGCCACCAGCGTCCACCGCCCAGCGATCGCGCGCGACCCGTCGCCGCGCGAATCGGACGCCGCCGGCGGGGCGGCGCACGCGGCGGCGACGACGCCCGCCGCGAGCGCCAGGGCCCGGGCCGCGACCCGCGGCGCGGACCGCGGCGCGGCCGCCGAACGGCGCGGCGGCGTGGCGCGGAGCGGGCGGCACACAGCGGGCAACGGCACACCTCGTGTGGGCGGCGGGGCGCCGATTATAGGGCTGCCGGCCGAGGTGCGCCGCCGCGGTCGCCGGCGTGTCGCGGCCGCTGTCGCCGACGCGGCGCGCGCGCGGCGGGCGAGGCGGGTTGCCGGTCACGACGCCCCGTACGCTGGGCGCCATGAACGTCTTGCCCGCGCCGCTTCGCCGCCGCCCCTTCGACGCCGCCTCGCATCACGTCGCGCGTCGGCCCGGCGCGGGCCGCGCGGCGCGCCCGCGCTCGCCCCGCCGCGCGATCGCCGCGGCCGTCGCCGTCGCCCTCGCCGCCGGCCAGGGCGCGGCCGTCGGGTCGGGCGTCGGCGCCGCGCCGGGCCGCCAAGCGGCGGCGGAAACGCCGCCCCACGCCTGGACCTACCCGTTCTGCGGCCCCCAACCCGCGATCCACGGCGTCTTCGACCACGCCTACCCGACATACGGCTGCCCGCCCAACGGCCGGCCGGACTGCCGCGGCGGCAACGGCACCGTTCACCTCTACAACGACACCGTCGACAACCGCCGCGCCTACGACGGCCACAACGGCTGGGACTACGGCACGCGCGGCGACGGCGGCGCCAACCTCAAGCGGCCGGTGCGCGCGGTCGCCGACGGCACGGTCGCCTTCGCCGGCTGGCACTGGCCCGGCGGCGGCGACGACTGCGCCGGGCGCGGCGCCGACCACGCGCGCGCCTACGGGCTCATGGTGCGCCTCGACCACGGTGGGCGGCAGTCGCTCTACGGCCACCTGGCGGCGATCCACGTCGCCACCGGCGACCGCGTCGCCGCCGGCCAGACGATCGGCACGACCGGCAGCACCGGCAACAGCACGGGGCCGCACCTGCACTTCGGCGCCTTCACCCCGACCGGCTCCGAGCTGCCGCACGGCTTCGACCCCTACGGCTGGAACGCCGATTGGACCGGCCGGGCCGACCGCCCGCTGCCGCCGGCGCGCGATCCCTGGACCCGGGCCGGCGGCCCGCCCAGCCCGCGCCTGCTGCTGCCCGGCGCCCCCGACGCCCGGCCGTGCCCGGCCCGCTGCGGCGCGCCGACCGTCGTCGACGACCGCGACCCCGGCTTCGCCCTGGACTGCGGCGCGCCGCCGTGCGCCTGGCGCACCGTCGCCGCCGGCTGGGACGACCGCCTCTTCGCCATCGCCCCGGACGGCCGCGCCGGGGCGCACTGGGCCGCTTGGACCGCGCCGTTGCCGCCCGGCGTCTACCATGTCGAGGCCTACGTGCCGGCGGTGACCGGCCTGGAGGGAGCCCACGCCGCTCGCTACCGCCTCGGCGACGGCGCGTCGGACCGCGAGGTCGTCGTCGACCAGCACGCCGAGGGCGCCGTCTGGATCGGCCTCGGCGCGCACGCCTTCGATCGCCCGCCCACCGTCCGGCTGACGAGCGCCAGCTTCATCGACGGCAACTGGGTCGACGACGGCCCGTGCCGCGCCGTGCTGGCCGACGCCGTGCGCTTCACGCGGGTATGCGAGACGGACGCAGACGGCGGCACAGCGCCGTCGGGGGGCGGCGAGGCGGCGGCCGCGGGCGGCGAGGCGACGGCGACGGTCCGCGCACGGTCATCGGTTCGCGGCGCCGTGTACTCGGGCCATGCCGCGACCGCGGCGGCGGGCGGTGCAGCCGCGGGCGGGGCGGCGGCGAGCCGGCCTTGGGTGCGCGCCGGCCGGCGCGTCGCGGCGGCCGTGGGCGGGGCGTGGCGCGACGGCGGGACGAACGCCGCGCGAAGCCGCCGCGCGACGCCCGGCCCGGGTCGGCGGGCGATGGCGTGGCCGCCGCCCGCCGCCCGCGCGGCGGCGCTGGCCGCCTATCCACCGCCGCCCACGGCGACCCGCGCGCCGCGTCCGGCGACGGCCGGCCGACTGGTCGACCTGCCCAGAGGCCGCGACCTGGCGGCGTTCGCGGCGGCGCTGCACGACCGCGACGCCGCGGCGCTGGCCGGCCACGTCGCGACCGGCCGGTTGGCGGTCGGACCGGCCGGCGCCAGCGAGGGCTGGGACATCGACATGTCGCAGCAGGTCGTCGCCGGCTGGCTGGACACGGTGTTCGCCGACGGGGCGCGGCCCTGGGCCGTGGCGGCCTTCGTGCCGGGCGCCTGGGGCGCGTCTGCGCCGGACGCCGGCGCGGGCGCGGCGAGCGGCGCAGCCGTCCCGGGTGACGCGGCCGAACAGGCGGGCGAGGTGGTCGTGCTCGTCGACGGGCTCGCCGGCGCCGGCGGAGCCACGCTCTCGCTGCCGCTGGACGACCGGGTCGGCCGCATCGGCCCGCCGCCGCCGGCCGCCCTGCCGCTCGGCGCCGCCGCGTGGCACCTGCTGGCCGATGGCGCCGGCGGCGCGGGCTGGACACGCTGGACCGCCGCCGACGATCTGGACGCGCTGCGCGGGGCGCTCGAGGCGGCCGGGCTGGGAGCGTGGGTGCAGCTGTCGCCGTGACGGTCAGGTCGCCGAGGTGGCGGCCAGCAGGCGGCGCCACCGCGCCAGGCTGGCCACCCCGAGCGCCACCCCGAACCACAGCGTCGCGAACCGGACGAGCAGCGCCGCCGCGGTGGCCGTGGCGGGCGTGACGTCGAGCAACCGGGTCGAGAGCACGATCAGCACGCCCTCGACGCCGCCGAGGCCGGCCGGGGTAGCCAGCACGGCGCCGGCGACGGTGCTGATGCTGAAGATGAAGATGCTCTCGAGCACCACGGGCCCGCCGCCGCTCACCCCGAGGCCGCGCAGCACGGCGTAGAACGCCAGGCCCTCGCACAACCAGCTCCCGACCCCCACCGCCAGGCTGGGCAGCAAGTGGCGCGGCCGCAGCAGGGTGTAGCTGCTCTCGTAGAAGTGCTGCAGGCCGTGCGCGGCGCGGGACAGGAGCGGCAGGCGCTCGGCGCGCGACAGCAGCCACAGCGCCACCGGCCGCGCCTGCACCACGGCGACGATCGCCAGCAGCACGGCCAACGTGACGAGCGCCAGCCACCGGATGCGCGCGTCGGCGAACCCCCAGAGGCCGAGGCTCGACAGCAGGACCATCGCCAGGCCGTCGACGAGCCGCTCGGCGAAGACGGTCGGGATCGTGGCCGCCACCGGGGCGCCGCTGATCGAGCGCACCAACCAGCACTTGAGCACCTCGCCGACCTTGCCCGGCGTCAGCACGAGCGGCAGGCCCAACAGGAACACGCGCGCCGAATCGCGGACGTCGATCTGGGCGCCCACCAGGCGCAGGAACCAGTGCCAGCGCAGCATCCGGGCGGTGTAGTTCACCGCGGTCAGGCCGATGGCCAGCGGCAGGACCCAGCCGTTGAAGTCCGCCAGCGCCGCCGCCAGCAGCTGGGCATCGCCATAGGCCACGAACGCGGCGTAGAGGATCAGCGCTGCGAACAGGCTGGGTACGATCCGCCGCAGCAGCCGCGGCAACGAGCCGAGGCCGGGCGGCGGCGCGGCCGGCGGGGGGGCGTCGGGCGGGGGCGGATCGACCATGCCGCAGAGCGTACGCGCAAGGCGATCCGGCGGCCAGCGCGGACCGCCATGTATCATGTCGCCCCCAACCCCGACCTGCCTGCTCCGGCCGCAGCGGACGTGCCGGGATCGGCCGGCGTCGCGACTGGAGGTCCGAACGATGTCGCTGCCCCACGTCCGGCGCACCCGCCGCGCCCTGGCGGCGTCCGCCGCCCTGGCCGTCGTGTTCGCCGCCACCGCGGCCGCCGGCCCGCCGCCCGTGGCGACCGTCGCGTCGCCCGCCGACGACGGCTCGACCGGCGATTGGGCAGCCGGCGACGACGCCCCGCCGCTGCAGCTGCTGGCCGAGCAGGCGGCGCGCCCGCCCGCGGCGCGGCTCGATGCCGGGCTGGCCGAGGCGGCGCGGCGCGACCCGACGGCGCGGCTGCCCATGCTCGTCGTCTCGACGCGCCGCCTGCCCGACGCGGTGCTGGGCGCACCCGGCCACCATTGGACGTGGCCCGGCGGCGAGCACCTGACCCTGGTGCGGCTGCCGGCCGGCGACGCGGCGCGGCTGGCGGCGGTGCCCGGCGTGGCCCGGGTGCGCGACGTTCGGCCGGCCCGCTCGACCGGTGCGGCGCGGCGGGCCAAGGGCGACGGCGCGGACCGCGCCGCCGGCGCCGGTGACCGAGCGCGCGGACCGGCCGCCAGCGCCGACCGCGGGCCGGACGCCGCGGCGCGCGACGACGCGGCCGCACCCAACGGACCCGAGGCGTCGGCCGGCGGCGAGGCACCGTCGCGGCGCGGACGTCCGTTCGCGCCGGCCGGCTGGTGGGACGTCGGCGACGGCCACGGCGGGCGAGAGGCTTGGGTGATGGGCTTCGACGGCCAGGGCGTGACGGCCGCCGTGCTCGACACCGGCGTCGACTTCGGCCACCCCGACCTGGCGGGCGCCTGGGCGGTCTACCCCGCCGGCCACGCGCTGGCCGGCTGGCCCGAGGCGCTCGACCCCGACGGCCTGTTCCGCTACCTGCTCGACGCCACCGACGACGCGGACGAGCCCGTCGCCACCGCCGGCGGCGAGGGCGGCGTGATCGCACTCTACCAGGCCGCGGCCGTCACGGCCGAGGACCTGGGCGGCGAGACGGCGTACACGGCCTGCGTCACGCCGCTCGAGGTCGTCGACACCGCCGACGGCCCGGAGCGCACGCCCGGCGACGAGGACTGCGACACCGTGGTGCCCTCGTCGGCCGGCGGGACGATCCGCTACGGCCATCACCCCGACGTCGTGCTGGGCCTGACGATCGGCCGGCTCCAGGACCGCCCGTCCGGCCGGGGCGAGCTGGCGGGCGTCATCGCCGTGGACACGACGACGCCGGGCGTGTTCGACGCCGTGGTCATCGACCTGAACGGCGACCACGACTTCACGAACGACGCCGTCCTGACGCGCGACGCCCCGCTGGCGGTCTGGGACGCCGACGACGACGGCGTGGCCGACGTCTCGGGCGGCCTGCTGACGTTCATCGCGGACGGCGAGACCCCGCTGCCCGGCAGCTACCTCGTCGGCCTCGAAGAGACGGCGCCCGAGGCAGGCAGCGTGGTTGCGCTGCTGTTCGACGCCGAGTCGCATGGCACGGCCTGCGCCAGCAACATCGTCAGCCGCGGCGTGATGGGCCCGCCACCGGGGACGCCGCTGGCCTTCGACGACGTGCCCGGCGGCCGGCCGGACGCCATCAACCCGGCGCTGGCCAAGGCGGCGCGGCTCATCGGCATGGGCGACGTGTATGCCGGCGACATCCACTTCGACCTGGCGTGGCGCTTCGCCGCCCTGGGTGCCGACCCCGACCGCGACGACGACAACGCCCAGGTGGTATCGAACAGCTTCGGCGGCGCCGACCCCGACGACGGCTGGGACGGCGAGTCGCGCGTCATCGACTGGTACGTCCGACATCTGGCGCCCGAGGCCCTGTTCCTGGTGGCCACCGGCAACGCCGGCCCCGGCTACGGCTCGACGGCGCCCCCCAGCCCGGCTAGCGGAGTCGACGTCGGCGCCAGCGACCAGTTCGGGTCGCAGTCGACGGCGACGATCCGGCGCACCGACCAGATCACGTTCGGCGACTTGATCCCGTTCGGCAACCGCGGCCCCGGCGCCTCGGGGCGGCCGGGCGTGGGCGTGACCGCCAACGGCAACGTCGGCTGGGGCGCCGTGCCGCTCAACCTCGAGGCGCTGGCCGCCGCGCGCGACACGGGCAGCGTGGCCGGCGCGGGCCAGGCGGCGCAGGCGCCCTGGGCCGGCACCAGCCGCGCGACGCCGGTGGCCGCCGCCGCCGCGGCGCTGGCCTACCAGGCCTTCCGCAGCGCGCGCGGCCGCTGGCCGACCGCCGCCGAGGCCAAGGCGGTCCTCTTCGCCGGCGCGCGCTTCAACGGCTACGACGTCTTCTCGACCGGCGCCGGCACCGTCGACGCCGGCGACAGCGCCCGCATCGCCGCCGGCCGCGGCGGCGTCTACGCCCAGCCGCCCGAGTGGCAGCCGGGCGACTGGCACGGCGCCGTCCACGGCGGCTTCGCCCGGGTCGCCGCGCCCGGGGCGTCGTTCAGCCAAGCCTTCACCGTCACGAACCACGGCGCCGCGCCGATCGACGCCGAGGTCACGGCGGCGCGCCTGGTGCGCACCGCCGCGATCGACGGCTCGCACCTGCTGCGGCGGGCGGCCGAGTCGCGCGGCGCCGACACCGTCGTACCCGACTGGCTGTTCGCCCTCGACCGCGACGCGATTCCGGCCGGCACCGATCTGCTGGTGGTGCGCGGCGCGATGCCCAACACCGACGCCCGCGTCACCGAGCTCGACGACGGCCGCATCGTCGCCAACGGCTTCGACATCGGCATCGTCCGGCACACGGACCTCGACGGCGACGGCGTGCTGTGGCGCGACGCCAACGGCAACGGCGCCGTCAACCACGCGGGCCGCGACGACAGCGTCAACTGGGCGGCGACCGAGGTGGACGCTGGCGAGTTCAACCGGACCACGCTCCACTACGGGCCGCTGAACGGCTGGTCGGCGACGATGCACCACCCGCTGGAGCGCTGGGGCGACGGCCTCTACGTGGCGGTGTGGCACGCCGACCCCAACGAGGCCGTGACGGAGGCCAGCCTTCAGTTGCGCGTCGAAGCCTACGCCTGGCAGCCGTGGCCGTGGGTCGCGCCGGGCGCGGCGCGCCTGGCGGTGCCGGGCGGCGGGGCCGCGACGCTCTCGGCCGCGCTGCGCGTGCCGGACGATGCGCCGACGGGGCTCTACCAGGGCGCCCTGTTCCTCGACCACGACCGCGCCGCGGGCGACGTGCCGGTGCCGGCGGGCGGCGGCTACGAGCTGCCCCGCAAGCGGGTCGTCGTGCCGATCGTCGTCAACGTCGCGCCGGACGTCGACTGGGCGGCGCCTGTCGTCCTCGGCGGCGAACCGGCGGCGGCGTTCGAAGCGGACGCGCCGTCGCCGTATCGGCTCGACGCGCTGTACGGGTTGTCGGACTACAGCGGCGCCGAGTCGGGCGACTGGCGGTTCTTCTTCCTCGACGCGGCCGATCCGGGCGCGGGCCGGTGGTGGCTGCTGCGCACCGATTGGGGCGGCGAGCCCGGCCTGAGCCACGTCGGCACCGGCCTGTTCGGCCCGCGGCCCGACCGCTACAGCGACCCGGACGACCCGGACAACGTCGACGAGCCGCGCGCCGACCCGGATTGGTTCGGCCCGTACCGGCTGGGCCTGCGGGCGCAGACCCAGGGCGCGTTCGACATCGTCGCCCCCAACCACGCTCCGCCCGGCCAGCGCCATTGGCTGGCGGCGCCGGCCGAGGAGGGGCTGCACGAGGTGATGGTCCACAGCGGCTTCATCGACGGCTACGACGTCTCGCTGCCATTCACGACGACCGTCGGCAGCGTCCGCATCGACCCGCCCGCGGTCGTGTTGCGCGGCACGGACTGCACCACGGTGACGGTCGAGAGCACCCTGGCGGTGGACGACCTGGCGGTGACAGCCGGCGGCCTCGACGTGCCCGAGGTGCTGGCCGACCAGCCGATCGCGGCGGCCAACGACGAGAGCCGCCCGGTGAACGTGCGGCGCACGTTCGCCCAACCCGTCCTGCAGCTGGCCGTCGAGCTCGAGGGCCAGCCGACCGACGACCTCGACCTGCGGCTCTTCTACGACGCCAACGGCAACGGCCGCCCTGAGCCGGCCGAGCAGATCGCCGCCTCGGAGTCGCCGACGGCCGAGGAGCGCGTGGTGCTGCCGTCCGAGGGCGCGGCCGGCGCCTACATCGTCCAGGTCATCGCCTACGCCCTGGCGGCCGACCGGAGTTCCTACGACCTGACGATCGACGCGATCAGCGGCGACGACATCGGCGTCGCGGCCGGCGACGCGCCGCCAGCCCTCGAGGCGGCGGCGCCCGCGGCGGTCCGCGTCTGCCCCGCCGACGACATCGCCGCGCGTCCCGGGGCCGCGGCGGGTGGGCTCGGGGTGCTGACGCTGGGGCCGGGCGACGCGCCGGGCATCCTGCGCATCCCGGTCCGCTGGGCGCCCGATGGCGACGCGGTCGCGCGGATCGCGCTGCCGTTCGTGGCGCGGGGCGCCGTGGTGCGGTAGGTCGGGGCTCGATGCAGCGGCCGGCGGGTCGCGGGCCGCGCCTCACCTTCGCCCGGGGCGCGTCGCCGCGTTCGGCGACGCGCCCCGGGCCGTGGCGTCGGTCAGGCCCTCAGTCGCACGGCAGCGCGCCGGCGATGGCGCGGTAGATCGCCCGCAGGTCGGCGGCGGTGGGGGCGTTGAAGTGGCGCGCCGGGTCGCCGGCGATGTAGCTCAACAGGGCGGTCTCGGCGTCGGCGCCGATCGAGACGGTGAAGACGGTGGCCCGGACGTCGCCGCGGCGGAAGGCGGCGGCTTCGGCGTAGACGTCCTCGACCGGCGAGCCGGCGTGCTTGCCGTCGGTGACCAGGACCAGCACCGCCTCGCGGTCGCCGCCGCTCTCGCGCGACTCGAACAGGACGCGCGCCCGCCGCAGCGCCAGGTCGATGCGCGTGCCCTCGCCCGACGGCAGCCGGTCGAGCGCCGACAGCAGGGCGCCGCGGTCGTCGGTCCAGCCCTTGACGATCTCGGCCGCGCCATGGAACGCGACGACCGCGCCGCGCGACGGCGGCAGCTGCAGGTAGCCGATGAGGTCGCGCGCCGCCTCGACCGCCCGCGCCAGCTTGTCGCCGGCCATGCTCGTCGAGGTGTCGATGGCCAGCACGAGGTCGAACGGCCGGCTGGGCACGCAGTGGTTGCGGAAGGCGACCGGCAGGTAGGTCCGGAAGCGCGCGTCGGCGGTGGGCGGGACGCGGGTGGCCGTCGGGACAGCGGTCGGGACGGGCGTACCGGGGGCGACGACGTCCACCGCCGGCACCTCGAACGGCCGCGACGCCACCGTACCGTCGGCGTCGAGGTAGTCGACGTACGCCAGCTTGCTGACGTCATGGCGGCCCAGCTGGTCGGCTTGCAGGCGGTACGTCGCCGTCCAGCCGCCGGGCGGCAGCCGGTCGATCCGCCACAGCAGCGAGGCGCTGCCGGCGGCGGTCGGCAGCGGCGCGGCCGAGCCGGCGACGTAGCCCAGCGCGGCCGGCATCAGGACGCTGACCTGGAGGTCGCGGATCTCGCCCGGCGCGCTGAGGCTGCCGGCGATCACGCGGTAGACGCCGCGCAGGTCGTCGGCGGTGGGCGAGTCGAAGTAGCGCGCCGGGTCGCCGGCGATCTGCTGCAGCTGGATCCGCGCCGTGGCCTGGACGCCGATGCCGATGGCGTAGATCGTCGTGCCGGCGGCGCGAGCGCGGTCGGCGGCGGCCACCGGCGACTCGACGAGCGACGCGTTGTGCTCACCGTCGGTGACCAGGACGATGACGGGCCGGGCGCCCGGCCGGTGGCGCGGCGACGTCAGCTCGGCCTGGGCGCCGTCGAGGGCGGTGGTGATGTCGGTGCCGCCGGTGAACGCGTTGGGGATCGGCACACGGTCGAGCGCGGCCAGGACCGCCGCGCCGTCGCTCGTCAGCGGCTGCGGCACCTCGATGCGCGAGCGCACGGCCAGGATCGGCGAGTAGAACGTGACGATGCCGACCTGGTGAACGCCGAAGTCGGTCAGCTGGACGAACGCCCGGATGGCCTCGACGGCCGGCGCGAACAGCTCGTTGTCCCGCATCGACGCCGATCGGTCGAGCAGCAGCACGATGTCGGCCGGCTCGGCGTCACCGCCGCCCGGCGGGCAGCTGCCGGTGACGCCCAGCGTGACGTCGACGGTGCCGCCGAGCGGGACGCGCGGCGGGGTGGCGGTCATCGTCGTGGTGACGGTGCAGACGGCGGCGGGGGCGGCGGGGGCGGCGGGGGGCGTGCGGCCCTGGGCGAGCGCGGCGGGGGGGGGCGCGGACCAGAGGGCGAGGAGAGCGGCGGCGGCGATGAGCGAGACGGCGCCGGCACGGCCGAGGCGCGGCCGCGGCAACGGCGAGGGGCGGGCGGACGGCGTCATGCGATCACCTCCGGGGGATGAGGAAGGTGCGGCGAATGAGCGAAGCGACCAGGGGAGCAAGAATCGTACCAGGTCGCGGCGAAGGCGAGGCGCGCGGTGGACGAGTCGTCACCCGACCGGGGCGCGTCAGGGGCCGCGCCGTCCCGTTCTCCCACGGTATCGACGGGCCGCGCGTGGATCCGTGGCTATCGGCCGCACTTCAAGCGGAAGGCGCGCGTTTGCCGGCACTCGGTTCCGAGGCCAGCTGCTCGACGATCCGCGCCGCTGTGAATTCGGCGATCTCCCGATGCCGCGGCACCGACGCGCGCTGGCCAGTGCTCGGATTCTCCCAGATGGAGTGCTCTGCGCCCTCCCGGACCAAACGGCAGCCGTGCTGACGCAGCAGTCGCAGTAGATCCCGGCGTTTCATGCCGGCTGCGCCACCGTGCGGACATGGGATGCGGCCGACAACAAGAGGTGGATCGGCTCCTCGATGTCCGCTTCTGCATCCGTGGCCATCGGGTCGGGGAGCGGCAGCGGCTCACCCAGCGCAAGGCACGTTTCTGCCATGTCCACCAGGGCACTGGCCAGCAGGCGGCGGGCCTCCGCCAGGTCGGAGCCGTGCGTAAGCGTGCCCGGAAAATCCAGCACTTCACCGTGGACGCCGGAATCGACGAACTTGTACATCGCCTTGTACGTCAACATTGTGCTCGCCGCCTCCTGAAACGCTGTACAGAATCAACAGATGAACGGAGTTATAGCCGAGCCAGGTCGATGAGTAACCATTCGACCGATTGCCGGAACCAGCGAAGGCGGCTTCGGCGCGGCTGGACGCGGAACCAAGCCGCACCACGTGGTGGGCCGAGGCACCACAGTCAGTTTCTACCGTTGGACTCCGGCCAGGGCGTCTCATCGATGTGTCTGCTGAACGGATACGCCCGTGCGCACGAGGCCGACAGCCCGCGGGCGCCTTGCGGCGCCGCGAACGGCTGCCCATGATCTCGTCACCCATGGTCCTTCCCACGACCGCCCCGGAGCCCTCGTCGCGCGGCGCACGTCCTCAGGCGGCCTTGCGCGCCCGTTCATCCCCCCCTCATCCGCCCGGCCTATCCTGTGGCCACAACCGAGCGGAAACACCTCCTTGTGCAGCAGGTCGGGCCTTCTCCTTCCCCCCCGGGAGAGAAGGCCCGATCTGCGTTCGGCGTCGGAGCGGGCGCGCGCGGCGGTGGCTGCAGTCGACGGCGGCGCGACGCGCTCGGGGTTCCTGCGCCGGCGGCGCGCCCGTCAGCGCATCGCGCGCGGCAGGTAGGCGCGGTGCGGGAAGGCGCCGGCCGGTGTGTTCGTGGCGGCGGGCGTGGGCGTCCACGGCGGCGGCGACGTCGGCGGGCCGGCGGTGGGCGGTACGTCGGTGGGGCGCGGTGCGGTCGGCGACGGCGTCGCGCTCCCGCTGGGGGCCGTCGGGGGCGGCGTCGGGCCGCCGCAGGCGTTCGCGGCGGCGCGCGACGGCCGGGCGCAGGGCGCGAACGGGCCGGCGCCGTCGGGCTGGCGGGCCCAGCTGACGTCGGTGGCCTGCTCGCCGAACGTCACGTCGTCGAGCGTGGCGTCGGCGGTGGTCAGCAGCACCCGCTCGCCGGCCTTGCTGAGCTTGAAGTTGGCGTGCAGCGGGCCTTGGCCGCGGTCCTCGTCGCACCAGACGGCCAAGAAGCCGCCGGCGGGCAGCGCGATGTCGGGCAGCGGCCACTTGCGCGGGTTGGCGGGGTCGTCGGACAGGAACGTGCCGCTCAGCGCCACCGTCGCCGAGCCGGTGTTGTGGAGCTCCACCCAGTCCTCGTGCTCGCCCGCCTCGTCGACATCGCCGTCGCCGTTGTCGGCCAACACCTCGTTGATCACGACGTCGCTGGCCGCGGCCGGCGGCAGCGGGTCGGCGGCGACGGTGTAGCGGGACGGCCGGGTCAGGTTGGCCGCCGGGACGAAGCCGACGGTGCCGTCGGGCCAAGCGGCGCGCACGAAGTAGGTCACCTCGGTCCCGGCCGGCTGCCGCGGGATCGTGGCGCGCCACTGCTGGACGCCGCCGTCGACGACCGGCGCCATCGGCAGCTCGACGGCGCGGCCGCCGTCGACGGCGTAGCGCAGGCCGACCGACGCGGGCGGCTCGCCGAGCCAAGCGCCGTCCCAGCGCAGGCCGAGGACGACGTCGTCGGCCGAGGTCGGGCTGCCGGGCGTCTGGTCGCGGGTCGCGTCGGCGAGGTTGCCGGGCGGTGGGGCGAGGGCCGGCAGGGCCGCGAGATGCGCCTTGCGCAGCGTCGCCAGCTTCGCGATCCCGGCCGCCGGCCGCCCGCCGCCCCCGCCTGGCCCGCCGCCGCCGCCGGGCAGCCGGACATCGTCGCGCAGCGCCGTCTCGAACAGGGCGGTGCCGTAGAGCGGGTTCGGGTCGGACAGGACGCTGTCGCGGATCACCGCCTGGTACGCCGCGCCGTCGCGCTCGATCACGGCCGGCTGGAACGCCGCCAGCAGCGTCCGGTAGTGGGCCAGGTAGTCGGCGCGCCAGGCCGGGTGGCCGATGACGCGGCGCAGCAGCGGCGGGTTGGCTGGCGCGCCCGACAGGTGGAACGGGTCGACCGCCGCCAGCGCCGCCGTGTCGGCGGTGTCGACGCCGCCGCCGGGGAAGGTGCCGAAGCTCTCGTTGATGTCCCAGGCCAGGATGTGGAAGCGTCGGTCCTCGTCGGCCCGCCAGAGGTAGTAGTTGTGGCCGACGTAGTAGCTGTCGAAGTTGGCGTAGAGGTTCATGGCCGCCAGGTACCACAGGGCGCGGTCGACGTCGAGGTGGTCGGCCAGCGCCGCCGGCAGGCCGGCGTCGGACGCGCCGCCCGCGGCGACGGGCGCGTCGAGGGCGCGCGTCAGCTCGCGCAGCCCGGCCCAGGCCGCCTCGCCGCCGTCGGGCGTCTTCAGCTCGTAGCGCGCTTGGTACAGCGACAGGTCCTCGCCCAGCCAGGCCAGCGAGGCGCCGAAGCCGCCGCCGCCGCCGGGACGCTGCGCCGGGCCGAGGGCCGCCGGAGGGGCGGCGTCGCCGGCGATCGCGGTCGACGCACGGGCCACATCGGCCGCCGCGGACCGCTCGGCCCCGGTTGCCGGCCGGCCGGCCGTCTCGGGCGGGTCGGCCTTGAAGCGCCAGCCGTTGGCGGAGCGGAACCAGCGGCGGATGAACGTGCCCTCGATCTGCTCCGAGGCCACGTAGAAGCCGAAGTAGGCGCCGTTCACGTGGACGCGCGCCCAGCCGATGCGCGGCATCGGCATGAACGGCGAGAGCGAGGCCGAGGTCAGCGCCTCGCGGACGAACGTCGGGTCGCTGAAGCCGTTGTTGAGGTTGACGACGTCGTGGCCGCCCAGGTTTTGGCCGTCGACGTGGGCGTCGAGCGCGAGGTTGAGCGGCTTCTTGCGCCCAGCGGTGCGCTGCGAGCTGTTGCCCTTGAGCGACACCGCCACGTCGGCCAGCGCCGCGCCGTCGACGTCGAGGTCGGCCGTCAGCGTCGCGCCAGAGGCCAGCGCCGCCTCCCAGTCGGCGCGCTCGAACGTCAACCGGTAGTCGTGGACGGCGGCCAGATCGTACGGGTCGATCGCGGCCGGGTCACCGGCGGCGACGCGGGCCGCCCCGGCCACGGCGGACGCCGGCGCCGGGCCGGCCGCCGCGCCCACGCCGCCGGCCACGGCCGCGCCGCAGCCCACGACCCACCCGATCACCCGCCATCGCCGCTGCCGCCGCACCTGCATGCTGGACCTCCCATTCGCGCGCCGTTCCTCATGTATGATCGGGACGCGCCCTGCGCAGGATAGCCCCCGACCCCCGAAACGCCGCCGACGCGCATGCCCGACCTCGAGATCGAACTGCCGGCCCTCCCGCTGGACGGGACCGAGGCCGACGACGAGACGGCGCTCGACCTGCCGCCCGTCGAGCGGCGGGTGTTCTGCAACCGCACCCTCAACCTGCGCAAGGTCCGGGCGATCGGCTACGACATGGACTACACGCTGGTCCATTACAACGTCGAAGCCTGGGAGCGCGCCGCCTACGCCCACATGCAGCGCAAGCTCGTCGCCCGCGGCTGGCCGGTCGAGCACCTGCGGTTCGACCCGGCGCTGGTGATCCGCGGGCTGATGGTCGACCGCGAGCTTGGCAACCTCATCAAGGCCAACCGATTCGGCTACGTCAAGCACGCCTCGCACGGCCTGCGGCGCCTGTCGTCGATCGAGAAGAACCGGCTCTACGCGCGCACCGTGGTCACCCCGGCCGACGGCCGCTTCCGGCTGCTCGACACGCTGTTCTCGATCTCCGAGGGCGTGATGTTCGCCCAGACGACCGAGCTGCTCGACGCCCGGCTGCTGCCCGAGGTCATGGGCTTCGCCGAGCTCTACGACACCGTCCGCAGCACGCTCGACCGGGCCCACATCGAGGGCGCGCTCAAGGCCGAGATCATGGCCGACCCCGAGCGCTATGTCGAGCTCGACCCCGCCGTGCCGTTGACCCTCTACGAGCAGCAGCTGGCCGGGCACGCGCTGGTCCTGATCACGAACAGCGACTTCGCCTACACCCAGTTCATGATGGCCTACGCCTTCGACCGCTTCCTGCCGGGGTCGATGACGTGGCGCGATTTGTTCCGGCTCGTCATCGTCTCGGCGCGCAAGCCCGACTTCTTCGGCAGCGACCGGCTGCCGATCTTCGAGGTCGTGACCGAGGACGGGCTGCTGCGGCGCTGCCCGAGCGGCATCCCGGCCGACGGCGCCTACCTCGGCGGCCACGCCGCGATGGTCGAGCGCCACCTCGGCGTCGACGGCAGCGAGATCCTCTACATCGGCGACCACATGTACGGCGACGTGACGGTCTCGAAGGCGATCCGGCGCTGGCGGACGGCGCTCATCCTGCGCGAGCTCGAGGACGAGATCGTCGCCCTGACCGGCTTCCGGCCGCTCCAGCGCCAGCTCATGGACCTCGTGGCCGAGAAGGAGCGCCTCGAGCACCGCATCTCGCGGCTGCGGCTCGAGGTCCACCACGCCCGCGCCGCCGCCGGCCTGCCGATCGTGCCGCTGGGCCGCATCTCGGCCCTGCCCCCGGCCGAGGCCGCCGCCGACGCGGCCGCGCTGCCGCCGCCGATCGCCGCGCGCGAGGCCGAGCTCAAGGCGCTGCGCGAGGCGATCGTGGCCCTCGACCGCGCGATCGACCCGCTGGCGCAGGCAGCCGAGCAGCTCGGCAACGCCCGCTGGGGACCGACGATGCGCACCGGCGCCGACAAGAGCTACCTGGCCCGCCAGCTCGAGCGCCACGCCGACGTCTACACCGCCCGGGTCTCGAACTTCCGGCTGGCGACGCCCTTCGCCTACTTCCGCGCCCCGTACGGCTCGCTGCCGCACGACCCCGGGCCGACCCTCGCCGCGGCCGCGACGCCCGAGCGCGACGGCGCGGGCAACGGCTAGCGCGACGGCCGGGGCGACGGCCGGCGCGCCCGCCACGCCGCCCCCTGGCGCGCCCGCCAGCGCGACGGTCGGCCGTGGGACGACCGTCGGCCGGCCGACCGGCAGCTGGGCATGCGGCGGGCGTACACTGCCGCCGCATCGACGCCCGCCGTTCCCCCCGGTGAGTCCCCCCCTCCTCGGGGCGTCGATGACGAGGCCTCCACCTCGGGACGTGGTCGACAGTGCTCCTCGCACGGCAGACGGCCGGTTGCCCTCGGGCAGCCGGCCGTTTGCGTCGCCGGCGACGGCCCGGGGCCCCGATGGCTGGGCCGGCTTGGCGCTGGAGGTCGAGTCCTGCCATCATTGCGCGCGCAACCATCTTGTCGACCGCGCCGCGGCCGCCCGATCGCCCAGGAGCCCCCCGTGTACGACACCTTCGTCCCGCAGCGCGCGATGGTCATCGTGGCCCACCCCGACGACGCCGAGTTCAGCTGCAGCGGGACGATCGCCCGTTGGGTGGAGGCCGGCTGCCAGGTCTGCTACGTCCTGTGCACCAGCGGCGACGTCGGCATCGCCGAGCCCGACATGACGCGGGCCAAGGCGATCCGGATCCGCGAGGCCGAGCAGCGCGCCGCGGCCGCGGCGGTGGGAGTCGACGAGGTCGTGTTCCTGCGCGAGCCCGACGGCATGCTCGAGGCCACGCTGCAGCTGCGCAAGCGCCTGGTGCGCGAGATCCGCCGCTTCCGGCCCGAGGTCGTCCTCGCCGGCGACCCGTACCTGGTGTTCACGGCCAACGGCTGGATCAACCACCCCGACCACCGCGCCGCCGCGCTGGCCGCCGTCGACGCCATCTTCCCGTCCTCGGGTCAGCCCCACCTGTTCGAGGAGCTGGCCGGCGAGGGCCTCCGGCCGCACAAGATCCGCAAGCTCTACGTCTTCGGCTTTGGCGACGGCGACGTCTACGCCGACATCACCGCCACGATCGACCGCAAGATCGACGCGCTGCGCGCCCACCCCAGCCAGCTCGGCAGCTGGACCGACCTGGCCGACCGCATCCGCGAGTGGGCCGCCGCGACGGCGAAGCGGGCGCACGACGCCCACCCCGACGACGCCGCGATCCAGGCCATGGTCCACGCCGAGTCGTTCCGCGTCTTCACGATCACCGGCGACGACGACTGGGCCAAGCAGTCCGCCGCCCACACCGCCGGCGACGTGGTGGCGACGGCGGACTGACGGCGCGCGCGCCGCGCCGTCCTCGCGGCCGCGACGGGCGGCGCGGACGGGCCGGCGTGCCCCGGTGCCGCTACCGGAAGTTGGCACGCACCCGGCTCATCGCCCCGGCGCTCGCCAGGCTCTGCCCGGCCTTCGCCGGCCAGCCGAAGTACGAGGCGTGGCGGCTGGCGCCGCCGACCAGGTCGGCCTCGACGTCAACGTCGGCGTAGTTGGCGGGCGGTCGGCGACGGGTGTCGAACGGGTCGATGCCCACCGCGACGCCGTCGAGGCCGAGGGCTTCACCGCCTGGGGTATAGCCGGCGCCCGACGACGCCAACACCTCGTCGCCGGCGCTGTGGTAGTTGACCAGGCGGCCGACCTCGGTCGCGATGGCCAGGCCGAAGCGTCCGCTCTGCCACGGCGACTCGTCGCCGACCGCCGCGCCCAGGAGGTGCACATCGTCGATGACGGCGCCGGCCAGCGGCCCGTTCCAGTAGTAGCCGTGGCGGCCGCCGTCGTTCGTCCGCAAGGCGCGGACCGCTTCGAGCGCGACGAGGGCGCCGAGATCGTGGGCCGCCACGTGCAGCTTCGCCGCGCGGCACGCGTAGCGGAAGTCGTCGATGAACTCGGCCAGCTTGGGACCGTTGCCCTCGGCGTTGGCGCGGCCGTCGCCGCCGGTCCGACCGTCGCCGGCGGTGGTGTCGGCGTCCCACGAGAAGCCCACCGCCAGGCCGTGGTAGCCGTTGAGCTTCAGCGCCGCACGCGCCCGCTTGAACTGTTCCTGCGCGGCAGCCGCGCTGCTGCCCGCACCGTGAACCACGATGGCGAGGTCGGCCGGGCATGGCCCTCCGGCCGTCGCCAGGCCGGGGATCGCGCCGTTCGTCCCGTAGCTGTAGCGGTCCTGCGTCGGCGCCAGCGCGCCGCCGAGCCGCGCCCCGGTCGCGAAGTGCCCGCGCGTGGTCACCTCGAGCATCGGGCCGCTCCGGACGACCAGCGGGTCGCCGGGGGTCGCGGCGGCCGGCGCGGACCCGCCGTCGACCGGCGGCTCCGCCTTGGCCGGCGCGGCGGCGATGACCTCCGGCGGCGGCTCGGCGGCGGCGTACGACCCGGTCGCGTCGTCGGGTGGCGCGGCGGCGCCGGCCTCGCTGGCCGCCTGGGGCGGCGTCGTCTCTTGCGGCAGCGCGGCGCCGCCGAGGCGATCTGAGCCGGCGGCGCAACCAGACGCCGCCAGCCCGAGCCCCGCCCAGAGCGCCATGTGGGTCCAGCGAGTCCGCGCAGCCATGTCGCACCTCCCTCCGATCGCGGTCCTGTGCGCCTGGTACCCGCGGCGCGCCGGCCAGGTTCCCGCGCCGGCCGACGGGGTGGACGGCGGGAGCGGCGGGAGCGGCGGAACAGAGGAGCGGGGGGAGCGGCGAAACGGCGGGAACCGCGCGCCGGCGTTCGGTGTACCCCTGGCGCAGCGGTCGGCGGCGGGTCGACCGGACGCCGAGGGGGTGCGCGATGGGGCGACGAAGCACGACGGGCGATGGCAACGAGCGCGCGGCGGCGGCGTGGCGGCGCGCGGCGTGCGCCGCGGCTGTGACGGCCCTCGCCCTGGCGGTCGCCGCCGGGCGTGCCGGCCCGGCGGCGCGCGCCCAGCCGGCGCCGGGTCCGCCGCCGGCCGCCTTGCTGCAGGTCATCGGCCAGATCGACGGCCCGCCGGCGGCCATGGCGTGGCGCGGCGACACGCTCCTCGTCGCGCTCGGCCGCACCCTGGCCGCCTACGACGTCGCCGCCGACGGCCGCGCCGCGCGGCGCCCGGCCGCCGCCGGCGCGACGGGCGCCGCGTTGGAGGCGCCCATCGTCCGGCTGCGGGTCGACGGCGACCGCGCCTACGCCGTCCTCGACAACGGCCGGCTCGCGATCGTCGACGTGGCCGACCCCGGCACGCCCCAACGGCTCGCGGCCGTGGACGTCGGCGGCGCGCTCAGCGTGCTGCCGCTGGGCCCGCGCCTCTGGGTGGCCCGCGCCGGCGGCGGGATCGCCGTCGTCGATGTCGTCGACCCGCGCGCGCCGCGCCTGGCGACGATCGTCGCGCCCGACATCGCCGTCACCCAGCTAGGCGGGCGCACCGACAAGGTCGTGGCCACCGGCGTGCCGCACACGACCGGCCCGTACGAGCCCTACCGGATCACCCCGATCCTGGCCTACACCTTCGACCCGCGCTCGGCCGCGCCCTCCCCGCTGGGCAGCGTCGCCGTCGGCCACCACGGCTACAGCTCGAGCGCGCTGCCGTGGACCGTGGCGCTGCGCGGCGAGGTGGCGATCGTGTCGCTGCAGCACGCCCAGACGATCGGCTTCGCCGGCATCGCGATGGGGCGGGCGGTCGCGCTGGGCGTCCAGAGCGTCGATGTCGCCGACGCGGCCCGACCGGCCCTCGTCGCCTACCCCGCCGGCAGCGCAGCGCCGCTGTGGGTCGACGGGGGGCTGGCGTTCGCGCCGGCGGCCGCCGGCGCGCCCGGACCCGACGCGCTGTTCGCGACCGTGCGCCGCGGCCCGGCGCTGGGCGACGGCCCCGCCGCCGTGGCCGCGTTCGACCTCCGGTCGCCGCTCAGCCCGACGCTGCGTCTCGCCCCGCTGCCAGCCCGCGCCCCGTGGCTGGCCGCCTCGGCATCCGCCGTCGTCGCCCTCGACGCGCGCGGCGCGCTGCAGTCGTTCGACCGCCCGCCGCCGCCGGCGCCGCTGGCGCGCCGCGGGGCCCACGTCGTCCTCGATGCGGCCGGCGTGGCGGTCGACGCCGCGGCCGGCTGGGCGGTCGTGGCGCACCGCGGCCGCGGCCTGGCGCTGCACGACGCGACCGACGTCGCGGCGCCGCGCTTCACGGCCGAGGTGCGCACGCCCGGCGGCGACGACGGCGCCCACGCCGTGGCGCGGGCGGCGGGCGGCGCCGTCGCGGTGGCCGACGGGCCGGCGGGCGTGACGATCGCCGCCGTCGACGCCGGCGACGCGCCGGGGCTGCGGATCGCCGCCCGGCTGCCGGCGGCCGGCGACGCCCGGGCGCTGGCGGCGGTGGGGCCGCTGGCGGTCAGCGTCGGCCACGACGGCGTTGCGGTCCTCGACCTGGCCGACCCCATCGCGCCGGCGCTCTGGGCGCGCGCGCCGTCCGTCGGGCCGTCGCGGGCGGTGGCGCTGGGGGCGGGCGTGGCCTATGTCGTCACCGACGCCGGCGCCGTCGTCGCCGTCGATGTCCGGATCCCGATGTCGCCGACGGTGCGCGGCCCGCTGCCCGGCGTCGACGACGCCATCGCCGTCGCGGCCGACGGTCCCGTCATCGCCGTCGCCGGCCGCGACAGCGGCATCCGCTTCGTCGACGCCACGACCGGCGCCGGGCTCGGCGCACTGGGCGGTCAAAGCGGCATCGAGGCGCTCGCCCTGGCCGACGGGACGCTGTTCGCCGCCGGGCCGCGCGGCCTCCACCTCGCCGACGCCGGCGACCCGGCCGCGGCGCGCTGGTTGGCGGCGGCGGCGCTGGCGGGCGTCGACGGGCGCGACGGCGCGCAGCCCCAGGCGGTGGTGGCGGGCGGGGGGCGTGTCTACGTGGCGGCCGGCACGGCCGGCGTCGGCATCGCGGCCGCCGCCGTCGGGCCGGCCGTGCGGCGCGCGTTCCTGCCGGTGCTGCTGCGCGGCTTCCGCCACACCGCCGCGCGCGGCGTGCCGTGCGGGCCCGACGGCGCCGTGGTCCGCCAGCCGGCCGCGTCGCCCGACGGCCGCTGGGTCGTCTGCACCGATGGGACGACGTTGTACCGCGCGCCGGCCGATGGCGGGCCGAGCCAGCCCATCGAGCTGTCGGGGCTGGCGATCGGCGCAGTGGACACGCCGGTGTACGCGCCGGACGGGCGGACGGTGTGGTTCGGCTGCGCCGTGACGCGCGCCACCCCGCCCGCGGCGGCCACGTGGGAGCTGTGCGCCGTCGATGCCGGCGGTGGCGTGGCACGGTCGTGGACCGCCGGGCGGTTCGGCCCCGGCTGGCAGGCACGGCGGCCGGCGCCGTCGCCCGACGGCCGCTGGCTGGCGTTCGACGCCGAGGCGGTCGACCCCGGCACCTGGCGGGTGACGACCGCGTCCGACCTCTACCGCCTCGAGCTGGCGACCGGCGTGCTGACGCGCCTGACCGACCACCCGGCCGCCGACCGGTTCCCGTCGTGGTTCCCCGACGGCCGGCGCCTCGCCTTCCGCTCCGAGCGCGACGGCAACAGCGAGCTCTACACGATCGACGTCGCCGGCGGCGCGGGTGGCTTGACGCGGCTGACGTTCGATCCGGCGTTCGACGCCTACCCGGCCGTCGCCCCGGACGGCCGGACGGTCGCCTTCCAGTCGAGCCGGTCGGGCCACGACGACGTCTACCTGCTCGACCTCGCCTCGGGCGCCGTTCGCGCCGCCAGCGACGGGCTGCGCGCCTACCGCGAGCCGCGCTTCACCGCCGACGGCCGCGCGCTGGTGCTGCGCGCCTACGACCTGCGACCCTACGCCGACGACGCCGCGTCGATCGACCCGTACCGGCGGCACGAGGTGGTGTGGCTGCCGGTGGGGGAGCGGTGAGGGGGTGGCCTCACCCCCCAAACCGCTCCCCCGCCGCCGCGATGAGGGCGAACACCCGCCCGTCGTTGGCCGCGCCGGTCCGGCCCGCCAGGCCCTCGATCCAGCGCCGCGGCCAGGCGGCGGCGCCGTGCAGCGCGCCGGCGCAGGCGCCGACGAGGGCCGCCACGACGTCGCTGGCGGCGGCGTCCGTCGCCGCGCGGACGACGGCCGCCGCGGGGTCGTCGGCATGGCGGGCCAGGATGTGGAGCGCCAGCGGCACGGCCTCGACGGCGCCGGCGCCGCTGCCCCAGGCCGCCGCCGCCGCGCCGACGTCGAGCGCCGCCGACGACGCGGCGCCGGCCGTGGCCGCGACGCGCTGGCCGAGCGTGCCCTGGAACGGCGCGTCGCCCGCCAGCGGCGAGGCGCGGTAGAACGGCCCGGCCTCGACGTCGCCCACGGCCTCGACGAACGTGGCGGCCCACCACGCCGGCGGCGGGACGTCGGCGCGCGCCAGGCAGCCGTGCAGCAGCGCCGCCACGCCCAGCGCGGCGGCGATGGCGGCCGAGTCGTTGTGCGTCGCCAGCGCGCCGAGGGCGACGTCGGCCCAGAGATCGGCGCCGCCCGACGCGCGGTGGGGCAGCAGCAGGGGCGCGGTGCGCGCGGCGGCCGCCGCGCTGGGTGACGGCCGGCCGCAGCGATGCCACGGCACGCCGGCCTTGGCGTCGCGGATGGCGTCGCGCACCGTGGTGTCGGGGCCGAGCAGCGGCTCGGCGCACCAGCGGTCGACGACGCGCTTGGGCCGGAAGCGGCCGGCGACCACGAGGTCCTCGAGCGTCCAGAACGCCAGCTGCGTCAACGCCGACGGCAGGCCGATCGCGGCCCCGCCGGCATGGGCCGCCGGCGCGTAGTCGACCACGTCGCCCCCGCGCGCGGCGCGCTCGGCCGGCGGCAGCGCGGCCGCCGGGTGGCCGAGGGCGTCGCCGATCGCCAGCCCCAGCAGCATGCCGGCGGCGCGGTCGAACGACGGATCGGGCGCCACCGGGCCCGGCGCGCGGTCGAACAGCGCGCCGCGGCGCAGGTCGATGTCGTGGGCGGCGAACAGCTGGGCCAGGAAGGCCGGGTTCGAGGCGGGCATGCGTTCGTCCGGGCGGGCGGCGCCGCGCAGGCGCACCGGTGACGTTCGGGGTCCGTCCGCCTATTATCGCCCCGACGACCGCGCGCCACCCGCCCAGGAGCCGCCGATGCCCCGCCCCGCTGCCGCCGCCGCGCCGACGACGACGCCGTTCCCCTCTCGTCCGTCCCGGCGCCGCCGCGCGGCGGGCGCGGCCGCGGTGATCGCCGCGACCGCGCTGGCCGCCCGCCCGGCCCCCGCCGCCGCCCGGCCCGCGGCGCAGGCCGGGGCGCCGCCGACGATCGCCGGCTGCCCGATGTTCCCGGCCGACAACATCTGGAACACGCCGGTCGACGAGCTGCCGGTGCATCCGCGGTCCGCGGCCTGGGTGCGGGCCATCGGGGCCGACGGGCGGCTCAAGGCCGACTTCGGCAGCGGGACGTGGAACGGCGGCCCGATCGGCATCCCGTTCGTCGTCGTCGACGGCCGCCAGCCGCGGGTGCCGGTGACGTTCGAGTACGCCGACGAGAGCGATCCCGGCCCCTACCCGATCCCGCCCGACGCGCCGATCGAGGGCGGCCCGCGGGCCTCGGGCGACCGGCATATCCTGGTCCTCGACCGCGACGCCTGCCGGCTCTACGAGACCTGGTCGACCTATCCCAACGCCGACGGCAGCTGGCGGGCCGGCTCGGGGGCGATCTTCGACCTGCGCAGCCACGCCCTGCGGCCCGACGGCTGGACGTCGGCCGACGCGGCCGGGCTGCCGATCCTGCCCGGCCTGGTGCGCTACGACGAGGTCGCCGCCGGCGAGATCGCCCACGCGATCCGGTTCACCGTCCCGGCCACGCAGCGGCTCTACCTCTGGCCCGGCCGCCACTTCGCCAGCCGCTCGACCGACCCGGACCTGCCGCCGATGGGGCTTCGGATGCGCCTCAAGGCCGACTTCGACCTCGGCGGCTACCCGCCGCAGCTCCAGGTGCTGCTGCGCGCCCTGAAGCGCTACGGCATGATCAACGCCGACAACGGCAGCGCCTGGTTCCTGTCGGGCGTCCCCGATCCGCGCTGGGACGACGACATGCTGCAGCTGCTGCGCCGCATCCCGGGCAGCGCGTTCGAGGCCGTCGACGCCGCGGGCCTGATGGTCGACCGCGATTCCGGCCAGGTCCGCCCGCGGACCGGCCCCCCGGACACGCCGCCGACGGCCCTGCCGACCGCGACGCCGACCGACGAGCCCACGGCTGTACCGACCGACGAGCCCACGGCCGCGCCGACCTCGGCCGAGCCGACGCCGGCGCCGACCGCCGGGCCGACGGCCACCGCCGGACCGCCGCCGACCGCCGGGCCGGCGGGCGTCGCGGGTCGCGCGTACCTGCCGGCGGCTTGGCGTGCGGCGCGACGCTAGGTGGTGCCCGCCCCGAACGCGGCCGCCCGACAGCCCTGCCGTCGTCCGGCCGCGTGCCCGCGGCGGGCGCGGCGGCCGTCGCCGCCCCGCGACCGGCCTGCCCCGCCGACCCTAGGGCGGCGGTGGCTGCGGCGTCGCCGCGGCGGTCGGTGCGGCGGTCGACCCGCCGGGTGGCGCGGCATGGCCGCCGCCGGGGTGGCCGGGGCCGCGGTCGCCGCGCGGCGTGCGGCTGCGATCGGGCGTCGGGCGCGGCTCGTCACGGGTTGGCGCGGGCGGCGGCCAGCGCGGCGGGCCGCCGGGCGGGCGCCGCGGCGGGCGGACAGTGCCGCGGCCGGGCAGGCCCGGCCCCACTTCGGGCGGCTCGAGGGTCGGAACCTCGAGCGGGATCGGCGCCATCTCGGTCGGCGCCGGTGGTGCGGTGGTCTCGGCCGGCGCCGCCGCGGTCGCCGCGCCCGGCGTCGCGTCGCCGCGCTCGCCGGACGGGGCGCCGGCGCCCGTCGCCTCCATGGCGGTGGCGGACGGCGTCGGCGCCGCGGCGAGCGTCGGGGTCGCCGTCGGCGCCGTCGGCGCGGTCGAGCTGGCGGCGCTGCGGTCGCTCCGCGCCGCGGCGTCGTCGCCCGCGTCGCGCCCTTCGCCGGGCCACGCGCCTCCGGCCGGCGCAGCGGTGGGCGTCGTCGTGGCGGCGGGCGTGGCCGCCACGGTGGGCGTCGCCGTCGGCGGCGGCGTGGCGGTGGTGACGCCCAGCGCCCGCTGGACGGCGTGGCGCACCGGCGGCAGCGCCGCGTAGCCCAGGCCGGCGGCCGAGGCGATCCCGGCGGCGAACAGCAGCGGCGCCGACAGGCCGCCGATGGCGCCGGCGGCCCAGCGCCAGGCGCCGGCCAGGCCGCGCGGCCGGGCCACGACGCGGTCGCGCACCGCCGCCCAGTCGCTGGCGCGCCCGGGCGGCGCGGCGTCGACGGCGGCGCGCCAGGCGCCGAAGAGGTCGTCGTTGGCGGCGCGGATCGCGGCGACCTCGGCCGCGCACGACGCGCAGCCCGCCAGGTGGGCCGCCGCCGACGCCTGCTCGGCGTCGTCGAGCGCGCCCAGCGTGTACGCCAGGGCCTGGGCCGCGTCGAGGTGGCCGGCTTGCGCGGTCGTCATCGGCGACCTGCCTGGGTCGGTGGGTCGGCGGCGGGGCCAGCGGCGAACGAGACGTCGCCGGACGTCGACGGTGCCCCGGCGTTCGGTGATCTGCCGGCGCGCCCGCCCGGCGACGGTCGGCCGGCTGCGCCCGGGGCCATCGCCCGCCGGAGGGCGGCCACGGCGCCCGTGACGCGCGTCTGCGCGGTGCGCAGCGGGATGCCGAGGGCGTCGCCGATCTCCTGGAAGCTCAGCTCGGCGACGACCCGCAGCGCCAGCGCCTCGCGCTGCAGCGGGGTCAGCGACCCCAACGCCTGCCCAAGCGCACCCTGGGCGTCGATCCGGTCGAGGCCGGCTTCGGGGTCGGCGCTCGGCTCGCCGAACGCCGACCACCACGCGCGCAGCCCCCCGAGCCGCCGCCGCGCGCGGCGGCCGCGGTCGCGGCAGCGACTGACCGCGATCGTGTGGAGCCACGTCGTGAACGCGGCGCGATCGGGGTCGTAGCGGTCGAGGTGGCCCAGCGCGTAGATCATGACGTCCTGCACGATGTCGTCGGCCTCGTCGCCGTCGCCCAGCAGGCCGACGGCCAGGCGGTGGACCCGCGGCCGGTGCGCCTCGTAGAGCCAGCGCAGCGCCGCCTCGTCGCCGGCGCGGGCGCGCGCGATCAAGTGCGGCAGGTTCGGCGAGGGTTCGGACTGCATGACGGCGCGGGTCACCGGTGATACGCGTGCGGCGCCGCCAATGATCGGCCCGGCGGCAGCGGGCCTAACGTCGCCCGCCGCGGTCATGGTAGCCCAGCCGGCCATGCGCCGGGCCCGACAACCCCGCCGCCGGACGCCCACCGGCGCGCGGCGCGCCCACGCCGGACAGGGCGCAGCCCCCGGCCGATGGGCCGGGGGCTGCGCATCGCGGACGAACCGCAGTGCCGCGTGGCGCCGTGGCCTTACCGGCCGCCGCCCGGGCCGCGCCGACCGCGACCGCCATCGGCCGGGCACGTGAAGCCCTCGGTGCCGATGGGGCTCTTGTCGGCGCGCTCGACCGCCTTGTCGGCGCACTCCTGCGAGCCGCCGGCCGCGACCGCCGCGTTCGCGGCTTCGGTGACGCACGTCACATACGCGGCATGGTCCGTCCAGCCGTTGCCGTCGACGCCGTTGCACGGGCAGGCCGCGTGCACGGCCTTGGCCACCGCAACGCACTCGTCGGCCGGGCGCGGAGCCCGCGGCTCGCCGGGGCGGCCGGGCTCACCGGGGCGGCCGGGGCGGCGCGGCGCGCCGGGGTCCGGCGCCGGGCGCTCGCCGCCCGGGGCGCGCGGCGTCGGGCAGGTGAAGCCCTCGGTGCCGATCGGGCTCTTCTCGGCCCGCTCGACCACCTTGTCGGCGCACTCCTGCGAGCCGCCGGCGGCCACGGCGGCCGCGGCGGCCGTCTTGGCGCACTCCACATAGGCGGCGTGGTCGGCCCAGCCGGCGCCGTCGACGCCGTTGCACGGGCAGGCCTCGTGCACCGCCTTGGCCACCGCGGCGCACGCCTCGGGACGCGGGTGGCCGCCGCCGCCCGGCCCGCCGCGGCCGCCGCCCTGGGCGAACGCGGTGCCGGCCAGCCCGCTCACCAACGCCAACGTGAACAGGAACGCGAATCCGAACTTGCGCATGGCGAACCTCCGAATGTGCTCTGCTCGAGTCGGGGGGCGCGGGCCGCCGGTCTGGGCATCGGTCGGCGCCGCGTCGATTCAGGGGTGGTACGCGCCGGGCGGCGCCGATGATTGGCCGTCAGACATGGATGGCCGAACACGCGGCGACGACCGCATCCTGCCGCACCCGACACCCGCGGCGGCCCAGTCGCCGCTGCGGCGAACAAAGAACTTGCAGTGGGTTATTTTTGTGTTATGCTGGGGAGGCGCCGCGCCATCCCCCCTGCGACCGGCGCTCCCCGGAGGTCGATCGCGTGCGCCGCTGGCCCAGCACTTTGGCGGTGACGGCGTCGTTGGGCATGGCGGTCACCTTGACCGCGGTCGCCGGCGCCCGCCTCCGATCGCCCCGGAGCCTGCGCCCCGACGCCTTCCCCGGCTGGCCGGTGCTCTGGACCTCGATCGGCCCCGACCCCGACGAAGCCGGCTGCGCCGACCACCGCAACGTGGCCCGCGCCTACGCCGCCGTCGACGGCGAATACCTCTTCCTGCGGCTCCAGCACGTCGATCCGGCCGGCTGGCCGAACGACGGCCCGACGGGCGAGGCCCGCTACAAGTGGTTCTTCGACATCGACGGCGACGGCGTGGCCGCGGGCGGCAACATGGTCAACGCCGAGTACCTGCTGATGGTCGAGGACCGGACGCTGCCCCCCGACCCGACGCTCGGGCGCGACCGCCTGGGCGAGCAGACGCTCATGGACGACCTGGCCAACGTCGGCTTCACCGCCCGCTGGGGCGGCAGCAGCCCGCCCGGCTACATGACGAACGCGCCGGGCAGCACCGCCTGGCGGCGCGTCGTCGGCGCCGGGACGGCCGGCGCGGGCGGTCCGCAGGGCGCCAGCGGCCATGCCGACATCGGCTACCGCATCGACGGCGTCCACGTCGACATGTACGTCAGCCGCGCCGCGCTGGGCAACCCGACGCTGTTCCGCGTCATGTGGGCGAGCGACCTCCACGACCCCAACCTCGACCAGACGCCGAACTGCGACCGCGTCGACGACGGCAACTGCATCGTGCTCCAGCTGCCGACGCCGTCGCCGACCGCCTCGCCGACCGCGACGCTGACGCCGACGGTCACCCGCACGCCGACGATCACGCCGACGCCGACGACGACGCCGACGCCGACCGCCACGCCGTCGTGGTCGCCGACGCCGTCGTCGACGCCCACCCGCACGTCGACGCCCACCCGCACGTCGACCGCCACCCGGACGCCCACGCCCACCGTCACCTCGACCGCGACGCGGACCGCGACGTCGACCCGCACCGCCACCGCGTCCCCCACGCCGTCGCGCACGTCCACGCCCACCGCGACGCCGACGCCCACCCGCACCGCCACGCCGACGCGGACCGCGACGTCGACCCGCACCGCCACGCCGACGGCATCGACGACCGCCACGCGCACCGCCACCCCGACGCCGTCGCGCACCCCGACGACCACCGCCACCCGCACCGGCATCCCGTCGTTCACCCCCACGCCCAGCCGCACCGCCACGGCGACGCGGACGCCGACGGCGACGCGGACCGCCTCCCCGACCCGCACCGCCACGCCGACGGCGACGACGGTGCCGCCGTGCCCGCCGCGCTGCACCCCGATCGTGCCCGGCCCGCCGTTCCCGCCGCCCGACCCGCCGGCGCGCCACCTGCCACCGCCCGACCCGCCGGCGATGGTCGGCGGCGAGGCGCTGGGGGCGCTGGCGCCGCTGGCCGCCATGCGGCCGCTCGTCGGTCCCCTCGCCCGGCCGTGGACGCGGGGCTGGACATGGCCGGTCCGGCGCCGCGGGCCGACGGCCCTGCTCGTCGACCAGCTCGGCGAGGTCGTACCGGGCGAGTCGTTCGCGGCCGTGCTGCGGTCGGCGGTCGAAGGCGCGGGCTACCGGCTCGAGGTGGTTCCGCCCGAGGCGGTGAACGTCGCCCGCCTGGCGGAGCTGCCGTCGAGCGGCGCCCGGCTCGTTGTCCTGCGCGTCCACTCGGCGCTCGTGTTCGACGCCGGGCGCTGGACGGACGACGCCGCGCTGTTCACGAACGAGCCGGTCGACCTCGACCGCTACGCCGTCACCGGCCTGGCCGCGCCGCTGGGCCCGCCGTCGCCGCCGCCGGATCCGCCGCCGTCCGCCCGGCGCGCGCCGCCGCCGTCACGGCTCGACGCGGCGGCGCTGGCGGCGCTCGTCCCGGTCCGCCGCACGGCGGGCGGCGACGGCCGGCCCTACCTCGGCCTCGGTCCGGCTTTCGTCCGCGACCACCTGCGGGGTACGTTCGCGCCCGGCACGACGATCGTCCTCATGGGCTGCGACGGCCTGCGCGGGCGGGCGCTGTCGGAGGCGTTCCTGGCCCGCGGCGCCGACGCCGTCATCGGCTGGAGCGACCTCGTCTCGGCCGCCCACACCGACCGCGCCACGCTGGCCCTTGTCGCCGCCTTGGCCGAGGGCGCCACGCCGACCGCCGCCATCCGCCGCGCGATGCTCGCGGCCGGCCGCGACCCGGTGAGCGGGGCGTACCTCATCGGGGCGGTGCGGTAGACAGACCGAGCGATCGGCTGGCAACGGCGACGCCGGCGAGCGGTGGCACGCGACTCCGCCCCGGGCGACAGGTCTACGTTCGACGGCCCGCGTCATGCGCGATCACCATATATGCTACCCTATACATATCCATCATCGGAGCCTTCCGCATGCGCCGCACACCCAACCGGTCCATGAAGCGCACCACCGTCATGCTCGACGAGGAGATCGTCGCGCGTCTGCGTGACATCGCCCGCCGACGGGGCACGACGTCGTCGTGGCTCATTCGCGAGGCCATCGGTAGCTACGTCGCCGCGTCGGGGGCGGCGGAGGGGTCGCCGTTGGCGGCGCTCACCGGGCTGTTCAGCTGGCGCGAAGGCGACGCCGCGTCCGACGTCGAGGCGGCGTTCGGCGAGGCCGTCGAAGCGAAGTTCGAGCGGATTCGCCGTGACCACGACGATCGCTGACACCAGCTTCGTCGTCGGCCTGCTCAACGCGGGCGATCCGAGCCACGACCGGATCGCCCGCGCCGCCGCCGCGCTCGACACCATGCCGTGGCTGCCGGCGGCCGGCCTGGCCGAGATCGTCTACATGCTGCATCGCCGCGCCGGCGCAACCGGCGCGGCCACGTTCGTAGCCACGCTCGGCGCGCCGGAAAGCGCTTTCGCGCTGCTCGACGCCGAAGCCGCCGACTACGCGCGCGCGGCCGAGGTCATGCGGCAGTACGCCGACACCGGCCTCGACTTCGTCGATGCCCTCGTCGTCGGGCTTGCCGAGCGGTTGAACATCCGCACGATCCTGACGCTCGACCACCGCCACTTCGGCGCCGTCCGGCCGCGCCACTGCGCGGCGTTCGAGCTGCGGCCGGCCCCGCGGTAGCCACCGCCGCCATCCGCCGCGCGATGCGCGCGGCCGGCCGCGACCCGGTGAGCGGGGCGCACCTCATCGGGGCGGTGCGGTAGACGGCGCGCGGCCCCTCAGCGCCGCGCCCACGGCAGCAGCAGCCGGCGACCGACCGGCGACGGCGTGGGCGGCGACGTGGCGGTGGGCGCGGGGAGGGCTTCGGGCGTCGCGGTGCGCGTCGGCTCGACCGGCCCATCGATCGTCAGCACGTTGAGCTGGGCGAACGTGCGCCGGTCGGGCGCGACGACGTTGACCAGGAGGTCGTCGGCGTAGCGCAGGTCGGCCTCGGCGAACGACACCGACCAGCCGCCGTCGGCGCCGATCGAGGTGCGCACGGACGCCAGCTCGCGGCTGGCGGCGTCGGCCGGATTCGGCCGCCGCCAGACCTCGATGTCGGCTCCGGCCGGTCCGCGCCCCGCCACCCGATCCGTCCCGACGTCGGCGACGAGCGGCGCGATTCCGGGCACCGTCAGCGTCACGACGGTGCCGGCGACCGCGACGGCGAATCGGGTGCCCGCCGGAAGACCGTCGGGGAAGCGGTCGCGCCAGTCGATCGACCAGCCGGGCAGCCGGTCGCCGACGCTGAGCGTCGCCAGCGACGCACGGCGCTCGACCGGCCGATCCGCCCCGTCGACGAGCGTGGCGGTGACGGGGCTGCCCGACGTGGCGTGGCCCACCAGCTGGCTGGTGTCGATGCCGACGCCGTAGAGCGGTTGGCGCAGGAAGTAGATCCAGGGCTGTGGTCGGCCGGCCTCGGGCGCAGTGTACTGCGTCGACGCTCTCACGATGCCCTGGGCCATCGGACACAACGGCTCACAGGCGTGCCGGAAGTCGCCGCGCGGGCCCGCCACGATGGGCGCGCTGGCGGTGGACCCTTCCCAGGTCAGCCACCACTCCGACGGGCTCAGCAGCCGGAACACGTCGGGCGGCTCGGCGGTCCATTGCAGCACGACGGTGGCGTCGGGCACGGTGGTTCCGGCGAGCGCGTGACCGTCCGGGGCGACGTGCGCCGTCAGCGGCGGGATCACGAACGAGACGTTCGTTCCGCCGACGGATCGGCTGTGCATCCGGTCGCCCGGGCGCAGCACGATCGGACGCCCGTCGCGGTCGTAGATCTCCTGGCCGCTCCACCAGCTGTAGTAGATGGGGTCGTCGAGCTGGCGCTCGATCCGCCCACCCCCAGCCGGCTCGAGGACCAGATCCACCGGCAACGCGCCGTCGGGCACGATGTTCACCGAGTTGCCGAAGAGCAGGATCCGTTCGGTCGGCGTGCGGGCGACGAACGACTCGCCGGTGTCGGGTCCGGTGCGCACCAGGTACGCCACGTTGTCGGCGTACACGAACGGTCGCGGCTCGAGCGACAACGCCAGCCTGCCGTCGGCGCCGACGATCGCGGCGACGTCGGGCGCATCGCCGAACTCGCCGCGCAGCGTGCGCACCCACGACCCCGGCGGGGCATGGCCGGTCAGGCGGCCGATTTCGGGATCGTAGCGGGCCCGGCTGCCCCGGACCACCGTCTCGAGCGCGCCATGGCCGTCGATCTCGACCCGCACCGTGTGCCCGGGCGCCGACCATGGCACGACCGGCCTGGCGGGGTCGTACGGCACGACGGGCGACTGCAGACCGTCGGCCGTGATCTCGTTGCGGCGGGTCTCGGCCACGATCGCGCCGGCCTCGTCGCGCAGCTGCCACCGGACCGGCGCGCCGCCGTCGGCGCGGATGGAGATGAAGCGCCCGAACTCGGCGGGCACGCGCAGGAAGGGCTCGGCGAAGGTGGCGTGGAAGCGATGGCCGTCCGGGCCTACGATCGAAGCCCGACCCCACGTGCCCGGCGCCACGTCGTAGCGGCCGCTGAGGTCGAGCCGAAAGCGCCCGTCGGCGTCGGTCTCGACGTCGATCGGCGGGATCGACGGGGTGTCGAGGTCCAGCCAGTCCTCGACCGCCAGCTCGACCGTGACGACGCCCGGCCAGGGCGCGCGACCCTCGACGACATCGGTCGCGGCGTCGCTCGTCGCCTCGAACGCCGGCACCGGCACCCTTGTGGTCGCACCGTGGGCGACGATCTCCAGGGAGGAGCCAGGCCGCAGCGTGGGGTAGGTCGTGACGCCCTCGATCTGCCCCAGGAACACGGTCCAGCGTTCGGGCTCGTTGCCGTGAAACTGTTGCGGACCCAGGAACAGCTCCACGCCGAGCTCGGGATCGAAGAAGGTGACGCGCGGCGGCGCCTGGCTGGTCACATAGATCGTGAACCGCGAGTCGTGGACACCGAGGTGAACCCTGGGCGCCGCGTGCGCGTGCGCCACGGCGTCGATCGACGCTCCGCCCGCGGCGGCGCCCAGGACGACCAGGGCAACGGCCGCTCCCACCGTGCAGGCGATCGTTGGCGGCGCGGGCATGGCGGGCTCCTTGGCGGCGATGGTGGTGGCGATCGTACCGCCTGTTCCAACACCTGGCCTGACCGCCAGCGGACACGTCGCGGACCGATCGGCCCCAGGCCGACCTCGCCCGCGCCGTCCGGACCCTACCGCGTCACCGTCACCCCCCCAAGGCACATCTCGTCCAGCGTCCCCTCGCCCCAGCGCACGGTGCGCGGCGGCAGTTGGCGGCCGTCGACGAACGGCTGGTTGGCCGGCGAGTTGTCCCAGGTGCAGGTCATCTTGATCCGGTCGCCGGCTTTGAGCTCGATCGGCGTGACGAGGTCGTAGACGCCCTGCCAGTTGAAGGCCCAGTCGGGGATGTCGAGCAGGCGCCGCTGGCTGCCGTCGGGCTTGACGAGGTCGAGCGCGAAGCGGCTGCCCAGCAGGTGCATGTGGCCCCAGACCTGCCACAGCTTGCCCTCGGGCGCCGTCGTCTGCAGGAGGCCGCCGCCGGCGTCGCCGGCCACGACGCGGGCCTCGGCGGTGGCGACGGTGCGGGCGCTGCCGGCCGGGATCTGGAACAGGAAGTTGACGAGGCGGACGTCGGCCGGGGCGCGGTTGACCGGCCGGCGCGCCGTCCAGAGGTGGACCTGGGAGCGGTCGCTGCCGTGGCCGTTCAGGGTGTTGTAGTGCAGCTGCAGCACGAACTTGGCCCCGGCCGGGATGACCTTGGCCGTGCCGTCGGGGTAGGGCCGCGTCAGCCGCCCGACGGCCTCGCCGACGATCCACTCGCCCGTCCCGGCGCCGGGTCCGCCGAAGCACTCGTAGCCCGGCTCGCGGTCCTCGGCCTCGAGCTCGCGCAGCTTGGCCGCGTCGCTTGCCAGCGCCAGGTAGAGGATGCCGTGGTGGTAGATGCGCGGGTTGCTCGGCATGACGTCGACCATCCGGATCTCGGTGTCGCGCCGGAAGCCGGGATCGATGACGAAGCAGCGGTAGTCGTCGAGCCGACCGGCCTTGGTCGTGTAGTCGGCGCCGATGTCGAAGGAGAGATCGGGTGGGCCGGCGGCCGGCGGAGCGGGGCGGTCCGGCGCCGGGCGGGCCGGGTCGCCCTCGGGCGCGCCGGCGGCCAGCCAGGCCAGCACGGCGGCGCGATCGGCGTCGGCCATGACGCGCGGGTCGTCGATCGGCGTCTCGCCGTCCGGCACGGCCGGCAGCGGCGGCATGATCCGGTGCTCGACGGCATACGCGATCTCGGCCGCGTGCGCCACGGCGTCGTCGTAGCCGTCGAGCGCGAACGGCCCGATGCCGCCGGCGGTGTGGCACGTCGCGCACTCCGCCTTGAGGATCGGCCGGATGTCCTGCCAATACGTGAGCCGCGCCCCCGCCGTGGGCGACGGGACCGCGGTCGGCGCCGGCGCCGTCGGTGCGGCCGTGGCGGGCGGGGGCGGCGGCTCGGCCGTCGGCGGCGCGGCGGTGGGCGGCGGCGGGACGGCCGTCGGCAGCGTCGCGAAGGTGCCGCCCAGGCGCAGCCCCAGCGGCAGGAAGGCGGCGGCGCGGTCGCCGTCGTCCACGTCGGCCGCGGCGGCGGCGAGCGCCGCAGCGGCCCGGTGGGCGGCGATCGGGCCACCCTCGCGCGCGACGCGGGCGGCCGCGGCGGCCATCGCCCGCCGGTGCCGCACGGCGGCGGCCTGGGCGGCGTGGCCGAAGCCGCGCAGCAGCGGCGTATGGCCGGCGGCGCCGGGGCCGGCGAGGCACATCGACGCCGCCGGCGCGCCGGCCGGCGGGCCGAAGTCGGCCGCGGCCAGCGGACCGGACGCGCTCGGCGCGGCGCCGCCCGCGGGCGACGGCGCGACGATGCGCGCGGCGGGCGACGGCGATGCGGCCGCCGGGGCGTTCGACGGTCGCGCCGCCGCGCCGGCCAGCCCGGCGACGGCAACGATGCCGGCCGCCGCGCCCCACGGTCCACCCCACGTCCCCTTCACCACGCCCAGCCTCCGATCGTAGGACGGCCCGCCCTCGGCGGACCGCTCGTTGTTGCCCCGCCCGCGCCGATGGCGTGCGGCCGCCGTGTGTGTCGCGCATCGCGCACCCGCCCCGCAGGACGGACCCGTCCAGGCCCCGCGACAGGATAGCCCAGCGCCGCCCTCAACGCCGATGGCCGATCGGCAGATAGACCGCCGTCGTCGGGGCGGCCAGCGCGAGCTCGCTGCGCAGCGCGTGGCCGCCGGTGAGGGCGATGGACGCCCGCACGGCGCGGACGTCGGCGAACGACCAGCGGGCGCGCGGCGGCGGCGCGTCGAGGACGAACCGGCCCTGGGCATCGGCCTCGAGGGCGTAGGAGACGGTGTCGCCGCCGGGGAGGCGGCGCGCGACGACGTCGAGCTCGACGCCGACCAGGCGGCCGGGCCGGGCCGTGCCCCGCACGCCGCGCGCGACGTCGAAGTCGAACGCCAGGGGCTCGACGGTCAGCTGGCCGTGGCTGCCGCCGGCGCCGACGCGCACGATGTCGCCGTCGCGCAGGACCGCCGGGCGGCCGCCGCCGTCCGCGAACGACAGCGCCCAGCGCCCGTCGTCGCCCACGGCGCCGGCGGCCGTCGCCCGCAGCGCGCCGCCGGCGGCGTGGAGCGTGGCGGTCAGCGGCTGGCCCGGCCAGCCGGTGCCGGTCAGCGCCGCCGTCTCGGCCCAGGCCGTGATCCGCACCGTGCCCAGCGGCTGGTAGACCCGGTGGCCGAGCGCGGCGTCCACGACGAGGGCGAAGCGGCCGTCCTCGAACAGCCCCGACTCGGGGCTGGGCAGCGGCAGGCCGAACCGCCCGTCGGCGCCCGACTGCGTCGACCACGGCGTCCAGCCCAGGCCGCCGCCATCGGCGGTGCAGTCCCCCGACCACGTCGCGAGGCCGACGGTGGTCGAGGCGGCGGTGGTGCCGCTGATCCGACCGGTGGCCCAGTCCACGGCGAACGCGAGCGGCGGGACGACGATGTCGTCGGCCCAGCCGCCGAGGTCGGCCGCGATGCGGTCGCCGGGGCGCACGGCCCGCGGCTGGCCGTTGGCGGCGGCAAACCCAGCGGCGAAGCGGCCGTCGGGGCCGGCGGTCGCGGCGGCCACGGCGTCGCCGGCGGCGCCGCGCAGCGCCAGGCGCACCGGCCGCGCCGGCAGTGCCTGGCCGCAGGCCTGCGGGCTGTCGAGGCGGAGGTCGAGCTGCGGCACGGTGCGCAGGCGGGTCGCCTTGTGGCCCGACGGCGACGTCCACTGCGCCCAGGCCGTCCAGCCGCCGGTGAGGCGGAAGTCGGCGTTGTCCCAGCCCAGCGCCCAGCGGCCGTCGGGCTCGGTGGCCAGCCGCGTCTGCCCCGGCCAGACGCGCTCCTCGCGGTTGGCCCAGAGGTTCACCACGAGCGCACCGCGCGGGTCGAAGCGCCCGGTCACGGCGTCGCGCGTCGTGGCCAGGTCCACCGTCAGCTCGGGGACGACCATCGTCACCCGCGGCTCGATGAAGCGGGCGCCGGGCGTCGAGAGCACGATGACGTCGCCCGGGCGCAGCGCGAGCGGCGCGCCGTCGGCGCCGGGGATGGCGGTGTTGAACCAGGCGTAGGGCCCGGTGGGCACCGTCCGGCGGCCGACCTCGCGGCCGGCGCGCTCGACGGACAGGGTGGCCACGACGTCGGGCTCGGCCGAGCCCGCGACCTCGCCCGCGTCGAGGTCGACGGTCAGGCCCGGGACGTTGACCTCATTGCCGAAGCGATGGCGGCCGACCTGGGTGGCAAGGCTGACGAAGGCGTTGTAGACGAGATCGGCGCCGGCCGCCGCGAGGTCGAAGTCGAAGCGCCCGTCGGCCGCGGCGCGGGACTCGAGGCTGACATCGTCGCCCTCCGGCAGGAAGACCGTGAGCTCGACCGGCGCCCCCGGCGCCGTGCGCCCGGTGACGCGGTCGTCCGCCACGTGGCTGGCCGCTTCGAGCACCGGCACGACGACGCGCTCGCGCTGGCCGGCGATCGCGACCTCGATCTCGTCGCCGGCCTCGAGCGGTACGGTCTGGCCGAAGCGGTCGGTGAGGTCGGTCCACCAGTCCGGGCTGTCGACGGTCCACGGCTCGGCGTTGGCCTCGGTGTGCTGGACGACGACATTGCCGGCGGCGTCGCGCACGGTGATCGCGACGGCCTCGCCGGGCGGGCCGTGGCCGTTGAGCCACGGGCTGTCGAGCCAGGCTTCGATCGCCACGGGCGCCCAGGCGCGGGTGACGAAGTGACCGTCGGGCCGGACGAGCACGGCCTCGCCCCACATCGGCGGCTCGAGGTCGACGGCGGGGCCGCTCGGCGCGGCGACGCCGAAGTCGATGGCGAAGGCGCCGTCAAGGCCGGCCCGCACCGGGCGATGGTCGGCCAGGGTGTAGCCGTAGACCTCGCCGCTGTCGCCGATCGTCTCGGGGCGGTGGAGCGTGACCACCAGCTCGGCGCCCGGCGGCGCCACGCCGGTCACGCGTTCGCGGTCGGGATCAGTCGACGTCGTGACATCGGGCACCGCCAGCACCACCGGGTCGCCCGGCTCGAGCTCGACCTCGACGACGGACCCCGGCGTCAGGCGCGGTGACGCCGGCCCGGCCGGCACGCTTTCGTCGCCCAGGACGATGGCGAACGAACCGTCCGGCGCCGCCGTCGTCGTGTACGGGCCGACCGGTGCGTCGCCCGCCGCGCGCATCGTCGCCGTGACGACGCGGTCGGGATGGCCAATGCCGTCCAGCCGCCGCGCCCCGATGCGGGCGCGCAGCTGCGGCATGGCGCCGACGACGCCGCACGACACGCCGGCGGCGTCGGACCACACCAGCACCGCCCGCCAGCCCGGCCCGAGCGCCGCGTCGACGCGGGCGTCGAACGTGTCGTCGGCGCGGGACTGCAGCGGAACCTCGAGGCGCTCGCCGAACGGGCCGAGGAGGCGCGCCCGGAGGGCGGCGCCGGCTGGCGCCCGGCCCCGGACGCCGCCGGCGCGGTCGAGCGCGTCGACCGCCAGGGCCGGCAGCGTCACCGTCGCGGCCGCGGTCGCGACGAGCCCGCCGTCGCGCCGCAGCACGAGCTGGTCGCCGGGCTGGGGCGTGGCGTCGAGGTCGCCGCCACCGCCGCCCCCGTCGGCCGCGCCGCCGTCAGGCTCTTCCTCCTCGCCGCCGTCGTCGATGGGGCCGAAGTAGGCCAGCGCCGTGGGCGAGCCGTCGCCGGCCTCGGCGGCCACGCCCTGCAGCGTCGTGCGCCGCCGGCCGTCGGGCGCGATCACGTCGATCGTCACCGTGGTGCCCAGCGAGGCGTGCGCCAGGCCGTAGGCCGAGCCGGCGCGGACGAACGCGGCCGTGGCCGCGCCGAGCGTGACGAACACGTCGCCGCCGCCGTCGATCGCGACGACCTCGAGCTGGTCGCCCGGCGCCACGTCGGCGTCGCCGGCAAGGTCGAGCGCCCACGAGCCATCCCCGCCGGCCGTGACGAGCCGCGCGATCGCCGGCCCCGACGGCAGTCCGCTCCGCTGGCCCGGCGTGCCGATGCTCTCGCCGAAGTAGTCGACGCCGGCATCCGGCTGCGGCCGCAGCCGGACGTCGACGACTTGCCCGGGCGATGCGCGGCCGACGATCCGGTCGGCCGCGGCGTCGACGTCGCCGGCCAGCGCCGGGACCGTGACCTGCCAGACGTCGTCGACCGGCTCGGCCTTGAACGACAGCACGTCGCCGGCGGCGATGACCGGCGTCGACGCTTCACCCCACAGCTGGAGCACGACGCGCCCCTGGTCGTCGCTCTCGGCGGCCCCCTCGGCCTTGACCGCGCCGCCGGCGCGCAGCGTGGCCGTGACGAGGCTGTGCGGCAGCGTTCGCCAGCGCAGCAGCCGCCCGCCGACCGTCGCCGTGACCGGCGCGCGGCTGGCGGCCTGCGCTGCAGCCGCGTTGGGGCGGTCCGGGGCGGCGGCGTTCGGGCGCACCGCTGCCCCATGGGCGCGGTCGGCGCCGGGCGCGACGGCGCGGTCCGGGCCGGGCGCCACCCAAAGGCCGGCCGGCGCGACGCCAAGGCCGGGCGACGCGGCGAGGGCGGGCAGCGCGGTCAGGCCCAGCGCGGCGACCGCGGCGGCCAGCGCGCGGCGCACCCGGCGCGGGCGGTCGGACGGGACGGCGACCGCACGGGCGGCAGGGCCGGTCGACGGATCGTTGAAGCGCATGTTCTACCTCGCGTGGGGGGCAGGGTCGGGGGCGAAGGGCCGGGGCGGCAGGGGTCGGCCGGGGATCATCCCGCCCGCGCCGCCACGCGGGCGGCCAGGCGGGCGACGGTGTTGTGGCCGCGGAACGTCGCCTGGCGGCGCAGGGTGCGCTCGAAGACGGCGTTGTTGAACCGCGACTCGCTCTGCTTGCGGCGGCAGAGCCAGTAGACCTCGCGGCCCACGGCGGCGAAGGCGTCGATGTCGGTCTCCAGTCCCTTGAGCACGCCGACCTCGTCGGGCGTGAGCGGCGCGGACAGGAAGCCGATGTTCAGCGCCGCGGCGCCGGCCATCGCGGCGTCGTCGAACGGGCGGCGGGCCGCTACGGCGGCGAGCTCGTCGCCGCCGCGCAGGAACGTCGCCACCGGGAAGCCGAGGGCGGCCTCGAGGTGGGCGGCGATGCGGGCCGCCAGCGCCGCGTCGGGCGCGGCGTCGGCGCCGGCGTCCGGATCGACATCGGCATCGAACAGGACGTTGCCGCTGGCGATGAACGTCTCGACGCCGCGCAACCCGAGCGCCTCGAAGTGGCCCTTGAGGGCCGCCATCGTCACGGTGTGGCCGCCGACGTTGATGGCGCGCAGCAGCGCGATGGTGGTGACCATGGGCGGGGTCTCCGGCGGCGACCGGGCCGGCTAGCGGCCGCGGCGGTGCGTGGGCGGCAGTGCGTAGGTGTCGTCGATCGTGGCCAGGATCGTCCGGCCGTGGACGAGCGTCGCGCCGAGGATGTCGCGCGTCGTGCAGTAGAGGTGCAGCAGCTGGTCGAGGCCGATCTCGGTGTAGGAGCCGTCGCCGAGGCTCACCAGGTCCTCGAGGATCGAGTTGACGCGGGTGTAGAACAGCGGCAGCTGCTCGGCCAGCCGCGGCGCCAGCATGCCGACGCGATCGACGTTGGCGGCGTACACGCGGTCGTAGGCGTAGCGGACCCGGAACGGCATGTAGAACGGCTCGCGCGTCGCCTCGATCTGGGCGACGACGTCGCCGATGCGCTCGATGTAGCGCCGCTCCTCCACGAGCGCCAGGAGCGCGCCGATCTCGCCCTTGAACGCCAGCGCCAGGTTGCGCGACTCGCGGCGCTGTCGCTGCCGCTCGAGGATCGTCGTCGTGGCGATGCTGCCGACGGTGGCCAGCAGGCCGCCGACGATGACCGACACGAGCTGGACATTCAGCAACTGGCTCATCGATCGGCCTCCACCACCGCCCGCACCGCCTCGATGACGACCGCCGGCCGGTCGTACGGCACGAAGTGCGAGCTGTCGGCGTACACGACGCGCCCGCGCGAAGACAGCGCGGCCAGCGCCGCCAGCCCGGCCGCCAGCCGCGGTGACGGCTCCGGACCGGCCGCGGTGACGACGACGACCGGCCAGTCGCGCCAGGCGCCGGGCGTGGCGGCGGCGCGGACCTGTCGGATCGTCTCGGGCAGCGCGCGGATCTCGTCGCGCGTGGCGCGGATGGCGGCCGGACGGTACAGGAACGGGGCGCGGGCTGCAACCGCCGGCGGCGGCGACGCGCCGCCGTAGAGGAGCCGCAGCAGCCCCAGCGGCCCGAGCCAGCGCAGCGCCCCGACCCGGCGCAGGCCGTCGACCCCCCGCCGCACCGCGACGAGCCCGGCCACCGCCGCCGGCGGCACCGCCGCGATCAACGGCGGCTCGACGAGGACGAGGCCGTGCACCGCGTCGGGGAACCGCGCCGCGAACAGGCGCACCGTGTTGACGCCGGCCGAATGCCCGACCAGGACGTACGGCGGCGGCTCGCCGGCCGCGGCCAACAGCGTCCGCAGGTCGGCCACGGTCCGCTCGGCCGACCCGGGCGCCGGCGCCGGATCGCTCCAGCCCATGCCGGCGCGGTCGTAGCTGCAGACGCGGCCGTGCGCGGCCAGCGCCGGCTGGACGAGCGACCAGTCGAGGCTCGACTGGCCCAGGCCGGCGTCGAGCACGACGACCGGGCCGCCGTCGCCGTCGCAGCGGATGTGCAGCCGCCGACCGCCGATGTCGACCCGCCGGCCGGGCGCCGGCCACCGCTCCGCGTCGTGGCGGGCGGCGCGCGCTTCGGCCATGGCGCCGAGCGCGGCGAGGAGCGCGAGGGCGGCCATGAAGGACGCGATGGTCACGGTCCGAGTCCTGGGGCGGCGGGCCATGGCGGGCTCGAGGGGTTGGGGATGCGGCGACGGTCGGGCCGTGGTTGAAGGCCCGCGCGGCGTCCGATATGCTAGCGCGGGTCACGTCGAGCCGCCGCCCGTCCGGCGTCCGGTCGCGCCGGGGGGCCTCAACCCAGGAGGTCGCGATGTACGGTACGGTCGCCCGCCTCACGCTGCTGCCCGGCAAGGAGGCCGCGATGCGGGCCCTCGCCGACGACTACGCCGCCGAGACGGTGCCCGGCTATCTCGGCGAGTACGTCTTCCGGATGGACGCCGAGCCCGACGTCTACTACATGATGGCGCTGTTCGAGAGCCGCGACGCCTACCACGCCAACGCCCAGAGCCCAGCGCAGCACGAACGCTACCTGAAGTTCCGCGCCCTGCTGGCCGCCGAGCCCGAGTGGCACGACGGCGAGGTGATCAGCCAGCCGCGCTGACGGGGGCGCGCCGACGCGCCCCCGATCGCCCGCGACGCGCCCGCGGTCAGCGCGCGGCCCGCCGCGGGCGGTCGCCGCGGTACGTCCATCGCACCAGCCCGCGCACGAGCCCCGGCGACAGGCGCGACAGCCACACCGCCACCCGGCCGTGGGCCGTGACGACCGTCTCGGCCTCGCGCCGCCGCAGGCCGCGGGCGATGGCGCGCGCCGCGGCTTCGGCGGGCACGACGAGCCAGCGCGACGCGGTGTCGGGCGCGGCCAGGTCGAGCCGCTCGTCGTTGTCCTTGTGGCGGATCTCGGACGCCACGTAGCCCGGCGCGATGTGGGTGACCGAGACGCCGTCGCCAACCAGCTCGGCCCGCAGCGACTCGGCGATGGCGCGCAGCGCGAACTTGCTCGAGCTGTAGGCGGCCACCCGCGGCACGCTGACGTAGCCCGCCACGCTGCCGACGATCCCGAGCCGGCCGCGGCTGGCCTTGAGGGCCGGCAGCGCCGCCTGGACGGTGTGCAGGACGCCGAACACGTTCGTCTCGTACTGCCGTCGGAACGCCTCGGCGTCGAGCGCGTCGATGCGGCCGACGACGGCGATGCCGGCGTTGGCCACGACGACGTCGAGCCGCCCGAACACCGCCAGCGCCGCCGCCACGGCCCGGTCGAGATCGCCGCGCGACCGTACGTCGCCGGCGACGGCCACCGCCCGCCGCCCCGTGGCCTCGACGTCGGCCGCCACCGCCGCCAACCGCTCGCCGCGCCGCGCGAACAGCGCGACGTCGGCGCCCTGCCGCGCCAGCTCGACCGCCAGCGCCGCGCCGATGCCCGACGAGGCGCCGGTGACCAGAGCGGCGAGGCCGGCGTACGGTCGCGCAGGCGAACTCGCTGTCAACGGCACGCGGATGCGGTCACCACGGCCACGGGCGATCGTCGTCGTGGCGGCAGGGGCGCAACGGGCGCCGATCGTCGGCCCATCACGGCGCGGCGACGACGCGCACGCGCTCGGCGGCGCCGCGGCCGAACGTCTCGGGGTGGTACATCTCCTCGGCCTTGGGGCCGGGCGCGACGAACGTGCCGGGGGTGGTGGCGCGGGCGATGTAGCTGTAGCGGTAGACGCCGCCCTCGAGCCACCACGCGAAGACCTCGGCGCGGTCGTCGCGCAGGCCGGTGTGGTCGTACCACCACCAGCCCCACCAGCGCCACGGGGCGTCGTACGGGATCGCGTCGCCGTCGCCGGTGTCGGGCGGCGGCGAGGCCGAGGTGGCCAGGTCGGGGTTCTCGGCCTCGAAGCCAGCCGGCAGCGGGTCGACGAGGGCGACATGGTAGCGCCGGGCCGGCGCCACGAGCGTCAGCCGGACGCGGACGCGCGCCCCGGCCTTCACCGTCCAGCCGCCGTCGGCCGTCCGCACCACGTCGCCGGGGTCGTCGACGGCCTCGTAGCGGCGCTCGACGGTGAAGCCGCGGCTGTCGGGCGGCGGGCCCAGGGCCGGGCAGTCGCCGGCCGGGCAGTCGAGCCCTGGGTCGGGGGCGTAGGTCAGGCCGAGGCGGTAGTAGAGCCGGCCGGGACCGTCCTTGGCCACCGTCAGCCGCGTCGGCGCCTCGGGCACCTGGGCCAGCGGCACCTCGATCTGCTGCCGGTCGGCCGAGCGCCCCGCGAAGCGCGCCTCGCCGGCCAGGCCGTCGCCGAGCCAGACGCGGGCGGTGAAGGCCGGCTCGTCGGCCTCGTAGGTGCGGAAGTAGCGGTCGAGGGCCAGCAGGACAAAGGAGTTCTCCTGCGTCGACCCCCAGCGGCCGCGCTCGCGGCTGTCGAGCAGGCCGCGCACTACCTTGAGGATGAGGTCGCTGTCGGGCTGCGCCGTCATGAGCGCGTCGAGGACGACGGCGTCGGCGCGGCGGTCGCTGGCCAGGATGAGGTTGGACCCGACCTCGTCGTAGCCCACCGTGAACTGGGCGCCGGCGGCGGTCTCGCTGACGCGGTTCGTCAGCCGCCGCAGGATCTCGACCTGGGCCGGCCCGCCGCGGCGCGTGTCGTCGACGGCGATCACGCCCAGCAGCCAGCCCATCACGTCGACCGGCGCCTCGTCGCCGGCCTCGCCGAACAACGCAGCGGCCCGCGCCCCGTCGGCGTCGCCGGCCGCGGCGCGCACGCTCAGCGCGTACGCCTCGGCGGCACGGCGGGCCTCGGGGCTCCACGGCCACGGCTGGTCGGCGATATGGCTGCGGATGTTGCGCAGGGCGTCGAGCGCGCGCTCCAGGCTGCCGCCATCGACCGCATAGCCCTTTTCCCGGGCGCGCACCAGGCCCTGGGTGGCGTGGATCGTGCTCCAGATCGCCATCCAGCGGTCGGCGCCGGTCCAACTGCCGAAGCCGCCGCGCTCCATCTGCCGCTGCCGGAGCGCGGCGATGTCGGCGGCGATCCGTTCTTCGGCCGCGGCGCGCGACGGCAGGCCAGGGGCGTCGAAGGCGTCGAGGACGTCGACGAGGGCGACGTTGGCCAGCAGGCGCGACGCGATCTGCTCCGTGCACTCGTAGGGGTAGCTGTTCAGGTAGGCGATGGCGTCCGTCAGGTTGCCCAGCGCCGTCGACGACGCCGTGACCGAGAGCCCGCCGAACGACGGCACGGCGCCGCTCGGCCGCGCGACGAGCTGGGCGGCGACGGTGTCGCCGTCGCCCGCCGCCGCATCGCCCGCCGCGCCGACGCGTGGCCCGAGCGTGCCGTACGTGGCGAAGGCCTCGGTGGTCGTCGGCGTCCAGACCGGCAGCGTGACGCGCTGGGCGTCGGCCACCGCCGGGTCGTCGGCGTCGAGGGCGGCGGCCTGGAAGACGGCAGTGCCGGCCATGACGGCCTCGGCCGGGAATCGCACCTCGACGCGGTCGCCCGCCGGCACGTCGACGCGCATCCCGGTCGGGCCGGTGAAGGCCAGGTTGGCGCCGCGGACGACGACGTCGACGGTGCGGTCGGCGGCGCCCGGGTTCTGGACGACGACGGGGAGCTCGAAGGCGTCGCCGAAGTTCAGGAAGCGCGGCGCCGACGGGCGGACCACGAGCGGCAGCGCCGCCGTCAGGCCCGCGTCGCCCTTGCCGAAGCGCCGGGCGCCGTCGGTGGCCACGGCCCAGATGCGGTAGCGGGTGACGCTGTCCGGCAGCCGGACGTCGATGGCCACGCGCCCGTCGGCGCCGGTGCGCGCCGACGGGACGAACGCGGCCAGCGCGTCGAGGTCGACGCGCTCGACGACCGGGACGTCGCCGCCGTCGCCGCCCCCGCCGCCGCGGCCGACCGCGGCCGGCGCCGCCATCCGCAGGGCGGCGGACGACATCTCGGCGTCGGAGTCGAGGGCCGTGTCGTTCAAGCCCATTTCATCCACCATCACGCCGGCGCCGCGGTCGCCGCTTGCCGCCGCGGCGGCGGCGCGGACCTGCTCGGCCGTGGCCAGGACCACGTAGCCGCGCCCCTTGAAGGCGTAGACGCCGGCGTCGCGGGCGCCGTAGAAGGCCTCCACCGGGTCGCCGATGTCGTGGGCCGAGAGCGCCAGCACGGCCTCGTCGACGACGACGAGCGCCACCTCGGCCCCCGCCACGGCCGCCCCGGCCGCATCCGTCACCGCCACGGTCACGCTGACCGCGGCGCCCGGCCGCACCTGTGCCGCCGACGGCCGGGCCGCCACGCCGAGCGTCCGCTGGCGGGTCGACACCTTGAGCTTGATCGCGCCGCTGGCGAAGGCCGGGCGCGAAGGCAAGCGGTCGGGGTCGGCGGGGTCGTTGGGATCGTCGGCCGCCGCGCCGGCGTCGGTTGCCGCGACGGCCTCGCCCGCCGCGCCGTCGCCGCCATCGTCGCGCCCCACGGCGCCGACGACGTCGACGGCCACGGTGACGTTCGGAACGTCGCCCTCGGCGATCGGCACCTCGATCGTCGTCGAGGCCGTGGCCAGCGAGCGGCGCTCGTAGCGGACGATGCCGCTGCGGCGGATCGTGATCAGCGCCTCGGACGGCGCGAAGGGCGCTTGGACGAGCAGCGTGGCGGTGTCGCCGCCATCGTAGACCTCGGCGTCGGGGATGAGTTCGACCACGTCCTCGGCCACGTAGCCCTGTCGGCCGCGGACGCTCGGGTAGCGGTCGTCCCCCTGGACCCAGATCGTCAGCGTCGTGCGATTCGGCCGCCCGCGGTCGTCGGCGACCTCGGCGACGACGCGGTAGCGGCCGCCTTGGTCGAAGGTAAGCGTGCACGGCACCGGATCTTCGGCCGACTCGAGGTCGCAGCCGCCGGCCGGCGCGGTCTCCTCGACGGACTGCCCGCCGCGCTGCACCTCGGTGATGCGCACCGCCGTCACGCCGATCGCCCGGCCCGCCACGGCGGCGCCGTCGATGTCGGTGACGACGGCGTCGAGCCGCCACGGCTTGCCGGCTTCGACGACCCAGCCGTCCTGGCGCAGGCCGACGTAGTGGGCCGACGGGTGGACGAGCAGCGCCGTGCGGCCGGTGATCGCCTGGCGGTTCACGTCCTGGACGGTGGCCTCGAGCTCGATCGACGCGGGCGCCAGCGGCTCGACGCCGGACACGTCGACGGCCAGCCGGTGGCGGCCGTCCTCGCCGGTGCGGCCGGTCCAGCCCAGCTGCGTCGTCGGGTCGGCCGGCCAGCTGCCGCCGCCGCGGAAGACGTCACCGCCGTCGTTGCCCCACCACCACGGGGTCCACTCGCCGAACGTGAAGCCGTCCCAGCCCGGCGGGCTGTAGTGCCCGCGGCGGGCGGTCGCCTGCCAGGTGACGGCGGCGCCCGGCAGCCGGCCGCCGCTGTAGTAGTCGGCCGCCACCGCCACGACGCTGGTGTCGCCCAGGGTGTGGACGGCCGTCTCGGCGGCGACGGCGACGCGGAACTCGGGGCGCCGGAACTCGGCGATGCCGAACGTCAGCCCGGTGCCGCCCTTGGTGGCGCCGTCGGCGGCTTCGAGCTGCAGTTGCGCCTCGCCGATGGGCGCGTCGGCCGGCAGCGCGATGGCGCCGTCGAACGCGCCGGCGTCGTTCACCGCCCAGGTGCCGCGGCCGATCTCGTTGCCGCCCCACATCGACGTCAGCGTCCAGCGCAGCGCCGTCGGCCCGCCGTCGCCCAGGGCGTCGACGTCGCCGCCCAGCCCGAGGCCGACGCGGCGGACGTAGCCCTTGACGTGGACCGTCTCGCCCGGCCGGTAGAGGCCGCGGTCGTCGAAGACGAAGAAGCGCAGCTCGTCGGCGGCGCCGCCCAGCCGCAGCCAACTCCCGCCGTCGAGCGTGAACGCGACGTCGTCGCCCACGGTGGCCATGATCGGCGCCGTGCCGTCGGGCGCGCCGCCGTCCGCGGCGTCCGCGGCGTCCGCGGCGGCCGCGCGCGGCAGCGCCAGCTCGGCCGCGCCGTCGGCGCCGGTGACGGCCGCGCCGACGCCGCGGTGGGCGATCCGGGCGCCGTCGACGGGCCGACCGTCGGCCAGGCGGGTGACCCACACCAGCTCCTTGGCGGCGCCGCGGAAGGCGTCGACGGCCAGCTCGGTCACCTGGACCCAGCGGAGCACGGACTGGCGCCGGCCGTCGTCGCCATGCAACGGGTCGACGATGCCGACCGGCGGGGCCACGAAAGCCACCACGTGGCCGTGGCCGCCCTTCAACGCGGGGCCGAGGTCGATCGGGGTGTCGACGATCGTGTCCTCGGCGCCCTTGGGGCGGACGGTTCGATCGACGGCCGGGTCGCCAAGGGCGGCCCGCAGCGCGGCGGCGTCGGGCGGCGGGTAGCGGTTGACCAGGCCCTCGTACGTCGGCCACGCCTCGGGGTCGACGGCGAACAGCAGCACCTCGAGCGCCGGCATGTTGACGGTGGCCACCACCAGCGCCTTGGGCCCGGCGGGGTCGAGGGTGACGAGGCGTTCGCCTGGCCCGGCCAGCGCCGAGCGCAGGGCGCCGGTGGTGAAGGTGACCTCGACGGCCGGGTCGAGCGACTGCCCGAACGTGTCGCGGAGACCGGAGGCGACGCGGACGGTGTAGGTCGTCCGGCCCTTGGTGACGCCGCGCAGGCTGATCGTGCTGCCCCAGCTCTCGACGGCGAGGCCCGGCACCGCCGGCTCGACGGTGAAGCTGGCCGGGTCGAAGGCGGCTGCCTCGATCGGGTTGTTGAACTCGATCCACCAGCCGCCGAATGGCTCGCAGCGGTCGATCGCGCCGCGGCCGTCCTGCACGCGCTCCTTGCTGCGGTCGATGCCCTCGCAGCTGAGCTTGAGCGCCCGGAACGCGTCGTAGACGTGGAGCACCCCCTCCCACGCCGGCGCGTCGGTCCGCGGCCCCTCGGCCGACGGCACGCCCGCGGCGACGGCGACGGTGGCGACGGCGCCGACCGGCAGCGGCTCGGCCGGCCGCAGCGCCAGCCAGCGCCCGGGCGCCGCCGCGGCGACGGCGGCGCGCGCGGCGTCGTCGGCGGCGATCTCGTCGTCGGTGGCGGGGCGCAGCGCCGCCGTCCCGCCGGTGTCGAGCGTCATCGACACCTTGGCGCGCGCGCCGTCGAGGTCGACGACCTGGTCGAAGGTGAGCACGATGACGGGCTGGCGGTCGACGGGATCGCTCTCGTGGGCCGGCGACATCGCGACGACCTGCGGCGGCGGGGTGTGGAACGTCCAGCGCTTGCCCTCGGCCACGCGAACGCCGTCGCTGGCCGCGGCGCCGGCCGGCACCTCGGCGGTGTAGTGGGTGGCCATCGGGAGGTGGCCGCCGTCGGGCTCGAACAGGACGGTCTGGGTGCCCACCCAGCGCCAGCGGCCTTCGGGCTGCGGCTCGAGCTTCACCGGCGGTGTGACCGCGTCGTTGTCGCGGTTGCCGGTGAGGTCGACGAACGGGCGGTCGAACGTCACCGCCAGCTGCGCCGCCAGCGGCACGTCGCCCTCGGGCTGGACGCGGACGACCTTCGGCGGCGCGGTGGCGGCGGACGCGTCGGGCGGCGCCTCGGCGTCGGGCGGCGGGAACGCGACCGGGATCGTCTCGCCCGGGATGGCCGGCGGCGGCGGTCCGGCGCGCACCGCGAAGGGCGCCGTGACGGCCGCGGCGGGGTCGAGCGGCGGCAGCCGGTCGAGCCGGCGGGCGACGTCGGCCGCGTCGAGCGGCGCGCCGGCGACGACGGGCGGGCCGGCCGCGTCGGCACCGGCGGCCGACGGGTCGGCGTCGGCAAGGCGCAGCCGGATGCCGGGCGTGGGCTCGGGCGACAGCAGGCGGCCGCCGCCGCCCGGGGCGCCGCCGCCGGCGGCGGCGGTCGGGGCGGCGGGCGGCGGCGTCGGGGCGCGCCGGCAGGCGGCGGGGGCCACGAGGAGGAGCAGCACGACGGCCAGCAGGCCGGCCGACAGGGCGAGCTTCGACATTGGGGGCCTCCATTGGGGCGCCGGCCGGCCCGGCCGGCGCTCACGATCCGCTCACCTGGCGCCCTCTATAATGCGCCATCGCGAAGCATAACGATCAAGGACGTGGATCCATGAGTCGAGCCGAGAAGTCCCTGCTCATCGGCTGCGGTGCGCTGGCCCTGGCGATCGTCGGCTGCACGGCCCTCGTCGGCGGCGCGCTCGTGTGGCGCAACCCCGACCTGACGGCCGGCGGGCTCCTGCCCGGCCGCGCCGACCGCCCCGCCGAGACGGCGCGCGAGCGCAGCGCCGGCGAGGACGCCGACGACGGCGGGGCTGCGGCCGGCGCCGCCGCGCCGGGCCGGGCGGCGGCGGAGCCGACGGCGGACGACGCCGCCGGCCGCGCCGCGATGGCCCGCCGGGCGCGCCTGGGCGCCGAGGCGCTGTCGGCCGACGCCGCGGCGCGCCTCGACGAGGCGCTGGCCACCCGCGAGGCGCGGCCGCGCTACCGCGGCCTGCCGCTGCCCGCCGATCTGGCCGGCGGCGGAGCCGACCTGGCGACGTTGTTCGAGGAGGTCAACCCGGGCGTCGTCAGCATCCAGGTCGGCAGCCAAGCGCAGTTCCAGGCCGACCAGGAGGCCGGCGAGGGATCGGGCTTCCTCATCGACGACCGCCACATCGTGACGAACCACCACGTGGCCGGCACCGCCGATACCGTCGGCGTCGTCTTCTTCGACGGCACCGTCCGCACCGGCCGCGTCCTGGGCAGCGACGCCTACAGCGACCTGGCGGTCATCGCCGTCGACGACATGCCCGGCAACGTCCGCAGCCTGCCGCTGCTGGCGGACTTCGACTCGCTCAAGGTCGGCCAGAGCGTCGTGGCCATCGGCAACCCGTTCGGGCTGGCCAACACGATGACGGCCGGCATCATCAGCGCGCTGGGCCGCCTGATCCCCGACACCTCGCAAGGGTCGCGCTACGGCATCCCGCAGGCGATCCAGACCGACGCCCCGATCAACCCCGGCAACTCCGGCGGCCCGCTGCTCAACGTGCGCGGCGAGGTCGTCGGGGTCAACGCCCAGATCCGCACCGCCTCGCCGACCTCGAACGTCAACGCCGGCATCGGCTTCGCGATCCCGGCCTCGATCGTGGCGCGCGTGGCGCCGGCGCTCATCGCGGACGGCCGCTACACCTGGCCGTTCCTCGGCGTTCAGGGCCGCGGCGTGACCGACGACATCGTCGCCGCCAACCGCTACCCCGCCGACACCAAGGGCGCCTACATCCTGCAGGCCCTGTGCGACGGCCCGTCGGCCGGCCGCCTCGAGGGCGACGTGGCCTGTGACGTCGACCTCTCGCTGCGCCCGCCCCAGGCCGAGGGCGGCGGCGACCTCGTGATCGCCGTCGACGGCGAGCCGGTGAGCGACTTCGACGACCTCTTGACCTACGTCGCCACCGAGGGCTCGCCGGGCGAGACGATCGACCTGACCGTCCTGCGCGACGGCCAACGGCTGAGCGTGCCGGTCACGCTCGGCGAGCGGCCGGCGGACGGGGGGACGGTGCGGCGGTAGCCGGAGGGTCGGCGGAGGGAACGACCGGGCAGGGCAGGGCACGGCATGCCGTGCCCCTACGCGGCGGTCTTGGTGTCCTCGATCGGACGATTTGACGCCTGCGACATTGACCCAGCGCGGCGACGCTCGATGCACCGTTCACGCCGGCATCGCGCCCCCGTGGCGTAGGGGCACGGCATGCCGTGCCCCAAAAGGCGACAAGTGAGCGGCTGCAGGCCGCGTATCGCGCTGCCGTCCGATCGCCCGGCGATGGGTGGTCCAGCGATGAATCGCCCGGCGATGGGGCGCCCGGCGATGGGGCGCCCGGCGATGAATCGCCGGGCTACAAGAACGACGCCGGCTCAAGCCGGCTACAGGCAGGAACAGGTGTCGCGACGTGCGGCTTGGTGCCTTACGCCTCACCGCCGCTGAACCGGCCACGAGGCCCCAACTTCGGTGACCGCGGCGAGCACGCCGATGGTCCGCTCCTAGCCGGCTTCAGCCGGCGTCGTTACTGTAGCCCGGCCGTTCACGGCCGGGCGGGGCGGGAATCGGACCACGCCGTGGCCGCAAGGTGGTCGCCTATGGGGCACGGCATGCCGTGCCCCTACGCGGTCGGGGGCATGTGGTCGAACGGGCGGTCGGCGGCGGCCAGGGCGGCCAGCACGGCGTCGCCGCGGGGGTCGGCCGGCACGACGCGGCCGGCGGCGGCGCGGCGGAGGCGGTCGCGCAGCGCCAGGCCGAGGCCGGCGGGCGGCCAGTCGCGGGCCAGGATGACGTCGACGGCGGCGGCGTCGAGGTCGTGGAGGGCGGCGAAGAGGCGGCGGGCGGCCGTCGCCGGGTCGTCGGGCGCGGCGAGGCGGACGATGACGGCGGCGCCGGCGGGGTCGACCGCGTCGCCTTCGGCCAGGACGAGGCCCACGCTGCGGCCGCCGGCGACGAGGCGCCGCGCCGCCGCCGCCACGGCGCGCAAGACGTCGGCGTCGGCGCCGGCGACGAGCACGAGCGGCGCGCGCGGCGCGTAGTGGCGGGCCTGCGTGCCGGGCGACGGCGAGGGCGCGTGGACCGACGCACCTGCCGGCGGCGCGGCGCGGACCGATGCGGCGTGGACGATTGCGGGCACGACGGCGCGGAGCGCTTCGAGCGTGATGCCGCCGGGGCGCAGCAGCCGCGGCGGGCCGACGGTGCAGTCGACGACCGTCGACTCGACGCCCACCGGGCACGGACCGCCGTCGAGCACGAGGTCGACGCGATCGCCGAGGCCGGCGACGACGTGTGCCGCCGTCGTCGGGCTGGTGCGGCCGAAGGGGTTGGCGCTGGGCGCGGCGATAGGCAGGGCGGCGGCGGCCAGCAGGGCGCGGGCGACGGGGTGCGCCGGCGCCCGCACGGCGACGGCGTCGAGACCGGCGGTCACGATCGGCGGGATGGCCGGCCCGCGCGGCACGACGAGCGTCAGCGGCCCGGGCCAGAAGGCGGCGGCCAGGCGCGCCGCCACCGGCGGCCAGGCGGCGACGATCGCGCCGTCGCCGGCAGGCCGATCGGGCGCGGCGTGCGGGGCCGCTGCCGGCCCGAGCATCGCGGCGTCGAGGACATGGACGATGATCGGATCGTCGGCCGGGCGGCCCTTGGCGGCGAAGATGCGCGCCACGGCCGCGGCGTCGCGGGCGTCGGCGCCGAGGCCGTAAACGGTCTCGGTCGGAAACGCGACGAGGCCGCCGGCGCGCAGGACGGCCGCGGCGGCGGCGATGGCGGCCGGGTCGGGCGCGTCGGGGTCGACGGCGAGGACGGCGGGCATGGCGGGCATGGCGGGCATGGCCGAATTGTAGGCGGGCGAGCGACTCGAGCCGCGGCATCGTGGCGGTACCACGACGGTATAATCGCCGCGCCCATGTCGACCGAGTCACCCCTGCCAGCCGCGTCGGCTCCACGGCTCGGCCCGCCTTCGCCGCGTCCCTCCGCCCGCCCCCGCCGCTGGCCGTACCTCGTCGGCGCCGGCCTCGTCGCGCTCGTCGTCGGCACGGCGCTGCTGCCGGCGGCGCCGCCGGGCGGCTTCGGGACGCGCGTGGCGCGCTACGCGCTGACGGCCGGCGACCTGGCCGCCGTCGACGGCGGGCGCGTCGCCTGGCGCAGCGGCCCCGGGCCCATCGACTTCGGCCGCGTCTTCGCCGCCGCGCGGACGCTGCCCGGCGTGGCCGCTCCGGATGACCGCCTGGCCGTGGCGTTCGGCGCCCCCGACGGCAGCGCCGACGTCGTACAGGTGACGGCGCTCTACGACGACGAGGCCGACGCGGCCGCGCTCATGACCAGCGGTGCGGTGGACGCGCTCTCGCAGGCGTTCGGCCTGACGAGCGCCCCGAGCACGCTCGACGGCGCCGACGATGTCCGCCGCTGGACCGGTCAGGACTTCACCGGGTTCTCGTTCCGACGCGGCGGGGTCGTCGTGTTTGTCGGCGCGCGCGGCGCCGGCGCGCCCACCGTCGACGCGCTGGCGGCGCGGGTGCGCGACCGCGTCGTGGCCGCGGCGCGGGAGACCGCGGTGGCGACGGTCACCGCGGCGACCGCCGGGCCGTAGCGACCGTCGTGGCCGGCCGCGCGGCGCGGCGAAGGACGCTCGCCCACCGTCGGCTCCCGTTCTATACTTCCGCCCTTGCCCGACAGCCTGCCGAGGAGGTCAGTAACCGATGACGAAAGCGTATAGCGCGGACAAGATCCGCAACATCGCCTTGGTGGGGCACAGCGGCGCGGGCAAGACGCAACTCACCGAGGCGTTCTTGTACCTGACGAAGGTCACGACCCGGATGGGCAAGCCCGAGGAGGGCAACACGGTCTCGGATTTCGACGCCGAGGAGCACCGCCGCGGCATCTCGATCTCGGCCAGCGTCATCCCGGTCGAGTACGAGGGGCACAAGATCAACTTCATCGACACGCCGGGCTACGCCGACTTCGCCGGCAACGTCAAGAGCGCCCTGATCGCGGCCGAGACGGCGATGATCGTCGTCGACGCCGTGGCGGGCGTCGAGGTCGGCACCGAGATCGGCTGGCAGATGGCCGACGAGCTCGGCATGGCCAAGGCGGTCGTCGTCAACCGCATGGACCGCGACAACGCCAACTGGAAGCAGGTCTTGGGACAGCTGCGCGAGAGCTTTCCCGACGCCCGCTTCGTGCCGCTGCAGGTGCCCATCGGGCAGGCGGGCGGCTTCAAGGGGGTGTACCGCCTCATCAGCAAGGCCGCCAGCCTGGGGCCCGACGGCAAGGACGGCGAGGCGCCGGCCGACGTGCTGGCCGAGGCGGACGCGCTGCGCGAGCAGCTCGTCGAGGCCGCGGCCGAGGGGGATGACGAGCTCATCCTGAAGTTCCTCGACGGCGAGGCGCTGACGCCCGACGAGATCCGCCACGGCCTCCAGGAGGGCGCCAAGGCCGGCAAGTACGTGCCGGTCTACTTTACCGCCGCCACGACCGGCACCGGCGTCCACGCGCTGCTGCACCAGATCCTCACCGCCGCACCGTCGCCCGTCGACGCGCGGCCGGTGGCGGCCGAGCGGGCCGGCAAGCCGATCGAGCTCACCGCCAGCCCGTCGGGTCCACTGGCGGTGCGCGTGTTCAAGACGCAGGCCGATCCCTACGTGGGCAAGCTGCAGTACCTGCGCGTCGTCTCGGGCACGCTGTCGGCCGACGGGCGCGCCTGGAACGCCAACCAGGGCGAGGAGGAGCGGATCGGCCCGCTCTACGTCCTGCGGGGCAAGGAGCAGACGACCGTCGGCCAGCTGGTGGCCGGCGACATCGGGGCGGTGGCCAAGCTGCACCACACCCACACGTTCGACACCCTTACCGACAAGGACGGCGCCGTGACGCTGGCGCCGGTGGCGCTGCCGCAGCCGCTCTACGCCGTGGCGCTCCACCCCGAGTCGCAGGCCGACGGCGGCAAGATCGGGCCGTCGCTGCAGCGGATGGTCGAGGAGGATCCGACCTATCGCACCGAGATGAACGAGCACACGCACGAGCTGACGCTCTCGGGCATGGGCGAGGCCCACATCGACGTCGCGGTGCGGCAGCTCAAGGACAAGTTCGGCGTCAAGGTGACGACGACGGTGCCCAAGGTGCCCTACATGGAGACGATCACCCGCACCGCGTCGGCGCAGTACCGCCACAAGAAGCAGACGGGCGGCGCCGGCCAGTTCGCCGAGGTCCATCTGCGGGTCGAGCCGGCCGAGGAGGGCGCGGGCTTCAGCTACGCCAGCCAGATCGTCGGCGGCGCGATCTCGCACTCGTTCATCCCATCCATCGAGAAGGGCATCCGCCAGGTGCTGCCGCTGGGCGTCATCGCCGCCTGCCCGGTCGTCGACGTCAAGGCGATCGTGTTCGACGGCAAGGAGCACCCGGTCGACTCCAAGGACATCGCCTTCCAGATCGCCGGCCGCGAGGCGTTCAAGGCGGCGGTGCGCGACGCCGGCCCGGTGCTGCTCGAACCGGTGTTCGAGGTGACGGTCGTCGTCCCGGCGGCCCAGATGGGCGACATCCTCTCCGACATGAACACCCGCCGCGGCATGGTCCAAGGCACCGAGCAGCTCGGCAACAAGGCGATCGTCAAGGCCCAGGTGCCGCTGGCCGAGATCCAGCGCTACGCCACCGACCTGCGCTCGATCACCCAGGGCCGCGGCTACTACACCGCCGCGTTCGCCCACTACGCCCGGATGCCCCACCAGGCCGCCGAGCACGTCATCGCCGAGCGGGCGAAGGACCTGGTGCACCACGACGACTGACGGGGCGGCGCCCTAAGAGAGGGCCTAACAAGACCGCACGCCCTCGGATCTCCACAGGGCCGAGGCACGTCGTCGCGCCGGTGTTGTTGGGGACTCTAGGGCAGGCCCCAGGCGGGCCCTTCTGGCTCGTCCGCGACGAGTTCCCGGCGTTCGCCGACGCGGACCGGCGGCAGTTCCCGCCGATGTCGGCCTACGCCGACGCATTCGCCTCGGGCGACACGACGCGCGCCGACGCCGCCCCCAGCACCGACGGCCCGAGGACGATCCCGGCGACGACCTCGCCGATGACCGGCGGCTGGCCGAAGCGGGCGAACAGCCGCCCCAGCCCGTGCCCGGCGACGACGATGGCCGCCAGCGCGAACAGCACCGGGCCGAGCACATCGGGCGGAGCGGTCATGGCGTGCCCATCACCCCGTGCCTACGTCGCACACCGCATCCCCCCGCGTAGGGTCACGGCATGCCGTGCCCACCCGTTGGTCTCTCGACTCCCGACCGAGGGCACGGCATGCCGTGCCCCTACAATCGCCTCAGCCGCCCGAGCTGCACGTGCGCCAGCGCGATCGCCACCGCGTCGGCCGCGTCGTCGGGGCGGGGGACGCTGCTGAGCCGCAGCAGCATCTTGACCATCTCCTGCATCTGCCGCTTGTCGGCCGCCCCGTAGCCCGTGAGCGCCTGCTTGACGACGTTCGGCTTGTACTCTGCCACGTCGAGGCCGGCCTGGGCCGCCGCCAGCAGGATGACGCCGCGCGCCTGGCCCACCGTGATGCCGGTGGTGATGTTCGACGAAAAGAACAGCTCCTCGATCGCCACGACGTCGGGCCGCAGCTCGACGATGAGCGTCGTGATGGCGGCGTGGATCTCGCGCAGCCGCTCGGGCATCGGCGTGGCGGCCGCGGTGCGGACGACGCCGTGCTCGACCAGGACGATCGCATCGGGCCGGTGCGGCTCGCCGTCGAGCAGCGCAAAGCCGGTGGTGGCGGTGCCGGGGTCGATGCCTAGGACGCGCATCCCACCACCGCCCGCCTTCGACCGCACACCACCGGCAACCCATCCCCGTCGTGTAGGGGCACGGCATGCCGTGCCCATCCGTCGGGCACACGCCACCCGGTCGCGGGCACGGCATGCCGTGCCCATCCGTCGGGCACACGCCACCCGGTCGCGGGCACG
>CAZYVI010000014.1:0-25712 GCA_964651245.1 uncultured Anaerolineales bacterium | reverse complement strand
GCATGCCGTGCCCCTACACAGGCGGTTGTGGCGCCGTTGGAGGGTGCTGGCTGGCGGTCGGGTCGGACGACGTCGCCGGGTCGCGGCCATGCGTCGCTGGTGGGTGTCGCCCCGGCCATTACGCCGCGTCGAACGCGGCCGCCGCCTCGTCGCTGATGCTGAGGTTGGACCAGACGCGGTCGACGTCGTCGAGGCTCTCGAGCTTGTCGATGAACTTGAGGACCTGGAGGGTGTCGGCCACGTCGAGCTCGGCCTGGACGCTCGGGATCATCGCCAGCTCGGCCTCGGTGGTGTCGTAACCGGCGGCGGCCAGGGCGCTCTTGACCCGGGCGAAATCCTCGACCTCGGTGTAGACCGTGACCACCTCGTCGTCGGCCTCGACGTCGGACGCTCCGGCGTCGATCGCCGCCAGCGTCACCTCGTCGGCGTCCAGGTCCTCGGCCGGGATCGCGATCGTGCCGCGCTGGGCGAACTGCCAGGCGACGCTGTTCGCCTCGCCCAGGCTGCACGAGTGGCGGTTGAAGACGCTGCGCACCTCGCCGACCGTCCGCGTCCGGTTGTCCGTCGTGCAGTCGACGAGCACGGCGACGCCGTTCGGGCCGTAGCCCTCGTAGATCACGCGCTCGACGTTCGCCCCGCCCGCTTCACCCGTACCGCGGGCGATGGCGCGGTCGATGTTGTCCTTGGGCATGTTGCCGGCCCGCGCCTTGTCGATCGCCAGGCGCAGGTTGAAGTTCATGTCCGGGTTGCCGCCGCCCTCCTTGGCTGCCACGGTGATCGCCCGCGCCAGCTTGGTGTACTCGGCGCCGCGCGCCTTGTCCTGGCGCTCCTTGCGGTGCTTGATGTTCGCCCACTTGGAGTGACCGGCCATGACGACAACCTCCCGAAGCGTGATCGACGGGGGATTGTAGGGGGCGGGCGGGTGGTTGCCAAGGTGGTGCGGGTCCGCCGGCCGCTAGGTGTCGGCGTTCATCCAGGCGTCGTCGTCGCCGTCCGCCTCGTCGTCGCCCGTCCGGGCGCCGAAGACGCGCGGCCGCGGGCCCTCGCGCCGGCCGGCGGAGGCGACCACGCCCTCCGCCGCCAGACGGTCCATCAGCTCGCGCGCCGTGCTGAACGGCACCTTGAGGCGGCGCTGCAGCAGCGACGCGTTGACGCCCGACTCGCGCTCGGCGATCGCCACGGCGGCCTGGTAGCGGTCCTCGTCGGGGTCCTCGCCCGGGATCAGGTCGAGCCAGGGCGGGAGGCGGCCCGGGCCCGGCCAGCCGGCGGCCGCCCAGAAGTCCATCAACCGCGCCAGCTCGTCGTCGCCCAGGTACGCGCCCTGGATGCGGCGCGGCTGGGGCGCGTCGGGGGCCAGGAACAGCATGTCGCCCCGCCCCAGCAGCGCCTCGGCGCCGGGGGCGTCGAGGATCACGCGCGAGTCGGTGGCGCTGGCGACGGCGAACGCGATCCGGGCCGGGAAGTTCGCCTTGATCAGCCCGGTCAGGACATCCGTCGACGGCCGCTGGGTGGCGACGATCAGGTGGATCCCGACCGCCCGCGCCTTCTGCGCCAGCCGCACCAGCGCCGGCTCGACCTCGGCGCCCAGCTGCAGGATCAGGTCGGCCAGCTCGTCGAGGACGGCGACGATCGCCGGCTCGGGCGGCGTGCCGGGCCGCAGGGCGCGGTTGTACGACGTGAGGTCGCGGGCGCCGACCTCGGCCAGCGCCGCGTAGCGCCGCTCCATCTCGGCCACCAGCCAGCGCAGCGCGCCGACGACCTCGGCGGGATCGGTGACGACCGGGGCCACCAGGTGCGGCGCCCGCCCCCAGCGCGACAGCTCGACGCGCTTGGGGTCGACGAGGACGAGGCGCAGCGTCGCGGGGGTGTTGCGGAACAGCAGGCTGGCCAGCAGCACGTTGAGCCCGACGCTCTTGCCGCTGCCGGTCGAGCCGGCCACGAGCAAGTGCGGCAGCCGCGCCAGGTCGGCCATCGCCACCGCGCCCGACACGTCGCGGCCGAGGACGACCTGCAGCGCGTGGTCCTTGGCGGCCTGGCGGTAGCCCTTGTCGCCGAGCAGGGCCCGCAGGCCCACAGCCGCCGACTGGGCGTTGGGCACCTCGATGCCGACCATGGCCCGGCCCGGGATCGGCGCCTCGATCCGGATCGTCGGCGCCGCGAGGGCCAGGGCCAGGTCGTGCTTGAGGGCGGCGATGCGCGCCACCGGCACGCGCCGCGTCTCGCCCCCGCGCTCGGTGTAGCCCGGCACGACGCCGAAGCGCGTCACCGTCGGCCCGACCTCGATGTCGACGACCTCGGCCGGCACGCCCAGCGACGCCAGCGTCGCCTCGAGCGTGCGGGCGGTGGCGCGCAGCCCGTCGGCGTCCGCCGCCACGCCGGTCGTCTCGTCGAGCAGCGACAGCGGCGGCAGGTCGCGCGCCCGCACCACCGGCGACGCCGCCGTGCTGCTGCCGGCCACGCCGCCACGGATCTTCACCGGCCGCGACGCGGGGCGATCGGGCGTTCCCGGCGGCGGCCCCGCGGCCGGCGCGGGCCGCGGCTGGGCCGGCGCGGGCGGTGGTGCGGCCGCGCGAGGCGGTGCGGTCGCCGGCGCGGCCGGCGCCGGGGCGCGCGGGACCGGCGGCAGCGCGGCTTGGAGACCGGCGCCGGGCGGAGGCTTGGGCGGCCGCGACGGGTCACGGCCCGCACCCGTCGCCGCCGGACCGTCGACGTCACCGTCGTCGACGAGGTCGTCGTCAGCGGGTCCGGATGCCACGGCGTCGAGGTAGGCGGCGATCGCGGCGCTGCCCGAAAAGGTCAGCAGCGTCGCCACCAGGCCGACCACCAACCAGACGAGCACGGCCCCCCAGGCGCCGGCCAGCTGCCGCGCCGCGACGTGCATCGCCCAGCCGACGCCGCCGCCCGCGCCCCAGTCGCCCGGCGCGTCGCTGCCGGTGGCGGCCGAGAGCAGCGCCAGCGCCGACAGGGCGGCCAGCTCGGCGGCCAGCGCCCGGCCCCACGGCACGGCGGTCAGGGCGGCCCGGCGGTGCCGGGCCAGCCAGACGCCGCCCACGACCGCCGCCAGGGCGATCGGCAGCGCGCCGACACCGAACCCGACGCGCAGCATGCGGATCGGCGCGGTGTACGCCGTCAGCGTGGACAGCAGCGGCACGCCGCCGGCGACGAGCAGCGCTGCCGCCAGACAGCCGATCGGCGACGGCCGCGCGGCGTCGCCGGCGGTCGGGGCAGGCGGGACGCGGCGCGGCGTGGGCATCGGCGGTCGGGTCAGTCGGCCTGGAAGAACATGTCGGTCAGGGCGCGGCCGAAGGCGCCGCTGACGAGCTGCGGCGCGAGGCCGAGCGCCACGATGAGCACCACCAGCAGGACGACGGCGCGCTCGCCGCCGACGTCGCGGCCCTCGTCGGGCCCGGCGGGATCGAGCGGGGCGTCCCAGCGCCGCAGCGCCGTGGCGAACAGCAGCGCGCTGGCCGCCAGCAGCGCCAGGTGCGCCTGCGGACCGAACGGCACCCGCAGCGCCGCGCCGCCCGCCTCGCCGGACAGCTTTTGCAGCACGCGCCACAGCCCCGGGAAGCCCGCCAAGCCCGGCGTCCCGGCCAGCGTGAGCAACGCCACGCCCGACGCCACGCGCTGGTGGAGCCCGCGCACCCTTCGGCCGACGCCCATCAGCACCAGCGCCAGGACGCGGGCGAACAGCATCAGCACCACGCCCACCGCCGCCGCCCGCGACTGGGTGCCCAGGCCGACGATCAGCATGCCGCTGTTGGCCACCACCGCGTACACCAGCCAGTCGTCGGGGTCCTCGAGCCGCGCCGACAGCGCCAGCCAGGCGCCCAGGAAGGCCGACACGGCGCCGCCGAAGACGAGCGGCGCGGTCGCGGTGGCCGTCAGCCACTTCAGATCCTCGAGGGTGCGCAGCAGCAGCGCGAAGCCGGCCGTCTGGACCAGCGACAGGACGCCGAAGAGCATCGTCCGCGGCGCGCCGCTGGCCAGGGTGAGGACCCAGGCGTGCATCGGGATCAAGCCCAGCAGCAGCGCGAAGGCCGGCACGACGAGCGCCAGGACGACGTGCTCCAGCTCGCCCTTGTTCACCGCCTCGGGCCGCAGCTCGGCCAGGCGGTAGGCGGACAGCAGCAGCGGGATGACGAGCGCCAGCAGCGCCGCGTAGCGCAGCACGGCGCCCATCGCCACGCCGCGCTCGCCTTCGGGCAGGCCGAACGCCCAGAGCAGCGCCGCGCCGACGAACGCCAGGAGGCCGATCGGCAGGCTGTTGATGAGCAGCGCCGCCGAGAGCCCGACCGTGCTGGTCCACGCAACCGGCAGCCAGCGCGTCACCGTCTCGGCCGGCGCGCGGTGGAGGCCCATGACGAGGCCGAGCATGGCCAGCGCCTCGAGCTGGATGCCCAGCTGGGCGATCCGGCTCATCTCGAGCGCCCGGCCGCCGACGAGCGGCAGCGCGACGTCGACGACGGCCAGGTTGGCCACGCCGACCAGCACGAGCGCCGCGACGATGCCCGTCCGCAGCGCCTGCGCCGCCGACTGCCGCAGGCTGGCCGCGGCAGCCGCCAGCGGCAGCGCCAGCGTGACCACCAGCAGCAGCGAGCCGATCATGGCCGCCGCCCCGCCGCGCCCGCCGGATGGTCGGTCGCCACGTCAGACGACCTCGGGCTGAACGCGCGCGACGTCGTCGCGGCCGGGCGGCCCGATCGCCCCGCCCGCCAACGGCGCCTGGCCGATGAAGAACGAGGCCACGATGGCGAACAGCAGCTGCAGCCCGGCCAGACCGCCGGTCACCAGCAGGCCCGGGTCGAGCGACGCGTAGATCGCCTCGCTGCCGATCAGCGCGATGAGGACGCCGACCGCCAACTGCAGCGCGCCGGCGGCGAAGACGGCCGCGACGACGCCGCCGGCCACCAGCACCGCTCCGACGCGCAGCACGCCGGGGCCGACGTACGGCGCCAGGACGGCCGGCTGCATGCCGAGCCCGACCAAGGCGACGATGGCCAGCGCCAGGAACGGCACGAGCCGCTCGCTGAGCGCCCGTCGCGGCGCCGCCTGGGCGCGGCCCAGCCGCCGCGCGGCGGCGACGAGGCGGCGGTCGATCGGCGCCTGCAGGATCGACAGCGCCAACATGCTGACCACGATCAGTCCGACGATGATCTTGATGGCGGCGATCACGCCGCGCGGTCCGCCGTCGGCGCCGAGGACGGCCGCGGCGCCCAGGCCGTAGGCCGCCGCCAGCGACAGCAGCGCCGCCGCCGGCGACCGCACCAGCACCGCCGCGCCGACGATGCCCACGGCGGCGACGAGGCCGGCGACCTGCCCCAGCGGCGGCCAGGCCGCCGCCGACCCCGACGGACCCGCGTCCATCAGCGCCACGCCGGTGGCCACGACCGCCAGCAGCGTCAGCGCCAGCGAGCGCCGGCCGGCGACGAGGCCGGAGCGGAGCTGGATGAACGCGCCGCCGCGGACCAGCACCCGCGCCGCCGCCGTGATCGGTTCGCGCAGCCGCAGGGCGCGGCGGGTGCGCTGGCTGCGGTCCCGCATCCCGGAGAGGACGTGCAGCCGCCGCGCCAGCCAGCCCAGGGCCGGGGCGGCGGCGAGCAGCAGCAGGACGCTCGGTCGCGCGGTGATCAAGCGCAGCGGGTCCGGCAGGTCGCCGCCCGAGGCCGCGACGACCGGGCCGAGCCAGCGGAAGCCGAGGCCGAGCGCCAGGCTGAGCCCGGCCAGCACCGCCGGCAGCGCGCGCAGGACCGGCCGCGGCCGGCGGGCCGGCGGGCTCGGCAGCCAGGCCGGGTGGGCCGGCGCGACGAGGAGGGCCGTCATCGCGACCGTCCAGAGCAGCGGCCCGAACGCCTGGCGCTCGAGGAGCTGCTGGTAGAGCGTCCAGCGCCCGGCGAACCCCAGCGTGGGCGGCAGCCCGGCCACGCTGGCCCACGCCAGCCAGCGCGCTGCGCGCACCGCCCGGCCGTGGCCGAGCCCCTCGGCGGCGTAGCGCGCGCCGAACACGAGCGCCAGGTCGACGACCAGCACGAGGGCCACGGCCTGCCCGGCGGGGTCGACAAGGCCGATCGCCAGCATCGCCAGCCCGGCCTGGGCCGTCACCGCCCAGTCCAGCGCCGCACCGCGGTCGCGGGCGATGAACGACAGCAACGCGCCGAAGGTCACCGCCACGAGCCCCGGCGCCAGCGTCGCCGCCGACATCCCCGCCTCGGCGCGCGACGGCGTGATGATCTGGAGCGCCATCACCAGCCCGGCGACGGTCGGCGCCAGGCGGATCCCGATCGCCTGCCAGAGCGCCGCGCTGCGGCTGCGGGGCACCGACCACCACAGCGGGTACATCCCGGCGCGCACCAGGCTGGCGGCCTCGAGGTAGAAGCGACGCGCACCGGTCAGCCCGGCCAGCAGCATGAACAGCCCGGTCTGGCCGGCCAGCAGCCCTTGCCGCCCCCCGCCGACCAGCGCCAGGGCCACGTCGAGCGTGAGCCAGCCGAACACGAGCCCGAGCCGCTCCGTGCCGGCGGCGGCGACCAGCGCGGCCGCGGCGCACACCGCCAGCGGCGCGGGCGCCGGATCGTCCTCGCCCAGGGCGCGCAGCGTCGTGACCAGGCCGAGCACGCCGATCGCGACCAGCGCGAGCGCGACGAGCGGATTGGACTCGAGCGCCGGTCCCTCGCCGTCGAGCCACGGCGACAGCAGCAAGCGCGCCGGCGGGGCGCCGCGCAGGGTGAGCGCGGCCAGCCCGGCGGCGGCGGCGACAGCGACCGCCGCGGCGACGACCGGCGCCCAACGCCGCGCGCGCTCGGGAAGCGGCAACGGCAGCCAGGCGACGAGCGCCGCGACGCCGAGCAACAGCGGCGGAGCCGCCAGCAGGACTCGGATCATCGGGCGCGATTGTAGTGCGCGGCGGAGGGCGGCGCCACGCGCCCGGCGCGGGCGCCTATGGCGCTTCGCCGCGCATGACCATCCGGAACGTGTTCGTGGCGTGCTGGATGGCCCCGACGGCGCGGCCGAAGATCGGCTGGAACGCCTCGGGCGGATCGAGGTACATCTCGACGGCGGCGATCGTGTCGGTCTCGTCGGGGCGGACGTAGACCTTGACGACCTTGGTCGTGGCGCTGGCGTGGTTGGCCGCGGTCCGCGCCCGGGCCAGCTCGTCGGCATCCTCGATCGACCAGAAGTTCGGGAAGACGATCCGGAAGTACGCCGGGTCGTCGGTGTCGACGTCGATGTAGTACACGCCGCCCTCGATCTTGAAGACGACGTCGCCGTCGCCGTCCACAGTCGGCCGGTAGCCTTCCGCGGTCAGCCAATCGACATACAGCTCGGCGGGCCCGCTCACTGCCGGTCACTCCTGGTGCGTCTGCCGAGGCGCCGACGGGCGCCATCCGGAGGGTGCGCCGGCATTGTAGCGCGCCGGCGCGGCGTCGGCGTAGGCGTAGGCGCCGCGGCCGCGCGGTGTGGTCCTACGGCCCTGGGCCTCACGAACCGTCGTCCCACCAGCCATGCCGACCCGGCGGACAGCGGATCTCCGCCGCGAGCTGGGCGTAGAGCCGCCGCAGCCCCTCGGCGTCCGGCGCATAGGCGTAGAGCGCACGGTCGCCGGCGATCGCCGCCAACAGCGCCTCGTCGAGCTCGCCGGGCGCGCCGAGGCCGACGGTGTGGATCCGGACGCCGGCGGCGCGGACGGCCGCGGCGGCGTGCCGGACGTCGTCGGCCGAAACGCCGCTGGGCACGCCGTCGGTGAGCAGCACGACGACGTCGGCGCGGCCGGGCGACGCAGGTCCGTCGGCGGCGACGGCCGTCGCGGCAACCGCCAGGGCCAGGTCGAGCCGGCTGCCGCCGTCGACGCGCTCCGCCAGGCCGTCGAGGGCGGCGTCCAGCGCGCCGGCATCGCCGGTCAGCGCCGCGGCCGGCCAGGCGTCGTGGTGGAAACCGACGATCGCGGCGCGGTCGCCGCCGGGCGCCAGGGTCAGCAGGCCGACGAACGTGCGCGCCGCCTCGACGGCCGCGGCCAGCTTCGACCGGCCGCCGCCGCCCGGCTGGCGCATGCTCGACGAGACGTCGATGGCCAGCGCGACGTCGACGCGCGGCTGCGGGCAGGCCTCGCGCAGCGCGAGCGGCAGGAACACCGGCCGCGGGCGCGGCGTCGGGGTCGCGGTCGGGGTCGGGGTCGCCGTCGGGGTCGCGGTCGGGGTCGAGGTGGCCGTGGCCGTCGCCGTGGCGGACGGCCACGGGCTGGCGGTCGGCGTGGCGGTGGCGGTCGGCGGCGCGGTGGCGGACGGGCGGGCCGTCGGCGGGGCGGTCGGCGCCGGCGTGGGCGTCGGCGGCGGCAGGGCCAGCGTCGGGTCGATGAACGACAGGTGCTCGGCGTTGCCGTCGTCGGACTGGGCCTCGTCGTCGTCGTCGCCGACGACGAGGAGCATGGCGGCCACCGGCGCGCCGACCGCGGGCCCGAAGCCGATCCAGCGCGTGGTGCCGTTGCCGCAGCCGACGAACGCGTCGTCGACCGGCGCGCCGCAGCGGGTCGGGTCGGCCGTCGACGGCGCGATCGGGACGTCGGCGCCGATGCGGCTGCCGCGGTCGTCGAGCAGGCGCAGCACGGCCGGCGTGCCGCGGCCGTCGGTCCGGGTTTCGACATCGCCGAACCAGGCGCCGAAGGCGACGGCCGGCGGGCTGAACGTGAACAGCAGGCCGTTGCGGCTGTCGGTGGCGCCGGCCGACTCGTTGTAGTAGGCGCGGCGCTGCTGGTAGGCCGGCTCGGGCTTGGGCGCGCCGCCCTGCATCGTCGGCGAGGTGCCCGACGCCGCGCCGCCCTGGGTCGCCGCCGCCCGGCCCGTGCCGCCCGCCCGCGCCAGGTCGGCGCGCGTCACGTCGCGCAGCGAGAGCCGCACCCGCGCCCCGCCGGGCGCGTCGACGACGACCGGCAGGCTCGCGTCGTCGATCGCGCCGACGACGCGCTGCGTCAGGCCCGCCGCGTCGACCGCGGCGTGCCAAGCGTCGGCGAGGTCGGCCACCGTCTGGCGCGCGGGCTGGTTGTTGCCGCCGACCTCGGCGCTGACGAAGACGCCCGGCGGCAGCCCGGCCTGGGCCGCGGCCGGCAGGAGCGGCCCGCCCGCGACGGCGACGGCGCCGACCGCGGCCAGCGCGCCGGCGTGCGCCCAGCGCCGCGGCCGCCGGCTGCTCACGGCGCCGCCTCGCCCGCGTCGGGTGCGTCCCAGACCATCTCCAGGACGTCGTGGCCGCCCATCTCGAGGCTGAACCGCCGCACCGTCCGGACGGCGCGAAAGCCGGCGCTGGTGAACGCGCGCTGGGCGCGCACGTTCGTGGGGTAGGTGTACAGCACGATCCGCTGCAAGCCGAGTCCCTCGGCGCCGTAGCGAACCAGCGTGCGGACGGCGGCGCGGCCCAGCCCCTGCGCCCAGCGGTCGCGCTCGCCGATGACGATGCCCAGCTCGGCGCGCGCCAGACCAGGCTCGATGCGGTAGAGGCCGGCGCGGCCGACCAGGACGCCCTCGCCGTCCAGGATGACGAACAGCTGCTCGTGGCGGCTGTTGTGGCGGGGCAGCTGCGCCACGAACAGGGCCTTGAAGTGATCGAAGTCGAGCGAGAGCGGCATGCCGCCGGCCAGGGCCAGGACCTCGTCGTCGCGCGCCCAGCCGTAGAGGGTGGCGAGATCGTCGTCCGAGAAGCCGGCGCTGTAGGGGCGCAGCGTGACGCCGGCGCCGTGCAGCGTCGGGGTCGGGGCGGGATCGGGGTGGGCGGTCGTCATCGGCGGCGCGGGGTGGGCGGCGCGGTGGGGTCGGCGCCGGGCGGGGCCGCGCCGCGGGCGGGCTCAGGCGCGCGGGCGCTTGTAGAACGGGCGGCGCACGACGCGCGCCGGCACGGGCCGGCCGCGGATGTCGACGGCCAGCACGGTGTCGACGGCGCCGTGGGCCGGCGGCACGTAGCCCAGCGCGATGGCCTTGTCGAGCGTCGGCGTCAGCGCCCCGCTCGTGACGCGCCCGATCGGCGCGCCGTCGGCGAGGATCGCCATGCCGTCGCGGGCGATGCCGCGGTCCTCGAGCACGAGCCCGACGAGCTTGCGGACCGTGCCCTCGCTGGCCTCGCGCCGCAGCCGCTCGGCGCCGACGGCCGGGCCGTCGAGACCCGGCTTGTCGAGCTTGACGAACCGCGCCAGGCCGGCTTCGAGCGCGCTGGTCTCGTCGTCCAGCTCGTGGCCGTAGAGCGGCATCGCCGCTTCGAGGCGCAGGCTGTCGCGGGCGCCGAGGCCGCACGGCTGGATGCCGTGGGCCGCGCCGGCGTCGAGCAGGGCCTGCCAGACGGCCGGGGTGTCGTCGCTGGCGAGCATGATCTCGAAGCCGTCCTCGCCGGTGTAGCCGGTGCGCGACAGCAGCGCCTGGCAGCCGGCCACGGGGCCGCGGTCGAAGGCGTAGTAGGGCATCGCGCGGACGTCGATCTCGGTCAGCCCGGTCAGGACGTCGACGGCCTTGGGTCCTTGGAGGGCCAGCAGGCCGTGGGCGTCGGAACGGTCGTCGAGCTTGGCCGGGCTGCCGATGTGGCGGATCTGGTCCAACAGCCAGACCCGGTCCTTGTCGATGTTGCCGGCGTTGACGACCAGGATGTAGACGTCGTCGTCGAGCCGGTAGACCAGGAGGTCGTCGACGGTGCCGCCGGCGGTGTTCGGCAACACGGTGTACTGGGCCTCGCCGGCCTTCAACTCGGCGCAGTCGTTCGTCAACAGCCGCCGCAGCGCGGCCGTGGCGCCCCGCCCGTGGACGACGAACTCACCCATGTGGCTGACGTCGAACAGGCCCACCGCCGTCCGGACCGCGGTGTGCTCGGCCGGGATGCCGGCGTACCACACCGGCATGTCCCAGCCGCCGAACTCGGTCATGCGCGCGCCGAGCGCGACGTGCGCGGCGTGGAGCGGGGTGCGGTTCATCGGCGGCTCCTGGGGGCCGGGCGAGCGGGCGGGTGCGGGGGGATTGTAGCGCAGCGGCGGCGCGCCGCCGGGACCCTCGCCATGCCGCCGGGCGACACGCCAGCGGCCCCTCGCCCGTCGCCGGGAAGAGGGGCCGCTGGGAACACGCCGTGCGGACGGGGCCGCGCGCGGTGCCCGCCGGGGCGGGGGGCGTCTACCGCCCCAGCAGCCCCTCCTTGCTCACCACGTACGGCAACCAGATCGTCCGGCCGTCGCGGCCGGGGACGCGGATCGTGCTGCCGAAGATCCGGACGCCCAGGTCGTGGGCGCGCGGGTTGAGCAGGCGGGCGCTCTTGAGCCGCCACGCCCCGGCCAACTCGGCCGGCCGCGCCTCGGGATCGACCGGCACCACCTTGAGGGTGGCAAGCACGATCGCCTCGCCGGCGAGCGGCGCGTCGGGCTGGACGCGGGTCAGGACGCCGCGCCACTCGCTGCGGGCGCGGACGGCGTCGTTGACGGCCTGGAAGGCGCCGGTCCCCCATGCCGCGCCGATCTCGGCCTGGGCGCCGGGGACCATCGGCTGGGCGTCGAGGACGCGGACCTTGGTCGGGTCGAAGTCGAGGACGAGGTCGGCGCCGTAGAGGTCCCGTACGCCGGCCGCCACGATGTCGATGGCGATGACGCCGTCGTCCTGCTGCGTCGCCGCCAGGCGGAAGCGATCGTCCGGCGCGGCCAGCTCGAGCGGGTCGCGCAGCCAGCGCAGGTCGTTGGCGGCGCCGCCCAGCATCAGCTCCAGCATCGCCGGCGCCACCGAGCCGGCGGCCGCCGCCGCCGTCGTCGGGCCGGCGCGGTCGAGGTTGGCGCCGACGAGGACGAGGTCGGTGCGGTTGATCAGCGCGTCGCCGTTCACGTCGGCCCAGAGGCGGTCGGGGTTGGCGCCCAGCTCGACGGCCAGCGCCTGGATGTCGGCGATCTCGATCTCGCCGTCGCCGTCGCGGTCGAGGCGGAAGGCCCGGCCGTCCCAGCCGGCCGCCGCCCCCGCCAGCACGAGGTCGACGACATCGACCTTGCGGTCGCGGTTGATGTCGCCGCCGACGAGCGTCGTGTCGGCCAGCTCGGTCGAGGTGGCCGCCGTCACCGTGGCCGTCTGCTCGGAGGGCAGGTAGCCCGGCTGCCAGGCGCCGATGGAGCGCGCGCCGATCCGCACGCCGCAGACGTGGTACGCCCCGCGGCGGTCGGTCGCGCCGACCGGCAAGCCGTCGACGAGGACCACCGCGCCGCTGTGCCGGGCGCGGCCCTCGAGCAGCAGCTGGCCGTCGACGCAGCCCGTCTCGGCCGACGTCAGCGCCGGCGCCATGAGGGCTTCGTCGGCCTGGGCCAGGGCCATCCACGGCCCGCGCTGGCCCTGGCGGGCGTAGACGCGGAAGTCGTAGGGGATACCCGGCGGCAGCGGCTTGGAGCGCCAGCTCAGCTCGTCGCCGACGCCGGCCGGCGCGGTGCTCGGCACGATGGCCACCGGCACCCACGGCCCGTCGCCGGCGCGGGCCTCGACCACGTACGCGTCCTCGACGCGCGTCGCGTCGCGCCAGCGCAGGTCGGCCTCGTGGAGCGCGGTCAGCGCGGCGACCATGCCGCCCTCGGCCGGGTCGGCGGCCGCCGCGACCGCCGCAGCGCTGCCGAGCGCCAGCGGGTTGTTCGGGTCGAGCGTGTAGCGCTGCACGAAGTCGAAGTTCGTCGACTGGTCCGGGTCGTTGTTGTCGCTGTACGTCACGGCCGAGTTGAAGACCGACTCGCCCGGACCGGCGTTCGGGTCGAGCAGCACGCGGATCGTGAAGCTCACGTCGCCGCCGCTGGGGACGTCGGGCAGGCTGCAGTTGACGACGCCGCTGCCGAGGTCGCTGCACGACGCCGGGGCCGAAGCCGAGACGTACGTGGTCAGCGGCGACAGGATGTCGACGACCATGAGACCGACCGCCGTGCCGGGGCCCGTGTTCGAGACGGTGAACGTGTAGTCGAACTCCGAGCCGACGGGCGGCAGCGGGAACAGCGTGTCCTTGTCGAGCTTGAGGTTCGCGTCGGGCAGCGCCGTGGCGGTGGCGGTCGGCGTCAGCGTCTGGGTCGCGGTCGCCGTGACCGTGGCGGTCGAGGTCGACGTGCCGGTCGAGGTCATTGTCGGCGTCGACGTCGTCGTGGCGGTCGACGTCGCGGTGCCGGTCGCGGTCTCGGTCGGCGTCGAGGTCTCGGTGGCCGTCGCGGTGGCGGTGGTCGTGGCGGTGGACGTCGACGTCGTCGTGGCGGTCGAGGTCGTCGTCGGCGTCGTGGTCGACGTCGCGGTCGAGGTCGCGGTCTCCGTCGGCGTCTCGGTCGCCGTCGCGGTGGCGGTCGTGGTGGACGTCGGCGTCGACGTCGTCGTGGAGGTCGAGGTCCCCGTTGGCGTCGAGGTCGTCGTGGCCGTGTCGGTCGCCGTCGCCGTGGCGGTGGTCGTCGACGTCGAGGTCGTCGTCGGGGTCGCGGTGCTCGTCGACGTCGGCGACGGTCCGTTGGTGGCCGTCGGCGTGGCGGTGGTGGTCGCGGTGGCGGTGGCCGTGCTCGTCGACGTCGGCGACGGGCCGTCGGTGGCCGTCGGCGTGCTCGTCGCGGTGCTGGTGGCGGTGCCCGTCGAGGTGGTCGTCGGCGTGCTCGTCGAGGTGCTCGTCGAGGTACTGGTCGATGTGCTCGTCGAGGTGCTCGTCGAGGTACTGGTCGATGTGCTCGTCGACGTGCTCGTCGACGTGCTCGTCGACGTGCTCGTCGGCGTGCTCGTCGAGGTGCTCGTCGACGTGCTCGTCGGCGTGCTCGTCGAGGTGCTCGTCGACGTGCTCGTGGACGTGCTCGTCGAGGTGCTCGTGGCGGTGCGGGTCGACGTGCTCGTGGACGTGCTCGTGGACGTGCTGGTGCGCGTCGGCGTGCTCGTCGCCGTGCTGGTGCGCGTGGCGGTCGACGTCGCGGTCGATGTCGACGTCTGGGTCGGGGTCGACGTGGGCGTGCTCGTCGGCGTCGGCTCGCGCACCTCGACGTCCTCGACGAAGCCGTTGTCGCCCGGCGACGGGTCGAAGCCGTCGCTGACGTAGGCGGTGACGGCGTTCGTCAGCGTCGTGCCGGGCGGCACGGACGGATCGACCTGGGCGGTCAGCGTGAAGGCCGCGTTGCCGCCGGGGGCGATCGGGCCGACCGTGCAGGTGTACTGCTGCGGGTCGGCCGGGTTCTGGACGCAGGTGTCGGAGTCGGCGACGTAGTTCAGGCCCGGCGACAGGTTGTCGACGACGATCGCCGTGGCCGCGTCGGGGCCGGCGTTGTGGACGGTGATCGTGTAGATGACCAGCGCGCCGGGCGATGGGAAGGGGTTGTTGGCCACCTTGGTGATCGAGAGGTCGGCCCGGTTGAACGGCAGCGTGACCGTCGTCGGGTTCATGTAGATGTCATCGGTGTTGGCCGGGTCGTAGAAGACCTTGACGCGGGCGTCGAGGTCGGCGTCGCACTCGGCGTCGAAGTAGGGGACGATCGTCGCGATGTCGGGATCGGTCGGCCCGGGCGGGACGAGGCGGTTGACCGGCGGGATGATCCCGGCCGGCGGCGCCCAGCTGGCCGCGGCGTCGAAGATGTCCTGATGGTCGATGTCGGGGATGTCGTCCTCGGAGAACGGGCCCGGCGCGCCGCGGGTGCAGCCGTAGAAGGCCAGCCGGCTGATCGGCGAGCGCCAGTTCGAGGTCAACAGGTACTGCTGGCCGATCGGGACGTGGATGTCGGTGAAGTTGTGAGGGACGACCTCGGTCTGGTGGGTCTCCCAGCCGTCGCGCGTCCGCACCGCCTCGGCCGGCGGCAGCGAGGCGGCGTCGTAGAACGTCTCGCGCAGCTCGGTGCTGAGGCGCGGCTCGTCGGCCTCCTCGATGATCCGCTCGACCAGGCCCGGCGCCGCGGCCAGCTGGCCGACGCAGGCGTCGAAGCGGTCCTGGTCGCCGAACTCGCCGGCCGGTATGCGCTCGACGTCGACGGCGATCGTGTGCGTCTGGTTGAACGGCGGCATGACGCTCATCTGGGCCGGCTGGCCGCCCAGGAAGTAGCCCTGCTGGAACAGCGAGTCCTGCGGGTTGAAGTAGTTGCCCTTCGGCACCGGGGTGCGGATCGTGAGGAAGCTGAACTGATCGTTGCACGTCGCGCCGCCGCTCGACGTCGTCATGACCGCCACGACGTTGTACTCGTGGCCGTCGACGTAGAAGCGCTTGAGGTACCACGGGTCGCCGGGCGTGAGGTCGTGCTGGCTGTTGTCGTTGTCGATGGCCGACCAGGTGTGGCCCAGCGCGCGGCCGACGCTCACCGTCACCTGCCGCAGCGTGGGGTTGACATCCTCGATGAACAGGAACCAGGCGCCGTCGACCTGGCCGAGGTTGCTGTCGCCGGGGCTGAGGATCTGGACGCCGGTCTGGAAGCGGTCGACGATCGCCACGTCGCCCACCTGCATCGTCCGCGGGCCGCCGATCAGCTCGGGCCGGGCGTTGGCGATCGTGCCGCCGGTGAAGAAGAACCGCATCGTCACCAGGCCGGCCGGGCTGACGCCCGAGAGCGTGCCCATGTGGTCGAGGAACATCGCCCCGTCGCTCTGCCCGGTCGTCGTGTCGAGGTCGATCACGATGCTCTGGGCGGCGAGCACGACCATCTCGTTGCCGTTGAGGCTGACGCAGTCGGCGTCGAGGGCGTCGAGGCCGCCGTCGCCGTCGAAGTCGGCCACCGGGCCCGGCAGCGGCGGCTGCGGGAAGCCGGGCGGCGGCGCCGGGCGGTTCGCCTGCCAGATCGTGTCGAAGAAGGTGTTGATCGTCTGCTCGGAGTTGATGACGACGGCTTCCTGCTCGCCGTCGAAGTTGGCGTCGAAGTTCGTCAGGCCGTGCCCGAACTGGCCGCCGGCCGGCAGCGAGCCGTTGCTGTTGGGCTTCGGCAGCTCGGCGGCGCCGGTGCCGATCGGGAACGCCATCCGGCTGGTGCCGGGCGGGACGCCGATCGGGGTGTCGAAGACGTCCATCATCAGGTAGCTGAACTCCTGGACGATGGCCGGGAAGCCGAGATCGCGCTCGCAGTCCTCGGACTCGCGGATCTTGGTGACGTAGAACGGGTCGTAGTACAGGCGGTGGTAGACCTTCTCGCGCGCGTTCTGGCTGTCGTTGGCGATCTGCTGGTAGAGGAAGCGCAGGTCCTCGCCGAAGTTGCGGAACTCGTCGAGGTAGGCCGGGTTGAACGTCAGCGAGTCGCTGTCAGGCGCATGCGGGTGCTGCGGGTTGAACGGCGCGAACGGGTCGGTGTAGGGCAGCACCTCCACCGGGTACGCCACGCCGCCGAACGTGTCGGTGATGGCCTCCAAGTCGCCGGGGCCGAAGACAATGCCGGGCCGGTCGAGGACCGAGCCGCAGCCCTCGGGGCAGGCGGGGTAGCCGCCGTAGACCCGGACGCCGCGGCCGTCGAGGGTCAGCTTGTCGCGGTCGTCGGGATCGAACTCGAAGCTCACCCGCCGGGCGGCGCCGTAGCCCGTGACCGGCTCGGTGGCGGTGATGTCCTGGGTGCTGGTGAGGTCGGCCGTCAGGTCGGGCGGCGGGAAGGGCGGCACGTTGTTCGGCACCGGGCCGTCCGGCATCGTCCACTGGCGCGAGCGGGCGGTGCGGGTGGTGAAGCCCGACGTGACGTAGTAGTTGTCAGGGTCGCAGCCAAGCCCGGCGCCGCCTGGCTGGTTGGGAAGGTAGAACTCGGTGTAGTGCCACGGGCGGGTGAAGATCTGCTCGTTGTAGAAGAACGGGTCGACGGCGCCGCCGGGCGGCGGCGTCAGGTCGTTCGTGGCGCCCACTTTCTCGCGCAGCTGGCCGACGAAGCTGGGGTTCGTGGTCTCCTCGGTGTAGAACCAGCGCGTCGCCAGGAGCTCGTCCTGGCTGTCGTAGGGGCCGACGGGCGCGCCCGGGAAGCGGCCGAAGTACGGCAAGGCGTCCTCGGCGTTGAGCACCGGCGGCACCGGGCCGATCGGGCCGCCCATGTAGAGGATGTCGGGACGCGGCAGCGGGCCGTCGGCCGGGTCGAACGGACACGGGTCGAACGGGTCGAGGGCGTTGACGTCCTCGAGGATCGTGTGCTCGTGGTTGAACGGCGGCGGCAGCGCCAGCGGCTCCTCGACGGCGTAGGGCTCGAGGCGCACCGAGTGCTGCTCGATCGTCACCGCCACCTTGGGCAGCGGGGCGCGGAGGGTGATGTACTGGAACGACGTCGTGCTGCAGGTCATGAGCGCCACGACGTTGTACTCGTGGCCGTCGACGTAGAAACGCTTCAGGAAGTAGGGGCCGCCGGCCGAGAAGTTCGCCTGGTTGGGCGCACCCTCCATCGAGGCGCACGGCGCGCCCAGCGCCCGGCCGACCGTCAGCGACGCCGTGCGGTCCGTCGAGTCGACGGCCGAGACGTTCACGAACCAGGCGCCGCGCGGCACGACGCCCAGGTTGTTGCCGCCGGCGCCGATCTGGGTGAACAGCGGCCCGTTCTCGCCCGCCAGCAGCGACGAGCCGACGCCGACCGAGCGCACGCCGATCAGGCGCGGCACGAGGTCGCCGGTGTACCAGATCTCGAGCGTGGCCGAGCCGCTGCCGGCGGTCCGGACGCGCACGAAGTGGTCGAGGAACTGCAGCGTCTGACCCGGGCCCAGCGTATGGCTGTCGAGCGTGAAGACCGCCAGCTCGTCGCAGTCGAGCGGGACGCCGTTCGGGTTCAGGTTGTCGACGACGCCGTCGCCGTCGAAGTCGATCGTCTGGCCGAGCTCAGCCGCCAGCGACACCTCGCTGTGGACGCGCACCTGGTCCAGCGTGCCGTCGAAGTTGGCGTCGAGGCTCGTCAGGCCGCGGCCGGTCAACGGACCGGCGGGGTCGAGCTGGTCGGCGAACGTGCCGACCGGGAAGACGAAGCTGGTCTGGCCGGCGGTGCCGCACGTCGGGCGCGGCGCCGAGTCGTCGAGGTTGCTGCCGGTGGGGTTGGCGCGCGGCAGGTCGTTCTCGAGCAGCATGTAGCTCAGCTCGGTCATGATCGCCGGGTACCACTCGTCGGTGTTGCTGGCGGCCGGGTTCGCCGGCGCATCCGGGATGCCGTCGTTGTTGTTGTCGGTCAGGCAGTCGTCGCTGTTGAGGTCCTTGTCGAGCCGCGTCGGCTCGTACCAGTGCCGCAGCCAGACCTTCTCGGAGCCGTTGACGCCGCCGGCGCGGATGTTGGCCACGGCCGAGATCTCGTCGGGGCCGCCGAGGCAGTTCCACTCGGCCTGGAGCGCTGGGTCGTTGAGCCGCTCCGAGATCCAGGCCGGATCCCAGGTCACGTAGTCGAACCGCGGCGCCTGGTCGGAGAGCGGGCTGAACGGGCCGCGCGGGTCGGTGTAGGGCCGGTCCTCGGGGATGTTGCCGGTGTTCGGGTCGACCACGGCGTTGTCGCCGGCCGAGGCGCCGCCGTTGCCGCCGGGGCTGTTGCAGTTGGAGCACGTGCTCGTGTTGCCGTAGAGCCGGAGCGTTGGCAGGCTCGACGCCTGCGCCAGCGGCGCCTGGGCCGGCGCCGCGGGCGGCGCCGCCTGCACCAGCCCGGCGCGCAGCCCGAGCGCCATCGCGCCGAGCAGCAGCCAGGCGCTCACGAGGGCGCGGGCGATGCGGGCGATGGCGGGGGCCGTGGGGGTGGCGGGGGGCGCGACCACAGGGCGGGGGGAGCGGTCACGGCGATGACAAGGCACCTTCGACTCCTCGACGAGAGCGCTTGCAGGCGTGCCCCGTGGGGTGGGGGCGGGCTATGCAGCTGTGCGGCTGCCCGGCAGACTGGGGGCGTCGCCGGGTCGCGGTGAATGGGTGCAGGGCGCCGGATCCTACCCGCGGTCCGACCCGCCGGCAACCCCGACCGCGCCCCAACGGCCGAACGCACCGCCCGGGTGGGCGGTGCGTTGCGACTGGCCAGGGTGCGCCAACGCCCGCGTCAGATGAGGACGCGGTGAGCGCGCGTTGGATACGGCGAATCTCAGCCCACGGGCCGCGCCGCCTGCCGCCGCCGTCGCGCCGCCGACGGCACGTCGGCCGCCGGCGGTGCGAACGACTGCGGTGCGCCGATGCCCGACAGCGGCAACGCATTCGGATCGCCGATGAGCGGCACGCCGATGTACGGCGGCGGCCAGTCGGACGCGGGCGGGAGGATCGCCGGCCCCCAGCAGTCGGCGGTGTCGGCGATGTCCTGCCACGTGATCTCGGGCGGCGCCGCGTCGGTGAACGGACCGGGCGCCTCGCGCGTGCAGCCGTAGAACAGCAGCTGGTTGGCGGCCGACCGCCAGTTCAGCGTCAACAGGTACTGCTGGCCCGGCGGCACCACCAACTCGGTGTAGCGGCCCGGCGTGACGAGGGTCTGGTGGGTCTCCCAGCCGTCGCGCGCCCGGCCGTCGGGGCCGGCCGAGGTGCGGTCGTTGAACGTCTCGCGCAGCTCGGTGCCGAAGCGCGGCTCGTCGGCCTCGCTGCGGATCAGGACCGCCAGCGGACCGGCCGCGGCCAGCTCGCCCACGCACGGCCCGAACGTGTCGACGTCCGTGAAGTCGGCCGCCGGCAGCCGCTCGACGTCGACCGCGATCGTGTGGTCCACGTTGAACGGCGGCATCACCGAGATCTGCGCCGGCTGGCCGCCCAGGAAGTAGCCCTGCTGGAACAGGGAGTCCTGCGGGTTGAAGTAGTTGCCCTTCGGCACCGGGGTCCGGATCGTGAGGAAGGCGAAGCCCTCGTTGCACGTCGCCGGGTCGAGCGGGTCGGTGCCCGGCAGCGGCCGCGTCATCAGCGCCACCACGTTGTACTCGTGGCCGTCGACGTAGAAGCGCTTGAGGTACCACGGGTCGCCCGGGAAGAGGTCGTGCGCGCCCGCGCCGTCGTCGATCGCCGAGTGCGTCGCGCCCAGCGCCCGCCCGACCGTCACCGTGACCGACTCGCCGTCCGGCGCGACGTCCTCGACGAACAGGAACCAGGCGCCGTCGAGCGCGCCCAGGTTCGTGGCACCGGGCGGCACGATCCGCACCCGGCTCTGGAAGCGGTCGACGACGGCCACCGAGCCGATGGACAGCGTCTGGACGCCGCGCACCGCCTCGGGCCGCGCGCTGCCGATCGTCCCGCCGGTGAAGTAGAACCGGAACTGGGCGCTGGCGCCGGGCGTGACGTTCTCGAGCACCGCCATGTGGTCGAGCGCCATCACGCTGTCGGTCACCGTCGGCGTGCCGGCGTCGCGGTCGAGCGTCACGCTCTGGACGGCGAACACGGCCATCTCGTTGCCGTTGAGCGAGGTGCAGTCCTCGTCGAGGTCATCGACCAGGCCGTCGCCGTCGAAGTCGACGACCGGCCCCGGCAGCGGCGGCGGCGGGAAGCCCGGCACGGTCGGGCGGTTCGCTTGCCAGGTGGCGTCGAAGTAGGCGTTGATCGTCGCCTCGGACTCGATGTTCATCGGGTCCGCCTCGCCGTCGAAGTTGGCGTCGAACGTCGTCAGGCCGTGGCCGAAGTTGCCGCCCAGCGGGATGCTGCCGCCCGGGTTGGGCTTCGGCAGCTCGTTGGCGCGCGTGCCCATCGGGAACGCGATCCGGCTCGAGCCCGGCGGCACCGCGACCGGGTTGTCGGTGGTGTCCATCATCAGATAGGTGAACTCCTGGACCACGGCCTGGAAGCGCAGGTCGGTGTCGCAGTCGTTCGTCTGGCGGATCTTGGTGATGTAGTCGGGCTGGTACCACGCCCGCTGGTAGACCTTCTGCCGCGCGTTCTGCCCGTTGTTCGAGATGCCGCGGTACAGCGGCACCAGCGCCTCGCCGAAGTTGCGGAACTCGTCGAGGTAGGCCGGGTTGAACGTCAGCGAGTCGGAGCGCGGCGCGTCGGGCGCCTGCGGGTTGAACGGCGCGAACGGATCGCTGTACGGCGGCACCTCGACCGGGTAGCCGGCGGGGTCGGTCGCCGTCAGGTCGCCCGCGCCGCTCTGCAGCGCCGCGCGCGACGCCGCGCCGTCGCACACCAGGTCGTCGGCGCACACCGGCAGGCCGCCGTAGACACGCACCCCCGAGCCGCTGGTGAACAGCTTGTCGCTGCCGTCGGGGTCGAACTCGAAGCTCGCCCGCCGCGCGGCGCCGTAGCTGCCGGTCACCGGGTCGAAGCCGGTGTTGTCGGCCGTCAGATCCGGCGGCGTCGGCGGCACCTGGGCCGGCACCGGGCCGTCGGGCATCGTCCACTGCCGCCAGCGCGCCGTCGGGTTGATGAAGCCGCTGGTGACGTAGTAGCTGTCGGGATCGCAGGCGTTCGGGTCGGCGCCGGGCGCGTTCAGGTCGGGCAGCGCGAACTCGGTGTAGTGCCACGGCTGGATGAAGATGCGCTCGTTGTAGAAGAAGGCGTCGGGCACGTCGGTCGTCCCGAGGCACTCGGCGTCGTAGCGACGCGCGCCGTACTTCTCGGCCAGCTGGCCGACGAACGCCGGGTTGGCGTCCTCCTCGGTGTAGAGCCAGTGGCTCGACCGGAAGCCGGCGCCGGAGCCCAGGCTGTACGGGCCGACCGGGTTGGCCGGATCGCGCCCGCTGTAACTGGCGCCGTCGCCGGCGCCGAGGACCGGCGGCACCGGGCCGATGGGCGAGCCCATGTAGAGGATCGTCGGTCGGTCGGCCGGGTCGTCGACGGTCGGCGCCGGGCAGGCGGCGAGGTCGGTCACCGCGCGCACGTCCTCGAGCACGGTGTGCTCGTGGTTGAACGGCGGCGGCAGCGGCAGCGCCCGGTTCGGACCGTAGGCCTGCAGCCGCACCGAGTGCTGCTCGATCGTGACCGGCACCTTCGGCACCGGCGCGCGGAGCGTCAGGTACTGCAGGCTGTCGTCGCCGCACGTCATGAGCGCCACGACGTTGTACTCGTGGCCGTCGACGTAGAAGCGCTTGAGGAACCACGGCCCGCCGACGCTGCGGTTGGCGACGTTCGGGGCGCTCTCCATGCTGGCGCACGGGGCGCCGAGGGCGCGTCCGACGCTCAGCGTGACCGTCGCATCGCGGCTGTCGACCGACTGCACGGCCACGTACCACGGCCCGACCGGCACGCCGACGTTGCCGCCGCCAGCCGGGATGACCTGCGCCGGCCCGACGTCGCCGGCCAACGCCGCGCCGCCGACGCCGACCGACACCGTGGCCACCAGCCGCGGCACGAGGTCGCCGGTGTACCAGATGCGCAGCGACGCCGAGCTGCTCGACACCGACTGGACGGTGACGTAGTGGTCGAGGAACTGCGCCGCCTGGCTGCGGCCGATCGTGATCGTGTCGGTGTGGAGCACGACCATCTCGTCGCACGTCAGCGGCAGCCCGTCCGGGTTGATGTCGTCGATCACGCCGTCGCCGTCGAAGTCGAGCGTCACACCCAGGTCGCCGGCCAGGCTGGCCTCGCTGGCGACGCTGATCATGTCGAACGCCCCGTCGAAGTCGGCGTCGAGGCTGGTCAGGCCGTAGCCGACGGCCGCGCCGAGCGGGTTGGCCTCGGCGGTGGCGACGCCGACCGGGAACACGATCCGCGACTGGCCGGCCGGCGCGCAGGCCGGGCGCGGCGCCGAGTCGTCGAGCTGGCCGGGCGCCGGCGACGGACGCGGCACGTCGTTCTCGAGCATCATGTACGTCAGCTCGGTCATGATCGCCGGATACCACTCGTCGATCGCCGTCGCGCCGGGGTTGACGGGCGCGTCGGGCTGGCCGTCGAGCGGCAGGCCGCGGTTCGTCAGGCAGTCGTCGGCGTTGAGGTCCTTGTCGAGCCGCGTGGGCTCGTACCAGTGCCGCAGCCAGACCTTCTCGGAGCCGTTCACGCCGCCGATGCGGATGTTCGTCTGGGCGCTGACCTCGTCGGCGCCGGTGGCGCAGCCCCAGCCGGCCATCGCCGACGGGTCGTTGAGCCGCTCCGAGATCCAGGCCGGGTTCCAAGTGACGAAGTCGTGCTCCGGCGCCTCGCCCGAGAGCGGGTTGAACGGGCCCTCGGGATCGGTGTACGGCGGATCCTCGGGCACGCGGCCGGTGAACGGATCGATGACGCTGTTCGAGCCGCCGGTGGCGTTGCGGTTGCCCTCGCCGCCGACGAGGTCGTTGCAGACGACGTCCTGGCCGTAGACGCGGATCGTCGGCAGGTTGCCGTTGCCGCGGCGGTTGACGTAGACGTCGTCCGGATCGGCCGGGTCGTAGAAGACCTTGACCCGCGACGTGCCGTCGAGCGAGACGTCGCCGAACTCGACCACCGCCTCGACCCCGGCCACGACCGTCACGGCCACCAGGTTGTCGGTGGTCGAGACGTACCCCATCGGATCGGTCTCGCTGACGGTGTAGTCGCCGGGCGGGACGTCGGTGAAGAGGTACTCGCCCAGGCTGTCGGTGAGCGCGGTGGCGCCGTTCGACAGCCGGACGATCACGCCCGGGATCGGCGGCTCGCCGGGGTCGCGGACGCCGTCGCGGTCGAGATCCTCCCACACCATGCCGCGCAGCGAACCGCCCGTCGGCACGCCCGGCCGGTCGCCGAAGTTCGCCGTGCCGGCGCCGCCCGCCGGCACCACGACGTTCACGACGTTGGGCGTCGTCGAGGCGTAGCCCGGCAGGTCGGTCTCGGTGACGACATAGGGCCCCGGCGCCAGCATCGTGAAGAGGTAGTCGCCGTTGCCGTCCGTGACGGTCACCGCGCCGGTCGAGAGCGTGACGAACACGCCCGCCAAGCCCGGCTCGCCGGGATCGATCAGGCCGTCGCCGTCGCTGTCCTCCCACACCGTCCCGCCGATGCTGCCCGGGATGGGCGTCGGCGTCGGTGTGTTCGACGCGGTCGGCGTGTTCGACGCCGTGGGCGTGTTCGACGCGGTCGGCGTCGAGCTGCTGGTGGGCGTGTTCGTCGGCGTGTTCGTCGGCGTGTCGGTCGGCGTGTTCGTGGGCGTGTTCGTCGGCGTGTTCGTCGGCGTATCGGTCGGCGTCGGCGTGTCGGTCGGGGTGTTCGTCGGCGTGTTCGTCGGGGTGTTCGTCGGCGTCGCCGTGTCCGTCGGCGTCGGCGTCGGCGTGTCGGTGGGCGTGCTCGTCGGCGTGCTCGTCGAGGTGTCGGTCGGCGTCGGGGTGTCGGTGGGCGCGTCGAAGAGGACCGGCGTCGGGTCGTTCTCGCCGGGCTCGTCGGCGTTGTTGTCGCCGTCCGGGTCCGGGTTCACGCCGTCGTCGGAGAGGTCGTCGACCGGGGTCCCGCCCGGGCTGGTGCCCGACGCGATCGCCTGGTTGTCGTACGGCCCCAGGTTGGCGCCGGCCGAGCCGTCGTAGCCGACGTTCTCGCTCAGGCTCGCGCTGACGACGCTGACGACGCTGAACGACGTCGCCCCGGCGAAGGTCGTTGCCAAGTTGTCGGTCACCTGGACGTTCGACAGCGGCACGTCGCCCAGGTTCTCGACCGTGATGAGGTAGGTGACGGTGTGCGAGCCGTCGCCGTTGTTCACCGACGCGGTGACGGACTTGGCGACGCCGATCGCCGGCGCCTCGCCGAACGCCACCGGCGTCGGGTCGTTCTCGCCGGGCTCGTCGGCGTTGTTGTCGCCGTCCGGATCGGGGTTGAGGCCGTCGTCGGAGAAGTCGTCGACCGTCGTCCCGCCCGGGCTGGTGCCCGAGGCCACGGCCTGGTTGTCGTACGGGCCGAGGTCGGCGCCCGGCGTCACCGTGACCACCAGGGTCACGCTGCCGCTGCCGCCGACCGCCAGCGCGTCGGTGCCCGCCAGGAGGTTCGTGTCGCCGGCGCCGTCGTAGCCGGCGTTCACCGCGAAGGTGCCGCTGCTCACGCTCACCACGCTGAACGACGTCGCCCCGGCGAACGTCGCCGCCAGGTCGTCCGTCACCTGGACCGCGGAGAGCGGCACGTCGCCCAGGTTCTCGACGATCAGGCTGTAGTTCACGGTGTAGCTGCCATCGCCGTTGTTCACGCTGGACACGACGCTCTTGGCGACGCCGATCGCCGGCGCCTCGGCGAACGTGACCGGCGTCGGGTCGTTCTCGCCCGGCTCGTCGGCGTTGTTGTCGCCGTCGGGGTCGGGGTTCACGCCGTCGTCGGAGAGGTCGTCGACCGGCGTCCCGCCCGGGCTCGTGCCCGATGCGACGGCCTGGTTGTCGTACGGCCCGAGGTTGGCCAGCGGCCGGACCAGGACGACGAGCGCGATGCTGCCGCTTCCGCCGACCGCCAGCGCGTCGGTGCCCGCCAGGAGGTTGATGTCGGCCGAGCCGTCGTAGCCCGGGTTCTCGGTGAACGCCGCGCTCGTCACGCTCACGACGCCGAACGCCGAAGCGCCGGCGAACGTCGCCGCCAGGTTGTCGGTCACCTGCAGGTTCGACAGCGGCACGTCGCCCAGGTTCTCGACGCCGATGAGGTAGGTGACGGTGTAGGTGCCGTCGCCGTTGTTCACGACGCCCGTCGCCGACTTGGCGACGCCGATCGCCGGCGCCTCGGCGAACGTGACCGGCGTCGGGTCGTTCTCGCCCGGCTCGTCGGCGTTGTCGTCGCCGTCCGGGTCGGGGTTGACGCCGTCGTCCGAGGCGTCGGTGACCACCGTCCCGGCCGGGCTGGTGCCGGATGCGCGCGCCTGGTTGTCGTACGGCCCCAGGTCGGCGCCCGGCGTGACGGTGACGACGAGGGCGATGCTGCCGCTGCCGCCGACCGCCAGCGCGTCGGTGCCCGCCAGGAGGTTCGTGTCGGCCGCGCCGTCGTAGCCGGCGTTCACCGCGAAGGTGCCGCTGCTC
>CAZYVI010000013.1:98751-119574 GCA_964651245.1 uncultured Anaerolineales bacterium | reverse complement strand
CTTGGGGGACTTCTTATTCCGTTGCTCTACGGACTTGTAGCTCCGTTGCTGACAGGCGAGCGGGTGACGTTCTTCGTGCCGCTGAACACCTACGCCCCCGCCCGCCCCGGCGACCCGCCGCCCGCGCCCGGCGAGTGGCTGTCCGCCCAGTGGTCCGCCCGCAACCCCGCCCTCCCGCCCCTCGCCGACCTACTCGCCGAGGGCCGCGTCACGCTCCTCCTCGACGCCCTAAACGAGATGCCCTCCGCGAGCGCGCGCGACTTCCGCGAGCGCGTCCAGCTGTGGAAGGCGTGGCTCCAGCAGCTCGTCGCGACGCGCACCGGCAACCGCGTCGTCTTCAGCTGCCGCTCGCTCGACTACAGCCAACCGCTGTCAACGCCCGACCTGCGCGTGCCGCAGGTGCGCATCGAGCCGCTCGCCGACGACCAAGTGCGCGACTTCCTCGCGCTCTACAGCCCCGGTCGGTGGCGCGAGATCTGGGCGGCGCTGGAGGGCAGCCCGCAGCTGGAAGTCCTCCGCTCGCCGTACTTCCTCGCGCTCCTCGTCGAGCAGGTGGACGCTACGGGTGAGATGCCGGCGGGGCGGGCGGCGCTCTTCACGGGCTTCGTGCGCCAGGCGCTGCGGCGCGAGGTCGAGCGCGGCAACGTCCTGTTCGAGCCAGGCGAAGTCCTCGACGGCCGCGACGTCAAGCGCATCGCCGCTTGGAAATGGCAGACGCCCTACGACCTACCGGACCGCGGCGACCTCATCCCGAAGCTGTCGCATCTCGCGCACGCCATGCAGCAGGTGCGCGACGACGGCGGTGGCAGCCAGGTCCGGATCGACTACGACGACGCGCTCGACGTGCTCGCGTGCGACTCCGACGAGGCGATCCTGCAGGCGGGCGAGGCGCTGGCGGTGCTGGACGAGGATCAGGCCGCCCAGGAGCTGATGTACATCCACCAGCTCGTGCAGGAGTACTTCGCCGCCCGGCAACTCGCCGCGTCGCCCGATCCCGACCTCGTGCGCCGCGAGTGGCGGGCGGACGCGATCTCGCCGAGCCTCGACGAGGTGCTCGACCGCCTCGACCCGGCCGACGAACTGCCGCCGCTGCCGTCCACCGGCTGGGAAGAGACGACGCTCCTCGCGGCGGCGATGGCGGAGGAGCCGGAGGCGTTCGTGCGCGGCGTCATGGCGGCGAACCTGGCGCTCGCGGGGCGGGCGGCGGCGCTGCCGGAGGTGCGGGAGAGGTTGGGCGAGGGGATGCTCGACGAGCTGCGGTGGGCGTTGGTGCGTCGGAGTCGCGATTCCGGCGCGGACTTGCGAGAGCGGATCGACTGCGGGTACGCGGTGGGGGACCTGGGGGACCCGCGGTTCGAGCGGCGGGTGGGGGCGGATGGACCATACCTTTGGCCGCCGTTCGTCGCGATCCAAGGCGGCTCGTACCCGATTGGCGACGACGCGTCGATCGACTCGCTGTCCGGTGGCACGCTTCAATGGCACATCCCTCGGCATCATGTCGCCATCCATTCGTTTCAGGTCGGCCAGTTCGCCGTGTCGAACGCCGAGTGGTCCCTCTTCATGGCAGCAGAGGGCTATGACGATGAACGTTGGTGGGACACGGCGGCAGGTCGCCGCTGGCGGCGCGGGGTGGGGACGGCAGCAGGCGCGATCGCCGACGTTCGCTACAAGATCGCGATGTACCGCGATCAGCCCGAACTGCTAGGACGGTTACTCGAGATTGGAGCGATTGCGGAAGACATCTACGAGCGCTGGCAGCAGCGTCTGCGCATGACGCCGGACGAGCTGACCCACCACCTGACCGCGCTCTATCCCGGCGGACCGTTGCGCGAGCCTGGATGCTGGCGCGACCCTCAGTACAGCCACCCCAGCCAGCCAGTCGTCGGAATCTGTTGGTACGAGGCGCGCGCATACTGCGTCTGGCTGTCGCACCAGTCCGGTACCGAAGTGCGTCTTCCAGCGGAGGTCGAGTGGGAGGCGGCAGCGCGCGGGATTGCGGCTCGGACCTACCCGTGGGGCGACACGTTCGCTCCGCGGCGCGCCAATACCACCGCGACGCGCATCCGGAAGCCGACGCCGGTCGGCGTCTTTCCGGACGGGGACACACCCATCGGGGTGAGCGACCTCGGAGGTAACGTCTTTGCCTGGACGTCTACGGCATCGGGCATGGACTTCGCGGAAGTGCAGAATCGCTATCCGTACGACCGGAGTGACGGACGTGAACTGGCCGACACGGATGCCGACGTGCTTCGCGTCGTCCGGGGTGGCGCATTCTGTTACCACCCGATCGCCAGCCGGTCGATTCTCCGGGAACAATACCACGCGGCGGAGCGCGATCACATGCTGGGCTTTCGACTGGCACTCTCGGCCTCCCCCGGTTCTGGACTCGACTCGCCGTCGCCATAAGCCCTGGGCCGTGATCGGGCGGGCAGCGGCCTGAGTGGTGGGGTACCGCGCGGAGCGCGGTTCGGCGGATGGCGCTGGGTATATGGGCCGGTCTTGGACAAGCTTCGGGCACGCTATGCTTCCGGCAGTCGGCGCAGGCACGCGGTGACTTCACTTCGCCACCGATCGCGGCGCGTTCTACTGCCTCGACAAGGGGCCACGATGCAACAGTTGCTCGAACGAATCACGATCGATGCTGAACAGTGCGGCGGGCGTCCGTGCATCCGTGGCATGCGCATCCGTGTGACCGATGTCCTTCAGCTCCTTGCGGCCGGCGAGACGCCCGAAGCGATTCTCGCGGAGTATCCGTGCCTGCAAGCCGACGACATCGCCGCGTGCCTACAATACGCCGCACGCCGGCTCGACCACCCCGTGCTGGCCGCGTGAGGCGTACGCGGCCCGGCCATCGGCCCGGTTTGGGTTGACGCCCAGCTGCCACCCTCGCTGGCGCGGCGTCTGGCGTCCGAGCTCGGGGTCGATGCCTTGCACGTCTTCGACTTCGCGGCGCACACGGCTTCGGATGCAACCATCTCGGCAATGTCCGCAATGCTGAGCTGTGGTCGACGCTTCGCACGAGCTGGCCACGGATCGTCGCTCTACTGGATGCCGGCGAGCCGCTGATCGAGATCAACCAGGTCGACGCATCGCACGTTTGAGTGCTGGCCAACCGGCTCGACGCGGCCCGCGCCGCCGGATGCGCGTCGTCGTGGCGACGCCGGCGGTGGTGGCCCCTGTCCCAACTGCGCTATGCTGCGGGCGGCGGGTTCGATCGCCGGCGCGCACCAGGACTGGACCGGATGGACAAAACCACGTCGAACAACTCGGACTTCGAGAAGCAGTCGGCGATGACGTGCAGGGAATCGAAGGCCCTCCAGGCGGCGCAGAAGCAGGGCGTCGCGGTCCTGCCGATGCTTCCCGCGCCGCGGTAGCCCGATCGTGTCCGCGATGTCCGGGCCCGCGGTCCAGGTCAACGGCATCCCCGTTCCCCTCCGCCCGGCCGACTCCCTCGCCGCCGTCCTCGCCGCCGCCGGCGCCGACCCCGCGCGCCCCGGCATCGCCGTCGCGTTGAACGACCGCGTCGTGCCGCGCGCGGCGTGGACCACGACGGTGCTTGCGCCCGGCGATCGTGTCGAGGTGCTCCAAGCGGTCGCGGGCGGGTGATGGACGTCGCCGACCCCCTCGTCATCGCCGGCCGCACGTTCCGTTCGCGCCTCCTCATCGGCACGTCGCGCTACCCCAACCAGCAGGTCATGCTGGACGCGATCGCCGCCAGCGGCGCCGAGATCGTCACGGTGGCGATGCGGCGGGTGAAGGTCGACGGCGGCGGCGAAGGGCTGTTCGACGTCCTGGGCGACCGCTTCCAGCTGCTGCCGAACACGGCCGGCTGCTACACCGCCCGCGAGGCCGTCCTCACGGCGCAGCTGGCGCGCGAGGCGCTCGGCACCGACTGGGTCAAGCTCGAGGTCATCGGCGACGACGAGACGCTGTTCCCCGACGTCGAACAGCTGCTCCAGGCGGCGGCCGAGCTTGTCCGCGACGGCTTCGTCGTCCTGCCGTACTGCAACGACGACCCCGTGACGTGCCGCAAGCTGGCCGACCTGGGCTGCGCCGCCGTCATGCCGCTGGGCGCGCCGATCGGCAGCGGGATGGGGCTGCGCAACCCCTACAACCTCCGGATCATCCGCGAGCTGCTCGACGTGCCGCTCATCGTCGACGCCGGCGTCGGCACGGCGTCCGACGCGGCGCAGGCGATGGAGCTCGGCTACGACGGCATCCTGCTCAACACCGCCGTCGCCGGCGCGCGCGACCCGGTGGCCATGGCGCGGGCCATGCGACTGGCGATCGAGGCCGGCCGGCTGGCCCACGGCGCGGGTCGGATCCCGCGGCGGCTGTACGCCGCGGCGTCGAGCCCGCTCGAGGGGATGCTCGACGTCGGTTGACAGGTTGGCGGCGACCGGGCAAGCTGCGGCCGACCGCCCCGCGTCACGACCGTCGCGCCAACGTACGGCGATCGCGCCCAGGAGTCCATCCCGATGATGCAACGCCTGTCCAACAGCTGGCAGCTCGTCAAGGCCAGCGCGGCCGTCCTGCGCGCCGACAAGGAGCTGCTCGTCTTCCCGATCGTGTCGTCGATCGCGGCAATGATCGTCGCCGCCAGCTTCTTCGTGCCCGCTTGGCTGACCGGGTTCGGCGCCGAGGTCATGGACCGCAACGCCGAGCGCAGCATCGGCGGGTACGCCTTCCTGTTCGCGTTTTACCTCGTGCAGTACCTCGTCATCTTCTACTTCAACGCCGCCCTCGTCGGTGCCGCGATGATCCGGCTCGACGGCGCCAACCCGACCGTCTCCGACGGCCTGCGGGTCGCCAACGCGCACTTGGGGCACCTCCTGGGCTACGCCGCGATCGCGGCCACCGTCGGCATCGCGCTCCAGGCGCTCGCCGAGCGCGGGGGGCGGGCCGGCGAGACCGTTTCCCGCTTCGGCGGCCTCGCCTGGACGATCGCCACCGCGCTCGTCGTACCGGTCCTCGTGGCCGAGGGGCTCGGCCCGATCGAGGCCGTCAAGCGCAGCGGGTCGCTCCTGAAGAAGACGTGGGGCGAGCAGCTGGCCGGCGGGCTTGGCATGGGCGTCGTGTTCGGGTTGGTCTACCTGGTGACGATCCCGCTCGGCGTCCTGGCCATTGTCGGCGCGGCGCTCACCGAGTCGACGGCGCTCATCGTCGCCGCCGTCGCCGTGTTCGTCGTGGCGCTCATTCTCGTCGGCCTCGTCCAGGGCGCGCTGAAGGGGATCTACACCGCAGCCGTCTACCGTTTCGCCGAAGGGCGCGACGTCACGGCGTTCTTCCCGCGCGACCTCGTGGCCGCCGCCTTCCGCGCCAAGTAGCGGTCCGCCCGCTGACCCGGCTGCCTGCCCCCCCTGTCCTCGTCGTCACCGACCGCCGCGCTGGGCACCGTCCGCTCGTCGATGTCGTGCTTGCCGTGGTGGCCGCCGGTGGGCGCTGGATCGCGGTGCGCGAGAAGGACCTCGCCGCCGCCGCACTGACCGCGCTCGTCGCCGACCTCGTCGCCGTCGCCGCGCCCGCCGGCGCCGCCGTCGTCGTGGCCGGGGCGGGATCGGTGGCGGTGGACGTCGCCCGCCGCGCCGGCGCCCACGGCGTCCATCTGCCGCGCGATGGCGACGCCGCCGCGGCGCGCGCGGCGCTCGGCCCGGCGGCGCTCGTCGGCCAGAGCGCCCATGACGTGGGCGAGGCGGCACGGGCGGCCGCGGCGGGCGCCGACTACGTCACGCTCAGCCCGATCTTCGCCACGGCGAGCAAGCCCGGCTACGGCCCGGCGCTCGGCCTGGACGCGCTGCGGCGCGTCGCGACGGCGGTCGACGTGCCCATCGTCGCGCTCGGCGGTATCGCCGCGGCCGCCGACGCCGCCGCCTGCCGCGCGGTCGGGGCGGCGGGGGTGGCGGTCATGGGCGCGGTGGCGCGGGCGGACGATCCGGGGGCGGTCGTCGCAGCGCTCGTCGAGGGCTGGTCAGCGTAGCACGAGCTCGCGGACGTGGATGTTGGCCTCGTCGCCCATCCCGTCGTGGTGGATCGTCAGCCGCAGGCGCTCGACCGTGTCCGGTCCGCGGTCGAACGCAAGGTCGAGGTGGGCGTCGCCCTCGGCCGGCGCCGGCGCCGTCACGACGTAGCGGACGGCCTCGGCCACGCCGGGCGCGAACAGCTCGGCCGTCACGGTGTACGGCATGTGGGCGAAGTGGCCGGCGATCCCGGTCACCGGTCGGGGCTTCGGAAAGGCCAATTCGATGATGAGCGGGTTGGCCTCGAGGCCGCGCAGCAGCGAACTCGGGTTGCCGTCGAACAGGTCGGGCGGCGTACCCATGTCGGCGACCGAGTGGCGGACCGTGATCACCTCGCCGGCCACGACGGCCCGGCCCTCGACGAGGCGTCGGCGCGCCTCGCGCTCGGCGGCGAACACTGCCTCGATGCCGGGCCGATAGCGCAGCCGCACCGCGTGGAAGCCCGGCCGCCCGTCCGGCCAGTCCAGCGTCCGAACGATCTCGGGCGGCTCGAACTTGCCGCTGTCGCGCACCCGTCCCAGCTCGGCGTCGGTGACGATCCAGACGAGGTCGGCCGACAGATCCGCCTGCTTGAGCATCAGTTCGGCGACGCCCCGAGACCGCACACGGCCGATCTGGTCGGGCTCGAGGAAGAAGTACGGCAGCCGATCGGCGGCGTTGGCCCAGTCGGAGGTCAGCATTACCTCGACGTCGTCATCGTCCGCCAGCAGCCGCGGCACGAGGTCATCGAACAGCTGTGACGCGCCCCACTGCATGCCGTATAGGCCGTAGTCGCCGTACCAGCGCGGCGCCGTTCGCAGCGCCGTCGTCAGCAACTCGACGTTGGCGCCGGCCAGGGCCAGGAACGCCGCCCCCGACACGAGCGCGCCGCCGCGACGCCACCACTGGGGCCGCTCCGCCAGGCGCGGCGATGCGGCGAGCCACCGCTCGATCCCATCCAGCGCCCGGTCGAGCCCCAGCGTCACCAGGATCGCGAACGGGACGACCATCGCCAGCACCCGCGTGATGCCGATGTCGAAGGTCGCGGCGCCGACGGGGGCGGCCAGGACCGCCAGCAGCACCACGCGGTACGGCGGGTCGCGCCGGCGGCAGACCGCGATGACGAGGCCGGCGAGCCACAACGGCAGCATCCACAGCGCTAGATGGCCGCGGCCGCGGTAGCGGTGGCGGGCGATCTCGAGCGGACTGCCCAGCGTCAGCACCTGCTTCAGGGCCGGCCAACGGGCTTCGGCCGGCGCCAGGAGGTGGTCGGGATCGTGGCTGACGAACCAGAGGCGGGGATGGAGCCCGAAGGCGTAGCGGCGGGCAAACCCGATCGCCTTTTCGGCCGGCGAGCGCGCCGGATCGGCCAGGTAGGCGCCGACCGCCCGGAGGTGCTCGACCTCGGCGCCGGGGTGTGCCCAACGGAAGCGCGCGAACGGCACCAGCAGCAGCACGCCGAGCACCAGCGCCGGCACGAGCGCGCGGCGGCGCGCCCAGTGGACGCGGCCGTCGGCCACGAGGAGCAGCGCGCCCAGGACGGCCATGGTCGTCTGGCCGTTCGAGTAGGCGTAGAACGTCGCTGCCGCGGCCGCCACCGCAGCGCACGGCCACCACCGGCCGCCGTCGCGCCGGTAGCGCAGGTAGCACCACAGGAACACGGCGAACGCGGCGGTCATCATCGCCGCTTCGAAGCCGGTTCGGCTATGGAGGAACCAGGCCGGCATCGCCCCCAGCACCAGCGCGCCGGCCCACCAGCGCCGCACGCCGAAGCCGTCGCGCAGCGCCAGCGCCACCGCTGCGGCGCCGGCGACGGTGACGATGGCCGTCGTCGCCCGTGTCACCACGATGCCGAGGCCCAGCCACGCCACCGACGCCAGGTGGGCGTAGACGGTGCCGATCGGCATCCAACGGTTGGGCGCCGGCTCGAAGTACACCGGCAGAAGGCGCCCATAGGCGTCGCGCAGCCCGTTGCGCAGCAGGTCGGCCGCCGTCAGCGGCCCGAACGCCTCGTCGGCGTGGAAGTAGATCGGGAAGCGATCGAGGGCCACCAGCCGCGTCGCGGCGTAGACGGCCACGGCCGCGACGAACAGCCACCGGGCCGATCGCCCGTTCGTCCCCCCGCTGGCGCGTTCCTGCAACGCCGGCTCCTCGTCGCGCCCGCGCGCTCCGACCGCCGCCGGAGCACATCGGGGCGGGCGCGACGATGCCGCACCCGCCCCGTTCGATCGCTCGCGATCGCGTCCTCGCTCAGTTGGCCATGCAGGCCGCGGCGTGCGGGGCGTGCAGCCCGGTCAGGGCATCCCACAGCGCCACCGTCATCTGGGCGCACGCCGCCTCGGCGCGGGCCTGGTCGGCCGCGGGCAGCGCGTTCAGCCCGGCCGCCAGCAGGGCCGGCTCGTGGTCGTCGTCCTCGTGGAGCCGGAAGTACGTCTCGCACGTCTCGGGCAGGTCGCGGTAGTGGCTCGCCAGGCCGGCGCGCTTGCTGCGCGCCGTGGCCGGCTGCTGAGCTTCGAAGGCGTAGAGGGCGCCGAGCGCCGTCACGCGGTCGGCGAACAGTGCGTCGGCCGTGGCGCACAGCTCCTGCACCGCCCGTACGTCCGGCGCCGACACCGTGGTCGATAGGCCGCGCGCGAACGTGTCGCCCCAGACCTTGGCGTGGCCGACCTCGATGGCGGCGATGTCGGGCTCGCCCACCGCGCGCCAGCCGTCGGCGATGCGGCTGATGTACGCGCCGTACTCGCGCGCGTAGTCGGCCAGCGCGACGACGGGCAGCGTGCCGTCGCTCCACGCCTGGTAGAACGGGTGCTTCAGCAGGCTGCGGTCGGCGATGTGGCCGTCGCAGCGGGCGGCAAGGGTCTCAGAGGTCGACACCGAATCGCTCCTTGGGGGAAGTGGCGGCGCACGCCGCGGCTCCATCGTAGGCAACGGCGCGTCGAAGGCAACTCGGCGCGGGCACAACGCCGACGGTCATGGCTGCGCCGCGCGCTGGATGCCGCGCCCGATCGCCGCCACCGCCAGGTCGATCTGGCCGTCGTCGACGACGAGCGGCGGGCAGAGCCGCAGCACGCGCTCCCCGGCGCCGATGAGCAGCACGCCCTCGTCGCGGGCCGCCTCAACAACGCCCTTGACCGGCAGATCGAGCTCGACGCCCACCATGAGCCCGGCGCCGCGGATGTCGACGATGTGGGCCTCGTCGAGGCCGAGCAGGCCGTCGACGAGCCGCCGGCCGCGGGCCTGGACGGCGGCCAGGAAGGCGGGATCGGCCACGCGCTCCAACACGACCTCGGCCGCACGGCAGACCAGCGGCCCGCCGGCGAACGTGCTGCCGTGGGCGCCGACGCCGACGCAGTCGGCCACCGCCTGCGTCAGCAGCACGGCCCCGATCGGCAGCCCGCCCGCCAACGGCTTGGCCAGGCAGACGATGTCGGGCCGGACGCCGTACATCTCGTGGGCGAAGAGGTGCCCCGTCCGGCCAAGGCCGCACTGGATCTCGTCGAGCACGAGCAGCGCCCCGACCGCGTCGCAGCGCGCCCGCAGCGCGTGCAGGAACGGCAGCGTCGCCGGCACGTAGCCGCCCTCGCCCTGGATCGGCTCGACGACGACGGCCATCGTCGTTTCGTCAATCGCCGCTTCGGCGGCCGCGACGTCGTTGAACGGCGCGAACACCACGCCGGGCACGAGCGGCGCGAACGGAGCGCGGTACGCCGCCTTGTGCGTCAGCGACAGCGCCCCGAACGTCCGGCCGTGGAACGCCTGCTCGAACGCCACGATCCGCCACTGGCGCGGCCAGCGCGACACGGCCGGGTCGTCGACGAGCTCCGACCACGCCGCGGGGGCGTCGACCTCGCCGTGCGTCGACCGGGCGTAGAGACGGGCGAACTTCAGGGCGGCTTCGATCGCCTCGGTGCCCGAGTTCGCGAAGAAGACGCGGTCGGCGAACGAGCGCGCCACCAGCTGCTGGGCCAGCCGGATGTAGGGTGCCGTGTGGTAGAGGTTGCTGGTGTGGATCAGCCGCGCCGCCTGGTCGGCGATGGCCGCCGCCAGCGCGGCGTCGCCGTGTCCCAGGGCGCTGACCGCGATGCCCGCGTTGAAGTCGAGGTAGCGCCGCCCCGCGGTGTCGAACACCCAGGCCCCGTCGCCGCGCTCGAAGACGATCGGCGGGCGAGAGTAGTTCTGGAGGACGACGCCGTGGTCGGCGGCGACGAGCGGGTCGGGCGGGCCGGGTTCGTTCGTCATCGCGACCTCGTGCGGACGGCGGGCGGCGGCCGGCCGCGTGGCCGGCCGCCGGCGATTATCATCCGCCGGCCCCGATTTGCCAGACAGGAGCCCGACGATGCTCTGGGGAGGCCGATTCGACGGTGCGCTCGACCCGGCCGCGCACGCCCTCAACCGCAGCCTGCCGTTCGACCGCCGCCTCGGCGCCGAGGACGTGGTCGGCAGCCGCGCCTGGGCCCGCGCCCTGGCCCGCGCCGGCGTCGTCACCGCCGACGAGGCGGCCGCGCTCGACGCGGGCCTGGCCGCGATCGCCGACGAGCTTGCCGCGGGCGCGTTCGCGTTCGCCGCGGGCGACGAGGACATCCACTCGGCCGTCGAGCGCCGCCTCGGCGAGCTGGCCGGTCCGGTCGCGGGCAAGCTGCACACCGGCCGCAGCCGCAACGATCAGGTGGCGACCGACCTCCGGCTCTGGATCATGGGCGCCTGTGACCGCCTCGTCGACGCCACCGGCCGACTGGCTGAAGCGCTCGTCGCAGCCGCGGCGCCGCATACCCGGACGGCGCTGCCCGGCTTCACCCATCTCCAGCCGGCCCAGCCGGTCACCTGGGCCCACTGGCTGCTGGCGCACGTCTGGCCGCTGGCGCGCGATCGCGACCGCCTCGCGGCCGTCCGCCGCACCGCCGCCGTGCTGCCGCTGGGCGCTGGCGCGCTGGCCGGGACGGCGTTCGCCATCGACCGCACCGCCCTGGCGGCCGACCTCGGCTTCGCGCGCGTCGCCCCCAACAGCCTCGACGCCGTCGCCGACCGCGACTTCGCCGCCGAGTTCCTGTTCGCCACCGCCCTCGTCGGGGTTCACCTGAGCCGTCTGGCCGAGCCGCTGATCCTCTTCGCCAACCCGGCGTTCGGCTTCGTCGTCCTCGACGACGCCTTCGCCACCGGCTCGAGCCTGATGCCCCAGAAGAAGAACCCGGACCCGCTCGAGCTGGCGCGCGGCAAGGCCGGGCGCCTCATCGGCGACCTCGTGGCGCTGCTGACGGTGCTCAAGGGGCTGCCCTCGGCCTACGACAAGGACCTCCAGGAGGACAAGGAACCCGTCTTCGACGCGCACGACACGCTGCTCGCGCTGCTGCCCGTCGTCGCCGGCCTCGTCGCCACGCTGCGCGTCGATGCGGACCGCATGGCGGCGCGCCTCGACCCGGCGATGCTGGCGACCGACCTGGCCGACCACCTGGTGCGGCGCGGCGTACCGTTCCGCACCGCGCACGGGCTGGCGGGTCAGGCGGTGCGGCGGGCGGAGCAGCTCGGGGTGGCGTTGGACGCGCTGCCGGCGGAGGTGCTCGTGGCGATCGACCCGGCGTTCGAGGCCGGCGACATCGCCGCCCTCGATTGGCGCACCGCCCTCGACGCCCGATCGGCCGACGGCGGCACCGCCCCCGCCGCCGTGGCCCGCCAGCTGGAGACGGCCCGCGCCGCCGTGACCCGCTGGAACGACCCGCCCCCGGACCCACCGCCTCCGTCCGCGATCGTGGCACGGCCTGCCAACCCGTGTTCGCCCTGAAACCACGACACCCCCGGCCAGCCGACCCCGCCCGTGTAGCGTAGGGGCACGGCATGCCGTGCCCCTACGCCGTAGCGGCGCGCTGGCCGTGGGGGATCGACGGGCGCGGCGCAGCCGTCACGTCCGGTAGTCGGCGTTGATCCGGATGTAGTCCTCGGTCAGGTCGCCGGTCCAGACGGTGGCGACGCCGGCTCCGGCGCCGAGGTCGAGCCGGACGGTGAACGTCTCGCCGCCCAGGATCGCGCCGGCCGCGGCGTCGTCGAACGCGACCGGCAGGCCGTCGCGCAGCACGACCAGCCCGTCGACGGGCCGCTCGCCCGCTGCGCCCTCGCCCGGCGCGAACGACAGCCCGACGCGCGCCGGGTCGATCGCCACCCCGCTGCGGCCGGCGGCGGCCACGATGCGCCCCCAGTTCGGGTCGCCGCCGGCGAAGGCCGTCTTGACGAGCGGCGACGTGGCGATCGTGTTGGCCACCCGGTGCGCCGCGGCGTCGTCGGCGGCGCCGACGACCTCGATGACCGCCAGCCGCCGCACGCCCTCGCCGTCGCGGACGATCTGGCGGGCCAGGTCCTGGCACAGATCGAGGAGGGCGGCGCGCCAGGCGGCCACGTCGGCCGCTCGGTCGTCCCCGCCTGCCGCGTCGACCCGGACGCCCGACGCCCCGTTGGCCAGCATCAGGACGCTGTCGTTCGTGCTCGTGTCGCCGTCGATCGAGATGCGGTTGAACGACCCCGCGACCGCCGCGCGGAGGTCGTCCGCCAGGTCGTCCGGTGCGCGCACGAGGTCGGTCGTCACGACGGCCAGCATCGTCGCCATGTCGGGGTGGATCATGCCGGCGCCCTTGGCCATCCCGCCGACGACGACGATGCCGCCCGACAGCCGCACCGTGCGCGCCGCCGTCTTGGGTCGGGTGTCGGTCGTCAGGATGGCGTGCGCCGCAGCCGCTCCGCCGTCGGGCGCCAGGCGCCGCGCCGCGTCGCGCACGCCGCGCTCCACCTTGGCGACGTCGAGCGGCACGCCGATGACGCCGGTGGAGAGCACCAGGACGCGGTCGGGCGCGCAACCGACGGCGGCCGCGGCCGCGGCCTGCATCGCCCGCGCCGCGTCGTCGCCGGGCGCGCCGGTCACGGCGTTGGCGCAGCCGCTGTTGGCCACGACGGCCCGCGCCCGGCCGCCGCTGGCGGCGAGCGTCGCGCGGTCGAGGCGGACCGGCGCGGCTGCGAACGCGCTGCGGGTGAACACGCCGGCCGCGCTGGCCTCGGCGTCGCTGACGAGCAGGGCGATGTCGGGCGCGCCGGACGCCTTGAGGCCGCCCGTCGCCGCCGCGGCCCGGAAGCCGCGGGCGGCGGTGGTGCCGCCGTCGACGACGTCGTGGCCCAGGGGGCCGGGACCGCCGGCCGCCGACGCGGGCTGCGATGCCGCGGTCATCGACCTCAGTCCCGCTTGAACTGCGAGTAGTCGGGCGCGGCGTAGCGCGTTCGGCCGCCGCCCGAGACCTCCATCATCGCCCGCACCTTCATCGGCAGGCCGAAGAGCCGGATGAAGCCGGCGGCATCGGTCTGGTCGTAGACGTCGTCCTGGCCAAAGGTGGCGAAGTCCTCGCGGTACAGGCTGTGCGGGCTGTAGCGGCCGATGACGGTCACCGCGCCCTTGAACAGCCGCAGCTTGGCCCAGCCCGTCACCGACTCCTGGGTCCGGGCGATGAACGCCTGCACGCCCTCGCGCAGCGGGTGGTACCACTGGCCGAAGTAGACCAGCTCGGCGTAGCGGCCGGCGAGCTGCTCCTTGTAGTGCGCGGTCTCGCGGTCGAGGCACAGCGACTCGACCTCGCGGTGCGCCGTGTAGAGCAGCGTCCCGCCGGGCGTCTCGTACACGCCGCGCGACTTCATGCCCACGAGTCGGTTCTCGACCAGGTCGACGCGGCCGACGCCGTGCCGGGCGCCGAGGGCGTTGAGCCGCGCGATGAGGGCCGCCGGCGCCAGGCGCTCGCCGTCGACGTTGACCGGCACGCCGGCCTCGAAGCCGATCTCGACCTCTTCGGGCACGTCGGGGGCGTGGCGTGGGTCGACGGTCCAGAGGAACATGTCGGGTTCGGGCTCGAGGCGCGGGTCCTCGAGCCGGCCGCCCTCGTGCGAGATGTGCCAGAGGTTGCGGTCGCGGCTGTACACCGACTTCTCGCGGCTGGCGATCGGCACGCCGTGGCGGTCGGCGTAGGCCAGGGCGTCGTCGCGGCTGCGGATGTCCCACTCGCGCCACGGCGCGATGACGTGCAGCGTCGGGTTCAAGGCCTGGAACGTGAGCTCGAAGCGGACCTGGTCGTTGCCTTTGCCGGTGCAGCCGTGGGCCACGGCGTCGGCGCCGACCGACTCCGCGACGGCGACCTGCCACTTGGCGATGAGCGGCCGGGCGATCGCCGTGCCCAGCAGGTACTGCCGCTCGTAGACCGCGCCCGCCTGGAGCATCGGGAACAGGAAGTCGCGCGCGAACTCGTCGCGCAGGTCCTCGATCACGCAGTCGGCGGCGCCGCTGGCCAACGCCTTGTCGCGCAGGCCGTCGAGTTCGTCGCCCTGGCCGAGGTCGGCGCAGAAGCACACCACCTCGCAGCCGTAGCGCTCGCGCAGCCACGGGACGATGACGCTGGTGTCGAGCCCGCCCGAATAGGCGAGCACGACGCGGCGAACGGTCGGATGGTTCGACATCGGGAGGCTCCTGGGGGTCGGTTGGGACGACGAGACGACGTCGAGCCGAAGGGCCGTCTCGTCGCAGGCGTCGATCAGCGGACAGGTCCGGCAGTCCTTCCAGACCTTCTCGGGAAAGGCCGCCTTCTCGGTGGCCACGAAGCCGAGGCGCTCGAAGAACGGCGCCCGGCGGGTGAGCGTGAAGACCGTGGCCACGCCGCGCTCGGCGGCCATCGCCACCACGGCCTCGACGATGCGCCGCCCGAGGCCGGTGCCCTGCCAGTCGTCGCGCACGATCGTCGTCCGGACCTCGGCCAGGCCGGGGCCGTAGCGGAACAGGGCGCCGCAGGCCACGACCTCGTCGCCGGCGACGCCGACCACCCAGTCGCCCAGCGTGACGCGGATTGCCGCCGCGGCGCGGGGCAGGACGTCGCCGCGCCGGGCGAACTCGGCCACCAACGCGGCCAGCGCGTCGACATCGGCCGGGCGCGCGGCGCGCACGACGACCGACGCGGCGGCCGTCGCGTCATCCGCCGCCAGCGGCGCCGCCGGCTCGCCGGCCGCGGGTTCGCCCACCGCGCGCCCGCCGCTCACCCGGCGGACGCCACGACGGACGTGCCGCCACCGCCCGTCAGCCCGGCCAGGTCGACGATCCGCACCTCGCCGACGCCCGCCGCCACCGCCGCCAAGGCCGAGCGCACCTTGGGCACCATGCCACCGGCGATCGCCCCGCCGGCGATCGCGGCCGTGACGGCCACCGCGTCGAGCCGATCGGCGACGCCGTCGGCCAGGCGGACGCCCGGCACGTTGCTGACGAGCACGAGCCGCGCCGCGCCGAGCGCGACCGCGATCGCCGCCGCGGCGTCGTCGGCGTTCACGTTCCAGCTGCGGCCGTCGGGGCCGAGCGAGAGCGGCGAAACCACCGGCACGACGCCCTCGGCGAGCAGCCCGTCGAGCACCGCCCGCCGGACGGTTTCGATCTCGCCGACGCGGCCAAGGTCGGCGGTGGGGTGCTCGAGCCGGCGGCAGCGCAGCAGGCCGCGGTCGACGCCGCTCAGCCCGAGGGCGTCGAGCCCGGCCCCGACGAACACGGCTACCAGGCGCTTGTTGGCCAGCCCGGACAGCACCATCTCGACGACGTCGAGCGCCGCGTCGTCGGTGACGCGCCGCCCGTCGATGGTCCGCACCGGCAGCTCGAGCTTGGCCTGCAGCGCCGCGATCGCCCGGCCGCCGCCATGCACGACGACCACCGCCCGCCCCGCGGCGCGCAGCGCGCCGATCGCCTCGGCCAGCCCGATCACGAACGCCGGATCGTCGAGCTCGTGCCCGCCGACCTTGACGACGTCGATCGGCGGGAGCCCAACGTCGCCGTCGTCCGCCGCTGGCCACGGCGACGTGCAGGCCGCCGCCGGCCCGTTCGGCGCCGTCATGCCGCCAGCCCGGTCGTCTCGGGCAGCCCGAAGACGGCGTTGAAGTTCTGGACCGCCTGTCCGGCCGCGCCCTTCACCAGGTTGTCGATCGCGCTGGTGACGACGAGCATCGCCAGCCCGCCCGGCGGCTGGCAGGACTCGACGCTGACGACGCAGCGGTTCGTCCGGACGACGTGCGCCAGCTGGGCCTGGGCGCCTGCCGGCAGGATCCGGACGAACGGCTCGCCATCGTAGGCGTCGCGGAGCGCGGTGCGGGCGGCGGCGGCGTCCCAGCCGGTCGCCAGCGGCAGGTAGATCGTCGACAGGATGCCGCGCGGCACCGGCAGGAGATGCGGGGTGAAGACGATCGCCGGCGCGGCGCCGGCCTGGGGAGCGACGAGCCGCCCGAGGTGGGCCTCGATCTCGGGCAGGTGGCGGTGGCTCCGGCCGACCTTGTAGGCCTGGAAGTTGTCGGCGACCTCAACGAAGCTGGTGTGCAGCGTTGGCGCCCGACCGGCGCCGGAGACGCCCGACTTGCTGTCGGCCACGACGACGGTCCCCGACGCCACCGCACCCGCGCGCACGAGCGGCACGAGCGGGAGCAGGATGCTGGTGGGGTAGCAGCCAGGGTTGGCCACGAGGTCGGCTCCGGGCAGCGCGGCGCGGGCGTGCTCGGTGAGGCCGTAGACGGCCGATGCCAATCGGTCCGGCGCCGGGTGCGGCCGGTCGTACCAGGCGGCGTAGGCGTCGGGATCGGGCAGCCGGAAGTCGGCGCTGAGGTCGATGACGCGCACGCCGTCGGCGAGGAGGCGCAGCGCGGTCTCGGCCGCCGCGCCGTGCGGGAGGCAGAGGAAGGCGGCGTCGAGGCCGTCCGTGGCGGCATCCGCAGCCGCCACGAGCGGGACATCGGGTGCGCCGGGCAGGACGTCGGCCAGCGAACGGCCAGCGCTCGACGACGACACCGCCCAGCGCAGCCGGACGCCCGGGTGGCGCGCCAGCAGGCCGGCGAGCTCGCCGCCGGTGTAGCCGGTGGCGCCGTAGACAGCGACCTCGAGCATCAGGGCTCCTCCATGAGCCAAGGCCGGCCGCGCCGCCGACGACGGCCGGCCGGCCGAGCCGTCGCGCCGACCGTCACCAGGCGACGAGGTCGCGCAGCGCGGCGGCGATCGCGTGCTCGTCGGGCAGGTAGGCGGCCTCGAGGATCGGGTGGGCCGGGATCGGGACATCGAGGCCCGCCAGCCGCCGCACCGGCGCGTCGAGCTCGGTGAACGCGGCCTCGGCGATCTCGGCCGCGATCTCGGCCGCGAAGCCGGCGGTGCGATGCGCCTCGCCCACGACGAGCGCGCGGCCCGTCTTGGCCACCGACGCCAGCACCGCCGCCCGGTCCCACGGCACGATCGTCCGGAGGTCGACGACCTCGACGTCGATCCCGTCGGCGGCGGCGAGGTCGGCCGCCAGCAGCGACTTGTGCGCCATCGTGCCGTACGCCACCACGGTCGCGTCGCGGCCCGGGCGGACGATCGCCGCCTCGCCGAGGGGGACGACGTGGTCGCCCTCGGGCACCGGCCCCTTGAGCCGGCGATAGAGGTACTTCTGCTCGAGGAAGATCACCGGGTTGGGATCGCGGATCGCGCTCAGCAACAGCCCCTTGGCGTCGGCGGGCGTGTGGGGCATGACCACCTTGAGCCCGGGCACCTGCGCGAACCAGGCCTCCATGCTCTGCGAGTGGAACGGACCGGCGCCGGCCCAGGTCGCCCCGGCCGGCATCCGCACGACCAACGGCACCGGCTGGCCCCAGCGGTAGTGGATCGTCGATGCCATGTTGACCAGCGGATCGAAGCCGCAGGCGATGAAGTCGGCAAACTGGATCTCGGCCACCGGCCGCATCCCGACCAGCGCGGCGCCGGTGGCGGCACCGATGATCGCGTTCTCGGCGATCGGCGTGTCGATGACCCGTTCGGCGCCGAAGGCGTCGAGGAACCCCTCGGTCACCTTGTAGACACCGCCGTAGGCGCCGATGTCCTCGCCGAGCAGGAAGACGCGGTCGTCGCGCGCCATCTCGTGGTGCAGCGCCTCGCGGATCGCCTCGAGGTAGGTCAGCTCACGCATCGCGCACCTCGCCCGCCGTCGCCGTGGCCGCGGGCCAAGGCCGGGGCGCCCGGAACGCATCGGGGTAGCCGTGCGCCGCCAACGCCGCGCGCGCCGCGGCCGGCAGGCGGGTCGACGGCGCCTCGTCGAACGCGAACACGCCGCGGGTGACGTCGGCCGGATCGGGATCGGGCAGCGCCGCCGCCTCGTCGATGGCGGCGTCGATCTCGGCGCGCAGCGCCGCGTCGAGCGCCTGCTCGCGCTCGGCGTCCCAGAGCCCGGCCGCCACGAGCCGCTCGTAGTGCCGGGCGATCGGGTCCCGCGCCGCCCACGCCGAGCGCTGCTCGGCCGGCACGTAGTCGGCCGGGTCGATGATCGAGTGGCCGCGCATGCGAAAGGTCACGCACTCGATCAGCGTCGGCCCATCGCCGACGCGGGCACGGGCGACGGCGACCTGCGCCGCCTCGTAGACCGCCTCGACGTCGTTGCCGTCGACGCGCACGCCGGGCATTCCGTAGCCGTGGGCGCGGTCGGCGATGCTGGCGGCGGCGTACTCGCGCTCGGTGGGCGTCGACAGGGCCCAATGGTTGTTCTCGCAGACCAGGACCGCCGGCACCTTGAGCACGGCCGCCATGTTGAGCGCCTCGTGCCAGGCGCCGGTCGAGGTCGAACCCTCGCCGAAGAACGTCATGGCCACCCGCGGCTCGCGGCGCAGCTTGAAGGCCAGCGCCGCGCCGACCGTAACGGGCAGCGAGTCTGGGAGGACAGAGATCATGCCAACGATGCCCCGCGCCATGTCACCCATGTGGAGCCCGGAGTCCGTCCCCCCGTTCGAGCTGTCGCGCTTGCCCATGTACTGGGCAAAGACCTCGAGCGGCCGGACGCCCCGGACCAGATGGGCGCCCATGTCGCGGTACATCGGGGCGATGATGTCACCGTCGGTCAGGGCGAAGGCGCAGCCGACCGGAATGGCCTCTTGGCCGTGACCGGTGTACAAGCGTCCGACCAGCCGCCCTTGGCCGGCCAACGCCCATGCGGCGTCTTCGATCGCCCGGCTCTGGCGCATATAATGGTAGAGTTGGCAGCGCTCATCGCTGGTCAGGGCCATCGCAGCCTCCGCGTCTAGGTACGCGGGATTGTAGGCGGCCCCCAGAGCGCCGGCCAAGATCGGGCACCGATGGTCGGAGCCCCCGCGTGAGGAGAGCGAAACGAACATGGGTCAGTTCAGCGTCACCGTCAGCGACAGCGACTTCGAGGCCCAGGTCCTGAAGTCGGACACCCCGGTCCTGGTCGACTTCTGGGCGGAGTGGTGCGGGCCGTGCAAGATGCTCGGCCCGGTGGTCGAGGAGATCGCGTCCGACACGGCGGGCCACCTCAAGGTGGCCAAGCTCGACATCGACACGAACCAGCAGGCCGCCTATCAGTACGGGGTGCGCAGCATCCCGACGCTCATCTTGTTCAAGAACGGCAAGGAGGCGGAGCGCCTCGTGGGCTACATGCCCAAGGAGCGCATCCTGGCCAAGCTCGAGCCGCATCTGCCCAAGGTCGAGCCGCACCTGGGCTGAGCTGCCGCGCGTTCGGTACGCCGCCCGCCGTCTACGCGGACGGGGCGCGGCTTCGGAAGGGCCGGGGTCGACCCGGCCCTTCGCGTTGTGTTGTGGCCCATCCTCCCGATCCGCACCCCCGCCTCGCGAGCACCCCATGCCCAGCAGTCGTCGGCCGGTCGCTGCGCCGGCACCGTACCGACGCCGCGCCCGCACCGCCGCCGGCGCCCGCGCACCGAGCGCGGCGCACGCCTTCGTCGTCGCCGGCGCGCTGGTCGCCGCGCTGCGCGGCGGTTCGGGGCGCGCCGAGACCCCCGGCCCCCAGGTCGACGGGCTGGCGGCGCGGTTGCAGTTCGCCCTGGGTGCCAGCGACAGCACCGGCCAGTTCGATCGCCCGACCGGCGTCGCCCTGGGCGAGCGCGGGACGGTGTTCGTGGCCGACGCGGACAACCACCGCATCCAACGCTTCGACGCCGGCGGCGCGTTTCAGCTGGCCTGGGGCAGCCGCGGCGATGGCGAGGGGCAGCTCGTCCAGCCCCGCGGCGTCGCCGTCGCCCCCGACGGCAGCGTCGTCGTCGCCGACACCGGCAACGATCGCATCCAACGCTTCACCGCCGACGGCGCGTTCGTCGCCGCCTGGGGCGGGCGCGGAACGGCCGACGCCCAACTCCGGCAACCGTCCGGCGTGGCCGTGGCCCCCGACGGCACCGTCGTCGTCGCCGACACCGGCAACGACCGCATCCAGGTCTTCACCGCGGACGGTCGTCCGCTGCTCCGCTTTGGCGGCACCGGACGCAACGGCGGCGAGCTGCGGTCACCCTACGGCGTGGCCGTGGCCGCCGACGGCACGGTCTGGGTCGCCGACACCTTCAACCACCGGGTGCAGCGCTTCGCCCCCGACGGGGCATGGCTCGGCTCGTTCGGCCGCGAGGGCAACGACGTGAGCGCGATGAGCTTCCCGGTGGGCATCGCGGTGACGCCTACCGGCGACCTCGTCGTAGCCGACCGCGACAACCATCGCCTCCAGCGCTTCAGCCCCGAGGGCCTTGGCCACGGTCCGCTGGGCGGTCCGGGGCGCGGCAACGGCCAGTTCTTGGTGCCGTGGGGGGTCGCGGTGGCTGAGGACGGCTCGATCTACGTGATCGAGAACGGCAACCGCCGCGTCCAGCACCTCGACGCCGACGGGCGTTTCTTGGGCACGTGGGGCGCGCCGGGCACCGGCGAAGGCCAGTTCAACAGCCCGGCCGGGCTCGCTGTCCGGCCGGACGGCACGGTCTACGTGGCCGACACCGAGAACCACCGGATGCAGTTCTTCAGCCCGGAAGGCTACTA